>JAITGO010000002.1 GCA_031280615.1 Desulfobulbus sp. | reverse complement strand
GTGGTTCTTGTAGCCGTAAAAAGACTTGCCGTTCTTCTTGGTCCAGCGCGCATCCACATCTTTCCTTCGCCGCTTGTTCTCGGACCAGTCCTCCGGGACGTCGCCCTCTTTTATCCTGGCGTTTTCTTCCCGGCTGTTCCGCTGCTTGGGTACGCCCACGATACTGGCATCCACGATCTGCCCTTTCATCGCCATGAAACCATTGGCTCGAAGGTGCGCGTCAAAGGTGGCAAACAGCTCCTCCACGATGCCGGCCCTGACGAGGTCTTCCCGAAAACGCCAGATGGTGGTGGCGTCCGGAACCTTCTGACTGATGTGCAGACCAAGAAAGCGACCAAAAGAGTGCCGGTCGAGAATCTGAAACTCGGTTGCGTCATCCGACAGGTTGTACAGCGACTGCAGGATAAGAATCTTGAACAGCAAAATAACATCGTACCCCTTCGGCCCCACATTAGACTGCCGGCCCTTATCACGGGCCTTTTCGAGCGCCGGACGAAACAGCTCCCAGTTGACCGTCTCGTTGATCTTGGCAAGCGGGTCGCCGTTCTTGTCGATTTTGTGCAATCGGTCCTGCAGGTCGAAAAAGCCGGGCTGGATCATGGGTTGGTCTCCATCGGTATCAGGTCGCTGGGTAATCCATTAAAACGATGAAGACAATAACATATTTACATAAAATCAACAAGTTAATGTGCGAGCTTGCCACTGATTACTGTATTTAATTTTCAAGAAACCCTATATTTTTTAGAAAAAACTAACCCAAATAAAATCATTATCGCAAACACAGGAACTTCCTTTTTGCAGGACCAACATTTTTTTTGTGTTTTTGCGATGTAATATTGCCCTGAGAAAATATTGGCGTCGTGCATCCATCTTAAAAACACGGCGATATCCGCGCCCGGCGGCGCGAACCACGTTCTTTTTATTGCATCCCAACGCATACCGGCTTCTTTTGCTTCCTCTTTTTCGGCAAAAGGAACCTTAATATCTATTCTAAACGGTATGATTGTAGTGTTGACGGTGTAATCCACAGTATCGTACGATTCAATCATTGCCTACTCCCTTTCTTGAGCAATTCCACTACCGTCCGGCACGTTCGGGTAACCACGGCTTGGCTCTTTTCAATCTGCCGTAAAGTCTGGCGCAATTCTGTTGCCATCGTCCCGGCGCTGCCGTCACTCAGGGCTTTCTTGAACAGGCCGCCTAATCTGCCCAAGTCGGCATTTGCCTTTAGCACGGCCAGAGTGGCTTGCTGATCGGCCTTCGACCGTACCTCCTGCCCCAGGCAGACCCGCTTGACAAATGTTGAAAGCGACAGCCGTGCCTGTTGTGCCGAGATTTTTACCTGTTCGTATTCTTCCGGTGTCAGGTAGGAATAAAGGACTTTCTTGTTTGGACTAGGCATTCTGGCACCTTTTTTATTACTCGGCGTAGCTGGAATCGTGTTGAGCCTTGGCGAATAAGCAGCTCCCAGGGGGCAGGATATGAAGGCCGCGTACCGGCACTTCATCTATCCTGCCCTTTATTCCAAAGAAAAACAAGCAAACTATTGACAGCACTTTTTTGTTTAAAGTTGGTTGGTTTCATCTGTTTTTGTGACTGTTTGGCTATTTTTACTTAAATTTGCTTGTCTTTATTAAAACTTTGATAAATTGCGGTTAATTTTGATAAATTATACTTGATTTTGTTATTTTTTATTTTAGGCAGCCAGTCTATCGGCTATGAGTCCGACGGCATGTTGTGCTTGAGATGGTGCAAGGTGCGCATAACGCATAGTCATGCTGATGTTACTGTGTCCAAGTAATTGTCCAACCAGCGCAATTGGTATCCCATCCTGAACAAGCCAGCTGGCAAATGTATGGCGTAATGTGTGAAACACGACCTTTTGTCGTAAATCTGTAATGCCATTGTTTAATCCAGATCTTTTTACGGCATTGATAAATATTTTTGGTGATTTGTTTTCAAATAACTTTCTATTTGTTTTTTTAGGAATAATTTTTTTAGAAATTATATCAATTGCAAAATCGTTCAACGGAACGATTCTATTTTTCCCCGATTTTGTGTCAACGACTGAGGCGAATTTGTCAGTTAAATTAACATCAATTGATTTTAGATTGAAAATCTCTCCTCTTCTCAATCCGGTATTGACGGCAAACGCCGTTATATCGTGCCAGTTATTTGTTTCATCTATGATTTTTAATGTGTAAAGAAGATTATCAAGCTCTTCTTTCGTGAGATATCTTTGTCGTTTGTTGTCAAACTTTGGCATTATCCCCTTGAAGCTAGGTATTGAATCATTGCAAATACCCCATTCTGTTGATTTTAATAAAACTCTTCGAAGGAGAGAGAGGCAATGATGCACTGATTGAGGGCTCAAATTTTGTTTTTCCAATTTCCTTCGCAACATTAAATAATCGAAGCTTGTTATATTTTTTATAAGTTTGTGGCCTAATTCTGGAAATATGTAATGATTCCATCTGCCTGTCTCTGTAACTTGACTCCTTTTTTTTGATGAAGCCAAAATAGCCATTTCGTACAGATCCCAAGCGTCTTGTAATGTTTGAATTTTCACCATGTTACCCCTGTTTGATAGAATTTGTTCTTTTTTATTGAATAAAAAAAAGAAACCCATTAAACAGAAAGTAGCAGAGTCGTATGAAAAATAAAAATTGATTGGGTGTTTAGAGGCCAACGGCCTTCTAAGCCGTGGGCCGGGGGTTCGAATCCCTCCTGGCGCGCCAATATAATTTTTCAGGCACTTAACCTGTTTATGTGACTCTGCCCCCTTGGAACGCAAATTCCAAGGGGGCTTTTCCGTTTTCGCCCGCCTGCCCGCTTGAATGCGTGTCCAGCGTCCGCAAAACGAAGGCCCTCTTGGAACGTTATCGCTTCCAAGAGGGCCTTTCTTTCGGCGTCGAGGGCGGCCGCCGCTGATCAGCGGGACGGCAATTCGGCACAGGGACCTGTCAGTCAGGGAGCACCATGGGCTGAGTCATTGAGCCGTTGAAAACAAAAAGCTGCCGGTGGCCCACCCACCGAGACCTTCCTGAAGTCTTGAGACTGCTGCAAGAGAAAAAAACAGGGCCGATCACGCATGGGCTTTCCTCCGTTCATGATGTTTCATCATGAACGACAGGTTTGTCCTCTTCCCGCTGAACCAAGGCAGAATCGTCACGCTTGGTGTTGAGCAGTTCAAACAAGGTGCTTTTCAATTCGTTCAGATCAATGGGTTTGGCCACATGTCCGTTCATGCCAGCCTCTTTGCTGGCGACGCGGTCCTCGTTCATCGCGTTGGCCGTCATGGCGACAATCGGCACAGTGGACGCATCGTGTTTGCCGCTGGCCCGGATGCGGCGCGTGGCTTCCATTCCGTCCATAATCGGCATGCGCACATCCATGAGGATGATGTCGTACTCTTCGCGCATGAACGCACGCAGGCCTTCTTCGCCATTCTCGGCCACATCCACCCTCGCGCCCAATTCTCCCAGAATGGCCACGGCAATTTCCTGGTTGAGGCTGTTGTCTTCCACCACCAAAAAGCGAAGACCATCGTAGCGGGCGTGTTCCCACTGCCGGGAGAGCTCCGACCGTGTGATGGGGAGTTCATCCAGGGGCACCAATTCCACATCAAACGTAAACTGACTGCCCTGCCCCTGCTTGCTGACCACGATGATGGTTCCGCCCATAAGCTCCACCAGGGCCTTACTGATGGAAAGCCCCAGGCCGGTTCCGCCGAATTTGCGCGAGGTGGAAATATCTGCCTGGGAAAAAGGTTTGAACAGATGGGCTTGCTGCTCTTTGGTCATGCCAATGCCGGTGTCCTCCACGGTGCAACGCAGACGGACATTTCCAGACAGCAGAGGCGTCGCGCTCATATGTAAACCGATAGAACCGCTGGCGGTAAATTTAGCGGCATTGCCCAGGATGTTCAGGAGCACTTGCGACAGGCGAAGTTCGTCTCCAACGGCATACCTGGGGACGGAATCGTCCAACGTGATGTTGAAATCAAGATGTTGCTCCTGCGTGCGCGGCAGGATCAATTCACGGATATTTTCCACAAGAACCGGCAGTTCAAAGGGCGCTTTCTCTATGGTGATTTTGCCGGCCTCTATCCGTGAAAAATCCAGAATATCGTTGATGAGCCCCAGCAACAGGGACGCGGAAGACTGAATTTTTTTAAGATATTTCAATTGGGTCGGCGGCGGATTCGCCTGCATGGCCAGGTGGGTCATGCCCAGCACACCGTTCATGGGCGTGCGCAATTCGTGGCTCATCCGAGACAGGAAATCCCGCTGCGCCAGGTTGGCAGCCTCGGCCGCCTCCAGGGCATTGCGCTCCGTAATGTCTGTACCCATCTCCATGTGCAGCAAGCGGCCGTCATGCCAGGTAATCAGGCGATCCGTCACCAAAAAGTCCCGGCCTAAAATCGGGATGTGGATTTCTCTTCGCATCGGGGTCAACTTCGGGGCGCCATCCGGCTCGTACAATTGCCTATGGATGCAAAACGCACAGGGTTCTTTTTGACCGTACAACACTTCGTGACACAAGGACTGGTCCTTGATCTGAACCCCCTTGGCGGCAAGCAGGTCGCGCAGATACTCATTGACATAAACAAGCTGCTTGGTGGCCGGGTCACAAACAAAGACCGTGGCGTCCACGTTGCCCAGCACGCTTTGCAGCACCGCCATGGCGCGCCTGCTTTCCTGGGTGGCTTTATCGATGTCTTCGGCCATGGTGTTGATGTTGTTGGCCACTTCTCCGAGTTCCCCGCCCATGTTTTCGATGCGGTGTCCCAAATCGAAACGCATAGAACGCACACCCTGGATAATGCGGTCCACATCTCTGACCGTACGGCGCGACATCGCCACCAGCAAAGACACCGTCAAAGCGAAACACAATAACATAGCCAGAAAAAGATTGCGGACCATGGTGCGCAGTTGCGTCATGACGTCCGTGGTCAGCTCATTGGCCCATATGTAGCCGATGACCTTGTTGTCGCGCACGATGGGGTGCATAGCGTTTAAAATATCGCCGCGCACCATGGTGCCGGACCTGACCATCTCTTTATTGGTATCCATCACAATGCGGCCCGGATGATCCGGCGGGATGACCAAACCCACGGCTTGCTCAAAAGAGGAAGAAGGTCCGTAGGTAAGGATGGCGTCTATATCCCTCGAATAGTATCCGACGCCCAGACCTGGGGTGGAGGAAGCCACGTCATCCGTGAGACTGCGCAGTTCTTCGTTCAATACCGCTATCTTTTTTTCCCGTGAGGCGTTTTCCACCCCGTGCCGCCGCAGGATAGCCTCATAGCCACCGGAATCCAGACGCGCATCGAGGATGTGCGTCAGCGCCAGTAACTTTGAGTCCTTTTCCCGCATTATTGTGGTTTCCATCAGGCTTTTCGCCATATATCCGGTGAGCAAGAACGGCAAGTTCATCAACAGCACAAGCAGAAGCAGTACCTTTTGCTGGAATGAAAAATGTTTTTTCATACGTGCCTTTTGCAAAATGACGAAGATAACCCGTAGCTAACAGGTTCACTCATGGCATATTTTTTGGTTCATCCGGCAAACGCGTACCTGGTCTCAAAGAGCGAGTGGAAAAGCGACATGACATGAGCGATGTTGTTTGCGACGAAACCCGACGTGGTCAAATAAAAGTAGAAAAAGTAGAGCGTTGTTAAGCTGCTTTTTACGCACGTTGCCGTTTCCCGCATCCCGTGAGATTCGCGTGCCCCAGAAATGATGTCGCTCATCGACCGCCCATTTCGAACGTGTCCTGCTCCGCCCGGAATCGCTCTTCACGACAATCAAACGTAGCCATGTTCGGTGAGGATTTGAGGAATATCTTCTTTCAGCGAATCGATTGTCGTCCGCACCGCCGGCATCAGGCCGCGACGCGTCAGAAACCTCATGACCAGTCGTTCTTTTTTCGGGCTCCAATCCGGCAGTACAACGCATAGGGAACCTGCGTCGATCTCCTCCTTGCATACCCGCAAAGGCAGGCAAGCAATGCCAAGGCCGCCGATCGCCGCTTTTTTCAGCAGCAAAATGCTGCTGCTTTGCAGTCGCGCGTTGACCGTCACCGTCGTCGTGGAATTCCCCGATCCTTCCAGGTGCAACTCGGTGTTCTGTTCCGGGGCCACGTCATAAATCAGCATGTCGGCCCGGCTCAATGCATCCGGACAGTCGAAAGCTTCTCGCTGTGCCAAGTATTCCGGCGTTGCCACCAAGCCCCAGCGCAACGTTCCCAGGCCCACCTGAACAACGCTCGAAGAGTATTGCCGTTCGTCGTGTTCCATGATGGCGATGTCGAAATTGTCCTCGATCAGATCAATCCACCTGTTGCTGACAGAGATGGCAATCCGAATTTTGGGATAACGGCACATGAATTGTGGCGACAGCATGGTCTGCAGGCTGGTCGCGATTTCCGTGAGCACTACCGGAAGACTGATGCGTACCAGGCCGGCCGGCTCGATCAGGTGGCGATGAACGACGGCTTCTCCGGCCTGCGCTTCGGCGATCATTGCCCGGCAGTGCTCGTATAGCGACAGTCCAACATCGGTGGGCCTCAGTCGACGGGACGTCCTGTGCAGGAGTCGGATGCCGAATTGGTCTTCAAGTTGCGCGATGCGGCGGGACAGGCGCGACTTCGGAATGCCAAGTATTTCTCCTGCCGAAGTAAAACTCTTATATTCAACGACTTGGGCAAACAGGTAGAGGTCGTTTAAGTCCATGGACAGGGGGCTCATGCGCTCTCCTTGCTCGATATCGATGCGATTGTTCTATTTATAGAACGAATAGTTGCGGCTTCGCGCATTGATTGTCAAGCCTCTCCGTATAATAATGAAAATTACCTACGAATACCATTGAGGGAATATTCGATTCGAACATAGCACAAATACGATATTAAAACCAATGTTGTCTTGAAGGCGGTTTGGGCGAATACGTTTGGTACATATTTTTACGGAAATTTTGTTTCTGGACTAAGTAGATTTTTTTACATGAAACGGTAAGGGATAAAGATGTTTGCAATTGATGATTGTCAGGTGAAAAGTAGCGAATCTATGTGTGTTCCTTTGTCGATTGATTTGGTCTCTGTGCTTGATGATATAGGTATTCCTATTTTTATATCTGATTTTGATACGTGTAGAATTTTATATATAAATAAATCTGCAAGTAAGTACATGTATAATGTAAAAGAAAAAAAATGTTTTCATTTGTTTGACGGTAGTGTTGACGTGTGCAAGTGGTGCTTGAGCGCTGAAAAATTAAAATATAGTGGTGGGTACAATTTAATTAAAAATATATACAGCCAAAAAAATGATAAATATTTTGATATATATGAATGCGCTGTAAGTATGAGCGGTAATAGCATTGCTAGATTATGTGTTATTGTGGACAAAATGGAAGAATTTGAAGTGAATAGAATGAATATGATAAAAGATTCTCAGGTAAAATTACATTCATCGATCATAATGTCTTCAAAAACTATGTTTCATGCCATATTACTTAATAGCGATATGGTATTTGTCAATAAAAGCATGGAAGAATCCGTTGAGAGATCTTCGAGTGAAATTTTAAAACTCGGACTCGATTGCATTTATCCTCCAGAAGTTCTTTCTATCGTCAAGAACGAATGCATTCCTGCGCTCATCTCGGGCGAGGAATGGAAAGGGGAGACTTCTGTAATCACAAAAGACGGTAAAATAATTCCGACGCGTCAGCGTAGCTTCCCGGTAAGAGATGACAATGGCAATATAATTGCTCTTGCCACCAGCATGGAAGACATTAGTGAAGAAAAAAGAATGGAAACCATGCATCAGTGGCAGCTCGCGATTATGGCCAGTTCCAGCGATTACATCAGTGTGGCGGACATGAACCAGCGGGTGATTTACAACAGCCCCGGTGCCTACAAGATGATGGGGTATGAGCAGCCGGACGATGACGACATGCTGCCCATTGAGAATGTCCATTCCGAAGAATATAGCCGGTTGGTCAAGGAAGTGGGCATTCCCACCGCCATCCGTACAGGCTCCTGGACCAGCAGCGACGGCGATCTGCGTCACAGGGATGGGCGCGTCATTCCGATAGAACAGACCATTTTTCCGGTGTACGGCAAGAAAAAGGAACTTATCGGTGTTGCTACAATCATCCGGGATATCACGGAAAAAATCGACTCGGAAAGAGATTTGGCCAAAGCGCAGCGCATGTTGCGCGCGGTTATCGATTCGGCTCCTGTCGGTATTTTTTGGAAGGACAGGCAATTGAGGTACCTAGGGGCGAATGTGCAATGCGCCCGCGATGCCGGACTGGATAGTCCAGACGAACTGATCGGCAAAAGCGACTACGAATTATACCCGCAGGAAACGGCTGACATGTGCGTTGGCAATGACGAGAAGGTGTTTGAATCCGGGCAAAGCCTGTCGTCCGAGGAGTGCGTCGTGTTGCCCAAGGGGGAGCCGCGCTGGTTGTCCGTCAATAAAACGCTGGTCACGGGCGGCGACGAGTCCCCGGCCATTCTGCTAGGGGTGTACGACGATATCACCGAGAGCAAGGAGAATCAGGAGCGACTGGAGCTTGCCATCAAGCAGGTGGAAGAGGGGAGCCGGGCCAAAAGTGAATTCCTTTCCCGCATGAGTCATGAGATCAGAACCCCGATGAACGCCATTATCGGTATGACGAAAATTGCCCAGGCGGCGCAAGATACGGAAAAAATGCGGTATTGCCTCGACAAGATCGATGGCGCTTCGAATCACTTGCTCGGCTTGATCAATGACATTCTGGACATGGCCAAGATAGAGGCGAACAAGCTGGAGACAGTGGAAGAACCGTTCGACCTCGAAAACATGCTCAAAAACATCTGCAGCGTCATTGCGGTCAAGGCGGCGGAGAAAAAGCTCGATTTGTCGGTTTCGATGGACGCGGATGTGCCGAACGAGGTGGTTGGCGACGAGCTCCGACTCTCGCAGGTTCTCACCAATCTGCTGTCGAACGCCATCAAGTTCACGCCGGACAGCGGCCGTATTCAATTCAACGTTAAACGGAACCCGGAATGCGGTGCATCCGCCATCCTCTTTGAGGTCATCGATACCGGCATCGGCATTTCCCAGGAGCAGATCGGCAAACTTTTCACCTCGTTCGAGCAGGCCGAGAGCAGCATTACTCGCCGTTTTGGCGGGACAGGGCTTGGTCTTGCCATCTCCAAAAGAATCGTTGAGCTGATGGATGGCGAGATAGGCGTTACCAGTGAATCGGGCAAGGGGAGTTGTTTTTACTTCACGGTCAAGCTTGAAGGCAACGCTCCTGAATACAGGAAAAAATGCAATACATCTCTGTATAGAGACATAAATGTACTTGTTGTCGACGACGATCGAGATACGCTCCATCGCATTAACCGTATCATGCTGAAATTTGGTGTGCATTGCGACGTTGCAACCAATGGGCGCGATGCTGTGTGTATGGCAAGGAAATCGGTAGAATGTGGAAGTCCATATGATATCATCTTTGCAGATTACACAATGGATGAAATGAATGGAATCGAGACGATTACAGAAATGAATAAAATTAATAAAAATTCATTTAATGTGATTATGGTGCCGATTTCGGATGGTGACGATATTTTAAAAGAAGCCAGTGATGCTGGAATCGATAAATTTATACAAAAACCTTTGTTCCAATCGTCGATATTCAATTACCTGAATGAATTTATTGCGATCAGGGATGCTTCTGGGGAATTTTCTGCAAAAGATTGTCAAGGCGGTGAACGATGTTTGGAGGGGAACTGCCTGCTTTTGGTCGAGGATATTGAGTTGAACAGAGAGATTGCGATTGAGCTCTTGAGTGGTACGGGCATTGCTATCGACTGCGCAACGAATGGTCAAGAGGCAGTTCGGATGTTTCAAGAAAACCCTGACAAGTACGATCTGGTATTGATGGATCTGCAGATGCCTCTTATGGGCGGACTGGAGGCAACGCAGCGAATCCGCGCGCTCGGCAGCGCCTGGGCGACAGAGGTGCCGATAGTCGCCATGACGGCGGATGCCTTTCAAGAGGATGTCGAGACCTGCAAGGCCGCCGGTATGGTCGATCATATCGGCAAGCCGATCAATGTCGACGAGCTCATCGACAAGGTTACGAAATACGCCAGCTGCAGGAAAAATGGAGGCATGGCTCGGCATTTTCGTCACATCGGGAGGTGAGCGCGGACAGACGCATCGTTTGCGCTGCAAAAAGACATCTCCTGCCTTGCGCCCCTCACAGGATGGCCATCGTCGCCACCAAGAATCCGTAGACGGCTACAATGGTCATGGAGACATAGTAGATTGTGACGCCATAATCGAGATATTGCCCGATGTGACCACGCGTCAGCCGGAACAGGAGGCGCAGTCCGCAATAGATGATCGCGCCGATGGTGAAAGGGAGGATGCTCAATTCCACGACCGCGACAGGCACGGACAGATGCGGCATGCAGGCGAAACTGAGCAAGGTCAGCGGCGGGGCACTGCCCCCGACGAGAAAAAGCGGCAAGCCGAGCACGACGACCGTCAGGCGCAGAAAGACATATGCGGCGCTGCCTTTTTGGGCAAATGGCGCTCTTTTCCGGCGAGCTATCGGGTGGCCCACTGCGTATAGGAGGCTGACCACCAATGGCAGCGGCATGATCGCCGCGATGGGAATTGCAATGAAAGCGCACCTCCGGTTGGCTGTCGATTCGTGTTCCGGTCTTGAATCTTCCCGCTGCCAACCCTACCACCCGGGGCAGGTGGAATCAAACAACAACGAGACGATCGCACGGGCTCCTTTCTCGCCGCCCATTGCTTGAGACGCATCGCAATCCGCAATTGCATCCTTGCGCGGGCAAGGCGCGTGTTTGCCGCTTGCCTCCCCAGCCATTATAGATCAAGCTGTGGCTCGCTGGAATCTGCCGCGGCGTTTGTGCCTCGCGGTGTCCGGGGTAATATCGGGCCATCCCATCCCCGTCCTCTGCCACCATCTTCGGAGAGCCCCATGTCGACCATTGTCCGCTCCGCCTGTCCGTACGATTGTCCCGATACCTGCGGCCTGTTGATCGAACGGGAAGATGGCCGCGCCATTCGCGTCAGCGGCGACCCGGAACATCCCTATTCCGGTGCCAGGCTCTGCCCGAAAATGTTCCACTACGAACAAACCGTCCATTCGCCCCGGCGGCTGCTCAAGCCGCTCTTGCGCAACGGGCCCAAGGGGGCGGGCGCCTTCCGGGAAATACGCTGGCAGGAGGCGCTTTGCATCGTTGCGGACCGATGGCGGGCCATCGAATCCACGCATGGGGCCGAGGCGATTTTGCCGTACTCCTATGCCGGAACCATGGGGCTGGTCCAGCGTAACGCCGGCCATCCCCTGTTCCATGCCCTGGGGGCCTCCCGGCTCGAACGCACCATTTGTTCGTCGGCAAAAGCCGCCGGCCTGCAGTCCGTTCTGGGCAACACGCCCGCGCCGCATCCCGACGAGGTGCTCAAGAGCGATCTGGTCATCCTGTGGGGCATCAATGCCGCCGCGACCAGCATCCACTTCCTCGAGCGGGTCAAGAAGGCCCGACGGGCGGGTGCCCGGGTCTGGCTGATCGACACCTACCGCAACCATACCGCACCGAGCGTCGACGAGGTCTTCCTGGTCAAGTCCGGCACCGACGGGGCCTTGGCACTCGGCCTGATGCATGTGCTTGCGCGAGAAGGGCTGGTCGATCTCGATTTTCTGCGGAGAAAGACCACCGGCTATCCGGAACTGGCCCGGACGATCCTCCCGGAGCATACCCCGGAGCGCACCGCCGAATTGACGGGCATACCGGCACCGACCGTCGAACGGATGGCGCGGGAATACGCCCGGGCGCGGGCACCGTTCATTCGGTTGGGTAGCGGGCTCTCCCGTTACGGCAACGGTGCCATGACGGTGCGGACCATCGCCATCTTGCCGGCCTTCGTCGGTGCCTACGGCAAGCGGCATGCCGGTCTGTTGGGCGGAATTTCCACCGGCAGCGCCTTTGCCTTGGTCGAGGTGCTCAGGGAGGATTTCATGGCCACCCCCACCCGGATCGTCAACATGAACCGGCTGGGACAGGCCTTAAACGAGCTCGACCGGCCGCGGATCATGGCGCTGTATGTCTATCACTCGAATCCCGCCGCAGTGGCTCCGGACCAGAATGCGGTGTTGCGGGGGTTGGCGCGGGACGACCTGTTCACCGTGGTCCACGAACGTTTCATGACCGACACCGCCCGGTACGCCGACCTCGTCCTGCCCGCGACCTCGTCTCTGGAGCATGCCGATATCTACCTGTCTTACGGAAGCTATTGCCTGCAACGGGTTTGGCCGGCCATCCCCGCAGTGGGTGAAAGCCGCTCGAATTGGGACGTTTTCACCGCCCTGGCGCAAGAGTTGGGCCTGCAGGACCCTTTTTTCCGCCAGAGCGCGGATACATTGATCGACCGACTCCTGGTCGCCCCGACACCCCTGCGGGAAGGCATCGACGCAGGCCGTCTTGCCGCCGGCATCGGGGTGGAACTGCAGCGGCTTCCCTGGCCGCCCGAGCGTTTCGGTACCCCTTCCGGAACGATTGAAATTTTCAATGCGCGGGAGGCGGAACCGCTTCCTCGCTATCTGCCGCCCCACAGCGCCGGCGACCGGCTGCCGTTGCAGCTTGTGAGCGCGCCTTCCCCTTTTGCCCTGAACGCCTCTTTCTACGAGCGGGACGACCTGCGCGCAAAACAGCGCGGCATGCGGCTGCAAGTCCACCCGGCAGAGGCCGCGTCGCGCGGTTTGGCCGACGGCCAGCCGGTGCTGGCAACAAACGACTGCGGCGAAGTCGCGTTCGTGCTGACGGTGACCGATGCGGTCCCGCCGGGCGCGGCAGTGGCCGAAGGCGTTTGGTGGCTGGAATTCGCGCCGGGCCCGAGATCGGTCAACGCCTTGACCTCGCAGCGGCTCACGGACCAGGCCAACGGCAGCACCTTCTACGACAACAAGATCGACCTGCGCGCCCTCTAAGGCCGGCACCGCCGATCTGGACGGCTACACCGTGGGCGGCTACTGGACCCATTACAGTTCCGCCGACGCCAGGGGCTGGTACAGCGACGCAGTGGTCCAGGGGACGGTTTACGATGCGCGGAGCCGGTCGAACCTGGGCGAGAGGATGGACGCCGATGGCTACGGTTTTCTGGCCTCGCTGGAAGGCGGCTACGCCTTTGACCTGGGGAGGGCTACACCCTGGAGCCGCAGGCCCAGATCGCCTTCCAAAACGTGCTTTTCAACGACACCAAGGATCGCTACGGCAATTTTTCCTTTGACGACGGCAGCTCCCTGCGCGGCCGGGTGGGGTTGCGCCTGGCCAGGACCTGGAACCGGGGGGACGCGGACAAATCCCGTGAACAGTCGGTGTGGCTGCGGACCAATTTGTGGAAGGAGTTTTCCGGCGACAGCGACCTGACGGTCAGCGCGCTCAACGGGAGCAACCCGGCCCAGGTGAAATCCCGCTCCGACAACCAATGGGGCGAGATCGGGCTGGGGGTGTCCGGCCAGGTCGGCGACAAGCTCAGCCTCTTTGCCACCGGTGGCTATACGCATTCGTTGGGCGGCGACGGCAACCGCGAAGGATGGGATGCGCGGGTCGGCATCGTCTACAGATGGTAGCTTGAATATGGCTTGATGGCGATAACCGGGACGGCGGCGCCTGCGGACCTGCCGTTGCCCGGCCCTTTGCCGTTCCGGGCAAGAAGCGTCATTATTTCAGGATCCTTGGCGAAATCTTTTTTCGCTGGGTAACGAACACCGCCAGGCCCCCTTGGAACCCGCGTTCCAAGGGGGCTTTTGTCTTTGCCCCGCCACCTTGCCGAACTACCGCGGCAAACCCATGACAAGCCATGATACGCCGAATGGCAGCAAGTGCAGCGCCGCGAAAAATTTTTCTTTGGGCGGCAGGGCCTGTTGTTGCAGCCGGGTTCCGCGCTTGCCCTCGCATGGCGTTTGCTTGGGCAATGGCACGGGCCGGAGGGGGGCGACGGCCTTACCGCCTGGTTCCTTCCTCCAGGTGGAGCAGCAGCCAGACGGGCAGGACTTGGGCCAGTTGTTTTTTATAGCTGGCAAAGCCGGATTCTTCCGGTCCATGGGGCTGGGCGCCTCGTCGGTCCGGCGGTGTCTGGCCGCCTTGCCCGGGTGGAAGCGGCCTTGGCGGCGTTCGATGGGCAAGGACATTGTTGGTGATATCGAGACTCGGGTCGTAGACCGAGGTCTGCACGGCGAAGAGGCCCAACACGGTGTGGAAGAGGTTGTCGTGGGAGAGCCGCTCGGCGGCCTTGGCCTGCAGGGCCTGCCGGTCGATCCCGAATCGGTCGTCAAACCAGAAGATCGAGGCAACGTGCTTCTGGCTGTCCGGGGCCATGGCATAGGGCAGGCCGTGCAGATAGAGGCCGTATTCCCCGAGCGATTCCCCGTGGTCGCTCATGTAGATCATCGCCGTCTCGAACCGCTGGTCGTTTTTTTTCAACAGGGCAATCGTCTTGGCCAGAAAGGCATCGGTATAGAGAATGGCGTTGTCATAGGCGTTGCCAACTTCCTCCGTGGTACATTCGTTGAGCTGGTTGGTGGCACAGACCGGGGTGAACCGGTCGAACCCGGATGGATACCGTTTGTAATAGGCCGGGCCGTGGTTGCCCATCTGATGCAGGACAATCGCGATATCCCCTTGTTTCTGGGCATCGATATACTCCTGCAATCCCGCCAGCATGCCTTCGTCCCGACATTCGCCCTCGCACATGGGGTTGAGGCCCGGCCGTCTGAAATCCTGGTAGGGCACCCGCAAGGCCACGCCCTTGGAATCCGAATTGTTCTCCCGCCACAGCACATGGACCCCGGCGCGCTGCAGCACGTCGAGCAGGTTTTCGGTGGCCACTGCTTTTTGCTCGTTACACTGTTCACGCGGGTAGGGGGAAAACATGCATGGCACCGAAAAGGCGGTGGCGGTGCCGCTCGAGTACATGTTCGCAAACGAGACGACCTGCTCTTGCTGCAACAGCGGGTTGGTCGGACGGGCATAGCCGTTGAGCGAGAAACGATCCGCCCGGGCCGCCTCGCCCACCACCAGGATCACCAATTTGCGGCCGCCAGTAGTGGCCGGGATGCGGGCGTCGGTCCCGATGGGACGGACGGCGGCACGGGTGGCGGCATAGTTTTTCTTGAGGTATTTGCCGAGTGAATACAAGGAGTAGGTCGGATTGGTGTAGTACCGCAGGGCTTCGTGCGCCCGGAAAAAGGAGAAGAAAAAGTCGCTGGAGAGAAAAAGCAGGCCAAAGACGGCGGCCACGCACACCACCGTGACTTTTGCCTTGGTGAGCAACTCCTTTTCCCAGGATGCCGGCGCCAGGCGCAGCCACCAGACACCGCCCGCCGGCACAATGCCCAGCAGCAGTAGGTAGACCAGCAACTTGACGCTGAACAGGTCGTACGCTTCCCGGGCGTTGGTCTGGACAATATTGGCGATCATGGTGTGGTCGATCACCACATTGTAGTCGTCGGTGAAGTAGGCGATGGCCGCGGCGAGCACCAACAGCACGCTTAGGACCGGTTTGGTGGTGCGTTGCCAGCCGATGACGGTCAAAAGCAGCATGAGCACCGCCACCAGGCCGATGGCCAGCGAAGCGAGGAACAAGGCGTTGTCGGCGGTTGGCGGGTAGACCGCCAGCACATGGCGGAAAAAGGTGGTGTTGTACAGCGCGACCAAAAGGATGGAGGCGGCAAGGTGCAGGGTCGTTTGCGATATCTTCATGGCTGGGGCCTCGGCGCGGTTGGGCGGGGAAGGTCAGAGGTATCGATGGTGGATAAAGAGGTTGTAGGCGGTCTGGTAATAAGCGGTGGCCAGATCGACCATGGCCTCGTCCCGGGGGATCTCCCGCATGCTGTCGTCCCCCAGCCGATAGGTGTAGGTGTGGGCGGCATCGCGCAGCCCCAGGACGGCCAACCTGCCGTTTTGATACAGGGCCACATCGTGATTGTGGTTGAACAGCAACACCTTGGCGGCGTCGTTGCCTTCGGCCAGGACGTCCTGGCCGAAGAACGGCGCCGAATAGGGGAGCCCGAGCAGTCCCATGACGGTCGGCGCAATATCCATCTGGCTGATCGGGGTGGCGATCTGCCGTGGCGCCAATCGGCCCGGCGCCATGATCAACAGCGGAATCTCGTAGCTGGGCAGCGGTATTTTTTCGCTGCCGTATACCCGGGCGCCGTGGTCGGCGACCACCACGAACAGGGTCTGCTTGTACCAGGGGGCGGATTCGATCTGTCGAAAAAATTCTCCCAGAGCGTAGTCCGCGTAGCGCACGCCGTCGAACCGGTTGCCGCCCTTGGCGCGCACGCCCTCGATACCTTCGGGAAAGGTGTAGGGGGAATGGTTGGACGTGGTCATGATGATGGAGAAGAAGGGCGCGTTAGCGGCCGAGGCCGCGTCGAAATAGCGCTTGGCAAAAGCGAAGAGATCCTGGTCCGAGACGCCCCATATATTGCCGAAACGGGGATTGTCGATATCGTTGCGGTCCTTGACCGCAAAATCGTTGCTGCCGTAAAACTCACCCATGTTGTCGAACAGGCTGTAGCCCCCATACAGGAAACTGGTTTGATACCCCTGTTCCCGCATGACTTTCCCCCAGGAGGCGATATGATCGCTCCCCGGCCGCTTGATGATCGATTCGCTGGGGATGGGCGGAAAGGAGGTGGTGATGGCTTCCAGGCCCCGTACCGTCCTGGTGCCGGTGGCATAGGCCCGGTTGAAGAAAAGGCCCTGGCGGGCAAGCCGGTCGAGGTTGGGGGTCAAGGCGGCGGAGGCGGCAACGGCGGCATCGATATCCAGTCCGCGTTTGCAGGTATCGACATGCTCGCACCCCAGGGATTCCTCGACGATCACCACCACGTTCAACTTGCCCAGACCCTGCGGATTGCCGGTGGCCACCCGGTTGAAGGTGGAGGGGGCCGGTTGCGAGCGACTTGTATCTCTGGCCAGGGTGCCGGTCAGGAGATGGGACAGGGACCGCTCGTCGCCGGTGCGATAATAGGCGGTGTAGTCGAGGTTGTTGGTGTGCAGGGCTTCGAAAAAGCTGCTGATGCCATCGGCGGCGATTTCATTGACAAGCCGATTGGAGGAAAAATCGAGGCTGTGGGTGGAAAAAAGACTGGAGAGTACCATGATTGCCAAGGCATATATCAGCGTTGATCGAATCCTTTGCTTCATTGGAACGGGAATGCCGGCAACCGGGGTGAACAATTTCCAGCAAAAGAACATCAAGATTGTCGCATATGCAAAGACAATGAAAAATGTCGAGACCACATGGTGGGTTTGATAGATATTGACAAAAACCTCGTGGGGATAAATCAAGTAATCGACAGAGACCAGATTGAATCTTGACGAGAATTCTTTGAAAAAATAATATTGAATGACCGCGATGTAGGGTATGCCGAAGAACGAGAGCCAACCCATTGCCGCTATCATGGTCCGTCCTGCCAGGGATTGATATATCCTGATGGGCATGAAAGTTAGAAAGAGATATGCGGGAACCAGCAAATAGCTTAATGTGATGCTGTCGTTGATCAATCCCAACAGGATCGTCGGCGCAAGGAGTATGGGCCGCATGCCGTCGTTCAGGCCAAAGGCCGCCGCCAGGACCAGCCTCAGAAAAAAAGAGACCAACAGGTAGCTGGCCCCGATGGCAACCAGGGGGGCGAGGCGGTGTGCTTGCAGGGTCAGCCACCACGAACGGAACGAGGCGGTGCGGGCCGGGGCAACATGCTGCTGTGGGGCGAAGAGGGTGGGCTGCATGGTTTCTCACAAAGAGTAAAAGTTGGGGACGATGGCCGGCAATATGGCAATCCGGACGGCGGCTCAAGTGACGCTGCAAGTAGCGTTGGCATCGCAAGCTGCGATTAATTGTTTGTGCCAACAGCGCTTGAAGGGGTATCCTGGCACCCGGTCGAGGCTGCCCCTTGCGGGGTTGGATCGCTGTGGTTGCCGGTGGCCTACGGTAGCCATTACCACAGGTTCGATGAAGAAATGATGAACGGGCGGAAAGCGATGGCGGTATTGTTGACGTTTTCCCGTTTGGGTCCCGACAGTGCCGGGGGCATGGCGGGAACAAGAGGCGGACGCGGCCGGCAGGGCGGCGCGGTCGAACGCAAAAACAGGCGGAAGAGGATGGGATGCGGGTATTGATCGTGGACGACGAACCGGAACTGGCCGCGCAGATCGCCCAAACCTTGCGGCAGCAGCGCTACACCGTCGATATCGCCGGCGACGGCGCCGCGGCCCTGGAGCTGATATGTACCGAGCCGTACGATTTGATCGTGCTCGACATTATGCTGCCGGAAAAGGACGGCTTTGCCGTGCTGGCCGAATTGCGCGCCGAAGGGATCGCCACCCCGGTCCTGATGCTGACCGCCAAGGGCGAGGTGGCCAATCGGGTCAAGGGGCTCGACCTGGGGGCCGACGATTATCTGCACAAACCGTTTTCCATGGCCGAACTTCTGGCCCGCATCCGGGCCCTACTCCGCCGCAGCCACGACAAGGCCAGCCCGTATCTGGCGGTCGGCACCATCCGCCTCGATACCAACACCAGAAACGTTACCCTCGACAACGAGCCGGTGGTGCTCACCCCCAAGGAGTTCTCGGTGCTCGAATTCCTGCTCTACAACTGCAACCGGGCCGTTTCCCGGTTTAACCTCGCCGAGCACGTATGGGGCGAAGCCTTCGATCCCTTCACCATGTCCAACAATATCGACGTGCATATTAAAAATTTGCGCAAAAAACTCGACGACCAGGCCGGGCGAATCATCGTCACCGTTCGCGGCGTCGGCTACATGATCCGGGACGGGCAGGCATGAAAATCCGCACCCGCATCACCCTGTGGGCCAGCCTGGCGGGGCTGGTCTCCACGGCGGTACTGTCCGTGATCGTGTTTCTGTGGGGCCTGGAAACGCCCTATGAATTTCTCGACCAGGAGCTGGAACTCCGCGCCCAGACCATGGCCAACGAGATGGGACGGGAACAGGCAGCCGGCGAGCTGCACCTTGCGACCCTGGAATTGTTTTCCCGCCTCTACTGGACCAAGGTGTACGATGCAAATGGCCGGCTGCTGTTCGCCTCCGAGCTGGCGCGCAAGATCAACCTGCCCAAGAAAATGTGGGACCAGGGCTATCTCATCCCGACCGATATCCCCCTCAACCAGTTTTACGCCGAGGAGGACGACCAACCCGCCGGTTTCTGGAACCGGGTGTTCATCGTGCCGGTCGACGGGGCCATCTATCAGGTGCACGTGGCCCGGCCGGTGGAAAACCTGGTCGGCGAATCGATCGAGTCGGTCTTGGTGATCGGCTCAGCCCTCTTGGTCTCGACCCTGATTCTGATTGGGGTCAGCTATCTGGTGGCCGGAAAAATCCTGCATCCGATTCGCAAGATCAACCGCCTGACCAGGGAGATCACGGCCAGGACCCTGGAAAAACGCATTCCCTTGACCGACAACCACGATGAAATCGATCAGTTGATCGCCTCGCTCAATGCGATGTTCAACCGGCTCCAGCATTCTTTCCGCCGCCAGAAGGAATTCATCGCCAACGCCGCCCACGAGCTGAAGACGCCGGTCACCCTGTTGCGCCTGTCGGTGGAGGAGACCTTGCAGTATGAGCATTTGCCCGCCCCGGTCCAGGAGAAATTACTGGCCCAGGAGCGGGCCCTGGCCCGGATCGGCCTGTTGATCAAGAACCTGCTCGATCTCTCCCGTCTGGAGCTGCGCGATGGTCTGGTGCGGGAATTGTTTTCCCTGACCGAACTCTTTTTCTCGGTGACCCAGGAGTTCGACGCGCTGCTGTATGAGCAGGAGATCCGGCTCGTCTGCTGTTTCGACGGCGTGCATCTGTTTGCGGGCGACCGGGAGAAAATGCGCCGGGTCGCAATCAATCTTCTGGACAATGCGGTGCGCTACAACCACCGGGGAGGCGAGATCCGCTGCCAGCTGGCAACCGGCGACTCGGGGGAAACCATATTGACGGTCGCCAACACCGGACCGTTCATCGACCAGGCCGACCGGGACAGGATCTTCGACCAGTTCTACCGGTGTGAAAAATCGCGTTCGGCGGCGCACGGCGGGGTCGGCCTCGGGCTGGCCATTGTCAAGCGGATCGTGGCGCTGCATGGCGGCAAGATTGCCGTGGAAAGTGGGGAGGACGGGTGGAATGCCTTTCGTTTGCTCTTTTTTCCCCGCCGCTCCTGACGATATCCGCCGGATATTCGGTTGGCCGGCGGTTCGGCACCGGACCGCTTCATGAACGAACCGCAAAAATAAGCGGCCCCAAAGCCAGGACCGGCCAACCGACCGGCCTTGCGGGCCAACACCACGATCCGATGTCAAAACGAGGAGGCATGGCTATGCACAACAGGAACTATCTGGAACAAATCGACACTTTGATGGAGCGGATCAAGAAGGGGGCCTTTCTGACGGTCCGGGCCGATGGGGCGATCAACACCATGACCATCGGCTGGGCCACCATCGGCTACATCTGGCAGCGGCCGGTGCTGATGGTCGCGGTCAGGGATTCGCGCCATACCTTCACCCTGATGGAACGGACCGACAACTTCACCGTGACCATCCCGTTCGATGCCGCCCACAGCAAGGCCCTGGCCTTCTGCGGCACCAAATCGGGCCGGGATGTCGACAAGCTGCAGGCCTGCGGCTTGTCCGTCAAGGAAGCGAAAGCGGTGGCGTCGCCCATCGTCGATATTGCAGGGATCCATTACGAATGTACCGTGGTCTATAAATCCGCCATGGATTCCACCTTGCTCGCCGACGCCCTGGAAGGCCTGTATCCGAAAAAGGACTATCATACCCTGTATTTTGGCGAAATCCTGGCCTGCTACGAGACGAAGTAGCACCCGGCGCGCCGGACCGGCATCGGGTTGCCTCGGGCCTTATGGGCATCGAGTCGTCGTTCAAAAAAAGGGGGCGGAGCCATGCGGCTCCGCCCCCTTTCCGAAATTGTGGAATCGATCGGTTATTTTTTCCGCCGAGCCGAACCTGCCAGGCCGGCGAGTCCGGTGGCGAACAGGAGCAGGGTGGCCGGTTCCGGGACCGGATCAATGCCCCGCTCAACGCGGTCGAGGTTGACGCGGTCGAGGTAACCGCCGAAACTATCGCTGATTCCCAGGGCGGCAAAGCTCAGGATGTCCGCTCCCGTGCCGGTTACCTGGAACTGGATCAGGGACCACAGGGTGTCGTTTGCCCCGTCGGCGGTGATGCCGACATTGCCGGTCAGGGAAATGCCGTTCCAAAAGACATCGACAAGGTTGGAGCCGCTGCCAATACCCGGTCGTGGAGAATAGGCGAATTCAAGGAGATAGAGCTGGCCCGAGTCGGTGGAGACGTTTTGTGCCATGGCGCTGTTGCCGTGGCTGTCGAGCTCGACGAATTGCATGCCGTCATAGGGCGAGCCGGCGACATTGTTCTGGATTTCAATGCCGGGGCCCGAGGTCGCGGTCCAGCCGTCGATGCTGGGGAAAACGCTCCAATTGCCCGGGGATACGATATTTTGCTCAAAGCTGCCATTGACGATCAAATTGGCTTGCGCCTCGTTGGCCAGGCCGCTTGACAAGCCGATGACGATCAATCCTAACAAGAGATTTTTCATGGATGTTGCTCCTGTGGCTGAGGTAAAAAGGGAAAGGTGAAGACATCTGGAAAAAGAAGAAGCAAAGGGCGGGCCTGTATACGTATATTTTTGTACATTACCATAATGCGGTGAAATGAAACGGTTTGTTTCGGTGTCGGCTTGAATCGGCGTTGTCGTACACGGCAGTCTTTTCCGGAAACGCGAACAAAATGCCGTTTGTTCGGTGAGTTGCCGTATCCTTTCGGTTGAATCTATCGCTGTCCGCCTCTGGACAGAAGGCCGGCAAAAAGAGACTGGCTTGAACCTGCGGAGCAGGGTAGGGTGATCCCGGCAACGTCGGCGGCCTGGGCGGCGGCCGGCCCGGCCGCGAGAAGGCGCGAACCCGGCCGGACAACAGCATCGGAACTCGGTGCGCAATACAGTGGATGGAACATGGAAGAACAACAACTTCGAGAGAATTTGCAGCGGCGCTTGGCCATCCTGCGCGATGAACTATCGGGTTTTCCCGAGGAAATGCGGATGGACCCCAAGCAACTGCTCCGGGAGGCGATTGAGCAGGATCTGGCGATTGCCGAGGTGGACGGCAACAGGACGGAAATGGCCCGGTGCGAGATCGAACTGTCGCTGCTGGCCGAATTGGACGAGCCGGCAACGAAGCGGTGACGCTGCCCATGGAAACGGGAACGATCAACGAATATTTCAAGTTTTTCATCACCCTGTTGGCCGTAGCCAACCCGGTGGGCACCCTACCGCTGTTCATCAACATGACGGCGAACCAGACCGCCGCGGCCCGCACGAAAAACGGGACCATGGCCGCCGTTTCCATGGCCGTCATCCTGGTGGTGGTCCTGTTCAGCGGCGAGGCCATCCTGCGGTTTTTCGGGATCTCGATCGATTCATTCCGGGTGGGGGGCGGCATCCTCATCCTGTTGATGGCCATTTCCATGCTCAACGCCAAAATGAGCAACGTCAAGCAGACCAAGGAAGAGGAGTTGGACTCGGCCGAACGGGACAGCGTGGCCGTGGTCCCCCTGGGCACGCCGCTGCTGGCCGGTCCGGGGGCGATCAGCACGGTTGTCCTCTATGCCCAGCGCTACACTTCCATGCTGCACTATCTCTACATGATCCTGGCGATTGTGCTGCTGGCCGGCCTGACCGCCTGCCTCTTCCGATTGGCGCCGGCCATCACCAACCTGCTGGGCCGGACCGGCATCAATATCGTCACCCGGCTGATGGGGTTGATCATGGCGGCCATGGGAGTGGAGTTCATTGCCCATGGCCTCAAACAGCTTTTTCCCGGTCTGGGTTAGATCACTCACAACGCCTCTCTTGTATCGAAGATGCCGGCCCGTCAAGAGCCCGATGCCGGAAGGGATACGTCATGCCACGAACATTTCTGGAAGATCTGGCTATCGGCCAAAAATTTGCTTCAGGCCGGCTGCAGGTGGATGGGGAGAGCATCAAACGCTTTGCCGCCGAATTCGATCCGCAGCCCTTTCACCTCGACGAACAGGCGGCTCAAAAGACCGTGTTTCGCGGCCTGGCCGCCAGCGGCTGGCATACCGCGGCCCTCAGCATGCGCATGTTGGTCGAAAGCGATTTCTGGTCGGACGACGGTATGATCGGGGTCGACATTGAGGAACTGCACTGGCCGCATCCGGTGCGGCCGGGAGACGAACTGCACATTGAGATCGAGATTCTCGCCATTCAGCCTTCGAAATCCAAACCGGGGCAGGGCAGGGTCAAGATACGGGTTACCACCTTCAATCAGGCCGACAAGGTAGTGCAGATGTACGTTGCCAACATTTTAGTGCTGGCCCATCGGAAAACCCCTTAGGCGTCCGCCGTCGGATACTCCCTCTCTCTGCCTCCCACCCCTCGCCCCTGGCGGCACTTTTTTTTCGCTTTCAGCCTTCCTCGTTCCCTGACAAGACCGTGGCCTTGCCGCAACACTCTTGTTTTGCCTGGCCTTGCACCGATTGCCACGCCGATGCAGGCGGTTGCGCTCTGGATGATATTCCGATGAAATTACTTGAAATTTCTCGTTACGGCGTTCGTCGAAACGATTGACTTGATCAACGCTGCTTCTGTAGTGCAAAGGACTCCGCCGATGGCCGGAGAGGGAATATGGCTGCAGTTCGATGGCAATCGGCGTGCAAAAAAAAGGGGTGGATTTATCTCGGCAGATGTAGGTATAATTACCTATGACCACTCCTTCGTGACCCTCCGGTCCACGTCCCTGCCGAGGCACGGGAAAAAACACTGCACCCAAGCGATATGTCCCTTATGTACCTCATCACCTGGAATGCCCGGTATGCGACCGGCATAGAGGAGATCGACGAGCATCATCGCCATCTGGTCGAGTTGCTCAACACCGTCTACGATCATTTCGTCAATCGGACACCATGCTGGGACGGGGCGAAAATCTTCGCCGAGTTGACCGCATACACCCGGCTTCATTTTGCAGCGGAAGAATCGTTGATGCGCGCCGGCGGCTATCCCGGCTATGCCTTGCACAAGATCCGGCACAAGCAGTTTGCCGCCCGCCTGGAGGAAATGCGGGATACTTTCTGCAGCGGCCAGCGCGAGATGTCCTTTGAACTGCTCACCTTTCTCAACACCTGGCTGCTGTCGCACATCCTGGACGCCGACGCCGACATGGGCCGCTTCGTGATGGCAAACGGCCACCGCAAGGCAGCCTGAGCATCGTCTCGCTCGCATCTAGCCCCATTCCCATCCCATTCTCACCTTGCCACCGGTCTTGCCCGCATCGACGGCGCATCCCGGACCGTTCGGGCGCTTCGGTCCCGGGCGGCGCCTTACTCCTCTCATTTCGGAAAAAATGCGCATGGCCAAATCCGTGTGCCTCGGCTGGTCTTACCGGCGCGACGTGTGTCCCATCTTGTCTCAAGTACGCCTTTTTTGTGTGTAATTTTGACTCGGGCCGGTAACCCCTCGATCCACCGGTAAAATTCCAGACGGCGAGCCCGTTTTGGTGCCATCCGGGCCTATTTCACCCCGAATTGCGTTCGGTCGGAGGTCCGTTTCGCCCCTGCCGGGGCTGGCGCCGGGCCGACGGATTTCGGCTCGACCGATATTTTTTTCCGGGTCGTTTCGACCGATATCGGTGCCAATCGTCGCTCAAAGGGCCGATATCGGCCGGTTTCGGCACGTGCCACCCCTCGTGGCGGCAATGCGGGGTGAGTCGGCAACGAGTCGGTGTTTCATGGCACGTCCTTTGCTCTACAGAGGGTACGGCCGACTGGATGCATGCGCGCACAAGAGACAGCTCGACAAGGAACCCGACATCTATTAAAGGAAGGTGTGACTATGGCAGTTCGTGAAGAAGTATACGGTTATTTCATTCCCAGCGTTACCCTGATCGGCATTGGCGCCGCAAAACAGATTCCGGACAAAATCAAGGCGCTTGGCGGCGCCAAACCGCTGATCGTCACCGACAAGGGCATCACCGGCGCCGGCATCACCAAACAGATTACCGATCTTCTGGAAGCAGCCGCCATGAAGTACGTGGTCTACGACGAGACCATCCCCAATCCCACCGATAAAAACGTCCATGACGGGGTGGCCATCTACCAGAAGGAGCAGTGCGACTCGCTGATCACCCTGGGCGGCGGCTCCTCGCACGACTGCGGCAAGGGCGTCGGCCTGGTGGTCGCCAACGGCGGCAAGATCCACGATTACGAGGGGATCGACAAATCCTCCAAGCCCATGCCGCCGTACCTCGCGGTCAACACCACCGCCGGCACCGCTTCGGAGATGACCCGTTTCTGCATCATCACCGACACCTCCCGCCACGTGAAGATGGCCATCGTCGATTGGCGGGTCACTCCGGGCATCGCCGTGGACGATCCGCTGCTGATGATGGACATGCCCCCGGCCCTGACCGCCGCCACCGGCATGGATGCCCTCACCCACGCGGTCGAGGCCTACGTTTCCACCATCGCCACCCCGATGACCGATTCCGCCGCGGAAAAGGCCATCGAGCTGATCGCCAAATATCTCCGGCCGGCCGTGGCCAACGGCCAGGACATCGAGGCCCGCGAGGGCATGTGCTATGCCCAGTATCTGGGCGGCATGGCCTTCAACAACGCCAGCCTGGGGCATGTGCACGCCATGGCGCACCAATTGGGCGGTTTCTACGACTTGCCGCATGGCGAGTGCAACGCCATCCTTCTGCCCCATGTGCAGCAGTTCAACCTGATCGCCAGGATCGACCGTTTCGTCAAGATCGCCCAGCTCATGGGCGAGAACACCCAAGGCCTGGCCCCGCGCGACGCCGCCGAGTTGGCCCTGGTGGCGATCAGGAAACTGTCGGCCGACATCGGCATCCCGGCCGGCCTGGTCGAGCTGGGCAAGCGGTACGGTAAGGAGGTCAAGGCGGCCGATATCGATATCATGACCGCCAACGCCCAGAAGGACGCCTGCGGCCTGACCAACCCGCGCCGGCCCAAGGATGCGGACGTCAAGGCGATCTACCTCGCAGCGATGTAAGAGACGAAAGCAGTGGGCGGCAGGCGGCCGGACATTGCCGCCGCCGGCCGCCCGATCCGGTCGTAAAACGAAAACCCGGTGGAGCCCGGCCCCTTTCCCGCCCTTGGTCCGGGCCGGCGTAACCGGTAGTTGTGTTGTTTTGGAAATTCTGGCAAGACACTGTGCTTGGCGTTGCGGGGCGCGGCGACGCGTCCCGCGTTTGTCGTTGCCCCGGAGAGGAGGCGCAGGCGGTTTTCTCCCCGCGCCCCTGCGCCTCCGATCGGCGGTTCGGCTGGTGTCCAGGAAGGGAAAACCGCAACCCGTTTCATTCACCATCATTTCATAGGAGTCATGCATGCAGAGGAAAATATTGTACGTCAATGGGGTTGAGCGTTCGGTGGTGGCCGAAAACTCCGATCTGCTCTCCGACGTGATCCGCAAGAGCTTGCGCCTCACCGGCACCAAGGTCGGCTGCGGCAAGGGGCAATGCGGTGCCTGTAACGTGATCATGGACGGCAAGCTGATCCGTTCCTGCATCACCAAGATGGACCGCGTTCCCGACCGTGCCGCGATCACCACCATCGAGGGCATCGGCACGCCCCGCGATCTCCACGCCCTCCAGATGGCCTGGATGGTGCACGGCGGCGCCCAGTGCGGTTTTTGCTCTCCCGGCTTCATCGTTTCGGCCAAGGCCCTGCTCGACGGCAATCCCGACCCGTCCCGTGAAGAAATCCGCGACTGGTTCCAGAAATACAAGAACGCCTGCCGCTGCACCGGCTACAAACCGCTGGTCGATGCGGTCCGGGATGCGGCCAAGGTGCTCAAGGGCCAACTCAGCATGCAGGATCTGGCCTACAAGATTCCCGCGGACGGCAAGGTGTTCGGCTCCAGCATGCCGCGTCCCAGCGCCGCCGCCAAGGTGACCGGCACCTGGGATTTCGGCGCCGATTCCGGCCTGGCCCTGCCGGAGAACGCCCTGCAGCTGGCCCTGGTGCAGGCGACAGTCTCCCACGCCAACATTCTCTCCATCGACACCGGCGAGGCGGAGAAGATGCCCGGCGTGCACAAGGTGGTCACCCACAAGGACATCAAGGGCAAGAACCGCATCACCGGCCTGATCACCTTCCCCTCCAACAAGGGCGACGGCTGGGACCGGCCGATTCTCTGCGACACCAAGGTCTTCCAGTACGGCGACGCCATCGCCATCGTCTGCGCCGACACCGAGAAGCAGGCCAAGGAGGCGGCCAAGAAGGTCAAGGTCGAGCTGGAAGAGCTGCCGGCCTACATGAGCGCGCCGGCGGCCATGGAGCCGGATGCCCTCGAGATCCATCCCGGCACTCCCAATATCTACTACATCCAGAAGATCGCCAAAGGCGAGGAGACCGGACCGGTCTTCGCCGCGGCCGACGTCACCATCGAGGGCGAATACTATGTCGGCCGCCAGCCGCACCTGCCGATCGAGCCCGATGTCGGCTACGCCTACATCGACGATGCCGGCAAGCTGATCGTCCACTCCAAGTCCATCGGCCTGCACCTCCACCTGTACATGATCGCCCCCGGCCTGGGGGTGGAGCCGGAAAATTTGGTGCTGATCCAGAACAACGCCGGCGGCACCTTCGGCTACAAGTTCAGCCCCACCATGGAGGCCCTGGTCGGCGCCGCGGCCCTGGCCACCGGCCGGCCGGTCTTCCTCTGCTACGACTACTTCCAGCAGCAAACCTACACCGGCAAACGTTCGCCGTTCTGGACCACCGTCCGCCTAGCCGCCAGCAAGGACGGCAAGCTGCTGGGCATGGAGACCGACTGGTCGGTCGACCACGGGCCGTACTCCGAGTTCGGCGACCTGCTCACCCTGCGCGGCGCCCAGTTCATCGGCGCGGGCTACGACATCGGGAACATCCGCGGCGAGGGCCGCACCGTGTGCACCAACCATGCCTGGGGCTCGGCCTTCCGCGGCTACGGCGCGCCGGAGAGCGAGTTCCCGTCCGAAGTGCTGATGGACGAACTGGCCGAAAAACTGGGCATCGATCCCTTTGAGCTGCGCTACCGGAATGTCTACCGGCCGGGCGCCACCACGCCCACCGGCCAGGTGCCGGAGGTCTTCTCCCTGCCGACGATGTTCGAGGCGCTCAAACCCAAGTACGAAGACGCCAAGAAGCGCGCGGCCGCCCACACCGCCGCCGGCGTCAAGCGCGGGGTCGGCGTGGCGTTGGGCGTCTACGGCGCCGGCCTGGACGGTCCCGACACTGCGGAAACCGATGTCGAGCTCAATCCCGACGGCACGGTCACCATCTTCAACACCTGGGAAGACCACGGCCAGGGCGCGGACATGGGGACCCTGGCCACGGCCCACGAGGCCTTGCGGCCCTTGGGACTGGGCGTCGGCCAGATCAAGTTGGTGATGAACGACACCTCCAAATGTCCCAACTCCGGCCCGGCCGGCGGCAGCCGCAGCCAGGTGGTGGTCGGGCAGTCGATCCGGGTGGGGTGCGAGGCGTTGGTCAAGGCAATGAAGAAGGCCGACGGCAGTTTCCGCACCTACGACGAGATGGTCGCCGCCAACATCCCCACCAAGGTCAACGGCAAGTGGAGCGCGCCGGCCACCGACTGCGACGCCAACGGCCAGGGCAGCCCGATGTGCTGCTACATGTACGGCCTGTTCATGGCCGAGGTGGCGGTGGAGATGGCCACCGGCAAAACCACGGTGGAACGGATGACCTGTGTGGCCGATGTCGGCAAGGTGGTCAACCGACTGGTGGTCGACGGCCAGATCTACGGCGGCCTGGCCCAGGGGATCGGCCTGGCCCTGAGCGAGGACTTCGAGGACATCAAGAAGCACTCGACCCTGGCCGGAGCCGGTTTTCCGTATATCAAGCAGATCCCGGACGACATCGAGATCATCTATGTCGAAACCCCGCGTCCGGACGGCCCCTTCGGCGCTTCGGGCGTGGGTGAGATGCCCCTGACCAGCCCGCACGCGGCGGTGATCAACGGCATCTACAATGCCTGCGGCGCCCGGGTCCGCCACCTCCCGGCCCTGCCGGAAAAGGTGCTGGCAGCCCTGCCGAAGTAAACGGTTGAGTGAGCAAGAGGCGGGCCGGAGTGTTCCCGGCCCGCCTTCGTTCAGCCTTCTCTCCATCGGCCGGACGCGCGAAACATCGCGCGTCCGTTTCGGTAACAACCCCGGACACAACTTCACCATCTCGTGCGCAAAAGCGCATGCCGCCAGCCATGGATCAAACGCAGCTCAGAGAACTGGAATCCCGTTGCATTCAGGAAGAGCAGCCGTTCTGCACCGCGGCCTGCCCCATTCATGTCGACGTCCGCGCCTTCATGGCCGCGCTGGCCAAAGACGATGTGTGCGAAGCCCGCAAGATCCTCGACCGGACCATGCCCTTTCCTGAGATCGTGGGCCGGCTGTGCGATGCCCCCTGCCGCCGGGCCTGCAAACGGGGTGAGATCGGCGATCCCCTGGCTATCGGCCGCCTGGAGCGGTTCTGCGTCAGCCGGACCGGGCCGATGCTCAAGCTGCCCAAATTGCCGGCCAAGGGTGGCCGGGTGGCGGTGCTGGGCGCGGGGCTGTCCGGCATGACGGCGGCGCTCGACCTCGCGCGCAAGGGCCGGCCGACCACCCTCATCGCCCCGGACGGCGAGATCGGCGGCCGGCTGCGCCTTTTGCCGGAATCCGACGTGCCCGGCGAAGCCCTGGTCCAGGCCCGGAAACTCCTGGAAGGCTACGGGGTGGCGATCGTCACCGGCGGGCCGCTCGGCGGTGCAATCGGCGAATTCGCCGCCCGCCTGGCCGGCGAATACGATGCGGTCTACTGCGACCTGGAGGATGTCGAGATGGCCGGCATTCCCGATCCCCTGACCCTGGCCGTCGGCGGCGGCAACTGCTTTGCCGGGGGCGGACCGGGCGCCGACAGCGGCTTTTCGACGATCAAGCAGGTGGAGGACGGCCGCCGCGCCGCCCTGTCGATCGAACGTTTCCTGCAAAAGGTTTCCCTCACTGCCCAACGCGACCGAGAAGGCAGTTGCGCCACCCGGATGGCGACGGTCATCGACCGCATCCCGCCGGCGGCCGAGATCCGGCCCACCGATCCGGCCGGCGGCTATACCCCGGCCGAAGCCGTGGCCGAGGCCGGCCGCTGCATCCAGTGCGAATGCATGGAATGCGTCAAGCAATGCGCCTACCTACGGGAATACAAGGAATATCCCAAAACCCTGGTGCGCAAGATCTACAACAACCTGGCCATTGTCCAGGGCACCCGCAGCGCCAACAAGACGATCAACGCCTGCAGCCTCTGCGGCCAGTGCACGGTGATTTGCCCCCACGATTTTCCCGTGGCCGAACTCTGCCGCGCCACCCGGCAGGAGATGGTGGACACCGGTCACATGCCGCCTTCGCCGCACGATTTCGCCTTGGAGGACATGCGCTTCAGCCTGAGCGAGGCCTGCCGCCTCAGCCGACACCAGCCGGGGCACGCAACCAGCCGTTTCCTCTTCTATCCCGGCTGCCAGTTGGCCGGCTCCTCGCCGGAGTTGGTCACCCGCACCTACGAATTCCTGGCCGAAAAACTCGAAGGCGGCGTCGGCCTGATGCTCGGCTGTTGCGGCATCCCCGCCCATTGGGCTGGACAGCACGCCCTGTTTACCGAAACCCTGGACGCCCTGCGGGCCGAAGTGGTCCGAATGGGCCGGCCGACCGTGATTGCCGCCTGTTCGAGCTGCCTGGCGATTTTCGGGGAACAGGCCCCGGAGCTGAGCGTCACTTCGTTGTGGGAGCTGCTCGACGGCCTGGAGTTGCCGGCCGGCCAAGGCCCTCGGCCTCCGGCTGCTCTGGCGCTCCACGACCCGTGCACTGCCCGGCACCGGGCCGACCTGCGGGCCAGCGTGCGCAGCCTCTGCGCCAAGCTGAACCTGGCCGTGGTCGAGCCCGGATTCGGCGGTGCACTGGCCGACTGCTGCGGCTATGGCGGCCTCATGCAGTTTGCCAACCAGCCCCTGGGCGAAAAGGCGGCCCAGGTCAAGGCCGAACGCAGCCCCGGGGATGGCCTGGCCTACTGCGCCATGTGCCGCGACAATCTGGCCGCCGCCGGCCGGCCCATGGCGCACCTGCTCGACTATCTGTTCGGCCAAACCGGCGACCCGGACCCGTTGGCCCGCGCCAATCCCGGTTTTTCCGGCCGCCACGAGAACCGCGCCCGGCTGAAGGAGCGCCTGCTCGCCCGCCTTTGGCAGGAAGAGCCCATGCCCCGGCCGGCCCATGCCGCGATGCCCCTGGCGATGTCCCCCGAGATCGCGGCCCTGCTGGACCGCCGGCTCATCCTGGAGGAAGACGTCCGCAAGGTGATCGCGCATGCCGAAAGCTCGGGCCGCTACCTGATCGACCCGGCCACCGGCCACCGGCTGGCCAGCTTCAGGCCGGTGCGGGTCACCTACTGGATCGAGTACGAGCCGGCCGATGCAGGCTACCGGATTCACAACGGTTACAGCCACCGTATGCGGCTGCCGGAGGAGACGCCATGACCAGCTTTTCCTTTGCCGAAACCACTGCCTGGCAGTGCGCCGGGTGCGACCTGCCGCTGCAGCCGGCCGAAGTCAAGGTGAGTTACCTCAACTCGGTCTTCAATGTCGAGTTGATGGTCTGTCCGGGTTGCGGCTTCGTCCTGGTGCCGGAGAGCCTGGCAACGGGCAAGATGCTGGCCGTGGAGCAACTGCTGGAAGACAAGTGAAATGAACGCCCTCCGTCTCAATACCGAGACCGATATCGATATTGGTGCCGATACCGGTGCTGAGCTCGCGCCGGTTACCCTCTACGAACAGGAGGAGCTGGGCGCGCTCACCGGCGGCGCGCTTCGGCCCGGCGGGACCGACCTGACCGGGGAATTGCTGCGCTTGTGCGCGTTCGCCCCCGGCAGCGCCGTGCTCGACGTGGGCTGCGGCCCCGGCCACAGTCTGGCCTTGATGGCCACGGAGTTCGGCCTGCGGCCCGTAGGACTCGATCCATCGGCCGCGATGCTGGATCGGGCGGCCTGTCGGGCGCCGTCGGCTATGCTCCACCGGGGCGTGGCCGCGGCCATCCCCTGCGCGGACGGCATCTTTGCCGGCGTCGTCTCGGAATGCGTGTTGTCGTTGACCGGCGATATCCGTACCAGTCTGGCCGAGATGCACCGGGTGCTGCGGCCGGCCGGCCGGTTGATCCTCTCCGACATCTACTGCCGCAAGCCGTGGCAACAGCCCGATCCGGCCCGATTGCACAGTTGCCTCAGCCATGCCCGGCCCCTGGAGACGATCGCCTCGGAGGTGGCCGGGGCGGGATTTTCCCTGGTCCTGCTCCGCGACCGCAACGAACTGCTGGCGCAACTGGCCGGGCAGATCATCTTTTCCTGCGGCAGCCTGGAGCGGTTCTGGGGCCTGTTCCTGGATGCGGCCACGGCCCGCCGCACCAGTTGCACCCTGGCCACCGCCCCCTTGGGCTACTATGCCCTTATCGCCGAGAAAGAGCCGTAAGGCCGGGCACGCAGCCGCATAACCCGCGACAAAAGCCGTAAGAGGAGCCGCATTATGGATGAAACCGCTTTGCGCATCATGCAGCTGGCAGGGCAGGGCCTGTGCTGCAGCCAGATGATGATCAAGCTGAGTCTTGAGGACATGGGCGAGGAGAACGTGCCCCTGGTCCGCGCCATGGCCGGGCTTTGCGAAGGCCTGGGGAGCGGCGACATCTGCGGGGTCGCCAGCGGGGCGGCCTGCGTCCTGGCGCTCTATGCCGGCAAGGGCAGCGCCGAGGAAGAGACGCTGGACTGCCTGCCGCTGCTGCTGGTCCAGTTCATGGACTGGTTCAAGGGGCGGGGTACCGCCTGGGGCGGCATCCGCTGCGACGACATCGTCGCCTACCAGGGTGGCCGCAAGCCCGAGGCCTGCGGCCACATCATGGTGCAGGCCCGCCAGGTGGTGCTCGGGTTGCTGGCCGAACAGGGCATCGATCCCAGTCTTCCCCGGGAGCGGGCCGGTGGAAGCTGAACCTCGCATCCAGCCGCTGTCCTCGACCGAGAGCCTGTGTCCGGTCTGCCTGCGGCGTCTGCAGGCGGCCCGCGAGCAGCAGGGCGACACCGTCTACCTGGTGAAGCGATGCGGCGAGCATGGCACGACCCGGACCTCGATCTGGCGGGGGCCGATCCCCTTTTCCTCCTGGCTACGGCCGAAAAATCCGTCTTCGCCTCGGCAGGCCCTGACCGAGATCCGGGACGGCTGCCCCTTCGACTGCGGACTCTGCCCCGGTCACGGGCAGCATACCTGCACGGCCCTGCTCGAAATCACCGGCCGCTGCAACCTGCGCTGCCCGGTTTGTTTCGCCGATGCCGGCGAATCGGATGCCGACCCCTCGCTGGCGCAAATCGGCGGGTGGTACGACCGGGTGATGGCCGCGTCCGGTCCTTGCAATATCCAGCTTTCCGGCGGCGAGCCGACCATGCGCCCCGACCTGGGCCGGATCGTCCGCCTGGGTCGGGACAAGGGGTTCGACTTTATCCAGCTCAACACCAACGGTCTGCTCCTGGCCGAACGGCCGCAACTGGCCGGCGAACTCAGGCAGGCCGGGCTGGCCTCGGTTTTTTTGCAGTTCGACGGCCTGTCGGCCGCAACCCATCTGGCCCTGCGTGGCCGCGACCTGCGTGCCGACAAGGAGTCGGCCATCCGTCGCTGCGTCGAGGCCGGGTTGGCGGTGGTCCTGGTGCCGACCCTGGTGCCGGGGATCAACACCGGCGAGATCGGGGCGATCATCGAATACGGCCTTGGTTTCGCCCCCACGGTGCGCGGCGTGCATTTTCAGCCCATCAGCTATTTCGGCCGTTATCCGCAGCCGCCGGCGGATGCCGACCGGTTGACCCTGCCGGAGGTGCTGTCGCTGATCGAGGCGCAGACTGCCGGTGCGGTCCGGGTCGAACACTTTGCCCCACCGGCCTGCGAGCATGCCCTGTGCTCCTTCCACGGCAATTTCCTGATCGACGGCCAGGGACGCCTGGCCCCGCTCGGTCAGCCCCCGGCCTGCTGTTCCACCGGCGAGGCGCAAGCCTGCTTGCCCTCGGCCCTGGAGGGCAGGGAAAAGAGCGTTCGCTACACCGCCCGCCAGTGGTCCCTGCCCATGGCCGAGCCCGCCTGCGCCTGCAACGGCGAACCGGCCGTACCCAAGGACGACTTCGACCGCTTCCTCGCCCGGGCGCGCACCCATACTTTTTCCCTGTCGGCCATGGCCTTCCAGGACGTGTGGAACATCGACCTCGAGCGGTTGCGCGGCTGCTGCATCCATGTGGTCTCGCCGGCCGGCCGGCTCGTTCCCTTCTGCGCCTATAACCTGACCTCGAACCTGGGGCGGCCGCTCCACCGGCGGGCGAGGGCGGCATGAAACCCTCGGTCCTGGACACCCTGACCGGCCAAATCATCGGCATAAGCGCCCGGCCGGTGCCGCGTTCGGCCATCGATGCCTGGCAGGAGGACCGGCTGCGTCGCCTGGTGGCCTACTGCCGGGATCATGCCCCGTTCTACCAGCGAAAATTCGCAGCCGTGGGCATTGCGGCCGTGGACGGCCTGGCCGATCTGGCCCGGCTGCCGTTGACCACCGAGGCCGAACTGCGGCACCATGGCCAGGAGATGGTCTGCGTCGGCCAGGATGCGGTGGCCCGAATCGTCACTCTGCACAGTTCGGGCACCACCGGCCCGCCCAAACGGCTCTGGTTCACCGAGGCGGATCTGGAGCGGACGCTCGATTTTTTCCATCACGGTATGGGCCAGATGGCTGAACCGGGGCAGACCGCCGCCATCCTCCTGCCCGGCGCCACCCCGGATTCCACCGGCCACCTTCTGGCTCGTGCCCTGGCGCGAATGACGGTGAATGGCCGGATCGTCGGTTTGGTGAGCGAGCCGGCGCAGGCCGCCCGGATCGTGGCCGAAATGCGGCCCGAGATCCTGGTCGGCTTTCCGGTGCAGATCCTGGCCCTGGCACGGATGGCGGCCTTTTTGCGGCTTGACCTCGCCTCCATCGGCGCGGTGCTGCTCTGCTCCGACTATGTCTCCGAAAGCCTGTGCCAAAGCCTCCAAGAACTGCTCGGCTGCGAGATTTTCACCCACTACGGCGCCACCGAAACCGGCCTGGGCGGCGGGGTCGACTGCGGGGCGCACCATGGCTGCCATCTGCGCGAGGCCGACCTGTTGGTCGAGATCGTCGATCCGGGCGGCGGCCAGGCCCTTCCGGCCGGGGAATGGGGCGAGATCGTGTGCACCACCCTGATGCGCACCGGCATGCCGTTGATCCGCTATCGCACCGGCGACCGCGGCCGTCTGTTGCCTGGCCGGTGCCGCTGCGGCAGCCAGGTCCGGCGGCTCGACCGGGTGCTCGGCCGGCTCGACCGGGTACGGACTCTGCAGAGCGGCCGGCAACTGGCCATGGCCGATCTGGACGAATGGCTGTTCGCCGTGCCGGGGCTGCTCGATTTTACCGCCGCCCTGGCCATCCGGGACGGCCGGGAGAGCCTGGAACTGGTCCTGGCCGTCTTGCCCGGCCGGGGCGAAGCGGCCAAACGGCAGGCGGCCCGTCTGCTGGAGTCCCGGATGTCGAGGGGCGAGCCGGCAATCGACCTGAAACTGGCCATGGATGGCGCCATCCATCCGGCCAAGCGTTTTCTCGAAGACCACCGCAAGGAGAGGGCAACATGAAGAAATTATTGCAGCAGATCTGCACCAGTCTCGGCGATGGCGAGGATCTCGTGCTGGTGACCATTGCCAGCCAGTCCGGATCCACGCCCCGGTTGGCCGGGGCCAAAATGATCGTGCTCCGAGACGGCCGCATCTCGGGTACTGTCGGCGGCGGGCTGGTCGAGGCCACGGCCATCCGGGAGGCGGCGGCCTGCTTCGCCGGCGGCCGGTCCCTGCGCCGGACTTTTGACCTCGACAACAGCGATGTCGCCACCAGCGACATGATCTGCGGCGGCAGGGTGGAACTCTTTCTCGAATACATCGAGGCCGGCGTGGCCAACCGCGAAATCTTCGGCGCGCTGCTGGCGGCCATGCGGGCGGGCCGCCGCGCCACCCTGGTCTGTCCCCTGGGCGGGCGGGCCGGAGGCGGGCAGCGGTTCGCGGTCGACCATCGCGGCGCCTCCAGCCGCGCCGACATCCCCGAATCGCTGCTGGCCGCGATCAAACAGGCCCTTGCCCCGGCCCCGGCCACCGCCCTGATCGAACACCAGGGCCAGCGCTATTTGCTGTCCTCCTTCACGGTGAGTGGCACGGTGTACCTGCTCGGCGCGGGCCACGTGGCCGCCTGCACCGCCGAAGTGGCGGCCCGAGTGGGGTTCAGGGTGGCGGTGATGGACGACCGGGGCGAGTTCGCCAACCGGGAACGCTTTCCCCTGGCCGACGAAATCCGGGTGTTGCCGTCTTTTATTGGTTGCTTCGACGGGCTCGAGCTCGACCGCGACGCCTATCTGGTGATCGTCACCCGCGGCCACCTGCACGACCTGGAGGTGCTCGGCCAGGCCCTGCGCACCGGGGCCGGCTACATCGGCATGATCGGCAGCCGCAGGAAGCGCAACGCCATTTACGCCAAACTGATGGACCAGGGGGTGAGCGAGGCGCAGCTGGAACAGGTCCGCTGTCCCATCGGCACGGCCATCGAGGCCGACACCCCGGAGGAGATCGCGGTGTCTATCGTCGGCGAACTCATCTACCAGCGGGCCACCGGCCGAAGGGCATGGCACCTCGCCTAAGCGCCCTCGTCCTCGCCGCCGGGCTGTCCTCGCGGATGGGCGAGCTCAAGGCCTTGCTGCCTTTGGATGGCCGGACGATGCTCGGCCACTGCGTGACCCTGTTTTCCGCCTGCGGCATCAACGACATCGTGGTGGCGATCGGCCACCGGGCCGGGGAGATCGGGGCGGCCGCCGCGGGGCTCGGAGCGCGGCTGGCCCTCAATTCGGACTATGCCGCCGGCATGTACGGTTCGATCCGCGCCGGGGCGAGCCTGCTGGCCGGCCGCTGCGACGGGTTTTTCCTTCTGCCGGTGGATATGCCCCTGGTGCGCTTCGGCACGGTGCGGCTTTTGGCCGCTTCCTTCGCCGCACAGCCGACCTTGGTTTGCTGCCCGGTTTTTGCCGGCCGGCGCGGGCATCCGCCGCTCATCCATGCCGACCTCATCGACCCGATCCTGGGCCAGGAGCATCCCGAAGGCGGGATGCGCGGCCTGCTGGCCCGGATCGAGGCGGAACGGCCGGAGCAAGTGCGCGAGGTGCCGGTGGCCGACGCCCATATCCATCTCGATCTGGACACCCTCGATGCCTACCGGGATGGATGCGCCCGATTCGCCCGCCGGGGCATACCGACCATGGACGAATGCACGGCCATCCTGGAGCATCTACACCCCATGCCGGATAAGGGGTTGGCCCATGGGCGCGCGGTGGCCGGAGTGGCAACGGCCATTGCCGAGGCATTGAACCGGCACGGCGACCGCCGGCTGGATGTGGAATTGTGCCGGGTCGGCGGCTGGCTGCACGACATCGCCAAGGGACAGCCCCGCCATGAGGCCGAAGGCGAGCGCTGGCTGCGGCAACTGGGGTTCGAGCGGGTGGCGGCCATTGTCGGTGCCCACAAGGACCTGCCTTGGAGGCCCTGCATGGAACCGGGCGAACGCGAGATCGTCTTTCTTGCCGACAAGCTGGTGCGCGGCAGCCGGTTGGTTGCCATCGAAGCGCGGTTTGCCGAGAAGCTGTCTTTGCTCCGGCATGAGCCCGAGGCGGTCCGGGCCATCGAGGGCAGATGGCAACAGGCCGAACGGCTGGCCGCAGTGGTGGAAGCCGCGATGGCGCAGCCGCTGGCCGGGGTCGCCATGACGGCGGATGGAGTCAGGGGGGACGGAACATGCGGCGGCTGATCTATTTGCTCAGGCATGGCGCGGTCGACACCTCTTCGCCGCGCCGTTTCCTGGGGCGGACCGATCTGCCGCTCAACCTCGACGGCGTCCGCCAGGCCCAGGCCCTGGGCGGGCAGCTGCGCCATGTCCCCTTTGCCGAGGCAGTCGCTTCCCCTTTGCAGCGGGCCGTGCAAACGGCGGCCCTGGTCAGTGGCCGGCCGGAAGCGGCCATCCGGATGCTCGACGCCCTGGCCGAAATCGATCTCGGCCAGTGGGAAGGGCGTACCGTGGCGGAAGTTCGGCAGAGTTTTCCCGGCCTCTACGAGCGGCGCGGCCTGGACCTGGAGCATGTCCGGCCGCCGGGCGGGGAGAGTTTCGGCGATCTGGCGGACCGCGTCTGTCCGGCCCTGTTCGCCCTGGTTTGGCAGACGGCCGGCCCCCTGCTCGTCGTCGCCCACGCCGGGGTCAACCGGGTCGTGCTCTCCCGCCTGCTCGGCCGGCCCTTGCGGCAGGCGCTGGCAATCCCTCAGGACTACGGCGCGGTCAATATTTTGCGGGCAGGGGAACAGGGGATCGAGGTGGTGGCGGTCAATCTGCTCGGCCCGTTGCCGGCGCCGTATCGGCTTATTGCAACCGGTTGAGACGTTTGTTCTCGCCACCTCAATGAGGTGTGTGGGGAAACGATGCCTGGCTTGAAAAGCTTCGGAGCATTGTGGTCCGGTACCGCGAATATCGGCCTCGGTCTCTCCGGCAGAGGCCTTCTTTTCGTTGCTTGCCCAAAGAGAAGAATCAAAAGAAAGGGCACCGGCCGGGGGGCTTCAACGGCAAGGGCTCTTCCGCTGTCCTTGAATTTCCTCAAAAAAAAACGGGACGGGGTTGCAGGCAACCATCCGTCCCGGTGATTTGCGTTCGGCGACCGCCGAACCTTCAGACCCCTCAAGAGCCGCCGTCGAAGCCGATGGCCACGCGGCCGTCGGCAACGATCACCGGCACCTTGCGCCGGCCCTGGCTGTGGCGCAGCATTTCTTCCATCCGGGCGACATCGAGCTTGACGTCGTAATAGACATGGTCGGGATTCGCCTCACGGGCGCGGGTGGTGTGCGGTCAGCCGTGCTTGCCGTAAATGATGACTGCGGTCATGTGTTACCTCCCTTGATCGTTTGGGGAAAAGCGCCCGCACGCGCGGTGCGGGCACGGTGCGATCCGGCGGAGTTTTTTCCGTCTCCGCCGGGTTCAGAACTCGATGTCCGGCAGCTGGCCGTAGGCCTGGGCCACATCGGAGCAGCGTTCGAGCACGGCAATGACCAAGGGCAAGGGTTCCGGCCAGATGCCTGCCAGATCGCGTTCGCCGGGCTTGTGAGGGTGGAAGGCCAGCTGTTCCTCCGGCGGACAAAAGGCGGCGGCGACCCCGGGTTTGTTCCCCCGGGCATCGATACGGTACCAGCCGAATCCGGGTAGGAGCACCGCGTTCAGGCCGTGGAGGCAATAGATCGTTCCGCCTGCCTCCCGCTCCAATCGCTGGTAGCAGAGCCCGGCCGGAATCCGGTTGGCCCGCAGCAGCGCCGCCAGCAGGTGGCTTTTGGCATAGCAGTAGCCGGTGCGGTGGCGCAGCACCTCCGAGGCATGGCAGGTCACCGGATTTTCCTTGAAATCCCAGCTGTGGCGGATCGCGTCCCGGACAAATTCGAAACACCGGCGGGCAATGGCCACCGGGTCGGACAGACCTTGCGCTAGAACGGCGGCCTGCGCCCGGACCTCCGGATGATCGTAATCGATGTGGAGGCTTGGGGCCAGATACCGCTCCAGAGGGACGATGGCGCCACCGTCGGCAAACGGGGCGCTTCCTTCGGGGCAGCCCGGAGGCAGGAGGTCAGTGGCCGAGGGCGGCATTGATTTCCTGGTAGGTGATGATCTGGATATCCGCCTCCATGTTGTGCGAGCGGACCTTGATCGGCGGCGGGTAGCCCTGCTGGATCGGCAGCAGGCGGGGCTTGTCCCCGTCGACGAAAATGATGACCGCCGGGGCTCGGACCGGGTCTTCCAGCCGGTAGCCCTCCAGTTTGGTGGTTTCCCGGTCGACGATGACTACGGCGCCTTGGATGTGCATGCTGTTTTCCTGTTGGTTGCCGGGGATTGCGCAGCGGCGCGTACCCCGCGATGAATTCTCTGAACCGTGATCGTGCACCGAGGTGCGCGGCGATGCCGGCCCGCGCGCTCAGACGATGCGCGAGAACTGTTCGATGGCCGCGGTCAGTTTTTTGAGCGTCGCCTCTTCGTTGCCTTCCCGCACGCCGTCCAGCACGCAGTGGTGCAAATGGCCCTCGAGAACGGTCTGCCCGGTCTTGTGCAGGGCGGCCTTGGCCGCGCCGATCTGGACCAGGATATCCTCGCAGGGCTTGTCGTCCTCGACCATCCTGGCAATGCCCCGAATTTGTCCCTCAATGCGCTTGAGCCGCTTGGTGACGGCTTCAACGTCGATACACTGTCTCATCCCGGACCCGCTGAAAAAATGCCCTGCCGTGGACGGCCGCACGGTGGGTTTCCTTGTCCATTCTCCGCAATCGGGGAAAATTCCCCGGTTTGCCGTATGCCGCCGTCGTGAAGCCCTGGTCGTGCAGCCCCTGCGCATAGCTGAACGCATAGGTAAACGGTTATCCGCAAAAATGCACGGCCTCTTTTTGCGGTTGACTTGATACTCTATAGGGGTATATGGTATACGGCCATGAGAGTCTTGCAGAAAACGAAAAATACACACAAGGAGGAGGGTATGACAGCCAAGGTAACGGTGGCGGCGCAAACAGCGTTTTTTTTCGACGCCCTGGCGGGATTGCGGATGACCGTCGTTTCGGGCGCGCTCCTGGCGCTGAGTCTGGCGGTTTTGCTGGCCGAAAAGTCGGTGCCGGTGGACCCAGCCTGGGGTACGATCCTCATTTCCGGCTCGCCTCTGGTGTACCTGGCGCTGACGCGGTTGTTTTTCCAGCGCAACATCTCCTCGGCCCTGCTGATCTCCATCGCCATGGTGGCCTCGGTTGCCATCGGCGAATTGTTCGCGGCCGGCGAGGTGGCCTTCATCATGGCCATCGGCGCCATCCTCGAGGATCGGACGGTGGAACGGGCCAAGCGGGGGTTGAAGCAGTTGATCGGCCTGGCGCCGCAACAGGGCCGGCGCATCGAGGCCGATAGGGAAGAGGTCGTGCCCATTGCCCGGATTCGCCGGGGCGACGTGCTTCGAGTGCTGCCCGGCGAAACCATCCCGGTGGACGGCGAGATCGTGGCCGGCAGCACCTCGATCGACCAGTCGATCATGACCGGCGAGTCGCTGCCCGTGGACAAAACCGTGGGCGAAAGCGTGTTCAGCGGCACCATCAACCGGTTCGGGGCGGTGGACATCCGGGCCGCCAAGGTGGGCGAGGATTCCTCGCTGCACAAGCTCATCAGGATGGTGCGGGAAGCGGAGGACAACAAGGCGCCCATGCAACGCATCGTGGATCGGTGGGCAAGCTGGTTGGTGCCGGCCGCCCTGCTGATCGCCCTGGTCGCTTACGTAGCCACCGGCGACGTCATCCGGGCGGTCACGGTGCTGGTGGTGTTTTGCCCCTGCGCCCTGGCCCTGGCCACGCCCACCTCCATCATGGCGGCCATCGGTCAGGCCACTCGCCACGGGGTGCTGATCAAGTCCGGCGAAGCCCTGGAAAACATGGGCAGGGTGGACAGCATCGCCTTCGACAAGACCGGCACCCTCACCCACGGCATCCTGGAAGTCAGCGACATCGCGGTCTTTGTCCCGGATCGGACGGAAGAGCAATTGCTCGGGTTGGCGGCCGCGGTCGAAAGCCGGTCGGAGCACCCCTTGGGCAAGGCGGTGGTGGCGCGGGCCGCGGCCTTGAACCTTGTGCCGCTGCCGGTGGAGCGGTTTGTCATGGTCCCCGGCAAGGGCATTGCCGCAACCGTTGGCGACACCGAGATAAGGTGCGGCAACAGCGCCTATCTGGAGGAAAACGGCATCGCGATTAACAAGGAGATTCATGCCGCCCTGGCCGGACTGCGCCAGCAGGGCAAGGCCGGCATCCTGGTGGCCGAGGCGGGTCGCTGCATCGGCATGGTGGCCCTGTCCGATACCTTGCGCGAGGGGGCGGCGGAGATGGTGCGGCGTCTGCGGCAGATGGGAACGGAGGTGGTTCTGCTGACCGGCGACCATGCCCACACCGCGGCCCATTTCGCGGCCCGGGCAGATATCGACCAAGTGCGGGCCGAATTGCTTCCCGCCCAGAAAGTGGAGTGGATCAAGACCATGCAGGCCCAAGGGCGCACCGTGTGCATGATCGGCGATGGCGTCAACGACGCCCCGGCGCTGAAGACCGCCGACGTGGGCGTGGCCATGGGCACCATGGGCAGCGACATTGCCATCGAGGCGGCCGACATCGCCCTGATGGGCGACGACATCGGCAAGCTCCCCTACCTGAAGCGGCTGTCGAACGTCACCATCCGCACCATCAAGGGCAACATCGCCCTGGCCATGCTGATCAACTGCGCCGCCATCGCCATGTCGGTGATGGGATTGCTCACCCCGATCACCGGCGCCCTGGTGCACAATGCCGGTTCGGTGCTGATCGTGTTGAACGCGGCCCGGTTGTACGACCGCAAGCTGAACTGAGCGGGCCGGGCCGTTACTCCCGCCCGGCATCCGGGGAGCAGCGGGCGCAGGAGGCGCAACAGGCGTTCAGGCTGTCCAGGCTCTGCATGATACCGCAGTTGTCGCCGTTCCGGCCGCCGGCGCATCGCAGCCGCAGCTCCTCCAAGTGTTTTTTCAGGTGCTGGAGCGCGGCAATCTGGCCATCGACATTGTCGATGTGGGCGTCGATCAACTCGGTGATCCAGGTACAGTCCCGCTGGGGCCGGTCGCGGAAGGCCAGCAGCTTTCTGATTTCGGCTAGCTGCATCCCATGCTTGCGGCAGTGGAGGATGAATTCCAGACGCTCCTGGTCGTCCCGGCCGTACAGCCGGTAGTTGCCTTCGGTCCGCCCCGGTTTTTCCAGGAGCCCTTCCTTTTCGTAGTACCGGATCGTGACCACCTTGCATCCGGTCTTCTTCGCCATCTCGCCGATCTTCATTTTCTTACCGCCGCCTCAAAAAATCGATTGACCCTCGAGCCACTCGAGCCCGTACCTTGGCCACGCTGCCCAGCCGGAGGTGGCGGCCGTTTTTCCGCCGCCGCCGGCTTGATTCTCCAGCTACTATAGACATTACTCTCAAGGAAACAACGCTAAGCGGCCATCCTTGGCCGCCGTCGATGAATGGAGATCGATCATGAACCAGCTCCCCCTCGCCGCTCCCCCATGTGCCTGCACGCACGGACATGGCCATCAAGAAGAGGCCCATCGCCACGGCCACGACGGCTGCAAGGGTCACGACTCGTGCTGCGGCCATCAGCACGGGGCGGCGCCGGAACCGGTCGACCTGGCCCAGGTGGGCGAAGTCTCGGCGACCCGGGCCGCGTACCGCATCGTCAATATGGATTGCCCCACGGAGGAAGCCCTGATCCGCAAGAAACTGGGCAACATGCCGGGGATCGCCGGGCTCGAGTTCAACCTCCTGCAGCGGGTGCTGGTCGTCAACCATGACCTGCCGTCGACCAAGCCCATCGAGGCCGCGTTGCTTGCCATCGACATGCAGCCCGAACCCCTCGGCCGGGAATCGGGGGCCGGTGCGGCCCTGCCCGAGACCCGCATTCCCTGGGGCCGGCTGGCTCTGGCCGGTGCCTTTGCCGCCGGTGCGGAACTGGCCGAACTGCTGGGCGAAAGCGGCCTGATCCATGCGGGCGCGGAGACCCGCCTGTTCACCGATATCCTCACCGCCTGGCTGCCCATGGGCCTGGCAGTGATCGCCATCCTGGTCGGCGGCCTGACCACGTACAAGAAAGGGTGGATCGCGCTCAAGAACCTCGACCTCAACATCAACGCCCTCATGTCCATCGCCGTGACCGGCGCGGTCCTTATCGGCCGCTTTCCGGAGGCCGCGATGGTCATGGTGCTGTTCAGCCTGGCCGAGGCGATCGAGGCCAAGTCTCTGGAGCGGGCGCGAAGGGCCATCGGCGAGCTGCTCAGCCTCACCCCCGAGACGGCCACCGTGCTTCAAGAGGACGGCACCTGGGTGGAGATGGAAAGCCGGCGGGTGGAGGTCGGCAGCCGGGTGCGGGTCAAGCCGGGCGAACGGATTGCGCTCGACGGCGTCATTGTCCAGGGCCAGTCGACGATCAACCAGGCGCCGATCACCGGTGAAAGCATGCCGGTCGAGAAAACCGTGGACGACCCGGTGTTCGCCGGTACCGTCAACGAGGCCGGTTCGTTCGAATTCAAGGTCACTGCCGGCGCCGACGATTCGACCCTGGCCCGGATCATCCACGCGGTGAAAGCGGCCCAGGCCAATCGTGCCCCCATTCAGCGCTTTGTCGACCGTTTCGCCCGCATTTACACCCCGGCGGTGTTCGTCGTGGCCCTGCTGGTGGCGATCGTGCCGCCGCTGTTCCTGGCCGGTGCCTGGGGCGAATGGATCTACACCGGTCTGGTCATCCTGGTCATCGGTTGCCCCTGCGCCCTGGTCATCTCCACCCCGGTCAGCATTGTCAGCGGCATGGCCGCGGCGACTCGCCACGGCATCCTGATCAAGGGCGGCCTGTTCCTCGAGCAGGGCCGCCGGCTGCGCTGCCTGGCCCTGGACAAGACCGGTACCCTCACCCATGGTAAACCCAGGCAGACCGATTTCGTGACGTGGAGCGACATGGACGGGATGGAGGTGATCGCCCTGGCGGCCAGCCTTGCCGCCCGGTCGGATCACCCGGTGTCCCGTGCCATTGCCGAGGCCGCGACGGCTCGGTCGACCGGACTGCGCGAGGTCGACGATCTCGCTGCCCTGGCCGGCCGAGGGGTGCGCGGAGTCATTGCCGGCCAGCTTTGGCACCTGGGCAACCATCGTCTGGTGGAGGAGCTGGGGCAATGTTCGCCCGAATTGGAAACGCGCCTTTTCGCCCTGGAGGAACAGGGCAAGAGCGTGGTGGCCCTGGTGGGCGAGCAAGGGGTGGCGGGCCTGTTCGCGGTGGCCGATACGCTCAAGCCGAGCAGTGTTACGGCCATCGGCGATTTGCGGCGGCTGGGCGTCAAAACCGTGATGCTGACCGGCGACAACGAGCACACCGCCCGGGTCATTGCCGATCAGGTGGGGGTCGAGAGCTTCAAGGCCAATCTCCTGCCGCAGGACAAATTGGCCGTGGTCGACGAACTGGCGAATCGGGCCAAGGAGAGTGGGGACGGCAAGGTGGGCATGGTGGGCGACGGCATCAACGACGCCCCGGCCCTTGCCAGGGCGGATGTCGGTTTCGCCATGGCCGCGGCCGGCACCGATACCGCCATCGAAACCGCGGACGTGGCGCTGATGGACGACGACCTCCGGAAGATCCCGCGCTTCATCCGGCTGTCGCGGGCCACACACGCCATCTTACTCCAGAACATCACCCTGGTTTTAGGGGTCAAGGCCATTTTCTTCGGCCTGACCTTGGCCGGCCAGGCAACCATGTGGATGGCGGTGTTCGCCGATGTGGGCACCAGCCTGCTGGTGGTGGCCAACGGCCTCCGGGCCCTGCGGCAATGAACGGCGGCCGAGCGGTCCGGACGCCTCTCACGAAAACCTCTTCGGCATGGGCGTTGATGTTTGCTTCTTCACCTTGAGATTGATTCGAAATGTTCATTGCCTCTGCTTTGGAGTATAAAAAGGCGTGTGTTCGCCAAAGAAGAGTTGGGCCGGGCCGCCTACGGGCCTGACGGAAACTTCAGAGGATTGGTGTGATAATGAATGGCTGCATCGCAAGATATCCACTGGAAACAACGTTTTCAGAATTTTGATCGTGCATTTGCTCTCTTGCGCTCCGCGCTGGAGGAAAAACGGGTTTCGGAATTCAATCCCTGGAACAGGAAGGTTTGATCCAACGTTTTGAATTCACATATGAGTTGGCTTGGAGGACGGCAAAAGATTATTTGCAGGAAATGGGTGTTGTTTTTGATGAGGTGACGCCTAAAGCTGTCATATCCGCCGCTTTTGCCGCCGGATTGATCAAAGACCGCCAGCTTTGGATCGACATGCGTCTGCACTGCAATATGCTTTCGCATAGCTACGAGGCGGTGTTCAAGGAAGTGCTCCAGGCGGTGGAACAGCGTTATTTGTCGGCTTTGGGCGCACTCCATGGGGGGGGGCTCGAGCGCGTGGCGGCAGGCTCATGAACGACAGACCTCTGTCTGCTTCCGGCCTGGATGAGGCGGCGCTTGGCCTGCTGCGCGAAACCCTGGCTGCCGCGCCCATGCTCAGGAGCGCATGGCTGTTTGGTTCTCGGGCCAAAGGTACGGCGAGGTCGAATTCCGACATTGACATTGCGGTCGAGGGATTGGCGCAGAGTTTGGCCGTGGAATCGTTGCGCGACCGGCTCAATGAGCTGCCCTTGCCCTATGCGGTGGAAGTGCAACCCCTGGAGAATATAAAAAATATAGAATTACGAGAGCATATATCCCGTTGCGGCGTCTTGCTGTTTAATAGGGAGGCATAGTATAAGGAGGGTGTCGCCGTGCGGACGGGGGTGCGGCAGGCAGTGCGTCTCTACACTTCCAGAGATGCCTTTGCGACCTGTTCACCGAAATAACAGGGGAAATCATCGATGAAAAACGACATTGCCGCTTCGGACCTCAAAACGATCCTGCACTCCAAGCGCGCCAATATTTACTATCTTGAACACTGCCGCGTCCTGGTGCATGGCGGTCGCGTGGAGTACGTCACCGAGGCCGGCAAGAAATCGCTGTACTGGAACATCCCCATTGCCAACACCACCACCGTGCTGCTCGGCACCGGCACCTCCATCACTCAGGCGGCCATGCGCGAACTCGGCAAGGCCGGGGTCATGGTCGGCTTTTGCGGTGGTGGCGGAACTCCGCTGTTCAGCGCCAATGAGCAGGATATCGCGGTTTCCTGGCTGTCTCCGCAAAGCGAATATCGGCCGACGCAATACTTGCAGGCCTGGGTTCGGTTTTGGTTCGACGATGCGGCGCGGCTCAATGCCGCCAAGGCGTTTCAGCATGCACGCCTGCGCTGCATCGAACGCCTTTGGGCCAAGCCGAAAACCTTTGGCGACGAAGGATTCAAGGTCGATCTCCAAGCTCTGGATGCTGCTTTGCAATCCGCGCGCCACGGCCTGGAACAGGCCACTGACTCAATGGTGCTGCTGACCGAGGAAGCACGGCTGTCCAAGGAGCTTTTCAAGTTGACGGCCCGGGCCGTTGGTTATGGCCCGTTTACGCGTGCAAAGCGGGGAAGCGGCACCGACCCGGCCAACAGACTGCTCGACCATGGCAATTACCTGGCCTATGGCCTGGGGGCCACGGCAACCTGGGTGCTGGGCATTCCGCACGGTTTGGCCGTCATGCATGGCAAGACAAGGCGAGGCGGCCTAGTTTTCGACGTCGCCGATCTGATCAAGGACGCTCTGGTCCTACCGCAGGCCTTCCTGTCGGCCATGCGCGGCGACGATGAACAAACCTTTCGTCAAGCCTGTATCGAGTTGTTCGCTCGTCACGAGGTCCTCGACTTCATGATCGAGACCGTGCAAGAGGTAGCTTTGACGACGGCGAAAACAATCGAATGAATATTCTGCTCATCTCCGAATGTTCCGGGAATGCCGTCAAGGAAACGCGGCGCATTCTGGATCAGTTTTCGGAACGTCGCGGGGTCCGGACATGGCAAACCGCCATTACCCAGGCAGGCCTGGACACCTTGCGCCGTCTGCTGCGCAAAACGGCGCGCAAGAATACGGCAATCGCCTGCTACTGGATTCGAGGCATCGACCGCAGTGAATTGTTGTGGATCGTTGGAGCGGCGGATCGCTTCAACGCGCAAGGAGCCGTGCCGACCAACACCACGGCCAGGAACATCCTTCGCACCAAGGACGAGAACGACTGGCACACCCTGCGTATTATCCATCTGCTGACAGCGTTGGCCGCTCTTTGGCATGACCTGGGCAAGGCGTGCGCCCAATTCCAGCAGATCCTGAGGCAGGTCGGCCGTACGGAGGGCAATCTGTTGCGGCACGAATGGATTTCCCTGCGGATTTTTCAAGCCTTTGTCGGACAAGACGATGATCAGGCCTGGCTGAACAGGCTGTCCCGCCAGGATATCGCCGCCACAGACTGCCTGAAATCCTTACAGGCCGACGGCGGCGGCGCAGTCTCATCGGAGCCTTTCCGTTCTTTGCCGGACCTGGCCCAGGCGGTCGGCTGGCTGATCGTGACCCACCACCGGCTCCCGGTCCGGCCCAGGGAGGGCGAAAGTGCATTCCGGGCTGACATGCTCGAAAAAATTCCCTCCTCCATTGCTGCCGGGTGGAATGAAGAACGCTTCGGCACATCCAGCTCGAAAGAACTCGAAACATATTGGCAATTCAAGCATGGCTTGCCGGTCGATCTGCCGGCCTGGCAAGAGCGGGCCGCCAAGTATGCCCGCCAACTCCTTGCATTTCAGCCCGACCAACTCGCGCAAGCCCTGAAAAATCCTTATGTGATGCATCTGGCCCGGCTGGCACTGACCCTGGCCGACCATGAATTTTCCAGCCTAGATCTTTCCCGGGAACGTCAGGTGAAGCCCGCGGCCAACCAACTCTTTGCCAACACTGCCCACGGCCAGTTGAACCAATATCTCGACGAGCATCTGCTGGGGGTGGAAAAACTCTGCGGCGAAATAGTGCACGCCTTGCCCAAGTTGGCCGAAGAACTCCCGCGTCTGAGCCGTCATAAGGGGCTGCGCCAACGCGCAATTCTCGAACGCTTTCGCTGGCAGAACAAAGCGGTCGAAGAGGCCGAAGGCATTCGCGGCCGTAGTACCGCCCAAGGGGGCTTCATCGTCAATATGGCTTCCACGGGGTGCGGCAAAACGCTGGGCAACGCGCGGATCTGCTATGCCCTGGCCGATCCGGGCCAAGGCATGCGCTGCGCTTTTGCCTTGGGGTTGCGCACCTTGACCCTGCAAACCGGCCGCGAGTACCGTGAGCGCCTTGGTTTGAGTGACGACGAAGTCGCCATCCTGGTTGGCGGTGCGGCTTACCGGGAGTTGTCCGAGCATTACGCCCAGGAATCGGCCGGGGCGGAATCCGCCCAAAGCCTGCTGCCCGAAGACGGCCACGTGGTGTTTGCGGGCAATGCGGATGCGCATCCCGTGCTGCGGCGGGTATTGAAAGATGCAGGCGCCCGTTCCCTGTTGGCCGCGCCGCTCCTGGCCTGCACCATCGACCATCTGGTGCCGGCAACGGAAGGCATTCGCGGCGGCCGCCAGATTGTGCCGATGCTCCGCCTGCTCAGCGGCGACCTCGTCCTAGATGAATTGGACGATTATGACATCGACGATCTGCCCGCCGTGGCCCGGCTCGTGTATTGGGCGGGCATGCTCGGCGCACGGGTGCTCATCTCTTCGGCAACCCTGCCTCCCGCCCTGGTCCAGGGCATGTTCGAGGCCTACCGCGAAGGCCGCCGGGTTTTCCAGCGTAATCGAGGTCTACGTCCCGGCGAGGAATTAGACATTTGCTGTCTGTGGGTCGATGAATTCGATGCCGTGGCCCATGATTGCGCGGATGTGGCCGCGTTCGCCCAGGCCCATGCCGATTTTGCCGGCAAGCGCGCCAGCCTGGTTAGCAAGGCTCCTGCACTGCGCCGTGCCGCCTTACTGCCGGTCGACATCAAGTCCAAAGTGCCAGTGCCTGGCACCATTACGTCCAAAGAACGGGCCGAAATCCGCGCCGCCTATGCCCGGATTATTCTGGACGGTTGCCTGTGCCTGCACCAGCGGCATGCCGCCGCCGATCCTGTCAGCGGAACCCGAGTCAGCTTCGGCTTGGTCCGCATGGCCAATATCGGCCCTCTGCGCGACGTCGCCCAGGTCTTGTACGGGCTTGCGCTGCCCGCGCATATTCGACCTCTCCGAATACATCTGTGCGTCTATCATTCGCAATTTCCGCTTCTGATGCGCTCGGCCATCGAGCAGCGCCTGGATAAAGTGCTGAACCGTAAGCAGCCGGAGGCTGTTTTCGAGCTTCCGGAAATCCGCCATCTCCTGGATGCCGAGCCGCAGATGGAGCACCTGTTCATGGTGTTGGGTTCGCCGGTGACCGAGGTGGGCCGCGATCACGATTACGATTGGGCGGTGGTCGAACCGTCGTCCATGCGTTCGCTGATCCAGCTCGCCGGGCGTATTCGCCGCCATCGTCCCGAACCCTGCGACGCGATCAATATTCTCATCCTGTCCCGAAATATTAGAAGTCTGGAGAAACCAGGAGAACCGGCCTTTGTGCAACCCGGCTTTGAGGCGTCTTCTGGCAAGTACAAGCTTTACAGACATGACCTTGAGCACCTGCTGCGGCCGGAGCAGTACGAAATCATCACAGCCTGCCCTCGCATCTTGGCCGCGGAGGAATTGCGTCCATCCGAGAACCTGGCCGATCTGGAGCACGCCCGCCTCAGCCGCCTCATGCAGGGCGAGCCGGTCCGGAAACTGAGTGCCCGTGAATTGCGGGCCGGGGACAAGGCCGTGCCGCCCCTTGGGGCCTACAGTTGGTGGCGGCAGCCGGAGAGTATGCTGTGCGGAATCCTGCAAAAAGAACAACCGTTCCGCGAGCATCGCCCCGAAGTCGATTTTGTCCTCTTACCGGATGAGGATCAAGAAGAGTGGATTTTGCACGAGCTTCCCAAAGAGCGCGGGCAAGACCCTGTTGCCAAGGAATCTCTCCTGACTCGGAGCAGGCTCGACTGTTCGGGGGCAATCCGACCGTGGGGACGTGTCGAATACATGGAGGCGCTGGCGGAATTGGCGGAGCAGCTGGACATGGATATGCAGGACTGTGCCAGAAAATTTGGCACAATCACCCTGCCGAAAAACGACAACGGCTGGTCGTTCGATCCGGTTCTGGGATTTGGTGTCGAGAAATAATTTATTGATATTTAACATGTTGTTTGGCATGGTTAGGGCGATTTACTGCCGGAAAGGCAGCTTAGAAAATAGAGCGAAAAATATTTTTTACATCCACTGCCGTATAGGCAGTATTTTTTTATTTATCCATAGAACGAAAAATATTAGTTGTAATTGCGTCAACCTGGTTTGAGCAGTTTATTTTTTTTGTCCCTCACAGGAGGTACTATGGTGCATCCCAATGCAGATGACATTGACGGCCTGCACAAGGTCATGGTCGATTTCCTGACCACACGTCGAGACGCCAAAATCGAAAAACTTAAACCCGACGATCCCAAACGGGATGAGTTGCGCGAGCAGTATGAACTCCAGGCATGGTTGGCCGATGCCGCGCGGCGAGTCGGCCAAATCCAGGCCGCCACGCACACTCTGAAAGCCATCCACCCGGATGCGCGCGGCACAAATTTGTATTGTCGGCCCACAACCTCGCCGGACTCCGGGCTCGTCGGCAGTTCCTTGCTCAAGGAATATGCTACGGATGTGATCGGTAACGCCGCGGCCCTTGATGTCAATAAATTCCTGACCCAGGAGTATCAGGGCAAAACCTTGCTGGCCTGGATGCAGCAAGACGAGGATGTCGTTATTGCCGCTTTTCAAACCGACGACCCGGACACGGCCCGGCAATGGGTCCAGGCCTTTCTCGGAGTGGTTCACGGTCCGGGGCAAAAGGCCTCGCACACCCTGGCTAAACAGGTGTACTGGCTGGTCGGAGACGATCCCTGCGAAAACGAGCAGTTTCATCTGCTCGCGCCCCTGTATCCCAGCTCGCTGGTTCATCACGTTTACTTGACTATCCAGGAGCACCGGTATGGCGAGGCGACCAAGGCGGCGCGCGAAGCAAGGAGAAATAACGCTCTGAGCGAACACATTCTGCATGAGTATCCCGGACTTGCCATACAGCAATTGGGTGGAACGAAGCCGCAAAACATTGGCCATCTCAATCAGGAGCGCAAGGGGGTTAATTACCTTCTGGCCTCCTGTCCTCCGGTTTGGCGGGCGCAGGAGTTGAAACCGCCATTCGGCCCGAAATCCATATTCAGCCGCTTCGGGCGAAATGAGGAAGTGCAAAAATTCGTTGGGAAGTTACGGAAATTCCTCGAGTCGAATCCTTCTCCCAATCAGTCCACCCGCGATCGGCGCGACGACCTGTTGTTCTGTATTATTAATGAATTGCGTCAGTTTACGGCGCAATATCGTCTTTTGTCTCCCGGTTGGAGCGCGGATGCCCGCTGCCGTCTGGCCGAATCGGAGCAATGCTGGCTCGATCCGCAGCGCGCCGCGCTGGATGCGGACTTTGCCGAAACATGGCAGCGCATGGCCTGGAAGGACGAGATCGAGCGCCGTTTCGGCAATTGGCTCAACGCGCAACTTGGCCGTACATTGCCCTTGGATGACATCGCCCATGCGTATTGGGTGGACTTTTTCGATGATGAAGAGTGGCGGCGTCAGATCAAATCCGATCAGCGCAAGTTGGAAAAGGAGGCAGAAAATGGCTGAACTGCCGAATGTTAAAGGCCTGCTTGTTCTGCCGCGTCTGCGCATCCAGAACGTCAACGCCATTTCCGCGCCCATGACCTGGGGCTTTCCGTCCATGACCGCGTTTATGGGGCTGATGTGGGCCTTGGAGCGCGCCTTGAATGGGCGCTATCCTTTGGTCCTGAATGCCTGTGGCGTTGTTTGCCACGCCTTTGAACCGCAGGTGAGCAAAGGCGGATTTACCAAATCCTTTTGCCTGACCCGCAATCCGGTGGGCAAGGATGGTGGCTCAGCGTCTATCATCGAAGAAGGTCGGACACATCTCGATCTGACCCTGGTATTTGGGGTGGTTGGCGGACTGCTGACAGCTTCATCCGAAGAACAGGAGGCGGCCTTGAAACATATTGCGGACCTGATTTCGCGCATGCGCGTGGCCGGCGGCACGGTTTTGCCCGGACCGCCTTTTCAACGTCCGGAATTGATTGCCCTGGCGGACAATGACGAAGAACGGAGGCGGCAATTCCGGAGAATCCGCCGCACTCTGCTGCCGGGATTCTGTTTGGTGGAACGCCATGACCTGTTGGAGGCGCGGCACCGGCAGATGCGTGACAACAATGCCGAAGCAACTTTGCTGGATGCCTGGCTCGACCTCTCCCGGATCAATTGGAGCGCTTCGGTTGCGCGCAACGACGCAGGCGCGGAATCCGTGAGTTGGCGGCACGACCGGGCGAACGGCTGGATTGTCCCCATTCCCCTCGGTTACGCGGCCCTCACCGACGTGCAGGACCCAGGCACCGTCATGAATGCCCGCGATACGGCCACGCCGTTTCGTTTTGTGGAGGCCGTGTACGGCATCGGTCAATGGATCGGCCCGCACCGCCTGGTCGATGCGTGTCAAATGTTCTGGTATCCATCGACCGATGAACAACTTGGATTGTATCGCTGCTGCAATGACTATGTTCGATTTTCATGATCAAAATGTAACGCAATGAGGAGATCGTTATGAGTACTGCCCTTAAAACCGCTTCCGTTTTGGCTTTTGAACGTAAACTTGATCCGTCCGATGCGCTGTTCTCTTCAGGAAAATGGGAGCTGCGAGATGCGGACAAGGAATGGCTGCCTGTCGCCATTCGCGAAAAATCCGTGCGCGGCACCATTTCAAACCGTTTGAAAACCAAGGATCAAGATCCGGCAAAACTCGACGCGGCCATCGGAAATCCCAACTTGCAAACTGTGGATGTGTCGGCGCTTCCGGCAGACCACGACACCTTGAAGGTCAGCTTCACGTTGCGGGTGCTGTCCGGGGCCGGGAGCCCTTCGGCATGCAACGAGCCTGCATATCGGGAAAAACTGGGCACCACTGTGAAGGCTTATGTTGCCGAGCACGGATTTGCGGAATTGGGCCACCGATATGCTTTCAATCTGGCCAATGGCCGCTTTCTATGGCGCAACCGGATTGGCGCGGAGCAGGTGGAGGTGCGCATTCAGCGTCTGGAAAACGGAGAGCCGAGCACTACCTGGAATGTGGATGCCTTGGCCTTGCCTTTGCGTTCTTTCGAGGCCCCGAGCCCGGTAAGAAAATCGGTCGAAGAGTTGGGGGCACTCATTGCCCAAGGACTTCGCGGCGAAACTCACCTGTTGCTCCAAGTCACGGCCTTTGTTCGCATCGGTAAAGGGCAGGAGGTTTTTCCCTCCCAGGAACTCATCTTGAACAGGGGGCGCGGTGATAAAAGCAAGACCTTGTATAAAGTGAACGAGGTCGCCGCCATCCATTCGCAGAAAATCGGCAACGCCATCCGCTCCATCGATACCTGGTACCCCGAAGCAAGCGAGCTCGGGCCCATTGCCGTTGAGCCGTACGGGGCTGTCACTACTCAAGGAAAGGCGTATCGCCAGCCCAGGGACAAAATGGATTTTTATACCCTGCTCGATAACTGGATGCTCAAAGACAAGCTCCCTGCCGTCGATCAGCAACATTATGTCATGGCTGTCCTGGTGCGCGGCGGCGTGTTTGGCGACAAGGATTGAGCCATGGATCGATACATTGAATTTCGTTTGTTACCGGATCCTGAACAGGCTCCGGCGCAGCTCATGAATGTGCTGTACGGAAAACTCCATCTGGCCTTGGCTGAGTTGGGGACCGGGGATGTCGGCGTCAGCTTTCCGGACGCCGAGAACGCACGTACTCCCGGAAAACGTTTAAGGCTTCATGGAACAGCCGATGCGCTCAACCGGCTGATGAAAATCAACTGGACTGCGGGACTACGGGATCATGTGGCACAGTCATCGGTGATGCCAATTCCTACCGAAGCCAAATTCCGCAGTGTGTATCGTGTTCAAGCCAAAAGCAACCCGGAGCGACTGCGTCGCAGAATGATGAAGCGTCATGGTGTGGATGCCGAAACGGCGGCTCGGAAGATTCCTGACAGCGCGGTGGAACTGCTGATCCTGCCGTATGTGCGGATAAAAAGCCTGAGTTCAGGACAATATTTCCGCCTGTTCTTTCAATTTGGCCCGGTGGAACGGCAAGCACGAAGTGGTGCGTTCAATGCGTATGGCTTGAGCCGAAATACCACTGTCCCATGGTTTTGACCCTTTTTTTGAACGAAAATAAAGGAGAAATGATTTCAGAGGGATAGCTTGTTGGAGAAAAAATAGGTTCTGAGAGAGTTTTCTGAAAATTATTTCGAAATTTCAAATTGTTCGAAACAGTTTGCATTTGTTCACTGCCGCACAGGCAGCTTAGAAAATATGGCTTCATATAGTTATCCCATATGTTGGGTTCACTGCCGCACAGGCAGCTTAGAAAATAACGGTGGAATCGAAGGATACTTAAAACGTTGTTCACTGCCGCACAGGCAGCTTAGAAATTATCCGCCGGACGCCATATTGACGGCGGAACGTTCACTGCCGCACAGGCAGCTTAGAAAAAGGCGATACAACCGAATTTCCCAGCCATAGCGTTCACTGCCGCACAGGCAGCTTAGAAAATAAAAAAAGATCCCCTTTGGTGCAAGGGGGGGTTCACTGCCGCACAGGCAGCTTAGAAAATCGCTGTACGATGAGGGGTTTGGCCGGATCGGTTCACTGCCGCACAGGCAGCTTAGAAATCCGGAGCAGGCAGTGCCAGGCACCGAGGAAAGTTCACTGCCGCACAGGCAGCTTAGAAAAAAAGAAACCGAGAAAATAGCACTGTCCCTGCAGTTCACTGCCGCACAGGCAGCTTAGAAATCCAAGCGGACCGGTTCGGCAGCGAGCGAACTCGTTCACTGCCGCACAGGCAGCTTAGAAAACCTCCGATGATGGGAGAAGAAGGATCTGAGGGTTCACTGCCGCACAGGCAGCTTAGAAAAAAAAAGTTGGGTACGCATGGGCGAATGTTCGGTTCACTGCCGCACAGGCAGCTTAGAAAAGATCGAGCCGGGCATGACAGTGTTCGAGGTGTGTTCACTGCCGCACAGGCAGCTTAGAAAAGGGTGGAACCCTATAGCACAGTTCTCATCACGTTCACTGCCGCACAGGCAGCTTAGAAAAGCATCCACGTCAAGAAACACGTAGCCGACGCGTTCACTGCCGCACAGGCAGCTTAGAAATCGTACAGATCCCGGATCAGCTCCACACTCTTGTTCACTGCCGCACAGGCAGCTTAGAAATTCAGGTCCGGATAGAGTTTGCCCCGCTTGTTGTTCACTGCCGCACAGGCAGCTTAGAAATTGCCGGTCCCCGCCTGAGGATTGGAATCGTCGTTCACTGCCGCACAGGCAGCTTAGAAAAAATAGCCTTATCTTTGAGGTGCTTCGGCACCGTTCACTGCCGCACAGGCAGCTTAGAAAAAGCTCGGCAAAACCCTTGTTGATGCCGAGAAGTTCACTGCCGCACAGGCAGCTTAGAAAACGACGGATGGGTCACGGCCATAGGGCCGATGGTTCACTGCCGCACAGGCAGCTTAGAAATGGATCCCTGGCTGCGGTGGGAGAACGCTTCTGTTCACTGCCGCACAGGCAGCTTAGAAAACCATCAAGGCGTATTTGGAAGGTCGCAAAATGTTCACTGCCGCACAGGCAGCTTAGAAATGGCCGGTTCGAGGTGCGGGCGATGCGTCTGGGTTCACTGCCGCACAGGCAGCTTAGAAATGCTCAACGGCGAGCCGGTGCTGCGCGCGGATGTTCACTGCCGCACAGGCAGCTTAGAAAGGTCGGATCGGGAATGGCATAGCGCTGGTTGGGTTCACTGCCGCACAGGCAGCTTAGAAATCAGAGTCCCGCGTCTACCAATTCCGCCACGGGTTCACTGTCGCACAGGCAGCTTAGAAATGCTCCGTCCGTTCGGTGTCTCGTCGGTACGTGTTCACTGCCGCACAGGCAGCTTAGAAATGATCATCAAAATCCGGACTGCGCGTCTCGATGTTCACTGCCGCACAGGCAGCTTAGAAACGCTCAGAAAAGGGGTGTCGGTCGGGCTGATCGTTCACTGCCGCACAGGCAGCTTAGAAAAACCCGGCCAATTCTCTGATGTCGATCATCACTGTTCACTGCCGCACAGGCAGCTTAGAAACAGGAGGTAAAGTCCTCTTCCTGGATCCAAGCGTTCACTGCCGCACAGGCAGCTTAGAAATTCCACGCCGGTCTTTTCAAGCTTTTGAAGCAGTTCACTGCCGCACAGGCAGCTTAGAAATGAGCCGGATCGTCCCGCCGGGACCGGTCTTCGTTCACTGCCGCACAGGCAGCTTAGAAAATCTCAGCGGCTCCCGAAGGCCCGGTTGAGGCGTTCACTGCCGCACAGGCAGCTAGGAATGGCATTCAATCAAAACAAGGAGATAATAATAGGCCTTCCCGGGCGCGGATCGACAAGGCTATCGATCCGGAGTCGGCGGATACCGGCCACTGCCAGCAGGCCGGCCATCTCCAGTTTTTCGGGCAGGGTAAGGAGTCGTGCTCGGTTCTGCAGGGCGTCGCGCAACGACTGCTCTTCCAGCAGAACCGGATTCGAAGGCACCGGGCCGCTTGCCGCTCGGATCGCGCGGCCCGGTGTAAAGAATAGGGACCCCCGTCGGGGTCAGCGGGCGGTAAAGTCGATCAGGGCGTCACAATAGGCTTCCAGGGCCTGTTGCATGGCCGCCTTGTCCGCATCGGTGGGCGCGCCCTGCCACTCGTAGTGGCCCAGGCGGTCCCAGCCGGCCTTTTCGGTCCTGGTCTCGAAATCCTTCTGGGCGCCGCCCGACCAGCCGAAGGAGCCGAAACGGAACACCTTCTTATTGGTCACCTTCTTGACCATCAACTCCTCGACCGCGTGGGCCATGGGCGGAAACATCTTGTATTCGTAGGTGGGCATGCCGAAGATCAGGCCGGCGGACTTCCAGGCGCTGGCCAGGATGTAGCCGATCTCGTCGCCGGGTACCTGGAAGACGTGCACCGCGATCTCGCGCCGGCGCAGGGTCTCGATCACCTGGTTCAACACCTGCTTGGTGTTGCCGTACATGGAGCTCCAGATCACGGTCACCTCGCGTTCGGCCGGACCCTTGCTGTATTCGGCGTAGCGTTTGTAATGCTCGATAATCACCGCGGGATTGTCGCGCCAGATGATGCCGTGCGAGGGGCAGATCACCTTGACATCCAGTCCGCTCAGCTTTTCCAGGCCCTTGAGGACAAAGGCCGAGAAGGTGGCCACGATGTTGGCGTAGTAGCGCAGGGCCTCGGCTTCGAAAAAGGCGTGCCGCTCGTGAGAAAGCTGGTCGTCGAAGATCGCGTCCTCGTCGATGCTGCCGTAGGAGCCGAAGGCGTCGCAGGCGAACAGGATCTTGCGTTTGCGCTCGTAGGTCATCATGGTCTCGGGCCAGTGGATGTTGGGGGTGTCGAAGAACTGGAGCTCATAGTCCCCCACCTCCAGGATCATGCCGTCGGTGATCGCCACCGCCCGCTCGGCCGGCACGCCGGCAAAGGCGTTCAGCAGCGGCACGGCCTTCTTGGAACAGTAGATGACCGCCTTGCTGTTGCGCTTGCAGAATTCGCGCAGCCAGCCGGAGTGGTCGGGCTCCATGTGGTTGACCACCAGGATGTCGATGTCCTCGACCCGCAGGGTCACGCCGTCCATCTGCCGGGTGAATTCCTGGGGAAAGTCGAAAATGTCCTGGGTCAGGTCGATCAGGACGTTCTTTTCCGCCTTGATCAGGTAGCCGTTGATGGAAATGCCGTGGGGGATCGGCCAGATGCCCTCGAAAAGATAGTGCTTGTCCTCGATGTTGACGGAAAGGCGATAGATGTCGTCGATCACTTTTTTGATGTGCATAGCGTTCACGGCTCCAAAGGAAAATCTTGCTGGAATTGTTGGCTCAGGATCCCGTACCGGACGAGAATGGCGCGTAAGATAAGCGGGTTGGCGGAAAATTTCCAGCCGCAAATGAGTTGCGCCCGGTCAAGGACCCTTTCGGCCTGGCGCGGGCCTCGGCCAGGGACGCGATTTTTTCCGGTGGCAAACGGCGCGGTTAGGGACGATCAGCAGCAATCGTTGCCGGGGCCGGCATCAAACAGAATCGATTGAGGGGGTGCAAGGGCGAGGGAAGAAAAATGGGCTGTTGGCAGAGGGGAAAAACGAAGCGGGCCGGGAAGGCGGGCAAGGGTGCCCGGCCTCCACGGCCCGGAAAATCTGCGATTACGAGCCTTGCAGCTCCCACTCGCCGTAGGAATTGCGGCAGGCCGTGCTGTAGGTGCGTTGCGGCTTGCCGTCGATCACCGCGTTGATTTCGGCGCGCCGGCAGACCTGGCGGGAGGAATTCTGGTAGGCCGGCTGGGGGGTCACCGCATACTGGTTGCCCGAATCGGGATTCACCCAGGCCGACCTTCGGTTCGATTGGCCGCTCTCGTAAACGTTGCTCAAGCGGTCGCGATCGTATTTGTCCATCTCGTTGCCGATGATGTACCCCAGGCCGGCGCCCACCGCCGCGCCGATCAGGGTGGCACCGGTGTTGTGTCCGATGGCCTGGCCGATGAGGGCGCCGCCGGCCGCGCCGCCCAGAGCGCCGGTTTGGCCCTTGGTGGCACAGGAGGACAGGGGGAGGAGAGCAAGCAGGGTAAAAACGACACTCAACTGTTTCATGTTCAGGTTCCGTCCTTGGTTTATTGGGTCTCTATTTCCGGCCGTGCCCGGGATCACCAGGAGGGCGGATAGTTGCAGGGGCCGGTCGTGTATTCCTTGATGGGCCGGCCGTACCGATCAAACACTGTTCTGCCGTATCCGTCCAGCACATACCGCTCCCAGCGGCAGGTTCCGGAGGAAACCGGGGGCCGGTAGGAATAGTAGTTCACCGGCGGCGGGGGCGGTTCGGTATACACCACCTGCCGGGGCGGCGCAGGCTGCGTGGCCGCCGCCACCAAGACCGAGCCCAGCACCAGGCCGCCCAGTCCCCACAGCCACGCATCCGAGTCGTGATGCGAATGGCCGTAGTATCCGCCATAGTATCCACCGTAGTAGGGCCGTGGCGGGGGAGGCGGCCCTCCGCGCCAACACAATCCCGTTGCCGGTGCCAGGGGCACGGCCAGAAGCGAGGCGAGTAAACCGATAACCGTTTTTTTTACCATGCGTTGTTCCTCCTGTCACGACAGGACTCTTGCGTTGATCAATCCGGCCTTCCCTATCCATCACGACCGGGCAGGAAAAGCCGGCAGCGGAAAGCTGCCACTCTCCAGCATCTGCCGTGCCAGTTATCCGGTTGGAATCTGTCCAGGAATTAAAAAAATATCGCGAGGTTGGCGGCGCCATTCCATCGGATTGCCGGCAATATCGCGGCCAGCCGGGCTGGCAGCCGCAAGGTGCGAGCCGGGCCGTGGCCGGGCAAGCAAACGGTTGTTCCTGGCGGCAGCCGTTTCTCCCCTGTTAATTGGATACTTTTTATCCAGTTCGATGGGGTAAGGTCAAGACGTCTTTTGCGCTATCGCGATGAAGTTGCATGAAAATAAAAAAGATGGCCGGGCGCGATCCGATCGTCTGGGCGAGCGAGCCTTCAGGTGGATACTTTTTACCCAGTTGCGGCGGCACAAGTCATTGGCGATCGGCCGGCGCCAGGTGGTCGGTGGTGCGTAACGCCGGGAAAAGTCTGGCCCACAGGGCGGTGACCAGCAGCGAGCCGACGCCGCCGAATACGGCCGAACCGATGATGCCGAGCAGGCGGGCCGCCACCCCGCTCTCGAATTCACCCAGTTCGTTCGAGGCGCTGATGAACAGTCCCGAGACCGCCGCCACCCGGCCGCGCATGGTATCCGGGGTCAGGAGCTGTACCAGGTTCTGCCGCATGAAGACCGACACCGAATCGGCGCATCCGGCAACGCCCAGGGCGAGCATCGACCAGCCCGTCTGGCGGGAAAGGGCGAAAAACAGGGTGGCAACGCCGTAGAGTGCCACGCTCCCGAGCATCCATTTGCCGGCGTGCCGCCTGAGCGGCCACAGGGCCAGGGTCAGGGTGGTCGCGCCGGCGCCCATTGCAAAGGCGGAGCGCAAATTGCCGAAGCCTTCCGGGCCGATATGGAGCACGTCCTTGGCATAGGCCGGGAGCAGGGCGGTGACCCCGCCCAGGAGAACCGCGAACAGATCGAGCGAGATGGCGCCGAGCACGACCTTGCTGCCCCATAGATGTCGCAGCCCCTCGTGGATCATGGTCAGGCGCGATGCCCCGGCGGGTTGTGCGGCCCGAGTTTTGATCGGCATCCGCAGTAGCAGGCACCAGGCCAGGGTGGCGACCAGGTAGAGGAGGCAGGAGCTGCCGGTCGCCAGCACCGGCGACGAGGCGCAGAGCAGTCCGCCCGCCCAGGGGCCGGCAATGGTGCCCACCTGGACGCTGAGGGTGTTGAAGGCAATGGCCCGGGGCAACTCTTCCCTGGGCACCAGGGCGGGCAGCACCGCAAAGAGGGCGGGCGAGCCGAAGGCCCTGGCAATGCCGAAAAATCCGGCCACCAGAAAGATCGGCCCGAGGGACACCGAAGGCTGCATGGCCAGCAACGAAAATGCGGCGGCGCAAGCGGATTGGAGCAGGCCGCAGCAGAGCAGGATCAGGCGGCGGTCGTAGCGGTCGGCGGTCTCGCCGGCCAGCAGCGCCAGCAAAAACATCGGCGTGAATTGGGCCAGCCCGACCATGCCGACCAAAAACATGCTGTACTGTTCGTCATGGGTTTGGCGGGCCAGGGTGTACACCAGCCAGCCGATGGTCACGCTTTGGATGAGGGTGGCGATGTTGGTCAGGATCCGACCGAGCCACAGCGTGGTGAAGGCGCTGTGGCGGAAAACAGAGGGAAGCATGGGGTCGTGCGCGGATGCGGCCTGCCGAAGGGGCGGAAGAATCGGGCGATGGATTGCCGGGGCGACGGGTGCGAGATGTCCACCGTCTTGAACTCGCGTTGAGAATACCTCTCAAAGCGAGGGCGCGCAAGGGCCGGACCGGGCCCGGCAAACAACCCTGCTCAGGAATCCCGATTGCCCGAGGCCGAGGTCCGGAGCCGAAGCTCGCCGAGCAGGCGGTCCACCGGCGCGTATTCGTCGGTGAACGGCGGCCAGGTGCCGCCGGGTTCGGGCAGCCGGTGGGCTAGCATGGCGCGGAGCGTCGGGTCGTCGGGGAGCCGGTCCGGCGGAACGCGGCCCACGGCCAAAAGAATGTTTTGCCACAGTTGGGGATCGGCGGGATCGGTGATGGCATAGGCGTGGATAGCAGGGAATTCGGTGGCAAAGGTGGCCCGCAGGGTCTTGTAGAAACGGCTCGAGGCCCCTTCGGGCGAGGCCAGCAGGTTGACCAGGATCACTCCGTCGGGCCTGAGTGCGGCGCGCAGCAGGCGCACCGCCTCGACCGTGACCAGGTGGAAGGGGATGGAGTAGTGGGAGTTGAACACGTCGCAGAGGATCACGTCGTAGGGCTGCTCCACCTTGCGGAGAAAGGTGCGGGCATCCTCTTCCACCAGGCGCAGGCGGGGGTGGTCGACCAGGCCGAAATGGCTGCGGGCCAGCCCGGTGATACCGGGATCGAGTTCGACCACGTCGATCTGCAGGTTCGGATAGTGGGCCAGGGCGTACTTGGGAAAGGAATAGCCGCCGCCGCCCAGCACCAGCATGCGCCGGGCCTCGGGTCGGTAATATTCGAACAGGCGGTAGAAGCGGGTGTAGGGCAGGGCCAGTTCGACCGGGTCGTCGAGGTACATGGCCGACTGCCGTCCCTGCGGCCCGGTGACCATCTCGCGGGTGAGCCGGCCGCTGCCCTCGTCCCGGCCGGTGTAGACCAAAACCCGGTTGTAGGGGGTGTCGCGGTCGAAGAATCCCTGCTGGGCCAGCCATAGATCCTGTTGGTGCAGGAAATACAGTGCCAGAAGAAAGAGGGCGATCGAGGCGGCTTTGAGCGGTTTGGCGCCGGCATCGGCCATCCAGGCGGCAAGGGCCAGTACGACGGCGGTGATGAACAGGATGGCGGTGCTGCCCACCCAGGCGATGAGGACGAAGCCGGCGAGAAAGGTGCCGACGATGGAGCCGACGGTGGACACCGCATACAGGCTGCCGGCGATGCGGCCGCCGTGCTCGCGGTCGTGCAGGCAGAGCCGGACGGCGAACGGCGGCACCATGCCGAGCAAAACCGCGGCCGGGGCGAACAGGACCACGGTGGCGGCAAGGGTCACGGCGTGCAGGCCGCCGGTGCTCTGGAGCGCTTCGAGGATCCAGGTTTTGGAGAGGCCGATGGCGGCGGTGGCCCAGGCCGACAGGAGCACGATCCGTCCGAGCAGGCGCGGCTGCGGTTGCCGGTCCGCCAGCATGCCGCCCCACCAGGCCCCGAGACTCAAGCTGGCCAGGATGACGCCGATCAGGCTGGTCCAGACCACCAGGGAGGTGCCGAGAAAGGGGGCCAGGATGCGCGAGCCGGTCAGTTCGATGATCATCAGGGCCGCGCCGCAGAGAAAGATGCAGCAGTGGAGCATGGCGGTTCCTCGCAGGGAAAAGGCAATCGGGCACGAAAACGACGGAGCGGCGCCGGCGAAAAAAGACGGTGGGCCATGGGCCAGAGGTACCGGAGAACGGGTCTTTTCGCCAGCAAAAAATGGCCGGTGTCCCAGGGCGCGGCCGAATGCGCCGGCCGGGATGTGAGCCGGGCGGATACCCGGCGGAAACTCTTGTGCGCGGCCGAAAACTTTGGCAGGATAAAGGCCGGATCCACGCCGTTTCGGCCAGGCCGCGCACAGCCGGGGCCTGCCGGGACGCGGCGTGGCCGATGTAACTGGAACGGCCCGCCAGGGGGTGTCGCCTTTGGCGTTGTACATGGCCGTGCCTCTTTTTTTTACTCTGGTGATTTTCATGAAAGTACTTGGTCTGCACGCCAGCCCCCGCCCGAAGGGCAACTCGACCCAACTGCTCAACGCCTTGCTGGACGAGGCCGAACGTCTCGGCGCCACTGTCAGCAGTTACACCCTCAATACCTTGCGGCTGAAGGGATGCCAGGCCTGCTACAGCTGCCGCCAGCCCGGCAAGGAAAAACAATGCGCGGTCAAGGACGACATGCAGCCCATCCTGGCGGAGGTGTTCGCGGCCGATGCCGTGGTCCTGGCCTCGCCGGTGTACATGTGGCAGCTGACCGCCCAGGCCCGGCTGTTCACCGACCGGTTGATGCCTGTGCTCAAGCCCGATTATTCTTCTTGGCTCAACGGCCAGCGGATGCTCACCCTCTACACCCAGGGGCAGCCGGACCCTGACCGTTATGCCTCCTATTTCGCCCATGTCAACGACATGTTCGCCTTCCTCGGCTTTCGCACCTTGAAGCCGCTGGTCTTCGGCAATCTGCACGGGGTGAGCGACGTGCAGCAGCAGCCGCAGCATTTCGACCGCGTCCGTCAGGCCGCAGCCGAGCTGGTCCGCGCCTGAGGCTTCGGGGCGGCAACGGACCTGCCGTTTTCGCCCCGGATCGATATTTTTTTCATTTGTTTCGCCCGGATTTTCCGGGCGTTTTATTTAATTGACGCCGGCCGCGTCTCTGGTGTAGTCACAGAATGAGAATGGGCCGGAACGAAAGGGAAGGCGGCGGAAAGTGGCCAAGAACCGGCGGGATGTCGCGTCCGGAAACGGATGCGGCCCCGCGCCGTTTCCCCGATGGAGCCGGTCCGGGGCTTCGTGCCGGCGTCTTGCGGGGCAGGACGCCATCGAGGGCATGCGGCTGGAATTTTTTTTCTAATTGCGAGGGATGCCATGAAGCAAGTCGTGATCGATGAGTACGAGTGTATTGGCTGCAGTGCCTGTGTTGAACTCTGTCCCGACATTTTCGCCTTCAACGACGACGAGAACAAGGCCTACGTGATCAAGCCCGAGGGCGGGGACAAGGCCTGCATCGACGAGGCCATCGCCTCGTGCCCGGCAAGCTGTATCAGCCAGGAATAGGGCGGCCCGGCCCTTTTCCGGGTGAACTTCAGTGCCGGAGGAGCACGAGATGGATCGTTTTTTTTCGCAGATTCTGCGCGACAGTCCCGATGCCATACTCATCGCCGACCGCGATGGCCGCATCCGGTTCTGGAACGCCGGCGCCGAGCGGATGTTCGGCTATGCCGCCGCCGAGGTTCTGGGCGACTCGCTCGATCTCATCATCCCGGCCAACCTGCGTCCGCGGCATTGGCAGGGGTATTTTCGGGTGATGGAGACCGGGGCGACGAACTACCTGACGGATATGCTGGCCTCGCCCGGGCTGCGCAAGGACGGCAGCCGCCTTTCCCTGGAGTTCAGCATCGTGCTGCTGCGCGACGAACAGGGGGCCATGGCGGGCTGCGCCGCCATCCTCCGCGACGTGAGCGAGCGCTGGCACAAGGAAAAGGAACTCAAACAGCGGCTGGCCGCCTGCGAAGGCAAGCTGCAGGGCGGCCCGGCCTGAAAGACGGAAACGGGAAACCAATGTGCCCGTGGCCCGATGGATGCCGGGTCACGGGCACAACCACGGCCCGCCGAAGCAGGCCGCTCGATGCGGCGGGATTGGCAGCCGAAAGCCGCCCATCCCGCCTCCTCCCTCCATGTGATCCGGGGCGGGCACGCAGGGCGCCCTCCGGTCATGTCACGACTACCAGCTCCACACCTTGCCGAGCTTGAGCTCGATGCGGATATCGTCCGACGCGGTCGGGATGTCGTAATCGCGCATCACCGGCACAAAAACGCCGGCGCCCAGCCACATGTTCCACTTCGGCAGACAGAAGTTCATGGTCGGGCCGACATACATCTCGGTGTACTCGTTGCGCATGCTCACCCCGTTGCGCTCCCAATCCTTGCTGTTCTCCACGGTGAATTCCAGGCCGATATCGAAATTCGGGTTGAACACATAGTGGTAGCTGCCGGTCATGGTGACCACCGTGTCCTTGCGGACACCCTGGTTGCCGGTTTCGGTCGGCTGCGCAAATCCCAGATCCCAGTCGACCCGGTGATTCGGATGCCAGACCTTGGTGATGCCGATCTTGGCGCAGTAGGACCAGACATCGCCGCCCGGGAGGTATTTCGAGCCGTCCTGGCCGGTGGGCATGCCGACGGACAGATTCAGGCCCAGGCTGATGGGGTCGCCAAGCCGCTGCGACAGCGGGGTGTAGGTGCCGCCGAAGATGAAATCGGTCGGCCCGTCCACCCGGTCCGACTGCTGGTTGAAGTAGGCGTCGCGGTGATTGTTGATGTAGCCGGGGACGAAGAGAATCTCGAACCGGTCCGTCATGCCGTAACGCAATTTGAGCAGGTACAACTCCTGCTGGGAGGTACGCGCTCCCCGGCCGGCATCGTCGACGATGTCGTCCTTGTCCCGGTATGAAAAGTTCAGGGCGGTCAACAGCATGCCCTTGGGCACGATGCCGCCGCCGCTGATGGCCGAGTTGACCGGCGTCCCGCTCAGGGGGCTCATTTTTTCGCTTTTTTCCGGTTGGGCGGTGGTCACATCCTGCTGATCGGCGGCAAGAGCCTGGCCTGCCCCGAGGCCGGAGACGAGCATGGCGCAAAGCGACCAGGTTTTCATCCTCTCGTTCATCGGTTTTCCCTCCTTCTGTGATTCTCTTCTCGAAATAGTCTGTCAACAGCAACGGACAGCACTCTGTCCGGCCGCTATTTTAACCAGAAGGGAGAAAGCACCGGACCTCGGAGATTTACGAGGTTTCTCACTTAATTGTTCCGGGATGGGCTGAATGTGCCTCTAGAGGCCGCAAAAGGCGGAGGCGTTAGCGGGCGGAGGGCGAAAAAAAAGCCCCGAGGCCGCATGGTATCGACGTCTCGGGGACTGGCGGCAAGAGGGGAAGACGGGTGGCAGGGGAAGGAGGTTTACTTGATGCCGTGTTCGACCGCAAAGCGCATCAGCTCCGCCGAACTCTTCAATCCCAGGGATTCCATCATGCTGTATTTGTGGAATTCGACGGTCCGGGTCGAGATGCCGAGCACTGCGGCGGCCTCCTTGATCGACCGGCCCTCGGCGATCAGCTGCAGCACCTCGCGCTGGCGTGCCGTCAGCCGGGCAAGGCCGCCGCCGGTTTCGCCCTGCGGCCGGTTGCGCTGGTAGCTCAACAGTTCGCCGACCAGCATCGGGGTGATGTAGGTCTGACCCTTGAGGGCGCAGGCGATGGCGGTCAGCAGTTCGGACGGGGCCGAGTGCTTGAGGACGTAGCCGGCGGCCCCGGCCTCGAGAGCGCTGGCCGCATAGGCGACGTCGAGGTGCATGGTCAAAAAGACCACGGCGATCGAGGGATTGTTTTTCTTGAGTTGGCGCACCGCTTCGATGCCGTTCAAGAGCGGCATCGACACGTCCGCCACCACCACGTCGGGCATGAGCCGGTTGGCCGCCTCGAGCAGCGCCCGGCCGTCCTCGACGATCTCCACCAGTTGGTAGCCCGGCTCCAGCAGGCCGCGCAGTCCTTCGGCGACCATGCGATGGTCGTCAGCCAGCAGAATTCGCGGTTTTCTCATGTTCCCTCCTGGTTAGGGGCACCGAGAGATCGAGCACCGTGCCCCGCCCCGGCGCGGATTGGATGGTGAATTCACCCTGCACATACTGTACCCGTTCACGCATGCTCGCCAGCCCGATGCCGGGGGTGCGGCGGGCGCATTTCGGTTCGAACCCGGCGCCGTCGTCCTCGATGGTGGCCAGCAGGTGGTAGGCGGTGGCCTTGAGAAACACATCGACATTGTGGGCATGGGCGTGCTTGGCGATGTTGCGCAAGCCTTCCTGCACCACCCGAAAGATGCACAGGGCGGTCTCCGAGGGGATGTCGTCGGGCAAGGGGTCGAAGTGGCAGTTCACCGGGATGCCTTCCCGGTCGGAAAACCTGAGGCACAGGGAGCGGACTGCCCGGACCAGCCCCAGATCTTTGAGAATCGCGGGATGCAGTTCCCGGGACAGGGCATGGACGTCGTCGGACAGATGGACCAATTGTTCCTTGATATGGCCGATCGGGCTCTGGAATATCGGTTCGTTCTGCGCGGCCTGGAGTTCCAGGGTGCCGGCCTCGATGGCCATGGCCGCCAGCCGCTGGGCATAATCGTCGTGGAATTCGCGGGACAGCCGGCTCAGTTCCTCTTCCTGGGAGGAGATCAGCCGGCCGGCCAGGGTTTGGAGTTCGCGCTGGCTTTCGCGCAGGGCCGCTTCCGCCTCCTTACGCTGCCGCAGGTTGACTACCAGGCCGATGATCAGCAGCGACTGCACGATTAACAAAACGGCGACTCCGATGATGTAGGACTTGTACAGATCCCAGATCGTGGTCTCGCGGAATAAGATGGTGCCGCCCGGAGGCAGGAGCGACTCGTCGATGCCGTGCCGCTGGAGCTGCCGCCAGTCGTACAGGAAGACGGTGGTGTCGGCGCCGGAGAAGGGCACGTTGCGTGGCGGCTGGCCATGGAGAATGCGCAGGGCCGCTTCCGCGGCCCTGTTGCCTTGCAGCCGCATGGAAGTCAGGGGACCGCCCACGATGCCGTTGCCCATGAAGGCTTCGTACGGGCTGAAAATGGGGGCATCGGTGTGGGCGGCAATGGAGGGCAGCAGGCTGCGGGGAATAAAGCTGCGGCCGTTGGCGTCGACCAAAAAGGTCGAGTAGAGAACGACCGTGTCGGGCGGCAGAGTCTCGCACCGGTTCAAAACCGCCCCCAGGGTTTGGTTGGAGAGATCGATGAGTTCCACCCGGTTGCGGAAGTCGGCCAGCACCTGCCGCAGGGCGTCCGCCCGGACCAGGTCGTTTTCGAAGGAACCCGACACCAGCGCGATATGCTTGGTGGCGGGTTTGAAATGGAGCATCAACTCCACCAGGTCGCGCAGGGCGGAGGTGGGTTGCAGGACGCAGGTGACCCGATCCTTGAGCGACGAGGCGAGGATGCGCTCCTTCATGCTCTCGGGAATGGCACAAAGAATGGTCGGGGTGTCGGCGAAGAGGCCGTCGTTCTCCATCAGGAAGCTGGCGGTCGGCACATCGACCCCGATGACCAGGTCGATCCGCTCGGTGCCGTATCGCTGCCGCAGCAGATCCGCCAAGGCCTTGCGTTGCTTGTGGTCGCGGAAGCGGGAGAGATCCAGGTATTCGGAGAAGGTCTGCACGCTCAGTTGGCTGTTGCCGGCAAAGCCTTCGATCAGCCCTTTTTCTACGGCCTCGGTGGCCGGGAAATTACGGGTTCCGGCATGGAGGATCACCACCTGTTTTTCGCCGGTGGCCGGTGCGGTTTCGGCCGCCTGCAGCCAGGTGGCTTTGGCAAGCAAGACGGCCGCAAGGCACAGGCAGGAGAGGATCTGTCCGATAGCGCGGACGCGCATGGTCCGCCGGTTTGTTGCCCACATGAGATATCCTGGTTCCGGCGCGGCTGGCTGCCGCGCTCATCCTACTGTATCCGACGGTGCGGGGGCGGAAAACGGAAAAACGTTTCGCTCCGCAAAATTACCGATGGCCGGGAAGACCGGATTGCCCGATCTTCCCGGCCGTCGGGTGGTACTTGACGGGAGGCTGGTTATTCGATCTCCTCCAGACTCTTGCCGCCGGTCCGCTTGCCCCAGATCATCAACGGAATCATCGGCAGGAAGAACAGGATGGCCACCGAGGTGAAAACACCCATGAAACCGTAGGCCTGATGGATCATGGGAATCAGCGGCTGCGAGCCGGAGACCGCCAGCCTGGCCAGGCCGTTGTGGAAACCGGTGGCGGTGTTGCGCATCCGGGTCGGATAGGACTCAGCCGTGTACGAGAACATGATGAAGCTGAGCGCCAGGTTGAAGGCGGTGACGATGAAGCCGAAGACGGTCAACAGGATCAGCGACTTCATGTTGCCGAAGATGAAGGCGAAGACGGCGGCCAAAAGAATCAGGACGATGATCGGTACCTTGCGTCCGCCCATGTCGGAAACCAGCGAATTGATAAAGCAGCCGAACGGCACGCCGATGCTGATGATGGTCATGGCGGTGAGGGTTTCCTGCACCGTGAAGCCGAGCATCTTCAGCAGTTGGGTCGTCCAGGTGCTCAGAAGGAAGCCGGCCGGGGTGATGCTTACGAACATGAGCATGAGCAACATGGTGCGGCCGATATATTTTTTGGTGAACATGCCGGTCAGCACTTCCACGACCGAGATCTTGGGCTGCACCAGCTTGGCGGCCTCGGAGAGGTCGATGTCCTTGCCGGTCAGTTGCATGACGATCTTCTCGGCCTCCTCGATGCGGCCGTGGGCCACCAGCCAGCGCGGCGATTCCAGGAGGTATTTCAGGCCGAGGACAAAGGCGACCATGCCGATGCCGCCGGCGTAGAAGATCCAGCGCCAGGCCTCGGGGTCCATGGGGATGACCATCCGGCAGATCAGGGCGACCACCGGCACGGCGCAAAAACCGATGGCAGCCACCCGTCCCTGCCACATGCCCCTGGTTTCGCAGGGGGCCATCTCGGCGATATAGGCCTGGGAGGTGACCATCATGCAGAAGACGCCGAAACCTGTCAGGGACCGGAACAGGGTGAAGACGGCGAAGTCGTTGGTGTAGCCGGTGATGACCGAGGAGACCGAGAAGATGACGATCGAGATCAGAAAGGTTTTGCGCCGGCCGATGAAGTCGGAGATGACGCCGCCCAGAAAGCCGCCCGAGGTCATGCCGATGAAGTACCAGAACAGGATGGTGGCGATATCGGTGGGTTTCAGGTTCCAGGAATGGGCCAGGGCCGGGGCGATGAAGCCGAAGTTCCAGTTATCGAACTGCTCGAAAAAGTAGGCGGCCATGATCAGGAAAAAGAGCAGCCGGTGGACGCCGCGCACCGGCAGGCCGTCGAAATAGTTGTTGGCGAACCGTCCCTGCTGGTCCGCCTTGCTCCCCAGATTGCAGGGAGTGTTGTCGTTGAGTTCGTGTTGCATGTGTTCTTCCCTCCTCGATGTGATTGTCTGTGTCATGGCGCGAAAGCGGCTGTCGCCCGCCCGATCGCTTCGTCCCGCCGGGGCGGATCTTTCCGGTTCCAGGCGCCGTGGCGCATGCCCGCATATGCCGATAATTAAAAAAAAAGCGGCTTGACCAACAACTCGCAAACTTACGAGGTTTTCGGCTTAGGTTTACGAGGGCCGGGGCGCGGGAGGCCGTGCGACGGTGCGGCAGGGGCGGTATTGGCCGCTAAGGCCGGTTTCCGGTCGGGGAGATACGGGGCCCAGGGCGCGTTTGTTGCGATCGCAACCACGATTTGGGAGCGGGAGAACGGACAAGGGGAAAACGGCTGGGGAGGGGATTGAAAACCAACGGCGGCCCGGCATGAACCGGGCCGCCTTCGCTGGTGGGACAGGGGAGGGGGACCGGCGGCACATCCCGGCGGTCCCCCTTATGCCCGATGACCGGAGAGTTGGTCGTCCGGGCAGTTTCATCTGGCGCGATCAGGGGCAGTAAATGGTCACGCCGGTCTGGTACTTCTTGTCGTTGACGATCAGCTTGAGCGCGAACTCGCCCTGCATGCCCCGCTTGCTGATGTGGATCTTGACGTCGCGGTCGTCCTTCTCGAGAAAGGCGCCGGAGCACATCGCCAGGTGGACCACCGCGGCGGTGTTGATGAAGTAGTGATGGCCTTCCTTTTCGTTCTCCAGGCAGAGCATCGCCAAGGTGCCCTTTTCGAACTTGCCGTGGAAGACAAAGCGGTCCTCGTCTTCCTCGACCAGGATGTTGTGAAAACTCGACGGCAGCTCGAGGACTTCGTCGGCCTCGGGCACGGTGTCGAACTCCTCGGTCACCTCCAGGTTGCCCAGCAGCTTGCCGTCGCCGAACACCAGGTTGTCGCCGCCGTGGTAAAGCGGCAGTTTCTCGGCCCGGTAGAAGTTGCCTTCGGTCTCCAATTGGTAGAGGACCACGCCGTCTTTTTCCTCGACCGTGACCGAGCGCAGCTCCACCTTCGGGTCGTTCATGTCCAGAAAAGCACCGAGTGCATCGGAGGCGTAGCCGTCGATACGGCCGATGCCGCCGGAGTGGATCAGGTAGTGGCCCTCGGCATAGTATTCGACGTTGCAGATATAGGCCGAGAAGAAATCCTGGCCGCGCTCCTTGCCGTACTGCCACACCTGCTCGATCTCCATCTTGTCGGTGTCGATGCGGTAGCGGACGCCGCGGGAGAAGTTGTTCTTGTTCTCGATGTATTTCTCCTTGACCTTGGAACGGTATTGGCCGTTGTCAAAGCACATCACATCGCCGTTGGGGCAGACCACGCAGGCGTGTTGCTCGTACTGCCAGTCGAACTTGGACAGATCGCCCACCGGCTTGAAGAAATACTTGTCCACCAGCTCCTGCGGCCAGCCTTCCGGGTCGCCGATGACCCAGTTGAGGTTGCCGGTCTCGTAATCGATGTTGATGACCGCGTCCTGATGGCGGCCGGACAGGGTGAGGGTGTGGGTTTTCTTGTCGTACCAGACGGCGTTGTTGTGGAACCAGTCGTGGGCGTCCTGCGAACCGGAGCCGCCGACATTGGTGGGCAGCACCTTGCGGTAGTCCCAGGTCTTGAGGACCTCGCCGGTATTGCGGTCGAGCAGCACGCACATGTCCTCGACGGTATCGCGGGTGAAATCCTGGGTCAGGGCCAGAAGGTTGCCGTCTTCCATCTCGAAGTGGTCGTGATGGTAGTTGCCCGGCATCCGGAATTCCTTGTGTATCTTGCCGAGCAGGTTGATCTCGAACATACCGGTGCTGTTGTAGGGCATGTGGCAGAAGCGGCTGGAACCGGTGACGATGTTGCCGTTTTTCATCCGCTTGAGGTCGAACATGGTGTTCTCGGTCAGCAGCCAGCGGATGTCGCCCTTGTAGTCGTAGGCGGAGGGCAGGTTCTTGCCGGCCGGGCTGAGGAACATGAGGTCGTCTCCCAGGTAATCGAGGGAGGCCTGGATGTTGCGGCAGCGGTAGACACCTTCGACGCCTCCCGGCAATTTGCCGGTGGTGATGGTCAGGGTGGTGGAGCGGCCGTCCGGCAGGGAAACCGTTACCTTGTTGTCAAAATCCTCATACAGGCCGAGCACCGGCAGGAAATGCTCGGTGGCGGCGGCAAAGGTGTGGGTCAGGTCTTCCCGGGCGTAGCGCTTGCCGTGCACGGTCAGGGTCGCGGCCACTTTTTCCGGGGTGATGAACATCACCAGGGCGCCGAGCGGATTGATCAGGTAGGGATTGTGGACGACCATGGGCGCCTCGAAGGTCGGCTTCTTAGCGGCGAAAGCGGCCAGGAACTTTTTTTCCGCCCGGTTCTGGCGGGTGATGATGTGTTCCTGGCTGGTAAAGCGGATTTTGTTGCTCATGGTGTGCTCCTTGTCAGGCGAGTGCCTCAATGGCTTTGATGATGACGGGTTTTTGTTTCAATCCTTCCAGACGGCTGACTTCCTTGCCGTCCTTGAAAAACAGCATGGTGGGAAAGCCCTTGACCCCGAGCTGTTCCTTCAGGGCCCGGTTTTCGTCGAAATCGATGATATAGATGGGGAAATCGGGATTCTGCTTGCTGATGTCCTTGAGGACAAAGGACAGCATCTTGCACGGCCCGCAGGTTTTTGAATAGAACTCGATCAGTTTCGGTGCGGCCGGATCCAGCGATTCGTATTCCTGTTCGTTGATTTCAGTGATCATCGTGGTGTTCTCCTGATTATTTGAGTGATTCGACATAGGCGGCGGCGCTGTTGGCCGCCACCGCACCGTCCGCGCAGGCGGTGACGATCTGTCTGAGATGTTTGACGGTGATGTCGCCGGCGCCGAAGATGCCCGGCACCGAAGTGCGCATGCGGGCATCGGCCTGGATGCAGCCGGTGCGGTCGACGATGCCGAGCCGGGCAAAGGCCTGGGACGAGGCCTGGAAACCGATGTACTCGAACACGCCGTCGCAGGGGACCTGGCGCTCGGTGGCGTCTTCCTGGGTGGACTTGAAGCGCACGCCGGTGAGGCGGTCGGTGCCGGTGAACTCCAGCACTTCCTGGTAGGGATAGATGGTGACGTTGGGCATCCGGCGCAGCTGGTCGCAGGCCTTGGGGTCGGCGGTGAGGTCGAACAGAGTGACGATGGTCAGCTTGGTGCAGATGCCGGCCAGGTAGATCGACTCCTCGACCGCGGAATTGCCGCCGCCGATGACCACCACCTCCTTGTCGCGATATTGGGCGCCGTCGCAGATTGCGCACCAGCTGATACCGTTGGCGGCCCAAGAGTCCTCCCCCGGTACGCCCAGCCGCCGGGGAACGGTGCCGGTGGCAAGGATGACCGCCCGCGCCTTGTAGACGGTGCCGTCTTCCTCGCAGGTGATGGTCTTCAGCGGATTGCCGTCCTTGATGTCGACAACGGTCTTGTAATCGAACTCGACGCCCAATTCCTGGGTATGCTCGAACATCTTGATGGCCAGTTCGGCGCCGCTCAACTTGCCGGCGCCGGTGTAGTTCTCGATTTCATTGGTGTTGACCATCTGCCCGCCCGGGGCGAGGCGGTCGAGCAACAGCACCTGCATGTTGGCCCGAACCGCGTAGATAGCCGCGGTCATGCCGGCGGGACCGGCACCGACGATGACGATGTCATAAATCTTTTCCATAGCTGGGCTCCTTGGCTGCACCGCTTGGGCAACGACGATAAAGAAAGGAGAATGTCTGCCGTGGCGATGTCGTACGGTTGGTTGATAAAAAAAGCGTATAACTCGAGATGTCGGGCGCGCCTGCGGTCGCCGCTGCACCCGGCGAATTGTGTTGCGATTTGATGCTGGCACTTAAGAAAAAAAAGGCCGGAGCAACAACTCGCAAAAATACGAGGTTTCGCTCTTTCTCTTTCTAGCTCGCGCAGGGAGAGAAAAACCGGAGAGGGTGGCGTTGGTGACGTAGGAGCGGGAAAAGTTGAGGAAATGATCTGCGAAAACGAGCTGGTAGGCGGGAAGATGCCCTGTTGTGCCGCCTGCGCAAACAGGCTGGACCGCGTTAAGCGGACGTTGGTTCTGCGCAACTACCTGTCGGAAAAACGTGGGCTTGACGATGGTCGCGTGGGGCGGCGGCACAAGCAATGAACGCGGCCTGCCGGTACCCATCGAGGCCATCATGGCCCCGGACTGCTTGCTACGGCATACCGATCAGGTGTTCTTTCTTGGACTTCGGGGGGGCTGTCTCGATAACCCGATAGAGCAGGGTGGGAATCGTGGCATGGGTAACCACTTTTTCAGCCGTGCTGCCTAAAATCCATGCCACCTCTCCCTTGCCATGGGTCGCCATGGCAATCAGGTCGTACTTGTTGTCATGGGCATAGGCGATGATTTCGCGGGCAGGCGAGCCCTGAACACAGGCAAAGGTCACCTCGATCCCCTGTGACTCGATTTCCTGCGCGATTGTACCCATGAACACCGCGCATTCCTTTGCTTCATCCGCCTCGGCTTTTTGTTCCATTGCCGGCGGCAGGGATTCCTTGTCCGCGGTCAGTGAAAAATGGCAGACATGCAGCAAGGTAAGTTGAGCGCCCATACATTTTGCCAATTCCCTTACTTCGGGAAGGATCTTAGTGGATAATTCGGATCCATCCAATGGTACTAAAATTTTTTTGAACATGACATCCTCCGATTTGTTGTTGTACTTCAGGTCGTTGAAGGCACGACTTGCCATTTGGTTCGGAAGATATGCGTATCGAGTAGATTTGTATACAATGCGTTTTGACCGAATTCGATGGCATAAACAAGACAAAGCATCGTTATCAATCAACGGACAGCAAGATGAGTATCCGTTAAACGCACCTTTGTAAATTTTCAGTAACACAATATCTTGAATGACAAGTGTCCCTACAGGGATTGGTAAACATTTTTGCAGAATTGTAAATCTTCTTCTCTGATTTTTAAAGCAACGGATGGTCAGCGATGGGAAGCGAGCGGGAGTGGCGCAAGGTGGGAAGGCACGGCCACGGGTGGCCGTGATTTGAAAAGACAGGGCCGGGAGCGCTTTGGCGGCCTCAATGCTGTCTTCTAACAATTTGTCCCCCGGAAACAATGGGATTTTTTCCATCGTTGCGACAGGGGAAATAAAAAAAGCGCCTAACTCCAAAAAAGAGTCAAGCGCTTGTAAATGGTGGGCCGTTAGGGATTCGAACCCCAGACCAATTGATTAAGAGTCAACTGCTCTACCAGCTGAGCTAACGGCCCAAGTCGAAAATCAAAGAAGGGGCAATTCATTGGTAGCCGAATTGCGAGCGCATCTAATAGCATACCCATCGGCCAGCGTCAAGAGAGAAGCTGCAAGAAGTGCGCAACCGTGGCATGGGCTGCGGTGCCGTTGGCCGAGGGCAGGGAGACGGCCGGAAAACCGGGTGAAATAACCCTTGACTTTATGCCGCGTTAGCCTACTTTCATACCATCCGTTTTCTTTATACCTAAGGAGAAATTTTTTCTGTATGGAACATGTGGAGCCGCCGTCGGCCGGCCCGGCGTCCTCGGGAGAGGAACCCCCCAGTAAGTCGTTTTTCGAAAAAATCAAATCAGCCATAGGGCTTCGCGGTGCGCCCGATACCACCGAGGAGCTGGAACACGAGATTCAGGAACTGCTGGAAGAGGGCGAGGAGCAGGGGTTGATCTCGGTCCACGAGGAACGGTTGATCAATTCCATCTTCGGTTTCCGGGAGACCATCGCCTCCGAGATCATGACCCCTTCGGCGGAAATGGTCTGCGCCGAAGTGAATACGTCCGTGCCGGAACTGATCCGCCTGATCATCCAGGAAGGCTACACCCGCATCCCCATCTATCAGGGCACTCCCGACCAGATTGTCGGCATCCTCCATGCAAAAGACCTGCTGCGCATCTGCACCCGCGACCCCGCCGCCTCGGTCGACCTCAAAGAATTTCTCAACCCCGTGGCCTTTATCCCCGAATCCAAGCCGATCACCGAACTGCTGCGCGAATTCCAGTCGAAGAAGATCCACCTGGCCGTGGTGGTGGACGAGTTCGGCGGAGTGCGGGGCCTGGTGACCTTCGAGGACGTGATCGAGGAGATCGTCGGCGAAATCGACGACGAGCACGACGAGGAGGCCAGCGAGCTGCGGGTGGTGGACGAGCGCACGGTCATCGTCGACGCCAAGATCGACATCGAGGAAGTGGAAGCCCACTTCCGTCTCAGCCTGCCCGAAGGGCCCTACGAGTCCGTGGGCGGGTTCATCATTCACCGCCTGGGCAAGGTGCCGCAGGCCGGCACCCTGGTGCAGGAGGGCGCGCTTTCCTTCAAGGTGCTCGGGGCCGACCCGCGTCGGATCAAGAGTGTCCGCATCGTTTGCAACGATGAAACCGAGCCGCAAAGCTGAGGGCATCGCCGTACCGGCTCTGTCGGCGCTCGCCTCCGCCGGCCTGCTCGCCGCGGCCATGCCCGGCCGGATCGGCTGGTGGCCGCTGCTGTTCGTCGGCCTGGCCCCGATGCTCCTGCTCATCCTCAATTCGCGCCCCGGCCGCAGCCTGCTGGCCGGCTTCTTTTTCGGCCTGGTCTACCACCTGGCCCTGCTGTACTGGATCTTGATCGTGCTCGGCCGTTACGGTGGCCTGCCTCTAGGCCTGAGTCTGCCGGCCCTGCTGCTGCTGGCCGCCTACATGGCCTGCTTTCCGGCGGCAAGCTGCTTCGTGACCGGGCTGGTCGCCGGCCGTCGCGGCAATCGACAGGGTTCGACGGCGGCGTTGATTTGGACCGCGCCGGTGGCCTGGGTGGGGTTCGAGTATCTCCGTTCCATACTGTTCACCGGCTTTCCCTGGATGGATCTCGGCTATGGCCTGTTCGATCAGCCCATGTTGATCCAGGCGGCGGATCTGGGCGGGCACCATCTGCTCACCTTCAGTCTGGTGCTGGTCAACGGTTTGGTGGCGGCTGGCCTCGGTCGGCTCGGTCGCAATACCCGCCTCGGCGATCGCAGATCTCCCTGGCCGGTGCTGGCGGCCGTGGTGGTGTTGCTGGGCATCGGCGGCTATTCAATCCTGCGGCATCAGGCGGTGGAAGCGAGTCAGGCCCAGGCCCGGCAGGCCAGAGTGGCCGTGGTCCAGGGCGATATCGATCAGGCCATCAAGTGGTCGGAGGCCGCCAGGGTGGCCACGGTCGACACCTACATCGGACTTTCGCGGCCGACGATGCTGGAGGATGGGGCCGAGTTGGTGGTCTGGCCGGAAACCGCCCTGCCGTTCTATCCCCAGAAAGATCCCCTCATCCGCCGGGTGATCGATTCCATCACCGCCGGCAAGGCCTGGCTGCTGACCGGAGCGCCGCTGTTCACCGTCACGGCCGGACCAGGCGGCGCCGAGCAAGTGCGGTACTGGAATGGCGCCCTGTTGCTGGGGCCGGGCGGCAAGGTCGGCGGCGAGTACGCCAAGCGCCACCTGGTTCCTTTCGGCGAATACGTGCCCCTGCGCCGCTGGTTGCCCTTCCTGCAGCCGCTGGTGGTCAATGTCGACGATTTTTCGGCCGGAACCGAGAAAGGACCGCTGGTGCTGGGTGCGATGCGCCTGGGTATGCTGATCTGCTACGAATCCATTTTCCCCGACATTGCCCGCGAAAGCGTGGAGCGGGGCGCCAATCTTCTGGTCAACATCACCAACGACGCCTGGTACGGCCGCTCGAGCGCCCCCTACCAGTCCATGGCCATGGCCGTGCTGCGGGCGGTGGAAAACCGGCGCGCCCTGGTCCGTGCCGCCAATACCGGCATCAGCGGCTTTGTCGATCCCCTGGGCCGGATCATCGACCGGACCGACATCTTCGTCGAGGCGGCTCGAACCGCCTCGGTGCCGCTGCTCGACCAGCCCACACCGTTTGGCCGCGGCGGCCATTGGTTCGGCCTGGCCTGCGCGATACTCGCGGGCCTGCTGGCGACTGCCAGCCTCCGGCGCCGCCGTTGAGGGCCGGCCGGAACGCGCCCAGCCGGCATCTCCCGCATCTCCCCGGAAGAGTAGCTTTTCTGCGCCGCCAGGCCTTTCTTTCTTGAGACTTGCACCGTTTCTGTTTAGTATGCACGCCTCCCAGCGTGATGGCCGGCGTCGGTGCGACGTCGGCATTGCCGTTTTGGCATTGACCGTAACGAGGCGCCCCAGGGCGGGCTCGTTTCTTTTTTTTGTTTTGTATGCAACGAGGTGGACCATGGCCGATGTGACCGAATCAGCGGAATCCCGACAATTGCTCGATAGTTTGAAGGGCCGGATGTACGTGCTGAAGGAGCATCTTTGACTTAGACGGCAAACGTGAACAGGTGGAGCTGCTCGAGCGGCAGACGGTCAGCCCCAATTTTTGGGACAACCAGACCGAAGCCAAGCGGGTGCAGCGCCAGCTGGGCCAATTGCAGGACCTGATCGGCATCTGGGACAAGAACTACAACGACCTTGACGACGCCGGCATGCTGCTCGACCTGGCGGTCGAGGAAAACGACGAGGAAACCTACCGCGATGTGGTCTCAAGCCTGGACGAGCTGCGCCGCCGCATCGACCTGGTGGAGCTGGAGTGCATGTTCTCCGGCGAGCACGACGCCAACAACGCCATCATCACCATTCATGCCGGCGCCGGCGGCACCGAGGCCCAAGACTGGGTGGGCATGCTGCTGCGGATGTATCTGCGCTGGGGTGAGAGCAAGGGCTTCAAGACCGACATCCTCGACCTGCTGCCCGGCGACGAGGCTGGCACCAAGAGCGTCACCATCCTGATCAAGGGCAAGTACGCCTACGGCTATCTCCGCTCCGAGGTGGGGATCCACCGGCTGGTGCGCATCTCGCCGTTCGATGCCAGCGGCCGGCGGCACACCTCCTTTGCCTCGGTGATGGTCATGCCCGAGCTGGACGACGACGTGGCCATCGAGATCAACGACAAGGACATCCGCATCGACACTTTCCGGGCCAGCGGCTCCGGCGGCCAGCACGTCAACAAGACCGATTCGGCCATCCGCATCACCCACTTTCCCACCGGGATCGTGGTGCAGTGCCAGAACGAACGCAGCCAGCACCGCAACAAGGACATGGCCATGAAAATGCTGATGTCCCGGCTGTTCGAGCGGGAGAAGGAAGAGCAACTGCGTAACCAGGAGAACATCCAGGGCGACAAGAAGGAAATCGCCTGGGGCAGCCAGATCCGTTCCTATGTGCTCCAGCCCTACCGCCTGATCAAGGATCACCGCACCAACACCGAGGAGGGTAATGTCGACGCGGTCCTCGACGGCCGGCTCGATCCCTTCATCAAGGCCTTCCTTCTTTGGCAGCCCTGAGACCGACCGGAGGCAAACGCCATGATCAAGACCATCCGAGAACAGCAGGAAGCGCAGGAACAGGTGGTATTGTCGCCCTATGCCTGCCTTAGCAGCCGTTCGCGGGGCCGGATGAACGAAGAGGAACACTGCCATCTGCGCACCGCCTTCCAGCGCGACCGGGACCGGATCATCCATTCCAAGACCTTCCGCCGGCTCAAGCACAAGACCCAGGTCTTTCTCGCCCCGGCCGGCGACCATTACCGCACCCGCCTGACCCACGTGCTGGAAGTGTCGCAGATCGCCCGCACCATGGCGGTCTGCCTGCGACTCAACGAGTACCTGACCGAGGCCATCGCCCTGGGCCACGACCTCGGCCACACCCCTTTCGGCCATGCCGGCGAGTTCAGCCTCAACCAGCTGCATCCCAGGGGATTCAAGCACTACCGCCAGAGCCTGCGGATCGTCGATTTCCTCGAAAACGGCGGCCACGGCCTCAATCTCACCTGGGAGGTGCGCAACGGCATCCTCAAACATTCCAAGGGCTACGGCGAAATCCTTCCGGGCGACACCGCCGAGTTGGCCGCCACCCTGGAGGGCCAACTGGTGCGGGTGGCGGACATCATGGCTTATGTCAACCACGACATGGACGATGCCCTGCGCGGCGGCATGCTCGCCAACGAAGATCTGCCCGCGCACCTGCGAGCGGTGCTGGGCGACCGATCCTCGCAGCGGATCAACGCCATGGTCGGCGACCTGGTCGCCACCACGCTGGAACGCAACGACGGCCGGCTCCACCTGAGCGGCCGGATGAACGACACCATCAACGAACTGCGCTCCTTCCTCTACGACAACGTCTACCGCAACTACCGGGTGCACAACGAATTCGAGAAGGCGCAACGGATCATCCGCGACCTGTACGGCTATTTCCTGGAGCACGAGCCGCCCGAGAACGGCCTCGGCGCCTGCTGCCGTGCCAGCCAGCCGGTGCAGACACCGGAAGAGGAGCGGCGGCGGCACCGCCAGGTCTGCGACTTCATCGCCGGCATGACCGACCGCTATGCCCTGGCCTTGTACTCGCAGATTTTCATCCCCAAGCCCTGGAGCGTGCTCTAAGGCGACCCCGGCTCCATGCGGGGCCGGGCGGATGCCCCGTGCCGCCCGGACCTTGACGACAATCTCCATCCTTTCCAACCCGACCGTCGATGAGGCGGAACAACAGCACACCCAATGCAAGCGACACATTCTGACAATCCGAAGAAGTACGATCTACCCAAGGGCTACGAATTCGCCGAGGTGGAACGCCGCTGGTACACCCGCTGGCTTGCGGACAAGACCTTCAGCGCCCGCATGGACGAGGGCAAGCCGGCCTTTGCCATCGTCATTCCCCCACCCAACGTCACCGGCGTGCTCCACATCGGCCATGCCCTCAACAATACCCTCCAGGATCTTCTGGTCCGTTACCACCGGATGCGCGGCGACAATACCTTGTGGGTGCCGGGCACCGACCATGCGGGCATCGCCACCCAGAACGTGGTCGAGCGCCAGCTGGCCAGCGAGAAACTGAGCCGCCACGACCTGGGCCGGGAAAAATTCATCGAGCGGGTCTGGGCCTGGAAGGAGGAGAAGGGCGGCACCATCATCAACCAGCTCAAGCGCATGGGCGCCTCCTGCGATTGGGACCGCGAGCGGTTCACCATGGACGACGGCCTGTCGCAGGCGGTGCGCGAGGTATTCGTCCGCCTGTATAAGGAAGGGCTGATCTACAAGGGCGACTACATCGTCAACTGGTGCCCGCGCTGCCACACCGCCCTGGCCGACGACGAGGTCGAGCACGACCCGACCGACGGCAAACTCTACCACATCCGCTATCCTTATGCCGACGGCTCCGGCCAGGTGGTGGTGGCGACCACCCGCCCCGAGACCATGCTCGGCGACACTGCGGTGGCGGTCCATCCCGACGACGAACGCTACCAGCATTTGGCCGAGATCGGTATCAGCTTGCCGCTCACAGGCCGCACCATCCCGGTGGTCTTCGACCACCATGTGCAGCGAGAATTCGGCACCGGTGCCCTCAAGGTCACCCCGGCGCACGACCGCGACGACTACGAGATCGGCCTGCGCCACGATCTGCCGCGGCTCAAGGTGATGGACGATCGCGGGGTGATGAACGAGGCGGCCGGGCCCTACGCGGGCCTGGACCGGTTCGCCTGCCGCAAGCGGGTCGTGGCCGACCTGGAGGCCGCGGGGCTGCTGGGAAAAATCGAGGACTACCAGCACGCGGTGGGCAAGTGCTATCGCTGCGCCACAGTGGTGGAGCCCACCACCTCCAAACAATGGTTCGTCAGCGTCCGGCCCCTGGCCGACAAGGCGGTGGCCGCGGTCCAGCAGGGACGGATCAACCTCTACCCCAACACCTGGTACCGCACCTTCTACAGTTGGATGGAAAATATTCGCGACTGGTGCATCTCCCGCCAGATCTGGTGGGGTCATCGCATCCCGGCCTGGACCTGCGAGGGCTGCGGCCAGTTGATCGTCGAGGTCGACGCTCCGGATGTCTGCCCCTTCTGCGGCTCCACCAGGCTCTTCCAGGAAAACGACGTGCTCGACACCTGGTTCAGCTCGGCCCTGTGGCCCTTCTCCACCTTGGGCTGGCCGGAGCAGACCAGGGAATTGGCCACCTTCTACCCCACCTCGGTGCTGATCACCAGCTTCGACATCCTCTTCTTCTGGGTGGCGCGGATGATGATGATGGGGTTGCACTGCATGGACGAGGTCCCCTTCCGCGATGTCTATCTCCATGCCTTGGTGCGGGATAAGCACGGCAAGAAGATGTCCAAGTCCACCGGCAACGTCATCGACCCGCTGGTGATGATCGAGCAGTACGGCACCGACGCCTTCCGCTTCACCCTGACCGCCTTTGCCGCCCAGGGCCGCGAGATCCGCATGGACGAGGAGCGGATCGACGGGTATCGTCGTTTCATCAACAAGCTGTGGAACGCGGCCCGGTTCGCCCAGATGCACCTGGCTTCGGCCGATCCGGCGATCACCGCCCTGGCAGCCGATCCCAAACGGCTGGGCCTGGCGCACCGCTGGATTCTGAGCCGGACCAACGCCACCATCGGCGAGGTGCGGGCGGCGTTGGACGGCTACAATTTCAACGAGGTGGCCCAGGCCAACTACCGCTTTGTCTGGCACGAGGTCTGCGATTGGTATCTGGAGTGGATCAAAGCCGATTTGTCCGGCGAGGACGCCGCGGCCCGCGACCAGGCCAAGGCCGTGCTGCTGACCGTTTTGGAACAGGTGCTCAAGCTGATGCACCCGGTCACCCCGTTCGTCACCGAGGAGATCTGGAGCCAACTGCCCGGTGCGCGCGGCTCGATCATGGTCGAATCCTTTCCCGAGACCAATCCGGCCTGGGAGGACGAAGAGGCGGAAAACACCATGAACCTGCTGATGGGGGTCATCTCCGGGGTGCGCACCATCCGCACCGAGGCCGAGGTGCATCCCAGCGCCCGGATCGAGGCGACGCTCATCTGCCCCGATCCGGACAAGCGGCGGCTCCTGACCGAGTTCGGCCCCGGCATCCAGGCCATGGTCCGCGCCAGCTCGCTGGCCATCGTGGAGAGCGGCCAGGTGCCGGACGACGCCGGCCACGGCCTGGTGCAGGAGGTGGAACTGGTGGTGCCGCTCAAGGGGTTGATCGACGTGGCCGGCGAATTGGACAAGCTGGCCAAGGAGCGGTCCAAATTGGAAAAGGAACTGGAGCGGGTCGTGGGCAAGCTCGGCAACGAGCAGTTCATGCGCAACGCGCCCGCGGCCGTGGTGGCCAAGGAACGCGACAAGGAGGCTGAAATTCGCTCCCGCCTGACCAAGACCATCGAATCCACCGAACGGTTAAGCAAATTACGCTGATACGGATATGGACACCTTTCTCCTCGATCCCCTCTTGCACCGATTTCTCGCCGAAGACCTCGAGCACGGCGACATTACCACCGAGGCGATTTTTTCGCCGAGCGACCGGGCCCGGGCTTGCTTTATCTCCCGCGAACCCATGACCGTGGTGGGTCTGGAAACCGTGGCTGCGCGGGTCTTCCGCCTGCTCGATCCGAACGTGGCCTGCACCGGGGCCGTGGCCGACGGCAGCCGGGTGGAGCAAGGCGAGGTGCTGCTGCGCTTAAGCGGTGCCACCCGCACCCTGCTGCGGGGCGAGCGAGTGGCGCTCAACCTGGCCCAGCGGCTCTGTGGCATCGCCACCCTGGCCTCGGCCTTTGCCGATGCAGTCAAGCACACCAAGGCGGAGATCGTCGATACCCGCAAAACCACGCCAGGCCTGCGGCTGTTGGAAAAATACGCGGTCCGGGCCAGCGGTGGCGCCCATAACCACCGCTACAGCCTCAGCGACGGGGTGTTGATCAAGGACAACCATATCGCCGCCTGCGGTTCGATCACCGAGGCGGTGCGCCGGGTGCGGGCCCGGGTGCCGCACACCATCAACGTCGAGGTCGAGACCGACACCCTCGCCCAGGTGGAGGAATGCCTGGCCTGCAAGGTGGGGGTGATCATGCTCGACAACATGGACCCCACTACCTTGCGCCAGGCGGTGGCAACGATTGCCGGCCGGGCGATCGTCGAAGCCTCGGGCGGGGTCAACCTGGATACCGTGCGCGGCATTGCCGAAGCCGGGGTGGACATCATCTCGGTGGGTGCGCTCACCCACAGCGCCCGCGCCTGCGATATCGGCATGGATTGGAGGGAGTAGGCGTTTTTTTTGCCGGACACCCGCACCTTTCCCGCTCCCCCTGCCGTCGTGCCCGACCGGGCGCCTCGATTCTCCACGGCGCCCTTGTTCTTCCGTGTCCCCGAAAACGATAAACCCGATCGATCCGGCCGGCATTCCCCTTGTCTGCAAGGGGACCGGACGCAATCGTCGACATTCACCCAGAACCACGCATGAATAAACGGCTTTTTATCGCCATCGATCCTCCGGCGGCGGTCCGGGAGCAGTTGGCCCTGCTCTGCTGTGGCCTGCCCGCTGCCCGCTGGGTGGCGCCCGATCAGCTGCACCTCACCCTCTGCTTCATCGGCGAGGTCGATGGAGCCACCTTCCTCGACCTGCGCGAGGCCCTGACCGAGATCGTGTCCGCCCCGTTTGACCTGCGGGTGCAGGGAGTGGGTTTCTTTCCGCCCCGGGGCCAGCCCCGGGTGGTCTGGGCCGGGATCGAGCGCTGCGATCCGCTGATGAGCCTTCAGCGCAAGATCGTCACCCGCCTGTTTCGGATGGGTATTGAATTGGAAAACCGGAAATACACCCCGCACATCACCCTGGCCCGCCTGCAACACACGCCGGCCACCAAGGTCGGCAAGTACCTGGTGGAAAACGGTCTGTTTTCCGGCGGTTCGTTCATTGTGGACCACTTTGTTCTCTATTCGAGCGTGCTCGGACGCAAGGGCGCAAGCCATTGCGTGGAGCACATATATTCGCTCTGTCGGGACGAATCGGCCTGAGCCCAACCGGCCGTTTTTCTCGTCTCATTCTTGTGTCAGCGCCTTCGTTCTCTGATTTTCCGTATTTAAGTTTTTCTCCTTGTGTAAATCCGGAAAAGGTGAAAGGATGTTTAGTTAATGGGCGACAGTCGTTTTTTGCCAGTGCGTGGTGATGGTTACGTAAAACACGTTATATCACCTCGTTACCTGTTATGGTCTGGCGGCGTCGAGATCGCTCGTTGTCCGTTCTTGCTTCCGATCCCTTTTGGTCCCGATAGAAGCATGACAAGAAAGAGCCGCGCCACACGGCGCACCGTCGACGATAATCCTTTGGAGGGGTGCAATGAAGAACAAGATGTTTTTAGTGGGGGCGCTGACCTTGCTGATCGCCACGCAAGCGCATGCGTTATCCGTGACCGACGTGACCCTGGATGGGGAGGATGCGAATTTGGTCAGCAAGCAATTCAACAATCAGACCGAATTGAATAGCTATCTGAATACACTTGGAAGCGGTTTTTCGTTCATCTCCGCAGCCGCAAAGAGTGCGCCTAGTGCAAGCAGCACCTGGTCCGGGATCGATTTCGTCCTGAGTTTTACCGAAACCGCAAGCAAGTCCGGAAACTGGACGCTTGCCTGGGATGCCGCCGACCCCTTTTTCGCGGATTTGGTGATGGTCGTCGAGACCAACAACCGCTTGGCCGCCTTTTCCTTTCTCGATGAAGAATTCGCGACTGCGATTGGCAGCCTGAGTGGGACCTGGAGCCAGACCTTTGGCAATAAATTCACCGGGATCTCCATCTACGGTCGGGATTTGGCCTGGAATCCCGTGGTCGTGAATCCTCCCGACCCGGGCGGTGGCCCCACCAACCCGGTTCCCGAACCCGCCACCATGGCGCTGTTCGCCACCGGCTTGATCGGCTTGGCAGGCATTGCCCGGAGGAAGAGCTGAGCGCCAAATTTTCCCGGATAGAACGAAAGCAATAAAAAAGGCAGGGCCGTTTGGTCCTGCCTTTTTTATTGCTTGGTGCAACTGCACCTATATCCGTTCAGGTTGTCCCGAGCGACCGTTTTGCTTCCCTTGCCTTGCACGAAGGCTTCGTAATCGGCTGATACGCACTGACAACACTGTTGCGACCGCCCTTCCATCGTTTGATCCGGATTGATCCAAAACCGGGAAAGCCCTTTTGTGTTATCCGGATTATCGGAAGATGCGTTTTGATTGTTAGCGGTGACAGACAGTTTCGTGGGGGCAATGGTTATGGGATCGATTTGTCCGCGGTCCGGCCGTTCTCGCCCGACTCCAGTTTTGTGGTAGCGAGTAGGTGCCACAAAATCGGCCTTAATGCGGTCAGTGCCCGGCAAACGGAGATGGCCTGGCGCGAGTGGATGGTTCGCGCTATAACCATATAATTTTATTTGATTTTTATAATAAATTCCGAATAATCGGACCTTTTTTGTGGAAGTTGAAAAAGAGGAGTGCAAAGGAGGGCATCAAAGATGAAAATGAAGGAAAGAAAATCTCCATTGTCAGAAGATAAATTGGCCCACCTTTTGATAAAAGATTGTTATTTTAATATGTTAAATGGAAGATTTTGAGAAAAGTGAGATGCCTGTTACTTTTTTTTATTTCTGGATTACTTGTTGCACAATAATGACAAAAAGAGGGCGAGCCTTACAAGAGGCTCAATCAACAACGAGGAGTGTTACATATTCATTTGGAGGCGGAAATATGAAAACGAAACTGTTTTTGGGTTTGGTAGCCTTGTTCATCACCACCCAAGCTCATGCTCTGTCCTTGTCGGATGTGCTGTTCAACGGAAACCCTGCCGACGGCATGACAGGCGTGATCATGGGCAACGACACCGGTATCGCGAGCGGCCTGAACGATATTTTCGGCGGTAATGAGTTCTCCTTGATCGCCAAGGACGATCCTCCCGGCGGTAGCGCCGCCACCGGCTCGCTCGGTGGGCTGAACTTTTCCGTGGTCAGTTCGGGCAAGGGCACCAAAACACCCAGCGGTGTCACCGGCACCTGGGATCTCACCTGGAGTGGCCCCGGTCTTCCCATGACCGTCGACTTTGTCGTGGTGCTCAAGGCTAGTGACAGGTACGTTGCCTTTTTCTTCGACGATGTCTTGCTGGGTGTGACCGGGAGCAGCACCGACAACCCATGGACCATTACCTTTAAAAACAATGGTGGTCAGTATCCTGAGTTGTCGCACCTGAGTCTGTACGGCAGGGATCCGCTTCCCGGTTCTCCCGATCCCAGGGATCCTGTTCCCGAGCCCGCCACCATGCTGCTGTTCGGCACCGGCCTGATCGGTCTGGCAGGCATTGCCCGGCGGAAAAACTGAGCAGTTTTAATTCCTGAAATCGAAAAGGCGGGGTCTCTGACCCCGCCTTTTTTTTTGCCTCGGCGATTCTGCCGCAAATATTGTATCTGCCATTTCGATGAAGTCAAATCGAAAAACCGGAAATGTTTTCCTTGCCATATCTGGAGGCGCGGTACATTCAGGCCGGCGCCGACCTCGATAGCGAGGAGGCATTTGTGGCCGATTTGCCTGCGCTGCAATGAGTTCCGAGCCCATACATTTATATTGAATCCAAGTGGTAAGGCAATCTTGAAAACGAAGTGGCCTTGCCGGCAGGACCAAACGAGTTGGCGACCTGGAAAAGATTTGATTGGTAACAATGTGATTTTGTTGTATTTTTTATAAAAATTTCCGTGCAACTGTCGTTTTTTTTCAGAAAACCGGAAAAGACAAGGTGCGATCAGGGAGGAATAACCCAAAGATGATGGAAGGGAAAGCGCGATGTCTTTGTGGCTATTTCACTGTTTTTTCATGTAATATTTTTGATTGGCATGCTAGTGTTTACGCTTAGGGAAAGATGGGGAGGTTTGAATTTTTCGTGTTGCTGGATTGATTTTTGCTAAAGACCACACAAGGAAGCGGGAGGCGAGGCTCTTAACGAGGCTCAACAAACCATGAAGGTTATCTGAATAGTTGTTAGAGGAGGAAGAATGAAGATGAAATTGTTTTTGGGGTTGGTGGCGCTGTTCATTGCCAGCCAAGCCCAAGCCGTGTCCTTATCGGACGTAATGTTCAACGGGAGACCTGCCGACGGCATGACCGGGGTGGTCATGGGCAACGACACCGGCCTCGCGAGCGGCCTGAACGATATCTTTGGCGGGAGTGAATTTTCCTTGATCGCCAAGGACGATCCTCCCGGCGGTGCTGCAGCCACCGGTTCGTTCGGTGGAATGGATTTTTCCGTGGCCAGCTCCGGCAAGGGTACCAAGACGTCCACCGGTACCATCGGTACCTGGGATCTCACCTGGAGCGGCACCGGTTTTCCCCTGACCGTCGACTTTGTGCTGGTGCTCAAGGCAAGCGACAGGTACGTTGCCTTTTTCTTCGATGACGTGTTGTTGGATGCATCGGGCAGCAGCACCGACAACCCCTGGAGCATTACCTTTACGAACAGTGGTGGCAAGTTTCCCGAATTGTCGCACCTGAGCCTGTATGGCCGGGATCCGCTTCCCGGATCCTCGGTTCCCGAACCCGCTGCCATGCTGCTGTTCGGTACCGGCCTGATCGGTCTGGCTGGCTTTTCTCGGCGGAAGAGCTGATCGCGCCCTTTCCGGCCACAGCAATAACAAAAAAGGCAGGGCCATTTGGCTCTGCCTTTTTTTGTTGCCCGCTTGACCTTGCCGGCGGCATCAGGTACATACCCTGTGGCTGCGGGCCACAAAAAAAGCGGCCACCGGAGTTCCCGGTGCCCGCTTGGATTTTCTGGAGGCGACGAGCGGATTTGAACCGCTGAATAATGGTTTTGCAGACCACTGCCTTACCTCTTGGCTACGTCGCCTGAATGTGCGGCACTTATACCATAGATTTTTTTTTTGACAAGGAGAAATCAAGCCCCATGGGAACCACACTCGCGGCCCTGATCCAGGACCACGAGGAAGGGTTGCAGGAGCTGCAGGAACGGATCGATTACCGGTTCCGCGACCTGCGATTGCTGCAACTCTCTCTCATCCACAGTTCCTTTGCCTTTGAGCGTCTTGAAGACGGCCGGCACAACGAGACCCAGGAATTTCTCGGCGATGCGGTCCTCGACCTCACCGTCGGCTTCATCCTGTTCACCCGTTTTCCCGAGATGCGCGAAGGCAAGCTGACCCGCATCCGCTCGGCCCTGGTCAACGAGGGCGGGCTGGCGGAACGGGCCAAGGAGATCGATCTGGGCCGCCATCTCTTGCTGGGCAAGGGCGAAACCGCTGCCCACGGCAGCGATAAGCCGTCGATCTTGTCCTGCGCCTACGAAGCCCTGGTGGGGGCGATTTTTCTCGACGGTGGCTACGAGGCCTCCCTGGCCTTTGTCCGCCGTTTTTTCGAGCCGCACATCGACCGTCACCAAGAGCAGCTGGTCAGCGCCGATGCCAAGAGCGCCCTGCAGGAGCTGTTGCAGGAGCGGTTCAACGAGGGGCCGGAATACCTGCTGGTGAGCGAGGAAGGGCCCGCCCACGCCCGGCTTTTCTCGATCACGGTGCGTTTCCAGGGCAAGGAGCTGGGCACCGGCAAGGCCTCCAGTAAGAAGGAGGCGGAACAGCAGGCCGCCCGGGAAGCCTTGGTTGTCCTCCGGCGGCAGGAAGAATGAAACGGCGCGTGGCGGCCGTCGTATGGGCAACGACATGGCGCTGGTGATCCCGGTTTTCATCCCCCACGAGGGGTGCCCGTATCGCTGCCTGTTCTGCAACCAGCACCGCATCAGCGGCCAGGCGGCGCCGGTGCGGTCCGGTGCGGAGATCGAGGCCACGATCCGGACCTGGCTGGCACACGCCCGGCCCGAGCGGCGCGGCGATGTGGAGGTGGCCTTTTACGGCGGCAGCTTCACCTGCCTGCCCCTTGCCCGGCAGGACGAATTGCTGGCCGCGGTGCGTCCCTTCCGGCAACAGGGCATGGTGCACGCGATCCGCCTTTCCACCCGGCCCGATGCCATCGACGGCCAGCGGCTCGACCTGCTGGCCCACCACCGGGTTTCGATCGTCGAGTTGGGCGCCCAATCCTGCGACGACGAGGTCCTGCGCCGGTCCGGCCGCGGCCATGACGCCGCTGCCATCGCCATCGCGGTCCACCGGATCCGTGAGCGCGACATGCGCCTGGGCCTGCAGCTGATGCTGGGCCTGCCCGGAGAAAATTTCCCTTCGCTCCGGCGCACCGCGGACGAGGTGATCCGCCTGCGGCCGGATTTCGTCCGGATCTACCCGGCCCTGGTCCTGCGGGGCAGCGGCCTGGAGCGATTGTATCGCCGGGGAAGCTACCGTCCGCTCGGTCTGGCGCGGGCCGTGGCCTGGGCGGCCTATCTGAAAAAACGGTTTGACTGCGAGGGGATCGGGGTGGTACGGATGGGCCTGCAACCCTCGGCGGAGTTGGCGTGCGCCCTGGTAGCCGGTCCCTATCATCCGGCCTTTGGCGAGCTGGTTCTGGCCCGACTGATGTTGGCGCAGACCCGCCGCCTGCTGGCCGGCGTACCGGCCGGCGGCCGAACCGCCTTGGCGATCGCCGCCCAGGACCAGTCGATCTTTCGCGGGCCGAAATCCGCCAACCTGCACCGGCTGCGGCAATTGGGGCTGCTGGACCGCCTGATCCTGCGGATCGACCCGGCCCAGCCGCGACAGACCCTGCGGCTTGTTCCGGAAAACGCCGTTGCCGGCGAGGGCGTCGGCATGCCCGAAAAAACGAATTCGCGCCCCGGCGGCCGCCCGGCGACCGGCCGTTTCGCCTTGCTCAATACCACCATTTCGACCGCGGCCGACCGTCCCGCGAACAACCGTCCATGCTCAGCATCAACGACCTGAACCTGCAATACGGCGACAAGCACCTGTTCCGCGAGGTCGCGGCCCAAATCCATTCCGGCGACCGAGTGGGCCTGGCCGGGGTCAACGGCGCCGGCAAATCGACCCTGCTGAAAATCATGTGCGGCGAGCAGGATGTCGACCCCGGCATCGTCAACCGGGCCTCCTGGTTCACCGTGGCCTACCTGCCCCAGGAGGTGAACATCGACCTTGGCCGCCGCAGCCTCTTTGCCGAGGCGGAGTCGGCCTTTGACGAAATCCTGGCCCATCAGGAGGAGCTGGAACGGGTGAGCGGGGAACTGGCCCTGATCGATGCCGACGACCCGGCCATCGACGGGCTGCTGGCGCGGCAGGGCGAACTGCAGCACCTGCTGGAGGGCAGCGACGTTTTTCGCATTCGGCCCCAGATCGAACGGGTGCTGTTCGGGCTCGGCTTTGCCGCCGCCGACCTGGAGCGCGAGGTCAAGAGCTTTTCGGGCGGCTGGATCATGCGGCTGTTGCTGGCCAAGCTGCTGCTCAAGCGGCCCGCGCTCCTTTTGCTGGACGAGCCCACCAACCACCTCGACCTCGATTCGCTCACCTGGCTGGAGGACTTTCTCCTCGGCTACCAGGGGGCGATGATCATCATTTCCCACGATCGGGCCTTTCTCGACCGGGTGACCTCGATCACCTGGGAGCTGAGCCTGGGACGGCTGAGCGTCTTTCGCGGCAATTATTCCCACTACCTGGTGGAAAAGGCGCAGCGGCTGGAGCTGGAGCGGGCCGCCTACGATAACCAGCAGGCCATGATCCGCCAGTCGGAACGGTTCATCACCAGGTTTCGGGCCAAGTCGACCAAGGCGCGCCAAGTGCAGAGCCGGGTCAAACAGCTGGAAAAACTGGAACGGCTCGAACTCTCCGAGACAGACCGCACCATCCGGTTCACCTTTCCGCCGGCAGCACCCTCGGGCCGGGACGTGCTCCACTTGGAGGAGGTGCGCAAGAGCTATCACAACAAGCCGGTGTTCGACGGGGTCGGCTTTTCCCTGCAACGCGGCGACAAGCTGGCGGTGGTGGGGGTCAACGGCGCCGGCAAGACCACTTTGCTCAAGATCCTGGCCGGCCAACTCAAGGCCGAGGGCGAAATCAAGCTCGGCCACAACGTCATCCTCTCCTATTTCGGCCAGCACCAGGCCCAGGAACTGGCCGGCGACCTGACCATCCTCGACACGGTCTATCATACCGCGGTCGACATGACCATCACCCAGGTCCGCTCGCTGTTGGGTGCCTTTCTGTTCACCGGCGACGAGGTGGAAAAACAGGTGCGGGTGCTCTCCGGCGGCGAGAAGTCGCGGGTGGCCCTGGCCAGGATGCTGGTGCGCCCGGCCAACCTGATGCTGCTGGACGAACCCACCAACCACCTGGACATGAGTTCGCAGGAAATTCTCCAGGAGGCCATGGCCCAGTACGAGGGCACGATCATCGTGGTCTCCCACAACCGGTTTTTCGTCAACTCCTTCATCAACAAGGTGCTGGAGATCCGCAACGGCCGGGCTACTCTCCACGAGGGCAACATCGACGACTATCTCGAATGGCGGCGGAAGATGGAGAACCAGGCCGGGATCGCGGCCGCGCCGCCGGCCCGGACCGAGCCGGTGGCCGGCGGGTCGGGGGGCGGCGAACCGGTGGTCGACAGGAAAGCCCTGCGCCGGCAGCGGGCCCAGGAGCGGCAGCAGCTCAACAAGAAACTCGGCCCCCTGAAGAAGAAAAGCGAAGAGGCCGAACAGGAGATCGAGAAGATGGAAAAACGCAAGGCCGAACTCGAAGCCAAGATGGCCGATCCCGAACTCTACGGCGATCAGGAGCAGTGGAGTTCGGTCAGCAAGGAATACAACCAGGTGGAGCGGCACCTGGAGCGGGCCTACCAGCGCTGGGAAGAGGCCCAGCAGGCCATTGAGGCCGTCGAACTGGAAGCGGCGGCGATGGAGGAGTGAGCCTCCCCCGAATCTTCGGGGAACGCGGCTTGCCCTTTGGATTTTACACCCCTTGAACGGAGAGATCGAATGAAGAGAATTGTGGGCATTGTCTTGTGTCTGGCGGTTGTGGTCGCCGCCGGGTTCTACCTCCTGCTGCGCGGCAAGACGGAGGCCAATTCCTATGCGCGCTTTTTGCCGCCGGATGCGGTGCTGACCGTCAACCTGAGCCACGGCAATACCTTGATCGATGGCTTTGCCGCCTCGCCGCTGGGGAAACTGCTGGCCAAGGACACCATCCACGCCATTGTCCAGGAAATGGGCGGCGCTCCCCAGGAAACCGCCGAATACGACCGGGTGTATAACTCGGTGACCGCGGTGGTGGACGACCCGGCCTTTCGCGCCGTGTTCGGCGAAGACGCCACCCTGGCCATGCTGTCGCCGGACCGCAAGATCCTGGCCGAAAAACCGGAGGAGGCGCTGCGCGACTCGCTGATTCTGGTGGCCCGGAGCTCGATGGCCGGCCCTTTGGACATGCTGAGCCGCCTGCTCAAGAACGCCCAGTTCAGCCGTGAAACGGTGGACGGCCTGAACCTGGTCAAGATCACCACCAACGACGGGAAGATCTTCTACGGCTATACCGAGGGCAAGATGGTGTTCCTGGCCTGCGCGCCGGCAACCATCAAGACCTGCGTCTCCGCCGGCAAGGGCGAAGCGGCCCTGAACAAGGCGCCCGCCTTCCAGGAGGCGGCGACCTTCTGGAAACCCTTCCCCGAGGAGACGACCTATTCGCGGATGTATATCAACGTCCCGATCATGGCTGAACTCCTCAAGACCGCCGCCACGCCCGAGTTCAAGGAAGTCGGGGAAATGCTGGCCGGGGTCGGCGCCACCTACTCGATCGGTTACGAGACCAGCCACGGCATGGAAAGCCGGGGACACTCCGGCCTGGCATACGACCGGCTGCACCCGGTCATGAAAGGCATGATCGACGCCTCGGGCAAGGGCAACCAGACCCTGCACCTGCTCAAGGAAAACTCCCTTGCCTACAACTGGGCCGCGTCGTTCCAGACCGAACGGATTATCCAGGCCTTGCGGGCCGACGGTGAAAAGGAATACCAGGAGATCGACCAGTCGGCTCGGGCCGTGCTGGGCGTTTCCCTGGAAGAGTTGGGCCGTGCCTTTGGCCCGCAGTACGGCGCCGTGCTCGACGACATCGTGCGCACGCCGCTGTTCCCCTGGCCGAAGATGACTTTCTTCGTCGAGCTCCGCGATCGGGCGGTGGCCGAGAAGGCGCTGAACGGGGTCCGGGGCCTTATCACCCAGGAAGGAATCGCCGGCGAGGAGCAGGAGCAGGTGGCGGACCAGACCGTCTATTCCTGGCCGGTGCTGCCCGGCGAGACCCAGCCGGCGACGGTGCTTACCGGCAACATGTTCTACCTGTCCACCAGCAAGCCGGCCCTCAAGGCGATCCTCGAGGCCAAGGACGCACCCGACGCCCTGACCGCGCCGGTGGCCGCCCAACTGGGGTCGGAGTTGAGCGCCCGGATGAAGGCCGCCAATTTCAGCAGCTTTGTGCTGTATCCGGCCCGGATGTCCCGCCAGACCGGCGAGACCCTGGAATGGGTGGGCGCCCTCCTGGCCGCCTCCAAGCAGATCGGCATGGAGCGGCTCAAGCGTGAATTGGTGCAGCTGATGCAGTCGACCGAGCTGGTGGTGGGCACCACCGAGGCCAACCGGGAGCGGATCGAATGGGCCATGACCGCGGTCAAGGCCAAGCAACCGGCTACTGCGGCCGGCAAGTGAACCGTCGGCTAGAGCCGGCGGACGGAAGAACAGGAAAAAGGGCTTGCCTAACCCTTGGCATTCAAGGTAAGGAAACTCTTTTGTCGGAACGGTGCGGGGAAGGCGGTCGCGGTGGGGGCCGTGCCGCCTCTCCAAACTTGATGCGCGGCGACAGACGGCTAGCGGCCGATTTCCGTGAAGAATAGCAAGGAGGAAGGACGTGGGTTTCGATAAGGAGACAACATTGTGGCTTTCCGGCAACGAGGCAATCGCCCTCGGCGCCTGGGAGGCGGGGGTGCGGGTGGCCTCGGGATATCCGGGCACGCCGTCGACCGAAATCATGGGCAACCTTTCCCGCTACGAAGGGGTGTACACCGAGTGGGCGCCCAACGAGAAAGTGGGGCTGGAAGTGGCGATCGGCGCCTCCTTTGCCGGTGCCCGGGCCCTGGCCACCATGAAGCACGTGGGCCTCAACGTGGCGGCGGATCCCTTGTTCACCGCGGCCTACACCGGCGTGCGCGGCGGTTTGGTGATCCTCAACGCCGACGATCCCCAGATGCACAGCTCCCAGAACGAGCAAGACAACCGCAACTACGCCTTTGCCGCCAAGCTACCCCTGCTCGAACCCTCCGACCCGGCCGAGGCCAAGCGGATGATGGGCCTGGCGTATACCTTGAGCGAGCAGTTGGATGTGCCGGTGATCATACGCATCACCACCCGCATCGCCCACGTCAAGGGCGTGGTGGAAAAGGGGAGCCGTTGCGAGACCCCTGAGCCCTCGATCGAGAAGATGCCGGCCAAGCTGGTCATGCTGCCCGGCAACGCCAGGGTGCGGCGGGTGGCGGTGGAAAAACGGATGCAGGCCACCCGCGAACTGGCCGAGACCCTGCCGGAAAACCGGATCGAACCCGGTAGCGGCAAGCGGGGCTTCATCACTTCCGGCGTGCCCTACAACTACGTCAAGGAGGCCTTTCCCGAGGCGCCGGTGCTCAAGCTTGGCATGGTCTGGCCCCTGCCGGAGAAGATGATCCGCGCCTTTGCCGCCACCGTGGAGGAACTGATCGTGGTCGAGGAGCTCGACCCCTTCATCGAAACCCACCTCAAGGCCATGGGCATCGCCTGCCGGGGCAAGGACCTGATCCCCAACCAGGGCGAACTCAACTCGTTCATCGTGCGCAAGGCGATTGCCCCGGAGACCGTCGGTGCGGTCTTCGACCCGCTGGAATTGCCGATGCGGCCGCCGAACATGTGCGCCGGTTGCCCGCACCGCGGCCTGTTCTACGGCCTGTCGCGGATGAAGGACGTGTTCGTTTCCGGCGATATCGGTTGCTACACCTTGGGCTTCCTGCCGCCCTTGTCGGCCATGGACGCCTGCGTCTGCATGGGCGCCTCGATCACCATGGCCCACGGCATGGCCAAGGCGCTCGGCAAGAAAGGCGAGGGCAAAATCGTGGCCGTGCTCGGCGATTCCACCTTCATGCATTCGGGCATCACCGGCCTCTTGAACATGGTCTACAACGGCACCTACGCCTCGGTGATCATCCTCGATAATCGCACCACCGCCATGACCGGCCACCAAGACAACCCGGCCTCGGGCCGCTCCATCCTGGGCGATCCGGCCCCGGCTTTGAACCTCGAAGGGCTGTGCCGGGCGCTGGGGGTCAAGCGGGTGGCGGTGGTCAACCCGCACGACATCGACGCCACCCGCAAGGTGCTCAAGGAGGAGATCGAGGCCCCCGAGCCCTCGGTGATCATCAGCCGCGCCCCCTGCGTGCTTCTGCCCGAGGAGGCCAAGCGCGAAAAACCGGTCTATTTCACCAATCTCGACAACTGTACCGGCTGTTCGCTCTGCGTGCAGATGGGCTGCCCGGCCATCAGCTGGACACCGCTGACCCCCGAGGAGGCGGTGGCCCGGGGATATCGGGAAAAACAGAAGGGATTCGCCCGGATCGCCGAGGTGCAGTGCAACGGCTGCGGGCAGTGCGCCTGCGTGTGCAAGTTCGACGCGATCACGAAAAAGGAGGCCAAGTAATGAAACAGAGCGGCAATATCCTCTTTTCAGGCGTGGGCGGCCAGGGCATTCTCCTGGCCAGCGAATTGACCGCCTATGCCCAGTTGGCGGCCGGCTTCGACGTCAAGAAAAGCGAGGTGCACGGCATGGCCCAGCGGGGCGGCTCGGTCGAGGCCCATCTCCGCTACGGCGAAAAGGTGTACTCGCCCCTGATCGAGTTGGGCGCGGCCGATATCCTGGTGGCCTTCGAGATCCTGGAGGCCGTGCGCTATCTGCCGTACCTGCACCGCGACAGCGCCGTGGTGGTCAACACCCAGAAGATTCTGCCGCCGGCGGTGGCTCTCGGTAAGGCCCAGTATCCCGAAAACATCCTCGACGAACTCAAGGCCCGCCACATCAACGTGGTGGCCATCGACGCCTTTGCGGTGGCCGAATCGGTGGGCGAGCTGCGCACCGCCAACGTGGCCATGGTCGGGGCCATGTCCAATTTTCTCGCGGTCGGACCCGAGATCTTTCTCCAGGTGATCGATAACACCGTCAAGCCCAGCTTCCGCGAAGTCAACAAGAAGGCCTTTGCCGCCGGCCGGGCCGCGGTCCACGCGTAAACCGGCGGCGTCGACAACGAGGTGTGACGATGATGTGGGTTGAGGAAATCGAAACGCTGCCCCGGTCCGGCCTGGAATCGATCCAGCTGAGACGGTTGCAGGCCCTGGTCCATCGGGTGTACGCCCAGGTCAGGCCGTACCGGGCCAAGATGGATGCCGCCGGGGTCAAGCCCGACGATATCCGGTCGCTCGCCGACCTGCGCAAGCTGCCCTACACCACCAAGGACGACCTGCGCGACAACTATCCCTTCGGGCTGTTCGCCACCCCGATGGAGGATGTCATCCGGGTGCATGCTTCCTCGGGCACCACCGGCAAGTCCACGGTGGTCGGCTACACTCAGCCGGATATCGAGCTCTGGGCCCAGGTGATGGCCCGCTGCCTGACCATGGCCGGGGTGACCAAGGGCGACATGGTCCACAACGCCTACGGCTACGGCCTGTTTACCGGCGGCCTCGGCGCCCATTACGGCATCGAGGCCCTAGGGGCCACGGTCATCCCGGTGTCGGGCGGCAACTCCCGGCGCCAGGTAACCATCATGCGCGACTTCGGCTCCACCGTGCTCCTCTCCACCCCGTCCTACGCCCTCAACCTGGCCGATGCCATGGCCGACGCCGGCGTCACGTCCGGGGAACTCAAGCTGCGGGTCGGCATCCACGGCGCCGAGCCCTGGAGCGAGAACATGCGCGAGGAGGTGGAGCGCAAGCTGGGCATCAGGGCGGTGGACATCTACGGCCTGTCCGAGATCATCGGCCCCGGCGTAGCCATGGAGTGCATCCATTCCGATCGCGGCATGCACATCCTGGAAGACAACTTCCTGCCCGAGGTCGTCGATCCGGAAACCCTGGAACCCCTGCCCTACGGCGAGGTCGGCGAGCTGGTCTTCACCACCCTGACCAAGGAGGCCTTCCCGCTGGTCCGCTACCGGACCAAGGATATCTCCCGGCTGTTCCTCGAACCCTGCGCCTGCGGCCGCACCCTGATCCGGATGGAAAAGGTCACGGGCCGGACCGACGACATGCTGATCATCCGCGGGGTGAACGTGTTCCCGTCCCAGGTCGAGCATGTGCTGATGGGCATCGACGGGGTCGAGCCCCATTACCAGATCGAGGTCACCCGCGACGGCAATCTCGATGTGATGTCGGTGCTGGTCGAGGTGAGTGAGAACATCTTCTCCGACGAGATCAAGGTGTTGGAGAAGCTGACCCGGAGAATCCAGGTCGAAATCAAGGATATGCTCGGGGTCACCTGCAAGGTGAAACTGGTGGAGCCGCGCTCCATCCAGCGTTCCGAAGGCAAGGCCCAGCGGGTTACCGACCGCCGCAAACTCTAACCACAGGAGGATCGTATGCGTGTTGAGCAGATCGCGGTTTTTCTCGAGAACAAATCGGGCCGCCTGGCTGAGATTACCCGTATCCTGGCGGAAAACGAGATCAATATCCGGGCGCTGTCCGTGGCCGACACCGCCGATTTCGGCATTCTGCGCCTGATTGTCGACAAGGTGGACCTGGCCAAGGAAAGCTTGCGCGCCGGCGGCTTCACCGTGGGTAAGACCAACGTGGTGGCGGTCGAGGTGCCGGACCGTTCGGGCGGCCTGGCCAGCGTGCTCAAGGTGGTCAACGAGGCCGGCCTCAACGTCGAGTACATGTACGCCTTTGTCAACAAGAGCGGTGCCGATGCGGTGCTGATCTTCCGCTTCGACGAAATGGACCAGGCCATCACGGTGTTGCAGGAGAACGGTTTCGTCCTCCTGAGCGGGCAGCAGATCTGCTCCTTGTAAGCGGGCGGCGTTTTGCCGTGGCCGGCCGGCCGAATCGGTCGATGGACTAGGAGCAGGAAAGACGGCGGCCAGCCGCGCCCCGGCGCACCCGCCTGCCGCAGGCCCGAAGCTTAGGCAGCAGTGCCGATCCCTTTGCCATGGGCCCGGCCGGGGAGAGCCGGTTCGCTTTTTCACCGTGGCAAGTAAGATTGATGCCGGCGGACCTCGATCGGGGCCCGCCGGCCTTTTAATTCGCATTCCGCATGAGTCTTGATCTCTTTTTCCAATACCTCTTTGCCGGCCTCACCTACGGCGCGATCTACGCCATCGTCGCCATCGGCTTCAACATCATCTACAACACCACGGGCATCATCAATTTTGCCCAGGGCGAGTTCGTGATGCTGGGCGGAATGATCTCCATTTCCCTGATGGAATTCATACCGCTGGGCTATGCCATCGCGGCGGCGGTGCTGGTCACCATGGGCATCGGCGCGGTGATCGAGATCCTGTTCATCCGCTGGCTGGAAAGCCCCTCGGTGCTGCGGATGATCATCATCACCATCGGCATCTCCATCCTGTTGCGGGAATCGGCCCTGCACATCTGGGGCGAATCGATCCGCAGCCTGCCCTATTTTTACGGCAACGAGATCACCACCTTCAACCTGGGCAGCGTGCACATCTCGCCGCAGGTGGTGTGGGTGATTGCCGCCTGCGCGGTGATGATGGCCGGCCTGAGCCTGTTCTTCAAATCCACGCCCATCGGCCGGGAGATGCGGGCCTGCGCGGCCAACCGGACCGCGGCCCTGCTCTGCGGCATCAACACCCGCAACATGGTGACCCTGTCGTTCATGCTCAGCGCCGGCATCGGCGCCCTGGCCGGCTGCGTGATGTCGCCGATTACCTATACCCAATACGATTCCGGCGCCTCGCTGGCGATCAAGGGTTTCACCGTCGCCATCCTGGGCGGCCTGGGCAATTCCCTGGCCGCGGTCGCGGCCGGTGTCCTGCTGGGGATCATCGAGGCCTTCTCGGTGACGGTGGTGCCGCTCGCCTTCCAAGACGCCATCGCCATCGCCATCCTGCTGCTGATCCTCTTTGTCAAGCCGCACGGGATCTTCGGTTCGAGCGAGGCGGCCCGCTTGAAGGATTTCTGATGCGCACCCGGAAGAATTTTTCCCTGGCGGCCCTCTGCCTGGCGACCGTGGGCCTGCACCTGCTTACCGTGGCCACCGGGACCCAATTCTACCTGACCCAGCTCACCATGGCCGCCTATTACGGCCTGGTGGTGATCGGGCTCGGGGTGCTCATGGGCTATGCCGGCCAGATTTCCATCGGCCATGCCGGCTTTTTCGCCATTGGCGGCTACCTGGCCGCGGCCTTGACCACCCGCAATCTGCTGCCGTTCCAGGATGCGCCCCCGGTGCGAATCCTCGACAGTCTCGGGCTGCTGGTCAGCGGCCAGGACATCTACGGCGAGGCCCTGCTGACGGTGACGCCCTGGGCGGCCGGCGGGCTGGCGGTGGCGGCTGCAGCCCTGGTGGCCCTGGTCATCGGGGTGCCGGTGCTCAAGCTCAAGGGCCACTATCTGGCCATGGCCACCCTGGGCTTCGGCACCATCGTCTACCGGCTCTTGCTGGCCTCGCCCTATTTCGGCGAAGCGGACGGCATCGCCGAGGTGCCCGCCTTTGTCCTGCTGCCCGATCTGGCCGGCTTCGGCCCGGTGGTGGTGAGCGGCGGCGCCGACCATCGGGTGCTCAATTTTTACGTGGCCTGGGGCACCCTCATCCTGGGGATGGCCTTGCTGCTCAACTTGATCGGCTCGCGGGTCGGTCGGGCCCTGCGCTCGCTGCACAGCTCCGAAGAGGCGGCCGAGGCCTCGGGTATCGCCACCGCCGGCTGCAAGCTCCAGGTCTTTGTCTTAAGCGCGGTCTACGCCGCCGTGGCCGGGGTGCTGCTCACCCATTTCAACGGCGGCATCGGGCCGAGCGAGGCCTCGGTAATGAAATCGGTGCGCTATGTGGCACTGGTCGCGGTCGGCGGCATGACCAATCTCTGGGGCACTCTGATCATGGGGGTGGGGCTGACCTTCCTCTCGTTGCGCGGTGTGTTCGGCGCCCATGACGACATGGTCTTCGGGGTGATCCTGATCGCGGTCATGCTGTTCGCCCCGCAGGGCATCCTGAGCCTGCGGCTGAAGGAGCTGGCCCGGCGGTTGGTTCCGGGAGGGCGGGCATGAGCGGCGGCAACGAGCCCCTGCTGGCCCTGCGCGGCGTGCATAAGCGGTTCGGCGGCCTGCATGCGGTCAACGACATCGACTTTGCGGTGGCGCCGGGCAGCATCAAGGCGGTGATCGGGCCCAACGGCGCCGGCAAGACCACCTTGTTCAACCTGATCGCCGGCAACCTGCCGGTAACCGCCGGCACCATCACCTTCCGGGGTCAAGAGATCCAGGGAAAGAAAACGCATCAGATCGCCCGGCTGGGCATGGCGCGCACCTTCCAGAACATCAAGCTGTTCCACGGCATGACCGCCCTGGAATGCGTCATGGTCGGCCGGCACGTGCAAAGCCGCAGCGGTTTTTTCTCCGGCCTGTTCAACCTGCCCCAGAGTTGGAAGGAGGAGCGGGCCATCCGGGCGCGGGCCATGGAGCTGCTCGATTTCCTTCAGATCGCCGACCTGGCCGAGGCCGAAGCCACCAGCCTCGCCTTTGGCCAGCAGCGGGCGGTGGAGATGGCCCGGGCCCTGGCCGCCGAACCGCAGTTGCTTCTATTGGACGAACCGGCGGCAGGGTTGAACATCTACGAGACCGCCGAGGTGGCCCGGCTGATCGCCACCATCCGGGACATGGGCATCACTGTGCTGCTGGTCGAGCACGACATGTCGCTGGTGATGGACATTTCCGACGAGATCGTGGTCTTGAGCTTCGGCGCCAAACTGGCCGAGGATACCCCGGCCAAGATCCAGCAGAACGCCGAGGTGATCAAAATCTACCTGGGAGAGGACGATGCGGGCTGACAACCGGCGCCTTCCCCCCTGTTCCCCGCGGCGGGCGCCATGCTGAAGATTCGCAATCTCGACGCCGGCTACGGCAAGCTCCGGGTGCTGAAAAACATCTCGCTCCATGTCAAGCCGGGCGAGATCGTGGCCATGATCGGCGCCAACGGGGCCAGCAAGACCACCTTGCTGCACACCGTAATCGGGTTGATCCGGCCGATGCGCGGCGAGGTGAGGTTTCTCGGCCAGGCCACCGGCAGCACGGCCGTGGAGCGAATCGTGGCCTCGGGCTGCGCGCTGGTGCCGGAAGGCCGCCAGGTCTTTGCCCCGATGTCGGTGGAGGAAAACCTGCTGTTGGGCGGCTTCATCCTGCAAAAGGAGCAGGGCCGGGCCGAGGTGCTTAAGGAACTGGAACGCCAGTACGAGCTGTTTCCCATCCTGCGCGAGCGGCGGCAGCAACTGGCCGGGACGCTGTCCGGCGGCGAGCAGCAGATGCTGGCCATGGGCCGGGCCCTGATGTCGCGGCCGAAACTGGTGATGATGGACGAGCCCTCCACCGGGCTGGCGCCGCTCATCGTCCGCGACATCTTCCAGATCATCTGCCGGCTGCGCGGCCAGGGCAACACCGTGCTGCTGATCGAGCAGAACGCCAAGGCGGCTCTGGGAATCGCCGACCGGGGCTATGTGCTTGAAGTGGGCAAGGTCATCCTCCAGGGGCCTGCCGCCGACCTGCTGGCCAACGCCGATGTGCAGCGGGCCTACCTGGGACGGGAAAAGATAGCGTAATTACAGGATGCCCCATCCTGTCAGACGAACGAGGACAAAACACAGACCAATGTACTGGGAACCGGAACGAGAATGCATGGCCAGGGAGGATCTGGAGCAGCTCCAGCTGGAGCGGCTTCAGTCCACGCTGTATCGGGTGGGAACCCATGTTCCCTTCTACAAGAAGAAATTCGATCAGCTCAAGTTCAACTACGACGACATCCGGTCCCTGGACGACCTCCGGCGGCTGCCGTTCACCGAAAAGCAGGACCTGCGCGATAACTATCCCTACGGCCTGTTCGCCGTGCCCCTGCGCGACATCGTCCGGGTGCATTCGTCCTCCGGCACCTCGGGCCAGGCCACGGTGGTCGGCTACACCCGCAACGACATCAAGACTTGGTCGAATTTGGTGGCCCGGGTGATCACCGCCGCCGGCGTCACCAAGAACGACGTCATCCAGATCGCCTTCGGCTACGGCCTGTTTACCGGCGGTTTCGGCCTCCACTACGGCGCCGAGCTGATCGGGACCTCGGTCATCCCCATTTCCGCGGGCAACACCAAGCGCCAGATCCAGATCATGCAGGATTTCAAGACCACCGCCCTGGTCTGCACCCCTTCCTATTCCCTGATCCTGGCCGACACCATGATGGAGATGGGGATCAACCCCAACGGGTTGTCCCTGCGTTTCGGCCTGTTCGGCGGCGAACCCTGGTCCGAGGCCATGCGCCAGGAGATCCACCAGAAACTGGGCATCCTCGCCACCGACAACTACGGTTTGTCCGAGGTCATGGGGCCGGGGGTTTCCGGCGAGTGCCAGTACTGCAACGGCTTGCACATCAACGAGGACCATTTCCTACTCGAGGTGCTCGATCCGGTGACCCTGGAGCCGGTGCCCGAGGGCGAAATCGGCGAGTTGGTGATCACCACCCTGACTAAGGAGGCCTTTCCCATAGTCCGCTACCGGACCAGGGACCTGACCCGGTTCATCCCCGAGCCCTGCCCCTGCGGCCGGACCATGAAACGGATGCAGCGGGTGATGGGCCGTTCCGACGATATGCTGATCATCAAGGGCGTCAACGTGTTCCCCATCCAGATCGAGAAGGTCCTGTTCGAGGTCGAGGGCACCGAACCGCATTACCAGATCGTGGTCGAACGGGAAAACCATGCCGACAAGATCACCGTGCTGGTGGAAGTGATGGAATCCATCTTTTTCGACCAGATGAAGAAGCAGCGCGAGGTGGTCGAACGGATCAAGAACCGACTGGCCTCGGAACTCGGGGTCGGGGTCGAGGTGAAGCTGGTCGAGGAGAAGACCCTGGAGCGATCCGAAGGCAAGGCCAAGCGGGTCATCGATAAAAGAAAATTGTAGAAAATCCGCTGAATCACAAAAAAAAGTGGACACCGGCCTGGAAAGAATGATTAGCTTCAACCGCGTGCGCAATAGGGCGTCTGTTGCAATGTCGTTGCCGTCCATCCTGGTGCTCCTGGCCGGTCAAACTCACCCCTGCCGACCGTGAATACCGTTAGCCCTCAATCATTGAAAAGGAGATTTGTATGAAATGGTGTGTGTCCGGGCTGCTGGCCCTGCTGCTCATGGTGCGGCCGGCCTTTGCCGCCGATCAGGCTCAACCCGCCGAGTTGAAGACCGATGAGCAGAAATTGAGTTATGCCATGGGGTTGGATCTTGGCGAATACTTCAAGGGCCTGGAGGAGAAATTCGATCTGGGCGTGTTGCAGCAAGGGATCAATGACGGCTACAACGGCAATAAGCCACTGCTGACCCCCGAGGCCGCGGCCGCCATTCAGCAGGAATTCGCTAAGCGGCAGCAGGATAAGCAGGTCCAGAAGACCGTGGCCATGGTCCAGAAGAACCGCAAGGCCGCCGAGGAGTTTCTCAAGGCCAACAAGGCCAAGGAAGGCGTGGTCGAAACCAAGTCGGGCTTGCAGTACAAGATCCTCAAGAAAGGCGAGGGCGCCAAGCCGACCCCTGCCGACACCGTCAAGGTTCATTACAAGGGCACCCTGCTGGATGGCAAGGAATTCGACAGCTCCTACAAACGCAACGAGCCGGCCGTCTTCCAGGTCAACCAGGTCATTGCCGGCTGGCAGGAAGCGCTGCAGCTGCTGAACACCGGCACCACCGCCGAATTGTACATCCCGCCGGATCTCGCCTATGGCGACCGTGGCGCCCCTCCGGTGATCGAGCCCGGCTCCATGCTGGTGTTCCAGGTCGAACTGCTGGAAGTGCAGCCGGCGGCCAAGGAAAAAGAGAAAGAAAAGGGCAAAAAGGAATAATTGCCTTTGCAGTCGCGGCGGTCGGTCATACATTGTGGGTGTGACAAAGGGGTGACCGACCGGGAACCGAACGATCCGAATCCTTGGCCAATGGTGACAGGAGACGAACCATGGGAAAAGACAAGAAGAAGGACAAGTGCTGCGAGGGATACAAGAAGAAAGGCAAGCGATGTTCCGATTGTCCGATGAAAGACAAGGATAAGGAAAAGAAGAAGAAAGAGAAAAAAGACAAAGACAAGAAGAAAAAAAAGAAGGATAAGAAGAAAGATAAGAAAGAGAAGTAGAAGCCGTTGGCTTGGTCTTTTTTTCGATCGATCTAAGGAAAGCCGGGTGTCGCCATGCGATAGCCGGCTTTCCTGTTTTCGGGGGATGCGCGCGCCTGCGCTATTCCTGATCCAGAGTTGCCAGCAAGCCCTCCAGCAGGACAAAGCGGCCCAGGGGATGGATTCGGCAGGGAAAGCTGGCGACAAACAGCGGATTGGCGCAGAGGCCGCCGGAAAGGAACAGCTCGTCCGGCTCGTGGGCGAAGCGGTGGGCATTGAGGGCGATGCCGCGCACGAAGCGGGCCACTGCCTCGGCCTCGGAGATGCCGGAGACCACAGCGTCGAAGATGTGGCTCATGCCGAGCACGCCGCAGGTGACGGAAAAACCGGTTGCCGGGGCGGGGATGGCGGCGTAGTCGAGCTGGTAATAGGTGGAGAGCAGCTCGATGGTGAACCCCATGGAGGCGCCGCATTCGGCGTTCCAACCCATGTCGGTTACGCGGCCGTCCTCGATGCGGACGAACTTGATGTCGCGGCTGCCGCAGTCGAGGAGGACGAAATGCGGTCGGTCGACCAGGCGGAGGCCGCCCCTGGCCAGGGCGGTCAGCTCGTTGATGCTGCGCAGGCTCCTGTGGGCGGCGTTGTGACCGGTGGCCAGGTCGGCCCGGAAGGAACGGTCCAGGTCGCGGGTGGCGACAATGCGCGGGCTGCTGTCGCGGCGCGTATCCAGGATTTTGCAGTAGGTGGTGCCGAAATCCGCAAGGAGCATCAGGCCGTGCCTCGCTGGTCGGTCCGGATGCCGGAGAGTTCGAGGAAGGCCTCGATCTTGGCGCGGGTGGAACTGCCGGCGGTGACGTCGCAATCCACGGCAATGGCGCGGGGATGCTTGGCTGCCAGATGCTTGGCCAGAACCGATTTGGCACAGAAGGACTGCGAGAAGAAAACGGTGGGGATGGCGGGGTCGAAATGCCGTTCCAGCTCGAGGTCGGCGGGGGTTTTGTTTTCCATGCATCGCGTCCAGCCGAAGACATGGGTGGTGTCGGGAAAGGGCGCCAGCAGGGAAAAATCCCTGGGCGGTACTCCCCAAAAGCCGCAGGTGGGGCGGCAGGGGGGCATGGACGGGTAGGGCGCGGCCGACTGTACCCCCTTGGTGATGCGGAGAAATTTTTCCATCAACGGCAACTGGCCGGTGCAGAGCGGGTGACCGAAGGCGCGGGTGTCCTGGTTGCGGGTGCGGATGACCGGCACCGGCAACAGGTCGGCAATCACTTCGGCCACATGGAGCGCGCAGTCGCACTTGCCCGGCCCGACGTCAATGTAGACCTCATCCAGCCGCAGGTGGAGGCAGTTGAGCACCACGGTGCGGAGGATGGCGCAGTAGGCGCGAGGGATGCGGGAGGCGGTCTGGTCGATGGAGGCCCGCACCTGCAGCTCGTCGAGATCGACAATCGCATCGCCCGCCCGGTTGATGGACTCGATCACCGCCAGGGGCGGCACGCCGACAATGCCGATCCGCCGGGGCATCAGGTGTCCTCGCGCATCAGGAGATACAGTCCCAGGCCGCTGACCAGCAGGTGCACCGAGATCGCCGCCAACAAGGGCGGGAGATAGCTGGCCTTGGCCAGGGATTGGAGGGTGGTGTACAGGCCCCAGCAGACAAAGGCCATGCCGCAGCTCACCGGGATGGCCAACGAGAGGTCCCGGCCCCATTTGCGGTAGACCAGCAGCAGCAGGGGCAACCCGAGCATCAGCAGGGGCAGGCCCAGGAAGGTGTAGGAAATCCGGCCGTAGAATTCGGCCCAGGCCTTGTTGCGCGCCTCGTCGGAGCGACTGTGTTTGGTTTCCCGGTACAGTTCGGTGAGCGAGAGCTCCATGGAGCGATAGGGCGGGACGAAAAACGCATCGGGCTGTTCGGGGAATTCGAAATGCCGCTCCGGGAAGACATCGGTGGCGAATCGTTCGTTGCCGCTGGCCTTTTGGGCCTGGCCGTCATACAGTGTCCACAGGCCCTGGTTCCAGACGGCGCTGGCTGCGGTGATCAGGCTCTGGGCCTGGTAAGTCGAATTCCAGGTGGTGTACGAAAAATTCGCGAACACGTTCTTTTGGGGATCGGGCCGGGCAAAGGAGTAAAAGCCGTCCTGCCCACGGTAGTAGTACCGGCCGTTGCGGTAAATGCCCGAGAAGGTTCTGCCCTTGACTTCGCGGTTCCAGATGGAGTTGGTGGTGCTGACCGTGGTGGGCAGGACCATTTGAGCCATGGCCAGGAACAGGACGATGCAGGCCAGGGCGGCGGCGATAATCGGGCGAACGATTTTTCGTAACGGGATGCCGCAGGCCTTCAGCGCGATCAGTTCGTTGCTGTGGTTGAGCATACCAAGGGTGACGACCCCGGCCAGCAGGATGCAGACCGGGCTCATCATGTCGACGATGAAGGGGATGTTGAGCAGAAAGAACTTGGCGACCAGGCCGAAGGATTTGCCTTTCTCGACGAAGTCGTCGATTTTTTCAAAGAAATCGATCAGCAGGTAGATGCTGATGAAGCTGGCCAGAATCAGGGCGAGGTTGCGGAAGAAATGGGCCAGGATGTAGCGGTGAAGCAGAATCATGCAACGGTCGTCGGTGGAGGATCGTCAAGGGCGCTTGGAAAACGGTCCGGTGCCGCCTTCGGAAACCGGGGACGTGCGGGCCGGCGCTGCCAGTTCTGTAGTACCCTCTCGCCCCGTTTCCGTCAAGGGATACGCGGGACGGCGCCGGGCGGCGGCCCGCTTCGCCTTCCGGAAAGACGGAGCTTGCACTTCTCAGTGTCACTGTGTAAGTTGCGAACTTCGTATTTTTCGCTTTTTTGTTCGCTGAGACAAGATACGTTGCAGCAGTTTGTATCCGATGCCCCTTGTCCCCATGCCGGGCCGCGCCACGAACGCACCCGGACCGCATGGGAAGGCGTCGACCGGGGTGCCGCTTTCGCCGAATTAGAGCCTGTGTGCGGTGTTCGCTTCGAGACGGCAATGTTTACTTATTGATCCCTGTCTACATGCAGAAACGACTCGAAAAAATTGCGGACAACAATATAACCAGAAGCGCCAGCAAGAACTCGGCTATTGCCCGGCTTAACGGACTCTGGGCTCTTTTTGAACGCAACGACACGGTGTTGATCATCATTAATGCCGACCCCGACGCCATCGCCTCGGCCATGGCACTCAAACGGCTGCTCAGCTATCGGGTACAAGGCGTCACCATCGGCTATCCCAACGAAATCAGGCGATTGAATAACCTGACCATGGTGGAGCGGCTGAAAATCCCCATCGAGCGGCTCCACACCCTATCGACGAAAGACTACACCAAGAAGATCCTGCTCGATTCCCAGCCCAACCATTTGGCCTGTTTCGAAAAAATGACCTTCAACGCGGTGATCGACCATCATCCGGTCACCACCGGCTGGGACGCGGCCTTCATCGATATCCGCCCGGAATACGGTGCCGTTTCCTCGATAATGGTGGAATATCTCCGCGCCGCCGGGATCAAGCCCTCGGTTTCCCTGGCCACGGCCCTGTTCTACGGCATCAAGGTCGATACCCAGAATTTCCAGAAGCAGAACATGCAGGTGGCCGACGGCATCTGTTTCCGCTATCTGTTCAACATCGCCAACCTCAACCTAGTGCGCAAGTTCGAGCTGACCGAGTTGCGTCGCTCCGAACTCCGCTATTTCCGCACCGCCCTCAACGAGGTCAAGGCGAGCAACCACCGGGCCTATGTCCACCTAGGCAAGGTCGGCACCCCCGACATTCTGGTGATCATCGCCGATTTCTTCAACCGGGTCGAGGGGTTCGACTGGGTGATCGTCTCCGGGATCCACGGGGAGAAGCTGGTGGTGATTTTCCGCTGCGACGGCTACCGGAAAAACGCCGGCAAGCTGGCCAAGGCCACCTTCGGCCGGTTTGGCCCCGCTGGCGGCCATCGAGAGGCCGCCCGGGCCGAATCGCCCCTCAAAAATCTGCCGCTGCGCGAGAATCAGGAGTTCACCACCAAAACCCTGATCCGCCTGGTCACCCTACACGTCAAATAAATCTCCCCGCGCAATCCTCCAGCCGCTGCCCGACAGCCCTTTTCCGGGACCACGCGAGATATTGCTTGCACCATGTCCGGGGTTGGGCATATTATGCGAAACAGTTCAGTTTTTTGCTGGGCGCTGGCGGGTAGGACCGTATCGCCGCACAACGTGCGCCTTTCTCCTTTGGACGGTGTTCTATGCAAAGACCTTCGACCTTGGCGATGATCTTGGCAGGCGGCCGTGTCGACGAACTGGGAGTGTTGACACACTATCGGCCGAAGTCCGCCATTCCTTTCGGCGGGTTTGCCCGAGTCATCGATTTCCCCCTCTCCAATTTGCTCCATTCCGGCATCGAACGGATCGCCATCCTCAGCCAGTACCGTTCCTATTCCCTGATCAACCATATCGGCACCGGGGCGGCCTGGGATATGATCGGCCGGAACCGCGGCATCTCCATCCTGCCGCCGTTCAAGGACTACGACAACCCCCACTGGTACCGGGGATCGGCCGACGCGGTCTATCAGAATCTCGACTACATCAATTACTACGGGCCGTCGGTGATTCTCATCTTGTCGGGCGACCACGTCTATCAGATGGATTATCGCCGGATGATCCGCTATCACTATGAGCACGACGCCGACCTGACCGCGGCCTTCATCGAGGTGGAGCCCGAGGCGGCCTCGCGGTTTGGCGTGGCCGAAATCGCCGACGACTTCGAGCACGGCGGCCGTATGCTCTCCTACGAGGAAAAACCGGCCCAACCCAAGGGCCGCTGGGCCTCGCTCACGGTTTTCTGCTTCCGGCCCGAAGTGTTGTTCGAGGTGTTGAAGAAGAACCAGCACGACGCCTCCTACGAATTCGGCCGTGACATCATTCCATTGATGATGCGTGAAAAGTACAATGTGCACGGGTACAAGTTCCGGGGATACTGGGGCTATACCCGTACCATCGACGAATACTGGCAGACCTCGATGGATCTTTTGGGGCCGAACCCCAAGATCGATCTCGAGGCATGGGGGATTCGCACCAACCTGGCGCACCGCAGTATTGCCGACCGGCAGCCGGTGAAGATCGGCCCGAACGGCAGCCTGGACAACTCCATGGCCTACAACGGCTGCATCGTCGAGGGCACAGTGCGCAATTCCATCCTGTTTCCGGGCGTGCGGGTCATGCCCGGGGCGGAGATCAACGATTCCATCCTGTTCTTCGACAACACCGTCCACGAAGGGGTGCGGCTCAATCGGGTGGTCAGCGACGTCAACACGATCTTTGGCCGCAACGTCCGGGTGGGCGCGCCGGTGTGCGAGAAGCCGAGCAGGGTGAGCGTGATCGGGTGGAACAACACGGTGCCGGAAGGGCTGCACATCGGCTGCGGATGCCGGGTGGCGCCCCGGATCGCGCCGGAAAAATGGCCCGAAACCAAGCTGGAAGACGGGGAGGAACTGCAATGAGAAAAAGCGGCGATGCCTTGGTGCTTCTGCTGGCCGGCGGCATTGGCAGCCGGTTGAATCTTTTGGTCGGGCATAGAGCCAAACCGGCGGTGCCCTTCGGCGGGATTTATCGGATCATCGATTTCAGCCTGTCCAACGTCATGAATTCCGGCCTGACCCGGGTGGGCGTGCTGACGCAGTACAAGCCGCTTTCCCTGATGGCCCACATCGGCGACGGCGCGGCCTGGGATTTCACTGGCCGGACCCGGGGGATCAAGATCCTGCCGCCCCGGACCGGCGAAAAGGATTCCGACTGGTACAAGGGTACGGCGGATGCCATCCGCCAGAATATCGATTTCATCCTGGCCAACCCCAGCGAGCAGGTGGTGGTGCTTTCCGGCGACCATATCTACCGGATGGACTTTGCCGCCATGCTCTCCTACCACCAGTATAAAAAGGCCGATATCACCATCGGCATGATGGTGGTGCCTAAGAGCGAGATCCACCAGTTCGGCGCCGGCATCATCGACAACGAGAACCGAATTATCGGTTGGGAAGAAAAGCCCAAGGTGCCGAAGACCAATCTCGCTTCCATGGGTATTTACATCTTCGATACCAAATACCTGCTGCGAACCCTGGCGCAAAACCGCACCGAGGTGGACTTCGGCATGCACATCATTCCGCGGGCCATCAACGAGGACCGGGTATATGCCTACCCCTTCTACGGGTACTGGCGGGACGTGGGCACCATCCAATCCTATTGGGAAACCAATATGGATATCATCCGCGAGAATTCCGGCATCGAGCCGGAAGAATGGGAGATTCGACCCAACCCCGAATGCACGAGCCACTCCATCGACCGGCCACCGGTCAAGTTCCAGAGCGGCTGCAAGGTGGCCTCGTCATTGATTGCCTCGGGATGCGTGATCGAAGGCACGGTGATCAATTCGGTGCTGTCGCCCGGCGTGAGGGTGCGGAAAGGGGCGGTGGTGTCCAACGCGGTGGTCTTTGCCGACAGCGAGATCGAGGAGAACGCGGTGGTGGATCTGGCGATTCTCGATAAACGGGTGCGGGTCGGCGCCGGGGCGGTGGTCGGGCACGGCGAAAACATGACCCTAGCCAACAAGGAATATCCCAAGCATCTTTACACCGGCATCTCCCTGGTGGGGCAGGAGGCGAAAATTCCCGCTGGCGCGAAAATCGGCCGTAACTGCATTGTCGGCTTCGGCTACGACGGCGCTGCCTTCGATGGCGGCAATGTACTGCCGGACGGCCAATCGGCCTGATTGAGCCGGGAGGAATTGCTTGCACGGCCGCGGCGAAACGGGTATTTTCTCCGGCCGAAGACGGGCCGGCCGCATCGACCGCCGCCTCTCTTCTACCCTCGCACATCTTACAAAGCTCCAGTAGCTCAGGTGGATAGAGCACAGGATTCCTAATCCTGGTGCCGCGTGTTCGAATCACGCCTGGAGCACCATAAAAATCAAGGGGTTAACCGGTATATTCAACTGGTTGGCCCCTTTTGTTTTTGCGATTTGTTCCACTTTCGGTTGATTTTTTCTGCTTTCTTTTTGTTTTAATTGCGATAACAATGGAACAAAAAGTGGAACAAAAAAATCGACAAAACCAGGTCGGGAGGCATGAATATGGCCCGAATTCAGACCCGCAAAGGCAAAAAGCGAACCACCTATACAGCGACGGTTCGTGTTAAAGGGTATCCTCCCTTGGCAAGGACGTTCGACACGAAAGGGGAGGCAAAAAGCTGGGCAACCGAAATTGAAAAAGAAATGCGCATGGGGCGGTATCAAGATGTCCGACCCATCGAAAAAATAACATTTGTTGACGCCCTTAACAGATATCTTGAGCAAATTTCGGTAACGAAACGACCCAATTCTGAAAATCGGGACAAACAGTCTTTAAAAATAATCGTGGATTATTTTGGTCCCGAGATCTCCTTGGTCGAAGTTAGTCCTCAAAAGGTTGCTGCATACCGTGATTACCGGATGAAAAAGGTTGCAGCGTCGACGATTCAAAAAGAATTCGCTTTGATTTCCCACCTCTTCAATGTCGCTCGTCGTGAGTGGGGTTTCCCTGTTGATAATCCAATTCCTCACATCACGAGGCCAAAGATCCGGAATAATCGGACACGGTTTCTTACCAAGGAGGAGGCGCAACGATTGTTGGATGCGGCGAAGACGAGCAAAAATCCAAAGTTGTATCCTTATCTCCTTGTCATGATGCATACCGGGATGCGGCCAAGCGAAGCTGCCGGCATGAAATGGGGCGATATTGATCTGGAAAATCGACTCGTCAAACTTCCGGTTACAAAAACCGATATGCGATATGTTCCCCTCACAGAAGTGACTGAAAACATCCTCCGTTCCATTCGGCCGGTTGATGCAACTAACGGAATGCACGTTTTCCTGCCGCCGAATAGTGGAGAATCCAAACAACTCGTGGATGTCCCTTGCCTTCATTTCAAGAGATCATTCATGACTGCAAGGATGAAGGCCGGCCTTGAAGATCTCCATCTTCACGACCTTCGCCACACCGCAGCCAGTCACCTCCTTATGGCAGGCGTTGATCTCCGGACACTAGCTGAAATACTGGGCCATAAAACCCTGCAAATGGTTCACCGTTACACGCATTTGCTTAATGACCACAAGCTGAAGGCTGTTGATCGGATTAACTCGTTAGGGCTCGAATGAACTGATCTTGAAGCGGTTGCGAGTTATTTGACAATCTCTGTCAACTTGCTCCCCGCCTTGAACTTCACTACCTTCTTGGCGGGGAGGGTGATCGTTTCTCCTGATTGCGGATTTCGTCCTTCACGGGCGGCTCGGTCAGCAGTGGAGAAGGTGCCAAAACCGGCCAGAGTAACCTTGTCGCCGGTCTTCATCGCCTCTGCGATGGCTGAAAAGACGCTGTTCACCACCTGTTCGGCGGCTGACTTGCTCAATGCACCTTCTTTGGCGACCTTGTCGATCAACTCAGTTTTGTTCATAAACACTCCATTGGAAGAGGAAGTTAACAACATCTCGTATGCCTTGCGAGATAGCAGACCTTGCCCCCCAAGGCAAGGTGCAATTGCCTTGGGGGGTCATGCATCGGTCGAAACCGCCCCCTCTGCGTCACGCGAAGTCTCGTCGTCCTTCTCCTGAGCTTTGAGCAAGTCCAGATAGTCTTTGATTTCATTGGGGGGATAGTAGCGGAAATTGACCTTCCGGCTGAGCCGTGCGGTGAAATCAGAAAAGGCCATGACGATCTCTTGTCCCTCCTTCATCAAGACCGCACCTTCCTCGTAGGTGATGCCGCCCATCTCCCCCAGTCGGCCTTTGAAATTGGCATAGGCCATGTCAAATTGCCGCAGGATGCTGAACATGGTGGAGCCTATCGGCGAGTTGACCCGCATGACCCGGGAGCCTTTTTCCTTCACCAGATTGATTTTTTTCTCTTCAATCTCCTGCCAAGAGGGGCGCTGTTTTTTCTCTTCGTGTTCCATGGTTGAACCTCCGTTGCTGGTTAGGCAGAAATACGTTGTATGTTGCGCTTGATCCGGTGGCGATGCCAGCAGTCAAGCAGATAGACCGATCCATAGGGAAACACCGCCGCCAGCACCATGAGCAGGCTGCTCTTGGTGGCCAGCGGCACCAGGTGCGGCTTGATGGCAAAAAAGCCGTGGTACATATCGTGAGCTTTTGCGCCGAACTGGCTGGCCAGCCGACCGATATTCTCCGGGGTGCTCAACCGGAACAGGATCAGGTAAATGACATAGACCAGGAAGGCTTTGAGCAGCAGGGAGAGCGCCCGGCCGGAGAGCAGGGAGTTGACCGCCTTGCGGGTGATGTTGCCGACAAAGTAGCGGCTAATGTAGCTGCACATGAGGGTGTTGATGATCAGGGGCAGATAGGGGATGCAGCCGAAGAGCAGATGGCTGAACCAGTCGAGATGGAGAAAGACAAAGGGAAAGAGATAGAAGTGGAACACCGGAAACAGCAGCACCAGGGCGATCCCCTCGTTGAACCCGCTCTTCAAGCCAATCTTGAAGAAATCGATGGTCCGCTCCAAAGTAAGGAACTCGGCTGGAATATTCTGCCCCTTGCTCTCGATCACATAGAACTGCTGAATCTCGGAGATGGCACTGAGCAGGTTAACCGGCTTGTAGATCCGGCCGCTATCGGTGGTGATAATCTGGGCATTGGTGTCGTTTGCCCCTTTGGCTTCCCGTTCCTTGGCCATCAGCTCACCTGGTCAATGCCGGTATAGGGACTGACATCGAGAATGTCGCGGAGCAGATCCGGCTTGGTCCGTTCCATCTCGGCGATGGAGCCAAAGGCCTCGGCATGGAAGGGGGTATAGTATCCTCGCATCTTCGTGCTGAACTTCCTGGTCACCAGAAAGTAGCCGCCGAAATAAGACGCCTTGATCAAATGGGCGGCTATGACCTCATGCTGCTGGCGCAGGTGCTGGACAACACTGAACAGCACCTGGCGCATGGTGGAGTCATCCTGGGCCATGGTGGCGATCTCCATGCAACCGGCCTTTTGGGCCTGTTTGCGGGCTACCTCTTCCAAGACCTTGACCTGGAAATAGACCAATCCATCGGTCATGGAGAAGGCCAGAAAGCGCCGACCCTCAACCCGGTTGATATATGGCTTGAGCATGGCCAGGTAGCCAGCGGCATCGAACCACCTGGAGATGTCCATCCGCTGAGGCAGGGCGATCTCTTCCCGGCTTGACGTGGGATCGATGGTTTCCCCATAGATATCCGCCTGCACCCGTTGCACCGCTTCCCGGGGTGACAGCTTCGGTGGCTTCTCTTTCGCCTCCTCTTCGTGCGACTCTTTGATTTCCTCGGTGGCCTCAACTCCCACCCACCGTTCCAGCTCTTGCTGCCGGGCCTGCTGATCGGCCTTCTTGAGGGTCTTGCCCAACAGACCCTCGGGCATCTTGTGGTGCATCTTGATGGCCCGGAGGATGTCCTCCTTGCGGGAGAGTTCCTTGAACCCAGGAATGCCAGAGATGATGGCGCCGGCAGCCAGGGGATGTTCGCCCAAGGCATAGAGCGAACCCCGCGCTGATTTCAGTTTACCCAGATCATGCCCCAGGGCGGCTACCATGGTATCCGGAATCACATGCCAGGCCTGATGGTCGGAGAGCAGCCTGACTACCTGCTCGGCCACGTTGAGGCTATGATCGAGCAGGGTGGTCTTGGCCAGGATCCGGTAGGTGTTCTGCTCCCAGGCGGCCTCTACATCGCCCTGGACATCGACCACCGAAGGGCACTGCCCTTCACGGTCAAGGAGGCGAAGAATCTCCAAACACACCGCCCGCTGCCCGGGTGCCTGGTTGAAAAAGGACCAGGTCCGCAACTGACTGGCAAAGGACCGGGAGCGTGGATGCACCAGCTCAAACTTCTCGACGCCTTCGGCAATCACCTGCTCGTTCCGCCAGAGGTGGGCCAGCTCTGAGATATGCTTCACCCCCTCTATCCGGATGGAAGTTTTGGTCCGGACCCAACGTTGCGAGAGGGCGCTCAGCGTCATCTGTTCAAAGATTGAGGACTCCTGCTCCTCACCCCGCAGGACCAGTATGCCGGCTAGGCCAACCAGCACCAAAGCCACCCCCAGGATGATCGTCGGCCAGATGCTCAGCATCAACCGCTCTTGGTTTGCTTTTTGATGATCGTCTCCCCGGCCAGGTCCGGAAAGACCACCTTGAGCCTCCCTTTTTCGACGTCGGCGGTCACCCCTTTGTAGGTGCCGGAGTAGGTGATGAGGAAAAGTTCGCGGGGTTTCATCTTGAGGATCTCGCTCGGTTTGATCCGCACCTCCTCGGTCTCGCGGATGGCAATATTGCCACCCAGGGAGATAATCGGAGAAAACCGTTTCTCTTCCCCCAAATGTTCGGAGACGTAATTGGCGGTGCTGGGATCGGGCACCCGCATGAACAGCTTGGTGTTGCAGTTGTCGAGGATGGTGTTGGCCCGATCCTCGCCCACCTCGGCATACAACTGGCTGATCGATTGGCAGTAGCCGTGGATGAACACTCCAGCCCCGCCAGCCTTGGCGAAGAGGTCTTCGATGCCCTGATAGAGGACCGACTGGGCCTCGTCGATATGGAGCACCAGCGGGGGCGTCACATTCCTGCCCGAGGAATAGACTCTCCCGACAAAGGCCTGGATCATGGAGATGATCACCTTGCCGGCGGTATAGGCGGCCCGCTTGGTCAACAGTGAGCCCAACTGCACCACCAGGATGATGCCCTTGCCTTCCTCCAACCGCTGAATGAAGCGGTTCTCGTCGGCCTTGCCGATGATCTTGCCGACATTGCCCGAGGTCAGTTCGGTGAGCGCCACCCGCAGTGAACTGGCTACCTTGGAGTAGTAGTCCGCCGGTGTAGACAAAATCTTCTGGATGTCCAGGGAGAGCTGCTTGGCCTCCGGGCTGTCGATGTAATCGATCTTCTCCTTGAGCTGCTCCAGATCCTGATGACTGATGTGATTCTTGATGTCGTTGAGGTTGAACGACGGCTTTGTTCCGGCCTGCTCAGCCAGCATGATCAGCGCCTGTACCACCACCAGGCTGACCTCGTAGGCCACCCCGAAGAAATAGGGTTCACGGCCGATGGCCACCCCGGCGGTGATATGGGCCACCAATTCCTCGGGCATGTAGTAAGAGGACAAGGGGTCGAGGATGGCGCTGTACTGAGGAAAGATCGGGGTGATCAGCATCAGATCGTCGAGCCGATCGGTCTCGTGGGCCAGTTGGGTGATCTTGGAGAACAGCTCGATATCACCTTTGGGATCAATGGCCACCACCGAATACCCCTTGCAGATATCCTGCTCGATGATGTGCTCCATGATCCTGGTTTTGCCGACCCGGGTGGTGCCAAAACACCAGAAATGGCCCTTGCGGTGGCTGTCGGGAAGCCCCAGGTCCAAGACCGTTTGCGGATGATCAAGATGTACGCCTTGTCCGATATGGGTCCAGGGTGCCTTCGGCTCTGTCGGTTCTGGTGGCTTCATGGCAAGGATTTGACGATCCGGACCTCGATCCGTTCCTGGAGTTCCCGGTCCACGGCGACGATCACCTCTCGCGGCAACCTTCTCGTGGTCAGGACGATGCTCTTGTGACCGACGTAGCGTTTCAGGCAGCGGAATTGAAACCGATGAGCCGCATCGCCCAGATGATGGCAGAGCAGGTTCTCGGTCAGGGTCTTGGAGACCCGGTCAAGAATGACTTTGGTGCGAGGGGTGCCGTTCATCAGCACCGGTTCGATCCGGCGCAGATGGAAGGCTCGGCGTTGGCCAGGCTGAAACCGGCCGGCATGTCGTTCATGCAGGCCTACCCGGTTGACGGGACAAGTGGCAATGATCGGCTCGTCCGGGATGATCTCGGTTTCAACCAGGAGATAGTCGCCGGCCCTGTTGCGGACCACCTCGCCCCAGATGAGTCGTCGCTCAAACCCTTTGAGCAGGCGGACCTGCTTGATGACCGCAGCCGTGCCCAGGTGGCTTTCCAGAATTGTCTTGAACTGATTGCGAGAGAGGACGGCGGGAAGATCGAGGATGTGTTGAACAGGAAGGCCGTTTCTCTTGCCGTAGGCCACAACCTCCAACCGCATCCCTTCTCGGAGGAAGACCATGACCTCCTGGCGGTACCACTGGGAGAGCTGGCGAGCAAAGGCAGATTCAATTTCCTGGATGATTTCAGCGGTGGAAAGTGCGTATCGACTGGCTAAAGACAGAATGATGGACTGCATGCGTGATCATCTCCCTGGTGAAAATGGAAAAGGCGACCGAACCAATCGGTCTCTCTTCTTTTTTCAGGGGTGATGACATCGCACCTGCAGCGTGACATCGTTTTGGGGGTAGTTGAAATGGAAAACAGAGGGCATTTCAGGGGACGGCTCAAAGAATTTTCACCTGACAACGATAGGTGGTGAGGTCTTCAATGCATTGTATTTCAAGCGAATTTGACGGATGGTCACCGTTAGAAAAGTCTCCATCTGCAAAAAGACTCCATTTTTTTCGACAATACAATTTAGTAAGAGAAAACAGGTGGTTTGGAATGACGCCGCTTTTCTTGAACTCTTCGGAAGGATCGATCTTCCAGGCTGTTTGCCTTATTTACCTCGAACCCAAAAAATCGCCCGATGCAAGGTCACGTTGCACCGGGCGATTATGATGGACGATTTCAGGGCTCCACCTCCATGCAGGAGGAAGACGCAGCTTTCGGTTATGGGTGTTGGCCTTTGCTCGAATGGTTGTCCATTGAGCAATGAAGTCGCTCTGCGTATAGCAGAGCACCGGCGTTCTCTTCTCTCACCGCCTATGCATGGGGCAATGAGTTGGCATGGTGCCACGAGAACGAACCATCGTTGACTTGATGTGCTCTCAACGGGTTCGATTTGGGTCCCGGCCTAATGCCAGCGGAGCAAAGTCCGTGTCGGGTCGCATACAGTGCGCGGATAGCATCATCCTGTGGGTGCTTGGCAAGCAGTCTATGCCACTGCTGCCAGTTCGTCTCGTCTTCACAATAGTTGTTTGAATCCTTGCCGGTGTTGGCGGTGCAGGGGGAGGACAAGTACACGATTAAGGCAATGATGGGGATGATGTTTGGTTTCATGATTTGATCATATCGCAAGCCCGTAAGGCAACCAAGTGGCGATGTGTAAAGATGCCTGACATACCCAATGATATTGTTTGTTAACAACGACATTATAGGTAGATTTACCGGGGTTGCTTTCTTGGGAGTGATACGGTAGACAACTAAGAACTACCACTCAACAAGGGAGACCCGCATGCGCAGTTCCCGCCTTACTCTTCTCTTCCTCTTGCTTGTCATATCGGCTACCTGCTTCTCATGGCCAGCCAAAGTCGTTTCCGTTGCCGATGGCGATACCATCACTGTTCTGCACAATGACCAGAAAAAAGAAATCAGATTGTACGGCATTGATTGCCCAGAGAAAGGGCAAAGTCACGGTGAGCAGGCAAAGGCGTTAACTACTGCCTTGGTTGCTGGCAGGAATGTTGACGTAGAGCAGAAGGATATCGACAAGTACAAGCGGATTGTTGGCATCGTAAAAGTTGATGGCCAGAGCCTTAGTGAACTGATCGTTTAGAACGGCTATGCGTGGGTATATACCAAATACTGCAAGGAGAAGTTCTGTTCTGATTGGGTAAAGTTTGAGGGAGTTGCAAAACAGCAGAAGAAAGGGATGTGGGCTGATTCAGTGGTTGTGCCACCTTGGGAATGGCGAGCAGCACAAAGGGAAGGCAAGCAAATTGTGTCGGAATCAGAGCCACCAGTGATTTTGATAGGTGAGAAACCGGCAACTGTTCCCGAAGAATCTCTACTGTCAAAAATAGGGAAAGCATTAACGCCAGGTGGCTCATCGAGAAGCGAGAGCATTTCCAACAAGGCGCAGTATAGATGTGATGGCAGAATTCACTGCTCTCAGATGACCTCTGCGAGGAAGCGAAGTTCTTCTTGAGGAATTGTCCAGGTGTCAAGATGGACGGGAATAATGATGGGGTGCCTTGTGAGAGGCAGTGGTGTCGGTGACACTATGTGAGATCAATCAGTTTATCGATTGCAAAACATGGCCACAGTTGATAACTGAGTTATAATCATAAGCTTTTTATCAGGATCAAAAGTTCGCCAATTTATAAACTAATCAATAACTAATTGATGAATTGCCAATATTAACACGGTCGTTAATCGCCGAACATGCTTTGATTTGTCATTTAGGGTAACGCGATGAATTTGCGACGATCCCATCGATGCGCCGTGAGAAAGGCGCTACCAATATCCTGTTATTTACGTACTCATTAATAAGTAAAAGGATAAAATTGCATCGTTATTTATATTACGATACCAATCCTGTCAGATTGAAAAAAAATCGAACGAAATAAATTCGATATTAAAAAATTAATTAGTTCCTATGGTGAATAAAATGCCTACAGTTGATATTAATTTGAGCGAAAAATTGGAAAAATTTGAAAAAGGCTGCTGTGAATTTGTTGAAAATATAGATTTGTTCAATGAATGGGACATAAAAACTGCAATAGAAAATTATGACGACGTTATTTTGTCAGAGCAAAGAGTGAACCCATATTTTTTTTCTAGAATATTAATAGAATTAAAAAATTCATTTTCTCATATTTGCTCATCTCCTAAAAGAGAAAAAATATTTTATAAAGCATATTGCTGGCCTAGTGTTAAAGATAAGCAGTTAAATAATACGCAGAAAGAAAAAATATTGTTATATAAAAATAATCAAGAAAAATTTGAAGTAGAATTGTTCTCAACAAGATCAAATCCATATGTTAATATATCTGAAAAATGCATAGATTCTTTTGTAGAGTATCTGTGTTATCTATCACACTTGCCAAAAGATAATGAATTGACAAAAAACACTCATAAAATTAGTTTCCTCACAGGAGACTACGGAGAGGGAAAAACATTTTTAATAAATTATGTGTTATCTACAAAACAACATATTTTTGATAAAAATAAGTGTATAAATGTAAAAATAGATTTTGCAGATAGCGAAAATATAGGTTCTAAAGAATTAGAAATTGCTATATCAAAAAAAACAATAAGAATTTTAAAAGATAAGTATTTTTCTAAAAATATTTTTTCAATTGCAAATCTAGATCGGTATTTGACTAGCAAAGACGTTCCACAGCAATTTATAAAAAAGATTATCAATTATTTTGAAGGAAATTATAGTCATGATATCGGAAATAAAAATGCCGTAAAAATATTCAACAAAATAAAAGAATTCATAATCTATAAAGAGAACAACAGGGAAGGCTTTAATTATTCTTTTGTGTTCATAATAGATGGAATGGATAATGTTAACAGAGATACTTTGTCTCAAAGGAGATTTTATGATAAAATTTTGCAAATAAAAGAATTTATAAAAAAGAAAATTTCAGATTCATCATACTTGATAGTAATGCGTCCAGAGTCCCATAAATATCTTGAGAGACAATGCAATGAAGGCATGCCTCAGATAAATGATTTTAGAAATTTTAATTTACTACCAGTTGATCCATATAGAATTATAGAAAAAAAATTTAATGTATTCGACAATTTTTTGACGTCTGAAAATGATGATAGCTATATAAAAAGACTACCAAATAATAACAATAAATTTAAACCTATACTTTCTAAGTTTAAAAATTTTCTTTTTCAATATTTATCCTACAGCTTCAATAAAGATGGCGATGAAAATGTTTTTAGTTTAGAAAATTTATTTAATAATAACAATAGAGATATAATGAATGCGATATATATTATATCTAGAGACATTTTTTCAAAAATTGAAAATAACAGTAATGTTAAAAATTGTGAAGATGCTATAGTGGAGCTTAATAAAATTATTGACAATGAGCCAACGTATGATGAGTTTATAAAAAAATATTACCACCTGTTTCACAGGTCATTGATTTTAAATAAGAGGTATTATGCTCTTGAACAATATGGATATGAATTTTATAAAGATTCAGTCAATGACGATCTTGAAAAAATGGATTCTCGTGGAATAGAAAGTGATAACGTCATTCCATACTTCAAGCCTCTTAGGTATAATAATTTTGACGAAAGATCAAAAATTCCTAACGTTTTTCATGTTAAATCACCGTTTAATTACAATTCTGAATCAATGTTAAGTAATTTAGAAAAACGCGATATAAAATGTTTCTGCCGTTCAGAAAGTGAAGGGACTTGTGTTCATTCTGTTTTTTTGATAAAATTCAGAATATTACAATTTTACAATTATTATACTAGTGTAATTGATCCTAAAGTATACCTTCCTCTTGAAGATGCCATAGCTGAGATATCTCATTATTTTAAATATCCAGTGAATTGTATTAAATATGAAACAGACATGCTTTATTCGCTGCAATGTATCAATAAATTAAAGAAAAACCATGATGAATCTAGAAATAATCCTCTGTTTAAAATTTCTAAATTGGGTGAATTTATTCTAAATAATCTTATTTTTTCTTACCCATATATTGAAAATATATTAGATAATGTTTCTGTGCCAGGGAAATTTAAAGATGTATTCTTGGGCAATGTTTATTCTATAGCAAAAGTGCAAGATTTTTGGAATGTTGAAGGAAGGATTGAGTCAGATAATTATAAAAGATTAGCCCAGTGTTTTTCAGGAAAGATGATTCAAACTAAATCTTTTTCTATATTACTAGCTGAGATAGAAAAAAGACAGCTTGATTTTTTAGATAGTAATAAATATGATCCTCCATTTATCTATGATAATGAATTAAAAACACGGCTCGTTTTTAAAAAATCACTAGAAATCGTAAGTAATACAATAGATAAAATGTTAGCCTCTAATTCTGACTTTAACAATATATACCTGACTCCTGCTATGAGTAATTTGCTTGATAGCATATTGCAAAATCCTATATATAAAAATTGATTAAATTTATATGAATTTTAAAATAATAATAAGAATTATAACATTTATTTCGATTGCTTATATTTTATCTGTATTTTTGCTTTATTTTTTTAATTTTTCATTTACAGATGGAATTTTATCGTTAAAGCTATCTGAAAAGCAGGAAGCTTGGGGGCAATTTGGCGATTTTGTAGGCGGAACTGTTAATTCTTTTTTTTCATTTGCTAGTTTTATAGCATTGCTTATAACTGTTTATTTGCAAAGATTGGAACTGGTAGAAGCAAAAAATAGTTTAATTATTTCGAATGAATTAAATAGAACGCAATTGGAATTATTTTTTAACGAATCTTTCAGATTTGATCTTTCTTGTACAATATCTGAAATTTCAAAAATAATAGATAGCAGCCTTGCACATAATATAAGACATGATGAAATTAATGATAGCTTTTACGATAATTTATCAATCAATGATTTTATTTCGAATAAAATTGATTTTAATGTATTTAAAACTGAGTATAATATAGTATCATATATTATAATGAATTATAATTTAATGTTGTTTTACCTTGATAAATATAACGATCTTTTTTCTGCAAGCAAAGCAAGCTACGGTAATAATTTTTTTTATGATGGTGATGTGTCATTGGTTCATTTTTACAAATCAAAATATAAATTTATTCAAGAGTACTTAAAAACTTTTAATAATATATCGAACGGTTAATCTTGAACCAAAAGGATTATCTTGTAAGCTAATTGTTGCATGCACAATTTTTTCCGCCTCATTTCCAATGAGATACCCCTTTACAGGGCTTAGCTGAACACGATTTTCGTGTTCTTGAACTCCAGTAGTACGCGGCGCTGTCTTTCCCCGGCCAAAGACGTTTAATCGCAGAGGCGAACGTCTTTCTTTGACCTGGAATAGTCGCGCACGCACCCCTACAAACGAATCGCTTGATTCGTTTTCCTTCCTTCACTTCTCCGTTGAATCGATAACTCTTTCTCTGTTTTTTCGAAGCCGCATTCTCTCTGCGAGTTCTCTGAACGACCGACCCTATCGTTCTTCAATACACATCCAACCCCGCTCATCCATCGGGAGCTGTTACGTCATGCTCCAGGCGGAGCCATGTCGTTTTGCTCCCCAAAATTCATAGGAGGCAACACCATGGCACCATTGCAGGAACAGATCCAATCCATCAACGAACGCTTGCGAACATTTGGCATCGAGGCGATTCAGGAAATCAAGATGACCGACAAGAGCGGTAACGTGATCGGTCAGATCAAGTACGGCTTCCGGCCCCAGTACGTCTTTGACAGCGTCAATGAGGTGCTCGGCCCGGAGAATTGGCGGTACGAACTGACCAAGGAGGAGATTTTTGAGTCCCAGGCGGTTGCCGAGGTTCGATTGTATGTGAAGATCGACGGCGACTGGCTGTGCAAGGGCTCGCACAAGGGACAGATGCAGATCGTCAAAGGCAATGTCGGCGATGCCCAGAAAGGGGCCATTACCGATGCTATCCAGAAATGCATGTCACTCTTGTCCATCGGCAGTGATGCCTACAAGGGACTGTTGAAAAACGTCTACCTTCAGGGAACCCAACGAACTCAGCCACCCGTAAAGCAATCCAACCCTCAACCGAAAACCAAACCTGCATCCACAAACAGCCAACCCGCTGAACCACCTGCCAATCAAAGCGATCCCTCGGCAACCCTGCCCAAGATCGCCGGCGTTACCTTCGAGAAGCGCCAAGGGGTGATCATCGCCATCGGCGACCATCTCTTCGACAAGAAGGAACTGCTCAAGGCTGCAGGCTTTCAATGGGACAAGACCGGCAAGACCTGGATGAAGCAAGCAGCCTAACCCATCTCACCTAACCCAACCCCAGAGGGAGTGATACCATTCCCTCGGCGGGAATCCGTGTATCCTCCCTCATTTTTTCAGGAGGATACCACCATGTCAGACCAGTTAATGCTCACCCTGCAGGCCGCTCTTCAGCAGCTTGCCATCCAACAGACCGAGGCAACGCTCGGTGATCGGAGTACCTATCTCGGGGCTTCCGACATCGGCGCCTGCCCGCGAAAAACCATTCTCAGAAAGCTCCATGCCCCGGAGGCCGACCTAGTTACCCTGCTGCGGCAGCGACGCGGTCACATGGCCGAGGAAGTGGTTGCCGCTGCCTTCATGATTGCCGGTTTCAGCAACTTTAGGCGGCAAACCGAGGTTCGACATGCGGGCGCTGTCCCGGTCATGGCCCATCTCGATTTTGTCTTCGTCTCGGAGGTGCGCAAGACCATGGCGGTCCTGGAGGTGAAAGCACCGGAGAACATCCCGGAACACCCCTACGGCGCTTGGGAGACCCAACTCTATCTGCAAATGGGACTGCTGGCCGACAGCTTCCCTGATTACACCGTGGAGAAAGGCGCCATCCTGGCGGTCAACTTCGGTGATCAGGGAATGCGGCTCTTTGGCGGCTACACGCCCCAGGACATTATCTATCACGGCCTGATCGACCGGGCCGCCACCATCTGGAACCAATACCAATCCTACAGTACAGGCGATCTGGTCACCCCTTCCATGGAAGTGGGACCGCTCTGCGGCTACTGCCCCTTCCTTATGGACTGCCCCAAGTTCGAGGCCGAGGAGGTGCGCGAGCTGACCGAGAGTGTCGAAGTCCTCCTGGAATTGCAACACCAGCAAAAGGATCTGGAAGCAGAGGTCAGTTATCGCAAGAGCAACCTGCTGGCCATCGTGGCCCAACGCGGTCCGCTCAAGGCCTTCGGCCATCTGCTGCGCAAGGCGGTTCGTACCAGGAAGTCACTGGATACGGACCAGCTCAACCAGTTCCTCCAGGGCTACGGCCATTCGCTCAATGATTTCCAGAAGAGCAGCTCCTACGCCTTCCTGGAGATCAAGAAAGCCGCCTGAACTCAGGTTTCCCACATCGCACCCAAATCTCTTCCCATGGTGGGGAGAGCTACCCTCTCATTTTTCAAGGAGAACCATCATGTTGAACAAGACCATGCTGATCGGCAATTTAGGCGCAGACGTTGACACCCGCTACACCAAGACCCAGGTCGTTGTGGCCACCTTTCGCATCGCCACCACCGAACGGTGGAAGGATAACGAAGGCAAGCCGCAGGAATCGACCGAATGGCATCGCATCGTTGCCTTCGGCCGTCTGGCTGAGATCTGCTCTGAGTACCTTTCGAAAGGCTCCCGAGTCTACCTGGAGGGCCGTTTGCAAACTCGCAAATGGCAGGACGCTGAAGGTGTCACCCGCTTCACCACGGAGATCATTGCCCGTGAGATGAAGATGCTGGGTGGCGGCGAACGAACCGATATTCCGGTGCCACCGGAAGACGGTCAGGATCCGCCTCCTTCCGACGACGTACCGTTCTGATTGCCACTGATTGCAACCACAACTCTCCGTGCCTGAATCCCACCTCGTGGGGTTCAGGCCCTCTTATTCTTACCATCAGGAGAACCACATGGACCACCTACCCAACCGACAGGAACATCAACATGCAGAACCATCATTCTGCACGCCTTTTCCCTGGACCATCGCATCCCATCCGGACACCGAAGGTGGCTATGTCATCCGTGAAGCCCGCCATGAACAACAGACATGGTGCGATCTGGGGTATGACATCTCCACTGAGGAAGGCGACCGGCGCAGTCTGCTGGTGGCTCGGCACGAAGCCGGCAACATTCGCCTGCTTCAGGCCGCCCCGATTCTGTTCGTCGCCCTGCGGGATCTGGTAACTTTCACCGGTACAGCCACTGCGGCTCGCACCGTACTGGAAAGCATCTTCCCCGATTGGCAGCAACTGGAGATCCATGGCAACCAGGGAGAAGGACCATGACTCGGCGCACCGAATCCGCCCGGCAGGCGCTTGATCAATACTGCCTGAGCAAGGGCGAACCCATGGACACCCTCGAAACTGCCATCATCGATCTCCTGACCGACCTGCTGCACCTGGCCCGATTAGAGGGTCTGGATGCCTGCACCATCGGCCAGACCGCGCAGATCCATTTCGTGGTCGAGATCGAAAAGGCACGTATGCCCTAACCACCACAGGAGAACACCATGGCACGACTGGGTTCACAGGCCAAGGCCGGCTTCTATCCGACACCGGAGAGTGTCTGCGGCCAACTCAAACAACTGCTCGATATCGAAGAAGGCGCCCGCATTCTTGACCCCTGCTGCGGCCAAGGCCAAACCCTTGCCGCACTGGCACAAGGAAGTGGCGCCATCACCTATGGCATTGAACTGGATCATGATCGGGCCACCGAGGCACGGCAACGAATTGACCATCTGCTCTGGGGCGACGCCCTGGCGGAGATGCGAATTTCGCCCGCTGCCTTTGGCCTGCTCTACCTCAATCCACCCTATGACTACAGTCTGGAGCCGGAGGCCCAGGCCCAGCGGCTGGAAGCGCTCTTTCTCAGACGCTTTCAGGAAACCCTGCACAAGGACGGCTGGCTGGTGCTGGTTGTTCCCTATACAGTGCTGGCCGCCTGCGCACCAATCCTGGCCCGGCATTTCATCGACCTTCAGGTCTACGCCTTTCCGGAGGAGGAGTTTCACAGATTCCACCAGTGTCTGGTGATCGGGCGGAAACGTTCGTTGGTGACCAAGGCCAAGGCGGCCCACATGGAGCAGGAGCTGAATTGCATCGCCGGCATGGCGCCGGAGATCTTTCTGGCGACGGCTCCGCAGTTGGTCAGTTGCACGCAACGGCTGGCAATACCTGCGCCCAAACATCCCTGCACCTTCACGTGCAGCCGGATCGATCCACGGGAAGCCATCCCCCTGGTTCGCAAGAGCGGGCTGCTGGATGATCTGCTCACCCACGATCTGGCGCCTGGACAGTGCCACTCCATCCGGCCCTTGGCACCGTTGAAGAACGGCCACCTGGCCCTGATGCTTGCCGGCGGTTACATGAACGGCGAGATTGAGATGGCCGGCCACCGGCTGGTGATCAAGGGCGTGGTCCATAAGACGGAAAAAATTCACTCCATCGCCGAAAACAACAGCGGCGACACCATGGTCACCACCCGTGACCTGTACCAGCCCACGGTCAAGGCCATCGACATGGCCAAGGCCGAAATGCTGATCATCCGCTGAGTTTTTTAAATTTTCAATCACACCAACCCATGGGGGGAGTCTTCCCCGGTGGGGATGTCTCCCTCTTTTTTCAGGAGGCATCATGCACGACTATCTCACCATCCGCAGCAACGGTTTTGTCACCTACTGTGACGGTCTCATCGCCAGCATCGAGGCGGATCAGGCGCGGGCTTACCTGCTCAGTCTGGTCGGCAGCCCGGCCCAGATCCAGGCCACCTCGGCCCACTTCTACAACGGCGGCTTCAGCCGTATCTCCGGGATCGAACCCACTCCGTTGGAGTTGGGACGTACTCCGGGCACCATCCGCTCCATCCGGGCACGGAAGATCGGCGATGTGGTCAACAAGGTACTGATCAGCGCTGAGCAGTTCGAACGCAAGGCCCAGCACACCGAGACCGCCTGCTCGGTCATCGTCTTTGGCGAGGACATGGCAGCGGTCAAGCAGCAGGCCTATCACCGTTTGGACAACAGCACCACCATGCCGCTGAAGCCGGAGTGGCGCGACTGGTTATGGGACGAGGTTCTGCAACCGGAACGGCTCTACTCCTTTGGCAATCCGCACCTGCGGCAGGCCTGGAAGATCAGTTGGCAAGAGGAGGCATTGGAAGAACAGATCCTGGAAGGGATCCGGCTCGGCTATCTCAATTAAACAAACGCACAACAACCCGATCAGGAGAGGCATTCGTTCCCCTGACGGGGATCGTCTGCCTTCCCCAAGGAGGACAGACGATGGACATACCTTTAAGCGAATTTCTCGACCAATGGGGCGAGGTGCTCAAGTCCCAGGTCATCACCACCATGCACCCGGTCTATCAGCCCAAGTCGGAGGATCTTTGGGACGCGCAGGCACGCGAACAACTAGGCCAGCTCAAGCGCACGCCGTTTGAGGCCCAGATCCGCTGCGGCATCCTGCCCATTGCTCGAACGCTCTACAAGGAGGACCGCAAAGGTGCCTTCCTGGTGGGCGAGATGGGAGCGGGAAAAACGATCATGAGCCTGGCTGTGGCCGCGCTCGATCCCAAGCCGGCCAAACGTATCCTCATTCAATGCCCCGGTCATCTGGTGCGCAAATGGATCCGGGAGGCGGAAGCAACCCTGCCCGGCTGCACCTGCATCAACCTCAACGGCCGGGACATGACCCTGTTGCTTGAGCATAAACGAAAACCTGCAAAACCACGGGGTACCGAGATCTGGGTCCTGGGCAAGGAACGGGCCAAGCTGCACTACCAGCGCAAGCCCGGCCTCATGGTCCGGCAAGGTGCATTTTGCTGCCCGGACTGTGGCGCTCAGATCTTTGTGCATCTGAGCGACCCGGCCCCGCTCTGCGAACATTGCCAGGCCCGGATGTGGTCAGCCGACGGTGGTCGCAACCGGCGCTATGCCAAGGCCGAGTTCATCAAACGCTATCTCCCCAAAGGGTTCTTCGATTTGGTCATTCTTGACGAGGTCCACGAACTCAAGGGAGGCGGCACCGCCCAGGGCCAGGCCATGTCCTGCCTGATCGCCCGCTCCCGCAAGGTGCTGGCGCTCACGGGAACCCTCATGGGTGGGTATGGGCGCGATTTGTTCTACCTCCTCTGGCGGATGTTTCCCCGGCAGATGGTACAGGCTGGTTTTGAATACGGCCGCACTCTCGGTTTTGCCGAACGCTACGGGGTGGTGGAGCGCACCTACAAGGCCGATGATCTTGGCCCGGACTGGAATCAGGCCAGTATTGGCCGCAAGACCGGCAAGGCCCGGATCAAGGAGGCGCCGGGGATTTCCCCCCTGCTACTCCCGGATTTGCTCTTGGAGCGTTCCGCCTTTGTCCGACTGAACGATGTCAGCCAGGCTCTGCCCGACTACGAAGAAATCATTGTCACCACCCCGATGGATGACGCACTGCAAACGCATTATTTCGATCTCTCTAATACCCTGGTCACGGCCACCCGCAAGGCGCTCGCCTGCGGGGACATGCGGCTGTTGGGCAAGATGCTGCAAAGCCTCTTGGCTTATCCGGATGGTTGCCGCTTCGGCGAACGGGTCTATCTCGAACGCGGCGGCGTGGAGGAACTGATCGCCTCGGCCCCGGCCCTGGAGATCGACCTCCTGGCCAAGGAAAAACGGCTGTTGGAGATCCTGACGACCGAACGCAAACAGGGCCGCAAGGTGGCGGTCTTTCTCGAACACACCGGTACCCGCGACCTGGTGCCCACCTTGGTGGACAAGCTGCATCAACATGGCTTTTCCCCTTTGGTACTGCGGGGCCAGGCGGTCAAACCGGAACAGCGGGAAGACTGGCTGAAGGAAAACCTCGCCACCGGCCAGTACGACTGTCTGCTCTGCAACCCCAACCTGGTCAAGACCGGTCTGGATCTGCTCGACTTTCCAACCATCGTCTTCTTCCAGTGCGGCTATTCGGTGTTCACCCTCAGGCAGGCCAGCCGCCGTAGTTGGCGGATTGGCCAGAACCTGCCGGTCCGGGTCTTTTATCTGGCCTATGCCGAAACCATGCAGGACAAGGCGCTCAGCCTCATGGCCCAGAAGATGGAGACCTCGCTCGCAGTTGAAGGCGAACTCTCGGGTCAAGGACTGGCTGCCCTCTCCGAATCGGAAAACAGCATGCTCTATGAGCTGGCCAAGGCTCTCACCGGCCAGCAGCCGGTGGAGGATGTCACCACCGCCTGGAGCCGGTATCGCCAGCGGGAACTCACCTCGGTACTCGATCTCGATGAGACCGAAAGCATCACCACCACCGAGGAAACCCGGGTCACCACCACGACCACCATCAGTTCGCCCGACGGGCAAACCGCCCTGGTACGCCACGAATTGGTGATCAGAGGGAGGGTTTATCTCCGGGGCAATACGGCGGTGGCCTATGTGGACGGCAACCGCTTCCGGCTGCAAGCCGGGGTGATCTATTGGCAAGATCGCCGGATCGGCAGCTATGACCGCCAAGGTCATGGCGAGATCAACCGCAAACCCATTCGTCTCTACAAGCCGCCCCACCTCGGCCACTTTGTCTTGGCCGAGGTCCGCCAGGCTGCTTGACCACTTTTTGAACACAAACCAATCCCTGACGGGGCACACTGCCCCGATGGGCTGCTGTGTCTTGTCCATAGGAGGCACACATGCTCTACATCAAAGATCTCTGCGGCATCTATCAGCCCGCATCCAAGGAAACCATTCTCTCCGAAGCCCGTAAGCTCAGCGGTTATCAGTTCCGGCGTGGGGCTGCGATTCTGTCGCCCACCGCCGCCAAGGAGGCCATCGGGCTCAAGCTCACCGGCCTGGAACACGAGGTGTTCGGCTGCCTGTTTCTCGACAGCCGGCATCAGGTGCTGGCCTGGCGGGAGATGTTCCGAGGCTCGATCAACCGCAACTCGGTCCATCCACGCGAGGTGGTCAAGGAGGCGCTGACGCTCAATGCAGCGTCGGTCATTATCGCCCATAACCACCCCTCCGGCGGTATCCAGCCCAGCAAGGAAGACCTGGAACTCACCCGCACCCTGACCAAGATCCTCAAGGTGATCGATGTTAGGATCCTCGATCATCTGATCGTGGGTGAAGAGGTCCTCTCCCTTTCCGAAACCGGGAATCACAGCGCATGACACCCATTGGGGACAACCCGATGGGTTCGTCCCCAGCATCTAAGGAGCGAGACTATGAACAGTCATAAAATGTCCATCTACGAAGAAATCACCGCCAAGATCATCACCGCCCTGGAAGACGGCGTCAATCCCTGGGCCAAGCCCTGGCAAACGGTCCATTATGGGCCGTTTCGCAATGCGCTCACCAACCGGCCCTACCGGGGGATGAATGTCCTGTTGCTCAACCTGGTGGCGCTGGCCCGAGGGCACGTCGATCCCCGCTGGCTCACCTTCCGCAATGCCGAGCAATTGGGCGGCCATGTGCGCAAGGGCGAGAAAGGGGCTTCTATTGTCTTTTGGAAGTTCCTGCCCGCCAGGGACCGGGACGGCGATGCGGAACCAGGCGCGCTGACTGATGACGAACAGGAGCGGAAGCTGATCCCCTTTGCCCGTAGCTACACAGTGTTCAACGTGGAGCAGTGCGAGGGGTTGGATCTGCCGCCACTGGTCGAAGAAGAGTCACCGGATATGAACGAATGCAATGAGTTGGCGGATCAGATCCTGGCCCTGCCAAATCTGAAGCATGCCGGCAACAAGGCCTGCTATCTGCCGGGTCCGGATATGGTGCTTCTGCCGCATCGATCCAGCTTCGAGCATGGTGATTTCTACTACGCCACTGGCTACCACGAAACCTGCCATTGGACCGGGCATCCCAGCCGGTTGAACCGGGTGTTCGGCACCCGGTTCGGTGATCTTGGTTATGCCTTCGAGGAGTTGGTGGCCGAGATCGGAGCTGCCTTCCTCGGTGCCCACACCGGCATCCCCTTTGAGACCATGCGCCATCCGGAGTATATCCATCACTGGTTGCAGATCCTCCAGGGCGACAGCAAAGCCATCTTCACTGCCGCTGCCAAAGCTCAGCAAGCCGCCGACTTTGTCCTCGACAAGGCCGAGATTGTTGGTGTTCAGGAAGAAACGCTGCCGGCGGCAGCATAGAGAACAAAGCTCAAGAAACGAAGAAACCCCAGTAACGGCTGCTCCGACCATGACGGTTGGGCAGCCGTTTTTTGTTGTGAGACGGGAGAAGAAAGACAAGAAACAGGGCCTTCGGCCAAGAATGAAGAAACGGCGTGGTGGAAGAAACGAAGAAAGAAAAGACAGTATCCGTGTTCTTGGGAAATCGGTTAGCGGTGAATCAGCTAATCATCAACGAGAATTTTCTCTTCTTCGAGATCAACACGCCATTCCTTGCCTCGATCATCGGTCAGGATCACGGTGAACACGGAATTGCCAATCCAGGCAAATCGACCGTTCTCTGAATAGTCATCAATGCCAAAATGGGCAGAGAGCATGGCTGAAACAATAGTGGCTGGTGGTGCCAGTTGACCAGCGTTTCGGAGGAGCGTGCTCTGACACATTCCGGCAAGAATACGGTTTCTTTCAATGTCGAATTCAGCGGGTCCGATTTGCAGTTCCAGGAGGTCAATTGTCACCGTCGGCAACCGGTGCTGATACGCCAGCCAGGCATAATGATGGGCGGAACAGGCAAACATATGGGCGATACCGCTGGCGAAGCTCTTGATGTATTTCCGGCCCAATTTTTTCTGCCCGAATGGCGTATCTATCGTTTCCACTGTTCTCAATCTCCGCGCTATGGCTCAACCAGAAAAATTCACTCCGGCTGCCAAGCGCAATCTACCCAGTGCGCTTGGTAGCGTTTCGCAAAGGCTTTCATCTCCCGGATGTTGGCAGCAGGTTTACGGCAGGCCCGAGCACAGGTAGAAACAACGTCCCGGTATAACTCTGGTGTGACTGACATGATACCGGCATAATTCATAAGCAAGTCCGGAAGACGCTCCGTGATTTTTGCTCCACGAGATGCCATCACAATACTGGGTGGTTCACCGTATGTGTTGATCAACACGTATCGCCAACTTGGGTCTGCGGCTCCCTGGCGTGGGATAATCTCACAAGGGCGCGCATCCCCGCCTTTGGAAATAGATTCGTAGACTTCCTTGATGGCCTGAAGTTTGTGGGCCACCAGGACATAAGGTCCGGCCCCAATATATCTGCCCATGGTTTCGTCGTATTCGATGCCGAGTAAGGATTTTAGGGCAAAGCGCGCACGCCGGTCAAGGGAAGCCTTTCCTGAGGTGAACCATTGAAGTTCCCGCAGAGTGATCCCTGCACACTTTGCAATCTCGGCAGGCGGATTGGGCCAGCAGGCCACGAGGTTCTTGGCGAGTTCGGCTGCGTTGTCATAGACACTGTCGGCCCAGAAACCATCCTCCTCAATAATATCCCCTGGCGCCATCTCTCCTGTCATCAGACAGGGCCTGCCGCCAAATCCGTCATGGCTGAAATAACGAGGCTGAGCGGGTGGAAGGGAAGCCTCCCAGGAAAATAGCCATGGACCGGGTTTCCAGTCGAGTCCATTGGTCACTATTGGAGCCGGCACTTGCGCTGGCAAGGCAAGCCACTGCTGGATTCTGTCTTCAATCTCGCGGCTGTTCACGCCTCTGAAACCGCCTCTGACATGAAAATCGTGGTCATCCTGAGCGTCCCGGCAAAGGTCCTGGATGGCCCCGGAAGAAGACCGGTCCTTTCCATCGTACTTCCTCAACAGCCACCGGCTGGAGTCCTGGGCTGAGCGCAGGGAAGCTGGAAGGGATTTCTCCTTGGCATCGGCGACATCTGCCCGGACACCGATTTTTGCCATTTCCTCTACCAGTTCAGGGTTGGCAGTCGCGAGGTGGCGGTTGATCCGCAGGATGTCCGGTCGGCCACGCAAGCCCTCGGCGTTACGCCATGCATCCAAAAGAACACCCCGGAAGGGCCTGGGCTGATCGACTGGGGTAAAGGTTATCCACCGAATGGGCAACCCGGCAACGGTCAATCCATAGAGTATGAGCGGGCTGAGCCCGTATCGCTCTGCGTCCTTGATCTTGATCGGGTCCCGCACTGATACGATGCCATGCTCCGGATGGTGGAAAAGGAACTTGGCTATCGCAACGTAGAAATGATGCTCTCTTGGTGAGGGCTGCGTCTGCTGATTCATGGCCCCTGTCTACTCGTGAAAATTTCCCGACGAGATTTGCAGTATGTACATCAGCCACGAATCGGTCCTGAGGAGAATGGCCCTGAGCTGCTCATCGGTCAGCGCAGTCTCCAACTCGTGAACCCGATTGAACAACTCGATCATCTTCACCAGCGCCCGGGTATCGTGTATCAGGAAGTCGGTCAGCGGATCGTTGTTCAGCTCCCGGCAGACATAAAGTACCCTGGCTCGACGTGTCGGCTTGCCCTCATGTAGTAGGTCCTTCTGATTAGACACTCCCGGAATCCACGCGGCGACGAGATCATCGGGTGCCAGTCGCCTGAGCAGATGGTTCCATAGCTCCCTGAGCGAGCTCAGAATGTGCCTTGCCCGGTCGGCATTGTTACCATACAGGGCATCCCGAGCGCCGATGTACGGCCGAGCAAGCCCCGGATCGACCTGCTGCAAAAGGGCGATGCAGCCTGATGTTTCCAGCTCTGCTTCGGCGACAAGCTGAATTTCCGTTTCGGCCTCGTCCTCATCCCGGTCGTTCCAGGGGTGAAGGGTCTCGAGCGCGAAGCTGGTGGTGTAGATCTCACGAGTGGCCCCCGGCAAAACGAAGGCAGGCAGCCGTGTGATGTCTGAGATCTCCCGTAGAGACTCTGCCAAATCTCCATACGAGGCTGCCACGTGTGCTATTGAGCTCTCCAGCCCCGCGATGACCGGCATCTCGACTTGGAAACGCCCCCTTATCGCCGCGAAATCGATGTCCGCCATGAGCCGTTCCGTGGCGGCAAGCCGCAGGGAGGTATCACACAAGGCCAGCTTGGCGGATGCCTGAAGCTGGGAAATGTGCGAGAAGTCGTGCTTGATGGGCTTGATTGTATCAAGCCATGACGGATGTGTACTCGAAAGGCTCTTGGCAATACTGCTTGTCGCGGTGGCCTGTTTTATCAATTCCTGCCAGTGTTGATTGGCACTTACGATCTCCTGTATTCGGGCCATTGCTCCAGGAATTTCGAAGGCACGACTTATCTCCAAATGTTGACGACGGATCGGTTCCAGCGAGCGCTCCATCTGCTCGATCACGCTCAGACAGGACGGCTTGGCGAGCCGGTTGATGGCCTCCATGTCCTGATGGAGCTTGGCGAGGGCGGTTTTGGCTGTTTTGAGATCGTCATCAGTCATGCGTTAGCCAGTGCTCCCCAAGCAAAATATTCGCATTTGGGGGGCGATTGATCTTCAGCATTGCCAAAATACAGCCGACAATTTTCAAGATCACCCCAGAAAAAATGTTGTTTATATGTGTCGGGATAAAAGTTTCTAAAAACAAATTTGATGAATCGATTAAAGCAGACGGGCGAATCAACAAATAACCTGCATTTGCCGTTCTGCATGTGCAAATGGCTGGCTGGGTGCTCATCTGCTGCGTTCTTTACATCGAAATCAAAGCGAACAGGTGATCGCATCAGAATCTGTTCATGCCAACCCTTCGAGTCAGCGTAAAGATCGAATATATCTAGCACTCCACCGAGCTCAAGATCACTTGCATCGATGAGGAAAGGCGATGGCCACCAGAGGAGCGAATGACTGACAAGAAGGTCGTCTTCGAAAGAATAGGCAGCCCTTACCTTACCATTGCGCCATCAAACAACAAACATGTGTACGCACCGGTCTCAACAATCCCACGATATTGTGCAATTTTTCCAAAACTCGGTTCGCAATTGTGTCTGCCAGGAACGTGATTGGGCCATGTAATATTTATTTCCCCACTCCTTTCCTGATAGACAGGATAGTTGTGGAATATCGTTAGCCCATTTTCCGTCAGAAGGTTTAGCGTGTTCTGAATGCTTTGGAAGAAGCGTTTTGGATTATTCCTCATCCCAATCGTCCCCAGGAGATTCGTTCCTTTTCGCGATTTCAATAAGAGACTTGAGCTCCGGCATCATTTCCGGATTGATGACCCCGGAATCGATAAGCTCTTTGATTTCCTTGATGCTTCGAATAGCCTTGGAGATCTTCCCCTTTTCCTCAACAGTCCTGTCCCTGTTTATCAGTCGAATGTTTTTCAGCTCATCTTGTGTCGGCACCTTGAATGCGAGTTTGTATTCATTCTCCCTGACGCTGGCAATTTCGGTTTCGAGTATTTCCATTTCGTCACCGACGCCACAAATGCGTACCCATGCCCTTGATCTGGTTATGGCAGTAAAAAGGACATTCCGAAGCCTGATCATCTCCAGGCCGGAGGCGCACCACTCTGAATTTACAATGTAGACCATGGGGGCTTCGTTTCCTTTGGCTCTGTAAATACTGGCTGCCGTAATGGAGTTTGCTCGAGTAAATGTATCTCTGTCAGTTGATACGCCTGCCAAATGCGCATTCAGGCCTCGCCTTGTCAGGGACTGGTTAAATGTCTGAAACTGCTGTTTTGATGTGTATGCATTTGGAAAAATCACAAGCACATCATCAGGATCGATCTCATCCTCGGAAATATTCTTCTGAATTTCAGCGGCGATCCACTCATATTGATCGATTATGTTTTCAAATCTTTTTGCAACAACAGCATTCTCTGGGGTGATAAGATCTTTGAAATATGAAGGGAAAGAATCTGTTTTCCGCTTCAGAATTACTTGGTTGTTGAATTGCAGAGTACCAGCGTCGACTGTGTATCCAATTTCTTTCCAAAGGTCTAAGTCGTCGAACAGTTGGACCAATCCGGCAGAACGATAGATTCCAAAACCAAGCGCATGCGCCAAGGTTAAAGCCCATGGAGTATTTCTATAACAAACAGGAAGAATGATGTCTTGCTGCGCCTCGTTTTCGTTGTTGTTGACAGAAACCAATGGATTGCCGTTCTTGTCTTTTCCAAACAACTGATCAACTGGCGACATAAATGTATTGCTTAGGTTCTGCAATTCATCATAGGCCCAAACGATTCTCTTTGGCTGTTTTGTTGCTGCATAGACCATTCGGAAAAATGGAATGGGCAAATCTTGAGCCTCATCAATCAGTATGGCGTCGTATATAGGCTCAAAGGTGGTTTGTGAAATGTAAGAGATTATCTCGCTGCAGATTCCCTCAAAAGCACCTGAAGAACCATACTTGCTCTTAGCCGAGGCATAATTGACCGGCACTACATTTAACGAATCAGCAATGTCAGAATAAACGCCGGGTTCTCCGGATGAACCCCATGCATGCAATATGCGCAGGCGATCCCAGTTCGGCTTGTCTCCGGAATGTTCCAAGGTAAACCGTTCAATTAGATCTTTGAACTGTTGACTTAATGACCTGGTGTGGAACGTAACAACGATGTTCCAGTCGGGATGTTGTGCATGGAGGTATGCCGCCTTCAGAGCCAGCACAACTGTCTTTCCGGAGCCCGCTAAACCCCGAACCCGTTGAGGGCCATCCGGAACTTCAATCGCAGCTTTTTTCTGCCATTGATCGAGATTCGCGATTTCCTTTTCGATTACTTTTAGAATCGCGCCCTTTGAGTTTGGCTTCTGAACGTTTTCTCGTTTTTTTGCAGGCTTTATAGTTGTGACCCGCTGAACGGCTGCGCATAAGGGACGGAAATAATCAGGCTCAACTCCAGAACACATCGCAAGCACATCGCCCAATGACACTGGCCCAGCAAATCGGTATTGGTCAACACTTTCCGGGATGTTGTGATCGGTTGGGTAAAAGGAAACAACATTCGGAGAAAAGGCGAGATTCCTGCCCTTTCTTAGGGTTTCGTGTTTTTTGAGATTCCCTTCGATTAGATAAAAAATCTGGTCTTGGGCGTCTTTGACTGAATCAATTTGATCTTGCTGGTTTGGGCAGTTGAACGCTACGAGTCCATACGCTTGCGAAACAAGAAGAGCTTCTATCGTATGACTTGAGTCCGCTGAGGCAATAATTGGGTAGCCTGCGTACAAAGTGCCTTGCGCTCCTATATTTCGTAACGCCGCAATCAGCGACTGGATTGCAACGTTGTTTCTTATCGTTCCTCTGACAATTTCAAGAGACATATCCATCTCCTTCATAATTATGTTCGGCAGTTATGTTCATTTTTGCTGATCCTTCAATTTCAACAGCTCGTCGTCCAGTCCATAGCGAACCACGTCGATCCGGTCGCTGCGTTGGGAGACAAAGTCACCGGTCATCACGGGGAGCTGGAATGGGAAGAATGCCGGGTTGTTCAGGAGCAGGCCCAATGCGCCCTTGGCCTCCGGGGTGGCCAGGAGTGCGGATTCGAACATCAGGATGGCCAGGTTTGGCTCGGCAATGTTCACCGGAGCGGCTTTCTCATAGCAGCCTTTGGCCTCGGAATCCTTCAGGGCTCCCCAGGCCACAAAGGAACGGATGACAAATCTCGCGTAGCGGCTCACGGTCTGCCGGTCGCCATATTGTTCCTTGAGGCGATTGATGATCTGCGTCTGGGTCACCTGGTCCTGCAAGGCCAGCAGACGGCCGGTTTGCCGGGCCACATTGAACCAGAACGGATAGACCGCCGAGATCATCCCCCAGTGGACCGCCAGGGCCATGGACGGGTTTTCCCGCAAAAACGCCAGTGAGGCATCCCGGAATGGAATCAGCTCGGGGTCAGGAGAGACCCAGATCTTCATCAGGTTATTGACCACAAAGGTCCGGGTCTGATCGCTTCGTTCCCCTTCGGAGCCGTTGCCTTTCCTGTCCGCGAGGAACTCATGCAACTCCTGGCGGATGGTCTTGGCGTCGAGCCCCGCCAGCAGCAGATTGGCTGCCTTCTGCATCCATTCGAAACGGATCGCCTGCTTGATACCAATGGCTTCATGTCGTTTACCCATCACCGTGTTCTCCTTTCAAACTTCACAAGAGGCACGATGACTTCTTCGATGGCTACACCGCCGTGACCTACGATGGCATCTCCCGGGTTCACGAATGCGTCGCGGCCACCGGCCACCAGGGGGAAATAATCTGCGGGCAATCCGACCGGCTGCCACTCGTGGGCAAACGGGAAGGCCCCAGCCACCTGAGCGCGAAGTTCCGGCGTAGGATAGACACGAACCCGCTCGCCGCGAGTTTCGGCAATCACACCTTCAGATGGGCGGCCTTTGCCGTCGCATTGGGTGTTGCCGTGATCGGCCGTCAGCCAAACCTCATAGCCGTATTCCAACAATTGGCCGACCAGCGCAGCCAGGAACCCACCTTGGCACCATTGCTTGATCTGGTTGTGCATCCCGGCCGAACCGAGCTGCATGCCGTGCATGATCTTGTCGACCTTGTCCACGACCAGTCCCACCACTTTGGTCTTCCCAGGGTGGATTACAGAATCGAGGACGCCCGCAGCATCACCGTCGCCAAGGCCGCGCTGGTAGGCGATATCCAGCCGGGAAAGGCCATGGCCTTCCCAGAACTGCTTCCAGAGTTTCTCTTCGCTGTTGGTCGAGTTGATGGATGAGGGAAAATAGAGCGGCGGCTTGCCCGAGAAGATCGACTGCCGCGATACCGAGGTCAGCGTCGGAATCCAGGCGAAGGTTGCGGATTCACGCATGACCAGATTGGCGTCCTGCTTTTGTAGAAGCTGGCGAATGGTTACCCACTGATCCAGGGCCAGGCCGTCGACCACGATCAGCGCAGTATGGCTGTTACCGGAGTCCTCGATGTCCCGAGCCAGGCGGCGCGGCACGTGGTGGAGCATGGCCGGATTGGTCGGCGGAAGGTTGATCAGGCTGGAGTAGTGGTCCGCCAGCCAATCGGCAAAGGTCGTATTTAATGCATCGCCGATTTCCCTGAGCCGGGCTTGATACTCAGTGTTGTTGCCGCAATGAACAAGCGAAGAGAGTTCGGCCCATTTCATCGCGAAGGCGGTCCAGTCCGAGTAACGTGCTTCCGCAGTGGGCAGCTCCTTTTCGACAAGGTCAAATAGGCGGGAAATCCGAAGCGCGTCATTGTCAGTGCCGGAGGTGGCGATACCGCTTCTGACCCACGACCCGGCGTCTACTTCAATGTCCTTGGCCTCGACAGGGGTGAGCTTCCCCTCCAGGAACAGGTTGTCGATGTAGACCTTGATGTCCTGATGGTCGAACGGCAGGCGGTCAGGTCCGGGATACTTGAGGCCGTATTCCGGCGAATCTTCCCGTACCTGATTGGCGCTGCCGAGCCTGGAAAGGAAGAGCGGCCAGCGTTCCTGCAAAAAGGCGAAGAAGGCCTCATCGTCCGGAACGATCTCGGAAAGCGGCCAGGCTTTGAACCCATCATGGCCTTTCAGAACCTGGATGAGCCGCTCGGCCAGCATCAGCGGGATTTGGAGCTTGCCGTAGTGCAGGCGCAGTAAGGCGCGAAGCAGTTCCACCTCGCCCCCAATCAGTTCCGCCGCAATGCCGAACACATGACGGAGAATGAAATCCTTGGTGGCGTTGTCGCCCATGCGATCCGGCGGCGACTTACGCTGGGCCTCAAAAAGCGAATCCAGCAAGCTCCGGTCGAGCTTCTCGATGACCGGGTAGCTCAGATTGGGAAAGAGATCCCCCAGGTTGAACGACAGTTTGCGGCCCGCCTGGAGCAGGTCGTAAGGCAACGATTCCAGCTCCGCATCCTGCAAGCGGAGGACCACCACCAGATCGGTGTGCTCACCCCGGTCCCAGATCGAACGGTACTTGGACTCATAGGCGTATCTGAATTCGACCGGGTCACTGAACTCGATCAGGTCGAAGCCGCGCCCGCGAAGTTCTAAGGCCAGCTTCTCTTCGGTCAGCAGGCAATCCGGGTCCGCGACCAAGGTCAGCTTGCTGACGTTGGGTACAAAGTCGTTCAGGATGGCGTCTCGCCAACTACTCATTGAGCGCCTCCCTTGATGATCCGCAGCATCAGCAGCGGCCGGATTTCCGGCACAATCTGCCTTGCCGATTGCAGTTCATGCCGCCACTCGGATTCGTCCGCATCGCAACGGGACAGTCTGAATTGCCGCACCTCCGGCAGTCCAACCCGTTCGATGGCTTTGCGGCGCGAGGCAAAAGAGACGACTCCACGTTCCTCCTCACGAGCCACAGAGGCGAGGTGCGCCTGCTGGAGGGCGTCGAACAACTCCTGTCCGGCCTGTTCGGCAGCAATCTGCAACCGCTCATGGGCGGTGATGGATTCATCCTGGCCGAGGGTGTTCTGCACCTGGGCTTCAGCAGTCTGCAGCGCATCCCAGAGATGCCGGGCCGTGGGCAGAAACAGTTTGCCTTCCTCGCTCAGGAACACGCTGACATAGCCGCGCCGCACCATGGGGATGCGCAGGAGTTGTGTCTTCTGGTGTATTCCGGCCTGAAGGCGGATCTCAAAGAGCCCCCAGAGTCCGGAGATGCTGGCTGGCAGACCGCTCATGCTTACGCATGGCAATGGTTGGCCAGCCGCGATTTGCGGCAGGTTCAGGGCCAGCCCGCGGACACGGCTGTTTTCAAGATTGAGCAGGGTCGCGTCGGTCAGACGGTCCGCTTCCCGGGCGTTGAACACGGCCTTGCGATGTTCCTGGCCGTCCGGCCAATTCAGATCCCACCAGGAGCGCTTGCGGTTGGCCGCGCCGCCGTGCGAATTGAGGTAGCCCACCGTCATCCGCTCCACCCAGTGGGGCAGCGGGTGGGAGCGCAGACGCTCAGCCGCCTGCACATCCGGCTCCTCGGAAATGCCATAGGTGGCGGAGGCCTCGCGCACCTGCTGAATCTCATCGCGAAGCCGAGCCACCGTGTGATCGACGGAGGTTTCGATACCGTCAGGATTGAGGATGGCCGAGGCGAACACATCCTCGAACAGCTCACCGGCTTGGGCGGAGTCGAGTACGTCGCCGGTCTTGTCGATGCCGAACTCGTCGAAGATCACCGAGAGCTTCTGCTCCAGCACTTCGCGGACCCGGAACTCGACCGAATCCTCGAACACGAAGTTGATTGCCCGCACCTTCTTGGGCTGGCCGATACGGTCCACGCGGCCGATTCGCTGCTCCAGCCGCATCGGGTTCCAGGGGATGTCGTAGTTGATGATGACATGGGCGAACTGCAGGTTCAGACCCTCACCACCCGCATCGGTGGAAACCAGCACGCGGTGCGATTTGCGGAAGGCATCCTGGGCCTGCTTGCGTTCCTCCATATCCATGGAGCCATTCAGGGTGACGACCGAGATGCCCCGGGCTTCCAGAAACTCCTTCAGCATCTGCTGAGTCGGTACGAACTCGGTGAAGATCAACACCTTCAGGTCCGGCTCGTTTTCCTCGGCCTGCAGCTCGTAGATCCACTCGATCAACGCCTCGGCCTTGGCGTCCGGTCCAGCCTGTTCGCAGCGAACGGCCGCATCCAGCAGGGTCTCTACATGGCTGCCTTCGCTCTGCAGAGCCGACACGTGGGATTTCAGCAGCTCATCGAGCAGCTCCTGGCCGTCCATGTCGTAGAGCTCGGCCATTTCATCGTCTGGGCTATCCGATCCCTCCATGCCGTTTTCCAGCTCCGCCAGGCGCAGGCTGGCCTGCTGTTCACCTTCCTTGAGTGCGGCAAGTCGCCGTTCCAGCGTAGTGCGGATCGCCCGGGTGCTTGAGACCACCAGGCGCTGCATCAGGATCATCAGAAAACCGATGTGGCGTTTTTTCTCGCGCAGCGCCTGGTTGTAGCCCTCGCGCACGTAGTCGGTCACCGCTTCGTAAAGAAGCTGTTGCAGGTGATGACGGCTCTCCCAGGCCACCGGGGCCATCTGCGTGCGCCGGGGTTTGAAGAGCGGCTTGCCGTCGGCATCGATGGCCTTGGGCTTTTCGGTACGGATGACATACGGGGCCACTCGCTCGCGGGAGACGCTGTCCATGTCCGGGAAGGCGTCGTCATCCAGCAGGTTCATCAGGCGATGGAAGGCATCGGTCTTCCCCTGGTGGGGAGTCGCCGAAAGGAGCAGCACATAGGGCGCGGCCTCCGCCAACCCCTTGCCGAGTTTGTAGCGGGCGACCTGATCGGTGCTGCCGCCCAGGCGGTGCGCTTCGTCCACCACCACCAAGTCCCAACCGGCCGTAATCAAATCCTCGAATCGGCTGCGGTTGTATTCGGCGACGCGCTCGGCGGTCCAACCGCGCCGCTTGTCCATGGGTTTGACCGAATCCAGGGAGACGATGACCTGATCGAACATCGACCAAGCTGAGTTCCGATGGTCCGCGCTCTTTCCAAATTGGGGGGCCAGGCGTTGCAAGGTGCCGATGTCGTCGCCCAGCACGAGCTGGAACTGCTCGTTGAAGTGGGTCTGCATTTCCGCCACCCACTGGGTAGCGATGCCTTTGGGAGAGACGACCAGGATTCGCCGAACCAGCCCGCGCAGCTTGAGCTCGCGCATGACCAAACCGGCCTCGATGGTCTTGCCGAGACCCACCTCATCGGCCAGCAAATAGCGCACGCGGTCTCCGGAAATGGCCCGGGACAAAGCGTGGATCTGGTGCGGCAGCGGGATGACGTTGGACTCCATGGGAGCCAGCAATACATGGCCCTCGATGGCGCTGGTGGAACCTTCGAGCACCTCCGCCACCTTGGCTGCGGCGGCCACATAGGCAATGCGTCCGGCCTCGATCTCCGGCTGCAGGTCGGCACTCAGCGGCCGCAAGGCGGAGCGGGGCACGCGCACCACTGCGTCCTGGTTCGGCAACCAGACGCGGCACACCGTCTGCCCCCACAAGGTCTGTTCTTCGATGACCTTGCAGGCGCTGTTATGAACGGTGCTGTATTGCCAAAGCGACTCCATCCGCTAATTACCATCTACCTTGATCTGTTGCCTGCTGAATTTGAATCGCAGGTGCAATGCGAGTTCGGATTTCGTTGTAAACAGCGATATCGAGGCCCTCGGCTACCTCCAGTGACACGGCCAACCCATACGCGACAGGGCTCTGGATTTTCCCGGCGTCTTCACGGCAGTTCACTTTGATTTCGATGACGTCCCCGTCGATGAACGGCTCCGCTCTCTGGCCCTCGAACACTTCGTGTTGGACTGTTCCTCGCTTCACAGTTTGCCAATCTGCGTTCTGACGAGATGGGGCCAAACCGTTATTGATAGCTTCAAACCATAGGCTTGCTGTCCGGTATTTTTGAGTGCTGGCCGAAATAGGTGAAAGCCAAGCAAGAGTCACTGTTAAGCGTCTTCGCTCTTGGCGGGCGCTGAGAGATGGAGGTAACGGCAATCGAAAGACGTGAGCTTCACCATCAGAGAGTTCACCATAGCCAAGCAAGGTGGCTCTCTGATCTGTACAGTCAAGAACCCGGTCTATTTGTGGAAGGCCATAGCCCATCCAGCGAGCCAGAAGAGATTTATACTGCCTACCAATTTCATTAGAGATGTCTGCTGGCCTCGAATACAAAGACTCAGCACGTTCTCTAATTTCCCTTCCAAGGTCCGAATTTTCGATTCGAGACTTTAGGTGATCACCGATATCGCCCCACGAACAGCCATGCACCAGCATCGCCTTCAGTAGTGGGACTTCATAACTTCTCGGATCAACTTCGGCCGCTTGTTCACTAAAGATTTGCTGCAGGGAGTCGTAACAAATACACGCCGCCCTACTGATCAACGCTGTCGCGTTGCTCGTTCCACAACTGTATGAAGTGGCATCTAATTCACCAGCAAGACTTCCGGGAGAAGCTGCTTTGTTTCCGGGAGGAACCCGAAAAATTGCCGGTTCAATGGTGACTGGATTTGTTGGTTGCAAAGGCAATCTGTACCATTGCTTTCCCCCGAAAAAGACCACATCTGGCTTAATCGCACGCCGATAACCGCTGCCAAATGCAGAAACTGGGCTGGGTAATGGCTGCTCGAACGGATCTATCCGGTTTCCTTGATAGGTGAGCTGAGATTCATCTTGATGTGTGGAGCCAACCGTCAACCCATTGATTGTTTCTGCAGGTGAAAGCAGCTTCCTGTGACGGGCATCTCGATACAAAGCCCTGATCGTTGCCGCCTCGAACTCGTCAGCTCGAAATGAATCAAACTCTTCCTGAGATACCCCCAATGATATAGATGTCGGATGATTTCCGGCACTGACAACAAAGAGCACGCCATACTTCACGCTCAACCAGTCCAATAATCTAGCGATGGGGCTCATAGATTGTGTGAACTGACGAGTTCGGTCTCCGATCGACAGATTGATGACCCTAACTTGAGGTGCTGTTGGTCCTTCTCCCTGATCCCCTTCAAATAACCGCTTAACTGCCCTATGGATAAGATCGACTGCCAGGCAGTTTTCCGGAATGCCCTCGGGGCGCGGTGTATCTAGCCAGTTCAGTGGCTTCATAATAGACCGCACATAGATCGGCCGAGGTAATGGAGTAGAAGGCTGATTGAGATCACCATGAACAATCAATGATGCCATCGATGTTCCGTGGACACGTTCGGATGCCGCATAATCAGCCTCCCAGTTATCTGGATCATCAACAACCAAACGGCCAGCCAACAAACGGTGATTGGCCAGCGGAACCCCATCAAAAAGAGCTACGACAGGATCACCAGTAGGCAGTGGCATTTCTTCAATTTGGGCGATTTCCACATCCCCTTCTGGAGATTTGTCTCCGACCACCATTTGCCCAACAGGTCTGAAGAACATGACGTTCTCACATTTAACCAGTTCAGTTGTTGGGTTCCCCACGATAGCTCGAATGGCATGAGCCGGAAGTTCGGCCAGAAGCCCATGGTAAGCGATGCCTTCTATGACGGACTGGCTCAGTATTCGGCCGCCCGCTTGTTGAACAAGGTTTGTGACGTGGCTTGCGCTCGCGGCTCGAAGCTCGTCGCCCCCACGAAACCAAAGCTCAGTCTCAAATGTAATGACCCTATCCCCGTCGTACTCAAGATTCTCTCTCCAGACATCAATGATTCCAGTTTCGAGAAGCCTGTCCTGGACATCCCACCGACGGATGCTTTTCAGGTGCAGGAACACGTCGCGAAACTTTGTAAGTCCGCGCTCGAATTGCATAGTGGGATCTTCTTGGTAACGTCGCCACAACGACAGCATCTGCTCAAGCGCTTGCTGGTTGGTCATGACGAGATATAGTCGCCCACTCAGCTCTTTGTCAGGTTTGGTTTCATCATAAAACTCTTCATCTGGGGTGATTTCATCAATTTCAATTTCACCCATCCATTCGAGACCATCAATGCGCTTAACCGCATTGGCAAAGTTTTCGATACTTCCGACGGTCTCTATCACGAGAACCTGCTCTGGAATTATGCCAGCAGCACTCTGTTGTATTTCTATTCGTCTGGCATTAAATGCGGTCTGGAGTTGACTGAAGACTGGAGAAAGACGATCCCATTGTCGTTGCGGTGTTGGCCTTCTTACTCGACCTCCACCACCTCCAAGCGTTGAACGAGAAGCCGTTTCAGGCGTCGGAAAAAGGAGTAGTGGGCGTTCAGGCATCCTTCACCTCCGGTTCGTCCTGCTGAGCTACGGTGACTGATCGGGCGGACCAGTTCTGGAGGGTTTTGGACACGATATCCTTCATGTCGGCATTCGGTTGTTCGAGCACATACTGGCGGAACACTGTCGTCCCGAATTCTTCGACTTCCGCGAAATTCGATCCCAGGAGACGTTTGGCCAAAGTACCCGGCGCATATCCTAAAGGGATCTTGATCCGGCGCTCGAACTTCTCGAACCATTCTGTCAGGCGAGCCCTGGTTGGGCCTGGAAGTGTCATGCGGACCTGGAAGCGTCGCCATACCGCACGATCCAGCAGTTCGGCATGATTGGTTGCCCCGATGACCATGACATGGCTCGGCAGGTTGTCAATCTGCATGAGCAACGAACTCACCACGCGCTTGATCTCACCGGTCTCGTGCAGATCACCACGCTCCTTGCCGAGGGTTTCAAACTCGTCAAAAAAGAGGACGCATTTCCGAGTGGAAGCGTATTCGAACAGTTTCTTCAGGCGGACAGCGGTCTCGCCCAGGTAGGTGCCGACGACGCTTTCATATCGAACCACAAGTAGTGGGACCACTAGTGCTTCAGCAATGGCTTCGGCCAAGGATGTCTTGCCATTACCAGGAGGCCCGATGAGAAGCACGCGGTTGCGGGGTTCTAGGTTGTATGACCTGAGCAGGTCTGTCCGATGCTGTTCCTGAATCAAACTCTGACAGATTTGCTGCACCTCATCTGGGAGGATGAGATCGGACAGCTTTCGTTGAGGCATAACCTCATGGAACAGATTGCTCATGCGTTGATCCAGCATGGGGCTACCGCCATTGGTAACAGGGCGTTCAACCGGCGCGGAATTGAGGATTTCCTCGAGATTATCGGCCAGCACTTTATGCTGCTTGGTTCGTTCTTCGGCGATAATCGCCTCGACGACCCTTCTTAAGCTGACCTTGTCACCCCGTATGCCCGATTGGACAAGGCGAATGAGTAAATCCGCTCTTGCCATTATTCACCTCCCATTCGTGTTACCGCCTGGTCGTACCACATGAGCAGCTTGGGATCTTCTTCGAGCACATTCGAAGGAATTTTCTCTGCCACTTCAATAATTGCCTTATATGCTTCAGGGGTTCTTTGCTGCCAAAGATTTTTAAATCCGGCACGAACGGCTTCTATGCGGAAGACCTTGAGCTTTTTCTTGGCGGTCTTGTATTCTTCGAACTCCTTAAGAAGCTTTATCTCCCGATGTTTTTCCATATCTCCCGCCTTGTTGGGATCGGGTACGTACCAGCGATCACGGGCCTTGGCGACCAGGGCCGGATCATCCTTGGGCAGGTTGCGCAGATCTTTCCAGTTGGTGGAAAGGTAGGCGTGGATCTGTTCAGGCACTGGGCCTTTGCCGTCGTAACGAAGAAAATTTTGTTCAAGGATGATGGAAAGTTCGAGCGGGGTTTCCGTTTTGCTCCATCCCCCGATCTCCTTCATGAACTGTGGGTGCAATTCCTGGAACGTTTGCGGTTTCTGGCGAATTTGTTCGCGCAGCCATTGTCGGGCGGAGGCCTCATCTGAAACAAAGAGCTGCAGTTGCTCCACGCCTTCAACGGTCATGCGTTTCTTGTCATATTCGGGCGCTTGATTCGGCAAGAAGAACATACCGTCGCGTTCTGAAAAACGCTGGGAAAGCCCAGCATAGAATTCTGTCGAAGAAAATGGAACCATGACGCCTCGCTGCACATGAAACGCGACCATCCGATCGTACAGGAGGTATTCCTTGCGCTCGGCGATGACTTCCGACCGGCCACCTTTACTGACAAATACCGGCAGATTGCTGAGGTGGGTTCGAACGAATTCCCACACACCTTCTTCCGTACCCGCTGTCAACTTGAAACGATCCTCAAGCCCACCGTTCGCCTTGTAGGCGGAGATCACCAAGTCCTGCTTGGTTGCCATGCTGGTGACCTGGCGGTACGAACCCTGCTGTTTATCCAGTGTGCGGACATCCGCCACCACGAAGCCGACGTTTTGTAGAGCCTCCTGAATGGCATTCCAGACCGCATTGCGTGAGTTGTGGAAGACGATGGTGATCCAGCGTCCCGGCTTGAGTACCCGGTAATATTCGGCAAAGCAGCGACGCATCAACTCCTGATACTCTGGTAATCCCTTTTTTTTGGCCTTATCAACGATGGCCTCGGCGGTGGCATTGGAGAGAACGCTATACCAGGATTCGACCAGCAAGTTCAGGTCGGCGTAATAGATGTTTTCGCCGAACGGTGGGTCGGTGAAGATGTAGTCAATGGACTGATCAGGAGTTTGGAGGGCGACCGTAGAACATGTACCCGTGACGACGCCGGATTGATGGGCGTAATGAGTTTGAAATACATTTCCCAATCTGCTTACTTTTCCATCCAATATGTACCAAGGACTACAATCAACAATTTGCGATCCAATATAGTACACTCCGTTCAGATATTGATTTACCTGAGAAAAATGGGTCGGAGCATATCTTGCAAGAATGGACATTCCCCAAATAGCCTGCTCAACGGTAAACATTAACATGCTCCGTATGCGGGCATCTGGTTGTGCTTTTGCTTTCCGCCACAGCAACCCCAATGCTTGCGCCGCACGCGGCAGAAAGAAATGGTGGATGTGCGTAAACCCTTTCGGTGCGATACGCGACCCATGATACATTTCCTCAACTGGAAAACGATTGGAGGGAATTTCCTCAGGAAAGGGCATCGATTGGATTTTTTTTACTCTTTCCAGATCCTGCTTATCCGGCGTTTTCTCATAACGGTGCTTTCCAATCTTATAGGAAATCAGTACGGGCCTGAAGGTCACCCGCCGCCAGGCATTGGGAAGCTTGGGGTCTGGAGATGTCTCAAATCGCCGTCCCAAATTCCGTTTCGTCAGCATCGCAGAACAATGCGGGCAGGCAAACTCGTCAGCAACTTTTTTTGATTCGTCATCCAACGCCTCTTCGAGAAACACCACCTCACCTGCACAATCGGAGCAAGTGAACACCTCGCTCCAAACAGTGTATTCGATGCGGCCCTTGGTTTTGCCGTCCGTATGCAGTGTTTCGTACATCCAGCCGATTTCTTGTTCCACCTCCTTGAGCAACTTTTTTGCTGCTTTCGAGAATGCGTTGACGTTAAACGGCAGGTTGTAGTTGGCGGCAATAAAGGTCGCTGCCGGGGACAAATCGTTGAGCATGCAATGGCGAAGTCCCCATTGCGGCTTAGCAAGTCCTTCGAGCCTCCATTTCTGTTCAAGTTCCATGCGGTATTCCAGGGGCGCATTGCCGCACCATTGAGCAGCAACACCGGTCATGCCCGAGCCGGCAAAACCGTCCAACACGATATCGCCTGGCTGCGTGTAATGCAGGATGGATGGCACAATAGCCAGATGCGGCACCTTTGTATGGTAGGAATGGGCTTTATAAACGGCGTGGGTCTTCCCCTCGCTCACATCGGTCGCAAAGGGTTCGCTGTGATAACGGGAGCCTTCGGGCTGCTCCGGCTTTTGAGCCTCCCACTCAGCAATAAAATCGGCAAGCCACGGATTCGGACAGGCAGTGTAGTATGGAGGATCACTCAAATTCAAAATGTCGTCGTCACTGCCGACAGGAAAACCCTCAATCTTGCGAAATTCCGGGTCTTGGAGTTTTTGGCGTAACTCCTCGGTAAAATAGGCCCGGCGGGCTTCATCATTATCGAACTCACGCCCAAGGCAGTGCACTGGCCCGGTTTTCTTCTCCGCGAAATCGATGTCAAAAAGCATGGTGTCACTCATTTCGAACAATCCTTTTGGCTACTCATTTCTCTGTGTCGTACCCTGAGTTTTCATAAGTTCGAGCAAGCGTAATCCTGCTTCTGTCAATACATAAGCCTGCTTGGGATGGTTGGGCTGCCCAGGATACGTCTGCTGAAGCAAACCTCCGGTCAACAACGGCTGCAGAATTGTCGTTCTGAAAAAAGCCCGATGGCTCAATCCAAGCTCGCTCATGAGATTCCCCGTGGAACGAGGGAACTCACACAGCCGAAGGACCTGCCGCTGATGTTCTGAGAGTTCGAGTTTTGGTTGGACAGGTTCTTCCATTGCACCCTGAGGTTGGTCAGTAACTTGAGTGACCAACCTGCCGTCAACTTGGTCACTAGCTTGGTCACTTGGAAACCTACTCAGCAGATGCTCGGCTAAACCATAAAATTTCTGAGGTTCTACGGCTTGAACAAGGGCTTGATTGACAAGATAATCCAGCTTTGCCAATGACCGTTCAGTGGACTGAGCCAGCACAGCCTTGGCGTCCGCGACACTGATCTCTTTTTTCCGGCAGATGTAAGCAAACAGCCTGGCGGCATCAGGGTCCAGATGGACGCCAAGTTGCGCTTGGAACATGATCTGCTCTTCCGAGAGGAGCAATTCCTTGGGTAACACGAGTTCGAACGTCTTGGCGGCCTTATCGTTGTGAATGACTGGAGGCACGTTCCCCAACTGCTGCCAGTTGGTGAACACATCCCGCAGGCCCCAACCCGCATTCTCGCTCAAGCCGATCCGACGAAATGCGGTCACAATTCGTGGATTACGAACTTCCTTCTCCCCAGGCTCCAAGAGATCAACGAGAGATGCAAAGGCATCGCCAGGATTCCAGAATATGGTGCGGTCGGGAAAATGCCGTATTTCCGGTTTGCGGCTGTGGTCAGAATAATCCTGATGGATAAGTACATTTATGACAGCTTCACGGAAGGCAATGTAATCTGGCGGCATATCCGTGCGTTGCATGGTGGCAGGGTCGACCCTGAAAGGCGTGGTTGCGACTCGTTGATACCAGTCCAACAGGGACTGCCAAGCACGAATGAGATTGAAATCAAGGACGATTCTATCGTCCCAACGTGCACCGGGAGTGTATTCTCCAAAAGCAGTTCCGAACCGTTGGCAGTCGGCAACCGGCCGGGGCATGATATCTCTGAATGAACCATCGCGACCGAATAGTAAAATGGCGGCACGAGAAGCCTTCCAGCCCTGCGGGGTTTCTCTGATCAAGCCCAGTTCAAACAGGAATTCGATATCGTTCCTATCCGCGTAAGAGCGATTTCCAGGCTTCCGCTCGTAAACGTTGCGATACCAGGAAATTGATGCCGTATCGAAACATGACTGGAGGTCGAACTCGATTGTATGTCCGTCATACCGGTCCGCCGATGCATCGTTAATCAGCCGCTGAATTTCCTCCTGGCTGCAGCGAACATCGGCACCACCCTTGCGGATAAAAGCCTTGCGAATGTCTTTATTGAGGAATACGGGTTTATCAGCCCGAGTTGCCTCTGGTACATAAAAAATCAGGAGATCGTTCCCATTGATATTATGGAGATGTTCCTCGACATTGATGATCAGGCTGATTTTCTCTTGCTGTCGCAAGGTTGAGACAAATTCATTTTGCACCTTATCGACATCGAGGACACCGACCACTTCAAACCGGGTACCATCCTTCCTGACTCCGAAAACCAGATGACCACCTGCAGTATTGGCAAAGGCTGATACGGTCTCATAGGCATTCTTCGGGACAGCCTGCTGAGCTTCCTTGAACTCAACATCGTTCCATTCATGCGCACTCAATAGTTTTATGAGCTCGTCCTGGTTCATCTTGTCCTCACTCCATGACGATCCGCACCTTGGCCGGGTCCTTGCCCTTGGTGAGCTGATCGATGTACTCCTCAAAGCGCTTTTTCATCTCCGCCGGGGTGGCCGGACCGTCGGTGACCTGCAGGGCCTGTTGCAGCTCCTGGGCCTTGACGGTGACCTTGACCAGACCGGAGAGCACTTCCTTCAGGGCGTGGACAAAGTTGCTGTCCAGCGGCACCGGCAGTTCCTTCGACTTGATGAAGGCTTCCAGGGGCTCGCGGTCGTCGATCTTCAGCAGATCCATGTTGGCCTGGGTGATCGGGTCCTCCAGGTTGCTGAGGATGGTGGAGGTCCAGGCCGCCACCATGGCGTCGAGCTGGGCGTCCATCTGGTCGATCATCTGCGAGCCTGCCGCCGCGCCGGTTTCCACCGAAGGCCGGAACCCGCAATGGGGGCAGATGGGCGAAGCATCGAGGTTTTGCTCGGTTAGGGCAAAGCAGCTCTTCAGCCCGGCCAGGCGGTTCTGGTAATCGGTGAGCTGCTGCCGGGGCATCAGATCGATACCGGCCAGCTTGAGCAGGGTTTGTAGCCGCTGATCGTTGAGCAGGCCCGCCTTGCGCTTGTCGTCGTTCACGCCCAGTCGGGCCTTGGTGTGCAGGCCGATGTAGGCGATGGTGTAATCCTTCTTCAGCTTTTGCAGCTTGGCCCCGATGCTCTGGGACTGGCTGGCCAGCTCGGTCAGGTCGGCCTGCTTGAGAACATCCAGCACGTCCTGCCGGGTGGTCTTCATACGATCCACCCAGTCATGCTCGGTAGGCAGCACCGCCTCGGCGGTGGAGAGCCAGGATGCCGTCGGGCTGTGGTCCATGATGAACTCGCGCAAGGCGTCCAGCTCATCGAGCGCCTTCACGGCCTTTTCGTGGGCCAGCACTTCGGGAGCGCTGTAACGGAAGTTTTTCAGCTTGCCCGGCGAGGAATAAGCCTGGAGCGATTCGAAGAAGTCCTTGGCCTCGTCCAGTCCGCTGGCCTGGCTGGCCAGATCGGTGCCCGCGAGCAGGTCCAGCCCCCAGAAGGAAAGTCCTTCGCGCAGGGTCTGCTGGGTCATGACGATGCGCTTGACGATCTTGCCCACTGCCTGTTGCAGGTTCTGCACCGGCTCATCCTTGCCCTGGGTGACGAGCTGGGCCATGCCCGGCGTCATGCCGAGCAGTTCGAACAGCGCCTTGAGCGCGGGCAGGTTCCATTCCTTGGGCTGCTCCAGGTGCTTGAAGCGGACCAGCTCGTCCATGCCGGTCGCGGCAAGCTGCTGCAGGCCGGTGGCGTCGAATTTCTTGCCCGGGATGGCGAGCACGATGTCACCGGAGTAGACCAGCGCCGCCACCAGGACACTCACCCACTCCGGCTCCAGACGCGAACCGCCCGGGTTCATGTATTCCAGCCCGTGGTCGTCCTGGATGATCTCGCTGCGGTTGACCACCTGGCCGTGGCCCTTGGCCTTGACGGCATTGAGGATGAACTTGGTGTACTTCGACTTACAGGGGTCGATCTTCTCGCCGTCGAGCAGCTCCAGGGCGTCCAGCACGGCGGTGGCCTGCTTGGTGCGGTTCTGCCCGGCGATGGCACGCAGGGCGTCCTGCGCGGCCTGGGCGCGGTTGTTGCCGGTGATCAGGACCGAGAAGAACGGATAGTCCGGGGCCTGGTTCTCGAAGTTCGGGGCCAGACAGACACCGGCAATAGTGTTGACCAGGTCGCGGAAGTTGATGGTCTCGTGGGGCGACAGACCGGACAGGACGCGGATCGATTTGCCCTTGGCCCATTCGGTCATCGACTTGGCGCGGCCCTGATAGGTGACATCGAAGGAGTCGCTCATGTGCTTTTGCAGCCACTGGACCAGCTTCTTCAGAAAGCCGTTGGCCTTCGCTTCGTAGGTGGCCTTGGCATGGCCCGAGGAGGTAGCCGCAAGGTCCAGGGCCGCTGCATAGCTCTTCAGCGCGGTCTGGAATTCCTCGTCGGTGCCTTTCAGGCGGAAGAAAACCTCGTCGTTGACCTTGTCGTCCTTGAAGCGCGGCGGATCGTTGGGCTGAATGAAATAGAGGTAAAAGTCCCGCTGCGGCACGGCGGTGGAGCGCTCGTTGGGAGCGCCGAAAAAGAGGTAGCCGGTACGGGCGGCCTTGTGTTCCTGCCAGACCAATTCGTGCTGCCAGATCTTGTAGCCGGTCACGTAGGTGGCATCCTGGCACTCCATGACCCGTTTGAGCGCCTCGTAATAGAAGCGGTCGAGCTGAGCCTGGCCCAGGCTTTCGGCCCGTTTGTCGATCAGGGCGTCGAAATCGTCGGTTTTCTTCAGGTCGAGATAGAACTGGCGGTTGTCGGCATTGAAGGAGATGAATTGGCCGCTGACCGTTTTATGGATCTCGCGCAGGACCGTTTCCACATGGGTCTGCAGGTCCTTGTCGGGCTCGTCGCTGCCCAGCTCGGCAATCAGCGGATCGAACAGGCAGAGGCGGTCGCGCAGCTCCTCGGCTGATGCGCCCATGGGGGCATAGATGTCGCCGGTGGTGAGGCGGTGGACGGACAGCGCATGGATCAGGCGCAGCGCCATCGGCTTGTACTGCTTGCGGGTGATGGCGTTCTCAATGCGGGATTCCAGCACCTGGCTGCAATCGATGACCGCCCGGATCTCGGGAATGGCGCGGAAGGATGCGTTCTGCTTGAGCGTGTTCCAGTAACTGTCGAAGGCGATCAGGCCGGGCTCGTCCTGCGGCACATCCTTGCCGAGGATGCCCTTCATGCCCATGGACAGGGTCTTGAGCACCTCGCGCTTTTCCACCACGGTGACGCGTTCGAAGGTGTCGATGTAATCCGGATGCACCGGGAAGAGCCGGACAAACTCGTCCATGCGCTCGTTGAGCCCGCCGTAGTATTTGGCAAAGGGCATCAGGTAGTCGCGGATCTTGGCCTGTTGCTCGGCGGTCTTCTTGAGCAGACGTTCGGCCACGACGAATTTCACATCGCTGCGGGCAATGAGGATCTGCTCGAAGCGGTCCTTCACCCGGCGGATGCTGTCGGCGACAAAGGCGAAACGCGGGCTGTCGAAAATGGCTTCCTGAACACCGGACATGAAGCGGAAGCGCAGGTCCTTGCAGACCTCGCCGACCTCGCGGAGGAAGTTGAGGTCGAGGATCAGCTCCTGGTCCTTGCGGGTGCGCAGGTAGTCGAGCAGCTCATCGACCACCAGCAGCAGGCCGTGTTCTGGGTAGACCTCGCCGAACTTGGCCATCATGTCCTCGAAGGCCCGTTTGTGGCTGGTGATAGTGCCCGCCTCGGGAAAGACGTACTCCACACCGAGTTTTTCAAGATGCTCTTCCAATTCGGCCACCAGGATGTCGCGCAGGGACATGGTGGTGGCTCCGATCTCGGTACGGATGACCTTGAACCGACCTGCGATCTGAGAGGCTGCATCGCGGACACCGGCGTGGTTCAGCCCTTCCAGCAGGGAGGCGTCTGCGGCAAGGCTGGAGACCACCGACATCAAGTGCGACTTACCGGTGCCGTAGTTACCGACGACCAGCAGGCCTTTGTTGTCAACCGGCTGGTCGAACTGCATCTGAGGAATGACAAGCTGGGTGAGCCGTTCGGCCATTTCCTCGGAAATGACATAGGTGTTCACGAGGGTGTGCGCGGCGCTCGATTTGTCCGCGTCACGCAACTGAACGACCGACTCAATCGGGTCGAATTGGATAAGGTCTCCGTATTTCATGCTTGTCCTGCCTCTCTATTGTTTTTTGCCGAATCGACCGTGGCCGTGCCATCCATGCCCACAATCAGCGCATCGACCGAGTCATAGCTGCGGTACTCGGGATGACCGGTTTCGGCGTACAAAAGCCTCCCGGAATTCACGATTCCGTTCCATGAAGCCACCACGGCCCGGTTTCTTGAAATGGACTGCAGCAGGCGCAAGGGGTCCTGCTGGAGATCCTTGTCGAAAAGGATCTCGAGATTATCCAGCACCACGGGTGACTGAACCTGGTCCGCGATCTGGTCGAGAATGCCCGGCAACCGAAGCGACCGCTGCTTTGCCGTCAGCTCCAGGAGTTCGCCTGAAAGCGCCAGATTGACGTTGACGACGGATGTGCCGACCTCTTCGGCAATATCCCGAAGAACGCCGGTCTTGCCGGAACCGGTCTCACCCACCAGCAACACCAGACGGTGATACAAGCCTTCGGCTGCCTGGAGGGATCGTTTTATTTTGTCGTGAATCGGTTCGGCCATGGTCGCTCCTTACTGCTCGGTGTCCGGCTTATCGGATTTATCAGCCGCACCGCCGGAGCGGACCCATTCGTCCACTTCGTCTTGTTTAAACATCCAGCGACGGCCGACGCGATGACCGGGCATAGCCCGTTGTTCGATCCACTTGTAGACCGTCTCGTTGCTTACATTCAGATATTTGCAAATGTCATCGACCGTCAGCCATCTCTCATCCATAGCCTTCGTCCTTCGTTCATCATGTTTTCGGTAAAAGCCCGAAGGTCTCCGGGAAACCCGAAATCCGGACACAGTGCCGCAAATTAACCCCCACAAATTACATTGGAGGATTACCAAATTCAAGCGTTTTGTGCCGATTAGTGCCGACTTTTCCAAAAAACGGCCTGATTGTCGTTAGTGATCCGCTCGCAGTTTTGAGGCGCACGCATGATGTAAATCCATACGGCACATGCGGCTGTGCCTCTGGCTACCGCCACCATCCCGTGAAAAGGGATCTGGGAGACTGAACTGTTGCAAGCCGTATTGAGCCTGAATGGATACGCGAAGGGGATGGGACGATTCACCGCTTCATTTGATAGGATTGGTAATTATCCAACACTTTCACCACATACGCCCTGGTTTCGGGGATATTGGGGATCGCTTGTTTGACATTACCCGGTCCTGCGTTGTAAGCGGCGAGGCTGAGTTCTATATCCCATCCAAAGCTTTCGAGCAGGGAATGAAGGTATTTGGTACCACCAATGATATTGGCTTGAGGATCAAAGGGATCGGCGACTTGGAGATCCCTGGCCGTTGCCGGCATGAGTTGCATCAGGCCCTGGGCGCCCTTTGGCGAAACGGCGGTGGGGTCAAAATTCGATTCAGCCTTGATGATGGCCTTGATCAGCAAGGGGTCAATGCCGTGTTCGGTGGCGGCTGCTTGGATGAAAGTGTTGATTATTTGAGGGGTCGATTCTCTCGTTGATCGTGGGAAAGGTCGGTTGATGGCAATCTTTTTGTTCGTTCGGCTGCTCTTGCCCTGTATATAATGGAGGTTCCCTTGAACATCCATATAGGCAGCAACGGTTGCCCCGGCGGTAATTGGCGACGAAAAGCTCATCGCAAAGAAGAGCAATAAACCGGCCAGGAGCGGAAACAATGCAAAGGGCTTTCGTTCTTTTTGATCCACCTCAATCCTCGTATCTGTCAGTTGCAAGGCTATTCCTGATGGTTTGACTTTTTTCAGAAACATGATAAGGGTTAGCTTGGAACGTAATCTTTCGCACACGAATCGGTACTGATCATTCCGCAAACCAGCACTCCGGAGACCAACCATGTCTGACCAGACCAATTGGACTACTATCTGCCCCCACTGCGGGTACGAGTCCGAAGACAGTGCGATGTGCCAGTCTTGTGGCCGATTGATGGATGAGTCGGTGTCGGTGCGACCTTTTTCCGCAAGTGAGTTGGTGGCAAAAGTTGTGGAGTCGTGGCAGCCTTGCAATGACGTAGAGGCATTGTCGCCTATCAAGGAAGAACCCGAGTTCTGCCCCAGTTGGCGCATGTACCAGGGAAACATTTACCATTGGGATGATAAATAAATTTTTCTGGCATACTTCCCATCCCGTATCGACCTATTTCCTTTTATGAATCTCCACTACAGCTCCAGGGTTTCCTTCGCCCGGAGCTAATCTGTTCTCTGATGGCGCCTGAAAGTACCCATCTGACGTCGGCCGATTCCCCTGACTATCCACCACCCCTTTGAACACCTTGCCGATACCCTCTGTGGCCATCCCTTTGGCATTGGTTCGGATTCGACCTTGCCCGGATTCTTCATGTCTGTTGACACTCCGCAGGTTATCTGCGTCGGTTATGATTCGCATCCCGTCCGGCTTCTGTAAAGGGAGGGGACTTTCGGGAGGTTGAATGCTTCCCTCGGTAATGCCGGCGGTGTTGGAGCGAACTGATCCAGCCGTTTGATCAACAAAGCCTTTCATCAGCCCTTGGTCATGGATTCGATTCCGAGTGTTATGGATGGTTCCTTGCACCTCAGAGTGGGTACTGCCCCAGCCGTATCCGTGCCCGCTGACAAAACCACTGACAATGTCACGCATATTGTTGACGCCTGCTGCACCGTGTTGGGTGACATAGCTGTTGAAATCGCTGATGGTTTTGCGAATCGTCTCCGGGGTTTCCTCGCCATACCGCTCTCGGGCATAATTCTTCACCAGGGCCGTGGTCAGATCTGCACCATAGGATTCCTGTGACCTGCTGATTGACCGGGCTTCATCAATGATGGAGTAGGCCTCTGTGGCGCCGATGCGTTTGGCCACATTGGCGAGGTAATCTAATCCACGGCCATTGCTGAATGTCTGAGCGACTGCTTCAGAGCGCACTTTGGCTTCATCTCGGGAAAAGGCTTTAGCCGTGTCTTCGGAGATGTTGAAACTGACCCGTTCTCCATCGCCTCCTACTACTGATAATTGGCCATTCGCACCCAAGCTGGCACCAACGATTCTTCCTCCAGTGCCCAGCATCCCTTGCAGTTGAGTTCTCTGTATTTCATCCAAAGAATGAATAAAGCTGGATTGATCGTTAAAGGCCCGTTTCCAACTGTTGCTGAGAGAGTTGTTGAGCGTGTCAGAGTAACTCCTGTTTTCCCCACCTGACAGACTATCCCTCTGTACCTGCTGCCAGAGCATCCCCCAGTTGCTGTCACTGCCCATGGTCTTGGCGGCGCCGGCCACCTTCTGCTGCACCGCCATGGCTCCGACCTTGACCGAATCAAAACCATGAACTGAGGCCTGGGTAGTGGTTCTGGCTCCATCACTATCCACCACGTAGGAGGCCTTGCCGGTGGCAAGGATGTCTTCCTGAGTACCGGTGCCCCCTGGACCAAGGGTGACGACACTGGAAGAACCGTCCGGATTGACTGATTCGGACCGCATCCGGGTGGCAGTGGCATCCGGCCCGGTGGAAACGGTCACCGGACCGGTGGCGGTGCCGACATTCTGGTTGGCCGAGGCCATCATGGTGGCAAAGTCACCCTGTGAAGTCATGGGTGGAATCTGCCCTGACTGTTTAAGACTCCTGCGGGCGTTCATGGCAGCGGTATGCCCGCCCACCGATTTGTGCAGGCCCCAGGATTCGGCGGCAGCCAGGTTGGCAAAACGATGTTCGGCCATCCCGTCCAACAGGCCGGCGGCCTTGGTTTGTTGACGCATTGCGGACGAGAGGCCATCCGGGGTCAACAATGCTCCAGCATGACTCCCGGCTCCCTGAACAAGACTACTCAGATTACCGGCCAGCATGGCCAGGGCATGGCCGCCGAAGCGGATCAGCATCATCGAGAACAGACTGGCCAGCATGATCCCGGCGGAACGTATGACTCCAAACATGGCCAGCATCTTGGTGGAGACCGAAGGCAGGGCCGCCATGGCATAGACGCCGAGGTTCGATTGCCGGACCTCCTCGAAGTTGCGAGCGGCATAGTCCATGGCCGCCCCGTGGATCACCGCATCGGTCACCCCCCAGGTGGAGAGGAAGACAAAGAAGCCGAGCATCACTGAGGCGGCCTTGCCGACAATCGGAGTGGGCAGAAAGAGCACCAGAAACGGAATCACGCCAATGGCAATGGCGGTCATCACCGCCCGGATGACCGGTATCCACTCATTCATGGTCAGGCCGATCCCCAACCCGGAGGTGGTAATCTTGCGGTCGCTCTCCATCAGCATGGAGGTCTCAACATCGTCCTGGAAATAGAAGTTATAGAGGATCTCGGCAATCTGCCGTTGCTGGATGATTCGCTCCGGCGTCACGGCTGTGCCGGTGGTGAAGTTGAGGGTGTTGCTGATCTGGTTGCGGCAGGTGGCCAGCTCGGTGGCGCTGCTGGGATCGTAATAGGCCTTGCTGCACACCTTGCGGATTGACTCGCTGTAGTTGGCGGCGGTGGCATAGATCGGCTGCAAGTTGTTCCAGGCCTGGGTGCAGGTCATGGCAGTTCCGGCCGGGTTGGCGGCATCGTAGTAGACGGTGTACACTGAAGGATTGACCGCCTGGGCAAGATTGACCAGGAAATCGGTGCTGGTGTTGCGCAGATCATCCAGGGACAGGGTGGTGCCCGGCCGCATCAGCTCGAAGGTGACGCAGTCTTTGACGTAGCGGATCATGGAGGTGCGGGCATAGTTGTCCTTGGGCGAGGAACCCTTGACCGACTCCAGGGTCTTGAAACCAATGCCACCGGCGGTTTGGGTATAAGCGGCATCCGGTGCTGCCGAGGTATCGATGATGTCTACCAGGCCGCGCTCAATCAGATTGAGGGTGCCGGCGGTAAAGACGATGGCATCCGGGATATCGCCCACCGTCTGGAACCGGTTGAGCACCGGGTCATAAACGGTGATATGGCCCTTGGGCACAAAGACCGCCAAATAGACGATGGCCCCGAAGACAACCGGCACGGTCCAGGTCAGGGGGATAATCCGGGCCCCAGTGGTGGCCCGGGCGATCCAGGCGGCTGCCCCGGCCATGATGCCAATGACCGTCATCACGAAGATGAGCCCCTGATAACTGGCATCGCTGAAGATCAGGGCAATGCGGATGAAGGCCTGAACAATGGGGTTGAAGCCCCCGTAGGTGTAATACTCCATATCCAGGGCCAGAGCGGAACTGGCCGAGAGGAGAATGGCGACTAAGGGCAGCGGGATAAACGCCCATTTTTTTAACGTGTTTCCTCTCTCCATCACAACTGCATCCTCGCGGCCAAATCCTTGCCATAGCGCCGGGTAATCTCGGCGGCCATCTGCACCTCCATCCGCTGCATGTGGTTGAGATAGGCGACCGTGGTGTTCATCTCGTTGGCAGCCGCGACATAGCTGGTTTTGGCCGACTCCTTGAGCGCACGAATCCGCGCCAACATGGCGGTGATACTCTGGTCGGCATGTTCGGCAAAGAGCACGGCGGCACATTTCTCCGGTCCCTGGCCGGTGGATGGCCCGGCCTTCTTCTCCAATACCTCCTTGGCCTTGGCGGCAATCGATTCACCACGGAGATAGAGATCAGAGAGCATTTGCAGGCTGTAGGCTTTGGCGGTGATGTCCGCCAGGCCGGGGATGATCGTGGCCCGGGTGCTGGTGCCTACGGCGGTCTTGAGGATCGGCAGGGTGGCGAGCGGATTGGATTCAAGGAAGGTTTGCTCTCCGGTGGTGAGCGTGCCCTTGTTCTCCACCTTATCGGCAATGCTGTTCAGGGTGGTGCTGATATGGGCGACCAGGTCCCGATTGGCATCGCTGATCTGGCTACAGGTGCCGGTTGTACTCTTGATGTAGACCGCACCTTCGGTGAAGGCCTTGATGTCATCCGGATTGTTCTGCGGACAGGGCGGGATGGCCGAAATGCGGTAGGCATTCGCAGGGCCTTCCAACTGCACATCGCCCACCAGCCCACGGATCAGATCGATATGGCTGGGCGGAATACTCATCCGCGAGCCGACATTGGCCAGCAGCGAACCACCGGCAAGAAAGATGTTGGTCATGTCGGCATTGCAGCCGCTGGTCACAGCCGCCACATCGGCCGACTGGGGCTGGTTATTGTTGGCCCGGTCCTGCTTGGTGAGAATATCCCACATCTCGGCGGTGCCGCTGACCAGTTTGTTCTCCTTGATGGCGGTGCCGAGTTTCTCCCGCATCACCTCTGAGGAGTGAAAACCGTTTTCATTGGCCACGATCCCCACCAGCTCCTTGGAGGCAGAGCACTCATCCAATTGCATGGAGTTGAGCTTGTCGGCAAGGGCCTCGAAGTTCTTGATCGTGTTCGAGCACTGTTCGCAGAGCGTTTTCAGGGCCAGGTCAAAGGCCACCGCCGGGGCGCCGGCGAGAATAGCCTGGAGCTTATTGACCAGGTAGTCGGTGTTCATGAAGCTGAATCCGCCCATGAACACATCAATACCGCCGCAGCCGCTCTTGATCCGGGGCACCTCCACGGTGACCGGATATTCGGCGGTACTGTGCCAGCGGCCGGAGAAACTGCCGCCGGAGTAATAACCTCGCTGTTGCCCGCTGAAATAGTTGGGAGTGCTGCCGACATGCTGTTGCAGCCAGTCGTCGACCCAACCGGCGTGCGCCGTTTGGGCGGAGAGAGTCATCGCGACAATGGCGGAAAGGAATGCTGATTTCATGGTGAGGGCCTCGTGGGTGACTGGTTGACTGGACCGTTAGCCTGCCAGGGTGTCTGGATTTTCAGGATCGAGGTTGGGTCCAGGGCGCTGCCCTTCTGGAAATCGTAGGTGGTGAACGACTCCATGGAGGTATCCCCGCGCATTGAACGAATTGCCTGGTAGAGGTTGCGCTCAATTTCCGGTAGGGTGGCCACACCGGTGGCAATACGCATCGAGGCCTCCCGGTCCTGTCTGATCAACAGCAAGGTCGGGGTGGTGGTGATATTGAAACGTAGGGCCAGGTTGGGTTCACGTTCAATGTCCACCGGCTTGACCTGCCAGCCGTACTTGTCGACGAAATAGGCCAGGATCTGGGCCTGTTTCTCACAGAAGCCACACCCGGCTGCGGCAAAGAACAGCAGGGCATGATCTTTCCCAGCTTCGCGGATGGTGCCGGCGATCTCTTCCTGTTGCATCTGCACCCGGGCTACCGCTCCAGGGCTGGAGGTAGGATAGACCTGGTTGATGTTGAACAGGTCGGCACGTTTCTGGGTGACGTACTGGGTGGCGTTGGCGTAGGCAAGGGCCTTGCGCCGGGCAATATCCTGGATGGAGAGGTATTCAAGGATGTTCTGCTCGGTTGGGAACTGCACCGCCTTTTTCTGCAGGCCGTTCAGCAACTGCTGAAAATCATCCGGATGCATGTTCCACAGAGTCTCTGTGGAATAGTGAGCTAAGGACACCTCCCGAGATAAAGGGGCGGCCTTGGGCTCAGTTACCGGCATCTCCCGTTCCTCTTCGACCACCGAAGCCGGATCCTCATACCAGAACCAACCGTGCTTGCTCTCTTGATAAAAGCTGGTGGTCGCCGAGGGCATGTAGTTCCCGGCCCAGGCGGGCAGCGCTAGCAGCACCAGGCTCAAGCCCACGCTACCAAAGCGGCAGAGCTTGATGGCTGATCTCGTGTACATCGATGAACCCATAGTATTTACTGTCATAGCTGCGGGGATGGGTGCCGACCATGAACAGCTTGTCCGCCGGAACCGACCCGTTGAACGAGAAGTGGGGCAAGAGCCGGCCCTTGCTGTCCGCTTCCAATGCCTGCCCCAGCGGCCGGCCATTACAGGTGAAGAAGTGGGCTTCGTCGGTGGTCAGTTGCTCACCCGGAAGACATCCAACCCGCTTGATCATCTGATCATGATCGGCACGGAGTCCCTGCTGCACTTGCGAGAGGCCCTGGTGGCGAAAGACCAGGTAATCGCCCAGCTCCACCTTGGCGGGAACTGGGAGCAAAAAGAAGACCCGATGGTCAAGTGAACCGCTGGTGGCCACGGTAATGCGGCCCGGCAGCCAGGCACCGGCAAGGAGGAAGGCGAAAAAGACGATGACCACCGTCTGTTCCCGCCGGTTCAATCGCCACCATGGTCTACTTGAGCTTAATTTCAGTATCCGGGTCATGATGCAGCACCACATCCTTGAGGATGATCAGTTGGCGAGAAGGTTGTTCCCTGAATATCTGCTCCAGAGTGTCGAGATTTCGTTTCCACTGGTCCTCGGTGATGGTTCCGGCAGCGAGCAAGGTCTTCTGTTCCTGCAGGTAGCCTTTCAAATCGGCGACCTTCACCTTGGGGACAAGGAAGCGGTCGTAGGCAAAGAGCAGCCCAAGAACGATGACTAGGACAATACCGATTACCTCCAGGTAGCCCGGGGAAGCGACAGCACTTACTGTTTGGCGTTCTTCGATATGTTCGTTCACTGACCACCTCGCAATCGGGCACTGATGCCGGCAAGCACGGGACTGTTCGCCGCCTTGCCGACCTTTTCCAACAGGTAAACCAGTTCCGCCTCTCCATGAATTGACCAGGAGTCCTGACCATTGTCATGGACCAGGGCCGGCACCTCGCTGATGTTGTATCGAGAAAATAATCCCGGGTTGACCTTGAGCGGCACTGCCAGTCGCTGACAAGGAGATTTGGGAGTATCCTGGCATTTCGGGGCAGCCTGCATCACCCGGCTGAAATAGTCGGCATTGAGGTGTTTGCCTTCCAACCCCTGCGTCAGACCAAACAGAACCGGCACAATCCGATGTTCGCCGGTTCGGCCAATATCGATTAGGTAGCGATTCACCACCGTCTCAGGCACGGAGCTGGAAAGGAAGAGATAGACCGACTCCTGGGCGGTGAGCGTACTTTTGTCCTGCGTTTTCATCGTTTGCTCCTGTTGCGGACCGCTTTGCTGAATCCTTTCCATCTGGCAACGGACTTGCTCCTGGAACGCAGGTGCCTTCAGTCTTTCCACTGATTGTCGAGCAGCCTCTTGCCCTTCTTGTTCGTGGATATTTTCGGGCAGGCGCATGGTTTCAGCGGTCGCCCGGGCCTGTTCGACGATTTTCTCAACCTGATTTTCGGCCCTTTTGAATTCTTCTGCCCTAACGGTCTGCGCACCCTGAAAAAGGGTGATGACCAGCGCCACCGGCAACAGCCTCCAACTCATTCGCAGCATGTGCAGCACCGTTGCATGCGATAGACCACCCAGAGAAACTCGTCATTGGAGCCCTGGGCACCTATGTAGGGCGGATTGAGTCCGGAATCATAGGTAGATGTCGCCCGGCCGATGGGATACACGTCCCGAATGTCGGGCCGAGCCACATTCATCTTGTAATGGCTCTTGATCCAGACTGGGGTCTGTACGCAACCGCAGAGAGGGAAGGGATCGCAGATCATACCGATGCGGTTGAGCTTATAGAGCATCCGGTAGGCGGCGGTGGCATTGGCCTGAACGATGTTGTCGTTATCAACATGGCCGGTCATTGGATAAACCGAACCACCGCTACCGACACACCAGGGCATGGCATCCAGCGGCCAGCCGGCATTTGCGGCGGTGGCATCGGCCATGCACCCCATCACCATGGCCTTGTTGGCAAAGAGGGAGACATCAGGAGTGAGTAAGGCTGCCAGTTCGTCGTTCTGCCACATGGGGTCATACTCGCTCCACCATGTGCCGTAATCGTTGCGGTCGCAGATCCCGGCCATTAGGGGCAAAAGAAAGGCGTGCGACTGGGCAAAGGTGGACTCATTGGCGATATCAACCGCATCCGAGCTTTTATTCTTGCCTCCCAGTTCATCGGTCAAGGTTCCGCCAACCGAACTGCCCAGCATTGCCGAGTAAAAGGCAATCGATGAAGTGTCCAGGAGTAGAAAGGGCTCCCAATAACTGACGATAATTCCGGTCTCCATAAAAACTGGTGGTGGGCGCGGACAGAAGCACACCCCCTCGATGGAGAAATCGATTTCAGACCAATGGATATCGGTGATCGGGTTGAACGGCGTCCCCGACTTGGCAAAGGACGGCGAAGGGGCCAGAAGAAGGCAGAGCACCAAAAACATGCTAACGCTGTTTTGCAAGGCGCACCTCCCGAACAGTCAGCTTGTTGTCCTGCTCAACCACCACCGAAGGCACTGCCTTGAGCTGAAGACGGGCGGCAATGTCATGGGTCAGGTAATAGACCGGACGCTGCAATGCTTGTTTCAACTCATTCGCATACCCACCAGAGAGCAAAAGAATGGCCCGGTGATTCTGAAAATAGGGAGACCCCTTGAACCATTCGACCTGCTCCGGATCACTGCCATCGATGGCCACCAGCCCCCCGCTCAACACGGCATATTGCAAGGGATTAAAGGTGAAGCCCTGGGAATAGAGCAAATTGCCCTGGCTATCCTTGATGTCATGGTCGAGAGTATGGGTCAGGTCGACAGTGAACACCCGATCACTCGTTGTTCGGGGCAGCGGGTGCAGGTTGGCCGGTTGATAGCGGTTCTGGGAATAGAACAGGGCATTGAGGTCAATCGCTGTTGCCTTCTGCTGAAGCTCTTTGGTGATGTCCTGCTCGACGATGGGATAGGTTCGACCCACCGGTTCCAGCCGGGTATGCGCTGCTAGCACTTGGGTGGCACAGGTGATGATCCAGAGGATCGGTACAAGTTTAGAGTCCATCCTGTTCCCTCCGGGCAACCATCTCCAGGATGGCTTGGTGATAGCTGAGGCCGCTTTTGACCATGGCCTCGATAGCTGCAATCTCGGCGGGTTTGGAGGTGTAGATGAAGTAGTCGTAGTCGTTGACCACCAACCGGGCCACACCAAGGCCAAAGGGGGTATCGAAAAAGACCTCCGAGTATTTGGGCGGATTGGATTTGACGCTTTTCAGCAACTGGAGCACGAAGTCGTCATACTCGATCAATCCCTGCTTGCGGGCCTGATCGAAATCGGAGGATTCCAGGTAGATCTTGAAGGCTGAGTTGCCGTTGATTACCCGACCCACCTCGCCGAAACTGTCGAGATCAAGGATCGACTGGGTGATGATCATGAAGCTGCCGTTGTACTTCCTGGCCCGCCGATACCCCTCGTTGATCACCGGGCCAAGCATGGCGGCCTTGCCCAGAAACTGCCAAGCCTCGTCAAAGATGATCAGCCGGGAACGGGACCGGTCGGAAAGGTAGAGATCCTGGGTCACCGCATTGAGGACCAGCAGAGTGACGACCCGGTACAGATCGGGCTGGATTTTGAGGTTCTCCAGTTCCAGGACCACAAAGGCATCGCGGTGGATGTCGAAGGTGGAGGGACCGGTGAAGAACTTGCCATGAAAGCCGTGACTGGTGAACTCGCGGATGTTGAAGGCCAGCTTTCTGGCCACCTCGACCAGGGCCGGGTTATCACTCATCGAGTCGAAATCCGCTGCCGGCACCTCGGGGAACTTGGCGAGAAACGCATAGACCGTATCGGCATCAGCCTCTTGTCCCTTCTGCTGCCAGGCCCAGCGGACCGCATTGCGGATCATGTTCAGCTCAGTATCGTCGCACTTCTCCGTATCCGAGTTGGAATAGGCCATCTGGGCAAAGACGGCAGTGACTGTTTTTAATTCTTCCTCCGGTTCCTGGATGGAAGTGAACGGGTTGAGGCAGACCGTGGTGCCCGGTTGAAAGTCGAGATAGCGGGCGCCGAGCATGTTGGCAATTTTCTTGTACGAGCCACCGATGTCGATAATTCGAACCAGGGAGCCGCAGGCGTAGTAGTTGAAGGCCAGGAAGTTGACCAGAAAGGACTTGCCCGAACCGGTGGTGGCGCAACAGACGGTGTTGTGGTTGGGCGCACCCTTGGCAAAGAAGTCCAGGCTGACCAGTTGGCCCTTACGGCCAGTGAAAATTAGCTTCGGCACCCCGCCGGTGCCGGCAAAGTCACCTTGGATGGGTAACAACGGGGTCACCGAAGGCACCGGCGCAATGAAATCCCGCTCCAGGTTGTCGATGTTCCTGCCGGTGGTGTAGAGGCAAAACGGCAATGCTGAGATGAAGAGGATCTTCAGGATAAAGGTGTCTTGCTGCATGACATAACCGTTATCCTCCCAGATCCGCCGAGCCCGGGTGCAGGACTCGCGTGCCCCTTCCAGATCCCGGTCCCAGACCAGGAGGATGGGGATGATGCGGACGAACTTGACTCCGTGCTCCAGGGCGTCGGTCGCCTCCAGATGCTCTTCCTGCTTCCGCCGAAGCAAGGGCGAGAGCGAGCCGACCGCCTGTTGATTCAAGAGCAGGTTGCACTTGGCGTGGATCCTGGTCTCCAATCCCTGCTCAAAGAGGATGTTGAGGGTATAGAGGAAACCGGTCTTGATCTGATCCATGTCCGAGACCAGGCCCCAGATGCCGCCAAAGAGCGTATTGGTCTGCAAAGGGTCGACCTCGGTCGGGATAATTTTGGGGGTGGTACAGCAGAAAAAATTATCGCCCATCTGGAGATGGTCACCCGCTTCCCAAACCACGGTATCGGCGTTCAGGATCTGTTTGCGCAGGGGGATGGTGTCGTTGTAGCTGGTGAAGTTGTGCTCCGGATATTCAGTCGGATAATGGTTGAACAATCGCCGCGCCCATTCGAGCAGATCTCCCGGCTGCATGGATCGCGGAGACAGCAGCGCCGCCTTCAAGGTTTCGGTAATCTGCCGCTTGATGTCCTGCAGGGGTTTTGCTCTCTCCCGGTCGATAAAGTCTTCGGGATTCGTTGCCTCAGGCATATCGCCGGGCAGCTTGATCGCGACGATCAAACGAAAATTGCGCACCGGGATGTTGGAGCAGGCAGCCAGGCCGCGCCGGCCCTGCTCCATGAAATCGACAATCTGGTCGGTGCTGGTGCGGACAATGATATCATCCACTGTTCGACTTTCCCGGTAGGCCTCCAGAATCGGGGCAATATGGGAGTCGGCATGAAGAATCAATTGGAGCACGCTCCCTTTGGGCAGGCCGGCCCGAAACAGTCCCTCTAGCGAGGTCAGGGCTTTGGGACCGGCAAAGGTCAGGGGGGTACATTCCCAGAGCATACCCAGACTGCAATCCTGGTTGAGGTAGATGTCGAGGTTGTAGTCGTAGGCCAGATAGTTCAGGTAGGCGGATAACGGATGCCGGCTGGTCATCCGCTCAAGGTCCGCCTGCTTGAGGTATGCACCAGGCCGAAGACCGAATTTTTCGAGCAGGGCAATCATGGCTTCTTCTCGCTGACCTCGGTCAGCACCCACTGGGAGGGCTCAATCTCCAAATAGGCGTACCGGGTCATGAACAGTTCGTTGTTCTCGCCCTTGTAGGGCAACAGCAGTACCCGCAGGATCTTGGGCGGGTTGAGCACCGGGGTTTCCGGTGCTTCCAGCAGATCGGTCAAAGCCTTGTAACGGCCATTCTGGGCCTCGACTTGAGAGGTGTTTGATGCTGCCTCGCTCACTTGACCGTCAGGAAGCCGGGCTTCCCTGTAGGCGGTCGGCGTATCCAGGCACTTGCCGTCACTGTCTTTTGCCTTGCAGCGGAAGTTTTCCTCATAGGGGTTCACCGCATCCTTGACCCCGGCACAGCCGGAGACCAGGACAAGCACGGTGAGGCAGGCGAGTATTCGTGTCATGGCTGCTCCTTGTTCACTGTTGGGCAAACTCATTGTTCTTGATGTCTCTGATCTCCAACTCCTTGCCCTCGGAGACGATGACCGTGATCTTCTTGGCTGCACCGACTTCGATCACCGGGGTGGTCTGCTTGACCAGGTCGAGGTAGAAGTCGCTCATGGTCTGGGCGCCCTGGGAAAGTCCAGTACCCAGAGCGGACTTGCCGACCTTGGAGCCGTCGATGGTGGAGGTGGAGCCCAGAGGCGAGGTCGAGGTGGTGGTGGCCGAGGCCTTGAGCGCGTCGCCGGCCCCTTCGAATAGACCGGCGACAATAGCCCGGACCGTGGCCGCACCCATACGCGAGACCACCCGGCCGGAGAGTCCCACCTTGGAGTCCGCATCGGTGACAAAGCCCTTGACCTGGGCATCGATCACCGCTTTGCCCTCATTACTCAGGCAGGAGAGCGAGACCAACCGCACATCGGCCCGTTCCTTGTCGAGCCGCCCTACCGCTTCGGCAACCACAAAACAGCCGGACAGTTCAGCCTTGATGTCATTGGGCAGGACCGCCGGGGTCTTGATCCGCAGCAGCAGCGGCTCCGGGCTGTTCTTGCTGGTTCCCGAGGTGGCCGCGTCAAAGCCGGTCAGCAGGTTGGCCTCCATGAACGAGGGCGGCAGGTACACGGTGCGGCCTTTCTTCTTGGCGTCCCCTTTGGGCAGGCTATCGTTCTTGACCACAGTGATCTTGCCGATCCGCTTTTTGTCCTTCTGGTTGCCGGCAGGTGCGATATGCGGATTTTCCTCACCTCCGGCCACCGGTTGCTGAAGAGGTGGCGGAAAGGCCGCCTTGCCGCGTTCGATCTCGCCGGCTTCGGGTATCTTGGGCAGCTCTTTTTCCCTGGCAGGTTTCTGATTGCTCCTTTCATTCGCTTCCAGGTCCTTCCGGCCCCGCTCCAGGTCCCGCTGCATGGTGGATACATGCCCTTCGAGTTCTTCCAGCTTGCGGCGATACTCGCGGACAATGGTTTTCTCCATCAGATCCGGCTCTAGCCGGGTATTCTGACCTCGTTCGCCACTCTGCCCTGGTTGATGGGTCGATCGGGAACTGTAGCCGGTCACCACGATCACCAGGAGGACAGCCCCTATCAGCGACCAGATGACGATCTTCTTCCGTGCCGGTGTGAGTCGGTCGAACCGTTCCTTGATCTTCATCGCTCAGCTCCGGTATCAATGGCAGACACAGTTGCGGCCGGCAAATCCTTGCGCTCCACCACAAAGACCCGGGTCGACTGCTTGGGCTTGAGGTTGTGCTGTTCAATGGCCACCGCCAGAATCGGGTTGCCGACAGCGGCAGCGAGAAAGGTTTTCTCGTTCAGTTCCAGATCCGTGGCCAGCCGGGAGGTGGCCTTGAAGGACTTGAGCCGCAGGCCGACTCCTTCGATCTCGACCACCTGTTGCCGGACCAGATCGAGGTCCGGGCAGAGATGCATCGGTTGTTTTTTGTCGATCACCTGATAGCTCGAAGGAAACACCCCGTCGTAGGCTTCCTTGATGAGTTGCAGGGCTTGCTTCTCTAAGGGCATGTTCTTATAGCGGACGATGTTCTTCTCTACGGTCTCGCTTTTGGGCAGAGCAAGGCGGACCGTGACTGCATTCATCTCCGCCGGCGCACCGATGATGGTGTAGACCGAACCGTTGCAGACCGCATAGATCTCGCTGGGCTCCTTGCTGTACTTGAGCTTGCCGCCCACTTCCTCGGCGGTGAACTTGATGAAGGCGTTGTTGCCGGAGAAGTGACCGGTCAGCCCCTTCTCTTCAGAGAAAATCAGATCGCTCATCTGCCCGGGGCAGACGATGCGGTTGATTTCCTTAGCCGACAGTTCCACCAGGGTGGGCACTTCGGCGGGAACGCCCTCACTGGCCACAGCCTGGCCGGTGCTTAGCAACAAGCAGCCGATGGAAAAGCACAGTCTCTTCATTTTTCACTCCTCTCTTCTCCGGATTTTTCCTTCTCCTTAAAGGCCAACAGGGAAAACCTGCCGTCCCTGATTTGGAAGTCGAGGAAATAGGTCCGGGTCGTATTTTCCAGCCGGGTGTTGCCGGTGTACTGCTTCAGATCACCAAATACCTCGATGCGGTTGTCCTTCATGCTCAGGGTGTGCGGATAGAAGACCGAGCTGACCTGGGATTCCTCGATCCGCCCTGCCAACGAGTACCAGAGCGTGGAGGCCTCGGGGTAGGACTCGGGAGCGTAGTAGACCAGCAACTCATTGAACTGCTTGCGGGCCGTGCTCGGTGAGTAAGTGGTGGCCAAAGAGATGATCCGCCGGCCAATGTCCTGGATGTAAGCCTCGGTCGGCTTACCCTGGACAAACTCCACGGTGCCGGTCATCTGCGGTGGGATGAGGATTACCTTCTGGTAGCGCACCGCCCGGTAGGCCATGAAGGAGGTGAACATCAAGCAGACAGCCAGGACGATCACCACAAACTGGAGCAACCGGTTGTGGGCAAAGAGGTTGCTGCTCTGTTGCACATAGGTGTTGAGTTTCACTCGTGGAACTCCTGTTCAAAGTAACCGGGATAGTTTTTCATCTGCAGCAAGGCACAGGCATAGAGCAGGTGCTTGAGAAATCCCCGGGGTTTGCTCCGCTTGGTCCGGATGTAGCTGTATTGGACGCCGACAAAGACAAGCCAGGTCAGGCCGCCGTAGATCAGGGCTGCCGTGAGGGTAAAGAGAAAAATGGCCAGCTCATCGACCTCAAACCACAACACCTGGAAGGGTCGGGACAGATACTGGGGGAATTTGCGGGATGAGCCGGCCATGTTCCCCTCAACAGATCAAAGCGCCGATGGTCTCGACCACGGTGTTGGCCCGGAGCAGAAAGGCTCCGCCCAACACCACACCAGCCGCCGGCAGGATCATCTGCCGGATGGCGAGGATCGCGGCCACGCACATGCAGGCCACTCCACCGGTGAAACCCACCGGGCCAAGCAGGATCTGGTTGACGCCGATATCGTAGAGGTCATAGGCAAAGGAGCCTGTTGCCGGTACGGTCATGGCCAAGGCGTTGCCCGCCTTCATCAGGGAAAGCAGCACAGCGGCCATCCAGGTTGCCATGTGCAAAGGTTTACGGAAGCGGTGCAGTCGGTTCATCATGGTCTCCTCTAAAGAGATTTTTTGAAATATCTGCCGTTCTGGCAGGTTATGGCTGGATAAAGACGAGTTCGACTCGCCGGTTGCTGGCCAATTCAGTTCCAGGTATGGGTTGCAGCGAGCCCATGGCCGTTACTTCGGAGACGGTGTAGCCATGGGAGCGAAGCAGCGCTGCCACCTGCTCTGCCCGCTCTCGGGAGAGGATACGGTTGCGCTCTTCCGTCCCCAGCGAGCAGGTGTGGCCGGTGACTGTGATCCCGGTTCCCGGAGCGATAGCGCAGTGGGCCAGGACGGCCAGCATGGCATCTTGCTCGGTCTTCAACAGCTCAGCGCTGCCAAGTTGGAAATGCACCACCGGAAGCTCACAACCATCCGTGACCTCTCCGGTCCTATCCTTGCAGGCTGGCTGGTGGTGATTGGGTGTGCTGGTGAGGACGAAGGTCTCCCGGTCCGTCACCTGCACAATCTCGCTCAGCAGGGAGAAGCGTTCCTGGCGAATCTCCCTGGCCATGAGCGGCGAGACGCTCAGGATCAGAACGGTTATCAGGATGGGAATCAGGTGTGCGTTCATGATTTTCTTGTGCTCTCTTTTTCGGGTCGTTGAAGTCGGTTTTGTCATCATCAAGAAACGATGTTTCTTACTTCTTAGTTTGCGCGATGTAAGAAATCTCCCGGGCCTTTTTCTTCATGTCTCGGTAGCGGGCGACCTGGGCTTTGGAGCGAATATTGCGGATCCGGCTGATCTGTTTTTTGGTCAGCTCAAACCGGAAGGTGGCCTGGATTTCTTCAATGACCTGCTGGAGAGAAAGACGACTTCCCGGCTCCTGGTTGAAGTAGCGGGAATAGGCATAGCGTTCCCATTTGCTACTCAAGGCCACGGTCCGGATGAACTTCTCTCGGGCGAGACGGGACATCCGGGAGATCTGCGGCCGAAGCACATTCCTGTCCCCCCAGACCTGTTCCAATACACGCAGGCCGATCTGGTTCTCCTGCGTCAGGGGATCCTGGATGATCTCCTTGCGCTTAAGGAGCAGGAGGATTTTCCGGGGAAGAGGTGATTTGCGGGAAAACTCGGTGATGGTCGGTAGTTTGGGCTGCATTTTTCGTTGTTGTTGAATGATGTGGTCAGTGGCGCTCTGAAGGATTCGACAGACCTGGCGCCGGCTGAGGTTGAAGTGGTAAGCCGTCTCTTCGGTGGAGACCGGGAACGGTTGCTGGAGGATCCACCGGCAAATCTGCCGGTCCCGATCCTCGACCCGTTGCATGGCTGCCATAATCTCCTCGGGTTGCGGTTCAGGAAGGTATTCCTCCTCTTCCCGAGAAGCAGTGCAGGCCAGGTACTCGTAGGAAAAATGTGCTGGTCGGAGACCAATGGCCATCTTCAGGCACTGCGTTCTAAAGATGGTCCGAAAATAGGTGATCAACCGCTGAGGGTCTTGGTTCTGAACCTCCACCAGTGCCTTGAAAGCAGCTATGGTGGCCTCCTGGAACAAATCGTCGTCATCCCCGGCCATGTAGGGAACAAAAGGGGTAGCCTCCCAACGGACCACATGGGTATGGGCGTGGACCCATTGCGTGGCGGCAAGCCAGGTGAGCTGGCTGGAGGTGATGTGGATGGCGCTCGGTGCTGTCATGGTGATTGTGGAGTTGGTCCGCCCTTCTTTTAAGATTAAAAAGAGATTAAAAAAGATTAGGCATTTTGCGCGACCGCCGGCAGAGCCTGTTTTTCTGGGCATCGCCGAGGATTCGCGTAATCGATTTTACGACCGCTATGCCCACCCCCTTACGACCGCTATGCCCACCCCTCTGCGACCGCTATGCCCACCCTTTACGACCGCTATGCCCACCCTTTACGACTGCTATGCCCACCCCTTGCGACCGCTATGCCCACCCCTTACGACCGCTATGCCCACCCCCTGAATCAAGATTGTGGTACTTTGAGGTCGGATTTTTGGACATGCACCTTGTCTTCCTGGTCAATGCTCCAGGAGGCAAGGATCTCGGCTTTAACCAGTTCGTCGAGGGCTAAGCGGAGCTTGCTGCGGTAATCGGACAACCTGCCGCAGTCTGAACCGCAGAGTTGCTGGAGGGTGCTGACCTTCATCGGGTAGGGCAACCGGTGGCTCGCATAGAAGCCATGGAGCCACTTGGCCAGGTCCGTTCTCAAGGCGAGCCGTTGCTGCCATTGCAACTGGGTCCATCCTGCATCGAACAGGGTGGCCAGTTTGGCGTTGAACTTGAGGAAATAGGTCTGGTCTTCCTCGGTGTAGTAAAATTCGTCCAGCAACGAGCCGGTATAGGAGAAGGCTTCTCGGCCAAAATGGCTTTGCACCTCCAGGCGGATCTCCACGGCTGAGGCGGTCAATCGCCGCAGTGAGTCCTTGAGCCATTCGCGGCCGGACTTGCCATGGCTGCGGCCTATGCCCTTGAGGAATCCCTTGGCCGTGAACTGGACGTACTGCCCGGTCGACTGATGGGAAGCAAGATGGAGGGAGTGGGCCAACACATCAAAATCGCCCTGATCCAATCGCCAACCGGTATAGTGGATGTTCAGGCCATTGACTGCGGCGATGGACTCTCTTTTAACGGCTTTCCGCCGCCCCCTCTGGATAACCCCGAATAAGGCGGACCGCAGGCAGAGGTTGGGAATGCCCCGTTTCTGATCCGGCCAGGTCGGAATCGGCGGATTCACATTCAGGGCCAGGATTCTCTTTTGTAGTTCCGGGGGGAGCCGTCTTAGAAAGTTGCACTTCTCGTTTTCCTGCTCCAATGTGATCTACCAGATCCGTATGTTCTTTGATTTTCGCCTACGGCCGGGTTGCTTCGGTTGCTCATCCTTGGCCTCACCCAGAAACCGGTCCAGGTCGGCCTTGCGAAACAGGATCTTGCCGTTCTGCTGCCCTGATGGCCTGGCAAATGGGATCAAATGTTGTTCGACCGCCAGTCTTCTGAAATGGTCCGGGGAGTAGCCGGCATATCCGGCGGCCTCTTTCAAGGTCATGGTCTTCCCAATCGTTGCCTCTTTGTTGGCAAGCAGAGCGAGAATCCGATTTTGCTTCTCTTCAATGGCGGCAAGCCTGGCTTCAATATCCATGCTGCCCTCCCTGTCGGATCATGAATAGTTCGAGTGCCGTCCGCATTTCCGAAGGACTTCCCCAAACCCAGATCACCTTGCTGATGCCGGTGACCATTTCGAGGCGAACCGCCACCGCTTTCGGACAGGGCCGTCGGCCGTGGAGGATTTGACTGAGGAAGTCGGGCGAGATTTCCGCCTCCAGGGCGATCTGCTTTTGGGTGATCCGCTCGTTCGTTGCGCTCATGGTCAACTATTTGGATGAAAAAATGGGTGCCGTCAAGAAAAAAAGCCGATAATATACTGTTTTTATTCAATAAAATTAGCAATTGCTCAATAAATGAGCAGGTGCTCATTTATTTCACCGTGTTTCCGCACCATCATCGCCCCAGTCGAGACGGCGACAGTGTTGGTTGCAGGTGTGAAAATAATGTGACTATGAGGAGCAGCGGAGTGGGGTTCGAGCCGGGTCGCTATCCTTGGCGAGATCGTAGGCCAATGCGGCGAACTTGCCTATGATGTCGTCTTTTGCAGGGTCGTAACTGTGCGGAACAGGGATGATTGTTGCCTGGATCGCGTCCATCTTGACATTTCTTCCTGGAACAGAGATAGGTATGCATTTCCCTGGAAGGACGAAGAAATATGCGGTTGACCCGTCCATCTTTGCAGTGGGTGGATCAGGTGGCGGTGGTGAGCGTTGTTTCTTTTTTCGGTATTCTCGCCAGTAATGGGGTTGTTGTTCCCGCCATCGTTTCTGACAATCGTTCTGGTTTTGACGGTAATCTGGATCAGAGGCTCTTTTTTTTCGCTGCCATTCTCTTTTTCTGGCCCGTTGGCAGTCAGCACGGTTGCAGTATTTTTGGTTGGGGTTCCTTGGATTGACTGGTTGAATTCGATGACAAGCATTGCAGCAGAAGGATTTCATGGCAACGGTTTCCTTAAACGCGATTGCGCTATGGGTTCAAAAAAACGAGCAAAATGAAGCTCGCGCCATGAGAGTTCAACCAAATGCCAATACCGAAGATTTTGCAACCCCCTCACACTTTCGCCCCAGATGCATTCTTGGCTTTTAATTATTGAGCAAATGCTCTATCGTTTGCGACATGAATAACCCAATCGCTGAGCAGTTCCGGGCCGCCTTAAATTTCTTGCTCCAACAAGAGGGAAGAGGCGCACAGGTGCGTCTTGCCCTGGCCCTGAACATTGACCGGGGCTATCTCAATGCGGTGATCAAGGGGAGAAAGCCGGCGGCCGAGGAGATCCGGCTAAAAATTGCCGATCACTTTGGTATGTTGTATGAGGAAATGTTGGCTTTCGGCCGCCGAGTTCAGGAGGGATTGATCAAGAGGGAAGAGGGGAAGGGCGCCGAAGTGAGCGAAGTCGAAATTGAAAACAATTCTGGAAACGGTATCTCAAGCAAGATCGAACAAGTCCGAGAGATACTCGAATCAGGAACAGATTATGGTCAGACACTTTCCAGCCTGATTGATACCGTTCATCAAGCGATTATGACGGGCAGGAAGAATAGAAAGATCGAGGATCGATTGGAGGAGATAGAGCGGCGGCTGGAGTTGGTGGAGAAAGAATATGCTTCCGTGAAGAAGGTTGCTCAGATGTCAAAAAAGAACATTTCAAAAGAGAGGCGATCGGTTTCGAAATAATGTGTAAAGAAGAAGTGCCAACATGGCAAAAGAAGAGACGCCTCTGAACGAACACATTTTTCGAAAAAAGTCTAGGTGGAACAAAAAAGGAACAGATTGTCTATTTTTAACAGATATATTATTTTATAATAAACGGTTAGCCTATGTATAAAAATGGATTCCTAATCCTGGTGCCGGAGGTTCGAATCCTCTCTGGAGCACCAAATACTTGAGAAGGCTAACGAGCGAATTCAGCTTGTTAGCCTTTTTCTGTTTTGGTTTCCGAGTGATGAGGTCGGGCCGCAATCGTGGACACATGACTGAGTCAGGCGGCTCGTTGCCGACAGACAAATTTCTTGCTCTGGTTGTCCCCGATTATTCCGGTAACCCTGCTCGATCGATATCGGTCCCCAACCCCAAGGAATATCAAATTTTCTTCCTGAGTAACCTACGGACAGCGCGTGGAAAAGAGTGGCAATCATCGGGATGCTTTTGGAGGCATTGTTCCTGGTTTTTTGTTGCTGCCTCTTTTTGCGGAGCTTCTTCCGAGGAAAGGCTAAAAATTCATTTCCCTGACCAGCAGGCTTACCATCGGGTTGAGGAGTCCCTGGAACCAGGTTTCCGCCTGCCCCAGAAGGACCGCTTTTCCTCGCAGCATTTTTAATTCTCCGGGCGCGGTGTCAAGCCGAACATGAACGCGATACACCACTTCCCGTGGAACGAGTGTGCCGTTGGACTCCAGGTTGGCGCTTATGCCACCGACACCTTGCTGGGCAAGCATGGCCAATGGCAATTGATGCACCCGCTCGGAATCTATCTTCAGCACGGTGCCGTGCAGAGGGAACAACGCATCGTTTTCGTGATAGAACAGCGCGCGCGTCCCTGTTTTCACCCGGGCCAGATCCTGCTGGTTGACATACACTTCAGCTACCCAGATGGCCGGATCGACCAGTACGGCCAACAGATCGCGGGACGAAACCCAGGCTCCTGCGTCCAAGGTGGGGTCGACGTCCGTGACGATGCCTGAGGATGGGGCCTTGAGCAGCAACCGTTCCGCTTCGATTCGGCGTCCGTGGGCCCGAATATCGTGCAACAGTTTTTGCTGCTCCAGGCCGGCCCGTATTTCCTCCCCTTGAGATATACCGGTCAGTGCGTTGAGACGTTTCTGCAACGCGGAGGCGACAACGCCGGCCAAGGCCTCGTCCTGTCGAATTTCCGGTTGCTGCAGCGTGAAAAGCAGCGCTCCCTCGGCAACTTTGGCGCCAGCAGGGGGAAGATGGAGCAACTGGGCGGGAAGGGGGCTGTATAGTGCATGAGTCTGTTGCGGATGCGCCCATCCCCAGGCGCTAATCTGCTGTTGCCAGGGCACAAATCCCATTGCGATGCATACCAGGAGCAAAGCAATTCCCACAGCACGTCGATTCATTTTAATTTCGCTGCGCCGCGCCTGCCAAACAGCGAGTTCCTGTCGAATGGGCCTGGCGATAAACCACCAAATTTCAATGAAAAAAAGGAATATTCCCAAGATTTTCACAAAATAATAGTAGACCGCGACCGCGATGCCGAAGAAGACAACGAGCCGATACAGCCAGGTACAAAAGGCGAAGATAATCAGGCCGATGCGCTGCCGACGCGGTAGGGGCTCGGGATACGGTTCGTCCCAGCCCAGAAGCAGCCGTCTGAGCATCGTTCTTGCCAGTGCGGATGATCGTTCGTGCAGATTAGGCATGTCGAGGCAGTCGGAGAGCAGAAAGTAGCCGTCATAGCGCATGAAGGGGCTGATATTCAGCACCAGGGAGAGGAGCCACGCAGTGGTGGCCACGAACAAAAAAATCTGGCGAGTGTCGCTGTCGGTGGCCAGATTCCAGGCCAGTAGCGCCAAGCCACCCAAAATCAGTTCGCTGGCAATGCCCGCCCCGACGATGCGCATCCGCTGCCGCCGGTCGGTTAGGCGCCACACCTCGTTGGTGTCGGTGTACAACACCGGCCAAAGTACGAGAAAAGCAATGCCCATGTGGGCCACCCGGAGGCCGTATCGCGTCGCGGTCAAGGCGTGTCCCAGTTCGTGCATGCTTTTGGTCACGGCGAGTGCCAACAGGTAGCCGACCATTCCGGCAGGAGAAGCGCTTGCACCCACACTGGCGAGGAAGAGATCCCATTGCCTGAATGTCAGGATCAATCCCAAAAGCACCAATCCCGCGCACAGGATCAGGACCGCAGGGGTATAAAGCCAGGACACCCACGGCAGCAGCCATTGGAAAAATATGTGGGGGCGCACCAGAGGGATGCGGAAAAACAGGTAATTTTCCTTGGGTAAACCCCCGGCTTTGCCGGGGGACAACAACAGTTTGACGGTTCCGGCAAAATAAAGAAGCCTCCGATTTCGTGGACCGCTCAAAGTCACGAGAAAGGAGGCTTCATGAACAACGTATAATGTTTAAGCCACACGAAATGGGAATGCAAGTTCCATGTAGTGTGGATACCGAAATGCCTGAGGAAAATGCTTTACGGCCAACTCCGGAAGAACCTCGGTGATGTATTTCACGATCTTGCTCGACAAAAGGAGAGTCGGGTGTTGGAAGGGCACCTGCAGCCCGACCATGTGCATATGCTGATCTCGATACCACCGAAATATGCGGTATCGCAGGTGGTAGGCTATATGAAAGGGAAGAGCGCGATCCATATAGCGCGGACATACATCGGCCAGAGGAAGAACTATAGCGGGATGAATTTTTGGGCACGAGGTTATTTTGTTTCAACGGTCGGCGCCAATGAAGATGTTGTGCGGGCGTATATACGCGAGCAAGAACAGGAAGATCATCGTATCGAGCAACTAAACCTTTTCAAATAGTCGACCACCGAATGGTGGTCAGAGAATCTGTTGAATAGACCGCTTTGAGCGGTTCACAATCTTTCAAGCCACCGGCTTTGCCGGTGGTTACTGACTTATCTGCCAATGAGGCCGGAATTCGGAGGCGCCGGTCAGGTCAGTGTTCCTCTGCAACCATGACCGGTTGGTCGATGAGATTTGCCAGTGGCACGATCCGATGTTCTTGGGACAAGCGGCCAAGCAGGCAATGGAGTTCTTCTACCCAGTGGATCGTGTCTTCCTCGCTTACGGGCGGGTTGTCGTGGAGGAGCAGGATGTCGCCCGGTTGCAGTTGCCCCAGCACCCTGGCCGCGAGATTGCGGATGTTGCGGTTGCCGCGATCGAAAACTCGGCAGCTGAAGGTCAGGGCCTGCAGGTTTTGGGAAGCGAGGGCCGGTCGCAGCCGGGGGCTGGTGATCCCGATCGGTGGCCGGAAAAACAGCGGCCGCATGCCCGTGCGGGCCAGCACGTCCTGGGTACGGCGGATATCCGCCTCCAGGATCTCGCAACTCCGCAGCATGAGCAGGTGATCGTGGCGATAGGAATGGTTGCCGATGCTGTGGCCCTGGGCGAGGATGGCGGCGATCAACTCCGGATGGGCGGCGGCCTGTTCGCCCACCACGAAAAAGGTGGCCGGAAGCCGGTAACGGGCCAACAGTTCCAGTAGGATCGGGGTGGAGGCGGGAAAGGGGCCGTCGTCGAAGGTGAGGGCGATGCCCTTGCGGCCGGGCGTTCCCCGGCAGATCACGGGGAGGAAAAAAGACGAGCGTGGCAGAAAAGGCGCGGCCAGGCAGGCGAGCAGAAAAAGCGCCAAGGGCCCGGCCGCGATTTGCGGGGCAGCGGTCAACCCCAGCGGGATGGCGGTGAGCAGGGCGGCCATGCCCGTTTTTTCCGCCAGGCTGAAGCTCCAGGGCCGGCTTCGCCTCATGCCGCCGGTGCTCCCGGTTTCCGGCCGCTCAGCCAAAAAAGTTCCCGGTTGATCGCGGCTTGCAGTTTGAGTTCGACCAAGCCGGCTTCGGTCAGCATCCGGTGGAGATCCTCGGGGCGGCGATACCAGGGGTGGCGGCCTCCCAAGCGAATGCGCCAATCCTCAAGATACCATGCCGCGGACAGGGAGCCCCGCGGCCGGGTCACGAAGCGGAGCAGCAACAGGCCGCCGGGGGCCAACAGGGCCATGCAGCGTGCGCAGGTGGCGATCAACTGGCGATCGTCGAGATAATGCGACATATCCAGAAGCAGGACGACATCGGCCGGACCGGGGAGCTCGGGCAGATCCGGAGCCGCTCCCACGAGCATGGTGCCCCGGTCGCCGGTGGCGCGGTCCGCAACCCGGACCCGATCGGGGTCCGGGTCCACCCCGATGACCTTGGCGGTCGGGTATCGTTCCAGGCACCAGCAGGCCGGCAGGCCGTAGCCGCAGCCGATGTCGATAACGCTCCGGATCTCCCCGCACCCTGCCAACCATTGCGGCAATTCACTAAAAAGTGGGTCGAGCTTGAATTTGAACCGGGCGAACATCCGGGGATAGGCTTCGAGCAGCCGGTAACGGTGCCGCATCCGCTGCTCCAGGGATGCGTTCGGCGCCACCGGTCGGTTTTCCTGGTCAAAGAAGGCGCGCAGCAGCGGCGGCAGGAGCAGGAAGGTGCCCAGCAGCGAGTAGCCGATGCCCAGCAGCGAGGTGATGCCGATGCTTTTCAGGGTGCTGTGCTGGGCGAAGCAGAGCACGCCGAAGCCGATGAAGGTCGAAGCCGCCGCCATCAGCACCGCACTGCGCGCCAGCACATGGCCGGGGTGGTCGACGGTGCCGTACCATTGACAGCCACGGACCGTGAAGATGGCAAAATCGTCGCCCATGCCGAGGATGACCACCGCGAGCATCAGGGCGGGGATGTCCAGGGGGCGGCCGATCAGCTTCAGGGTGCCGAGCGTGCAGATAAAGGCAAAGACCAGGGGCGTCAAGGTGATCAGGGTCAGCCGCCAGTCCAGAAACTGGACAAAGACCAGGATGCCCACCATGGCCGCGATCACGGCCAACAGGGTGGCGAAGGTGGAAAACAGGGTGGCGCCCAGGCGGGCGGAGAAAAAGTTGGCATCGAACACCTTGCCGTCCCGGCCGTAGGTTTCGAGGAAGGCGGCGGCATCGTAGGCCTGGCCGGGAGTGAGCGAGGTGAACTGGATCAATTGTCCCGCCGGCCCGGTGGTGATGCCCATCAGCCGGCCATACCGGCTGTCGAGAACCGGTGGTTCCTGCCGGTTCGGGGAATTGAGCTGGGCGAAGAAGGGGGCAAAGGCGTCGGCTGTCAAGCCGAGGGCGGTGCCTTCCCGCACAAGGGCGGTTTTCACCTGTTGCACCCGTTCAGCTGTCCAGAAGGAGCGCCAGGCCGCCGCATTGTCCCGGCAGCGCTCCGGACCCGGAAACAGCATGGAGGGCAGGAATACCGACTGCACTTTGCCTGTCCGCAGGTCCTGCTCCATCCGCGCCAGCAAGCGATCGTTCTGGGCTTGTAAATCGGCCATGGAGGCGGCGGTGGTCATCAGGTGCACCTTGGCGCCGGCATTGCCCCAGACTTCGGTGAACATCCGGTCGTCGGCCTGGGTCTGCCCGCTGACCGTGTTCATCTCGCTTAGGCTGATGCGGAACTCCGGCTTGGCAAAGAAGACCAGCCCCAGGGCCAGGGCCAGGGCCGCCACCGCGCCGGTCCTGCCGGTGTTGAAGAGGCGGTCGGCAAGCCTGTGCAGGGGCAGGACGCGGTCGCGGCCTGCGGGCATGACGGGAAAGATGCGCGGGAAAATGAGGTGGATGAACAGGTAGGTGCAGATGAAGCCCAGGGCGGTGTACTGTCCCAGCTCGCGGAAGACGGGAAAATCGCTCAGGCTGATCGCCAGGAAGGCGCCGACGGTGGTCAGCAGGGCCATGTTGCCCCCGATGGCTTGCACCTCCCGGGCCGCGTCCGTGCCTCGGGTTGCATGGGGCCGGTCGAGAAACAGCAGATAGGTGATGCTGTGGTCGTCCATCATCGAGATGAGCGCGCCGGCAAAACCCAGGACCATGATCGAGATCGAGTCGTGGAACAGGGAGTAGAGAAACAGCGCCATCGCCGTGCCCGCCACCGCCGGCAGGAGGGAGAGCAAGCCGACCAGGGGCCGGGGAAAGGCGATCAGCAGCAACAGGGCGATGCCGGCCGTGGTCAGCCCCAGGGCCAGCTGCACGTCGTGGGTGATGATGGCTTCGTTATCCAGGGCGGCCCGGAAGGCCCCGGCCGGGGTGAGAGCGACTCGGATGCCCGAGGAGGCAAAGGTTTGGGAGAGGTCGCGGCCGGCCTCGGTAAAAAAATCGGCCAGCTTGCGAGCGGCCTCGCCGTCGGTCCCGGCGGTGGCGGGGCGGGCCACGACCAGGAGATGCCGGCCGTCCTGGGAAAGCAGGTGTCCCTTGAAGAAGGTGGCTTGGGACGACGGTGCCAGGGAGATGAGCTTGGCCAATACCTGGTCCTTGAAGCCCAGGGGATCCAGCCGGAGAAAGGCAGCCTGACCGATGCCGTCCAGGCCGGACATGGCTTCCATCGCGCCTTGCAGCCGCTGGCGGATGGCATCGTCCTGCAACCGGGGGGCAATGGTCCGCTCCAGTTCCTCGCGGGAAAACAGCAGGGGCAGCGTCTCGGCCACGCGGTGGGCCAATTCCGGCACCAGGGCGGCGGCATCGTTTTCCCCCACCTCGGCAAAGAGGCCGCTGGCCCGCATGCGCTCTTCCAGACGCTCGCCGCAGGCCTCCAACATCTCCGGCGCCACCCGGTCGATCGCCACATCGACCGCGACCTGGTCGTGGATGGGATGGTTGCGGAAGATTGCCAGCGCATCGGCGATGACCCGCTCGTGGGCGGGCAGGGTGGCGACGATATCGGTATCGATATGCAGTCGGGCAATCCCCAAATAGGCGAACAAAGCGGTCGCGGCACTGACGATGAGGAGAAGGGGATAGTTGATCGAGGCGGATTTCATGGACGGACAAGAAAAAAGAGGACGATGGCGGCCACCGCGGCGGCGAGGTGCAGGAGAACGAACAGCCCCTTGTTGTTGTGATAGAGTTCGTTGCCCCGCTGGATAAGCGGCAGGCCGCCGAACAGGGAGCGCAGTCGATCGATCCACACGGTTTTGTTGTCGCTGCTGGCCAGCCCCTGGAAGGCGCACATCGGGCGGAGGGCGAAAAAATGGCCGCCCACGGCCTGGAGGAGCCCGTCTATGGGGATTCCTTGCCACGGTTCCCGCACGATGCGTTCGGCAAAAGGACGGTTGAGGGCATAGGCGTGGGCCAGGCAGCGATAGCGCACCCGGACCACGGCATCCTGGCCGGTTGGTTGGCTGCCATTGGTGAGACAGCCGAGGAACAAGGCGTCCCAACTGCCGGTCTTTCGCAGGAAACCGCAGGCCTGGCGCAGCCGCTCCTGGTTGCAATTCCTGAAAAAAACGTCGTCTTCGAAGATCAGGATATGCCGGGCGCCGGCCGCCAGCCCCAGGGAGAGGCAGTGCTGGTGCGAGCCGTAAATGCCCCGGGCCGGATTTTCCGCATCCCTGGCCACGACGAGAAACTCCACCCGTCCCTCCAGGCCGGCCAGGGCAAATTGCTCGCTTGCCGCCGCCATCCTGTCGGGCCGGCTGTCCAGGGTGATGCAGTAGATGGCGTCGAAAAAGTCCCAGTCCGGGCCTTGGCTCATGGTGTTTCGATCCGCTCCCATCTTGCTTCGCCGGTTTGGCCGGGATATAGTACGCTCTCGATTCGCTTGGACGCGTCCAGGCCGTCGTTTCCCTTCCCTGTTGTCGAGGCTGGCCGGGACAAGATGAAACAGTTGTATAAAAAATGCATCCTTTGGCTTGCTGCCACCGATTTCGTTCGTTCGGCAATCGCGGAACAGGCCGATCTGTCGGCCTTTCGCGAGAAACCGACGGCGAGGGTGCTGCTCGGCGTCTTGCTCATCGGCTTGAGCTTCCTCCTCGGCTGGCCGGCTGTCGCCGCCATGGGCCTGCTTTCCTTATATTGGGAGACCCCGTGGATCGTCGCGATTGGCGGCCCCTTGACCTACGGCTTTTCCCATCTGGTGTTTCTTGCGGGCATGTATGTGTCCGGCGCGGTCTATTCCCTGATTTTTTGCCGCTGGCTGGTCCGGGTGATCGTGGAGCGTTGCCTGGCCCGAGTCGTCGCTGTCGACGTGACGGACGTGGCGGACGAACGCCCCGGCCTTTCCCGCTGAGGCCGCTTACGCCCCATCCATCGTTTGTCCTTCTTGTGTCATCTGTGCCATCGCCTTGAGCCACGCCGGCGGCTTGATCCGGCCGCGGCTCACATCCCGCATCCGCAATCCCTCGACCTTCTCCCGCACCCGGTCCTCTTCGTCGAGGATGCAGAGATCGTAGACGAGTTGGTCGTCGTCGCGCGCTTGCAGCAGCGCCTGCGTGCGATACCGTTTGCCGGCCCGGGTCGGCTTGGCGACGTGCCGAGCGGTAAAGCCCACCGGGAAGGGGACGAAATCGACCAAACACTGCCCGTGGACACAGGCGGCGTGCATGGCCCCGTCCAGGGGAAAGGGCGAGCCCAGCGGCCCGGCCGGGGCATGGTCCGGCTCGGGCGCCAGCAGGGTGCCCCAGGCGGCATCCGCCCGGAGAACCAGTCGGTCCTGCAAGCTTTGATAGGTTGGGCCGAACGGGACCAATTCTCGGTACACGTGCGCGGCGGAAACGCTCGCGCCGGTCTCCGGCCACGGGGCGGCCGCCCACTTGGCTCCTGGCCCGCCGGGGTTTGCCGTGCCGGTAAAGGTCAGTTCGCAGTGGGTGACCAGTCGGGCCATGGCCTTGCCCTGGGTCCTGGTCATCAGCCGGGCGCGGATCTGGCCGTTATCCAGCGGTTCCGACTCGACCAGGGCGTCGATTCCGGTGGTGGTCGGCGGAATTTCGAGCAGTTTGGCAAAGCGGCCGTCGCGCATCCCGCCGACTTCCAGATGGGGATGTGCCGCTCGCACGGCCGCGGCCAGAATCTGCATGGCCTCCACCGCGGCCAAGACGATGCGGCCGGCAAAACGATGATCGGCAAACCAGGGCCGGACCGGGATGACGATTTCCCTGCGCTCGCCGGGCATCAGCTGGGAAATTGGTTCCAGAGGGCAATGGTCTTGGCGTCGATCTCCACCGGGACATGGTTGGCGTTGACCGCGCAATGGCGGGTCATGCCGGTGCAGGCGATCTCGCCGTTGTCCGCCCTGGTGATCAGGTAGTCGAACTGCACCTTGACCAGTTCCAGCCGCGCCGGACGGGTGTGGATATACATCAGGTCGTCGTAAAAGAGCGGCGAGTGGTAGTTGAGTTCCGTTTTGATGATCGGATAAAGGTAGCCGCTTGCCTCGATTTCCTTGTAGGGATAGTTGGCCTCGCGCATGAGCGAAGCCCGGCCGAACTCGAAATAGCGCAGATAGTTGGCGTGATAGACCACCTGGGACCGGTCGGTGTCGACGTACAGGGTACGCAGTTCGCAGCGATGCCAGACCAGGCCGGTTTTGGTGTCGCGCACATGGGACGGGCGGGTGTGGGGTTCCGGGACAAATGGTTTGGGGCGCATCACAGACCTCTGAAAACAATGCAGCAGTTGGTGCCGCCGAAGCCGAACGAGTTGGACAGGAAAAACTCGTGGACATGCTTGCGGCTCCGGTTGGGCACGACGTCCAGGTCGGCAAGGGCGGGGTCGGGAAGGTGGTTGACCGTCGGCAGCACGAGTCCTCGGCGCATGGCCTCGATGCCGAGCGCCGCCTCGATGGCGGCCGAGGCGCCGAGGCTGTGGCCGACCTGGGATTTGTTGGCCGAGATCGGGATATGCGGCAAGCTTGGGCCGAAGACGGTCCGCATGCATTCGGCCTCGGTGGTGTCGCCGGTGGGGGTGGAGGTGCCGTGGGCATTGATCGCGCCGATGGCCTCCGGGCCGATTTCGGCATCCTCGATGGCGTCTTTCATGGCCTGGGTGACCGTCCGTTCGTTGGGCCGGGTGAAATGGTGCGCATCCGAATTCCAGCCGATGCCGGCAATCTCGGCCCTGGGCAGCAGGCCATGGGCGCGGGCGGCTTCCTCGGCGGCCAGGACCAGCACCCCGGCCCCTTCGGCCAGGACAAAACCCTTGCGGTCGATGCTGAACGGCCGGGACGCCTGGGCGGGATCGTCGAAGGCGCGGTCCTTGGGCCCGACCTTGATCGTGGCCAGCATGTTGGCGAAGCCGAGAACGATCTCCGGAATCAGGCAGGTCTCGACCCCGCCGGCCAGGGCGAAGTCGCAATCGCCGTCCCGGATCATCCGGGCCCCGATGCCGATGGCGTGGTTGCCCGAGGCGCAGGCGCCTTGCGGCGAAAAGATGGGGCCGGTGAACCCCAGCAGCATGCCCGCCTTGCCGGCCGGGAGGTTGGCGCAGAGGTTCGGCAGCAGGTAGGGGCTGACCTTGAGCGGCCCCAGGCGTGTGTAATTGTCCATGGCGATCCGGTAGGCATCCGAACCGTTGAGGGCCGAGCCGATCAGGCAGGCGGTGCGTGGACCGGTCCGGCCGTCGATTTCCAGGCCGGCGTCCTCCAGGGCCTGGCGGCAGGTCTCCATGGTGAGGAAGACAAAATCCGCATTCCACAGCGAGGCGTCCTTGCGGCTGACATAGGGGAGTGCGCCCGGGTCCCAGTCGGGAATTTCGCCGACCACCTGGCTGCGGGTTTCCACCGTGCACCGGGTCAACCGGCGGAACCCGGCCCTGCCGGCCACCGCCCCTTCCCAGGTGGCGGCAAAGGTGCGACCCAGGGCGGTGGCGGCACCGTAGCCGAGGACCACGACCTTTCTGTTGAGCGGTGCCTTCATTGCGGTTTTTTTCTCTCCATGGCCGGGGATCTCAGGCTATTTTTCTCAGCACCGCGCAGGCGTTGCAGCCGCCGAAGCCGAAGGCATTCTTGAGCACATGCTCCTGCACCAGCACCCGTGCGCCCTCGGCCACGCAATCCAGCTCCATCTCGGGATCGGGACGATAGTTGATCGTGGGCAGCACCACGTTTTCTTCCATGCCGCGCAGGGCCAGGATGGTCTCGATGGCGCTGGAAGCCCCCATGGCATGGCCCAGCAGGGACTTGTTGGCGCTGACCGGCGGCAGCGTGCCGGCAAAGACCGCGCGCAGGGCGTCGAATTCGATCCGGTCGCCGGCCCTGGTGGAGGTGGCGTGGGCATTGATCGCGGCAATGTCGCCGGCGGCGACGCCGGCATCGCGCAGGGCGTCGAGCATGCACTGCCGGACCGTGTCTTCGGCGGGCATGACGAAATGGTGGGCATCGGAGGTCATGCCCCAGCCCGCCAGCTCGGCGGTGGGATGCAGGCCGTGGGCCGTGGCGAACTCCTTGGTGGCGAGGACGACCGCCCCGGCTCCTTCGGACACCACGAACCCGCGCCGGTCGACGGAAAAGGGGCGGCTGGCCCTCGCCGGCGGCTCGTCTTCCTGCCCCTGTTTCGGATGAAAGGCGCCGTTCATGGTGTGGAATCCGGCGAGGATCGGCTCGACCAGGGCGCAGTCCACGGCCCCGCAGAGCGCGACGTCGGCCCGGTCCTGGGCCAGCAGCATGGCGCCCACCAGCATCGAGGTCAGGCCGGTGGCGCAGGCGGTGATGGTCGAGAGGATCGGCCCCCTGGCGCCGGTCAGCATCGCGATCTTGCCGCCGATCATGTTGATGCAGGAATTGGGATTGGCGTACGGGTGGGGCAGTTTCCGCTCGGCCTGCCATCTCCGGTCGGCCACGAGGACCGCGTCGATGCCGCCGACCGCCGAGCTGTAGGTCACGGCCACGCGCGGGGCCAGGCCGGCATCGATAACGATGCCGCTGCGTTCCAGGGCGCGCACCATCGACAGCATGCCGTATCTAAACACCGGCGAGTGCCAGGCCGCCCGGTGCCGAGGCGTGAGGAAGGGGTAGTCCAGGTGGTCGATCTCCGGCACTTGCCCGGCAATGCGCACCGGAAAGTCGTCGCGCAGCGGAAAGCGGGTCAGCGGGCCGATGCCGCTGCGGCCGGCCAGGGCATTGCGCCACTGCTCCGGCAGGTCGCAGCCCAGCGGCGAAATGGCGTCGTACCCGGCAACGACCGCCTTCTTTCCCTCCGAGAACCGCACCGGCGCGCTACCAAGGGATGAAGCGGTACAGCTTGGCGAACATCTCGTAGACCTCGATCCAGTTCTGCAGGCTCTCGGAGCTGGCCATGTGGGCGCGTTTGTTGACCATGACCCAGCTCATGTGGGCCGCCCCGTCCTTGCAGGTGGAGCAGTCGCGGGTCTCGGAGGTGCAGCAGCGGTGCATGGTCTTGAGATCCGAGGCCCAGCGGATGAAGTTGGCCAGCCGTTTGGGGCGGGGATCGCGCTTGTCGAGGGGATCGGTGACCGAGGGGCATTCCATCCAACCGAAGGCGCGGCCGCACATGGTGCCGGTGGTGATGATCCGGTGGTAGTATTTCGAGGAGACGACCGTTTCGGGGTAGCTGTCCAGCATCTGGTCCATCTCCGCCCGGACCGCGGCCAGCTCGTCGGGCCGCCAGGAAAAGCCGTCCACGCCCTCGTCGTTGGAGAGCAGCTGCATGTGCACCTTGAGGCCGACATCCTTGATCCGGCGGATGTTGTTTTCGATCTTGCCCAACTGCTTCGGGGTGATGGTGTAGAGATAATAGGCGTTGGGATCGCCGGCATAGTTGGCGCTGGAGATGGCGAAGGTGTCCTTGCCCCGCAAAACGATCTCGTCGGCCGCGTCGCCCCACAGTGAAATGCCGACCATCAGATCCGGAAACCGGCTGCGGTCGACCTTGACGATGCCGTTGGTGGCGCAGAAGGTGGGCAGGCGTCGGTAGAAGGCCTCGATCCGGTCGGGACAGAGAGTGGGTTCGCCGCCGATCAGGATGGCCAGGTTGACGCCGCGCGCCATCTCGCTTTCGACGAAGGCGTGCCACCTGGGCACATCCTTTTCTTCGGAGGCGGCCTGGTGCTCGTTCGACGAAAAGAAGAAGCAGCCCTTGCAGCGGAGGTTGCAGCGGTCGGTCACGTCGTAGATGGAGCTGCGGATATTGAGCCTGGAGATACGTCTGTAGCGATCGTGCCAGTGGGAATCGAGGAGCGAACTGACTGTTTTCATGCGAGCGATTCTGCCTCTATTGACCGTCTGGCGGCGGGGTGACGGGATGGTCGCAGAGATTGGGGCCTTTGTCGTACCCCCGGACCCAGACCGCCAGGTAGGTGTCGACATAGTCGAGCCAGGCGGAAAAGGTGTCCGGGTCGGTGGCGTGGCGATACATCCGGGCCGTGACCACGGCGCTGCCGGCCGCATAGTGGCGGCAATCGGCGCAATCGGTGTCCGGCACGCAGCAGGCGGCGTCGCGATCCCATTGCAGATCGGTTCGGTATTGCCGAAACGATCGGCCGAGGCCGACGGCGGTCGACGGATTCATCCGCGGGTAGGAGCAGGAATACAGGGCGTGCAAACCCAATGCGTGGGTATGGGCGACGATGTTGTAGGGAGAGAACAGCACCGAATCGGGATAGTCGGCCAACAGGCAGGCCATCATCTCGGCGGTGGCGGCCAGGCTCTGCGGGGTATGGCACAGGGCGCCGGCATACCCCACCGGCGCGGAGAACATGTTGAAGGTGATGTGCTGGCCGCCTCGGGCCAGCCGTCTGGTCACCTCGCCGGCCTCGAGGATGTTCTGCGAGGTGAAGGTATAGACAAAGACCGCCCGGGGATCGTCCTGGTAGTTGGCCATCTGCCGGTCGAGCATGCGGTCGGCCTTGCGGATGGCCTTGCTGGTGGCGTCGTCGCCCCAGACCGAGATATGGATGCGATAGTCGATCTCGCGGGGGATCGTCGTCAGGCCGTTGGTGGCGATGGCGCCCAGGGGGATGGTTTCGGCGCAGATACGGCAGAGCTCGGGCACCAGCGACGGCTCGGCACCGGCCAGGACGGCGAAGGTGATGCCCCGTTCCTTTTCCGCCGCCATCAGCGCGCGCCAGGCGGTGGGATCGTTGTTCTCGGCGGCGAACTGCTTCTCGCCGCTGAAGTAATAGCACCCATCGCAGCGGATATTGCAGCGGTGGGTCATGTCGTAGGTGGATTCCCGGAGGAAGAAATAGCGGCGCACCTTTTCCCATCGTTCCCGCACGGCGGGAATGGCAACGATCTCGGAAAACTTCCAGACCGCTTTCCGTGGCGACCGGCCGGACATTTACTCGCCGTCGCTCCGTTTGTCGGCGATATACTCGCCGATGATGCGGAGGGTGGTCAACTTGGGATAGTCGTCCTCGTCGATCCGGATGCCGAATTCGTCGCGGATCACCAGGGCGATGGTGGCCAGGTCCATGCTGTCGATGCCCACCTCGTCGACCAGGTCGAGGTCGGCGTCGAAAGTGTCCGGGGTCACGTCTTCCAGCTTGAGTTCATCGATGATGATCTCGGCTATGCGGCGGGTGGTTCGTTCAAGGTCGCTGGTCATGGGTCGTTTCTGCATCCTGTTGATTTTCAAGGGACATCGTGCCGGAGCAAACGTCCTCTGGGCCATGGGTTATGCGAAAAGAGTAGAGGGCGCCCGCGTTCATGGGCGCGGCATGGATGTCGAGCCGCTCACCCGGCCTGACGATCCGTTTGAATTTCACGCGATGCAACCGTTTGATCCATAAACGCTCCTGCCGTGCGAGCGCAATGACATCGGCGACCATTTTAAGCTGGGCAATGCCCGGCAGAATGGGACGATCGGGGAAGTGGCCGGAGAACCAGGGCGAGTCGCCGTTGACAATCACCCGGGCTCTGATGTCGTTGGGTGCAGGCATCTCTAAATCAAGGAGCGAATACCACATGTTCTTGTTTTATGTCCAGGTGAAATTGGAATTATGTCCAGAACGCCGCCGGAGGCCGGAACCCTCCGGACGAGGCCGGGGTGCCCTCGTTTACCCGACCAGGTATTCCCAGAGCGGCCCGGCCAATCCCCGCCGGTGCAGGAGCTGTACCGTTGCCGCAACGGTTGCGCCTCCCGAACCCACCAGCCAGTTTCTTCGTCCGGCGGCCCGTTCGACGATCCGGGTCTCGATCGCCTCCAGTTCGATGGCGTCGGGCCGGTAAAATACCGGCTGGAGCAAATCGGTGCCCCGGTCGATTTTTCCCTCGGCCAAGGCCTGCTCGTAGAGGCCGGTGCCGGGATAGATTCTGATGCCGACGAAAAAGAACAGGACGGTTTGGTCGAGCCCTTCGATAGCGTCGAGGCTCTCGGCAAGGGTTGCCGTGGATTCGCCCGGCCCGCCGAGAAGGAAATAATGGGCCACGTGGAGGCCGGCGGTGCGGGCCTGTCGGTGGGCGCGGTGGACGTCCGGCGGCCGGAAGGGTTTACGGTAGGCCCGGAGCATGGCTGTAGCCAGCGATTCCGTGCCGAATTCGACGTGCCGGCAGCCGGCGGCGGCCATGGCCTCGAAATAGCCGGGCGGGAGCGCGATCGGCGCAAAGAAGGCGCCCCAGGGAATGGCCAGGCCGCTCTCTCGCAGGGCCCGGGCCACGGCCAGGCTGTGGTCGATATCGGAGTTGAAGGCCGAGTCGGTGATGAACAGATAGCGCGCTCCGGCCGCTTGCAATCCCAGGGCGGTCCGGGCGACCTCGTCCGGATCCGTCAAGCGGTGCGCGCCGCCCTCGATCCGGGGATAGGGGCAATAGAGGCAGCGAAACGAGCAGCCGCGCTTGCTTTGGAGGTTGAGCATGCCGCCGTTGCGGACGTAAAAGCCGCTCTGTTCGTCTTGGCCGGGAAGCCGGCGATGCAGTTTTCTCGGCCAGGGCGGCGGCTGGGTCGCGGTGCCGCCTGCCGTCAACACCCCATGGATTTTAGCCGGATTACGCCCCTGTGCCAGGGCATCGACCAACAGCCCGAAACGCTCGCCCTCGCCGACGATGCCGTAATCGACCCCGAGCAGCTTGAAGATCCGTTCCGGCATGATGGTAAAGCCGCAGCCGCCGCAGACCAGGGTTGCGGTTGTCCGTTGCCGCAGCCAGGTCACCAGGTCTCGGTAATCGTGCAAAAAAAACAAGGAATCGGTGCCATCGGTGTTGTCGATGTTGCGGCAGGCGATGCCGACGATCTCGGGGGCGAACTCGTCGAGCAAACCGGCCAGGGCCGGCCGGTCGACGACCTGCAAATCGGCGATCCGCACCCGGTGTTCGGGCGACAGCGAGCCGGCCACGTAATCCAGGCCGAGGGGATAGACCGGATAGGGAGCGGTCAGGGTGTTGGGCGAGAGCAGCAGCACCCTCATGGCCTGAAAAATTCCATGGCGGTGAGGCATTGGCCCGTTCCCAGCACCAGCAGCCTGTCGCCAGGGTGCAGGACGATGTCGTCGCCCCCGACCAGGGCGCCGGGAACCCGGCCGGCCTCGACAAAGGCCGAGGCCAGGACCGCGGCCACGGCCGAAGCCGAGGCGAACTCGCCGGTGAATTCGCGGTAGCGGCAGATGGGCAGCGGCTTGCCGATCAGGTCGAACAGCCGCGTCAACTGCCGGTTGCCCTCGGCTTGTTGGGCGGCCGGCACCCCGACGAACACGGCGGCGGTGCGCTGCCGGAACGTCGCCGGCCCACCCAGGGCCGCGATCATTTGCTCTGGAAGATCGGAGCCGCCGCCGCGGCCGTAAAAGGCCAGGCGGGTCAGACAGCGTGCCCGCTCGCGGTTCCGATTGACGTACAGGGCGCCGCCGCCGTCGGCCAGGGCCCCGGCGGCAACGGAGGGATCGAGCAGGGGCGAGAACTGGGCGTGCCCCTCGTCGCCGCCGAGCAGCAGGGCCGGCCGGCCGGATGCGGGCAGCAGGGTTTGCGCCGCCAGCAGGGCCTGTTCGAAGGAATAGTCGCCGCCGCTGGCGGTCAGGTTGGCGCCGGTGGCGTTGTAGCGCATCGCCACTTGGCCGGCCGGGCTGTTATGGACCGAGCCGACGAAATCGGTGGGGCTGGGAAACCGTTCGGCGGATTCGGTCAACCGGTGGAGAAAATCCCAGGTTTCGGAGAGTGCCCCCCAGCCGGTTCCCATGAAGACCGCGTCGGGTCGCTCTGCGCTCGCCGCGTCGGCGCAGGCTTCGTCGGCGAGCAGCAGGGTGAGGCGGGCCAGCCGCTTGATCCGGCGGACGAGCTTGGCGGGCAGGTAGCCGGCCACCTGTTCCGGGGCCAGCTGGCCGGCCACCGGCAAGCCGAGGCAGAGCCGCTCCAGGGTCGGTTGGAGGAGGCCGGCTCCGGTCAGGCAGGCGCTTGCATGGATGGCGAGCCAATCGTCCGGCGGTGGTGGCCGGCCGGGTGGTTCGCTCCCCGGCCGGCCGATGACCAGGCAACCGTTGTTGCCGCCAAAGCCAAAGGAATTGGAGAGCACGGTGGTAACCGGCCGCTCGGTACAGGCCTTTTGGGGCGTGTAGCCGAGGGCCGGGTCCGGCCGGCGGCAGCCGACCGTTCCGGGCACCAGGCCGCGGCTGACGGCCAAACAGGAGACCACGGCCTCGATGGCGCCCGAGGCCGCCAGACTGTGGCCGGTGGCGCCCTTGATCGAGGACAGGGGCGGGAGCGTGGGGAAGAGCGAGGCAATGGCCCGGGCCTCGGCCAGGTCGTTGTCCGGCGTGCCGGTGCCGTGCAGATTGATGTAGTCGACGGCATCGGGAGCAAGGCCCGCATCCTTGAGCGCGGCCAGCATGGCCGCCCGTGCGCCTTTCCCCTCGGGATGGGGCGCGGTCGGGTGATGGGCATCGCAGGAGAAGCCCGCGCCCAGCAAGGTGGCCAGCGGCCGTTCGGGCCGTTCGGTGGTCAGCAGCAGCATGGCCGCGCCCTCGGCCACGGCAAGTCCCTGCCGGTCGGTATCCAGGGGCCGGCAGCCGTTGCGGTCGACCAGTTGCAGGGAATGAAAGCCGAAGTAGGTCAGGCGGCTGAGCGAATCGACGCCGCCGGCGAGAATGCGCCGCATCCGCCCGGTCCGCAGCAGATTCAGGGCCAGGGCGATGGCCACCGCCCCCGAGGAGCAAGCGGTGGAAACGGTCAAGGCCGGTCCGGTGCAGCGGCAGAGCGTGGCGATATCCTCGGCCAGGCTGAGCAGGCCGTGCGCCCGGTAGGCGTCCCGGTTGCGTTCCCCCTCGCGCAAAAGCCGTTCCGTGGTCAGGATGCCGCCGGTGGTGCAGCCGAGCACGATCGCATCGGGCGGATCCGGACAGCCGGCCATGGCCATACGGGCGGCTTCGCGGGCCAGTCGGTGGGCGCGCGGCAGCGGCGCATCCGGGCGGTCCGGTTCCCCGATCTGGCCGACCAACAGTGGCGCTTGCTGCAACAGGGGGAAGATCGTGAGGGGGGCAAGCGCCGAGCGGTTTGCCCGCAGGGCCGCCTCCGTTGCCGCCAGGCCGCTGCCCAGGGGGCTGACGATCCCGGCGGCGGCGATATGGACCGCCTTCCGGGTCAACCGGCTGCTCCCGGCCTGTTCGCCTGGATGTGGGCGGCCAGGGAAGCCAAGGAGGCGAAGACCTTTTCGCCGACCTCCTGGCTGTTGATCACCACCCCATAGTCCCGTTCCACCATGACTACCATTTCCAGGACGTCGATGGAGTCGATGCCGAGTTCCCCGCCCACCAGCCGGGCCTGGGCATCGAATTGTTCGGGGGTGAGGTCGGTGAGGTTGAGTAATTCGATCAGTTTGGCCTTGAGCTCTTCGATCAGTTCGTTCATCGTGCGGTCCACCTGTGCAAGCTTCGGCGATCAATCGGCGTTTCCGGGAAGAAGGCCGTTGGTCGGTGAAAAAGTAAACGGATTGCCGCTCCCATTCAGACGATTCTCTCTCAAAGGATATTCTGCTGAAATTCTTTGAGATTTCTCCTGGCTGCGTTTGCCGAAACGATCAACGGGGCACGTTCGGCACGACGGCGATCCAGGGCACATGGTCATCGCGAACGCAGGGAGAAATCTCGTTTGATCAACCGGCTTCCGTAGCGGCAAGAACACCGTCGATTTCCCGGAAGGGAACCTGGTTGAAGTTCGATGGCAATCAGAAAAAGTAATGCAAGGATGAAAAAAACGACTAATATAGTCGTTTTTGCGCATTTGTCATCAATACTCGGTGGATGCGCGCGGGGAAAATGAGGGATTTCCCCCGGTTGCAGGCGCAGGCAGTCCGCTCGCCGCGTTGTTTGCCCATCCCACGGTGCCGGAGGGAACATGAGTGCCATTGAACTCGCCAATCTGACCATCGAGGATCTGCTGCCGCACCGGGATGCGATGCTGCTGATCGACGAGGTGCTGGAGGTGGATGCGGTCCATGCCAGAACCCTGAGCACGGTTCGGCCGGATTGGCCGCTGACCGACGCGCGGGGCGCCGAATCCCTGATCTGCGTCGAACTGGCGGCCCAGACCGCCGGGGTGTGCAACGGCTGGGACCGCATCCGGTGCCGGGGGTTGGATTCGGATCAAATGGGCTGGCTGGTGGCGGTGAAGCGGGTGGATTTCTTCGTCGACCGCCTGCCCCTCGGCGTCCGGATAGAGGCCAGGGCGGAAAATACCCTTGTTTTCGATAAATTTCGGGAAGTCACCAGCGAACTCCACCGGGACGGCCGGCTTGTCGCCTCGGTGGTCCTCCAACTGTACCAAGCCTGAAGAGCGAACATGAGCACGGAGAACACTCCTCGGGTGGCCATCGTCACCGGCGGCAGCGGCGGCATCGGCCGGGCCGTTTGTACCGAATTGGCCCAAAGCGGCTGCTATCTGGTCGTCAATTACCGCAGCAACCGGGACGGCGCCGAACACACCCTGGCCGAGGTGCGGGCGGCCGGCGGCGAGGGCGAGACCTGCCGATTCGACGTCCGTGACCGGGAAGCGGCCGAAACCGCGGTGCTGGAGATCGCCGGGCGCTTGGGGGCCATCGACATCCTGGTCAACAATGCCGGCACCCTGGCCGACGGCCTGTTCATGATGATGTCGCCGGAAAACTGGCACGGGGTGATCGAGACGAGTCTGCATGGCTTCTACAACATGACCCGCCCGGTGTTGGAGCAGATGGTGCGGGCCCGGCGGGGATCGATCGTTTCCATCTCCTCGGCCGCCTCGCTGATGCCCAATCGGGGGCAGGCCAATTATGCCGCGGCCAAGGCCGGGCTCAACGCGGCGAGCAGGACGGTGGCCACCGAGGTCGCCCGCCTGGGCATCCGGGTCAATGTGGTGGCCCCGGGTTTGATCGAGACCGAGATGATCGCCAAGGCCCCCAAGGAGCATATCAAGGGCTTGATCCCCATGGCCCGGATCGGCCGGCCGGAAGAGGTGGCGCACGTGGTGGCCTTTCTCTGCTCCGAGGCGGCTTCCTATGTCACCGGCCAGGTAATCTCGGTCAACGGCGGGATGCTGTGAGCGTGCGCCTGGTCTGGTGCCTGGTCCTGAGCCTCTTGCTGGGGGCGGCCGTGGCCCGGGGCGATGACACCGGCGCAGCCTCCACCCGTCTGCGCTCGGTGCAAGCCGACTTCACCCAGGAAAAACATCTCAAAATTCTTGCCCGACCGCTGATTTCCCAGGGAACGCTCGCCTTTCAGGCACCTGGGTCCCTGCGGTGGGAATACCTGCGGCCCATCCATACCGTTCTGCTGCTCCACGACGGCCGGATCGACAAGCTGATCGAGCGCGATGGCCGATTCGAGCGGGACAACGGCGCCGGGGTGGATGCCATGCGGACCGTGCTTCAGGATATCGGCAGTTGGCTGGACGGCCGTTTCAGCGACAATCCCCTTTTTGCGGTCAATCGCACCGGTGCCCAGACGCTGGTGCTGACGCCCAAGGAGCCGGGCCTGGAGACGGTGATCAAGCGGATCGAACTACGCTTGGGCGCCCAGGAAGGAGTGGTGGACCGGATCGCCATCGTCGAAGGCGACGCCGCCGTCACCGTGCTGACCTTTTCCGGCGTGGTTTTGAATCGAGACATTCCGGCCCAGCGTTTCGCCACCCCTTGATAACGGCGAAACGGGGTGCCAAGGGACGTTTGCGCGCGGCTCGGGGATGTGGATGCAGCCTCGATATTCGCTGCCTTGTTTCTCGATAGCCAGAACCGTCTGATCGAATACGTGGAGATGTTTCGCGGCACCATCGATCAGGCATAGGTGTATCCGCGTGAAGTCGTGAAAACGGCACTGCAACACAACGCAGCGGCCGTGATCTTTTCGCACAATCATCCCAGTGGAAATTCCGAGCCGAGTCAGGCGGACAATCTGCTGACCCAGCGCCTCAAGGAAGCCCTGGCGCTGGTGGACGTGCGCACACTGGATCACATATCGTCGGCGCCACAACGTCATTCGCCGAGCGTGGCCTGTTCTGACCTTGGGGGTCGTGTGAGCCCCTATCTACACTGGCGCGACGCATTCAAATTTCAGCGTCGCGTCCTCGAATCCAATCGTGGTCGGGGACGGCCAGCCACCCAATAAGGCCAGCCGTCCGTTGCGCCAAGCCTTGTTCGTGTTGCGAAATTGAAAGCGCAAGCATTTGGATAGCCGACCTGGCAACACGCAAAGCACGCAATACCTCCTGAAGATACGCCTCCCTTTGGTGATGTTCGATTTCAGGTGCCTGTCTGCTGTGCGCCGGGTCGCCAATGTCATGCAGCACCACAAATCGATGCGTGCCTGCGTTCCGGAGGTCTTTTTGAGAACGCAGGATACCTGCGCTGCTGTCATAGTCCTCGGCAAGCTCCACAAGGCCATAGAGGGCAGAGGCACCCCCGCGAATCGCTTTCTCCACCTTTTCGGCAAGTGGGCGCAGACCAGTCGTTTTGTCAGGGTTCCCTCGCCACAGTTTTCCAAAGTAGACCTTATCTGGCGATTGCCCAAACTCGAAGTAATGGTTCGCCGTTACTGCGATCTTGTCGAGCAGGTCGAGCGCCGTGCGGTGCGCCAAGATAAGCGCAGACGCATCTGGGCCGTAGGTAGCGTAATCAAGAGTGTCCCCATATCGCCCCGTCGCTGGCCACACGTCTTCGTCGGCAGCCCGCCAAACCAGGTCGCGCGCAAGGATGAAATCGCTCTTGAGCACGTTAAACATGGCGAATACGGGCGGAGGCATTCCGTGAACGTCCGATTCCCTTTCAAGAATCCCTGGAAGCATGAGCCAGTCCAGCTTGCCCAAGGATGGATCAACGAGTTCGACCGCTGGTGCAAGCGTCAGGCGCTGGCGCTCGACCCAACTGATGAATGGATCTGTGTGTGGTGATCGCGGTGGTGGATCTTCAAGTTCCCCGGCGAACGCAGCGATCTGCTCTGCGGCCTGTGCACCAGCATATTGGATGACCCGATCTCGATGCCGATGTGCAATCTTGGCCAACATGATCGCCTCGATCCGGGTAAGGTCTGAGCAGCCGCCTCGCTCATAAAGCCATAACAAATTACGGGCTGCGGAACTAGCTGCAACTCCGTTTTCTGGATCTGTCTCCAATGCGGCAAGCCACGCATCATGAGCTTCGCCGAGTCGATAGCTGCTGCTGAATTGGTTGGCAAGGTTGCTCCAGGCCTGGGTTTTCAGTGCTGAATCGACATCTAGGTCTTGCGCTACTTTCCAGAAACATCGGCGCGCTTCGGCACGGTGCTCTCGAGTGCGTTCCTGATGATCTAGCCAACTGGGACCGTGAGGTGGAATACCTGTCGCCGCAACCAACCCATTTGCCAGGTTGTAGGTTATGGCAGCAGCCGGGAATCGACTATGCAATTCACGAAACAATACCAATCCTTCTTCAATCGCGTCTTGCTGCTGAGTCAAAGCACCGCCGTCCACCAAGGCGCTTGCACGCAGAACCATCAGATTGAAGCGCTCGGGTTCAGGGGTATCAAGATTGATCTCCCTGGCCTGCTTTACCGCCTCGGCAGGATCGCTATCCAATAAAGCCCTCAAACGAGCCGACTGTTCGTGAAACCTGCCTTGCATTGGCGACATAACTGGATTCCTTTTTTGTGCGCCTCTGTTGATCGTCAAAACGTTTAGGTGCCTCGCGGCATATTGAACCAAGATAGATTTTCCTACGCCCCTGCGAGAGCGCCGAACCGGCTTGCGCCGGATCGGCCATGCAAGTCCCTCCGCAATGGACGGGGTGTAGGGCTACGCCCTGACTTGCTGCGCTGGGTTGTGCAAATCGTGTCATCCTCAATGCTGGTGGTTCGTCACCACTACGTCACGACAGACGATTCACAGATACGTCGCTCAGCTTGGCTATGGAGCTTCCACACCACGCCTCAAGCATGCCGCCGCTGGATGCGGCGGGATCTTCGAGTTGATGCCAAGGGGCCAAGGCCGCGTAACATGGCCTTCGGTTCTGCCAGGAGCGCGCAGCCCACGAGCTGCACGTTCTCGTTTGGGGGGCTTTGCAGAGATGGTGATCGGCGAACGAGGTCTTACCGTGCGCAATCCGTTCGCTGTAGCGCTCCTGGTTTGCTATCGCGATGCTCCTATGTGGCTCTCAGTCCAAAAATCAGTAGTGGGCCGAAGTCACCGGTAACCCCTCTAAACTATTGCTGTATATAGACTTTTAACACGATGCCCGCCATTAAGAAATGCTTGACAGCGGACACTTTTTATGCCCCCTTTTTCCACGTACGGGGAGCTGTACCATTCCGGATCAAGTTGGGGAGCAACGCCGAGAGGAACTGGGCCATGCGTTGCTCTCTTTTGCATCGAACCGATCTGTCAATCTGTCAACAAGGAGGAAGAACGATGGAACAATGGAAAATATGGCTGTGCCTGGGGTTGGGACTGGTGCTCGCCGGTTGCCAACAGCACTCGATCCACTCGGCGATCTCTAGCCATAAGCCGGCCGAGGCCAAGGCCTTCATCGACAAGGGCGTCGATATCGAATCCCGGGACAAGTACGGCAACACGCCGCTGCTGATCGCCTCCCAATACGGCGACATGGAGTCGGCCCGGTACCTGATGGCCAAGGGCGCCGATGTCAATGCCCGCAACAAGGAAGGGATGACACCGCTGTTGTGCGCAAGCTATGCCGGCAACGAACCCTTGGTCAAGTTGCTGCTCGCCAAACGGGTGGATGTCAACAGCCAGAACAATGACGGTTGGACCTCCCTGAGTTTTGCGGCCTATTACGGCATGGCGGATATGACCAGGTTGTTGCTTGACCATGGAGCCAAGGTGGAAGTCGCCAACAAGGAGGGCCGCACCCCCCTCTCCTACGCCATTGAGTTCAAATTCAAAGAGGTCGCGAACCTGCTCCGGGCCTCCGGCGCGATCGAACCCGGGCCGAAACGGCAATAATCCGTGAGTGCCCGTGTTCCCCGCTGCCGGGGTGGATCGCGGGGGGAGGAATGGTTTCGAGGCAAGGGGTGGCCGGCTCTTCTGCTGTTGGCCGCCATCCTGCCCGTTGCCTGCGCCGGCCCCGGCCCGGAGCGGCTGCCGCCGCTGGTCGCCGCCACCCCCGATTCCGCCGCCGCCCGTTGTGCGGCCTGTTTCCCCCAGGGGCGCTGGCAGATGCTCCATGCCATCGATTTCCACCTGGCCGATGGCACCGACGGTAATGCCATGGGGATTGTGGTGCTCGACGGCCGCAGTCTCAGTTGCGCCCTGATGACCGTGGAGGGGCTCACCCTGTTCGAGGCCCGTTCCCCGGTCGACGGCTCCCTGGAGGTCTTGCGGGCGCTTCCTCCCTTCGACGGCCCCGCCTTTGCCGCGGGTCTGGTCGCCGATATCCGGACCCTGTTTCTGCCGCCCGCAGGCACGGCCGAATATGGCCGCCTGGCCGACGGCAGCCCGCTCTGCCGCTTTACCGCCGAGCGCACGGTCACCGACCTCCTGCCCGGTGCGGACGGCTGTTTCCGGCTCTCCACCTACGCGCGCTCGCCCGCCTCCGGTGCCGATTTCCCGGTGCGCAGCCGCACCGTCGAGGCGCGCGACTGCGGCCCGGCCGGCGGCGGCACCCTGCCCCGCGAAGTGAGGCTGACCGGGTATGCCCCCGCCGCGTACACCCTGAACCTGCACCTGCTCGAGGCCGAACTCCTCCCGGCTTCCGCGCCATGAATGTGGCATGAATCCGCCATGAAATTTCGCCTGATCTATCCCCGATGGCCGAAACTGGCCCGGCAGACCGAGTTCCACCTGCCGCCGCACGGGCCGGTGGTCTTTGCCGCCACCCTGCCGGATTTCGTGGACGTGGACTTCATCGATGAAAACCTGGAACCCATCGATTTCGACGACCCGGTCGATTTCGTCGGCATCTCGATGATGCTGACCGTCCAGGTCAAGCGGGGCTGGGCCATCGCCGACGCCTACCGCGCCAAGGGCGTCAAGGTCATCTTCGGCGGCATCGCCACCATGCTCCATGCCGAGGAAACCATGGCCCACGCCGACGCCGTGTTTCTCGGCGAGGCCGAGGGGCGAATGGAACGGGTCTTTGCCGATTTCCGCCGGGGCGCCCTCGAACCCTGCTACAACTTCCTCGAACAACGGCCCGATATCGGCCTGGTGGGCACGGCCCGCCGCGATATCCTCAATCGCCCTCTGTACAACCACAAGGGGGTGCAGATGGTCGACCTGGTGCATGCCTCGCGGGGCTGCCGTTTCCACTGCTATCCCTGTGCCGTGGCCTATCTGGGCGGCCGGGAATTCCGTCCCCGGCCCATCGAGCGGACCATCGCCGAGATGGCGGCCATCGATAATAACCGTCTGTTTCTGGTCGACAATTCACTCGCCCAGGATACCGCCTGGGAGATGGAGTTGTTCCGGGAGATGATCCCGCTGAAGAAGAAATGGTGCTGCCATCCCATCGAGGACAAGCCCGAGGTGCTCGATCTCGCCGCCCGGGCCGGAGCCTGGTACGTCTACCAGGCGGTGTTCGACACCTCGGAATACATCCGGGAGCGGATCAAGCGCTATCACGACCATGGCATCGGCGTCGAGGGCACGATCCTGCTCGGACTCGACAGCCATACCGAAGACTCGATCAAACGACTGGTCGATTTTCTCCTCGACATCGAACTGGACCTGGCCGAATTCACCGTGTTGACCCCTTTCCCGCATACCAGGGCCTTCGACGAACTCCAGCGCCAGAACCGCATCCTCTCCAGCGACTGGGACGGCTATTCGGCGGACCGGGTCGTGTACCGGCCCAGGCACATGTCGCCGGAACGCTTGCAGGAATTGCTCGATTATGCCTGGAGCGCCTTTTACCGGGACGAATCGCAGAATATCAAGATGGCCAAGCTCTTCCAGCAGGTGGTGCGGAAGGAGATGGCCGACAACACCTTCAGACCGCGCAACCGGGAGCTGGCCGGGCAGACCTTCGGCAAGGAGCGGACGGGCAAATGACGACCCCAGACCCTGGCGCTCAACAGACGGCCGTGTCCCTGCGTGCCGAACCTTTCGAGGCAAGGCGGGAGTTCGTCGCCGGCGGGGCCACCTTTGGCGAGGTGCATGGCATGGCCGCCTGGCTGGGAACTCGCCTGGGCGGTACCGGCCAGCGGGGCACGGTCTGCCTGGCGACCGAGAATCGGGCGTCGATCGCCGCCGCGCTGCTGAACTCGCTGGCCGGCGGTCCGGTCGTACTGCTGCCGCACGGTTTTTCCGACCAAATCCTGGCCGGGATGCGGCAGGCCACCGGCTGCACCGTGGCCCTGGTCGACACCGATCGGGAGGAGTTGGCCGACATGGAGGCGATCCGACCGCCCTGGGGCGAGATCCCGGACGGTTCGCCCCGGTCCGATGCCCGGCCGAAAGGGGAACTGCTGCGCCTGTATACCGGCGGTTCCACCGGCGCGCCGCAACTCTGGCCGAAAACCGGGACCAATCTCTTGGCCGAGGCCCTGTTTCTGGCGGACCGTTTCGCCGTTTCGCCGACGGACCGCATCGTCGCCACCGTCTCCCCCGCCCACATCTACGGCCTGCTCTATTCCGTGCTTCTGCCGCTGGTTTCGGGGGCGTCCGTCGTCCCGGACAGCCCATCGTTCCCCGAGGAAATCGTCCGCACCGTGCGAACATGGCAGGCAACGATCCTGGTCGGCGTTCCCCCCCAATACCGGGCGCTGCGGGGCAAAGGCCCCTTGGGGCCCTCGCTTCGCCGGGCCTTTTCCTCGGCCGGCATGCTCGATGCCGAGGATAACGCCGAGTTCTGCCGGCACAACCGCCTGGGCATCGTCGAAGTGTACGGCTCCACCGAAACCGGCGGCATTGGCTTGCGCAACCGTTTTCAGGGCGAGGCCGGCTTCACCCCGTATCCCACCGTGGACTGGCATATCCGGGACGAACGGCTTTCGATCCGCTCGCCCTACCTTTCCCCAGGCCTGCCACGGGATGCGGAGGGCTTTTTCCGCACCGGCGACCGGGTCGAACTTGCCGGCACGACCGGTTTTCAGCTCAAGGGCCGGGCCGACTCGATCACCAAGGTGGGCGGCAAGCGGGTCGACCTGGAGGAGATCCGGGGGGCGATCAGACAACTCGCGGGCGTTGCCGATTGCCTGGTCCTGGCCCTGCCGGATGCCGGCGGCCGCGAACACCGCATCGTCGCCCTGGTGGAAGGGGAGCCGGTGCCGGCCGAGGCGATCCGCGCCGCCCTGGCCGCCCGGTTCGAACCCCATGCCCTGCCGCGCGCCGTCAAGACGGTCGAACGACTGCCGCTCAAGGCCAACGGCAAGGTCGATCGCGAGGCCGTTCTTCGGCTCTTTGCCCCATGACCACGCCCCTGGCAGAGGCCTTTGCCGCCGGGTATGCCGGCTTGAGCGCCTGGTCCGATTTGCTCGACCGGATCAATGTCTTTCCCGTGGCCGACGCCGACACCGGCGCCAACCTCCGCATCAGCCTTGGCCCGCTGCGCGCCTGCGGCCAAGATCCGGAGCGGACGGCCGAACGGATCATCCGTGCGGCCACCGGCAACTCCGGCAATATCGCCGCCGCCTTTTTCGGTGCCCTCCTGGGGGCGACAGGCGCGGACGACCTGGCCGCGCGGGTGGGGGAAGGGTGCGGGAGGGCCCGCCAGGCGGTCGCGGACCCCAGGGACGGCACCATGCTCACGGTCTTCGACGCCTTGTCCGAAATCCTGGCCCGCTGCCCGCCGGGTGACGCGGCTGCCGGCGAAACCGTCCTTACCGCCCTGCGCCAAACCGTGCTGGCCACCGCCCAGATCCAGGCCGATTGCCGCTCGGCCGGGGTGGTCGATGCCGGGGCCCTGGGCATGTACATCTTTTTCGACGGTTTTTTCCGGACCCTGACCGGCATGGCCGGCGACAGCCCCTCGCTTTTTGCCCTTTTTCCCGGCCGGCTCGCATTGCGCGCCGAGTACCGGCCGCCAGCCAGCCAGGAGTATTGCGTCGACCTCCTGCTCGCCCCGGCCGGCGACAAGCCGCTCGACCAGGCAGTAATGGCCGATCTGGGCGAGAGCCTGGTGGTCGTTCCCGAGCGAACACGGTTGAAGATCCACGTGCACACCCCCGATCCGCCGGGCCTGCGCTCCCGGCTCGCCGGCCTGGGCGAGGTGGCCGGCTGGTCGGCCGAACCCCTCGATGCCAAAGGCGGGGACCGGGGACCGCATCCGGCTGGCAGGGGATGCCTCCACATCCTGACCGATGCGGCCGGCTCCCTGCCGCGTCCGTTGGCGCGCCGCCACGGCATCGGCCTGGTGGACAGCTACATCGTCCATGGCGACACCGCCCGGCCGGAAAGCCTTTGCGATCCGGAAACGATCTACGCCCTGATGCGCCTGGGCCATCGTCTGACCACGGCCCAGGCCTCGCTGGCCGAGCGGCATCGGCGGTTTCGAAGCGTCTGCGAGGAGTTCGGGCGCACCCTTTACCTCTGCGTCGGTTCCGCCTTCACCGGCAACCACGGCGCGGCCCTTGCCTGGCAGCGGCAACAGGACCGCGAACACTGCCTGGAGACCATCGACACCGGCGCCGCCTCGGGTCGGCTGGGGTTGATCGCCCTGCTCGCCGGCCGCCTGGCCCTGCGCACGGAAGATGCCGACGCGGTCAGGGCCCATGCCCTGCGCCTGGTCGAAACCTGCCGGGAATACGTTTTCATCGATACCCTGCGCCATCTCGTCGCCGGCGGCCGGGTGTCGCGGGCCAGCGGCCTGTTCGGCGATTTCCTGCACCTGAAACCGGTGATCAGCCCGACTCCGGAGGGGGTGCGGAAGGTGGGCCTGGTCCGCAGCCGCGCGGGCCAGCTCGCCTTTGCCCTCGACAAAGCCAAAACAAAGATCCACGCCCCCGACCGCGCCGTGCTCCTCCTGCAGTATTCCGACAACGAGTCCTGGGTCCGCGAGGCGGTCCAGCCGCAGTTGCGCACGCTTCTCCCCGGCGCGGAGATCCTGACGGTGCCCCTTTCCCTGACTTCCGGGGTCCACATGGGGCCGGGCACCTGGTCCCTGGCCTTTGCCGAGGAGGGCTGAGATGCGGGCGGCAATCGTGATCCCGGTGTACAACCACGGGCCGCAGGTGACGGAGGTGATCGCGGCGGCGCGGCTTCTGGGCCTGCCGATCTTTGTCGTCGACGACGGTTCCACCGATGCCACGGCCGCCGTGCTCGCGGCCCAGGAGGAGATTGTCGTGCTCCGCCATCCGGCCAACCGGGGCAAGGGCGCGGCCCTGCTCACCGGTTTTGCCGCCGCCGCATCCACTTGCGATTGGGCCTTGACCATCGACGCGGACGGCCAGCACGATCCGGAAGATGGCCGGGGCCTGCTGGCCGCTGCCGCTGCCCGGCAGGATGCGCGGGTGTTGGTCGTGGGCAGGCGCCGGGGCATGCGCGGCGGCCATGTGCCGTGGACCAGCCGGTTCGGCCGGGGATTCTCCAATTTCTGGGTCTGGGTCTCCGGCGGCCCCTTGATCGCGGATTCCCAATCCGGCTTTCGGCTCTACCCCCTCCCCGAAACCTTGGGACTGGGCGTGGCGGCCCGGAGATACCAGTTCGAGGTGGAGGTCCTGGTGCGGGCCCGGCGGCGCGGCATCGCCATCGTCGAGGTGCCGGTGTCGGTCGTCTATCAACCCAAGGGGATCCGGGTCAGCCATTTTCGGCCGTGGTTGGATTTTTGCCGCAACACCGGCACCTTTTGCCGGCTGATCTGCAGCCGTGTGTTCCGGCTGGGGCGCCGGCGATGAACATCGATCCCCACGCCATCCTGGTGCGGATATCGCGCCTGGCCGGTCCCTGGCTCTTTGCCGGGGTGGCGCGCGGCATCGCCTGCGGCTATTTCCTGTTCTCCCCCAAGGTGCGGGAAAGCCGCCGCCTGTATGCCCTTCTCTTTCCCGAGCGCGGCCGATGGTTCCATCTCTGGTGCGCCTTCCGGCAGTACCAGAACTTCACCACCATCCATTTCGACCGCTTCCTCACCAATTGCGGCCACCCGCCCGCATTCGTCTGCGAAGGCGTCGAGGCGCTGGATGCCCGGATCGGCCACGGCGGGGCTCTGCTGCTGATGTCCCACCTCGGCAACTGGGAGATGGCGGCCCGGCTGCTGATGCGCCAGGGATACGAGACGCCGCTGCTGCTCTACATGGGCGTCAAGGAAAAGGAAGGGGTGGAGCGGACCCAGAAAGAGGAATTGGAACGGGCCGGCGTCACCATACTCGGGGTGGACCGGGGGACGGCCTCGCCGTTTATGGCGGTCGAAGGGCTACGGATGCTGCGACAGGGCGGCCTGGTCTCCATGGCCGGGGACATGGTATGGCGGCAGGATCAGCGCCGGATTCCGGTGGTGGTGCGGGGGCACGCCGCCTCGGTCTCCGAGGCGCCCTTTGTCCTGGCCCTGGTGTCGGGCGCGCCGATCGTCGTCTTCTTTGCCTTCCGCACCGGGCGCAACCGCTATCGCTTTACCTTTTCCGAGCCCATCCGGGTCAAGAGCGGCGGCAGGGGGGATCGGCACCGGGCGATTGCCGAGGCGGCCCAACGCTACGCCGATCTGCTGGAGTCGGCCCTGCGCGCCCACCCGTGCGAGTGGTACCATTTCGACCGCTTCCTTCATAAACCGGTCGAAGGCCCGTGAGCCGGCATTTGTTCACGGGCGCAGGTTTTGTTCCGGGATGATTTCCTTTTCCTTTCACGGGGATTAAGGGTAGTATTTCAGATTTTTTCAGATTCCCGCTCCAGAGACCCGTTCCCGGACCACCAGCCATGACCAGAGACGTACTGCAAGAGAAGATCCTGACCATCCTCATCCAGGACTTCGAATTCCAGCAGCCGGGCTTAAACGACAACCTCCGCGACGACCACGGCTTCGACAGCATCGACGCCATCGAGCTGCTCGCCAAGATCGAGCGCGTCCTCGGCTTCTCCCTGACCCGGGAGGAAAAGGAAAAGGCGATGGAAATCAGGACGATCAACGATATCCTCGACTACCTGGAGAGGATACGGCAGGGCAGCGGCCGGTAGGCTGTCCCGGTTTCGTCGATGAAACGCCGCGTCGTCATCACCGCCTGCTCGGCCATCACCCCCATCGGCTACGGCCGGCAGGCCATTGTCGACAGCCTTTGCCGGGGGCGGTCCGGGGTCAAACCCCTGCGCGACGACGGTCTTTTGACCGGGCATATCCACTCCCGAGTGTTCGGTACGGTCGACTATCCCATTGCCTACGAGTTCAACCGCTCGCAGCGCAAAACCATGGGGCCGGTGGCCTATTACGCCTGTCAGGTGGCCAAGGACACGCTCGCCGCCTCGGGCCTCTCCCGGGATTTCATCGGGTCCGGCCGGCTCGGCGTGGCCTTCGGGTCCACCCATGGCAGCCCGACGGTGCAGCGGGAGATCTACAAGACCTTTTTCCAACACCTGGAAACCGAATTCTCCTCCATCGGCGCGGTCGACTATCTCCGTTCCATGGTCCATACCACCGCGGTCAACATCACCCGCATGTTCGGCATCACCGGCCGGGTGATCGCCTCCTCGACCGCCTGCACCACCAGCAGCCAGGCCATCGGCTTCGGCTACGAGATGGTCAAGTACGGCATGCAGGACGCCATGCTCTGCGGCGGCGCCGACGAGTACGACACCACCACGGTGGCGGTCTTCGACAATCTTCTTGCCTGCTCGGTCGGCTACAACGATCGTCCCGCCCGCACCCCCCGGCCCTTTGACCGAGGACGCGACGGCCTGGTGGTCGGCGAGGGCGGGGCCGCGGTCCTGCTGGAGGAATACGAAGCCGCCAGAAAGCGGGGCGCGCCCATCCTGGGCGAGGTCATCGGCTTTGCCTGCAACAACAACGGCGGCGACTTGATCCTGCCCAACCTCAAGGGTATCACCTCCACCCTGCGCCTTGCCCTGGCGGATGCGGCGATCGAACCCGCAGCGGTCGATTACGTCAGCGCCCACGCCACGGCCACCAAGATGGGCGACATCGTCGAATCCCAGGCCATCGAGGCGGTCTATGGCCAAAAGCCCCACGTTACCGGGCTGAAAAGCTACACCGGCCACACCATGGGCACCTGCGGCGCGATCGAGCTGATCATGACCCTCTACATGATGGCCGAGGGCTTCCTTGCGCCCACCCTCAACCTGGAAGAGGTGGATCCTCGCTGCGCCATGCTCAATCACACCCCCGGGGTGATCGAGGCCACGACCCGCATCGCCTCGATCCAGAACTTCGCCTTCGGCGGGGTCAACACCTGCCTGCTGGTCAAAAACGGGAGCGAGGTAGGGTAGAGGTGCGGCGGCCGAGTGCGGACAGATGGTTCGATCTGGGCGTCACCCTGGCCTGCTGGCTCTATTTCACTCTGGGCTTCATCGTCCTGTTCGCGCCCCTGTACATCGCCAGCGGTCTTTTTTCCTCCCGGAAGGAGGCGGCGTTCCAGCGGTACAACCGCGCCTTCTATCGCGGCTTTTTTTTCCTGTTACGGACCGTCGCCCCCCGGCAGCGCTGGGAGATCGACGAACGCATCGCCTCCCTTCGGGGCTCGGTGATCGTTTGCAACCATCGCTCCTTCCTGGATCCCCTGCTCCTGATCGCCCGGCTCGAACGCTCCACGACCATCGTTAAATCCGTTTTTTTCACCCTCCCCATCTTCGGCTGGGTGATCCGCACCGCCGGCTACCTGCCGGCCACGGCCACCGGCCGTCTCGCCGGCTTGATGCTGGCCCGGATGGAGACGATGCCCGCCTATCTCGCCTCGGGCGGCAATCTTTTCGTCTTCCCCGAGGGCACGAGAAGTCGCGATGGCCGGGTCGGCGCCCTCAACCTGGGGGCTTTCAAGATTGCCCGTCAGTGCCGGGTGCCGATCCATGTCCTGTACCTGGAGAACACGGAGCGGCTGTTCACTCCCGGCGTTTTTCTGTTTGCCGCCGGCACGCCCAATCGCATCCGCCTGCGGCTGGTCGAAACGATCCCGGTGCAGGATCTCAAGACCGATCCGGCCGCGCTCGCGACCCGCGCCCGGCTGGCCATGGAACGCGGCCAAGCCGGGCCCAAACCGCAGGGTTCGGACCACGCCCCGCCATCCTCGCTCCTTTTCCCGGAGAGCACGCCATGAAGGTTATCCTCATCTCCATGCCGGACGTGGTGCCGATCATCATCCACGAGACGGCGGTGCACATGCCCAACCATGGCATCGCCTGCGTTGGCGGCAACATCGACGCCGACCACGAGGTCTACCTGATCGACCTGATCCGCAAGCGCCGCTCGATCAAAAACTACCTGGCCAAGATGGTGCACCGCATCCAACCGGACCTGATCGGCCTGTCGGCCATGGCCTGGCAATACGACACCTGCGTCAAGATCGCCCATTTACTCAAGGAGCTCCGACCCCAGGCCAAGATTGCCATCGGCGGCTACCACGCCACCCTAATGGCCGAGGAGATCGCCGCCGCGCCCGAATCCCAATGGATCGACTTCATCGTCCGGGGGGAGGGCGAGGAATGCTGCCGCCGTCTGGTCAATGCCCTGGCCGGACGCGACCGGATCGACGAGATCCCGTCGCTTTCCTACCAACAAGACGGCGGGTTCGTCCACAATCCCAGGGGCGGAAATCTCGACCTAGCCACCCTGAAGCTGCCCATCCGCGACCGGCGGCGCCTCACCTGGGGCTACCACATCATCTACTCCAGGATCGAGCTGATGGAGACCTCGCGGGGCTGCACCCGCTCGTGCAATTTTTGCAGCATGCAGCACATGTACGGCCGGACCTTCCGCACCTATCCGATCGACCGGGTGCTGGCGGACCTGGACGACATCTATTACCGGCGCAGGACCCGGTGGGTGTTCATCACCGACGACAACATGGTGCTCAATCCGGCACGGGTGATGGAGCTGTGCGATGCCATCGTCGCCCGCAACTATAAGGGGCTCAATCTGGTGGTCCAGGCCGACTGCATTTCCATGGCCACCAACGAGCCCATGGTGGCCAAGATGGCCCAGGCAGGCTTTCGGTCCGTCTTCCTCGGCATCGAAAACGGCTCGAAGAAGAATCTGAGCGCAGCCGGCAAGGGCGATATCGTGGCCGCCTCGAAAAAGGCGATCGAAAACTGCCATAAATACGGGATGATGGTTATCGGGGGCCTGATCTTCGGCTTTCCCGGGGACGATGCGGATTCGATCCGCGAAAATTACGAGTTTTTTGTCGACATCGGCGCCGATGCCTCCTACTGCCAGATCCTCACCCCCTATCCCAAGACCGGGATGCGGGCGCAGTTGCTCGAACAGGGGTTGATCGTCAATCGGACGGACTACAAGAAATACAGCGGCCTCTGGGCCAATGTCCGCACCGACCACTTGAGTAGCGCCGAATTGCAGTACCAGTTCTGGCTGCAGCGGCAGCAGGTGCTCGGTTGGTGGAATCCGCCCGATCCGGCCCGCAGGCAGGGACGGCTGTGGACCTCGATCTGGCGATTTGCCTTCAAACCCTTGCTCAAACTGCATTACTGGCGGATCATGCGCAAGGGCGGTTGGGAGGGGCGCTACCAGCGGGAGGTGCGGCGCTGGCAACGAATCAACACCTTCAAGGATCTCGAGGGGTATTGAGGATGCAGCTCTACAACCTGGAATTCACCGCCGACGAGATCCGTGCCGCGGCCGCGGCCGACCGGCTGCTGTCCCTGGAGATCGAGTTCAGCCGGCAATGCAATTTTCGCTGCGCCTACTGCTATGTGGAGGAGCGAACGGCGGCCGCCGGGGAACTGTCGCGGCAGGAGATCAAGGAGGTCATCCTCCAGGCCAGGGAGCTGGGCGCTCGCAAGATCGTCATCCTGGGCGGCGAGCCTTCCATCTATCCGCACCTGGTGGAGATGCTTCGCTTTCTCGGTGGGCTTGGGCTGGAGATCGAGCTGTTCACCAACGGCACCGGCGTCACCGACCGTTTGGCCGGGGTTTTGGCCGAGGAGCGGGTCCGGGTGGTGGTGAAGATGAACTCCCGCGATGCGGCGGTTCAGGATCGCCTGGCCGGGAAAAAAGGCGCCTTCGGGATTATCGACCGGGCCCTTAAGCGGTTGCGCCGGTCGGGATATCCCTCGCAGGAGCTTTTTCTCGCCGCCAGCACGGTGATCTGCCGACAAAATCTGGCGGAACTGGTCGAACTGTGGCAATGGCTGCGGTCGCAACGCATCGAACCCTATTTCGAGATCCTGACTCCGCAGGCCAATGCATTGCGAAATACGTGGCTCGACGTCGGGGCCGCCGAACTGCACGATCTGTTTGCGCAGCTCGCGGTCCTGGATCGGGAACGGTTCGGCCGGGAATGGGAGCCGCAGCCGCCCCTGGCCGGCAACCGGTGCATGCGGCACCAGGTTTCCTGCCTGGTCACCGCCCAGGGCGAGGTCATGCCCTGCGTGGGGGTGACCATTGGCCTGGGCAACATCCGCCACGGGCGGCTGGCCGATATCCTCAAGCACAGCCAAGTGGTGAAAAATCTGAAGAATTATCGAGAGACGATCAAGGGACCCTGCGGGACGTGCGAGAAAAGCGAGGAATGCTACGGCTGCCGGGGCGCGGCCTATCAAATGACCGGCGATTATCTCGCCTCGGACCCGACCTGCTGGCGCAATGCCGAGCCGAATGGGAGGGCTTGCGCCCTCTAGCCACGGCGGAGGACGATGCGGGTAATTTCGGACGGCACGCCCAGGCGGCAGGAAAATCCTGCCCAGACGCCGGTGCCCGGACTGACGTAGAGCTTGGCGCCATTTAAATCGAACAGGCCGCCGACCAAACCGCCGTTGTAGGAGGCGATGAGCCATTTGAGAAAAAACAGGTGGCCGCCGTGGGTATGGCCGGACAGTTGGAGGTCGGCCCTGTTTGTTTCTGGGGCGCCGGCCGGCCGGTGCTGGAGCAGCACCCGGACGCCCTGGGGCAATGTTTGCAGAAAGCCGTAGTCCGGGCCGGGCTCGCCGAACCGCAGGGCCGCCTGATCCGGCACCCCGGCCAGCACCAGGGTCTTGCCCCGGATGGCAAGGGCGCGATGGTCGTTTTGCAGCATGACGATCCCCAACTGCTTGAAAACCGGCAGCCATTGCCGCACGCCGAAATAGTATTCGTGGTTGCCGGTAATGCCGTAGACTCCGTAGCGGGCGTGCAAGGCCCGCAGGGGCGCAATGTCGTGGGCCAGCGCCTCCGGCGAGCCGTCGACCATGTCGCCGGTCAGCACTATCAGGTCGGGATTCAGCGCATTCGTCTTCCGTACCACTTCCTCAAGCCACGGGCCTTTCAGCAGCAGCCCGACATGCAGGTCGGTCAATTGCACCAGGGACAAGCCGTCCAATTCCGCGGGCAAACCGGGCAGGGCAATCTCGACGGTCCGCGCCTCAGGCACCCGCATTGCCTGCCAGGTGCCGATCAGGGCCAGAACGAGCGCCGCGCCGAGCAGTCCGGCCGCCTGTTTAGCCGGCGCAAACGGCAGGTGCCAGGAGCTGCCCAGCCAGCGGCTGGCGAGCAGCAGCAGGGCCAGAGCGTCCCTGACCAGCAACAGGAAGGCGAGGAAGACCATGGCGCTGTAGAGAAATTCCATGGGCAACAGGAGCGCGGGCGGGAAATCCGGGGCAATGAACGAACCCCCGATTTTCTCGTAGATAATGTATTTCGAGCCGACTACAACCAGGGCGCAGCCGGTGGCCACCTTCAACCAGGGCCGGCAGGGCAGCCGCCAGATCAGGCTGAGGCAGATATAGAGGACGATCGCGAGAGTAGCGAGTGCAAGGCGCATAGGGGCTCAAACCAGAGGTGGTGGAAATCCGCCGGCGGTACAGCCACCCTTGGATCGACCAAGGGGGTGTTCCGGTCCGGCCGTTATTTCCCGATGATTGCCTGATTATTCTATCCAGGGTTGCGGCGCGAGGCAACCGGAACCGCATGCCATGTAGCCGCACCTGCTGTTATCGCCGGCCGCCATACAGTTGCAGTTGGGCCATGAGGAAGTCGACGAAGGCCTTGTTGGCATGGGAGAGGTAGGCCCCTTTTTTCCAGGCCAGCATCAGGTCGAGATAAAGCGGCGGATCGAAGGAGACGGCCTGGAGATCGCGGTCGTCCTCGGCCACCATCTTCAGCAGGGTGGCAAGGCCCAGACCCCGCTTGACCAGGGATTTGACCAGGGAAAACAGATTGGTTTCAAAGACCACCCGGGGCTGGACATCGGGGAGTTCGTGCAGCAACTCGAGCAGCATTTCCCGTTGGTAATAGCCCTGTTTGAACATGATCAGGGGCTGGGCGGCAAATTCCCGGAGGGTGATCGCCCCCCGCGACGCAAAAGGATGGCCGGCCGGGATGCACGCCACCACCTCCTCGCGCAGGATATGGCGGACTTCCAGGCTCTCCGGCACCTGGCCGCCGGCGATGACCCCCATGTCCAGTTCGCCCTGGTTGATCTTGCGCTGGATGCTGCCTGCGCCCTCGCCCGAGACCGCCAGTTGCAAATGGGGATACAGCCGCTTGAATTCGTGGATGATGGCCGGAAAGAAGTAGGTGCTCATCATCGGCGGGATGCCCAGGCGCACCTCGCCGTTCCGCAGCCCTTTCAGGTCCGCCATTTCCTGGTGCGCGGCCTCGAGCGCCTCCAGGATGCGATTGGCATGGGCAAGGAAAATCTCCCCTTCCGCGGTCAGGGCCACCCGCCGATTGCGGCGGTTGAACAGGATCGACTCCAGCTCGCCCTCCAGTTTCTGGATCGCCATGCTGATCGCCGGCTGGGCGATGTTGAGCGCTTCCGCAGCCTTGGTGAAGTTGCGGTGGCGGGCGATTTCGACGAAGCATTTCAGCTGGCGGATATCCATGGGCTGTGCATAACGTACGGTTATCGAAAGTATAATTTTTATATATTTTATTTATACCGGGCCAGTGGCTATATTCAAGCGCAATGTCACTCCGCACCTTTTCCCGGCAGAACGCCAAGCAGATCGGCCCCATGGACAGTCCTCGCATCCAAAGCGGCACCCTTGCCTTCCGCAAGGTCAACCTGGCGCTTTTCGCCGCCGGTTTCGTCACCTTCATCACCCTCTACGACGTGCAGCCGCTGTTGCCGGAATTCGCGCGTGAATTCGGCATCCGCCCCGCCTGGGCCAGTCTGCCGCTTTCGGCCGCCAGCTTCACCCTGGCGGTGGCCATGCTGCTGGCAGGCACCTTGTCGGAAACCATGGGCCGCAAGCCGGTGATGCTGGGCGCCCTGTTTTTGACCTCGATCCTGGCGCTGCTGACCGCGTTCTGCCATTCCTTCTCGTCCTTGGTGGCGCTGCGTTTTGCCCAAGGGCTGGTGCTCGCCGGCCTGCCGCCCGTGGCCATGGCCTACCTGAGCGAGGAGATCGATCCCCCTACTGTCGGCACGGCCATGGGACTGTACATCAGCGGCAATGCCATCGGCGGTATGTCGGGGCGGCTGTTCACCGCCACGGTGACCGACTTTTTCTCCTGGAACCTGGCCCTGGGACTGGTGGGGCTGATTTCCTTGGGGCTCAGCATCTACTTTGCGTTCAGCCTGCCGCCTTCGGCCAATTTCCGCCGCCGGCCCTTCGAGTACCGCTACTTCTTCACCTCGGTGCTGCAGCAGTTGCGCGACCCCCACCTGCTGTGCCTGTACGGCATCTCCTTCATGGTGATGGGCAGTTTCGTCACCTTGTTCAACTACATCACCTTTCGGCTGCTCGGCGGCGAGTACGGCCTGAGCCAGACCGTGGTCAGCCTGATCTTCCTCTCCTACCTCCTGGGGGCCTATTGCTCCTCCACGGTGAGCAGGCTGGTCAACCGTTTCGGCCGCTTCCTCACGGTCCGGGGCTGCGTGGCGACCATGCTCGCCGGTATCGTCCTGACCCTGGCACGGCCGCTGCCCCTGGTCGTCTTGGGGATAGCGGTGTTCACCTGCGGTTTTTTCGGTACCCATACCGTGGCCTCGACCTGGGTGGGGCGGCATGCTAAAACCGCCAAGGCCCAGGCCGCATCGCTCTATCTCTTTTTCTACTACCTCGGCGCCAGCATTGCCGGCACTGTCGGCGGATTCTGCTGGGCCGGGGCCGGCTGGCCGGGGGTGGCGGGGTTCATCAGCCTGCTGCTGCTCGCAGCCCTGGTCTTCACCGCGATTCTGGCCCGGCTCTCCGCCGGGGTGGAGAAAGCCCCGCTCCCGGCAAGGAGTTGAACCCTTCGTTTGGTGAAAGCCGGGGTGCCGGCCAACGGGATGGGGCCGACCCCGCCGACCCGGTGGGCGTGTTTTGCCCATGGCGCACCTTCTCCCTCTGAGTTCTCCTACAGAGTGGGTTGCCGGTCGCTGGCGGCGCTGGCGTCGCCGTCGCCCCATTGCGGTATGCCTGCCGCAACAATCCTTCCCTGTTTTTCTCCACCTGTTGTCTCGGTCCGGCCTCGATTCGCCATCTCTGCTTTATTTTTTCGCAAAATCAGCAAAATGTAAGCAGTGTCCTCGCGTGTGGTACCAGCTTCAAATTTTTTGAAGCCCGGAACCGGCCCCATTCCTCATTCTCCGGTCCGGCGTCGAAAAAAATTCATTATTTTCATGATTTTATTGAGAGGGGCCGTTGTCAATGCCGATTTGGCATGATAGAAAAAGAGAAGGTGAATTCCTTCCTGCGTTTAGCTTACATTCGAATGTATCCGCTCTTGTGAACACTGGTTTGAGTGGCTGTGGATCTCGTCGTTCTTCGCAGCATCTGCGGCAAACACTCCTCCTCCCTCGATAGGTGTTCCGAAGGCCCGAAACGCATGAGACGGCCAGGCCGGCGCTCTTCCTCTTCCCCCGACAGAATTGTAAAAACGGCATCCCACTCTCAAAAAAGGCCTGTCGTATGCTCTCCGCTCCATGTTCGACTCCTTTTGTCCGCCGTGTCGCCGCATTCGTCCTCGCGCTCGGGTTTCTGTTCGTCTCCCCGTCGCTTTTGGCGGCCAGCAGCCCAATCGTGGCCGTCGGCGTTCACGAGGCGCCACCGAAGATTTCCTTCGATGCCCATGGGCGTCCCACCGGCATCTATGTCGAACTGCTTGACGAGATAGCCAGGCAGGAAGGGTGGCGGTTACAGTACGTGGTCGGTTCGTGGCCGGAAAACCTGGACCGTCTCGAACGCGGCGAGATCGACCTGATCGCCGACATTGCCCTCACCGCGGAGCGGAGGCAGCACTACGCCTTTCCCCGGGTCCCGGTTTTGTCCTCCTGGTTCCAGGTGTTCGCCTCCAAACGGCAAAACATCCATTCCCTCAGGGAATTGGACGGCAAACGCATCCTGGTGCTGGAGCGGTCGGTGCAGGAGCAGGCCTTTATCCGCCTGGCCGAACGGTTTGGACTGAATCCCATTCTCCTCTCCGTTCCCAATTACCCCACCATGTTCGCCATGATCGCCAACGGCGAGGCGGATGCGATCATCACCAATCGCTATCAGGGCAAATGGGGCGCCAGGAAATACGGTCTTAACGATACCGAGGTGCTGTTCGAGCCCAACGCGCTGTACTATGCCGCGGCCAAGGGCGACCCCAAGCACCTGCTGGCCGCCATCGACCGGCACCTGCTCGCATGGAAAGAGGATCAAGGCTCGCTCTATTACGATGCCTTGAAGCGCCTGGCCGACGAAGATGCTTCCTCTGCCCTGTCCCCCTGGCTGGCGATCGCGGGCAGCGGCTTGCTGGGCTTCTTGCTGATCAGCATCGCGATCGGGGTATTTCTCAAACATCGGGTCAATGTCCGGACCCAGGAGCTGCAGCAGGAAAACGCGGAACGAAGGGCGCTGCAGCAGCGGTTCATGGATATCATCGAATTTTTGCCCGATCCGACCTTTGTCGTCGACGAACACAAGCGGGTCATTGCCTGGAACCAGGCCTGCGAGGCCATGACCGGGGTCAAGAAGGATCAGGTGATGGGGCAGGGGGATTATGTCTACGCCGATGCGTTTTTCGGCCATCGGCGTCCGACCCTGGTCGATCTGCTGGATCGGCCCGATCCACCGGCCGAAACTTCCTATACCCAATTGGACCGCAGGGAGAACCGGATCTACGCCGAAACCTTTTTCTCCAGTCCGCTCACCGGTCAAACGCGCTATCTGTGGGCGGTGGCATCGCCCCTCTACGATCAGGACGGCAGAAGAAGCGGCGCGATTGAAGCCATTCGCGACATCAGCGAGCAGAGAAAGATGGCAGAGGCGGTGCGGGCAAGCGAACGGGAATACCGGGAATTGGTCACGCTGGCCAATTCCATCATCGTCCGCTGGCAGCCCGATGGCCGGCTCACCTTTCTCAATGAATTCGGGCAACGCTTTTTCGGGTATGCCGCGTCGGAACTGATCGGCCGCAACGTGATCGGTACCCTGGTGCCGGAGGTCGGGTCCGACGGCAGGGATCTCAAGGGGATGATGGCGGAACTGACCCGCGCCCCCCATCAATTCGAACGAAGCCTCAACGAGAACATGCGCCGTAACGGCGAGCGCGTCTGGGTCGACTGGACCAACAAGGTGGTGACCGATGCCAAGGGCGAAATGCGGGAGATCCTCAGCATCGGCTCCGACATCACCGAACGCATCCAGGCCGAAGAGCAGATTCGCCTGTTGAACGAGGACCTGCGCCGCCACGCCGAAACCCTGGAGCAACGGGTGGCGGAACGGACGGCGGAACTGGCGGCCATCAACGAGGAGCAGCGCGCCATCTTCGAATCGGCGAGTGCCGGCATCCTTCTGGCCAAGGAGCGGATTATCCAACGCTGCAACCGGAAGTTGGAGACAATGACCGGATACGATCCGGGCGAGCTTGTCGGGCAATCGGCCCGGATTCTGTACCCGGACGAGGATGCGTTCATCCGTTTCGGACAGGAAATGTCCGCTCGGTTGGCCAGCGGCGAGACCTGCAGCATGGAGCAGCCGATCGTCCGCAAGGACGGCTCGCTGTTTTGGGCACGGTTGAGCATGTGCGCCAGCGATACTCATGCCCCGTTCAAGGGCGTGGTCGGCATTATCGAGGATATCACGGCCGAACGCGAGGCAACGGAACAGTTGCGGCAGGCCCTGGAAGCCGCCCGCGAGGCCGACCGGGTCAAGTCGATCTTTCTCGCCTCCATGTCGCACGAACTGCGCACTCCCCTGAACTCGATTATCGGTTTTACCGGCATCATGTCGCAGGGCCTGGCCGGGCCGCTCAATCCCGAACAGCACAAGCAACTGGGCATGGTGCAGAAGAGTGCCCGCCATTTGCTGGCTCTGATTAACGATGTTCTCGATATTTCGAAAATAAATGCAGACCAGTTGGAGCTGGTCGCGCGCGAGTTCGCCTTGAGGCCGTCGATCGAGAAAACGGTCAAGCTGATTGCGCCGCTGGCGGAAGAAAAAGGGATAGAGCTACGGGTGGATATTGCCGATGAGGTGGGGAAGATCGTCACCGACCAGCGCCGGCTGGAACAAGTGATGCTGAATCTGCTCAACAATGCGGTCAAGTTCACCGAACAGGGTTGGGTGGGCATCGTCTGCCGTCAGGAGGGCGAGGGCTACCTGCTGACGGTCACCGATACCGGCATCGGCATACGGGCCGATGAGATCCCCCGTCTTTTCAAACCGTTTTACCAGATCGATTCCGGATTGGCCCGCAAGCATGAAGGCAGCGGTCTCGGCTTGTCCATCAGCAAGAAAATCGTCGAGATGATGGGCGGCGACATCGGCTTGTCCAGTGAATGGGGGCAAGGGAGCAGCTTTACCGTGCGGTTGCCCGGGCGCAGCCAGGAGGAAACGGCATGAACAACCGCTTGTTGGTCATCGAAGACAATGAACAGAATCTGTACCTGATGCAGTTTTTGCTGCAAAAGAGCGGGTTTGAAGTCGTGGCGGCCGAGGATGGCATTGCAGGGCTCGATTTGGCCCTGCAGTGCGATCCATTGGCCATTCTTCTGGACATCCAGCTGCCGAAAATGAACGGATTCGCCGTGGCGGCCGAATTGAGGCGGCATCGCAGGCTCGACCGGGTGCCGATCATTGCCGTGACCTCCTACGCCATGGTCGGCGACCGGGAACAGATTCTCGCCTCCGGCGCCACCGGGTATATCGAAAAGCCGATCAATCCCGAAACCTTTGTTGCTGAAATCAAGAGCTATCTGCCGGAAGGGCTGGAGGCCGCCGATGACTGGACCCCGCATCCTCGTTGTAGACGATAAAGAGGAAAACCGTTATCTCGTCGAGGTGCTGCTCAAGACCAGGGGCTACGAGGTGCACTCCGCCTGCAATGGTGCCGAGGCCCTGGGGCAGCTCCGCTCCATGAAGTTCGACCTCATTCTCAGCGATCTCCTCATGCCGGTGATGGACGGGTTCGAGCTGTGCCGCATTGTCAAGAAAGACAAAGCATTGCACCGGATACCGTTCGTGGTCCTGACCGCGACCTACACCGGGTCCGAGGACGAGAATTTTGCCAAGAAAATCGGCGCCGACCGTTTTCTGGTGAAACCCTGCGAACCGGAAGATTTGTTTGCCACGGTCCGCGAGACCATTATGGCGCGGACGCTGCCGGCCCTTTCTACACCCAACCCAGTCCCGGACGCACAGGTCTTCAAGCTGTACAATGAGCGGCTGGTGCATAAGCTTGAGGAGAAGATGCTGGCCCTGGAGCAGGAAACCAAGGCGCTGCGAACCGCGGAAAAGGCGCTCAGGGCCTCGGAGTGGAAGTTCCGCCAGTTGTACGAGAACATGGCGGAAGGCGTGTTTTCTCTCGACATGCAGGACCGGATCCGCGAGAGTAACGCCTCGTTTCAACGGATGCTCGGGTACACGGGCAAGGAGTTGAAGCAACTCCGCTACAGCGACGTGACCCCGGAAAAGTGGCATGTGATGGAGCAGATCATTTTGAGCGACCAGATCATGGCCCGTGGCTATTCCGAGGTTTACGAGAAAGAATATCGACGCAAGGACGGCAGCGTTTTCCCGGCCGAAATGGAGGGTTTCCTGCTGTACGACGATGTCGGAGAGCAGGAGGGCATCTGGTGCATCGTCCGGGATATCTCCGAGCGGAACAATGCGGAAAGAATACAAAAAGAGTTGCAGGAACAGCTGAACATCGCCCAGAAAATGGAGTCCATCGGCCGGCTGGCCGGAGGGGTGGCGCACGATTTCAACAACATGCTCAGCGTCATCCTCAGCTATGCCCAAATGGGGCTGACCAAGACCGACACCGCCTCGCCTCTGCATAGCTATTTTCACGACATCCTCGATGCCGGCGAACGCTCGGCCGGCGTGACCAGGAAGCTGCTGGCCTTTGCCCGGCATCAAGTCGCCGCCCCCAAGGTGCTTAATCTCAACGAAATCGTGGCCGGCATGCTCAAGATGCTCGACCGACTGATCGGCGAGGAAATCCGGCTGCAGTGGCATCCGGGAGCGGAACTCTGGCCGGTCGAGATCGACCCCTCCCAGATCGACCAGATTCTGGCCAATCTGCTGGTCAACAGCCGCGACGCCATCGTCGGTACCGGCGAGGTCACCATCGGAACGGCCAACATCCGTTTCGATCCGAATAACTGGGTGAGTCGCCCAGGGGTGATGCCCGGCGAATATGTGCTGTTGACCGTGAGCGATAGCGGCTGCGGCATGAACAAGGATATCCTCCACCGGATTTTCGAGCCGTTTTTCACCACCAAGGAAGAAGGAGTCGGCACCGGCCTGGGCCTGTCGACAGTGTACGGGATCGTGAAGCAGAATCACGGCTGGCTCGATGTGGAGAGCGCACCGGGGAAGGGAACGAGTTTTAAAGTTTATCTGCCGCGGGCCCGGAAGGGACAGCTCGGGGACACGCCGGGACAAGTGGCTGCCATCCCCTACGGCCAGGGGGAAACCATCCTGATGGTCGAGGACGAAGAGGCCGTCCTCAAGGTGACCAATACCATGCTGACCGGCCTGGGCTACAAGGTGCTGCTGGCCGGCAGTCCGGTGACGGCGATCGAGAAATCCAACAGTCATGCCGGCGAGATCGATCTGTTGCTTACCGATGTGGTCATGCCGGTCATGAACGGCCGCGAATTGACGGAGTTGCTCCGCAATTCGCGGGCCGGCTTGAAATGCCTCTACATATCCGGCTACGACGAACAAGAAGCCATCTGCCAGCGGCAAGGTGACCAGGGCGTCCATTTTCTCAAGAAGCCTTTTTCCATTCGGGAGCTGGCAATCAAGGTCCGGGAAGCGCTGGCAGGGTAGAGGAGAGCAACGATGCCGGCGGGCCGCGCTGCCGTTTGCCCGGACAATCGCGGCCCATACCGCGGCTGCCCCTGGCGCAGATGCTCTCTTTTCTGAATTGTCCCGTGTTCCCGTGCTGTTATCGGCCGGAATCGGCGAAGGGTTCCTTTCTGCCTTCTTCGCATCCTCTTGAAAAATGGCCGATTTCAACGGCGTGCCTCCCGGCCGGTGTTGCCTTTCCGGAGGAAATGGTTAATATTGAGCCAACCTAACGTTCATCCCTTCATTCATCAAGGAGCAGGCAGCAATGCAAACACAGATCGGAACCCACGACATCACCCTGGCGCAGGCCAAACAGCAGGCCTCGACCGTCTTTTTGGCCAAGGTTTTCAACTGGATGGCCGCCGGCCTCGCCTTGACCGGCGTCATCGCGTATTTGGTCGCCGCTTCCGGCATGGCACGCGTTTTGGCTGCCAGCCCGATCTTTTTCATCCTGGTGCTGGCCGAAATCGGGCTGGTCTTTTTTCTCGCCGCCCGGATCGACCGGATCCAAGCGGGTACCGCCACCGGGCTTTTTATCGGCTATTCGGCCTTGAACGGCGTGACCTTGTCGACCATCTTCCTGATGTATACCCAGGCCTCGATTGCCGCCACCTTCCTGGTGACCGCGGGCATGTTCGCGGCCATGGCGGTGTACGGCATGGTCACCAAGCGCGATCTCTCCGGCCTGGGCTCGTTCATGTTCATGGGCCTGATCGGCATCCTGCTGGCCTCGATCGTCAATTTCTTCTTGCAGAGTTCCTCGCTCTACTGGGCGATTTCCGCCATCGGCGTGCTGGTCTTCGTCGGTTTGACCGCCTATGACGTGCAGAAAATCAAGAATATCGGCGAAGAAGGCATCATGACCCAGGGCGATGCCGCCATCCGCAAAGGGGCGATCGTCGGCGCCCTGGCCCTCTATCTCGATTTCATCAATCTCTTCTTGATGCTGCTGCGCTTTTTCGGCGGCAGCCGCGATTGATCTTCCCTCATTTTTTACTTCACATCCAAGGGGATCGAGTGTATCGATCCCCTTGTTTTTACTGAAAAGCCAAGCGTGACGGGTATTTTTCCTTTTTCTGCTTGACGCTTATCAGTGAACATTATAATGTCGTTCAATTTTATTGTTTCCGGTCCGTTGAGCGGTCCGGGGGGAAAGAGAAGCGCACATTTCATGTGTCATTGAACAAGCTCTGGGAGGTATTACGCTATGTCTGTTTATGTTGTAGGCCACAAAAGTCCGGATACCGATTCTGTCACCGCCGCCATTGCCTATGCCGAATTGATGAAGGCCAAAGGCCAGGATTATGTTCCCGCCGTATCGGGCAAGTTGAATCCCGAATCCGAGATGGTGCTCAAACAGTTCGGTTTTGCCGCACCCGAGATCCTGACCGATGCCACCGGCAAAAAAATCGCCCTGGTTGACCACAGCGATCTGGCCCAGGCTCCCGACAATCTCGGCGCCGGCGAGGTCGTGGCCGTGGTCGACCATCACAAGATTGGCGATGTCACCACCAACCAGCCGATTTTCTTCTGCAATATGCCGGTCGGCTGTACCGGGACCGTGCTCAAGATCCTCTATGATATGGAAGGCGTTGCCGTTCAGCCCAAGGTCGCCGGTTTGATGCTGGCCGCGATCCTGAGCGACACCGTCAACTTCAAGTCCCCGACCTGCACCGACGCCGACAAGAAAGCCGTGAAAGAGCTGGCCGCCATCGCCGGCGTTTCCGACACCGACGGCCTGTTCATGGGAATGCTCAAGGCCAAGAGCGCCGTGGCCGGCGTTCCGCCGATGGAGCTGCTCCATCGCGACTACAAGGATTTCGACATGAAGGGCAAGAAGGTCGGCGTTGGCCAGCTCGAGCTCGCCACCCTGGATCAGGTCGCCGATATGCGCGACGCCCTGTACAATGCCATGAAGGAGCAGAAAGGCAGCGAGCGTCATTCGGTGCTGCTGATGCTCACCGACGTGGTCAAGGAAGGCACCGATCTGATGGTTCTTTCCGACGATCCGGCCCTGATCGAAGGTGCCTTCGGCGCGAAACTGTCCGGCAATTCCATGTGGATCGATGGCATGATGAGCCGCAAGAAACAGACCATCCCCAACCTGCAGAAGGCTTTCGGCTGCTGATTTGCCGAGCTTCCAAGTGTAGCATAAAAAAAGGCCGCCCTTTGGGCGGCCTTTTTTTGTTGTGCGAGCCGTTGCGGCCCTTTAAGGCGTCTGGCCCTGGCGCAGACGTTCGATCTGCTGCTTGGTCTGTTTGATCACCGCTTCGATATCAGGGGCAACGGCTAGGGATTGATAGAGAGGAACGAACTGGTTGGCATAAGTGGAAACAGGCTGGTCCTTGTCCGGCACAGGCTGGCCCGCTTCGCTCCAGGCCGCGCGGCCGTGCCAATCGATGTCCATGATCCCCACGTACTTGCCCCGGATCTCGGTTTGGGCCAGCAGCGACTTGTTGATCGGGATGGGGGCCATGTTGCCGGCAACGTGGCCGGTCTGGAGAATCAGGTCGATTGTGCCGGATTTCTTCGCTATCTCCTGGTTTTCACTGAAGGAATAGTTGGACAACAGCAAGATGAAATCGGCCTCCTGCTCTGCCTTGGCCAGGACCGGGGGCAGCGCGGTCCGCCAATCCAGAGCTTGGAATTCCTTGGTGTCGCCGGACAGGGCGGTATGGTCGGTCAGGGCCAGCACCGCGATTTTGGTGGTACCTACCTGGCGCTGGATCATGGGTGCGAACAGCGGCTTATGGGTTGCGGGATCGACCAGGTTGAGGGAAAGCCAGCTGAAGGCGGCCGGCCGGTGGGAGGCCTTGAGCAGGCCGATACCCGCGGCCAGGTCGCGGGTGCCGACTCCTGCAAAGGTGGCGCCCATTTTCTGGCTGGCCTGGAGCACGCCGTTGGCGGCGATTTTCGCCGTTCCCGCGCTGCTGGGCGTCAGCTGTTCTCGTTCAAACAGCAGGTTGCCCCCGGTGACGATGAGCGTCGGCCATTGGGGATCGTTGCTCTGCTCCCGGATCACGAAGGCTTTTCTGGACAGACCGCCCAGTCTGCTGTTGAGTCAGCCGCAGCCGTCGAGTTCCCCAAGATTGTCGTTGCCGTAAATCAACCGGAAGGTGGCGGCCTCGGCGCCGGTGGCGGCGAGCAAGGCCAGTAGCGGCAGCAGCAGGAGCAGGGCCGCCGGTCTAGTCGGTGTTTTTTTTGTGCGCATGGTGTTGGGCTCTTTGTTTGAGGATTTGTTTCCATTTGGTGAGCCGATCCTTGATCACCGCTTCATAGCCGCGATTGGTCGGTTCGTAGTAAACGGTGCCTGCCAGTTCCGGCGGCAGGTGTTCCTGGAGGACCAGCGCGTCGCGGTCGTCGTGGGCGTACTGGTAGCCCCGGCCATAGCCGAAGTCCTTCATCAGCGCGGTGGGGGCGTTACGCAGGTGAAGGGGAACCGGCAGGGAGCCGGTGCGCTGAATGTCGGCCCGCACCTTGGCGAAACCGGCGTACAGGGCATTGCTTTTCGGGGCGGTGGCCAGATAGGCCGCGGCCTGGATCAGGGCCAGGTCGCCCTCCGGCGAACCGAGCATGTGATAGGCGTCGCGGCAGTCGAGGGCGACCCGGAGGGCCTGGGGATCGGCATTGCCGATATCCTCGGAGGCGAAACGGATCATCCGTCGGGCGAGATACATGGGATCCTCGCCGCCGGCCAGCATCCGCGCCAGCCAGTACATCGCTCCGTCGGGATCGCTGTCCCGCAGGCTTTTGTGCAGGGCGGAGATGAGATTGTAATGTTCCTCGCCGCTCGCATCGTAGCGCAGGGTTTTCTGTTGCAGGGTCTCGCCGACGCAGGCCGCGGTGATGGTCGGCGCCTGCCCGTCCGCCGAATCCGGGCGGGCATCCAGGGTGAGGTTGGCCGCGGTCTCCAGGTAATTCAGGGCTCGGCGGCAGTCGCCGTCCGCCGCTTCCGCGAGCAGGCCAAGGGCCTCCTCCTCGATGCGCAAGCAATGTTCGCCCAGCCCGTCGGCCTTGTCGGCCAAGGCTCGGCGGATGACCTGGGCGATGTCGTCTGGCTGCAAAGGCGCCAGCAGCAGCACCTGGCAGCGGGAGAGCAGGGGGGCGGTGATCTCGAAAGACGGATTTTCGGTGGTGGCCCCGATCAAGGTGAGCAGGCCGCTCTCCACATGGGGCAGGAAGGCGTCCTGCTGGCTCTTGTTGAACCGGTGGATCTCGTCGACGAACAGGATGGTGGGCTGGCTTCCCTGGTCGCACTGGATTTTGGCCTGCTCGACGATCTGTCTGATCTCTTTGACCCCGGAAAGCACGGCGGAAAAGAAGACGAAACGGGCGGAAACGGCGTGGGCGAGAATGGTGGCCAAGGTGGTCTTGCCGGAACCCGGCGGCCCCCAGAACACCAGGGAGGGAATGGTTCCCCCCTCGATCAGTTGGCGGAGAAACTTTCCTTCGCCGACCAGGTGCTGCTGGCCGACGAAATCGTCCAGGCGTCGGGGGCGCATCCGTTCGGCGAGCGGACTGGGGCGTGGGGTGCGGGCAATCATGGAAGGAAATATACTCTACTCCTGTGAAAATAAACAGATATGTGAGGCCCTTTCCATCGGGTTCGGCCTATTTCTTGCCTTGTCTCTTTCGGAATGGTAATGTAAACAAATGCTACTATCTTGAGGCGATTACATGGGCACCCTTATGCATACGGCAGCAGTTTTGTGTACCACCGACGACCGCCAGGCCGAAGCCATCGCGGCGGCGCTACCGTGGTTGCAGGTGATTCGCTGTTCGGATGGGGAATCGGCGCGCGATGCCTGCCAGGATCAGGAAGTGCGGCTGGTCTTGATCGTGGACGAATCGCCCCGGATCGACGCCTGCCGTCTGTTCGGCGAACTGAGCGGCCACCAGCCCGGCCTTGCCGGGGTGCTGCTGTCCGCGGCGGCGGACACCGCGCTGCTGCACGGCGCCCTGGAGGCGGGATTTTCCGGAGTGGTCGAACTGCCGATCAATGTTCTGCAGGCGAACCGGGTGGTGCACCAGGCCTTGGAGCGGTATCGGCTGCAGCAGGAAAACACCAGGCTGCGCACCCTCATTCCCCTCTACCGCCTGGGCGAGCAGCTGGCCGCCGCCACCAGCGAGGAAGGCATCCTCGAGCGGTTGCTCGACGCGGTCCAGCAGCAGACCAAGGCCAGCCGATGTTCGGTGATGCTGTACGACCAGAAGGAGCAATGCCTCCGCATCGCCTCCGCGCGCGGGCTGTACCCTGCCCTGGTCCGCTCGCTCCGCCTGCAGCCCGGCGACCAGATCGCCGGCTGGGTGTTCCAGCAGGGCAAGCCGGTTCTACTCAACAAGGAAGACCAGGGCGAATCCATCTTTTCCTCCTTACTGCGGCAGCCGGAGATCGTTTCTTCCATCTCTTTTCCCCTGCGGATCTGCGAGCAGAACATCGGCGTGCTCAACATCAGCCAGCGGGAGACCGAGGAGCGCTTTTCCGAGGCCGACAACGAAATGCTTTCCATCCTATGCAGCCAGGCGGCCGTGGCCCTGGAAAACCTGCGCGCCCGCCAGCAACTGACCGAAACGATCCGCATGCGGACCCTGTTCGAGCAGTACGTGGCTCCGGAGGTGGCGGAGTTGCTCATGGCGCAGAATGCCGACCTGATGGAGTTGGGAGAGATCAAGCAAACCACCGTGCTCTTTGCCGACATCCGCAACTTCACCCGGCTGGTGCAGCAGATCGATCTCTGGTCGCTGCGCGCCTTCCTTAATGAATTTTTCCATTTTTTTACCGAGGAAGTGTTCCGCCACCAGGGCACGGTCGACAAATTCATGGGCGATGCGGTGTTGGCGGTGTTCGGGGCCCCGGTCAAGCTGGATCACCCCTGCCTGGCAGCCACGCGCACCGCAATGGCGATCAAGAAGAGATTCACGGAACTGCGACAGCAGTGGAGCCAGCACAGCGAGACGTTTTTGGGGGTCGATCTGGGCATCGCCGTCACCAAGGGCACGGTGTTCCTCGGCAACCTCGGCTCGAACCGGCGGCTTGATTACACGGTGATCGGCAACGAGGTCAACATTGCGCAACGGCTGGCGGCCGAGGCCACGGCCTGCCGGATCTACATCACCGAGGCGGTGCGCCGCGAGCTCGGCGGCAGCTTCGAGGTGGAGGAGTTGGGCGAGATCGAACTGCGCGGAGTGGAGAAGAAAACCCGTGTCTTCAGCCTGCTCGAAGGGCAGGAGCGGCACCCCTGAAACGGCTTTTCGCAACCGATGGGGACGGACGCTTCAGGACTCTCGGCCCTGGCTGTGTTTTTGCCACCAAGCGCTTCGCGCTTCCCGGTCCTTGCACAAACCCGCCAGCGATTCCCGCATCTGCTCCACTTCCGGCGTTTCGGCAAATTCCACCCCCATTTTGAAGGCCCGGATTTCATCCTGCCGGAAGATGTGCATCCACACCGGCCGGGCGGTCAGGACATGGCGGCCGAATTCCGGCGGCTGGTCGATGACCAGCTGGAGCACCGCATCCTCGGCGTTGCGGGTCGAGTGGAAGACGTGAAAGGCACGGACCATGATCTGGGTCATGAGCAGGCAGACTCCGTGTCCCGAGATATCGATGATCCTGCCGGAGAACGGACCGGCGAGTTCCTGGCCGTCCGAGGCGTGCACCACCCGGATTTCAAGGGGTATGAAGTCGTCAATCCGTTCGGATCTTCGTTGTTCGATAGCCATGACATTTTGGTCTGTTGACGAGCGATGGGAATCGGGGATGAAAAAAAGCGTATCCCGGTGTATGATGACCGCCTTTCGGTAAAGTAGCACATAACACCGGGAGATTGAACAATATTTTTACGCAAACAGGCAGCAACGGTCTTTTTCCGACGCGCTGCCTGTTTGCTTTTGTACGTTCGGGAGTGGAGGGATGGAACTCGGTCGACAGGAGCTGCTGCGCTCCCAGTGTTATGTCAACGGCAAGTGGATCGGCGGTACCGGCGAGGGGCGGATCACTGTTTTCGATCCGGCCACCGGCGCGGCCGTCGGCACGGTGCCGGCGCTGGGAAGCAAGGAAACCGCGGCCGCCATCGAGGCGGCCCATCGCGCCTGGCCGGCCTGGCGTGCCCTGACCGCCAGGGAGCGGGCCCGCCTGCTGCGCCGCTGGTACGATTTGCTCATCGCCCATCGCCTGGACCTGGCCGTGATCATGACCATGGAGCAGGGCAAGCCCCTGGCCGACGCCCAGGAGGAGGTCGTGTACGGCGCCGGCTATATCGAATGGTATGCCGAGGAGGCCAAGCGGGTCTACGGCGACACCATCCCCATGGGGCAACCGGGCAAGCGGATTATCGTCCTCAAGGAACCGGTGGGGGTCTGCGCGGCCATCACGCCCTGGAATTTTCCCTCGTCGATGATTGCTCGCAAGGCGGCGCCCGCGCTGGCGGCCGGCTGCCCGGTGGTGGTCAAACCGGCCAGCCAGACCCCCCTGTCCGCCCTGGCCTTGGCAGCGCTCGCCGACGAGGCCGGCCTCCCTCCCGGCGTTTTCAATGTGGTCACCGGCCCGGCGGCCGAGATCGGTGCCGAAATGACCGCCAATCCCCTGGTCCGCAAGCTCAGCTTCACCGGCTCGACCTCGGTGGGCAAGCTCTTGATGCGCGATTGCGCCGCCACCGTGAAAAAGGTTTCGCTCGAACTGGGCGGACATGCCCCCTTCATCGTGTTCGACGATGCCGATCTCGATGCGGCGGTGCGCGGGGCTATGGCCTCGAAGTATCGTAATTCCGGGCAGACTTGCGTCTGCGCCAACCGTTTTTTCATCCAGGAAGGGGTCTACGAACAATTCGCCGCCAAACTGGTGGCGGCGGTGCGGGAACTCAGGGTCGGCAACGGCTTCGAGGCGGGGATGCAGCAGGGGCCGCTGATCGACCTCGACGCCATCCGCAAGGTCGAGGAACAGATCGCCGATGCGGTGGCCAAGGGGGCCCGCATTGCCTTGGGCGGCAAACGACTGGACGGTGCCGGCTTTTTCTTCGAGCCCACCGTGCTGCTCGGCGCCACCACCGCGATGCAGATCGCCCACGACGAAACCTTCGGCCCGGTGGCCCCGCTTTTCGTCTTCCGGGACGACCGGGAGGCGGTCGCTCTGGCCAACGATACCCCCTACGGCCTGGCCGCCTACTTCTACAGCCGGGATATCGGTCGGATCTGGCGCACCGCCGAGGCCCTGGAGTACGGCATGGTCGGCATCAACACCGGCCGTATGTCCTCCGAGGCGGCCCCGTTCGGTGGGGTCAAGGAGTCGGGGATCGGCCGGGAAGGCTCGAAGTACGGGATCGAGGAATACCTTGAGCTGAAATATCTCTGTCTGGGCGGGCTGGGGGAACGGCCCTGAGAAGCGGTCAACCGCGGGGATCGGCCACGCTGAGGTCGCGGCTGTCGACCAGGGCGTAGGCGCTGTGGTTGTGGATGGACTCGAAGCTCTCGACTCCCACCGAAAACCAGGCGATGTCGGCATGGGCCATGGCCTTCTGGGCCACCTTGCGGGCCACGTCCTCGACAAACATCGGCTGGGCGTAGGCGCGCTCGGTCACGTATTTTTCATCGGGCCGTTTCAAGAGGGCGTAGACTTCGGAAGAGCCGCAGGACTCGGCCATGGCGATCAGGTCCTCCAGCCAGATCAGCGCCAGGGGCCGGACCGCGAGGGTGATTTCGGCCCGCTGGTTGTGAGCCCCGGCCTCGCTGATCTCCTTGGAGCAGGGACAGAGGGTGGTGACGGGCACCACCACGGTCAGCAGCGGTTCGCCGCTGGCGGCCGACGAGGCGGTGAAGGTGCACTGGTATTCCATCAGGCTGGCCGTGCCGCTGACCGGCGCCCTCTTGGCGATGAAATAGGGAAAGCGCATGGTCAGCCAGGCCTCGGCGGCCTGCAGTTGGCGGCATACCTCGGCCAGTAGCTCAGGAAAGATGCCGGCGTGGATGTCCGGCAGGAAGCGGGCCAGCAAGGTGCGCATGGTGCTGACGCAGGATTCGAGCCGGCCCCGGGGGACCCTGGCCTGGAGATCGATGGTGGCCACGGTGTGCTGGATACCGCCGCCCTTTTCGGGAATGCGGACCGGGCAGGTGAATTGGTTGATGCCGACGGTGTGCAGGGACATGGGAAACATTCTTTAGTGTGGATGAGCATGCCCCTTACCTCATTTTCACGGCTTCGGCAATGTTCTTGGCGTTGGCGCGCAAGGGATTCGTGGCCAGGAAGACTTAGAGGCTGCGCCAGAGGCCGGCTTCTTTGCCGGCCCGATCCGGACAACCGTGGCATTTTGCCGGAATAAGTGGTATTTTGCCGGGATAGAGGGAGAGGCCGATGGCGGACATGGAACAGGTGCGGATCGACAAATGGCTTTGGGCGGCTCGGTTTTTCAAGACCCGCTCCCTGGCTGCCAAGGAGGTGGGGGCCGGGCATGTGGCGGTCAACGGCGCCAAGGTCAAGCCGGCCCGGATGGTCCGCGTGGGCGACCTGTTGACTATCCGCCAGGGATTTCTCGAAACCTCGATCCGCATTCAGCTGCTCAGCGAGCAGCGCGGTCCGGCGGTGGTCGCCCGGACCTTGTACGAGGAAACCGAGGAGTCGCTGGCCCGGCGGGAACACATACTGGCCGAACGCAAGGCCATGCGGCCGCCCACAGGCCCGCCCGAACGGCGGCCCGACAAACACGAACGGCGGAAGATCCGCCAATTCCTGAAAAAAGAATAAGCAGGGGATACGCAGAGATGAGACGAGTGGAGCGGGCGCTGATCAGCCTGACCGATAAATCCGGATGCGAGGAATTTGCCAGGGCCCTGGCCGCCATGGGGATCGAAATCCTGTCCACGGGCGGTACCGCCCAGAAGCTGCGCGCCGGCGGCTTGGCCGTGACGGATGTGTCGGCGTTCACCGGCTTTCCCGAAATGCTGGACGGCCGGGTGAAAACCCTCCACCCCCTGGTCCATGGCGGCATCCTCAACCAGCGCGACAACGCGGAACACCGCGAACAGTGCCAGCGGCACGGCATCAAGCCCATCGATATCGTGGCCGTCAACCTCTATACCTTTGCCCGGACCGTGGCCGCGCCCGACTGCACCCTGGCCGATGCCATCGAAAACATCGACATCGGCGGCCCGACCCTGCTGCGGGCCTCGGCCAAGAATTTCCACGATGTGACCGTGATCGTCGATCCGGCCGACTATCCGCGGGTCGTGGCCGAATTGCAGGCCCAAGGCAACACCACCCTGGCCACCCGTTTCCGTCTGGCCCGCAAGGTGTTCGAGTCGACCGCCGCCTACGATGCCGCCATCGCCCAGTGGCTGCGCGGCATCGACCCGGACGCCAATCCCTATTTCGCGGGAGCGGAACATGCGTAAGATGGCGGTCCTGCTGTCCGGCAGCGGCAGGACGCTGGACAATTTCCACGAGCGGATCGTGGCCGGCACCCTGCACGCCCAAATCCCGGTGGTCATCTCCAACGTGGCCGGCGCCTTGGGACTGGAAAAGGCCAGGCGGTACGGATATCCGGCCTTCCACGCCGCCAGCAACGACGAAATCAACCGGATCATGGCCGACTACGAGATCGATCTGGTCGTCCTGGCCGGCTATCTCAAACTCTACACCCCACCCCCCCACCTACGCCGCGCGGTTCTCAATATCCATCCGGCGCTCATCCCCTCCTTTTGCGGGGCAGGCTTCTACGGCCACCACGTGCACGAGGCGGTCAAGGCGCGGGGCTGCACGGTGAGCGGCTGTACCGTCCATTTTGCCAACGAACTGTACGACCAGGGGCCGATCGTGCTCCAGCACTGCGTGGCCTTGGACGACGACGATACTCCGGACGATATCGCTGCCCGGGTGTTTGCGGTGGAATGCGAAACCTACCCCGAGGCGATCAATTTGGTCGATGCCAAGGGCGAGAATTATTTTTGGGAGAGGGTGTGCCAATGAGTATCAGAACCATCATGATCGGCAGAGACATCGAACGCAGCCTGGACCGCATCAGCATGGAGATTGTGGAACGCAACCACGGCGTGGGCGATCTTTCGATTGTCGGCATCCATACCGGCGGGGTCCATCTGGCCCAGCGCATCAAGCAGCGGATCGAGCTGCAGGAAGAGGTCGAACTGCCGGCCGGCACCCTCGACATCACCCTGTATCGCGACGATTGGAGCCTCATCTCCCAAAATCCGATCGTTAAGAAGTCGGATATCGGCTTTCTGCTCGAAGACAAACGAGTGGTGCTGGTCGACGACGTCATTTTCACCGGCCGGACCATCCGCGCCGCCATGGACGCGATCATGGATTACGGCCGGCCACGATCGATCCAGCTGGCGGTCCTGATCGACCGGGGCGGCCGGGAATTGCCGATCCAGCCCGACTATGTCGGCATGACCGTCGACCCGTCGCCCCACGAACGGGTGGACGTCCTGCTGCTGGAAAAGGATAACCACGACGCCGTGGTCGTCACCAAACGGTAAGAGCCGGCCGAGACATCGCCGCCCGTAAAAATCTTTCCTTGCATATGCCCATGAACGGCCAGCCGACCAATCCGCAGCCTCCTGTCATTCCGCCCGATCTGGAAGCGGTGTGCCTGCGGGTCCGGGAAAAGGCGGAGAGTTACGAGCAATACAACTTTTCCCGGGGCCGCAACGATTTTCTCAAGGCGTTCTTCGATCTGGCCCAGGAATACGATTCCCTGGACGATTTTTACCGGATCTGCGTTTCCGTTCCCCTGGCCCTGGTCGGTGTTTCCAGCAGCCTCTATCTGTGCGAGGATTGCGAGCACGGCCTGCAACTGGTGTGCTCCAGCGAGGAGGGCGTGCTGAGCGAACCGAGGCGGGCGAGCTATCCGGTCCAGATGCAGGAGACGCCGTATGACCTGGGCGGCTCCTACATCATCCCCATCTTCAGCAAGCAGCCTTTTCCCAGCAAAATCGGCGATGGCGGCGCCGAACGGCAGATGCGGTTGTGGGACGATTTACAGGAACTGTGCGGCAGCGGCAGGATTTTGGGGATGTTCGAGGTCCGGCGCAAGACCGGGCTGACCGAGGCCGACAAATTTTTCTTCGCCAAATATGCCAACCGGATCGGCTACAACCTCGACAACCGGCTGATCGCCCGGCAGAATATCGAGCGGCTGAAATTCATCAACACCCTGGTGATCGACATTGAGCACAACATCATCGTGCCCAATATGTATTTCCGCCACCTGTTCAACCAGTTGAAGAAGAGGATCGGGTTGATCGAGGAACTGCGGCGGGAAATCGATGTGAACCGGGATGGCACCCCGTTCCGGTGCAGCTATTGCAACGGCCGGCTGCAGACCCTGCAGGACGACCTGGCCAAGTATCACCAGGAAATCGTCAAGCACCACGCCAACATGAGCCTGTTCATCGAGAGCCTGTTTCGGCGGGAACATTTCGAGCGCGGTCACCTCGTTCTCCATCCCAAACGATGTTTCGTCGAAAAAGAGGTGATCCTGCCCCAGCTGGACCACTATGCCAGCCGATTGCGGGCGGCTAACGTCATGGTGGACCGGCCGCAGAACATGTACGAGGAAGAATTCCCACTGATGGTCGACATCGGCCTGCTGTCCCAGGTCTACGCCAACCTGTTTTCCAACGCCGCCAAGTATACCAAAGAAGTGGTCGACCATCGGGGGCAATCGCGGAAGGCCATGGCCTATGGTCGTGAAATTGTCGATAATTTTCCGCAAGCTGGTAAGAAGGGCGTCAAATTCAACGTCTTTACCACCGGACCCGGCATGACGGTGGAGCAAGGCAACCGCCTGTTCCAGGAAGGGATGCGCGGCGACGACAACCCGGATATTCCCGGCACGGGCCACGGTCTGTCGTTTATCCGTCTGGTGGTCGAGATGCACGGCGGCAGCGTCGGCTACGAATCGACGCCGGAGGGCAACAATTTTTATTTTATCCTGCCCCTGCCACCGGTCGATTATCCGGTGGCACCGTACCGCCGGCCGGAATAGGCCGTTTCGGTCCGCCACTTCCACCGCAAACCCCGTGACTTCCAGCTTCCGTTCGTTTCCGATTCCAGCCGGACCCGCTCAATCATGACCCATCCTGCCGCTGCCATGGAACTACTGGCCCCCGCCGGAACGATGGCCGCTTTCGAGGCCGCCCTCGAGGCGGGCGCGGACGCGGTGTATGTCGGTGCGCCCGGCCTGAATGCCCGTGCCCTGGCGCGCGATTTCACCTTCGCGGAGATTGCGGCCATGGCCGCCCATGCCCGCGAACGGAAAAAAAAGCTGTATGTGGCCATGAACAGCCTGGTCAAGGAGGGCGAGATCCCGCTGGCCCTGGAAACCTTGTCCGTCCTGGCTGGGATCGGGCCCGATGCACTGATCATCCAGGATTTGGGGCTTTTGTATCTGGTGCAACGGTTCTTTCCCGGCCTGGCGGTGCACGCCTCGACCCTGACGACGGTCAACCATGCGATGGCGGCGAATTATTTCAAGGCGTTGGGTTTTGAACGGGTGGTGCTGGCCCGTGAATTGAGCTTTGACGAGATTGGCGCCATCCATCGCCAGGGCCCGGTGGAGCTGGAGATGTTCATTCACGGCGCCATGTGCTTCAGCTATTCCGGACTCTGTCGCTTTTCCAGCCTGCACGGCGGCAAGTCGAGCCTACGCGGGCAGTGCGTACAGCCCTGCCGTCGCCGCTACGACTGGCTGCCCTCCGGCAAGCGGGCATGTCCGGGCCAGGGCGGCCAGCCCGGTAAGGGAGGGAAAGGCGGCGGCTATCTTTTTTCCATGAACGATCTCAGCGGCATCGAGCATCTGGCCGAAGCCAGGGCCGCCGGGGTGGTCAGCCTCAAAATCGAGGGCCGGCTCCGGTCGGTGGCCTATGTCCGCAACACGGTCCGGGCCTACCGCCTTGCTCTGGACGCGCTCGATGCCTCTTCGGAGCAACGGGCCGGAATGTTGGACGAGGCGCATCGGCTACTGGACGCGTCCATGGGACGCAAGCGTGCCTCCGGGTTTCTACTGGCCGGGCAGGAAGAACGGTTGATCGTGCCCCGGCTGTCCGGCAGCACCGGTGAGGTAATCGGCAAGGTGATTCGGCTGGAGACGCCCAAAGGCCGGAAAGCGGACCAGGCGGCGCAGGCGCAGGTGGTGTTGCAGGCCCCGCTCCGGCTGGGCGACCGTTTGCGGCTGTACGAGGAGCGGAGCGGCGACCGGATCAGCTTTACCTTGCACAGTTTGGCGATCAAGGGCAAGAAGGCGGAGCGGGCCGAGGCGGGGCAGACCGTGACTGTCGGCCTGGCCGGCATCGAATCGGGACGGCTGCGGCAGCCTTTTCACGGGATTTTGTTCCGGGTGGATGTGAGTGGCCGCGAAGACAAAAAACATTCGGCCCTGGCGCGGGCGGCCGCGCGCCTGGCCGTGCCGCTGCCCACGCCGGCAGAGCTGGAGCGGCTGCTGGCCGAACTCTACGCGGAGTCGACGGCGGGCCGGCAGACGGGCGACGGCCGTCGAAGCGGGCATGGAGGGCAGGGTGGTCATAGATCAGGAGGCCGCGGCCGGCCGGCATCGCCGGAATGGTGGCTCAAAGTCGGCACTCCCGAGGCAATGGCCCCGCGCTATCCCTTCAAGGTCGCCAGGATACTGGTCGAACTCAACCGCCGCACCTGGGAATGGGCCCTGCTGGCCATGCGGCGCAAGCCGGAGCAGAGGCCGCTGGTCTGGACGCTGCCGGCGGTGCTCCACAACGAGCAGCTGTCCTGGTACCGCGATGCCATCGGCCAGCTTCGGCGCCAAGGGGCTCAGTATTTCCAGATCGGCCATATCGGCCAACTCGGACTGTTCGCCGAGGCCGACGATGGCCGGCTCGAACTCTACGGCGATTACAGCTGCAATGTGCTCAACAGCGCCACCCTGCGCCTGTATGCGGCCCGCGGCCTGGCGGGCGTGCAATTTTCCCTGGAAACCGACCGGGCCACCCTGGCCGCGGCTTTGGCCGGGTTTTCCCGCCCGCTTTCCGCGCCGGCAGCCCGGCCCATGCAGGTGGGGCTCACCGTGCATGGCCGGCCGCCGCTCTTCACCGCCCGCCTCGACGCCCCCCATTTTCAAGGACAAAGGTCCTTTGCCAGTCCACGGGGCGAGCGGTTTTACCTCGACCGCCGGGACGAGGCCGTCTATGCCCATGCCCACACCGTTTTTTCCCTGCTGTCGCATGCGGATGAACTGGCGCGATTGGGCGTCGACTATCTCGTGGTCGATGTCAGCCACGGCCAGCCGAAGAAAAACGCCGCCGAACTGACCGCCCTGCTCAGCGGCCGGGGCGAGCTGCCACCGTACTTTTCAGGGAACTATGCTGGCATCCTTTCGTAAAATGGGGTAAAGGCAGAACCCGATACTTTCGAGCCGCATAAGCGGGCTCGGAACGCGGGAAGCGCGCCCTGCTCCACCGAGGCAGAGGAGCGGAACGGCGGCGGCCGCATGGAGATGCAAACCCCGGCTCAGCCCGATTGAGTTTTTTTTCGTCCGCCCGCCTCCGTCCGCCCCGCTCCTAACTCTTTCTTGCCTGAACATGACGAATAAAGAGATCCTTGTCCGCCTGATGGCGGTGCTCAAACCCCACAGGACCAAGCTGGTGGTCGCCATGGTGGCGATGATCGCGGTCGGGGGATTCAACGCGCTCCAGGCCTATCTGGTCAAGCCGCTGCTGGACGAGATTTTTTTCAAACAGGACGCGCACCTGCTCAATCTGCTGCCCCTGGCCCTGCTGTTGGTTTTTTTCATCAAGGGATTTTTTTATTTCCTCTACTCCTATTTTCTGGAACTGGTCGGGCAGTGCGTCATCCGGGACCTGCGCACCATGGTCTATGCCCATGTCATGGAGCAGCCCCTGAGCTTTTTCCACAAGACCTCGACCGGCGAGTTGATTTCCAGAATCATCAACGATGTCAGTATCGTCCAGGGTTCGGTCTCCTATACCCTGATCCGCTCCCTGCGGGATTTCTGCTCCGTCTTCGGGCTGCTGGGAGTGATTTTCTACATGGATTGGCGCCTGGCCCTCATTTCCCTGGTCTTTTTACCCATGGCCGGTGTGCCTCTCGTTGTTTTCGGGCGGAAATTCAGAAAAATCAGCACCAATTACCAGGAGAGGCTGGGGGAGGCGACCAGTCAGCTGCACGAGACCATCGCCGGAGTGAGCATTGTCAAGGCGTTCTGCATGGAACCGTTCGAGAAAAAACGGTTTGCCGGCCGGATGCAGCACATCATGAATATCCTGCTTTCCGAAACCTGGTACAACAGCCTGTCCCATCCCTGCATCGAAATGCTCGCTGGCGTCGGCATGGCGGTCATCATCTGGTTTGGCGGCAGCCAGGTCCTCGACGGGCATTCGACGCCAGGGGCCTTCATGGCCTTCTTTACCGCACTGCTGATGCTGTATGAGCCGATCAAGGGGGTGAGCAAGGTCAATTCCAATATCCAGCAGGGCGTGGCCGCCGCCCACCGCATCTTCACCTTGCTGGATGTCCGGCCCGATATCAGCGAGGCGCCCGATGCCACGGCAATGCCGCCGTTTAGCCAGCACATCGAGTTCGCCGGTGTCACCTTCGGCTACGAACCGGCCACACCGGTGCTCAAGCAGCTCTCGTTTCGGGTGAATCGGGGCGAGGTGCTGGCGGTGGTCGGCCCCAGCGGCGGCGGCAAAACCACCCTGACCAATCTGCTGCTCCGCTTCTACGATGCCGACCAAGGGCGCCTACTGATCGATGGCGCCGATATCCGAGGCTATACCCTGGCGTCCCTGCGCCACCAAATCGCGGTGGTGACCCAGCAAACCGTGCTGTTCAACGACACGGTGCGAAACAACATCGCCTACGGCAGCGGCGACTGCTCGCAGGAGGCGCTCCTGGCTGCGGCGCGGGCGGCCAATGCGCTCGATTTCATCACCGCCTTGCCCCAGGGGTTCGACACCGTGATCGGCGAATCCGGGGCGCGGCTCTCGGGCGGGCAACGGCAGCGGCTTTCGATTGCCCGGGCGCTGCTCAAGGATGCGCCCATCCTCATTCTCGACGAGGCCACCTCGGCGCTGGATAACGAATCGGAACGCGAGGTGCAGCAGGCCCTGGAGAATTTGATGCACAACCGGACCACGATCGTCATCGCCCACCGCCTGTCGACCATCCAGAACGCCGACCGGATTATCGTGCTGAAGGACGGGCAGATGGCGGAAGAAGGCAAGCACGGCGAATTGCTCGCGCTCGGCGGCGAGTACAGCTATCTCTATCACCTCCAGTTCAGCGGCGACGCCGAGAAGGAACGTCCGTGATGCAGCGACGAATCGAGCCGGTGTGCCTGTGGCTGTGCATGGCCCTGGCCTTTTTTCTCCCCCTCTCGACCTCGGCTACCAGTGCGGCTGCCTGTCTCGTTGTGCTGTGTGGATTGGCCGAAGGCCGGTACGGCGAGAAGCTGCGTGAAATCCGCACCAGCCCTCTTGTCATCGCCATCATCGTCTATGCCTGTGTGCTGCTGATCGGTTTGTGCTGGACCGAATCTTTGCCCGACGGATTGGCCGTCATCCGCAAGCAGTGGAAGGTGCTGGTGGCGCCGTTATTCCTCGCAACCATCCGTTGGGAATGGCGCTGGCGCTGTGTCGGCGCATTCATCGCCGGCGTGACCGTCACCATGCTCGTCGTCACCTTGGATCAGTTCGGCCTGTTGCAGAGGGGGCTCTCCGGCGATCAGCTCTTCTTCCACACCCAGACCGTCCAATTGCAATACACGCCGATGCTGGCCTTTGCCATCTATCTCTTGGCGCACCAGCTCCTGTGGAAGTGGAAAGGCGGATGGCAATGGTGGGGCATGTCGGCGTTTACCGGTCTTCTGGTTGTCCATCTGTTCACGACCATGGGCCGGTCGGGCCATTGTGCCTTCTTTGCCCTGATGTTCGTTCTGTTGTTTCAATATTACCGGAAGAATCTGCTCAAGGCCTTCCTGCTTGCCGCAGTCATTTTTCCGCTCGTTTTTGTGGCCGCCTATCGGTTGAGCCCGGTGTTCCAGGCGCGGATGGATGCGATTGTCGACAATGTGCGGACCTTCCATGAAAATTCCAATACTTCTGTCGGGTTGCGCCTGCATTACTGGGCGATCTCATGGCAGCTGATCAAACAGTCCCCGTGGCTGGGAGTGGGAACAGGTGATTTTGAGCGTGAATACCACAAAATGAACGAGAGGCTGTCGCCCGATATGCCTCCAACCAACAATCCGCACAACCAGTATGTTTTTCTTACGACCCAACTCGGGGTACTGGGGCTGTTGAGCCTGCTGGGGCTGGTGTTCGCCCATCTGTATCAGGCCGTTCGCGTCACCGACGGCTGGGAGCGGATTCGCATAGCCTTTCCCGTCTTTTTCATGGTGATCATGTGTTTCGAGTCCTATCTCAATCTCGTTGGCACCGGTTTCCTGTTTTCCTTGATGAGCGCGATTCTTTTCAAGAAACCTCAGCCGTCCGCCGTCCCCGCACCCCGGAAAGAGATTGCCCCCTCGATCCCGATGGCCTGAGAGATGCGGGAGCGGCGGTGTGCCCACCGGTCCCGAGGAGACCGCATGGACAATCGACTTGACGGCAAACGCATCCTGTTCATCAAGCAGAGCTCGCTTGGCGATATTGTCCATGCCCTGCCGGTGGCCCATGCCCTCAAGCGATGCTTCCCCGAGTGCCATCTCGGGTGGATCGTCGAGCGCGGTCTGGAGGCGATCCTGGAACGTGACCCGGCGATTGAGCGCATCCATCCCATCCACATTCCCTCGACCAGCGAGCCGGGTGCCCGCTGGCCAGTTTATTTCCGGGCCCTTTCGGCCACGGCCGCTGTCCTGCGCGACCTGCGCCGCAGCTTTCGCGCAGAGCCCTACGACCTGATTCTCGACCTCCACGCTTCCTTCCGCAGCGGTCTTTTTGCCCTGATGAATCCCAATGGCACGCGGATCGGGTTTGGCGATGCCAGGGAGTTGAACCCCCTGTTTCAGCACCACCTGCTCAAGGCGACCTCCAGCTCGATGCACGCGGTGGAGAAAAATCTGCTCTTTTGCCACTTTCTCGACTGCGCGCCCCAAAAGGAGGACTTTTACCTGGCCACGAGCCCGGCCGACGAACAGCAGGCCGCGGAATTCCTGAAGGCATCCGGAATCGCGCCGGGGCAGCGCTTCGTCTACATCAATCCGGCGGCAAGATGGCAATCGAAATTTTGGATTCCGGCGCGATGGAGCGCGCTCTGCGACCGGCTGGAGACAGCCGGGATCAGGGCGGTCTTCGGCGGCAGTCCCGGCGATCTCGCCCACATCGAACCCATCGGGGCCGGTATGGCCCAGGGGGGAGCAAGCATCGCTGCCGGCCGCCTGAGCCTGATGGCCTCGGTGGCCCTGATGAAGGCGGCGGCGGCCTATGTCGGGGTCGATACCGGACCCATGCACATCGCCGCCATGGTGGGTACGCCGGTGGTGGCCGTGTTCGGTCCCACCCATCCCGAGCGGGTGGGACCGTATGGCGTGAACAATGCGGTGGTCCGGGCGGAAGGGCTGGACTGTCTCTGCTGTCGGAAAAGGGATTGCGGCCATCAACGGTGCATGGAAGGGATCACCGTCGACATGGTCTACGACAAGACCATGGCCTTGATCGCGCCCATCACTCCTTGGTGATGCGCGCTAGCGGCGGCGAGGGCGGCGGACTCCACTGGGAGCGGAGTTCGTGGAATTTGGCGTACTTGTAGAAGGTGCCCTCGAAGTTGTACAGGGCGATGATGAATCCCGGCCAGCCGTCGAGAATGCCTCGCTTGAGGAAATACATGTGGCAGAACGACCAAGCCCCGTGGGCCAGGGCGGTCCACAACGAGCAGTTGCCGCGGCCGCCCAGGGCCAGCTTGTCGGCGCCGAGGGTGGAATATTTGTTGGCCTTGTGCATGATCTCGCCCAGCCCCTTGAAGGGATACTGCCAGATCGCATGGTGCAGATAGCCCACCGGCCGTCCGGAGACCACGGTGAATTCCTCGTGGACCGGATCGTCCTCCTTGAAGACCAGGGCGCCTTTCTTGAAGAGCTGGGGCTGGCGGTAATCGGGATAGAACCCGGAATAGCGGATCCAGCGGCCCATGAAGAAATTCCGGCGGGGAATATAATAGGCATCGGCCTGCGGGTTGCGCAGGCAGTCCAGGATCTCGTCCCGTGCCTCGGGGGTGCAGCGTTCGTCGGAATCGAGCGAGAAAATCCAGTCGTGGCTACAGGCCGCCATGGCTCGGTTGCGCAGGTCGCCGAATCCCTGGAAAGGAATCTGTACCACCCGGGCGCCCATCTCCTCGGCCAGGGCGGCCGTGTTGTCCTGGCTGTAGGAATCGGCCACCACGATTTCGTCGGCCCAGAGCACCGAGCGGATGGCGTCCTGGATCTTGTCGGCCTCGTTGTAGGCAATGATGTAGACGGAAACCTTGTTCATGCCTGGCGCACCACCTGCGGCGGCCGGACCTTGGTGGCGCTGGCGAGCTGCACTACGATCCGGTCGGTCTTCTGGAGCCGTTCCACCAGGGTCTTGAACAGATGCTTGGAGACATCCGGGTACTTTTCGATCAATTCCGACAGTTTGTCACCGGGATAGCGCTTGATGCTGCACCGGCCCACCGAGATGATCGAGGCCGAACGCGGCTCTTCCAGAATGGCGGCCATCTCACCGAAGTATTCGCCCGGCTCGCTGATTTCCGCGATCTTCTTGCCCGAGCGGAGCACCGCCACCTTGCCCCTGATCAGCTTGAAGAAGTCCTTGTCCTTGTTACCTTCCTGGATCACCACGTCGCCGTCTTCGTAATTTTCCACATCGGGATTGACCAGATACGCGGGCAGACTGTCCTCGTGGGCCACGGTCCGCTTCAAGACTTCTTCCAGGCTGGTGACGCCTTCGCGGGCTTTCTGCAGACCGGCCTCGCGGAGAGTGAACATGCCTTCCTGCACCGCGACCTTGCGCAGCTGCTCCTCGGACACCTCGGCCTGGATGGCCTGGGCCACCGGCTCCGTCACTTCCAGAAGCTCGAAAAAGCCGACCCGGCCCCTGTAGCCGCGGCCATTGCAGTCCGCACAGCCTTTGGCCTTGAACAACTTGAGTTCGGCCAGTTCGCTCTCCTTGAACCCGGCGTTCAACAGTGTCAGCCGGTCATATTCGGCCGGGGTCTTGCACTTCTGGCAGAGTCGCCGTCCCAGACGCTGGGCAAGGACCATGGTGAGCGAGGAGGCCAGGGCATAGGGCGGGATGCCGATATCGACCATACGGCTGACCGTGGCCGGCGCGTCGTTGGTATGCAGGGTGGAAAATACTAAGTGGCCGGTCATGGCCGCCTTCATCGCGATCTCCGCGGTTTCGATATCGCGGATCTCGCCGACCATGATGATGTCCGGGTCCTGGCGGAGAAAGGCCTTCAGGGCAGCGGCAAAGGTCATGCCGACCTCGGCGTTGACGTTGACCTGGTTGATGCCCTTGAAGTTGAATTCCACCGGGTCTTCCGCGGTCAGGATCTTGATGTCCTCGTTGTTGAGCGAGTTCAGGGCCGAGTAGAGAGTGACGGTCTTGCCGGAACCGGTCGGCCCGGTGACCAGCAGCAACCCCTGCGGCCGTTCGAGACACCGCCTTAAGGCGGCGAAGGTGTCGACGGTGAAGCCGAGTTTGGTCAGGTCGACATTGAGGGAATCCTTGTCCAGAATACGGAGAACGATGCCTTCGCCGTGGAGGAGCGGTAGGGTGGAAACGCGGAAGTCGACCGCCCGGTTGCGGCCCAGGCGGATCTTGATGCGGCCGTCTTGGGGCACCCGCCGTTCGGTGATGTTGAGGCCGGCCAGGATCTTCATGCGGGCGGCCATGGCGTTTTTGATGGTCAACGGCAGGTTCATCGACTTGAACAGCGAACCGTCCTTGCGGTAGCGGACCTGCATGGTCTTCTCGAAGGGTTCGATGTGGATGTCGCTGACCCCTTCCTGTACCGCCTTGACCAGGATGCCGTTCACCAATTTGATGATGGGTGCGTCCGAAGCGGAAAATTGCTCGAAGTTGGATTCCTCGATCCCGCCGCTGTCGAATTCGAAATCCTCGGCCGCATCGGACACCAGGGCGCCGAAGTCGTCCACCTGGGTGACCGACACATCTTCGTGTTCTTGTTCGAATTTGAAGAAGCTCTGATATTCCTCGTCGCTGATCTGGTAGAATTTTTTGTACCCGTCGATGATGTCCCGGGCGGTCGAGACGCAGAGATTGAGATTTTTCTGGACAATGTCCTGGAGCTGTTCGACCTCGTTGGTATCGGTGGGCTCCGCCATGGTCACCTGGAGGGTGTTGCCGGCGAGCCTGAGGGGCAGGCACATGAACTGCTTGGCGGTTTCGTAGGGAACGAGCTCCAGGGCTTCCTTGCTCGGCGCCTCCTGATCGAGCGAGACCAGGGTGTAGTTGTGCATGCGGCTGAGGAAGTTGGCGATGGTATCCCGCTCGATGGCGCCGTTTTCCAACAGAATCCGGCCCAACCGTTCCCCGCTTTTCCTCTGGGTTGTCTTGGCCTCTTCAAATTGGGTCAAGGTGATATAGCCGGCCTTGCTCAGCAGCTCGCCGATCTTGAGCCTGCCGGCGCCGGATTGATCCTTGACCGTCCTTTTCATCGAGCCTCTGGAGACGTCGGGTGCGGATTGTCCTGGTTTGAGAGCCATAGGTGCGTCTTATCCCTGCAATAGGAGTGGAATGTGATGTTTTTTCAGCATTGTACAATACATGCACGGATGAGTCAAAAAGAAGAAATATTTTCAAAAAAGAAGCAGAGGGCAGGAAAGGCGACGAGATTGAGTCAAAAAAGTGGCACTGACATCTCTGGCCTGCCCTCGTCGTTGCGGATCAAGAAAATATGGCCGGGTAGCGGCGCTCCAATTCCCGGGCCAGGGGAATCATGACCTCGCGCATCGACGGCTCGGCCGCGGGCGGAGTGCGGAGGGCGCAAATGTGCTTCCACTCGCCAAGATTGGCGTAGACGATAATCTCGGTCTTGCAAGAGTTGGGCAGCACGGTCCGGGCCGCTTGCGGCGAGGAGGTCTGTAACAGTCGGAGATACTGCGCTTCCATGGCTTCCATCGCCTGCCGCCACATCGTGAATTCCTCGCTGTCTTCCGCAAAAAATACCGGTTTGATGAAGGTGACTTCATTGCCGAACTTGTCGGCGGAATAGCGGCAGTAGCGCTGGCTTTCTTGGAGAAACGAGCAGGGGCGGTGGCGGACCAGTTCGTGGGTGACCGCGCGGTTGACGATGAATTTGATTGCCAGGAATCGATGCCGGGCGCAGAGCGCAGGGGCAAGCCGCTCCACCTCGGCGAGCTCCAGCTTGTCGATGCGCACGCCCGTGGCCGCCGCCTCATCCCCGGGTCTTGCCGGCGCCTCGAAAAAATAGGGGTGGCGGTGGCCAAGAAATTGGGCAATGGCCCGGCAGATATCGTCACCGGGATGGAAGAGCCGCATCTCGCGAAAGGCGCGAATGGAGCCGGTGATCAGGAGTTGATCGTCCCGTAGCCAGTCGATGTGCAGGAATTTCGGCTGGCGGAAAAAAAGGGCCTGGATCGGTTCCGGGGTGGCACAGGTGGCGACCAGCGTGACCACCCCCATCTCCAACACGGAGTTGTGGCCGTTGGTCGCCATCTTTTTGACAAAGGGGATGGCCGAGTCGCTGTCGATTCGCTCCTCGCTTTTATAGCAGATCCGGCCGCAGTATTCGATGCGGACCGGGAGGGACTGCCGGTCAAGTTCATCAAGGATGGCGAAGCTTGGTGCAATAATACGCATGGCGGCTCGATGGCAATGGGGGTGGAAAAAGGCGCCGCCGGCCGGAACGCGGCGGCGCTTGGAAACGGTGTGTTATTTGTCCTCCCAGAAAGGGGACAGGGTGCGCAGCTTGGCGATGATGCCGGGCAGGGTCGCCAAGACGAAATCGACTTCCTGTTCGGTATTGTAGATGGAGAGGCTGAACCGGATCGAGCCGTGCGCCGCGGTGAACGGCACGCCCATGGCCCGGAGGACATGGGAGGGTTCCAGGGAGCCGGAGGTGCAGGCCGAACCGGAGGAGGCGCAGATGTTGTGCTGGTTCATGTGTAGTAAAATGGCCTCGCCCTCGACATACTCGAAACTGATGTTGGCGGTGTTGGGCAGGCGCTGGCTGGGGTGGCCGTTGAGCAGCGATTTGGGAATCGTGCCCAGCAGCCCCCGTTCGAGCTTGTCCCGCAGCGCCCGCACCCTGGTGTTTTCCTCCGCCATCTTTTCGGCCGCCAGGGCGCAGGCCCGGCCCAGGCCGACGATCGAGGCGACGTTTTCGGTGCCGCCCCGGCGTCCGTGCTCCTGGTGGCCGCCGTTCATGAACGGAATGTAGGGCGTGCCCTTGCGGACATAGAGTACGCCCACCCCCTTGGGGGCATGGAGCTTGTGGCCGGAAAGGGAGAGGAAATCGATGGCCGTTTCCCTGAGTTTGATCGGGATCTTGCCCACCGCCTGCACCGCGTCGGTATGGAAGAGGATGCCGCATTCCCGGGCGATCTCCGCCATCTCCTCCACCGGAAAAAGCACCCCGGTCTCGTTGTTGGCCCACATCACGCTGACAATGGCGGTGTCGTCGGTGAGGCTCTCCTTGAACCGCTGCAGGTCCAGGGTGCCGTCGGCGGCGACCGGCAGGCGGGTGACGTGGTGTTTGCGGCCGGTGAAACTCTCGAGATTGTCGCACAGGTTCTTGACCGCCGGATGCTCCACCTTGGTGGTCACCAGGTGGTTCTTGCCGGGATTGGTCTGGAGGGCGGAGAGAATGGCGGTGGAGTCGCTCTCGGTGCCGCAGCTGGTGAACACGATTTCGCCGGGCTCGGCACCGAGCAGGTCGGCGATTTCCTGCCGGGCCTTGTTGAGCGCCTGGCCGACCTGGCCGCCGAAGGTGTACATGGACGAGGGATTGCCGTAGAACTGGGTCAGATAGGGCATCATGGCATCCACCACCTCGGGCGCGATCCGGGTGGTGGCGTTATTGTCCATGTAGATGACCTGGTCGGGTAGCACAGCCATTACTTGTCCTCCTCGACGATCAGGCTCTCCAGAACCTGTTCGCGCAATTTCCTTTCCACGTATTCCTTCAGGGTCGTCCGCGAAGAATAACAGTTGGCGCAGGCCCCCCGCAACGACACGGTGACGAAATCGCCGTCCACGTCGACCAGTTGGATGTCGCCGCCGTCCTTTTTCAGGGTGGGCTTGATCTCCCGTTCGATCACCTCTTCAATCCTCTTGATTTTCTCCAGAGTGGTCATGCGCTTCTTTTTGGGCGCGCCGGTTGGCTCGCCGGCCGCGCCTTCGACCGTCTCGGCCAGCAAGGCCCGCAGCTTGCCCTCGCATTTGCCGCAGCCGCCGCCGGCCTTGGTGAAATGGGTGATATCCTCCACCGAGGTCAGCGCGTTCTCCCGGATCGCCCGGATGATTTCCAGATCGGTGACGCCGAAGCATTCGCAGACCACCTCGCCCTGCGCCATGGGCAGAATGGCGCCGGTATAGTCGGCGATGGCCGCCTCCAGGGCCTCGCGGCCCATGACCGAGCAGTGCATCTTTTCCTTGGGCAGGCCGCCCAGCGCCTTGGCGATGTCGTCGTTGGTCAGTTTCTTGGCATCTTCCAGCTTCATGCCCTTGAGCATTTCGGTGAGCATCGAGGAAGAGGCGATGGCCGAGGCGCAGCCGAAGGTTTTGAACTTGGCGTCGGTGATCACCTGGTTTTCATCCACCCTGATGGTCAGGCGCAGGGCGTCGCCGCAGGCAATGGAGCCGACGTTGCCCACACCGTCGGCATTCTCGATTTCGCCGACATTTCTGGGGTTGATGAAATGATCCTGCACTTTATCGGTATATTCCCACATGACAATTCTCGGTAGTGATGGTTGTTGATGCGTGCAAATCCCTTGTTGTTCGAAGGAACAGGGAGGGAACCCCCTGCTACATTAGGGCAAGAGTCCTATTTCGGCAAGCATCGATTTGGCACTTTTTACCAGCAGGGCGGTTTCTTCCGGACTTCTGGCCTCGACGTAGAAACGGACCTTGGGCTCGGTGCCCGAAGGGCGGATCATGATCCAGGAACCGTCGTTTAAAATCATCTTCCGGCCGTCGATATCGATCACCTCGGTGATGGTCCGCATTCCCTCGCCGACCCGGACCTCGCTACCGGGACCGTAGGCCTGCAATCGGTCCAGGCTGCGGAGCAGGGTTTCGCCCTGCTGGGAAACGGTGACCCCGTCGCGGTCGGGATAGTAGTGGCCGAACCGGTCCTCGATTTCGGTAAGGTACTGGCCCAGCGGCTTGTTCAGGGAAAGGGTCATGTCGATCGCCAGGATCAGGCCGATGAAGGCGTCTTTTTCCGGGGTGTGGCCGATGACGGAAATGCCGTCCGATTCCTCGAAAAAAACCAGCGCCTTGTCGATCACCGGCTTGAATTCCTTGAAGCCGACTTTGGGTTCGAAGACCTCCTCGCCCAGCTGGACCGCCAGGGCATTGGCCAGGTTGCTCGAGGCCACGGTCTTGGCGACCATGCCCCGCTTCCCCTTGATCTCGTGGAGGAAATGGTAGGCCATCGCCCCGAACTGGTTCATCGAAATCTCGACCACACCGTCGGTGAAGCGGATGCGGTCGCCGTCGGGATCGATGATCGCCCCGAGTTTGAGCGGTTCGGGCCGGGCCGCCAGCGTTGCCAGTACCGGTTGCATGTTGGCCGAGGAGGGTTCCGGCGCAATCCCGCCGAAGGTGGGATCGGCATCGGCCCGGAGCAGCACCAGCCTTCCGGCCGGGGGATCGTTCAGCAGGCGGCCGAGATAACCGCGGGCGGCCCCGTGGACCGCGTCGACGCAGACGACGACCTTGTCGTTGCGCGCCAGGTCGGCCAGCAAGCGGTCGTAATCGATACCGTGGAGACCTGCGTTGGCGCGGACCAGTTGCTGCCAGCTGGCCAGGGCGTCTTCGCGCTCGACCTCCGGCAGGGTTTCCGGCGGCGTATCGAGGTCGAGTTGTGCCGGAATGAGGTCCGCGGCGCCCGATTCCATGTATTCCCCGGCCAGGCGGGTGATGGTGTCGGTGAGGATCGGCGCGGCCGGGCCGGCATCGGCGGCGTTGTACTTGAAACCGCCGTATTCCAGGGGATTGTGGCTGGGGGTGAGGTTGATGGAAAAGGCGGCCCGGTGGACGAGCACCGAGGCCGAGAGCGCGCCGGTGGTAGCTTCGCCGGCGAAATGGATCTTTACGCCGTTGGCCCGGAGCACGGCCACCGCCGCCCTGGCCAGCAGGGGGCCGCCAAAACGGTTGTCAAAGCCGACCACGCAGCCGCGTTGCCGCATCTCGGCGAAATCCGCCACGCCCAGGGCTTGCCGCAGCGCCTGGTTGCCGGCCGCCTCCCGGTACATGCCGAGGATGGCGGCGGTGACCACCGCCACCGAGCGTGCGAACAAATCCTTGCCCAAGGTGCCCCGCCAGCCCGAGGTACCGAAGGCGATCGCCTTGCCCGGCTTGCCGGTCCGGGTGCGGATCTCGTCCTCCACCAGCCGGTAGATGCGGTCGATGCCGGCCTGCCACTGTTGGCGGTCCGCAGGTGAGGCCGCCGCGTTCCGGCCCGCGACCAGACGTTTGATCGCCTCGAAATAACGGCTTTGCTCATGGTTTCCGGTGACAATGCAGTCGGCGCTGATGGCGAGGATCTCGTTGGCAATGGTCATGGCGGCTCCGTTTCGGTACATCTACTTGATGAGGAAAAAACGAATATATTTCGTTAGTATAGCTTGTTAGGCCCATCTTGGCAAGCCTTGGCGGCGCGCTCCCCGCGCAGCCGTAGCGCTCCGGGCGTGCGGGGGACGTTTCGGTTGACCGGGATACGTTTTTTTTCTACAATGATCTCTTGCAGATCATGCGTCGGTTGCCGACAACGCAGGGTTGCCAGGCGGGCCCGTGCCGGCCGACGCTCTTTTTTTTGAAGGGGGAAGTCATGAACACCGCACACGAAACAGCGCTCATTCTTTGGTTCGACGAGATCGGCATCGAGGACGTCCCCCGGGTGGGCGGCAAGAATGCCTCCCTGGGCGAGATGCACCAGAAATTGACTTCCAAGGGGGTGGCGGTGCCCAACGGTTTTGCCGTCACCGCCTATGCCTATCAATACCTGCTCGAAAAAGCCGGGGTCGAATCGTCCATCCGCGCCGCGCTAGCAGGGCTGGATACCCATGATTTGTACAACCTGCAGGAGCGCGGTGCCAAGGTCCGCGAGATCATCCGCACCGCCGAGTTCCCGGCCGACCTGCGCCAGGCGATTCTCAGCGCCTACCAAAAAATGGAGGCGGACTACGGTGCCGATGTCGATGTGGCGGTCCGCTCGTCGGCCACCGCCGAGGACCTGCCCGACGCCTCCTTTGCCGGCCAGCAGGACACCTACCTCAACATCCGCGGCCCGGAAGCCCTGATCGACGCCTGCAAGCGCTGCTTCGCCTCCCTGTTCACCGACCGCGCCATCTCCTACCGCCACGACAAGGGGTTCGGCCAGTTCGACGTCTATCTCTCTATCGTGGTGCAGAAGATGGTCCGCTCCGATTCCGCCTGTTCGGGCGTGATGTTCTCCATCGACACCGAATCGGGCTTCAAGGACGCGGTCTTTCTCACCGGTGCCTGGGGCCTAGGCGAGAACGTGGTGCAGGGCGCGGTCAATCCCGACGAGTACTACGTGTTCAAGCCGACCCTGAAGGCGGGCAAGCGGCCCATCGTCGGCAAGCGGGTGGGCAGCAAGGAAATCAAGATGATCTACAATACCGAGCACGGCGCCGAAGAACCGGTGAAGAACATTGCGACCACCGCCGAGGAGCGCGGCGCCTACATCCTCAGCGACGACGAGATCCTCCAACTGGCGCGCTGGGCCTGCATCATCGAGGAGCATTACGGCCGGCCCATGGACATCGAATGGGCCAAGGACGGCGATGGCACGGCCGTGGGCACCGGCACGCTGTTCATCGTCCAGGCCCGGCCGGAGACCGTCCATTCCCAGGTCACGAAGCGGACCATGGAGACCTATGTGCTCAAGGAGAAGGGAAAGTTGCTGGCCAGCGGCCAGGCGGTGGGGGCCAAGATCGGTCAGGGCGTGACCCGAATTCTCAACGATGTCAGCCAGATTCATGACTTCAAGGCCGGCGAGGTGCTGGTTACCGACATGACCGACCCCGATTGGGAGCCGATCATGAAGACCGCCGGCGCCATCGTCACCAACCGGGGCGGCCGCACCTGCCACGCGGCGATCATTTCCCGCGAACTCGGTATCCCCTGCGTCATTGGCACCACGGATGGCACCAAGGTCATCAAGAACGGCCAGCAGGTGACGGTCTGCTGCGCCGAGGGCGAGACCGGCCACATCTACGACGGCCTGCTCAAGTTCGAGATCGAAGTCCTCGATCTCGACAATATCCCGGCCACCCGCACTCGGGTGATGATGAACGTCGGCCTGCCGGAAAAGGCCTTTGTCGAGGGACAGCTGCCCAACGAGGGCGTCGGCCTGGCGCGGGAGGAATTCATCATCAACTCGCACATCGGCATCCACCCGCTGGCCCTGATCAACTATGAAAAGCTGCGGGAGCAGATAACCGACGACGACGAAATCTTCGATATCGTCGAGGCCATCGACGAGCGCACCAGCGCCTATCCGGACGACAAACGGCAGTACTTCATCGACAAGCTCGCCGAGGGCGTGGCCAGGATCGCCGCCGGTTTCTATCCCAAGGACGTGATCGTCCGCCTGTCGGACTTCAAGTCCAACGAATATGCCAACCTGATCGGCGGCCATCTCTACGAACCCGAGGAATCCAACCCGATGATCGGCTGGCGCGGGGCGTCGCGCTATTACGACCCCCGCTACCGGGCGGCCTTCGACCTGGAATGCGCGGCCCTGCTGAAGGCGCGGGGCGACATGGGGATGACCAATATCAAGCTGATGGTGCCCTTCTGCCGCACCCCGGAAGAGGGGCGCAAGGTTATTGCGGTGATGCGGGAAAACGGGTTGGTGCAGGGGGAAAACGGGCTGGAGGTCTACGTGATGTGCGAGATCCCGTCCAACGTCATTGCCGCCGATGCCTTCTGCGACGTGTTCGACGGCTTTTCCATCGGTTCCAACGACCTGACCCAGCTGACGCTCGGCCTGGACCGCGACTCCGATTTGGTGGCGCACATCTACAACGAGCGCAACGAGGCGGTCAAGGCCCTGATCAAGATGGTGATCGCCACTGCCAAGCGGCGCGGCCGCAAGATCGGCATTTGCGGGCAGGCGCCGTCGGATTTCCCGGATTTCGCCACCTTTCTGGTGGAGGAGGGGATCGATTCGATCAGCCTGGTGTCGGATACGGTGGTCAAGACCCGCCTGGCCATCGCGGCCAAGGAGCGCGAGCTGGGCATCGCCCCGTAAGGCCTGAGCGGCTCGGAAGCGGGCGAATGGGCACGGCAAGGCCGGCGGAACCACATGTGGCTCCGCCGGCCTTTTTCGTTGTGGCCGGTTGTTACGGTTGGTTTTCCGGCAGTGGCTTGGCCTCGTCGATCAGCATGATCGGGATGCCGTCGCGGATGGCATAGAGGAGCTTGCAGGCGCGGCAGACAATGCCGTCCTCGCCGGCGGCCAGCTCCACCGGCCCCTTGCATTGGGGGCAGGCCAGGATCTCCAGCAGTTCTTTCTTGATCATCGATCTCTCCCAAAATATGGATGAAAAGGGCAGGCGCCCCGCAGGGCGGGTTCGTCCGGCGCTTCGGAAGACGTTGTAGCCTGTTCCCGTTTTTTTTTCATCCGCATTCATCGGGATTCGCCGCAACCCGCTCCGGCTTCGGGCCGTCGTCGGCTTTACAGCGGCTCGGCCGCCACTGTTGGGCGTTCTTCCGGTGTGCCCCGCAATTTGGCGATCCCGGCGACCGCGACCAGAATTCCCAGGGCCAGAAGCAGCACGGCGAACAGCAGCTGGATGCCGTCCGAGGCTATTTGGAAGGCACCGTCCACCGACATCTTGCCCAGGAGTTTGTCGATGGTCAGCCCCAGGGCGGTGAAGGTGATGACCAGCATGCTGACCATGGGCAGGTAGAGCATGGCGCCCGCCCGGTGGGTCTTTTTCAGGAACACCGCGCAGGCGATCAGGGACAGGGCGGCCAGCAGTTGGTTGGCCGATCCGAACAGGGGCCAGATATCCATATAGCCGCGGAGCGACAGCAGATAGCCCATCAGCAGGGTGACGGCGGTGGCGAGGTAGCGATTGGAGAAAAGGCGGTACAGCGGGTGCATTTGGGCCGTGTCGGCCAGGGAGTCGGTGAACACTTCCTGGAAGGCCAGGCGGCCCACCCGGGCCACCGAGTCCAGCGAAGTCAGGGCAAAGGCGGCCACCGCCAGGGTAATGACGGTGTAGGTCATGTGCTGGGGGATGCCGATGGCGGCCAGGAATCCGGCCACGGCGGTGGCGAAGACCACCGGCGGCGTGCCGGAGGGCAGAACGCCGCCGACCGCCAAGGCCCCCACCGCGACCAGGGAAATGACCGCAAGCAGGCTTTCCAGCAGCATGGCGCCGAAGGAGATGGGCAGCATGTCCCGTTCGTTGTCGACCTGCTTGGAGGCCGTACCCGAGGCCACCAGGCTGTGGAAGCCGGAAACCGCGCCGCAGGCGATGGTGACGAACAGGATCGGAAACAGCTGCTGGTCGTTGACGGTGAAGCCGGCGAACGGGACGATGTGCATGGTCGGATTGCTGACGACTATGCCGATAAACGCTCCGGCGATCAGCGCCACCAGCAGGAAGGAGTTCAGGTAGTCCCTGGGTTGCAGCAGGGCCCAGACCGGGGTGATCGAGGCGACAAAGATATAGGCGAAGACAAAGTGCAGCCAGAATCCCTTGTCCATGTAGATCGGGCAGGCCAGTCCGGCGGCGATGCAGGCGGTCAGCAGGACGATCGCCGCCAATGCGCTGGTGCCGCCGCCCGGTTTCCGGTGGAAGAGGTAGAACCCCAGGCCGACGGCCGCGAGCATGAACAGGATGGAGGTGCTGGCCACGGCGGCGTTGGCCTCGTTCTGGGCCGCATTGCTGCCGAAACCATCGAAGGTGCCGGCCACGATGTCGGCGAAGGCCGCGATCACCAGGATGGAAAACAGCCAGACAAAGAGCAGGAACAGGCGCTTGCCGGTCTTGCCGATGTAGAGTTCGATGATGTAGCCGATGGTCCGGCCTTTGTTCTTGACCGAGGCGTACAGGGCGGCAAAGTCTTGCACCGCGCCGAAAAAGATGCCGCCCGCCAGAATCCAGATCAAGGCCGGCATCCAGCCGAACATGGCGGCGATGATCGGTCCGTTGATCGGGCCGGCCCCGGCGATGGAGGCGAATTCGTGTCCGAACACCACGCTGCGGCGTGCCGGCACATAGTCCACGCCGTCGTTGAATTCGTGGGCCGGGGTGCGGGCCTGTTCATCCGTGCCCCACTTCCGTTCCAGAAAACGGCCATAAATGAAATAGGCGGCCAGCAAGACCGCAAAAGACCCCATCAACATGGTCAAACCGTTCATTCTTACTCTCCTTTCGGCTGACCCGGTCCCGAAGAGGGAAGCGGGGCATCCGGCAAGTAAAACGCGCAATCGCGGCCAAAGGTTCAGGGCACAAGCCGCTTCCGGTTGTTGAAGCGGCGGCGGCCATGGGTAACGGCCGGCCAAAGCCACTCTCTCTTTTGTAGCACGAATGAGCCGCCGATCCAAGCGGATGCCGGCATCTCACCGGCGGTAAGGTGTCGGCATCGGTCCGGCCGCGCTTTGAACCCACTCTCGATTCCCGTGGCGGGAACCGGGGAAGATGCCTATAATGGTGGCCTTACGTCCGGTTGCCAGGTCGCCGGGTCAAGGGTGTGACTTACAAGGGAAACGGCTGGATATGGCTGAGAAATTGCGAAAAAATACCGTGCCGGTGGAGGAGTCGGTGGGGATGGTGCTGCCGCACGACATCACCGAGATCGTGAAGGACCGGTTCAAGGGCCGGGCCTTCCGGAAAGGACACATCATCCGGGCCGAGGATGTGGAGCATCTGCGGCGTTTGGGCAAGGAGCACATCTACGTGTTGGAGCTGGGGCCGGAGGAAATCCACGAGAACGAGGCCGCCCTGCTGATGGCTGCGGCGCTCGCCGGTCCGGGAGTGGAATATTCCGAGGAGGTGGTCGAGGGCAAGATCAACCTTGCGGCCTCGATCGACGGGTTGTTGAAGATCGACCGCGAAAGCCTTTATCGCTTCAACCTGTTGGGCGAGGTGATGTGCGCCACCCTCCAGGACAACACGCCGGTCAAGCGGGGCGAGCCGGTGGCGGGCCTGCGCTTGATTCCCCTGGTGGCGGCCCGGCGGGTGGTGGAGGAGGCGGTGTCCGTTGCCCGGTCCGGGGCACCGGTGGTGCGGGTGGAGCCGCTGGCCAAGGTTCGGGCCGGTTTGGTGATCACCGGCAACGAGGTGTACCACGGCCGGATCGAAGATCGGTTCGAGGGGGTCTTACGGGAAAAGCTGACCGGTTTCGGTTCGACGGTGGGGCCGGTGCGTTTTGCGCCGGACGACGCGGAGCTGATCGCCGGGGCGATCGCCTCCTGCCTCGCGGAAGGAGCGGAGCTGATCGTCACCTCCGGGGGGATGTCGGTGGATCCGGACGATGTCACCCGGTTGGGGATCGCGCTGGCCGGGGCGGAATCGGTGGTCTACGGCACGCCGGTTTTACCGGGGGCGATGTTGCTGATCGGGCGGATCGGGTCGGTGCCGGTGCTGGGGGTTCCGGCCTGCGGCATGTTCCACGCCATCACGGTGCTGGATCTGGTGCTGCCGCGCATCCTGATCGGCGAGCGGATCGGCCGCGAGCAATTGGCGGCCCTGGGGCACGGCGGTCTGTGCCGCCAATGCGCCCGCTGCCAATACCCGATTTGCAGCTTCGGCAAGAGCTGATCGATTTTTTCCCTTGTGTTGCCCCGGAACCCGTATCCGGGGCACCTTTCCTCTCTCTCCTTTTATCCCCTTGTTTTTTTAGGTCTCGCCGGCCTGCGGTCGAAAGCCTTCCTGGCGCCGCGGTCGTCCGCAATTCAGCCAAATTTCGGTCTGGCGCAGGCGTAACGCGCCATGCCGATACGACTGTCGATCGTGTATCCGTTTTTCCTTGAGGGACAAGGGACGGGATGCGGTGTGGGCATCGCAATGGCCTGTCGCCTCTGGGCATTTTTTTTGCCGTGAAGAGGGTGGGTTACCGGAAAAATGACAAAAAAGTGAAGGTAAGACCCCCGGCGATGGATTTCCCCTTGAGAATTTCCATAAAGTCGATATCGATAGCACTATTGATTCCGGTTGGATAGCAATGGGATTTCGTTTTTTTCGAGGCATGGCGATGGTGTGTCGAATTCTTGTGTTTTTGATCCTGTGGACAGCGATCGCCGGTGGTGGCGGGCAGGGGGCATGGGCCTTTCCCCGGCTCGATGCCTCCTTCGGTTTGAACGGCAGGGTGGCGGTCGAACTCGGCGGCAGGAGCAGCGGGCACGCGGTCCTGGTGCAGCCGGACGGCAAGATCCTGGTTGCCGGTTCCTCGTCGCAGAACAATGCCCTCAATTTTTCCCTGCTCCGGTTCAATGCCGACGGCTCCCTCGATCCCGGCTTCAATGGCGACGGTACGGCGATCTCCTCCCTGTCGCCGGGCGATGACGAGGCCCTGACCCTGGGCCTGCTCTCGGATGGCAGGATCGTTGCCGCCGGCTATGCCCACAACGGCCGGGACCGGGATCTGGCCATGATCTGCTTTCGGCCGGACGGCAAACTGGACAGGACCTTTGGCGACGAAGGGGTGGTGCTGACCTCGATCGGTAACGGTAACGAGGAAATCACCGCTCTGGCGATCGGCCCGTCCGGCATGATTACGGTCGCCGGCTCGACCGAGGGGACCGCGGGCAGGATCCTGGTGGTGGCCCGTTTTACCCCCAGAGGCGTGCCGGACGACGGATTCGGCGAACAGGGAGTCAGCCTGGTCGCGGTGGGAGAAGATGCCTCGGTCGAGGGCATTCTCGAACGTCCGGACGGCAGCTTTGTCCTGTCCGGTTCCTATACGGAAAAAAAGAGCGATTCGGCCATGCTGGTGGGATTGCGTTCAGATGGCAGCGTCGATCCCGCCTTCGGCGAACATGGGGTCGCGATTCCGGCGAGCGGCTTTGCGGCCAGCGAAGGCTACGGCATTGCTGCGGATAGCGACGGCCGGCTCTATGTCGCCGGTTCGGTGGGCCCGGCCGGCCGGCGCGACGCCGCCTTGTTCCGCTTCACCGCCCACGGCGAGGCCGATGCCTCCTTTGGCGAGCATGGCGTTACGGTCACCTCGGTCAGCCGGGAAGACGATGTGCTCTACAGCGTCGATGTCGGCGCCGACGACCTGGCGGCCAGCGGCTTCACCACCGACGCCGGCACCCGGCAGTTTCTGCTCCTGACCTATCCCGCGAACCACGATGCGGCCGCCTCCAAGGGACAGGCGGCGGAATCCGGACAGGACCCCCTTTCCGTCGGGACCGCGCCGGTCCAGGAGATGCTGCTGGGCGGCAGCACCAAGGTGCAACTCAGGCGCCTGCAGCTGTGGGGCAACGGCATCCGGATCCAGGAGTTGCAAACCGCGGACTCCCTGGCAGCCGACATCCCGTCGCCGGCCTCGGCCGATGCGGCCGCCTCTGCCACCGATCGCGGGGCGACAGGCGATAACGGCCGGCTCGCCTCGCTTTTTTCGACCGACGCCCAAGCCGCCGCCGATGCCAAGGCGCAGCCGCAGATCCTTGCCACCAGTTTCAGCGAGGGGGAATCGGTCAGCTATGCCCTGGCCTCGGACCGCCAGGGCAATCGGGTGGTGGTCGGGACCGCCGACGGCAGCGACGCCAGTTCGATGGTCGCCGCCCGTTTCATGGCCGAGGAGATGATCGATCGTATCCTGGACCGACCGGGACACCGCAGCAGCCACATCGCCACCGCTGCCCCGGCCGCGGTCACCAGGGATTCGGTCACCGTGGACTGCGAAATCGCCGCCGCCTTCGGCCAGGATATCGTCCGCCGGGGCGCGGTCTTCGGCATCCATCCCGGACCGCTGTACACCGGCCAGGGCCTGGCCTTGGAAGAGCCGCCGTTTTTCCGCCGGGGAGCGGACGCACTGGCGGCCTTCCTCCTGCCCGAAGCCGTGGCCGCGACGTCGACCCCGCCCGGTTCGAGCCAGGACAGCCGGCAGAACAACCGCCAGCAAGCCCTGGCCGGTCGCCTGCTGGCAACGGGAGAGGTGGTTGCCGGCGGCAGCGGCCCCGGCGGCTTCCGCGCGGTGATCAACCATCTCCTGCCCGGCACCCTGTATTACATTCGTGCCTACGCGCTCACCGCCACTGGGGATGTCTACTACGGCAACCAGGTCAACGTCCGGACCGCGGACGCCTGTTTCATCGCCACCGCCTCGTTCGGCTCCTTCCTGAACCCTTCGGTCGACACCCTCAGGGATTTCCGCGACACCTTCCTGCTGAGCAACCGATGTGGCAGGTGGTTGGTCGAGCTCTACTACCGGGTGTCGCCGCCCCTGGCCGAAACGGTCGCGGCCAGTGCCCCGCTGCGTTTCGCTGGCCGCGTCTTGCTCCTGCCTTGGATCGGCTTTTCCTGGCTGGCCCTGCACCTGGGGCTGGGGGCGACCTTGGCGGGCACGGCGATGTTGGGCGGACTCGCGGCCCGCTGGCTGCGGTCGCGCCCCTTACAGTGACACGCCCGCCCCGGGCGTTTGTCGGAGTGTTTTTCCACACGAGAGAAGAAAATGAAATTGCAACGCAACAACCAAGGGCTCGTACTCGGCGATCAGGGCTTCACCCTGATCGAACTGATGGTGGTAATGGTGATCCTCGGCATCCTGGCCGGGCTCATTGTCCCCAGGATCATGGACCGGCCCGAGGAGGCGCGGCGGACCAAGGCCGCTGTTCAGATCCAGTCGATCGAACAGGCGCTGAAGCTGTACAAGCTCGACAACGGGAAGTACCCGACCACCGAACAGGGGCTGCGGGCCCTGGTCGAGCCGCCGACCACCGGCAACCTGGCCAAGAAGTGGCGGACCGGCGGCTACCTGGAGAAGAGTACCCTGCCCAAGGATCCGTGGGATAACGATTTCGTCTACATCAGCCCCGGCCTGCACGGCGACTACGACCTCATTTCTTACGGCCCGGACGGCCAGGCCGGGGGCGAGGGCAAGGACGCGGACATCAACAGCTGGGAGTTGCAATAGCGGCGGCCATGCCGGTGTTCGCGGCTACCGCCCGCTGCCGTGCAGCAAACCGCAGGGGCTTCACCCTGGTCGAATTGCTGGTGGTGATGGTACTGATGGGGGTGATCGCCTCGTTCGCCGTGCCCCGGATCGGCGGCTTTATCTATGCCGACCGGTTGAAGACGACGGTCCGCAAGCTGGTGGGGCTGATCCATCGTTCGGCACAGATGGCCCGACAAGACCAGATGCCTTACCTGCTGACCTACAAGCCCGGCGAGCGGCTGTTCGTGGCCGCGCCGGAGGAGCCGGCGCGGGGCGAGAAAAAGGACGCCGCGGTCGGCCGGGAAGAACGGCTGACCCTCGCCGACACGGTGGCGGTCCGGGATGTGTGGTCCTGGTTCGGCGGCCTCCAGGCCGGCGATACCATGGGCATCCGCTTCAACAAAAACGGGTATGTCGAACCGACGATCATCCATCTCCGCCAGGAAGACGGCCAGGAGATGTCGGTGATCCTGACCCCGTTTCTCGGAAAAGTGAAGGTGGAGGAGGGGTATGCCCCCCCGGAGACGCAAGCCCTGTTCCAATGAGTCCCGTAAGGTGTGGGGACGTTTTTCGCCGGGCTTCACCCTCCTGGAGGTGATGATCGCCGTGGCCTTGATTGCCATCGCCCTGGTGACCCTGATCGGTGCCCAGGCGCGGAGCGTGGCCATCGCCACCGGTTCGCAGTTCGATGCCATGGCCTCCATGCTGGCGCAATGGAAGCTGGCCGAGCTGAGTCTCCAGGATTTCGAGCAGCTCACCGGCAACAGCGGCGACTTTGGCGAGGCCTATCCCCATTTCTCCTGGAAGGCGGAAGTGGAGACGGTCAACGAAAGCGACATCGGCATCAAGGGCAGCGGCGAGATGTTGAAGACCATCGACGTGACGATTCTGGTCGAAGGCGATGCGGCCCGATCCTATACCGCCCGCACCATGGTGTTCAAACAGCAACAGGGCAAGGCGGATGCGGGCAAGGCCGGGACCGGGGCGGACAAGGCCAAGGCGTCCGCTGCCGGCAAGGAAACCGGGACGGACGGCATCCGGGAACCGGGGACCCATACCGAGCGATGAAGTACGGTGCGATGACCATGCGCAACCGAGGCTTTACCTTGCTGGAGCTGCTGCTGGCGATCACCGTGCTGGGGGTGGTCATGGCCATGCTCGGGCTGTCGCTGACCAGCACCATGCGAGTGGTCGAGGCCACCGAGAAGGAAGAGGAGGTCTATTTCCTGGCCCAGACCGCCATGCGCCGGATCACCGAGGATTTGGCCTCGGCGATTTCCAACCCCCAAGCTCTGTTCATCGGCCAGAACAATACGGTGCGCGACCGGCGGGCGGACAGCCTCGATTTCGCCTCCCAGGCCCGGTTGATCCTTAACCCGGACAAGCAAAAAGCAGGCATCGCGCGCATCCGCTACCAATTGCTGGCCGACCGCGACGACGAACGGATCTGGAAGCTGTTACGGTCGGAAACCCTTATCCTGCCCAACTCCACGGCCGCCGGCGAGCCGGCCGACGACGAGGGCGCCGATCCGGCCTTTCTCCTGGCCGATTCCCTGCGGGCAGTGGAATTCCGTTATTACGACCGGGACGGTCAAGAGTTTGACAGCTGGCGGGAAGTGGAGGAAAGCGGCGGCCAGCCGAAAACCGGCAAGGATGAAGACCAAGCACTGGCGGGAAAAAAACAGGGCCAGGCCGCGACAGGCAAGGACGACGGCCAGGTTCCGGCCAAGGCGGCGAAAAACCAGGCTCCGGTCAAGGGCGGCAAGCTGCCCGCCGCGGTGCAATGCACCCTGGAGTTCTGGACCGATCCGGACAAGGAAGGCTTCCAGGCCTTCACCACCCGGGTCCTGATTCCGGTGGAGCCTGAAGATGCACAGTGAGCGCCGCCCGGACAAGCAGTCGGGCATAGCCCTGGTGCTGACCCTGTTGACGATCAGTTTCCTGGTGGCCGTGACCCTGCAACTGATGATCACGGTTGACCGCCAGATCACGATTTCGGCCGCGCAGCGCGAGCAGGTCCGCCTCGACGGCATGGTGCAGGCTGGCCTGTGCCTGGCGCGGGCGGCGCTGGCAGTGGACCAGCGGAACAATACCTTTGACTCGCCCCAGGACGCCTGGGCCACCTTGGAACCGAAACAGTTCAAGTCCGTCAGCGACGAGGTGGACCTTGAGGTGGCGGTGAGCGACTTGAGCGGCCGCCTGCAGGTCAATGCCCTGAAAACGGGGGGCAAGGAGGCCTACCGCCAGCTTTGGCTGCGGTTTCTCACCTCGGGCCATTTTGCCATCGCCGGCGGCGAGGCGGCCGAGGACCTGCTCGATGCCATTGCCGACTGGATCGACGAGGACAACGAGGAACGGCACGGCGGGGCGGAAAGCCCCTATTACCAGGGACTGCAGCCTCCGTATGCCTGCCGCAACGCCCCCTTGGCCACGGTGGAGGAACTGCTGCTTGTCAAGGGCATGACCAGGGCGCTTTTGTTCGGCGATGCCGACCACGAGGGGATTGCCAACTACATCACCGTGCTGGGCGACAACGGCGCGATCAACCTGAACACCGCGCCCCTGCCGGTCCTCCAGGCCTTGTCCCCTGAAATGACTTCGAAATTGGCACAAGAATTGATTGATTACCGCCAGGATAAGCAGCATGTCGAATTGTTGGCTCAGCCCGGATGGTACCGGGGGGTGAGCGGCTTTCCCGCCGCGATCGAGTTCAGCAACGAGCAGCTGGTGGTGGCCGGACAATATTTCGAGGTGCGGGTGCACGCCACCCTCAACCAGTTCAGCCGGACCGGGACCGGCATCCTGCATCGCGGCGACGACGGGCGGCAGACGCTTTTGTCCTGGAAACTGGAATGACGACGACGCGGCGGCTCAACCCGCCGGCGCAAGGATAACAGGCATGCAATCGCTGGGCATCGACATAGGCGACAGCCGCATCACCGGGGTGGTGCTTGAGCAGCGGCACCGGCAATTGGCCATGGTCGGCTGCTTCAGCCTGCCCACGCCCTACCGCGCCGATCCCGCCGAGGCGATCGACCGGCTGTGTCGGGAACTCGGCTGGAAGGAAGGGGTGTGCGTGTGCGGCCTGTCGCTCTCCCTGCTCAGCGTGCGGAATCTGAATCTGCCCTTTGCGGATGCCAAAAAAATAACGCAGGTGCTCCCTTTCGAACTGGAGGAGCAACTGCTGGCCCCGGTCGAGACCGTGGTCACCGATTTTTCCTTTGCAGGCAAGGGTGAGGCCGGGGCGGCCGTCGTGTCCTTTTCGCTGGAAAAGAGCTGGCTGCAGGACCTGTTGACCGGCCTGCACGAGGTGGTCGATCCAGCCGTGGTCACGCCCGCGATGGCCTCCCTGGCGCTGCATCTGGCCCGTCAGGACAAGGGGCGGCCGAATTTTCTCCTGGTGCATGTCGATCTCCATGCCAGCTCGTTGGTGCTGGTGGCGAACGGCCAGCCGGCCTTGTTCAGGCGGCTCGCCTACTCCGAAGAGATGATTCTCAGTCCGCCGTTTCACTGCGAACAAGGCCAGGTCGAGATCGTCGATCCGGAGGCGGCCACCGAGTGCATTCGCCAGCTCTGCCGGTCGATCGAGCAGAGCCTGGACTATTTCCGGATGGAAAACAAGGAAGGGAGCAGAGGCGGGGGGCTGGACCTCGGCCTGCCGGAGCGGATCGTGCTCACCGGTCCCCTGTCCCAGGGCACCTTTGTCTCCGAGGTCATTTGGGCGGATTTCGAACTGCCGGTCGAATGCATCGATCTGTTGGCCGCCAACGGGATCGCCTGCACGCAAGAGGTGCGGGAACAATGGTTGGGGCCCTTTGGCGATCGGGCGCTGGCCCTGGCGCTGCAAGGGTTCAAGCGGACGGGAGTCAATTTTCGCAAGGACGGGTTCGCCCCCAGAAGGCAGCTGTTCTCCTCCAGAAAACAGCTGCTGGGGGCAGTGGCGGCCGCAGCGGCGTTGGTGGTGGGCACGGGCGGCTATCTGGGCTACGATTACCACCGGTTGCAGCAGCGAGATGCGGACTTGATGGCGGCCATGGTCACGCTGTACAAACAGACCTTTCCGGGAGTGACCAAGGTCCACGATCCGCTGGCGGAAATGCAGGCCAAAATGAAAGCGGCCCAGGGACCGGCCTCGCCTGCCCTGTTCGCGCACGGCGAGAAACGGGTGCTCGGCCTGCTGGCCGACATTTCCGCCAGGATTCCCGAGGCCATCTCCCTGCGGGTCAACCGTTTGAACATCGATCGCGAGTCGGTCACTCTCAAGGGGACGACCGATACCTTCAACGCCGTGCAGGCGATTAAAAGCGCGTTGGCCGCCTCCGCGAAATTCAAATCGGTGCAGATCGTTTCCGCCACCGCGGACAAGGACAAGAAGAAAGGGGCTGTCCGGTTCGAGGTCCAGTTGCAGCTCGAGGGTCTATGAAGCAACTCAAACTGAACCAGCGCGAAAAGATGGCGGTGGGACTCGGCGGCGGCGCGCTGGTGCTGTTCGTGCTGCTGCAATTCGTCGTTTTCCCGCTGCTCGACGGCCGGGCCAAGCTGGCCAAACGGCTGGCCACACGGGAAAAGGCCGTGGCCGAAATGCGGCTTTTGCAGGAGCAGTACCGGAAGATCGGCCAGCAGACGGGTTCCCTGGCCACCTTGCTCGCCGAGCGGAGTCCGGAGTTTAGCCTGTTCTCCTTTCTGGAGGAGAAGTCCGCCGCCAGCGAGGTCAAGGAACTGATCGCCTATATGAAGCCGTCCGAATCGACCGAGCACGACCACTTCAAGCAGAGCCAGGTCGAAATGCGGCTTCAGGGCGTGGGGCTGGCCAAGTTGGTCGCCTTCCTCGAACAGATCGAGGCGCCGGACCAGCTGGTCGGCATCGACAAGATCGCCATCCAGGACAACAGCAAGGAGGAAGGAACGCTTGATGTCACCCTGACGATGGTGAGTGTCGATCGGGCCGGCGGCGAGGCAGCCCCTTAAGGCAAGGTGGACGGCGTGGGCATGGGCAAGTCCGTCGTAAGGCGGTTGGCGACGATTTTCGGGTATGCGTTCTACGGCACGGGCCTGCTGGTGCTGGGGCTGTGGCTGCTGTTTCCCGCGGAAACGGTGCGCCGCACTCTGGAGGAGCGGCTGGCCCACGTCTGGCCGGATCTGCATTGGCGGGTGGAGGGGGTAGCCCTGAAGTTGCCGTTCAAACTGGCCGTTCGTGCCATCAGCGGCTATGGCGGGCAGGAGACCGAGGCCCCCTTGATCCGGGTGGAACGGTTGATTGTCCAGCCGGACCTGCCGGCTTCGGTCTCGTCCCGCGCAATGCAGGCCGACTACCGGCTGGAGATCGGCAAGGGAAGCGTCGCGGGAGTGGCGCGCTGGCAGGGCGAACGCGACGGTGGCCGGATCGAGGGCACGGTCCGGGAAATCGGCCTGGCCGCGGTTCCCTTGGTCAACCGCTGGCTGGGCCGCACTCTGCAGGGAACGGTGTCCGGTACCTTCACCGTCGAGCTGCGGCCGGCCTCGTCACCGGAGCCCACTTTGGAGGCCCAAATCGAGCTGGCCAACGGGCGGGTGGGGCTGCTACGTCCGATCCTCGGCCACCGGGAGCTGCCGTTTGCCAAGGCCACGGCCCTGGTACGCGGCCAGGGCTGGATATACGAACTGACCCGGGGCGAGATCGCCTCGCCCCTGTTCGACGGTCGTTTTGCAGGGAAAGTGGCTTTGCGTCCCGATCCGGGACAAGGACAAATCGAGGTGCAAGGCGTGGTCGATCCCAAGGACAGATTTTTCAAAGGATTGGACAACACCGTGAATCTGCAGGCCTTCCGCCTGCAACTCAAGGACAAGCCGCTGCCGTTCAGCATAACGGGCGACCTGACCGGTCCGGGCATCCATTACGGAGAATACGCCATGCTGGTGCAAACCCTGGAACAGGAGCTGAGATAACGTTGAGATCCCTTGCGCTCCGTCTGGCGGTCATCGCTCTTCTCGTGTATGCCGGCGTTTCCTTTTGGTACGGCAGGGTGGAGGAGCGTTTGCAGGAGCGGCCCGCCCCGCCCGCAAAACAGCAGGAAGCGCCCGTGCAGCGACAGGAGGCGGCAACGCCGCCGGACCAGGCCGTCCAGCCCCAAGAGAAAGAATCGGCCCCGGCCTCCGCCGACTATGGCGTCATCGTGAGCCGGAACATCTTCCAGGCCGGGCAGGGATCGGCCGAACACGGAGGCACGTCCCCTGCCCACGGCGAAGAGGACGGACTGGAGCAGACCAAGCTGCGCCTGGTGCTGCTCGGCACCGTAACCGGCGACTCGGACGACACCCGGGCGATCATCCGCGACGAGCAAACCAAGCTGGAAGACCTCTACCGCACCGGCAGCGAGATCCAGGGCGCGCGCATCAACCGGATCAGCAGGGGCAAGGTGATTTTGTCGGTCAACGGTCGCGAGGAGGTCCTGACCATCAAGGATCCCGGCAGCGACGACCAGAGCGGCGGGATGGCCGTGCCGCAGGCCGGCACCCGGAGAATGGAGCCGGTTCATCCGGAGGCGGCTGCTGCGCCCGGCGGAGAGATCGAGAACAAGGTGCCTGAAGCGCAGCCCCGGCGGCGCATCAGTTTTCGCAACGCGCCGCCGCCCCCGCCGGCGGCCGAGCAACCGGTTCAAACGGCACCGGGCGAGAGCCCGCCCCTGCCGCAGAACGGCGAGGTCCCGCATCCGGATCAAGGCGGGGAAAAACCGGTGGAAGCGCCCCCTCCGGGGCAATAGGATGCGGCTGTCGGCTCGAACCCGGTTCGAGCGGAACAATGAATCTGCAAGGGGGCCGGGCAGCGGCCGCCCATCTGTTATGTGAACGATTATGAGAACATCCTTCTGGTTTGTCGGCATCCTGTTGGCGTTCCTCCTCTCCCTGGCCCCCTCGGCGCCCCGGCTGGAGGCGGCCAGTCCGAAGGTCGCCCAGCAGAGCGGCGGCGGGCAGCGGTTCGTCACCATCGATTTCAACGATGTCGATATCAACGTGTTCATCAAGTACATCAGCGAACTGACCCAGAAGAATTTCGTGGTGGATCGCGACGTCAAGGGCAAGGTGACGGTGATCTCGCCCACCAGGATCTCCGAGGAGGATGCCTGGCGGGTGTTCGAGTCGGTGCTCGAGGTGCACGGCTATGCCGCGGTGCCGAGCGGCTCGGTGACCAAGATCGTGCCCTCGGTGACGGCGCGGACCAAGAATATCCTCACCCTGCACGACGGCGATCCGCTTTCGCAGGACGACCGGATCGTCACCCAGATCGTGTCGCTCAAATACGCCTCCGCCGACGAGGTGCGGAACCTGCTCGCGCCCCTGGTGTCGAAAAACAGCGTGCTGATTTCCCATGCCAGCTCGAGCATGCTCATCATGACCGACTACCAGACGAACATCGCCCGGCTGCTGGAGATCGTCCGGGCCGTCGACGTGCCTTCGGACGCGGATGAGATGGTGGTCATTCCCCTGCACCGGACCTCGGCGGACAGCGTATCCAAGGCGGTCGGCCAGCTGTTCGCGGCCGGGCCCGCCCAGAAAGGCATGCGGGCCGAGACCGTCAAGGTGATCCCCTTCGACCGCACCAACGCCCTGATCGTGATGGCCTCCAAGGCGTCCATGCAGCGGATTCGGGCCCTGATCGCCAAGCTGGACGAAGACACTCCCCGGAAAGGCAATCTGCGGCTGATTTACCTGCAGCACGCCAAGGCGGAGGAGTTGGTCAAGGTGCTGATGAATCTGCCCGGCGACCTATCCGGCGCGAAGGGCGGCGGCATGGGCGGCTCCGCTCCCGGCGGCTCGGCCGTTTCCAAGGAGGTCAAGCTGGTCGCCGACACCTCGACCAACGCCCTGATCGTCACCGGCCCCCAGGAGGAGTACGAGGCACTGGAGGAGATCGTTAAGAAACTCGATATCCCCCGGCGGATGGTCTACCTCGAGGCGCTGATCATGGAGGTCAAGGTCACCAAGGATTTCCAGATCGGCGTCGAATGGGCCGGCGGCGACGGCTCGGTGATCGGCGGCTTCAGCGGCGGTGCCGGTGCCAATTCTTATTCGAACCTCAGGACCCTGGGCACCGGGCGCCTGCCTGCCGGCGTCACCTTGGGCGTCCTGGACAAGGGGATCAATATCGGCGGCGTCACCTTCGAGAACCTCGGGGCCGTGGTCAATGCCTATAAGAGCGACGACGACGTCAACGTCATCGCCACCCCGCAGATCTTGACCACCGACAACAAGAAGGCCACGATCAAGGTCGGCGAGAATGTGCCCTACATCACCAGCAAGAACACCACCTCCGGCACCCAGCAAGACTATACCAACTACGACTACAAGGACGTGGCCACCAGCCTGACTATCACTCCCCAGGTCAATCAGGCGGAAGTGATGCGGCTGGAGATCGGGGTCGAGGTGATCAAGCTCAAGGATGCGAACAACGATGCCCCCACCACCTTCAAGCGGACCGCGGAAACCACGGTGGTGGTCCATAACGAGCAGACCGTGGTGATCGGCGGCATGATCGGCCAGGACAGCACCACCGGCGAATACAAGGTGCCGCTGCTCGGCGACATTCCCCTGTTCGGCTGGCTGTTCAAATCGCATGGCAACAAGCAGGAGAAGACCAACCTCTACATCTTCATCACCCCGCACATCGTCGAGAACCCGGCCGAACTGGCCGCCTTGTACCAGAAGAAGCGGGACACGATGGAAAGCGTGCACCGGATTCCGGGCGACGCCGCCGACCAGTTCTTCCACCCGAAAGAAGACCCCGCTCACAGCGTTGCCTTGACGGATATCGGCTTCGCCAAGCTCCAGCAGAACGATCTGCTGCGGGCTCGGGAATATTTCACCCAAGCGCTGAAGATCGATCCCGACAACGCCGCCGCCCTGCTCAACCTGGCGCAGGTTTGCGAGCGCGAGGGCAAATGGCGCGAGGCGGAAAACCTGTACCGACGGATTCTGGCCTTGCCGGTCCCGAAGCAGGAAGGTGGCAGCGGCCTGGCGGCCAACGATCCGCTACGCGGGGCGGCCCAGGCCGGGCTGCAGCGGGTGCAGTACAGGAAATGAGCGAATCGGGCGGCAGGCCATGGCGGCGGCATCCAGGGCAATGAAACGGTTATTCCCGGAACAAGAGGGGAGGGGACATGCGCCTGCTCGGTGAAATCCTTCAGGAAAACTTCGGCATCTCGGCCGAGAGCATCGATGCCGCCCTGGCCGTGCAGCGAGAAAAAGGCGGCCGGATCGGGGAGGTCCTTCTCCAGCTGCGCAAGATCAATGACAACGATCTGCTCAGCGCTCGCAGCCTGCAATGCGGGATGGAGGTGGTCCATGCCCTCCCCACCGACTTCGAGCCTTTTTTCGTTCCCCTGGTGCCCATCGGTTTTCTCAAGAAATTCAAGATGGTGCCGATCGCATCCCCGATCGGTTCCTTTGTCGCCATGGCCGAGCCCTTCCATTACCAGCAACTGGACGACCTGCAGCGCCGGATCCAGTGGGAAGGCATCAAGACCGTGCTGACCTCCCAGAACGAGGTGTTCGTGGCTATCCATTCGGCCTACGACATGACCCGGAAGGAGGTCGCCGACCAGGTCATGCAGGACATGGACGAGCAAAATCCGGAGTCGATCCTGTCGGAGATCGAGGAAGCCTCCGATCTGCTCGACGACACCAGCGACGCCCCGGTGATCAAGCTGGTCAATCTGGTCCTGTCCCAAGCGGTGAGGGACAACGCCAGCGACATCCATATCGAGTCCTACAAGGACCGGGTCAAGATCCGCAAGCGGGTGGACGGCATCCTCTACGACATGTATTCGCCGCCCCGCCATGTCCAGGGCAAGCTGATCTCGCGCGTCAAGATCATGGCCAAGATGGACATCGCCGAAAAACGGCTGCCCCAGGACGGGCGGATCGAAATCCGCATCGCCGACAAGAACGTCGACCTCCGGGTGTCCACCCTGCCGACCTCCTTTGGCGAACGGGTGGTCATGCGCCTGCTCGACAAGTCGAGCTCCCTGGTGCCGCTGACCGACCTGGGCTTCTCCGAGCGCGACCTCGACCACTTCCTCAAGCTGATCAAGGCCCCGCACGGGATCGTCCTGGTCACCGGGCCGACCGGCAGCGGCAAGACCACCACCCTTTATTCGGCCCTGGGCATCATCAACAAGCCGGATATCAACATCATCACGGTCGAGGATCCGATCGAGTACCAGATGCAGGGCGTCAGCCAGGTGCAGGTCAATCCCAAGATCGGGCTCACCTTTGCCAGCGGCCTGCGGACCATCGTCCGCCAGGACCCGGACGTGATCCTGGTGGGCGAGATCCGCGACCTGGAAACCGCCGAGATTGCCATCCAGGCCGCCCTCACCGGCCACCTGGTGTTCTCCACCCTTCACACCAACGACGCCGCCAGCGCCATCACCCGCTTGACCGACATGGGGGTCGAACCCTTTTTGGTGTCCTCGGCGGTCAACGCTATCCTGGCCCAGCGGCTGGTGCGGAAGATCTGCCCGCATTGCCGCGAGACCTACATCCCGCCGCCCGCCTTTCTCGAAAGGGCGGGCCTGTCGGCGGACGAGTTCGCCGGCCGGGAGCTGTATCGGGGCGTCGGTTGCCCCCAATGTCTGGAGACCGGCTACAAGGGCCGGATCGGGATTTACGAGCTGATGAGCCTGACGGCGGAGATGAAGAACCTGATCCTGACCACCTCGGACGCCGGCCAGATCAAGCGAGAGGCGCTGGCCTCGCGGGAAACGGGCATGATGACCCTGCGGCAGGACGGCCTGCGCAAGGTCCTGGCCGGATTGACCACCTTGGAGGAGGTCTTCCGGGTCACCTGATCAACTGGTTCATTTCGAAGATGGGCAGCAGAATCGAGACGACGATGAAGCTGACCACTACGCCCATGGACAGGATCATGATCGGCTCGATCATCGAGGTCAGCGCCAGAATTTTGGCTTCCACTTCCTTCTCGTAGGCATCCGCCGCCTTGGCGAGCATCTTGTCGAGGGTGCCGCTCTGTTCCCCGACCGCCATCATCTGCACCAGCATCGGCGGAAACCACTCGTTGCCCCTGAAAAACTGGGACAGGCTGACGCCTTTCTCCAGCTCGTCGCAGGCCGCGTTGATCAGCTCGGCCACCAGCACGTTGTCGACGATATTCTTGACGATCTGCAAGGAGGTGATCAGGGAGACGCCGGATTCGAGCAGGCTGGACAGGGTCCGGCTGAAGCGGGCCGAGGTGGTCTTGATGCTGAGGTCGCGGATTCCCGGCGCGGTCAGTTTGAGCCGGTCCCAGCGCCGCCTGCCGGGAGGGGTGGAGATGAACCAGCGGCCGGCCGCTATCGCCCCGATCGCCCCGATCAGCACCAGCCACCAGAATTTCTTGAACAGGGTGCTGAGGGCGATGAGGACGATGGTCGGGGTCGGCAGGGCCTGCTTGGTGCCTTCGAACACCGAGGTGATGCTGGGGACGATGAAGGCGATCAGCAAGAAAAGCACAATGACGCCGACGATGGCCATGAACAACGGATAGAGCAGGGCGGCCTTGACCCGGGAGCGGATGGCGTGCTGGTTTTCGCCGAACTCGGCCAGGCGCTCGAGCACCACGTCGAGCGAGCCCGAGGCCTCGCCCGCCCGCACCATGTTGACATAGATTTTGGAGAACAGGCGGGGATGGTCGGCCAGGGCGGTGGTCAGGGAGTTACCTTCGTTGACCGCCTCCTTGATCTGGGCGAGCACGGTTTTGAATGCCCGGTTGCCGGTCTGCTCGATCAGGCCGTTGAGAGCCGGCACCAAGGGGATGCCGGCCCCGAGCAGGGTGGCCAGCTGCCGGGTGGCGATATGGACCTCCTGCTGCTTGATGGGCTGGCCCAGGTGCATTTGTCGCGAAAACAGGGAGGTGGCGGAAGACTTGGCCGACGTTTCCTTGCATTCCACGGGATAGTGGCCCTGGCTGCGGATTTTCTGCCTTGCCGCGGCCAGGGAATCGGCGTCGATCACGCCCTTGAATCGCTTGCCGGCGCCGGTCAGGGCGATGAATTCATATACAGGCATCGTCGTTCTTCACCTTCCGGGATCAGAGGTATCCCTTGCACCGGTTGAAGGGTATGCTAAGATAGCGGCCGTGAAGCAGGGAACGCGGCGGCCGGCGAATCCCTTCCCCGATCGTTCAGCCCAGCCGCTTGCCGGCCTGGTTCTCCATGCAGTGGGAAATGCAGGTGGCGCACGATTCGGCGGACTGCCCTTTCTGGCAGAAATTGGCGAAACCGGCGATCAGATCCTTGCCGCCCCGGGGACAGACCTCCAGAAACTTGATGAAATCGACCATGCGGGCAATGATTTCCGGTGGGGCGGTGTGCTCGATCTTGCAGGCGCCTTCCTCGGCAAGGGGTTCGTCGAGGGCGAGGACGCTGGTGAAAAACTGCTTGAGCGAGTTGTGGCGGCGGATGACATCCTCGGCGATGTTGCGGCCCTCGGCGGTCAGGGTGATGACTTCGTACGGGGCATAGTTGATCAGGCCTCGTTTCGACAGGGCCCGCAGCGCCTCGGTCACCGATGCCCCGCTCACGGACAGACGGGCGGAAATGTCCTTGCCCCGGGCCACCTGCTTCTCGGTAATGATGTGATAGATGGTTTCTATATAATCTTCCAGGCTGGCGCTTAGATGTGGCAATTCCGTCATCTGTCCTCTCCGGTTGGTTAATTTTACTTGTATCTTCGGGACGATACATTCTCGGAGCCAGGGCGTCAAGGGGAATGTCGCCCGCAGTGAGAAAATAAAAGGCGGAAAAGAACGATGTTACAGGAGCTTCGGGTTCGCAATCTCGCCTTGATCGATGCCTTGCATCTCGACCTTTCTACGTACAGAACCGGTCTGATCGTCCTCACCGGCGAGACCGGGGCCGGCAAGTCCATCATCCTCCAGGCGATCAACCTGCTGGCCGGGGGCCGGGGCGCGGCCTCCTGGGTGCGCAACGACTGCGACCAGGCGGGCATTGAGGCGGTGTTCGCCCTGCGGCCGGACCATGCCGAGATGCATGCCCTGCTGGCCGAGCATTCCCTCAAGGACGGGTCGACCTGCATCGTCCGCAGGGTACTGGGTAAGGACGGACGGTCGCGGGCCTACGTCAACGACCAGGGCATCACCGGCCGCCTGTCCGGCGAGCTGGCCGCGGGCCTGATCAACATTGCCAGCCAGCACGACCAGCAGCAATTGCTCAACGGTCGCCACCACCTCGAATTCCTCGACACTTTCGGTGAACTCCACGGCCTGCGGCAGCAGTTCACCCGGCTTTTCCAGCGATGGCAGCAGATGTCTTCGGAGCTGCGGCAGTTGATGGAAAAAGAACAGGATAAGGAGCAACAACGCGATTTTCTCCGCTTCCAGCTGGACGAGATCCGCAAAGCAAAGCCGGTGGAAGGGGAGGACGAGAACCTTGCCCGGGAGCGCGAACAGCTCAAGAGCGCGGATGCGCTCCAGCGCCTAGTCGGAGCCTCCAGCCGGCGGTTGGCGGTGCTGGCCGCCGGCGATCTGGTGGAGATCAGGAAACAGCTGGAGCAGGCCGCGGGGCTCGACCCCGGCCTGGAGCCCCTGGCCGAGCGGCTCGCCTCCGCCGGCTACGAACTGGACGATCTGGCGGCAAGCATGCAGAAGTACCGGGAGGGCTTGTCCGCCGATCCGCTCCGTCTCGATGCCATTTCCGAGCGGCTGGCCGAATTGAAGCAGCTCCAGCGCAAGTACGGGCCGACCCTGGCGGAAGTGCTCGCCTTTGCCGAACGGGCGGAGGCCACCCTAGCCCTGCTGGAGAGCTTGGAACAGGAGATCGGCCAGCTCGAGTTGCGGTTGGAGGAGGTGGCCACCGAGGCCCTGCTCAAGGCCGCCGAGCTGAGCCAGGGCCGCAAGGAGGCCGCGCGGAAGCTGGAGCGGAACATGGAGCGGGAGTTGTCCACCCTCGGGTTTTCGCAGGCGCTTTTCCGGGTGGCGCTGACCGAGCCGGAGGGCATGGGCATGGTCGGCATGCAGTCCACCGGCCGCGATGTGGTGGAATTCCTGTTTTCCGCCAATCCCGGCGAGCCGCCCAAGCCGCTGGCGAAAATCGTCTCCGGCGGCGAGCTGTCGCGGTTGATGCTGGCGATGAAGTGTTTGCTGGCCCGGCGCGACCAGGTCGACACGGTGATCTTCGACGAGGTCGACGCCGGTATCGGCGGGCAGGCCGCCGAGGCGGTGGCCGGCAAGATCGTCGAGCTGTCGGGCCATCACCAGGTGCTGTGCATCACCCACCTAGCCCAGATCGCCGCCTGCGCCGATCTCCATTTCAAGGTGGAAAAAAAGGTCGAGGCCGGGCGGACCCGAACCGTGATCAACCCCTTGACGCGGGAGGAGCGCGTCGCCGAGCTGGCGCGGATGCTGGGCGGCGACCATCCCACCCCCCAAACCCTGGCCTTTGCCGGCGAATTGATCGAGCGCAAGGGCAGGAAGGCCACGCCATGAGCGAACGGGTGGCATTGGGGCTCTTTTCCGGCGGCCTGGATTCGATCCTGGCCTGCCGGACCGTGGCCGACCAGGGGGTGCGGGTGGTGGCGCTCAAGTTCGTCACCCCTTTTTTCGATCACGACCTGCTGGCGCAACAACGGGAGTATGGCGACGCCATGCGGCGCAAATACGGCCTGGAGGTCGAAGTGGTCGACATCAGCGCCGGCTATCTGCGCCTGCTGGACAACCCGGCCCACGGTTTCGGCAAGCATTTCAATCCCTGTATCGACTGCAAGATCCTGATGCTGACCAAGGCGCGCGAATTGATGTCCGCCCATGGTGCCGCCTTTCTTCTCACCGGCGAGGTGCTGGGACAGCGGCCGATGTCCCAGCGGCGGGATACCCTGCGGGTGATCGAGCGCGATTCCGGCTGCGCCGGCCTGCTGCTGCGACCGCTCTGCGCCAAGCTGATGCCGCCCACCCGGGCGGAACTGGACGGACTGGTGGACCGGGAACGATTGCACGGCTTTTCGGGCCGGGGCCGCAAGGAGCAGAAACAGCTGGCGGCCCGGCTCGGCATCGCCGACTATCCGACTCCTGCCGGCGGCTGCATGCTCACCGACCCCAACCTGGCCGCCCGGATCAAGCATTTCTACCAGGGCCTCTTTTCCTTTGGCGAGGAGCGGGCGGTGGATGACATCCGCCTGCTGACCGTCGGCCGCCAGTTCAAGCTGGACGACGACACCTGGCTCATCCTCGGCCGGAGCGAGCGGGAGAACGACCGCCTCCTGACCATGCGCGGCCCGGACGACTGGCTGCTGCGCATGGCCACGCGGCCCGGCCCGCTCGGCCTGCTCCGCCATGCCCGTTCCAAGCTCGCCGGCACGGACCGGGAAGAGGAGATTCTCCGACGGGCGGCCGGCCTGGTGGTCCGTTACGGGCGCAAGGAGGAAGGAATCGTCTCGCCGGCCGAGGTGCGGATCGACCAGGGGGACGCCAGTGTCCAGGCGCGGTTTGCCCCGCTGGCTGACGCCGAATTCGCTGCCTGGCGGATCTGAGATGTTGCAGGCCGCCCGGAGCATCGATGCCGAGCAGGTGCTGGTCCTTTTGCCGGAGTGGCTGCGGACCGCGTTGGCTGCGGTGCAGGCGGAATCCGGGGGAGAGCTCTATCTGTCCGGTGGGGTGGTGCGCGATCTGCTGCGGGGGCAGGGGCCGACCGATATCGACCTGACCGTGGCCGCCGGCGCCCGGACCTGGGCCGGCCGGCTGGCAACGCTGACCAAGGGAGCCCTGGTTCCCCTGGGCCGGGACGAGGATGCCGCCCGGGTGGTCAGCCGGGGCGTGATCATCGATATTGCCTCCTTCCGCGAAGGCGCCCGGACCATTGCCGAGGACCTGATGCGGCGCGATTTGACCGTCAATGCGCTGGCTTGCAGGCTCGATCCGCTGCTGGCCGACCCGCGGCCGGAGGCGGCACCGTTGCCCGTGCTCGATCCCACCGGCGGCGGCGCCGATCTTGGCTTGGGCCTGATCCGGGTGACCGGTGCGAAGAGCCTGAGCAGCGATCCCCTGCGGCTGCTGCGGGTTTTCCGTTTTGCCGCGCTTTTGGGATTTGCGATCGAGGCCGAGACGCTGGCTCAGGTCGGCCGCCAGGGACATCTGGTGCAAACGGTCGCCCCGGAACGGATTGCCCATGAGCTGGATTTGATCATGGGCACGAACGTCGCCGCCACCACCCTGGAGGCCATGGCGGCAAGCGGACTGTTGTGGGCGGTCCTCCCGGAGTTGGCGGCCGGCATCGGCATGGCCCAGCCCAAAAGCCATCATCTCGATGTCTGGGAACACAACCTGGAAGCCCTGCGGCAGATGGAACGGATCGTTGCCGCGCCGGAGGCCTTCTTCCCGGACTGCGGCGAGGAAATGAGCGCCTGGCTGCAATGCCCCCGGCAGCGGCTGCGGTTGAAATGGGCCGCCCTGTGCCACGATCTCGGCAAGCCGGCCACCATGGGGCTGCGCGAGGACAAGGGGGGGCGCATCACCTTCTACAACCATGACCGGGTGGGGGCGCGGATGTTCGCCGAACTGGCGCTGCGGCTGCGCTGGAGCAACGAGGCCCGGGACCAAGTGGGCCGCCTGGTCGAAGGCCATATGCGGCCCTTTCACCTGGCCAATGTCGCCCGGACCGGCAGCTTGACTCTGCGGGCCGCCATTCGGATGCTCCGCGCCGCCGGCGATGCCCTTGAAGGACTCTTCCTCCTTGCCATGGCCGACAGCCTGGCCGGCCAGGGGACCGAGCGAATCGAGGGCATGGAGGAGGAACTGGTGGAACTGTACCGTCATTTGCGGCGGATCAGGGCCGAGCACGTGGCCCCGGTACGGTCCGCGCCGCCGCTTTTGACCGGCCGGGACCTGATCGACCGGCTGCATCTGCCGCCGGGGCCGCTGTTCAAGCGGATTCTTGCCGCCGTGGAGGAGGCCCGCATGACCGGCGAGGTGGGCGATGCGGACGGCGCCCTGCGGCTGGCGAAAACGATGGCGGCCCAAGAGGGCGCCGTTCCAGAGGTGCCGAGGTAACCATGCGTAAAGTTCAGGACTATTACTTCAAGAAGGCGAAGCAGGACAACTACCCGGCGCGGTCGGTTTATAAGCTGGAAGAGGCGCAGCTCAAATACAAATTTCTCAAGCCCGGTCAACGGGTGCTCGACCTCGGCTGCCACCCCGGCAGCTGGAGCCTGTATGCCGCCGGCATCGTCGGCACGGGCGGGCTGGTGGTGGCGGCCGACCTCCAGCGCACCGATATCGCGGTGCAAAAACCCCATGCCGAAATCCATTGGCTCTGTTATGATGTCACCTCTCGGGAGTTCGTCGAGTATCTGCGGCAGCACTGGCCGGGTTTCCATGTGGTCCTGAGCGACATGGCCCCCCGTACCACCGGCAGCCAGTATGCCGATCATCAGCAATCGCTTCGCCTGGCGCGGAGCGTGCTCGAGTTGGCAGCCCTGTTTCTTCATGAAAACGGCACCTTGTATTGCAAGGTCTTCCAGGGCGAAGATTTTCCCGAATTCCTCAATGAATGCAAACCGCTGTTTACGACCGTCAAGGTGGTGAAACCCAAGAGTTCACGCCTGGAGAGCCGGGAGGTCTTTGTGCTTGGCCGGGGATTCCGCCGGGCGGGATGAATTGTCAGCAATAAAACGTAAGAAGGAGTCGGACCGTGTCGGGACATTCGAAATGGAGCACGATCAAGCGCAAGAAAGGGGCCAATGACGCCAAGCGCGGCAAGATTTTCACCAAACTGATCAAGGAGATCACCATTGCCGCCCGGATGGGCGGCGGCGATATCGAAGGCAACCCCCGCCTGCGAAGCGCCGTCACCGCGGCCAAGGGCGAGAACATGCCCAAGGAAAATATCGACCGGGCCATCAAGAAGGGGACCGGCGACCTGGGCGGCGCGATCTACGAGGAAATCATGTACGAGGGCTACGGTCCCGGCGGGGTTGCGGTCTTGGTCGAGACCATGACCGACAACAAGAACAGGACCGTGGCCGATATCAGGCATTTCTTCGCCAAAAGCGGCGGCAATCTCGGTGAGTTCGGCTGCGTGGCCTGGATGTTCGACAAGAAGGGAACCTTGTCGGTGGCCAAGGAGGGCGTGGCCGAGGACGAATTGATGGACATGGCCCTGGAGGCCGGGGCCGAGGACGTGGTCGAGGAGGAGGACAGCTACCAAATCGTCACCGCGCCCGAAGCGTTCAACGACGTGGTGGACCGGCTGGAAAAGAATGAAATCAAGTTCTCCGACGCCAGCCTGGCCATGGTGCCCAAGAACAGCATCGAGGTTACCGAAGAAAAAACGGCCAAATCGCTGCTGCGTCTGCTGGAAAACCTCGAGGACCACGACGATGTCCAGAAGGTGCACGCCAATTTCGATATCGCCGACGACCTGATGGAACAGTTGTCTTAAGCCATGGCTATCCTGGCCGGGATGCGCATCCTGGGCATCGATCCCGGTTCGCGGATCACCGGCTACGGCGTGATCGCCGTCAGCGGCCATCGCCTCGGCTTTGTCGCCTGCGGCACCATCCGCACTGGCCAGGAGAACGATTTTTCGCGCCGGTTGCTGACCATTTTTCAGGATCTGTCCGAGGTGATCCAGGCGCATCGGCCGGAGGTGGCGGCGGTCGAGGACATGTTCGTCGACCGCAATCCGCGTTCGGCCCTCAAGCTCGGCCAGGCGCGGGGCGCAGCGGTGGTGGCCGCCCTCCACAACCAGTTGGCGGTGTACGACTATCCGGCCCGGCTGGTGAAACAGTCGGTGGCGGGCTATGGCCAGGCCGAAAAAGGCCAGGTGCAGCAGATGGTCCGGACCCTGCTTGGGCTGGACGCGGTGCCCTCGAAGGACGCCGCCGACGCCCTGGCGGTGGCCATCTGCCACGCGCATCACCTGGCAATGCACCGCGTCACCGCTTTTCGACGTTGAGCCGCGCAACAATTCCCCTTTTTCAACCATGCTTCCTGTCGCCCGTTACCGATGATTGCCTCGCTCAGTGGATTGGTCCTGGTTAAAACTCCGAATGCCGTCATCGTCGATGTCGGCGGGGTGGGGTACGAGGCCTTTGTCTCCGGCCGGACTTACGATGCCCTGCCGGAGACCGGACATGCCTGTTTTCTCCATGTGCAGACGGTGGTGCGCGAGGATGCCATCCATTTGTTCGGCTTCCACACCAAGGAGGAAAAAGACCTTTTCCTGCTGCTGATCACGGTTTCCGGCATCGGTCCGCGGCTGGCCCAGACCATCCTTTCGGGGATCGGGGTCGACGAGCTGTGCCGGGCGATCACCGGCAAGGATCTGTCGCGACTGACCGCCCTGCCCGGTATCGGCAAGAAGACGGCGCAGCGGATTTGCGTCGACCTGGCGGAAAAGGTCGGCGGCTTGGGCGGTTTTCCGGCCGACGCGGGCGGGGCGCGACCCCAGCCGGCTCCGGCCGGCGAAGCCGATGCCATGAGCGATGCGGTGTCGGCCCTGGTCAATCTCGGCTATCCCCAGGCCACGGCCTGGCAGGCCCTGCGGGCGGTCGAACAGCAGCTCGGCGAAGGAGCGGCACCGCTCAAGGTTGAGGAGTTGCTTCGCCAGGCCCTGCGATTTCTGGCGGCGCGGTAACGGGTTGCAACGGCGGAGCGGCGGGAGAGCGCGATGAAACACGAGGAACAGTTGACCGGCAAACGGCTGGTCGCCGGCGCATCGCTGCCCGAGGATCTGCAGACCGGCGGCGAGATCCGGCCGCGTAGCCTGGACGAGTACATCGGCCAGGAGCAGGCCAAGCAGAGCCTGCGGGTCTTCATCCAGGCCGCCCGCCAACGGGGCGAGGCGCTGGATCATGTGCTGTTCCACGGTTTTCCGGGCTTGGGCAAGACCACGCTCGCCTACATCATCGCCAATGAGATGGGGGCGGGGATCAAGGTGACTTCCGGGCCGGTCATCGAGCGTCCCGGCGACCTGGCGGCCATCCTTACCAGCCTGCAGACCGGGGACGTACTGTTCATCGACGAGATTCACCGGCTCAACCATGTGGTCGAGGAGATCCTCTACCCGGCCATGGAAGATTTCCAGCTCGATCTGGTGATCGGCCAGGGGCCCGGTGCACGGTCGGTGAAGATGGATTTGCCCCGGTTTACCCTGGTGGGCGCCACCACCCGGACCGGCCTGCTGACCCCGCCGTTGCGGGACCGGTTCGGGGTGCTCCTCCGGCTCGATTACTACAGCCCCGAACAACTGGTGACCATCATCCAGCGGTCGGCCCGGCTGTTCAACATCGGGATCGACGCCGAGGGTGCCATGGAGCTGGGCCGGCGCTCGCGGGGCACGCCCCGCATCGCCAACCGGCTGCTGCGGCGGGTCCGCGACTTTTCCGAGGTGGGAGGACATGCGGTCATTTCCCGGGAGGTCGCCGATGCGGCCCTGACCATGCTCAACGTCGATCCCCTCGGCCTCGACGAGATGGATCGACGCATCCTCCTGACCTTGATAGAAAAGTTCCAGGGCGGCCCCATTGGGCTGGAAACCTTGTCCACCGCGGTATGCGAGGAAAAAAACACCCTGGAAGATGTCTATGAGCCCTTTTTGATCCAATCCGGCTTTTTGATCCGGACGCCCAGAGGCCGCATGGCCACGGTGGCCGCCTACGAACACTTCGACCTGCCGGTCCGCACCGGCTCCATGCAGCAGCCCGGCCTGTTCGACGATCCAGACCGGAAGAGCTGAACCGTTCCCCACCGCTGTCCGTATTTCCCTTCTTTTTCTTCCAACCCGCCCCATTGAGTCTTCCGATTTCCCAATAGGTGCCATTTCCGCCTTGCGGACCGCATGCCGCCGCAATACCTTGCCGTGCTGCCAATACCCGCCGTTGCCAGTGGATGGTATCGATCTGTTCTTGCTTTGTTCTTTCGTTGCTTTCTCCGGGCGGACCCGTGCCGCGCACCTCGTTGCCTTGATGTGATTTTTCTTGACTCTCGTGGTCGGTTCGTTTACTAATGAGCCATGAGGTGGTGAAAAGTGGTCCAAAAGGGTTGAAAGTGGTGAGTCGGCCCAGCTGGAAACGGGAAAAAGGAAAAAAGGCACTGTGCAGCGATTTCGAAGTCACTCGGAACATACCCTTGATCCCAAGGGCCGGCTGAACATACCGACCCGTTTCCGCGACGTGTTGCGGGAGCAATACAACTCCGAAATGCTGATCGTCACCCATTGGGACAAGAATCTGCGGGCCTATCCCATTGCCGAATGGGAAGCCCTGGAAGAAAAGCTTCTGGCCCAGGAAGGAAGCCAGCCGGATTTCGACGAGTTGGTCCGTTACATCATCGCCGGCGTCAACGAGTGCCCGGTGGACAAGCAGGGGCGCATCCTGCTGCCGCCGACCCTGCGGGGCGAGATGGGAATCGACAAAGATGTGGCGGTGGTCGGCATGCTCCGGCATTTCGAGATCTGGGACAAGCAGCTTTGGGACGAGGAAGCCAGCAAAACGCGGCAGAATTTCGGCAACTACCGGGCGGGCCTGGCCAAATTGGGCATCATGTAGTTCGGGAAGCCCGATGGCGCACGATCAAAACGAGGTGCATGTCCCGGTCTTGCGCGATGCGGTGCTTAACTTCCTCGGGCTGCGGCCCGACGGCATCTACGTGGATGCCACCCTCGGCTTGGGCGGCCATGCCGAGGCAATCCTGCGGGCTACGCCGCCGGTGGGCCGGCTGATCGGTTTCGAGTGGGATGCCGACGCGGCGGAGATGGCCGCACGGCTGCTGGCTGGGTTTGGCGGACGGTTCGAGTTGGTGCGCGCCTCCTATGCCGATCTGGTGCCGGAGCTCGACCGGCTGGGCGTCGAGGGAATCGACGGTCTGGTCGCCGATCTCGGGGTTTCCTCGTTGCAGTTGGATCGCGCTGATCGGGGATTTAGTTTCAGGAGCGACAATCCGCTCGACATGCGGATGGATCGCTCTCGGCCGACGACTGCGGCCAGGCTGGTGGCCGAATTGTCCGAAGAGGCGCTGGCCGACATTTTTTACTATTACGGGGAAGAACGGCAGGCCCGAAGGATCGCCAAGTTCCTGGTCCGGGCCAGGGAAGAAGAGCCGGTGGCGACCACCGGCCGGCTGGCCGCGGTGGTGGCCGCGGCGGTACCTCGAAAGTATCATCCGCCGAAGGTGCATGTGGCCACCAAGGTGTTCCAGGCCCTGCGGATAGCGGTCAACGGCGAGCTGGAAAATGTGACCCGGCTATTGGCCGAGGCGCCGGTCGCCATGCTGCCGGGCGCGCGGATCTGCATAATCACCTTCCATTCCTTGGAAGACCGAATTGTGAAGCAGGCGTTTGCGAGCAATCCGGCATACGCGGCAATCAGCCGGCGGCCGATCGAGCCGACCGGGGAAGAGATTGGGAACAATCCACGAGCCAGGAGCGCAAAGCTCAGGGTCGCGGCACGAACGTGAAGGATTTCCGGGTATTCCCGGGGAACGAAGAGGAAAACAGGAGGATCTGAAATGTCATCGAGCATGCGCGTCCGGACATACAGGCCCCGTCAAATGGTGGTGACAAAGGCCAGCGCCCGCAAACAACCGGTGATTGCGTTCCGTCTTCCGGGAGAACAGGGCAAGATGCTGGCCGCCATGGCGGGAGTGGCTCTGGTGCTTGGCTTGGCGTTGACCCAGGTCTTTCACGGACAGGTGGTGGACATGCGGGCCAAGGCCGGACAGCTGCAGGCCAGGAACACGGCCATTGCCAACGAGAATGTCCGGTTGCTGGCGGCACGGGCCCAGGTGGCCTCGAAGACCCAGGTCGCGGCGCTGGCCAAAACCAAGTTGAAGTTATTTGAGCCTGACCAAGGACAGGTGCGTCGGATGTAGCTTGGCGATGACACGTTCCCTCAGGTCCAAAAAGAATAAAAGACGATGGTTTCTCCCTCTCCTTTTTTTGGTTATTTTGCTGACAGCAGCTGGCACAGTTCTGTATAGAATCCATCCCTCCCTCCAGGATATCGGCAGGATACTACAGTCTGCTGTCGGCAAAATTTCCTCTCATTCAGCGGGCCAATCGCCCGCTGAACCTGTTTTAAGGGGCACGGTCTACGACCGGAAATGGCGGGAAATGGCGGTTTCGTACCGGTTGTACACCTTGGCGGTCAATCCCGCTGAAATCGTCGACCGCCACGAGGTCGCGCAGCAGGTGGCCAGGTACATCGACGAACAGCCGGAGCGGCTGGAAGCGAAGCTGAAGAACTCGCAGGATTCCATGGTGCTGGCCGAGGATCTCGACGACAAAGAGGCCGAGGAGATCAAGGATCTGCGGCTCAGGGGCGTGGCCTGCAAGGTCGAAAATGTCCGCTTCTATCCCGGCCACACCGCTGCGTCCCACGTGTTGGGCTTCATGGGCGATGGCGTGGGACTGGCCGGAGTGGAAGGCAAATACGATACCGTCCTGCAGGGAAACGGTTTCAGCAAGGCCAATATTCCGGATATCGATTTCAAGGGTCAGGAAAGCCTGGGCACCGAGGGCGCCGACCTGATGCTGACCTTGGATCTGGATATGCAAAGGCAGGTGGAAAACCGCTTCCGCAGCTATCTTGCCGCCCAGGGGGCGGACAAGGGCATGGGCCTGGTGATCGAGCCGGGTAGTGGACGGATCCTGGCCCTAGTCAACCAGCCCTCTTTCAATCCCAACTATTTCTGGAAGGCCAGCGAAAGCAACCGGGTCAACCGCATGTACAACCATGTGCTCAACAAGGAATTGATCCGTCCCATCCTGGCCCGGGCGGCCGCCATCGAACGGGGAGGGCTGGAAGGTCCGGCCCTGCTCCCCCCCACGGTGGCCGCGCCCGACTACGGTTTCGCCCAGGAAAAGCTCAATGCCTTCGAACGGCAGATCCAGTTGTACGGCTCGGTGTTCGGCAATTGGGAATCCGGGCCTGGCGCACCGGAGCAGGGCGAGGCCGAACCGGTGGTCACCGGGGTGCAGGTCGGCGTCACCCTGGCAAGCCTGGTCAACGGTGGCTGGCGGATAACCCCCTATGTCGTCGATTCGTTGTACGATCATCGGAGCAAAAAGCGCTATGAGCGCAGCAACGAAGCCACGGAAAAAATCCATGTGCTCGACCCGGCCCTTGGGGTCATGATCCGACGGGACCTGTTCACCAACTGGCTCCAGGAACGGGACAACATGGTCGCCTTTACCGCCGACAGCGTCCAGATGCGGCGGGAAAAACAATTTTCCAGCTTTTCCATCCAGGAGCTGTTCGCCGGATTCGCGCCGGCCAAGCAGCCGAAGTTCCTGCTCTTGATGGCAATCGAACAGGACCACCTCTATCCGAAGACCAACGACAAGGGAAGCGGGCTTGGCGCCTTGGAAACCATGGGCAAGGAACTGCTGGCCGGCTTTGTCAAAAACCAGACCGCCGAGGCCGTGGCCGACGTGGCTCCGGAACGGAGCAAGGAAAACCTGCGCCAGTTCTTCATCAGCAAGCGGCTGAATTACCGCGAGGCTCCGGGCAAAGTCAACGAACCGATCAGCACCATGCCCCAGATGCGGGGGATGAGTTTGCGCAAAGGGCTGCAGCAACTCGACAAGTACAGGATGAAGGTCCGGGTGAACGGCAGCGGCCGGATTGTCGCCCAATATCCGCTGCCAGGCCAGCCTTTGCTCGGGGTCAACGAATGCATCCTCACGCTGGATACCAAGTAAGCGGGGTCACCGGATGAGCACTTTGGCGCAACTGCTGCAGGCCATTCCCGCCGCGGATGGAGAGCATCTGTCTCCGACCGTGCTGGCGAGCGAAGTCTTCCAGATTACCGCCGATTCCCGGCAGGTGGCACCCGGCAGTTTGTTTGTGGCCGTGTCCGGAGCCAAAGCGGACGGCCGTCAATTCATTCCCGAGGCCATTGCCAGGGGCTGCCTGGCCGTGGTGGTCGAAGGCCACGCGGCCGGAGACGAATGGCCGATTCCCCTGGTGCGCGTGGTCGATTGCCGGGCGGCGCTGAGCGATCTGGCCGCCGCCTGGTACGGATTTCCGGCGGAGCGGATGCAGCTGATCGGCATCACCGGCACCAACGGCAAAACTACCTGCAGCTGGCTGATCGAGGGCATGCTGGCCGCCGCCGGCTATCGGCCCGGGGTGATCGGCACGGTCAACTACCGCTATCACGATGGCAAGGATATCCATATCCTCCAGGACGCGCCCCTGACCACGCCCGATCCGCTGACTTTGCAGAAGATATTCCGGATCATGGCCGATGCCGGGGTCACCCATGTGATCATGGAGGTCTCCTCCCACGCCCTCGACCAGCAGCGGCTCGGCCGGACCTCCTTCGCGGTGGCCCTGTTCACCAACCTCAGCCGCGACCATCTCGACTACCACCGCACCGTGGACGAGTACTTTGCCGCCAAGAATCGGCTGTTCCGCCACCACCTCCAGCCGGACGGCACTGCGGTGGTGGTATCGAGCCCGGAATTCGAAGGCATCGACTGGGGAGCGACCCTCTGTCGGTCGATCACGGATCGGGCGCTACTCCGCTGCGGCCTCGGGGCGGAGTGCGAGGTGCACGCCGAAGAGGTGGTCCAGAGTGTGGAGGGCGTGCAGTGCCGGCTCGATCTCAAGGGACGGTCCATGGCTTTTTCATCCCATCTGGCCGGGCGGTACAACCTGCTCAACGTGCTGGCCGCGGCCGGTACCGGCATGGCCCTTGGCTTGTCGGACCGCCAGATCGGCGAGGGTCTGGCCACGGTGCGGAACATCCCCGGCCGGTTGGAGCGGGTGCGGCTGCCGGGGGCACCGGCCGGTGTCGAACCGGCGGTGTTCGTGGATTACGCCCACACCCCCGACGCTCTCGATAACGTGCTGGCAACCTTGGGCGAGTTGACCGACGGCCGCCTGATCTGCGTCTTCGGCTGCGGCGGCGACCGCGACCGCGGCAAACGCCCCCAGATGGGCGCGATTGCCCTTCGGCATGCCCAGGTGGCGATCGTCACCTCCGACAATCCGCGCACCGAGCAGCCGGGGACCATCATCGACGAGATCGTTGCGGGCATGGCCACGGACCGATCGAGGCCGCAGCCGGCGGCCGCTTTGCTGTGCGGGGCGGCCACGGCCAAAGGATTTGCGGTGATCGAGAACCGGCGCAAGGCGATTGCCGCTGCCTGCAGCCTGGCAAAACCCGGCGACACAGTACTCATCGCCGGCAAGGGCCATGAAAATTACCAGATCCTCGGCGCCACCAAGCATTTTTTCGACGACGGCCTCGAGGCGGCCAACGGGCTGCTGCGCTGGAACGAACGCCACCTGTTGGCCGCCACCGGCGGCCGGGTCGCGGCCGGATCGCAGCAAGCCGTACTGCACGACATCTCGACCGATACTAGGGCCCTGGACCCAGGCGACGTGTTCGTGGCTCTTGCCGGCGAAACCTTCGACGGTCATGCCTATATCGAAACTGCGGTGGAGCGCGGCGCGGCGGCGGTGATTGCCGAACGGATGCCGGAGGCGATGCGCGAGGATGTCCTCTACATCGCGGTGGCCGACAGTCTGCGCGCCCTCGGCGACTTGGCTGCCTACCGCCGCCGTTTGTTGAGCGGTGCGGTCAAGGTGGCGGCGGTCACCGGCAGTTCCGGCAAGACCACGGTCAAGGAAATGGTGGCGGCCATCTTCACCAAAGCCCTGGCTTCGGTCCCCACCGGCGTCGATCCCCTGCTGAAGACCAAGGGCAATTTCAACAACCTGGTCGGACTGCCGCTTTCCCTGCTGCCCCTCGATGCGGGCCATCGGCTGGCGATTGTCGAGATGGGGATGAACGTGCCCGGTGAAATCGCCCGGCTGACCGCCATTGCCGATCCGGATGTGGGCTGCATCAACAATGTCCATCCGGCGCATCTGCAGGGGTTGGGCAGCGTGGCCGGCGTGGCCGCGGCCAAGGGCGAACTCTTTGCCGGCATGCGGCCCGATGCCATCCGGGTGGTCAATTGCGACGATCCCCAGGTGCTGGCCCAGGCCGAGAAGTCCGGCGGCACGCAGATCGGGTTCGCGGTCACCGCCGACGGCCGACGGCACCGGCCCCTGATCCAGGTCACCCGCCAGGAAAATCTCGGCGAGCAAGGCATGCGCTTCACCCTGCACATCGGTTCGTGGAGTCGCCGATTGACCGTGGCGGTCTTTGGCAGCCACAACGTGAGCAATTGTGCCGCTGCCGCCGCCATCGCCCATGCCGCCGACATCGGCTCGGAGGTCATTGTCGCCGGATTGGAAGGTTACGCGCCCGCCGTGGACAAGCGGCTGGCGATCGGCCAGCTGCCCGGCGGGCTCAAGGTGGTTAACGACGCCTATAACGCCAATCCCGCCTCCATGGCCGCCGGCCTGCGCACCGTCGCCGCCTTTGGCAATAATTGCCGCCACGTGGCCGCTCTGGGCGACATGCTGGAATTGGGCGCAGCCTCGGCACAGCTCCATGCCGACATCGGCACCCTGGCCGCCCAGCTGCAATACGACTGCCTGCTGGCCATCGGCGCCCAGGCCCCCCACATGGTCGAGGCCGCGCTTGCGGGCGGCATGCGGCCGGAACAGGTGCGCCTCTGCTCCGACCTGGACGACATGGCCGCGATCCTCTGTCAAATGCTGGCGGACGGCGAACTGGGGCGGGGCGATTGGCTTTTCATCAAAGGATCGCGCGGCATGCGCATGGAACGGCTCCTCGACCAGTTGGAGCAACGATTGCAAACGAACCAATAACCGGGGCCACATGTTTTACAATCTGCTCTATCCCTTCCATACCGAGTTGAGCTGGCTCAACGTTTTTCGGTATATCACCTTCCGCTCCATCGGTTGCGCGGTGACCGCCTTCCTGCTGGTGGTCATCATCGGGCCCCGCCTGATTGCCTGGCTCCAGCACAGACAGATCGGCCAGGTGATTCGGGACGACGGGCCGGAAACCCATTTCTCCAAGAAAGGGGTACCGACCATGGGCGGGGTGTTGATCTTGTTCGCCATGACCGCCTCGGCGTTGCTGTGGACCGATCTGCGGAGTTCGCTGGTCTGGATGTTGATCGGTATCAGCCTGTTTTTCGGCGCCATCGGCGCGGCCGACGACATCAAGAAAATCCGCAAGAACAATTCCCGGGGCTTGACCGCCAGGGAGAAGCTGGTGCTCCAGATCGGCGGCGCCTTGGCGGTCGGCGCCTTTTTGTTGTGGACCAAGGGGCACGACGGCGTGCTCAACGTGCCGTTTTTCAAGACTTTCCACCCCGATCTCAACTGGTGGTATCTGCCCTTTGCCGTGTTGGTGATCGTGGGCGCCTCCAACGCGGTCAACCTCACCGACGGCCTCGACGGCCTGGCGTGCGGGCCGATCGTCATCACCGCCTCGACCTACCTCATCTTTTCGTATGTGGCCGGCAACGCGGTGGTCGCCAGCTATCTCCAGATTCCCTTCGTGTCCGGCGCTGGCGAGGTCACGGTGTATTGCGGTGCCATTGTCGGCGCCTGCCTGGGTTTCCTGTGGTTCAACTGCTACCCGGCGGAGATCTTCATGGGCGATGTCGGCTCCCTGGCCCTGGGCGGCACCCTGGGCGTGGTTTCGGTGATCACCAAGCAGGAATTCCTGTTGGTCCTGGTCGGCGGCATTTTCGTCATGGAGGCGGTATCGGTCATCCTCCAGGTCGGGTACTTCAAGATGACCGGCGGCCGACGAATCTTTCTCATGGCGCCCTTTCACCACCATTTCGAAAAGAAGGGCTGGCTGGAACCCAAGGTGGTGGTCCGTTTCTGGATCGTTTCTATCATCCTGGGCCTGATGGCCCTGGCAACCCTCAAGTTGAGATAGCCCATGCAGATACGCGACGGTTTGCAGGCAGCGGTGATCGGATTGGGGGCGGCGGGGCTGTCCACGGTGCGCTATCTGGTGGCCAGGGGCGCGCGGGTGCGGGTTTCCGACCAACGCCGTCTGGAGCAGATCGAGCCGGCCACCGTGGCCTGGCTGGAGGAACACGGCGTGTCGCTGGAGCACGGGGGGCATACCGAGGCCTTCCTTGCCGGGGCCGAGGCGGTCATTCCCGGACCGGGGGTGCCGTTGGAGCTGCCGGTGCTCCAGGCCGCCTGGGAGCAGGGGCTGCCGATTTGGGGCGAACTGGCGCTGGCCGCCGGCCAGTACCGGGTGCCGGTGATCGCGATAACCGGTTCCAACGGCAAGACCACGGTTACCAGCCTGATCGGGCACCTGCTGCGGGCGGCGAACAGAAAGCCCTTTGTCGGCGGCAACATCGGCACGCCGCTGCTGGACTATTTCGCCGATCCGGGCCGCTACGATAGCGTGGTGCTGGAATTGTCCAGTTTCCAGCTCGATCTGGCCGGTTCGTTCCGGCCCAATGTCGGCCTGCTGCTCAACCTGTCGCCGGATCATCTGGATCGCCACGGCAGCTTCGACGCCTATGCCGCCGCCAAGATGCAGCTGTTCGCGCACCAGGTGGCGGGCGATTGCGCCATCCTCGGCACCGACGATCCGCTGGCCGGCGCCACCCCGATTGGCAAGGAGGTCCGACGCCACACCTTCGGCCGGGGCGGGGAATGCTCCGCCCGGATCGTTGCCGGCCGGGTGGAACTGCGCAGGGACACGGACGGAGCGGAGCATCGAGTGTCATTCGATCTCGGCCCGACCCGGCTGCACTCCTCGGTCAACCAGCTGAATGCCGCCGCCGCGGTGCTGGCGGTGGCGCAGCTCGGCTGCGAGCCCGAAGCGATTGCGCGCGGCCTGCTGAGTTTCGAGCCGCCGCCCCATCGCATGGCCGAGGTGGCCACCATCGACGGCGTCCGCTTCATCGACGATTCCAAGGCCACCAATATCGGCGCCCTAGAGGCGGCCCTGGGCGGTTGCGAGGCCCCGGTGGTGCTCATTGCCGGCGGCCGCGACAAGGGCAGCGACTATACCTTGCTCCGGGAGGTGGTCGGGCGCCGGGTCAAGCACCTGGTTTTGTTGGGCGAGGCGGCCGGGATCATGCGGGCCGCCCTGGAGACGGTGGTGACGACCGAAACGGTAGGCTCCATGGCCGAGGCGGTACACAGGGCCATGGCTGCCGCGGCCAGCGGCGACCTGGTGTTGCTGGCACCGGGTTGTGCCAGTTTCGACATGTTTTCGGGGTATGCGGAGCGGGGCCGGGTTTTTGCCGAACAGGTTCTGCGGCTTGGCCGGGAACGGACAACGAATGGGTGATGCTATCATGATTCGGATCTGTTGCGTCTGTCATCGGGTCGAGCGACAAGGGAAATGGCATGCGGGCCTTTTCCTGGCCGAGCACCAACGGCTGACCCATGGCTATTGTCCGGACTGTTTTGCCGAGGCAATGGTTGAAATCGAGGAATTTTGCGGTATTGCGGCGCAGGGGACCTTGGGCGCCGGATCCCGATCCACTGCGGGGGGGCAACGAGGCTGATGCGTTTGATCGTGGCCGGCGGCGGAACCGGCGGACATCTCTTCCCCGGCATTGCCGTGGCCACGGCGGTGCGCGAGCGGCTGCCCGAGTCGCGGGTGCTGTTTATCGGCACCTCGCGTTTGCTGGATCAACAGGCCCTGGCCGGACTCGGCTTCGAATTGGCAGCCCTGGAGTGCGGGGGCGTCAAGGGACTGGCCTGGGCTGCCCGACTGCGCAGTCTGGCGCTGATGCCCAAAGCGGTAATCGCCGCCCTGGAGATGTTGCGCCGCTTTCAGCCGGACCTGGTGTTCGGCGTCGGCGGCTACGTGACCGGCCCGGTTTTGCTGGCGGCCAAGCTGTTGCGGATCCCCATCGCCATCCACGAGCAGAATTCGGTGCCGGGAATGGCCAACCGATTGGCCGGCAAACTGGCGGACCTGGTCCTGATCTCGTTGCCGTGCACACCGCCTTTTCCTCCGCGCAAGACCATCCAGACCGGCAATCCCCTGCGGCGGGAAATCCTGACCGCAGCCGGCCGGAAAAAGGAGGCGGCGGCCGTGCCGACCGTGCTGGTCCTCGGCGGCAGCCAGGGGGCGCATCGGGTCAATGTGCTGATGATGGCGGCCGTGGAGAAGTTGCAGGCGCAGCACATCCCCTTTCGTCTGATCCACCAGACCGGCGAGGCCGACCGCGAGCAAGTGACCAACTGCTACGCCCAACTCGGGGTCGAGGCCGAGGTGTCGGCCTTTATCCGGGACATGGCCGGCGTCTACGGCCGGGCCGATCTGGCGGTTTCCCGGGCCGGGGCCACCACCTGCGCCGAACTGGCGGCCATGGGGCTGCCGGCCCTGTTGATCCCCTATCCGTTCGCGGCCGACGACCATCAGGCAACTAACGGAGAATATTATGCAAAAGGGGGAGGGTGCCGACTGCTGCGCGAATCCGGTTTGACCGGTGAAATTCTTGCCGGCGCCATCAGCGAGTACTTGCAGAACAGGGCAGAGTTACATACAATGGCGGCCGACATGAAGGCCATGGCCATGCCGGATGCCACGGAACAGATCGTGGATGCATGCGTTCGGCTCATTGCTCGCCGGGGGCGGCGAAAATGACCTTCTACTCATCGATATAGGGCCTTCATGTACAGAAAAACCAAACACATCCACTTTGTCGGCATCGGCGGCATCGGCATGTCGGGCATCGCCGAGTTGCTGTTGAGCCTGGGGTACAAGGTCAGCGGCTCCGACCTGCGGGCCACCGACACCACCAGGCGGCTGGAGCAGCTGGGCGGGGTGGTGTATCAGGGCCATGAGGCGGCCTGGGTGGCCGGGGCGGACGTGGTGGTGACCTCCACCGCCATCCCCGCCGACAACCCGGAGGTGCTGGCCGCCAAGGAGGCGTATGTGCCGGTGGTGCAGCGCGCCGAAATGCTGGCCGAGTTGATGCGGTTGAAGAAATACGGCATCGCCGTGGCCGGCAGCCATGGCAAGACCTCGACGACTTCGATGGTGGCCGCCGTTCTGGCCGAGGCCGGCCTTGATCCCACGGTGGTGGTCGGCGGTAAGGTGCACGGGCTGGGCAGCAACGCCAAGCTGGGCGAGGGCGAATTTTTGGTCGCCGAGGCCGACGAGAGCGACGGCTCGTTCCTCAAGCTGTCGCCGGTGATCGAGGTGGTGACCAACATCGATCTCGAACATCTCGATTATTACCGGGACATCGAGCACATCAAAGATATTTTCCTGGAGTTCATCGATCGTCTGCCCTTCTACGGGGTGGCCGTGGTCTGCATCGACAACGACCATGTCGCCCAGATCCTGCCCCGGATCAAGAAGCGCATCTTCACCTACGGCCTGACCGAACAGGCCGACCTCCAGGCGGTCAAAATCGCCACCGGCAACGGCACTTCCACCTTCACCGTGCGCAACCGCGCCGGCGAGTTGGGCAGCATCCGCCTCAACCGGCCCGGCCGGCACCTGATCTACAACAGCCTGGCCGCCGTCAGCGTCGGCCTGGAACTGGAAATCGATTTTCCGGTGATTGCTCGCGCCTTGGAAAAATTCCAGGGCGTGCAACGCCGGCTCCAGGTGAAAGGGGAAGCCGGCGGGGTCCTGGTGGTGGACGATTACGGACATCACCCCACCGAAATCCGAGCGACCCTCGATGCGGTGCGCGAAGGCTGGCCGGACCGGCGGGTGGTGGTGCTCTTCCAACCCCACCGCTACACCCGGACCCAGGGGCTGTTCTCCGATTTCGTCACCGCCTTCCGCCGCGCCGACCTACTGGTGCTCACCGACATCTACGCGGCCAGCGAACAACCGATCGAGGGCGTCACCTCGGAGCGGCTGCAGGAGGCCATCAAGCAGCACGGCCAGCGGCAGGTCCACTATATTCCCGAGTTGGTGCAGCAGGCCCAGACCCTGCTGCCGCTGCTCGCGCCCGGCGACCTGGTGCTGACCCTGGGGGCCGGCAACATCGTCCGCGTCGGCGAACATCTGCTGACCCTGCTGGCGACGCCGGATGCGGCCCTGCAGGCTCAACCCGTGGGAGAGACGCGATGAACGGGCAGCAGCAACTCGAACTCGCCTCCCTCTGCCGCACCGTGCGCTGGGATGTCGACATGGCGGCCCATTCCACCTTCCGCGCCGGCGGCATTGTCGAGGCCATGGTCGAGACCGAAAGCGTGGAGGAGTTGGCGGCCCTGCTGCGGTGGCTGCATCGGGAACGCATTCCCTGGCATGTGGTCGGCGGCGGTTCCAACATCCTGGTGACCGGCCGGTACCGCGAAGGGGTCTTCATCAGGCTGCGCGGCACGGTGCGGACCAACCGGTGTGAGCGGGACGGCGACTCGTTTCTGGTGCGGGTCTCGGCCGGATGCAACTTGGCCGCCCTGTTGGGCTGGTGCGCCCGCGGCAATTTTGGCGGCCTGGAATTCCTGGCCGGCATTCCCGGCAGCGTTGGCGGCGCCATTCGCATGAACGCCGGCGCCTTCGGCCGCGCCATCGGCGAGGCCCTAGCTGCGGTCCAGTGTTTGGACGAACGGGGCGAACCCGTGACGGTGTCAAGGGAACAGGCGGTTTTTTCCTATCGTTTCACTCGTCTACCCGCGGAACCGCAGGTGCGGATGGTGATCACCGAAGGCGTGTTCCGCCTGCAGGCGGCCGACGGCTTCCGGGTGACCGCGCAATGCCGGGAGATCATTGCCCAGCGGCGGAGCAAGCAGCCCCAAGGGGTTGGCTCGGCGGGCTCGTTTTTCAAGAATCCGCAAGGCGACTTCGCCGGTCGCCTGATCGAACAGGCGGGCTTGAAGGGCAGGACCATCGGCCGGGCGATGGTGTCGCCCAAGCATGCCAACTTCATTGTCAATACCGGCGGCGCGGTGCCCGAGGATATCGTCGGGCTGATGGAGGAAGTCCGGCAGAAGGTTTTCGAGCATTCGGGCGTCCTGCTGGAGCCCGAAGTGCGTATTTACTAGGCAGGGACGCGCCGGCCGATGGCGATCTACACTCCCCGGAAGCCCCCGTCCCGTTCCCGCCAGGGAGGGACGAAGTCCGGCAAGAAGAACGGGGTCTTTGCCTGGCTGTTCCGGCGGAAGAAGAGCGGACCCGGTAAATCGCCCCGCCCCCAGGTGATGGTAGCCGGGACGCAACGGCTGTGGAAATGGAAGCGGCTGGTCCGGGGCGCTGTCCTGGCCGGGCTGTTGGCGGTTATTGTGGGCGCGGGGGTCTGGGGGGCGACCCAACTGCTGTTCCGGTCGACCATTTTCCGGCTGACCGATATCAAGGTGACCGGCGCCCGCGTCGCCACCCAGCGGCAGATCCTCGATCTCGCCGGATTGCAGCAAGGGGGCAGCTTGCTGCGGTTCGACGCCAAGGCGGCGGCAGCCCGGATCGAAAGCCATCCCTGGGTGGAACGGGCGGAGATCAAGACCAACTGGCCCTCGTCGGTGGAGATCGCAGTCGTTGAACATCAACCCTTTGCCCTGGTGAATCTGGAAGAGGCCAAGGAACGCCGCCTGTACTATGTCAACCGCTCCGGCCACCTGTTCGCCGAGGCCGGCCAGGGGCAGGAGTTGGATTTTCCGGTGATCACCGGCATCCGGACCGACAAGGATGTGGAAGCGGGCCGCCTGGCCAGGGGCACGCTGGCCGAGGCGGCATGCAGCCTGCTGGCCCTGGCGGCCAGGGGAAACGCCATCTTGCCCATCCAGGCGATTTCCGAGATCCATGTCGACCAGAAACAGGGCCTGATCCTGTATTTGGTCGACCGTCCCTTTCCCGTCTACTTCGGGGTGGACCGGTTCCAGCTGAAATACAGCCGACTGATCAAGGTGCTGGAACAGTTGTACGCGAAGAAGCAGGTGGATGGCGTTAAAGAAATTCGAATGGATTATTTAGATGATAAAGTCTTGGTTACCGGAGTCCAAATTGATGGATGAGGAGTTTGAGGAGCACGAACCGCGTGAGCCCGGAGAACTGGTCGCAGGCCTGGATATAGGCACGACCAAGGTCTGCGCCATGATCGGCGAGGTCTTCGAGGACCGGGTGGAAGTCATCGGTGTCGGTACCGCCGCCTCGTCGGGCATGAAGAAGGGGGTGGTGGTCAATATCGAATCCACGGTCAAGTCGATCCGCCAGGCCGTGGAAGCCGCCTCGGACATGGCCGGCTGCGACATCGAGTCGGTGTATGTCGGCATCGCCGGCAACCACATCAAGGGCTTCAACTCGCCGGGCATCATTGCCATCAACAACCAGGAGATCAAGGAAAAGGACATCGAGGCCGTGATCCAGGCGGCCCAGACGGTCAAGATATCGGACAACCAGCAGATTATCCACGTCCTGCCGCAGGAGTACATGGTGGACGACCACACCGGCATCCAGAACCCCCTGGGCATGACCGGGGTCCGCCTGGTGACCAACGTCCATATCGTCACCGCCGATGTCACCGCGCTGCACAACGTGGTGACCAGTTGCAACCGGGCCAACCTCAACGTGGCCGAAATCGTGCTCGAATCGGTGGCCTCATCCCTGACCGTGCTCGGCAAGGACGAAATGGAGCTGGGCGTGGCCCTGATCGACATCGGCGGCGGCACCACCGACCTGGCCATCTTCTGCAACGGCACCATCAAGCATACCTGGGAGCTGGCCCTGGGCGGCAACAACCTCACCAGCGACCTGTCGGTGGGGCTGCGGACGCCGCTGCAGGAGGCGGAAGAACTGAAATATCTGTACGGCGGGGCGCTTTCCTCGATGATCAAGGAGAACCACATCATCGAGGTGCCCACGGTCGGCGACCGCAAGCCGCGCAAGGTTTCGCAGCGGATCATGGTGGAAATCCTCGAGGCCAGGATGGAGGAGATCCTGCAGATGGTCAACAAGAACATCTGCGCCTCCGGATACCGGAACCGGATCAACGCCGGCATCGTCATCACCGGCGGCACCGCGCTCCTGGCCAACATTGTCGAGATGGCGGAACAGATTTTCGATTTGCCGGTCCGGATCGGCTACCCGCAGGGAGTGGCCGGCCGGATCGAGGATATCCGCTCGCCCCGATGTACCACCGGGGTCGGGCTGGTGTTGTATGGCAGCAAGGCCAAGACCTATGTGCCGAAGGAAGCAGGCGGCATGGTCACCAAGCTGAAAAAGTGGATGAAGAATATCGTCTGAACGAACGGTGTTTTCCCTTTAGCATCGCCGGGACCGGTGGTATATTTCAGGGAATTTTATCGGAAATTTTTCTTGGGAGAGACTCATGGCTTTCAGGATGGCCGAAGAGGAAACTGTAGCTGTAATCAAGGTGATCGGAGTCGGGGGCGGTGGTGGCAACGCCATCAACACCATGGTCGAGAGCCGGTTGGCGGGCGTGCAGTTCATTGCGGCTAACACGGATATGCAGGCCCTTGAAAAATCCCGTGCCGATATCCGGCTGCAGTTGGGGCCGGGAATCACCAAGGGAATGGGGGCCGGCGCCGAACCGGAAATGGGCCGAGAGGCTGCCCAGGAAAGCTACGAAGACCTGCAGGCCGTGCTCAAGGGGGCGGACATGGTCTTCATCACCGCCGGCCTGGGCGGTGGTACCGGCACCGGCGCGGCACCGGTTATCGCCAAGTTGAGCAAGGAATCCGGTGCCTTGACGGTTTCGGTTGTCACCAAGCCGTTTTATTTCGAGGCGAAAAAACGGATGCGCAACGCCGAGTCCGGCTGGGAGCGGCTGAAGGAATTCTCGGATACCATCATCACCGTGCCCAACGACCGGCTCCTGAGCCTGATGAACAAGAATTCCACCCTGGTCGACATGATGCAGATGGTGGACAATGTCCTGCTGCAGGCGGTCAAGGGCATCACCGACCTGATCAACCTGCCGGGACACATCAACGTCGACTTCGCCGACCTCAAGACGGTCATGAAGGAGGTCGGGCCGGCGATCATGGGTACCGGCTCGGCGGTGGGCGACAATCGCGCCACCGAGGCGGCCAAACGCGCCATCGACAACCAGCTGCTCGAGGACGTGGGTATCGACGGGGCCCGCGGCATCCTGATCAACATCTCGGCGGCCAAGGAAACCCTGACCATGAACGAATTCATGGAGGCGTCGGCCCTGATCCAGGAGAAGGCGCACGACGACGCCAACATCATCATCGGCGCCCTGTTCGACGAATCGCTGGGCGACGAGCTGCGGGTTACGGTGATCGCCACCGGCATCTCCAGCATCGAGGAGCCCGAGGTGTCGCAGATCGAGGTGAAGCGGCCCCGGCAAGGAGGGCAGCAGGCCCCGGCCGCTGGCGGCAGCCGGAGCCGGTTACCCCGGATTTTCGACGATGAGGCCGTTATCACCGAGACCACGCCGGTCAGCATCGCCAAGCCCAATCTTCTGCCCAAAGGGCTGCCGCGCATGCCCAAACCGATCTTCGATGAGCACGACATCAACAACGATTACGACGAGCCGGCCTATCTGCGCAAGAAGGCCAACTGAAAGCGGGAGCGGGCCGGTGGACCGACACCGGCCCCATCTTGGTTTGCAACGGGGGAATGTCCGCGGGATATTCCCCCGTTTTGTCTTGATCGGCCGCGACTTGCCGCTCGCAGCCCGTGTATCCATGCGTTTTCGCCATCGCCCCTCCGATTCATGACTGCCATCGCCCTGTCACCCCTTGCCGCCGAAACGGGCACGGTCCGCAAGAAATGGAAGGACCGGATTCCGGTGGCCTTGCTTTACCCCAACACCTATCCGGTGGCGGTCTCCAATCTCGGTTTCCAGTTGGTCTACAGCCTGCTCAACCGCGACGAGGGGGTGGTGTGCGAACGCTTTGTCTATCCTGCCGGCCATCAGCCCCTGCGCTCTTTGGAGTCCTCCCGGCCGCTGCACGATTTTCCCCTGGTGTTCGGCTCGATCAGCTTCGAACACGATTATCCCCGGTTGGCCGCCATGCTGGCCGCGGGCGGCTTGCCGGCCTATGCCGCCGACCGCGGCCAAACCGTGGGGCCGGGGCAACCCCTTGTGGTGCTGGGCGGGGTCGGGGTCTTCCTCAATCCCGAGCCCTTGGCCCTGTTCGCCGACTTGATGGTGATCGGCGAGGCCGAACCCATCCTGGTGCCCCTGCTGCAGGCCCTCGCCGGGTATGGCGACACGCCCCGCGCCCGGCTGCTGCTGGAGATCGCCTCCAGCCTGCCCGGCTGCTATGCGCCCGGCAGCTACAGGTTTTCCTGGTCGGCCGACGGGGCGGTCGAAACGATCGAAGCGCCGCCGGAACTGCCGCCACGGGTGAGCAAGGTCATCGCTTCGGAGCCTGAGCGGGCCGCCCACTCGACCCTGTTGTCGCCCGAGGCGGAACTGGGCATGTACATGGTGGAGCTGGGGCGGGGGTGCAGCCGGGGCTGCCGGTTTTGCGCCGCCGGCTTCATTTATCGGCCGCCCCGGCTCTGGTCGGCCGAGGCCATCTTGAACGGATTGGAGGAGCGGCCCCCGGCGGTCGACCGCATCGGGCTTCTGGGCATGGAGATGGCCGGTGGCGAGACCATCGACCGGATCGCCGGTTATCTCAAAGAGCATGGCTGTTCCCTTTCCTTTTCGTCGCTCCGGGCCGACCGCATCTCCGACCGGACCCTGGAGCTGCTTGCCGTCTCCAACCTGAAAAGCGTGGCCATTGCCGCGGACGGAGCCTCGGAGCGGCTGCGGCTGCTGATCAACAAGGGGTTGAGTGAAGACGACCTCCTGGACGCGGCCGAACGCCTGGTGCGGGCCGGTATCCTTCAGCTCAAGCTCTACGTGATGATCGGCCTGCCCACCGAGACCCGCGCCGACCTGGATGAGCTGGTCCGCCTGGTCGAGCGGCTGCAGGCCGGCATCCTGCCGATCGGCCGGGGCCGGGGCCGGGTGTCGGTGCTGACCTTGTCGATCAACTGTTTTGTCCCCAAACCGTGGACACCGTTCCAGTACTGCGCCTTCGGCGGTCTGACCGCGTCCGAGGCGACCACGGCCACCGAGGCCACGGCCCTGCTGGCGCTGAAGGAAAAAATCAGGTATCTTCGCCGGATGCTGAGCGCCAAAGCCAATCTCCGCCTCAAATTCGACCATCCCGAGCAGGCCCTGCACCAGGCGGTCTATGCCCGGGCCGATCGCAGGATCGGTCCGGTCCTGCTGGCCATCGGCACCGGCCAGGGGTTCAAGCAGGCCTGCAAGCAAAACCGAGTCGATCCCTGGCAATTCGCGATCCGGCCACGGGCTCGGGAGGAGCGGATGTGCTGGGAGGTGATCGACCAGGGCATCCGGCCCGGCTATCTCTGGGAAGAGTATCAACGGGCCGTGCACGGGCGCACGACCGGCCCCTGCGAACCGGCGATCTGCAGCCGATGCGGAGTCTGCCATGCACGTCCGTAGGCGCTCCCAACACCCCAAAAAGGGCAAGCTGCTCCGCTTGCGGCAGCTCCTCAAGTTCCCTCAGTTACCGCAATGGCCGAAACTGCCGCAACGGACCAACGCTCCGAAACTCCCCGATTTTTCCCGGCTTTGGCAGGGGTGGCAATGGCCGGATCCGTCGCGCTGGTGGCGGCTGCTGCGGGTGGTTTGGCTGAAAAACCTGCGCAAGTGGCTGCGGATTCCGGTGCTGTGCAGAATCTGGCGCACAATCCGGCGCCGCGACAGGAGCGACACCCTCCTGCCGTTCGAATTGGTCAAGTACTTCGCCTTCACCTCGCTGGTGCTGATCCTGATCGCCTCCTTCCTCTTGTCCTGGATGATCGCCACCAACGCCAAAAGCGTGCTGCTTCAACGCAGCGAGGCTTACTCTCGCCTGTTTGCCGACTATGTCAACCGGCAGGTGTTCTTGCAATTCGTCCTGCCCACGGTGGTGCGTTCCGGCAAGATAGCCCTGTCCGAGAAAGACCAGTTCGAGCGCCTGGATCAGATCATCACCAACATCACCCGCGGCATGCGGATCGAATCGGTCACCATTTACGAACCGGAGCAAAACAGGATCGCCTATTCCACCATCACCGCGTTGATGGGTAAGCGCGACATGGGTGGCCTGGAATACCAGAAGGCGGCCAGGGGCGAAAGCAATTCGATGCTGATCACCGGCGGCAGCCTGCTCAACCTGCTGCCGGGCAATGCCGAGGTGTTCTGCACCCTGAAAACCTACGTGCCCTTCCGCCAGGAAAACAAGATGGGCGAGCGCACCGGCGAGATCATGGGGGTGATCGAGGTCGTCCAGGACCTGTCCGAGGACTACGAGGCCATCATCATGCTCCAGTCCCGGGTTATCGTGCTGTCGCTGGTGATCATGTCGGTATTGTTCACCATCCTCAGCCTGATCGTGGTCCGGGCCAACCGGATCATGGCCGAGCGCGCCGAGGAACGGCTGCGCCTGGAAGAGCAGCTGGGCGAGGCCCAACGCCTCGCCACCTTGGGCAAGATGGTGGCGGCGGTTTCCCACGAGATCAAGAATCCGCTGGGCATCGTCCGCTCGACTGCTGAAATCCTCGGTAACCGGATCGGCAAGGTGGCGCCGGGAAACGAAAAATTGGCGGATATCATCGTGCAGGAGACCTCGCGGCTGGACGGCATTGTCCGCCAGTTCCTCGATTTCGCCCGACCCAGGGATCTGTACCGTTCCTCCGGCTCGCTCAATTCGGTGGTTGAACGGCTGGTGTCGTTCATGGAACCCGAGTTTCAGCTCAAGGGGGTACGGGTGCATACCGCCCTGGCCGATGACCTGCCCGATATCCTGTTCGATACCGAGCAGATGTACCAGGTGGCGCTCAATATGGCGTTCAACGCCATCCAAGCCATGCCCGAGGGGGGCGACCTGTTTCTGGAGACCGCCTTCCTGGCGGCGGATAACGCGGTGATGCTGGAGGTGGCCGATACCGGGCTCGGCATTCCACCGGAGAAACTCGAACAGGTCTTCGCCCCCTTTTATACCGACAAGAACCGGGGAACCGGCCTGGGGCTGCCTATTGCCAAAAACATCGTCGAAAAACACCAGGGCAGCATCACGCTCAGCAGCCGGGTGGGCGAGGGCAGCGCCTTTAGGGTCATTCTGCCGTTGGACGCCTGAACGGCGTTATCCTGTGGCATCCGGCCCCGCCGGACGATCGGTGGGAAGAGGAAACACAATAGGAATCTTTCCGGACCAGGTGCGAGAAGCGATTGTTCCACCCCCTGTTCCTTGCTACAATAAAACATTCGACCCGGCGCCCTTCCCAAGGGGAGCGCTTCGTTTTCAGCCTGACCTTCGCTTGGCCACAAACCAAAACTCATGGAAATAACTGCGTTAGCAAGCCGGATTCAAAGGCCGTTGTCCATGGCCGCCCTGTATCTGGCCGTCGCCATTCCCTGGACCTTCTTTTCCGACCTGGCCGTCGATTTGCTCCTCGACAGGCCGGTGCTCCACGCTGCGGCGGTCATCGTCAAAGATTGGCTGTTCGTGCTGGCGAGCGCCTGGCTGTTGTATCTGGCGCTGAAACGGGAAATCGGCGCCAGCCGGGAAACCATGGACCGTCTGCGCAAAAGCCGGCAGGAGTTCCTCGACATCCTCGATGCCATGCCGGTGGGAGTCGCCCTGGCCAACGGCCACTCCATCGAATATATCAATATCAACTTTTCCGAACGGTTCGGCTACAGCCTCGACGAAATCCCCACCGACGCCCAGTGGTTCCTGCTCGCCTACCCCAATTCCGACTACCGCAAGGAAGTCATCGCCCTCTGGCAGGATGAAGTCAAACGGCTCGGGCAGCCCGGTGCGCCTGTCCGTCCCCTCGAGGTCAAGGTGGTCTGCAAGAATGGCCAGATCCAGCATGTCATCATCAACACTCAAATGATCAACAACCGGATCGTGGTCATCTTTACCGACATCACCGAGCGGGAACACCTGCACAACGAGTTGGTCAAGATGCAGAAACTGGAATCCATCGGGGCACTGGCCGGAGGCATCGCCCACGATTTCAACAATATCCTGACAGGGATCATGGGCAACCTGTCCTATGCCCGGACCGTGCTCGAACCGGCGCACGCGGCCCGGCGCACCCTGGATATGGCCGAGAAGGCCACCAGGCGGGCGACCGAGCTGACTCGCCAGTTGCTGACCTTTGCCCAAGGCGGCGGTCCGGTCAAAAACGTGACGGCGGTCCGGCCGTTGATCGACGAGGCGGCAGCCATGATGCTGCGGAAGACGGAAGTCCGGGCCGAAATTCAGGTGGAGGGGGCGGTGCGGTCGATCGAGGCCGATGCCGGCCAGATGGCCCAGGTGCTCAACAACGTCATCGCCAACGCGGTCCAGGCGATGCCGAACGGCGGTGCGATCCGGATCAGTGCCGACAATGCCCGGCTCGAGGCCGGCAACACCCTGGCCCTGCCCGTAGGCGATTATGTGCGGATTGCGGTCGTCGACGAGGGCGTCGGCATTCCCGAGGCGATAAAGGGGCGTATTTTCGATCCGTTCTTCACCACCAAGGCGACGGCCAGCGGCTTGGGACTGCCGGCGGCCTACTCGATCGTCAGCCGGCACGGCGGCCATATCGGCGTCGAGTCGGCGGCCGGCGCGGGAGCGATCTGCACCATTTTGCTGCCGGCCACCGACAAGGCCCTGCCCGAGGGAGCGTCCCTGCCGCCCGCCGATGAGCGCGCGGCCAGCGGCCAGCGGAAGCACTCCATTCTGGTCATGGACGACGAGGTGATCATCCGCAACCTGGCCGCGACCATGCTGAAACACTTGGGGTACGAGGCGCGCGCCTGTGCCGACGGGGGCGAGGCCGTCCGCCTGTATGCGGAGGCCATGGCACAGGGGGCGCCCTATTCGGCGGTGCTGATGGACCTGACCGTTCCCGGCAACATGGGAGGGCTGGAGGCCGCGAACCAAATCCTGGCCCTAGATGCCGGTGCCCGCCTGATCGTGTCCAGCGGCTATTCCCACGACCCGGTGATGGAAGCGTACCAGAACCACGGCTTTGCCGGCGTGCTGGTCAAGCCCTATGCCATGACCAACCTGCAGAAGTCGTTGGACGAGCTCTTCGCAGCCGCGCCCCACTAACCCCGATTATTGGGCGAAAACAGAAGCCGGGAGGGGAGGAGCCATCCCGGAGGTCCCGGTTTCCCGATTCGCCCTGTCTCTTGCATGAGAAAGGAAAAAGGCCGGATGCAACTTCTCGCAATGCTCAAAAAGCATTTCCCCCCGATCATTTTGCTGTTGGCGCTGCTGTCGGCCTTTCCGCCGCTGGCTACCGACATGTACCTGCCGGCCTTGCCCCTGTTGCAGCGCGAATGGCAGGCGCCGCTGGTGACGATCAACCTGACCCTGGTCGCCTTTTTCGTGACCTACTGCGCCTTTTTGCTGCTGTACGGCCCGCTTTCCGACCGCTATGGCCGCCGGCCGCCCCTGCTCGTCGGGGTGGCGGTGTTCATTGTTGCCTGTCTGCTCTGTTCGGTCGCGCAAAGCCCGGGCATGCTCATCTGCGGCCGGATTCTCCAGGGGGCGGGGGCGGCGGCCGCCTCGGCCATCGTGTTCGCGGTCAGCAAGGACCGGTTCTCCGGCCTGCAGCGGCAGCGGGTCTTTGTCCAGATCGGGGCCATTGTCGCCGCCGCGCCGATGATCGCCCCGATTCTCGGCGGCTGGACCCTCACCCTGTTTTCCTGGCGCTGGATCTTCCTGCTCCAGGCCTTGCTGGGGACCATTGCCCTTGCCGGGGTGTGGCGCATGGACGAGTCCCTGCGGCAACATCTGGCCCCCAGCCTGATCCAAGTGGCGGCCAGCTACCTGCGCCTCTTTGCCAACGGCCGCTACATGCTCCTGCTGCTGACCCTTTCCTTCACTTGCGTGCCGGTCTTTGCCTTCATCGGCGGCTCGCCCGATCTCTACATCACCCGACTGGGGTTCAACGAGCGCCAGTTCAGCTACTTTTTCGGCTTCAACGCCCTGGCCTTCGTTTTGGCACCCCTGACCTTTTCCCGGGTGGCACGGCATACCTCGGTCACCCGGCTGCTGCCCTGGGCCTTCACCGGCATGCTCGCGGCCTCGCTACTGCTGCTCTGCCCCTGGATTCCGCTGCCCTGGCGGCTGACTCTGCCGATGTTCGGCCTCACCTTTGCCTTTTCCTTCTGCCGGCCGGCGAGTAACAACCTGATCCTCGAACAGGTCGATCGGGACACCGGCGCGGCCTCGTCGCTGATGGTCTTCTTCTATTTCATGGTCGGCGCCCTGTCCATGTGGCTGTTCTCGCTCGAATGGCCGGATAAGATCCGGATGCTGGGCTGGATGGGGGTGGCGGCGGTCGGCTGCACCCTGGCCCTGTGGCCGGTGGCGAAGCGGCGGCTACGGCAGGTGGCCGAGTGAATCGGGAGGAAGAAGCGGGCGGTCAGGTGTCGCCGATGAACATCTGGGTAGTCAGATCCCAGCAGGTGACGATGCCGTTGCGCCACTTGGCCAGTTGGATATTGCCGTCCTGGGAGACGACGATGGCCATCACCTGGTGGAGGGTGTTGCACAGGTGGTAGACGGAACGGTGCCGTGAGCCGTAGCCCTCGATCTTGACCAGGCTGACCATCTTGCCTTCGGCGTCGCTGGCGATGGCGACCTCGGTCAGCTTGTCGAGCGAGCCGACGATCATGGCCCCGAAGCCGATCGGTCCCCTGTTGCTGATCACCACCGCGCCGTCGACCGCGGCCAGGTTGGCGACGAACTGGGCGTGCTCGTACAAGGCCTCCTCGAGGTCATAGACCGACGATTCATGGCGGAGATCCACGTAATCCTTCCAGGTGATGACCTTGTCCGGATCCTTGATGTCGCCCAGGGCGGTGGTGGCCAGGCGGATGGTCCGGATCATCAGGTTTTGTTGCCGCTGGATGGCTTCGTCCTGCCGGAAACGGTACTTGACCAGGAGGTAGGGATTGTCGCCGGTGACCCATTCGAGTGGATGCTCGTCGGCAAAGACGATGAAGGTACCGCCGTGGCGCGACATCCGGCTGACGCTCAGCACCCGCTTCAAGATTTGAAACTGCAGGTTCTCGATGAAGTCATCTTGAACCTTAGCCACCGGATAGAGCACGCTGGCCCGGAACTGCTCGTGCAATTGCAGCAGGAGGTTCCGTTCCTTGGCGAACAGCTTGTTCATCCACATGGAATGGAAGGCATTGGCGGTGGAATCGATGATCCTGCCACCGTTGAGGGTGGCGATGATCTTGAGCCCCCGGCAAAGGGTGAGCATGCCCGGCCCGGTGACATGGACCACAAAGACATCGGGCAACTGCTTGGTCTTCTTGTTGCCGCCGCGCTCCTCCTGGAGCCAGCGGATGCCCGAGTTGACCACGCCCCAGATCTGGAAGGTCCTTTCCGGATGCGGCTCGACCGCGATCAGGGAACGTTCGAAATCGATGGCCGGGGAAAGCCGCCGCAGCTCGTATTCGTGGAAGGGACGGGGGGTGGAGAAGAGCAGGCGGAGAAAGCCCTTGGGCGGCCCCTGGTCGGGCGGAAAGAGGGAAGAGGGCGCAAGGATCAGGCGCAAGGTCACCGGCCGGTCCTCCTCGCGCATCATGCTGGCCTGATAGCAGGTGGAGATCAGCCGTTCCAGCGCTTCCTTGCCCGGCAGAACGCCGGTGCCCGGTTCGCCGCCGCCTTCGGCCGACGCGGACATGGCTTCCCAACGCTGAGTGATGAGCGCGACGAGTTCTGAGGGGTAGACATGCATGGCCAATCACAAGGAAACGGGTTGCCTGGATGTCGACAGTATAACGTACGATGCGCCGACAGGAAACTACGGAATTCGACTTTGTGCATCCACCGCAGCGCTTTCCGGACCGAGGGGAAGCGTGGCCGGGATTTGCGGCGAAAATGGTTGTCGGGCGCGGTATTTTGCGGTAGTAGGGAGCCTCGCATTGCGCCCGGTGGCGGGAATGCCCCGGTTTTTTTGATCGAAATCACGACCCTGGAACTTGCCATGAAGAACGGAGCACGAGAAACCCTGGCGGATGTCATCCTTCCCCGGATCGCGGTCCCCCCGCATCCCTTCAAGCCGGAGCTGCCCGCCGCGGACAAGGTGGCGCTGAAGGAGCGGATCGCGGCCATGCTGCGCCAACAAAACGCGGTCCTGGTGGCGCACTATTATACCGATGGTGATTTGCAGGATCTGGCCGAAGCTACCGGCGGCTGCGTGGCCGACTCCCTGGAAATGGCTCGGTTCGCCGCCGCCCATCCGGCCCAAACCCTGGTAGTGGCCGGAGTCCGGTTCATGGGCGAGACCTCCAAGATCCTCAATAACGAAAAGCGGGTGCTGATGCCCGCGCCCGAGGCCACCTGCTCCCTTGACGAGGGATGCCCGATCGATCTGTTCACCGATTTTTGCGACCGCCATTCCGACCACACCGTCGTGGTCTACGCCAATACCAGCGCCGAGGTCAAGGCCCGTTCCCACTGGGTGGTGACGTCGGGCATCGCCCTGTCGGTGGTCAAGCATCTGGCCGAGAAAGGAGAGAAGATCCTCTGGGGGCCGGACCGGCACCTCGGCCGCTACGTCCAGCGCCTGACCGGGGTGGAGATGATCCTCTGGCCGGGTTCCTGCGTGGTGCACGAGGAGTTCAAGGCCGAGGCGTTGACGCGACTGCACGCGCTCCATCCCCAGGCCGCAGTGTTGGTGCATCCGGAATCGCCGGAAGAGGTGGTGGCACTGGCGGATGTGGTCGGCTCCACCACCGCTCTGATCCAGGCGGTGCGGGATTTGCCCAACCGAGAATTCATCGTGGCCACCGACGCCGGCATCTTCAACAAGATGCGGCAACTGGCGCCGGACAAGATCCTGTTGGGCGCGCCGACCGCCGGCGAGGGTGCCACCTGCGAGAGTTGCGCCCGCTGCCCCTGGATGGAGATGAACACTTTGCAGCAATTGGCGCGGGTGCTGGAAACCGGCGAGGGTGAGATTCAAGTGGCGCCGGAATTGGCGGCCCGGGCCCGCATCCCGATCCAGCGGATGCTCGATTTCGCCGCAACCTTGAAGAAAGAGTAAAATACGGTTCGCATCACCGCCCACAGACCGTTTTATACAATCTATATGCGTGGCATGATCATCGGTGAAGAATGTCCCGGCAGGGGCTTGGCATACCTAGGCATGGCATGTGCTTCTTGACCGTGCCGTGGCCTCAGTTGTCCGATGATAGCCCGCATGCTCATGCCACGGCGATGGTTTCCACGGCTACGGTTCAATGTATGTAGATATAAACGAGGAGCGCTTATGGGGTGGTTCGCATGTCCGCAGCTTGTCTTCGTCTTGACCCTCGTGCTTATTCTGGCGGGGTGCGACAAATTCTCGGCGGGTTTGACGCCCCCGGCTGAGAAAATCACCAAAGCCTTCCCGGTCTCTGACGAGGTTGCCTTCGCGGTCACAAACTATCTCGAATCGGCCAAGAGGGACGGTAATCACGCTGCTGCCAGCCAGCAACTCGACAGGCTTTTGGCAATCCGCGCCCTCTCCTGTACCGTGTCCATCTCCATCGATCGTTTTGACACTCCCGAAGATATCCGCAGGAAACCGGTCGATTCCATGTGCCTGCGTGACCAAGATGCCAAGATCGGTGAATGGATAGGGATACAGCGACTTGCCACTTTGCTGGCTAAGCCGCCTCTTGTCCCGGCGACCCCTCTGGGCGCGCCAACGCTCCTGCCCGCCTACGAAGACACCACAGTAGGAATTACAACGGCCGCCGATTCGAATGTGGCGCTCCTTGAATCGACGCGAGGCATTTTTACCGCCATTCGGCTTCCCGACGGGAAAGTGCTGCAGACGTTCAAGGGCGGAGATTTCAACCGCACGGCGACAGCACTGTCTCCAAATGGGCGCATCGTTCTGGCATCAGAGCAGTCGTCCCGCGGACTCAAAGCGTTCGATGTCGAAAGTGGTGCACTGGTATGGAGCACCGACAAGTACCGGCAGATTACCGCTTGGCTGCCAGGCGTGAGTGCCTTGGTCGTGATCCGGAATGCACCGCAATCCGGTGCCGTTTTGTTGGACTTGACCACAGGAATGACGTCGGCCTATCCTACAGCGGAACGTAACCCGGATTGGGCCATTGCTGTTAACGGCGGATCCGAACGCCAACTGATCGGCGGCAGCGGCACGGCCGCGTTGGTTGATCACCTGCGCGCACCCGACGGTTCCCTCCAGACTATGGTGGTGAGCCAGTGGAATCTGACGAGGCAAGTTTCGTCCGGCAAGTCCGGCAAACCCTTCATGATGGCCGATGGCACACGTGCGATCTACGGGTTTTCCTCTGGGCTTGGTTGGCTGGACGTTGCCACCGGCGATCAGGGAGATTGGGATTTGGCTGTGCTGCGTGCAAAAGGTTTTTCCAAGATCAGCGAATCCAAAATTTTTTTCACCCATCCGGCGTCAGCGTCCCCATACAGAAGCGAAGGCAAAGTGTTGGACATTGAGTCATCGACTTTGGCACCTGTGACCGATTACAAGAGCGACGCTGGACAGCTCATCTCGCTTGCGCCCCGAACCGGCTATATGTGGCGGAATATGAACACCGCTTCCGTCGGAGCCGACGTCGAGCTGGGCGAGGCTCAGGACCTACAACAGGTCTTGAGTAAAAAAGTACGGGAGAAGTATGAGCGTGACGTCGAGCTGGGCGAGGCCCAAGACCTACAACAGGTTCTGGGTAAAAAAGTACGGGAAAAGTTTGAGCGTGCCGACCCGCCGCCCATGCTGACGAACGTCCCGGCGGATGCGCAGGTCGCCGTGATCGGGGTCTATGAGGCCAAGTCAGGCGACCGTCCCGCAATGGCCCATTCAGCCGGCACGGTACGTATCACCGTTACCTCTTCTTCGACGCCGCTTGTACTTGTCCTGGCCAGTTACGAGCCGGTGCATTGGCTGATCGAAAACACGGCAGGGCGCAAAATTTCTGCAGTGCTGCTTTCAGGCTATTATGAATCGTCCGTCTACGGAGCAGGGGATACGCAGATACTACGAATCGGCTCGAATTATTCCTACAGGATCGATAGCCAGGAATATCAGGAGCTTAAGAAGAGTGTGGCGCGTTATGTGTCCAATCCGGTCCGTTCTTTTCAGGGAAGTTATAGCGGCCAGCACTTCACGGTAACTGCATTTTGAACGGGTATAATTTTTCACGTTAGCTCAGAGCGCTAAGTCGTGTCTCATGGGGTCGTCCGCAATCAGTTCGGCACCGACCAGCAGCAAACCGCCGCTCATCACCGCGCGTGTGGCCTGATTGTATTAGGGCGGGCAGGGGTAGGGGCTGAGTTGTCCGGGAAAGCCGGCGCCGGCCCGCGGTCTTGTCGATCTAGATCGACTCCCGTGCGGGCCGAAAGCGGCCGGTGGCCAGGTCCAGCCCCTGCACCAGGACGTGCCGATCCTCGTACAGGGTGGCGATCAGGCCACGCTGCCGCCGGTTGAGCAGCAGGCGGATATCGACTTCGGGCAGGGTCAGCATCTCGTAGTCGGTGTCGGCGTCGCCGGCCACGAGCATCGGGCGAGCCCCGATCCAGCGGCGGATGACTTCGGTTTTGCCCTCGCGGTCGGTGACCGGCTAATCGAGGGGATCGCTGATGGTGAGTACCTCGCCCGCATCCAGGTCGACCCGGATACCGAACACCCGCTCCGCGTCCACCGGAAAGCCCAGCCAGCTTGCCGCCCCCTCCACCAGCCATTCGGCGCTCGCCGAAATAACGTATCGTTCGATGTCCAGCTCGGCCAATCGCCGCATCAGCGCCAGCATTTCCGGATACGGGTGCAGCCCGCGGGGATAGCTCGCCTCGATGCGGCCGATCGGGGCCGGCGCCTCCACGGCCAGGGTGGCCTCGTCGAGCGGCTCCGCACCTGCCACCTGCACCACATCCATGGCCAGGAACCGCAATTCAGCGGTGGTGAACCCGGCCAGCAGCTTGGCCATGAACGGCAGCACGTAGGGCGGGCCCAGCCGTTCGTCCTTGCGTGCCTGGATGACGAACCAGAGCAACAGGGTGGCGAAAAGCCGGGCCTGGGGCAAGCTCAGGGCCTTTGCCGTGCGGCCGGCGAGCAGCAGTGGGAACAGGGTTCGATAGGCCTCGACCAGGGTGGCGACGATGGCGGCCAGCGGCCGGCCCGCCAGCTGGCCTTCGGGCCGGGGCAGGATCGCGGCCAGTTGCTCCGGGACAAGGCGGTAGTGCAGGTGTTGCAGTTGATGGCAGAATACGGCCTGGCCCACGTCGCGGAAAATGCAGGTGTTGTCGAAATCAAACACCGCCACCGGCCTGGTAGTGGAGGGATGGGCGGCACGTTGCGTCAGCCGCTCGTTGATCCGCGCCAGGTTTTCCGGAAACCAGCCGCCGGCATCGTCGGCATTGGCGGCGGGCTGGGCCGCCGATGAAGAAGAGGAAGTGGGCATCGCTTCGGTTACGGAGAGTATCGACGAGCGGGCGGGCCGCATCGGGCAGCCGGCCGATTGTGTCGGCTTATATACGATAAATGAGCGGGTTTTCAAAGCGGTGTTTGTGCTCTCTTCTTTTTTGTGCCTGCCGACCAGGCTGCAACCTCGATCCGGCGGTCTCGATTCCGGCCTGGCCGCCCGCACCCGCAATCGAGCCCTACCCGGACAACCGTTCCGCCAGGAGACGTGAGATGGAAATCAAAAAAACTCTTTTTCTCCGCATGCTCTGTATCGCACTTGCCTGCCTGTTCGGGGCGACTGCGTGGGGGACCGAGCAGGAACCGGGCCTGCCGACCGGATTCGTCTATCTGGACCGGGTGATACCCGACATCAAGATCGAGCTTCGTTATGCCACCGGCCACAATTTCGTGGGCAGGCCCATCGACGGCTACCTGCGTCCCCGCTGCATCCTCACCGAAAAGGCGGCCCTGGCGCTCAAGGCGGTCCAGGACGAGTTGCGCCCCTTTGGTCTCAGCCTGAAGGTGTTCGACGGTTACCGGCCCCAGCGGGCGGTGGAGCATTTCGTCCGTTGGGCCGAAGATCCGCGCGATACGCGCATGCAAGGTGAATTCTATCCGGAACTGGGCAAGGAAAACCTGTTCAAGGAGGGGTACATCGCCGCAAAGTCGAGCCACAGCCGCGGCAGCACGGTGGACGTGACCCTCACCGCCAGTGCCGCCGGTCCGGCCGACCCCGGTTTGGACATGGGGTCGGGGTTTGACCTGTTCGCTCCCAAATCCTGGCCGGACAGCCCCGCAGTGCCCGCCGCAGCCCGGGCGCACCGCCTGCTGTTGCGACAGCTCATGCAAAAGCACGGTTTTGCACCGTATGCCAGGGAGTGGTGGCATTTCACCCTCGACAACGAGCCCTTTCCGGCAACCTTTTTCGATTTTCCGGTACGCTAGGGCGGCGGCGGGAATGCCCGCTCAGGAGGATCGTTTCCGGCGAGGGGGCGCATCCGGACCCGGAGGTCGCCGACCTGGCCGTTGCTGCGCTTGGCCGGTGATTGCCGCCTTCTGCCGTTCCCGGCCAGCCTCGCTCTTTTCGACGAAACAGGCCTCGCCGGTGAACGGATCGATCCCGGTCCAGTACATGAGGGTGGACCAGGTGCAGGGCGTGGGGGTGAACAGCTGCACCTGGTGGGGCAGCAGGTGCAGCCGGCGCAGGCAAAAGGCCCGCAACTCCTCCATGTCCGCCTGGGTGCAGCCGGGGTGGGCGGCGATCAGGTAATAGGTGAGGTATTGCTCCAGCCCTTCTTCCCTGGTCAGGCGGTTGAACAGGCTTCGGAAGCGCAGCAGCGCCTCGGTGCCCGGTTTGCCCATGGCCGCCAACACGGTCTCGCTGCTATGTTCCGGCGCGATTTTCAGTTGTCCCGAGACATGGTGACGGACGATCTCGCGCAGATAGGCGAGGCCGTGGGCACGGTCGGCGAGGATCAGGTCGTGGCGCAGGCCCGAGGCCACGGCGATCTTTTTGATCTTGGCGATGGCGCGCAGCCGGCGCAGTAGCTCGATCAGCGGCCCGTGGTTCGGCTTGAGGCTCGGGCAGACTTCGGGAAACAGGCAGCGCCGGTCGCGGCAGGCACCCTTGGCCAGCTTCTTTGCGCACTCGAAACCGTACATGTTGGCGGTCGGGCCGCCGACATCGGCGATCACCCCCTTGAATGCCGGATGGGCGGCAAGGCGGGCCGCTTCCCGCACCAGGGAATCGATGCTCCGGCTCTGGACCGTGCGGCCCTGGTGCACGGCAATCGCGCAAAAATTGCACTCGCCGTAGCAGCCCCGGTGGGTGGTCAGGGCAAAGCGGATGGTGTCGAGCGCCCGGACCGGCCCGTCCTGGCGATGGTAGGGATGGAGATCGCGGGCGAACTCCAGTTCGTGGACCGCGTCGAGCTCCGCCGTGGTCAGCATCGGCTGCGGCGGGTTGTGGATGAGGTAGCGGCTGTCCTGCTGCTGGGCCAGAGGCAGAGCGGAGAGCGGATCGTTGTGGTCGTAGAAGGCACGGAACATGGCGGCAAAGGCCTGGCAGTCGGTGGCAGCCTCCTGGTGCGAGGGCAAAAGCAGGGCTTCGGCCGGCGGCTCCGGCGCAAGGTGGCACAGGCCGCGGATGGCGGTCGGCGATTGTCCGGCCGCCAGGGCCCGGGCCAGCTCGACCACGCTTCGCTCGGCCATGCCGTAGAGCAGGTAATCGGCCTTGGCATCGACGAGAATCGAGCGCCGCACCCGCCTGTCCCAGGCGTCGTAATGGGCCAGGCGCCGCAGGCTGGCCTCGATGCCGCCCAACACCAGGGGCGCGGTGCGCTTGCAGTGTTGGCGGATCAGGTTGGCATACGCAATCACCGCCCGGTCCGGCCGGCGGGTGTTGTCGCCACCGGGGGTGTAGTCGTCGGTGTGGCGTTTGCGGCCGGAAGCGGTGCGGTTGGCGACCATGGAATCGATGGAACCGCCGGTGATCCCCCAGAAAAGGCGGGGCTGGCCGAGCCGGCAGATATCCTCGGCCGAACGGCAGTCGGGTTGGGCGACGATCCCCACCTTGAAGCCGTGGTGGAGCAAAAGCTTGCCGATCACCGCCACCCCGATGAAGGGCGAGTCGATGTAGGCATCGCCGGTGACCAGGACGACGTCGAGCGTTTCCCAGCCCAACTCGGCCATCTCTTCACGGGTGCAGGGCAGAAACAGGGGGAAGGGCGGCTGCGGTTTCACTCGTTTGCCATCTCAAAGGTTCGGTATTCCCCCGAGTGGCGGTCGTACACCTCGATCTCCACGGATGCGCCGTCATCGTGGACGGCTTCGACGCTCCCCCGGCGATATTCGCGCCGGCCGAAATCGTAATACTCGATTTCCCGCCTGGAGTGCACAGCTTGGCCCTCTTCGATTTCAATGTAGGTGCCGGCCTTGCGGTCGTAGCCTTCCCACGCCGCGGCGGGAGATGAAAAGGCGAGCATGGTGCAGCCTGCCATTACTATGTTGCGCATGATAACCTGTTGGCTTGCCGGCGGTTGAAGTGAAACGCTCCTCACGCTCGGCGACCTTTCGGTTTGCAGTGCAAGGGCGATCGGGCGTGTTTTTTGAGTGCACGTATCCGCCGGACGGGATGCGGCGTTGCGCCTGTGGAATGTTTGGGGCGCGCATCGGAGGCATCCGGGGGCCTGCGCCATGTTGCCACGCCCCGGTTTTCGCCCCTCTTGACGGCCCGAACCTGGCCTTGATCAAGAGGCCGGAAAATCGGGGCATGTGCGGCCATGGTCCTATGGATTGCGACCGCAAAGTTTACCTGCGAATATAATATTGTTTGCCCTATAAAGGGATAGAAAATTTTTTAGCCATAAGGCTAAGTTGCGTCCTTGGCTAACGTGCAGCGGACATTCTTGGTCCTGCAATTCGGCCAAATCGAAAATCCGCCCGATCGAAGCCGGAGTCCGGCTTTCTTGCCGCAGTTGTCTTGGTTTCTTCTGCCTTGCGTTGACAGAAATGTGTCCTGGAAAGATTGCCTGCTCTGCGACAGGTACTCCGGTCATCGATGCTCTCCTCGCAGTCGAATTACCTCGGCCCGCAGTCGCTCCGGGGTGGCTTCGGCCGGAAGGATTGCCTCGCCGACCGTCAGTGCGATGTGCGAAAACAGGCCGCGTCGGCCGAGGAATCGCTGGGCTTTGCTGCCGATTCTCGAAAAAACACTGCCCCATAATCCCTGTAAGGCCATGGGAATCACCGGTACGGGGCCACGAGCCAGAATTTGACTGGCCAGTGGTTGGAATGGCTGTATTTCACCGTCCGGCGTATGGGTTACCTCCGGAAACAGCGCCAACAATTCGCCTTTGGCCAAGGCCTCCGCCGCTTGATCGAGCACCTGTGTCCGTATTTCCTGTTCGTCGCCATGGAGGAAAGCGATGGCCCCGCTGCGGCGCAAAAGAGAGCCGATCAGCGGCTGTTGCACGTAACGACGCTCCACGAGAAAGCGGACCGGTCGTGGCGAGGCAGCCAGAATGATCGGAATATCGGCGAAACTGACATGATTGCAGACCAGCATTGCCGCTCCTTCTTCCGGAATGTGTTCGATGCCTTGCGTGTCCAGCCGATAAAGGCAATGTGCCAGCAACCAGGCCAGGAAGCGGAGGAGAAATTCCGGGATCAGGCCGTAAATGTAGCAGGCGACGGCGGCATTACAGGCGGCGGCAACGGCAAACAGCCATGGAATGGTCAAACCCGCGCTCAGCATGGCCGCCGCCGCGATTGACCCCACGACCATGAACAAGGCGTTGAGAATATTGTTGGCGGCGATGATCCGGGCCCGGTATCCGCTATCGCTGCGCACCTGGACCAAGGCATAGAGAGGAACGATGAAAAAACCTCCGAACATGCCGATCAAAAGCAAGTCGATCAGCATGCGCCAGGTCGAAAATTGACCAAGCATCGCCCATATACCAAGGGGGGTGCCGATTGCCGATCCCGCAGGAGAGGCCAACGCAAGATCCAGGGCAAACAGGGTCAGGCCGATGGAACCGAACGGGACCAAGCCGATTTCTATTCGCTTGCCCGCCATGCGCTCGCAGAGCAGGGAGCCGGCACCGATCCCAGTGGTGAAAACGGCGAGCAGCAAGGTGACGGACGATTCGCCGCCGCCCAGGACATTTTTAGCGTAGGCCGGAAATTGAGCCAGAAACAGGGCGCCATAAAGCCAAAACCAGGAAATGCCCAAAATGGAGAGGAAAACAGAGCGATTTTCACGAGCGAAATTGATGTTGCGCCAGGTCTCCGTGACCGGATTCGGATTGATGCGCAACTGCGGATCCGGTGGTGGCGCGGTTGGGATGCTGCGGCTGGTCAGGTATCCGGCAAAGGCGATCAGCAGGCCGCAGCCGGCTATCCACAGGGGATGGGCGGCCCCGGCCAGCAGACCGCCGGCCAACGTGCCAATGAGGATGGCTATGAACGTCCCGGCTTCAATGAGGGCATTGCCGCCCATCAATTCTTCTTGCCGCAGGTGTTGCGGCAAGATGGCGTATTTTACCGGTCCGAACAGCGTGGAATGGCAGCCGAGCAGGCATAGGGCAGCCAGGAGCAGAGGCAGGCTGTGCCGCCAGAATCCCGCGGCAGCCACGAGCATGATGGCGATTTCCAGCAATTTGACCAATCGGGCCAGCATGGCCTTGTCATATTTGTCCGCAAGTTGGCCGGCGGTGGCGGAAAAGAGAAAAAACGGCAGGATGAAGATCCCGGCTGCCAGATTGGCCAGGATCTCGATTTTGAGATCCGTCCATGCGGCCGCCTGGAAGGTGAGCATGACCACCAACCCATTTTTGAACAGGTTGTCGTTAAAGGCCCCGAGAAATTGGGTGAGGAAGAACGGCCGAAATCGTGGCGTATTGAACAGACTGAACTGGGAACTCATGGTCAGGTCCTCGTGAAAAAAAGACGAGTTTGGAAAACAGAGGCGGCAAAGGAATTCCCCTGCCAGCGGAGCAGCCGTTTGAGCGCGAAATCGAAAAACAAGGGATTGTGCTCGCGTAGTTTTTCCAACCCGCCGACGGAATCCTTGGGCAACAAGCCCGCCCGCGCCAAGCCGGCCGGTGCAATCAGGGGCAGGATGCCTGGGAGCGGATAATCGGAGCCGTGCAGCAGGCGGGAATGCCAGTCGGTTCGGGAAAGCAGGGTCTTGATGATCGGCAATGGCCGGTTGCGGAGAGTAATGGCGGAAATGTCGCCAAAAAGCAGCCCCCGTGCCCGCGGTTCGTCCATCATTCGGCTGAAGAGGCGGAAGCTGTCGGTCCTTGGCCCCGCCGGTCCGCGATCCAGGTCGATATCCGTTCCCACGGAGGCACAGTGCGCGACGACGACCCGGACACCGGCGTCCAGCGCTCGGCGTAACCGGAGTGGATTGTTGAGGTGTTGTCGGCCCTTGCCTTCGACCGCCTGCTCCTGGCCACAGTGAACGATCAAGGGCAGATCGGCAGTGGCCAGGGCGCGGTAAAAATCGTCGCAGCGAGGGGCGGCCGGATCTATGCCCATGGCCGAAGGCAGCCATTTTATCGCTCGGGCGCTGCCGGCGATGGCCTGTTGCAGGGCTGCCAGGCTGTCGTTGCGATAGGGGTGGATGGAGGCGGCCCATTCGAATCGGGCCGGATAGGCGGCGGCAAGACTGCGCGCGTATTCGTCCGGGACGTACATGGTCAGTTTGTCGGAATCTGGGCGCCCGGCCTCGTCATAAAAACGGTCGAAGGCGAACAGAAGGGTTTTTGCGCCCGGGGGCAGGGCATCGATCAGTTGGAGCAAGCGGGCAACGTAACTGATGTCCACTCCTTGGCTGGAATCGGTGCAGCCGCCGTTCATATACACCAGGCGCTGCCCGTATTGGAGCGGATGGCGGGCGGAGGCTAGTTGCGCTCCAAGGACAATACCGCTGTTGCTGTCACCGGTGCCGGCCAGATGAACATGGCAGTCCCAAAACTGGTGCGGATCGATCCCTTGCCAAAGGGCATTGAGCCTCGGATCGTGCTCCAGCCCGGGAAATTCCGCCGAACGGCAGGGATTGCGCAGGCGTGGTTTTGCCAGGAGGGGGCCGGTGGCGCCAAGGGCCACGATCCCGGCCAGCAGGCCGAGAAAACCACGCCTTGTCAGAAGATCCAAGGGTTTCATGCCGAAAGTTCCCCGGCCTGTCGGTTGAGAGACGGGTAGTCGATTTTTCCCGTGCCCAGCAGGGGCAGCGCATCCAGGAAGTGCACTTTACGCGGCAGCGCCAATTCCGGAATGCCGAGTTTTTTCGCGCCGGTGGCCAATAGGGCGCGAGTGAGGCCGGCATCGGTGGTGAATAACACTATGGCTTCGCCTCTGGACGCGTCCGGCAGGGCAAGAGCGCCATGGCTGTGCTCCGGAGAGACGGCCGAGGCCAATTTTTCCACCACCTCCAGACTGACCATTTCTCCGCCAATCTTGGCAAACCGTTTGAGCCGTCCCAATATGCTGACAAATCCCTCGGCGTCGACGTCCACCACATCGCCGGTCGCATACCAGCCCGCTCCCAACTCGGAAGCAGGCGCTTGCACGACGCCGGGCCGATCCGCCTTGAGATAGCCGCTCATCAAGTTCGGGCCACGGACGTGGAGCAGGCCGCCGTGTTCCACTCCCGGCACCGGCAACACTTTGGCTTCGATGCCGGGCAGAAAGGTGCCGACCGTGCCGGTTCGATACGCCATGGGGGTGTTCACCGCCAGTACCGGGGCGGTTTCGGTGGCGCCATACCCTTCAAAAATGCGAATGCCGAATTTCTCGAACCACAGATTGCGCACGGTCTCGGTAAGTTTTTCCGCCCCGGCCACCACGTAGCGGAGTCGATAAAAATCGTAGGGATGGGCGGATTGGGCGTAATTGTTCAGGAACGTCGAGGTGCCAAACAAGACGGTGCAGTTGCGGTCGTAGACTAGCTCCGGGATGATTCGATAATGGAGCGGATTGGGATAAAGAAAGAGCCCCGCCCCCGTAAGAACGGGCATCAGCGTGCCGGCGGTCAGCCCGAAGGAGTGGAAAATCGGCATGGCGTTGAGCACCTTGTCGTCCACGGAAAAATCGATCACGGCCCGTACTTGGGCGATATTGGAGAGAATGGCCCGATGCGAGAGCACCACGCCCTTGGGTTGGCCTTCCGAACCGGAGGTGAAAAGGATGACCGCCGGATCCTCGGGAGAGGAGGGGAGGGCAAAGGTTCTGGGGAATCGGAGCGCATAGGCCCAGAGCCATATTTTATCGGGCAGACGGATCTGCTCGATCAGGTCTTCCAGATACACCAGCTCGATACCGCGCAGTCCGGACAATTTATCCGCGATTTTGGTTTGTTCGACAAAGGCGCGAGCAGTGAGGACGAGACGGACTTCCGCTGCGGTGCAGGCCGCTTGCATGGCGTCCATGCCGGCGGTGTAATTGAGCATGGCCGGAACCCGGCGACGGGCGGAGAGGCCGAGCAGCAAGCCCAGGGTAGACGCCATGTTGGGCAGCAGCAAGCCGATCCGTTCATGCTCGGCCGAAATTCGTTCCACCTGGCGACTGAGTGCGAGGGTTATTTTTAATAGATCTTTGTAAGAATATTCAACTTGCCGGATATCTTCGAGCACCCGGCGCGTACCGCCGAATATCTCCGCCGCGTCGCAGAGCGCGGTATACAGGGTTTGGGATGGCCTGGATGCAAAAATCATTTCCTGCATCAAGCGCCGCATAGCTTCGCCGGCCATTTTTCGGCGCAGTTTGGCAGTGGTCGCTTCGGGCATGGGAATATGGGTGACCGGCAAAACGGTGATGTGGATTTTGGGAAAAAATGATTTCCGGTTTTTGCCCGACAGACGGGAGAAATAGCTGCGCGAGGCGCCGTCAAGACGCACCGGCAGGATAGTGGCGCCGGTTTTGGCGGCGACAAAGGCCGGGCCGTCATACACTTTCATCAGGCTGCCGGTGGTGGTGATGCGTCCTTCGGGAAAGATCACCACCGGTCGCCCCGACTCCAGCAACCGCACCACTTTTTTCATGGCTATCGGATTGGTCGGGTCCACGGCCAGGTAGTCGACCAGGGAGAGGACCAGGCGGAAAAAACGGTTTTTGGCCACCACGGTATGCACCACGAAAACCGGCCGGAGCGGCAGAAACAGCCCGAGCAGCAGGCCGTCGAGAAAAGATTCGTGGTTGGCCACCACCAGCAACCGTTCGGCGGCGAAGGCGTTGCTGTCCCCCCGTACCGACACCCGGAAAAGCAAACGACAGCAAACTCGAAGCAGTAACGTGATCAATGAACGGAACATGCGGGCACCTCGCGGGAAGTGGGGAAATGAATCGATTAAAACCATATTTTTAAACATTTCGACATATCGAAGAAAATTTTATTCCAGGCTCCGGACATACGTCAAGACGTTGTCGAGAACTTGTTCCAGATACGAACAGTTTATCCAGTACCAAACCTCCTTGCCAATTTTTTCCGAATTCAGCACCTTGGCCTCACGCAAGATTTTGAGATGATGCGAGACCGTGGATCGGGACAGGGTCGAAACTTCGGCAATTTGGCCGACATTGAGTCGTTCCCTTTTTTCGAACAGCAAGAGGATTCGTTGCCGGTGTTCATCGCCAAGCGCGGTGAATACGCGGGACATCGGTTGCCAGGCATCTGGAAGAGTGCGGGTGTAATCGGTTTTCATGTCTATATGTTTACACTTGTCGATATGTTTTGTCAAATTGTTTCTTCCGCGTCTTGGGTTGATGACGCCACGCCGCAGACGAAACGATCCATAAAGGAGCGGCCGGACGATTAAGGGCATGGATCAGGCCCGTTACTCCGGCTGGCGAGCCTCCCGTTTCGCTCATGGCTCCAGCGGCACGGGGGAACTGAAGGAGTGTCGACTCGGAAAACGACATGCGGCATGCAAGTGGACTATGCGTGCAGACTCCGCATTCCATGATCCATGGATGGACGCGGCCGTTGGCAGGATAGCGTGTGCATCGAACCGCTCAGGCACTCGCTCAACTGCGTGAACGTGTGCCTGAAGCCTCGTTTCGAGGCCAGAAAGGGCACCGGCAGGTGGATTGGCTTTTCCGCCTAGACCTCTCGATGGGCTGGGGGAGAACAGGGGAGGGGGCGCTGCGGTTTCAATTTCCTTCCATCTCGAAGGTCCGATATTCCCCCTGAGTGGCGGTCGTGCATTTCGATTCTTACGGACACGCCCTCACCGTGGACGGACTCCCCCCCCCCGGCAATATTCGCGCCGGGCGAAATATTTCATTGCGCATTCAATACTCGGCCGGGATGTCCAGCTTCATGTGCAGAATGGGAAAGGGGTTGCCTTGATTGTCATGCTCCGAGCGGTTGTATACCTGAAATCCCATATGTTCATAAAATGCCGCGCCTTGATCGTTTTCCTCGTTGACATCGACATACCGTGCCCCAAGGTTTGCGATTGCATGATGAATGAAGAGACGGCCAAGCCCCAGACCTCTGTAATCCGGTCCGATGAACAGCATTTCGATTTTCTTGCCGTCAATTCCCATGAAACCGAGTGGCACATTATCCGCATCCACCGCATAGGCAAGTAAGGGGATTGCATCCAATGCGGTTTTAACGGCTGGTTTAATGGATTGAATGTTGTCGGGTGAGAGAAAATGATGCGTGGCCGCAACCGAGGCTTCCCAAATATCAAGAAGTGTCTCGATGAGCGAGGTCGGCCTTTCAGTAGCTGTTACTATTTGCATGAGTTCCCCGGAGAAGCTCTCTTTAGTCTCGTTCCCAAAAGTTTTCCCCGGCCTGGTGGCGTCTGGGCATGGCAAGGCCATGAATTGATTACGCGTCAGCAGCAGGTGAATGAGCGCGACCCGATGCCCCTTCTTGTCGTTCCGTTGCTCGATGGCATACGGCTGAAACCCCAGTTTGGGGTAGAGCAGCAGGCCTGCCACGTTTCGATTGAAGCAGGAGATGCGGATCTCGGCGGCCCGGTGCCTGGTGAAAGCCAGATCAATCATCCGTTCGATGAGATATCGCCCCACGCCTCGCCCACGGACTGCCGGGGCGACGATGACGTTGCCGATCGCGCAACAGCCGCCTGTTTGCCAACGATAAAAATTGGCGAAAGCGACAACCGCGCCATCGAGTTCAACCACCGTTGCGTCCGAACGTCGGGCGATTGCCTCGCGCAACTGCGGCACGGTCAGCGGGAATGTGGCCTGCGGGAAGCAGAAGAACAGTTCGTCTTCATTTTGCGGGAAACCGCAGATGTATTGTATCTCTTCTTCGGTGATAGGACGGTGACTTAGAGACATGCTTTCGCTCCCGGCCAATATTTCCGTTATCTGGCGATATCTTGCGCTCGTGGCGTCTTTTCCCCCTGCGCTGCCGAACGGCCAGCCAGCCAGCCGGTGGCAAAGGCGGCCTGGAGATTGTAGCCACCGGTATCGGCCTGGAGATCGAGCACCTCGCCGGCAAAATAGAGGCCGCGCACCAGCCGGGAGGCCATGGTGCGGGGATCGACCTCGCGGGTGTCGACCCCGCCGGCGGTGACGATGGCCTCGGCCAGGGGTCGGTGGCCAGTGACGGGCAGGCGGAAATTTTTCAGCCAGTGGCGCAGCCGCTTGCGCTCCTCGCTGCGGATGGCACCGGCCGGCGTTTCGGCGGCCAGACCGGCCTCTTCCAGGGCCACCGCCACCATCTCCCTGGGAAGCAGGCCGCGCAGCACGGCGGCCAATGGTTCTTTGCGTCGTTGCTCGAAATCGCGTACCAGGCGGGCATCGAGTTTCTTCTCGTCCAAGGCAGGCTTGAGGTCGAGCAGCAATTGCACCGTCTGCCCCGCCCGCAGGGCGTCGACCACCCGGCCGCTGATGGTGAGGATCACCGGGCCGCTCAGGCCGTCCTCGGTGAAGGCCAACTCGCCGAAGGCTTCCTCCCGTTTCTTGCCGTCGATGAACAGCCGCGCCCTGATGTTGCGCAGCTGCAGGCCGGCCATCCTGCCTGCGGGGCTGCCCTGGGCGATCAGCGGCACCAGGGCCGGGCGGATGGCAACCAGGCGATGCCCCGCCGACTCCGCCAATCGGTAACCGTCGCCGGTCGAGCCGGTCAGTGGATAGGAGGCGCCGCCAGTGGCCAGCACCAGGGCGTCGCAGGCAATCGTTTCGCTCCCGCAGACCACCCCGGAGACCGTCCCTTCGGCCAGCACCAGGCGGCTGATCGCCATGCCCGGGCGGACTTCGACCCCGCACCCCGCCAGCCAACGTTCGAACACCGCCAGTACCTCCGGCGCCTTGCCGGAAGCGGGAAAAACGCGGCCTCCCCGTTCGGTCACCGTTTCCAGTCCCAATTCATCGAAAAAATCAAGTAAGTGCGGGGTGAAAAAACGGTGGAAGGCCTGGCGGAGAAAGGGGCCGGTGGCGCCGAAATGGCCGAGGAATTCGGGCAGCGGCGCCACGTTGGTGAGATTGCAGCGGCCCTTGCCGGTAATGCAGAGTTTGCGGCCGGGCCGGGCCATCTTTTCCAGGAGCACGACCCGGGCACCCGCCAGGGCAGCCTGGCCGGCGGCCATCAGACCGGCGGCACCGCCACCCACCACCACCACGCGAGCGGGTGGACCGGCCGGTGCCGGGCCGGCGGGCTCGGTAGACGAACAAGAGGTGGAAGCGCACATGCCAGAGTACTACCCCATGCCACGGGAAAAAACATCACAATCATTGCCGGCTTGCCCGAATGCGGCGAGCGAATGCGCGCACCGCCTGGCCGGCCGCCTTCCGTTTCGTTGTCGAAGAATTCGATTGCAAAAGGCGGAAAAACGAGAGAGAATGGCAAGTTGCCGTCATGTTCCGTATGGTCAATATCCGACACCCGGATGCGGCGCGCAGCAAAAAGAAAACGCTTAATCCCGCTTATCGCGGGAGCGGGGGAACCACATTCACGGGGCGGATCGCACACGCGTAAGGCACCTCTCAGCCCGAGCCCGTCAGCTCACCTCGTCAGCATCATGGGAGCCTCCGGTTGTTGCCAGAGGCTGCATTGCCTTGACCACCAACAGGAGAATTCCGTGGACGCATCCGTTGCCCCCGCCCCGCCTGCACCCGCTCAACCTGCCTCCGTCCACGACGAGCACCATCATCCCCAGGCTCCGCTGGCCCACCTGGCCCTGGCCGCCCTGGGCATCATTTACGGCGACATCGGCACCAGCCCCCTGTACACCCTGAAGGAGTGCTTTTTCGGTACCCACGGCGTGCCGACCACCCAGACCAACATCCTGGGGATTCTCTCCCTGGTCTTCTGGTCCCTGATCTTCGTGGTCAGCATCAAATACATCTTTTTCGTCCTCCGGGCCGACAACAAAGGGGAGGGCGGTACCTTCTCCCTGTTGGCCATGCTCCGCAGCCGGCTGAAGAACGAAAAGCGGCGCTGGGCCATTCTGACCATCCTCACCGCTTCGGGCGCCTCGCTGCTCTACGGCGACGGCGTGATCACCCCAGCCATCTCGGTGCTGTCGGCCATCGAGGGCATCAACATGGCCACCGACGCGGCCGCCCATTTCGTGGTTCCCCTGACCTGTGTGATCCTGGGCTCGCTGTTCTTTTTCCAGCGGCACGGCACCGCGGTCATCGGCAAGGTTTTCGGCCCGGTGATGACCGTCTGGTTCGCCACCCTGGGCGTGCTGGGGGTGCTGGCCATCGTCAAGCAACCGTTGGTGCTCTCCGCCCTCAATCCTATCCATATAATCACCTACTTCTCCGCCAATCACCTCCACGGCACAGTGTCCCTGGCCTCGGTGGTGCTGTGCATCACCGGTTGCGAGGCTCTGTACGCCGACATGGGCCATTTCGGCCGCCTGCCCATCCGCCTGACCTGGTATCTGGTCGTTCTGCCCGGCCTGCTGCTCAACTATTTCGGCCAAGGCGCCTACCTGCTGATGAACCCGGAGAGCGCCGGCATCAATCCCTTCTTCGCCCTGGCGCCCAAGGGTATGCTCTATCCCCTGGTGTTTTTGGCCACCTTCTCGACCATCATCGCCTCCCAGGCCATGATCTCCGGGGTCTATTCCCTGACCCAGCAGGCCATCCAGCTGGGATTCACCCCGCGCATGCGGATCGTCCACACCTCCGAGATGGCCAAGGGGCAGATCTACATCCCCACGGTCAACTGGATGCTGATGATCGCCTGCCTGACCCTGGTGCTGGTATTCGAGGAATCCACCCGCCTGGCCGCGGCCTACGGCTTTGCGGTGACCGCCTCGATGACCATCACCTCGACCATTTACTTCCAGGTCACCCGGATCAAGTGGAACTGGCCACTGTGGCAATGCCTGGCGCTGCTGCTGCTCTTTCTCCTGTTCGACAGCGCCTTCCTGGCCTCCAACATCTTCAAGGTGGCGGACGGCGGCTGGATCACCATCTGCATCGCCACCGTCATCCTCGCCGCCATGATCACCTGGCGCGACGGCCGGGCCTTTTTAGCAAAGCATTACGAGTTGATGCGCCTGCCGACCGACGTCTTCCTCAACGACCTGGCCAAATACAGCCCGCAGCGGACCAGCGGCACCGCGGTCTTCATGTCCATCCACCCCGAGGGTATCCCCCATACCCTGCTCCACCACCTCAAACATAACGAGGCCCTGCACGAGCGGGTGCTGCTCTTTTCCGTCCTGTCGGCGGAAACGCCGACCATGGCGGCCGGGGAGCGGGTGCAGCTGGAGAACCTGGGCCAGGGCTTCTACCGGGTCAAGGCCTACTACGGGTTCATGGAGAGCCCCAACATCCCGAGAGTCCTCGAACTCCTGGGGAGGAAGGGGCTGGCGATCGACATCTACACCACCTCGTTCTTTCTTGGCCGGGAGACCCTCCTGCCCACCGGGACCTCGCCCATGGCCAAGTGGCGCAAGCACCTGTTCATCTTCATGGCGCGCAACTCCTGGAACGCCACCTCGTTCTTCAAGGTGCCGCCCGACCGAGTGGTGGAACTCGGCAACCAAGTGGAGATCTGAGCGACCCGGCGGCTTCCGGGCACGGGCTCCTTTCTTTTTTTTTAGAATACCCATGCAACCCGATTCCATCACCGTTCTCCTGCTGTCCCTAAGCGTCCTGCTGATCTCGGCCCGAGTGCTGGGCGAGCTGGCGCACCGCCTGCGGCAACCGGCGGTGGTGGGCGAGCTGCTGGCCGGGGTGCTGCTCGGCCCCACCGTGCTCGGGCAGGTCGCACCGGAGATCAACGCCTTCCTCTTTCCCCAGGCCGGACCGGGCGCCGTGGCCTTCGCGACCGTCACCGGCCTGGCCGTGACCCTTTTTCTCATGGTGGCCGGATTGGAGGTCGATCTCTCCAACGTTTGGCGCAAGGGTCTGGCCGGGCTCAAGGTCGGCATGGCCGGCATCGTCATTCCCTTTGCCGCCGGCCTGCTGTGCGCCTGGCATTTGCCGCATTTTTTCGGGGCCCAGCCGCATATCGACCCGCTGCTCTTTGCCCTGTTTTTGGCGATCGCCATGTCGATCTCGGCCCTGCCGGTGATCGTCAAGACCCTGCTCGACCTGAATCTCTACCGCAGCGATTTCGCGGTGGTGATCGTCAGCGCCGCCATCTTCAACGATCTGGTCGGTTGGGTCATCTTCGCCGTGGTCCTGGGCATGATCGACAACGCCGCCGACCTCGGCCACGGCGTCACCCGCACCGTGATCCTGGCCCTGGGCTTCGTGGTCTTCGTGTTCACGGCCGGCCGCAAGCTGATCCATCGACTGCTGCCCTATGTCCAGGCCTACACTTGGTGGCCGGGCGGTGAAATCGGCTTTGTGGTCATCCTCACCCTGTTGGGGGCCTCCTTCACCGAATGGATCGGCATCCACGCCATTTTCGGCGCCTTCTTCATCGGCATGGCCGTGGGCGACTCGCCCAACCTGCGCCGCCGCAGCCGCTACATCCTGGACCAGTTCATCGCCAACGTCTTCTCGCCCATCTTTTTCGCCAGCATCGGGCTCAAGGTCAACTTCATCGCCCATTTCGACGGCCCCCTGATCCTGGCCATCCTGGTGCTGGCCTGCGGCTGCAAGCTGGTCGGCGGCGCCCTGGGCGCCAAGTGGGCGCGGATGGGCAACCGAGAGTCCCTGGCGGCGGGGTTTGCCATGAATTCGCGCGGGGCGATGGAGATCATCCTGGGACTGCTCGCCCTGGAACGGGGGATCATTTCCCAGGAGCTGTTCGTGGCCCTGGTGATCACCGCCATCGTCACCTCGATGATGGGCGGGCCAATGATCCAGGCGATCCTGCGGCCCGTCCGCAAGGTGCGGCTGGAGGATGCGTTCCGGTCGGCCCTGTTTCTGCCCGGACTGCGGGCCGAGTCGATGAAGGCGGCGATCGAGGAGATGGCGGCGTCGGTCGGTGGGGTGCTCAAGGGGCGGCTGGAGCCGCACCGCATTCGCCGGGTGCAATGCGCCCCCGAGGACGTGGCCTGCGCCGCCATTGTCAACGACGTACTGCTGTTGGCCGCCGGGGTGGAGGAGATCGGCCGGCCCTACGTGGTGGTCGGCATCTCGGACGGGGGGCTCCGGCTGTCGCCGCTCGACGAGCACCGGGTCCATGTGGTGTTTCTTATTTTATCGCCGACGGACGATCCCGCGATGCGCGGCGACATGGTGACCGAACTCTCCCAGCTCTACCGCGATCCGGCGATGGTCGAGCAGACCCTGCAGGCGCGCGGCTTCACCGATTTCCTCGCCCTGATCCGGACGTCGACCATCTATTTGCGCAAGGAGTGACCGCGCGGCAATCAGGGACGGGTTCTGCCGAATCCCCAGGCAAAGGAGGCCCTGGTCCATTCGCCGCCGCCGAGACGCACGCCGGTGAACATGGTTTCGGCCATCCCGATCGAGCCCATCAGGCGGGCCACCTCGATCATCAGTTCGGCATCGGCGACCAGGCGCTCCACCTCTTCCCCCGGACGTCCCGCCCAGTACTTGAGATCGTGCCGAAAGCAGGCCGGATAAAGATCGTATCCCTTCCATTGGTCAAACCACAGCGAACAGCCGTCGGACTTGAACGGCAGGTCGGGCGGATCCTGGAGGATCTTCGCCCACAGCGCCTCGAGCTCGAAGTGGGCGCAGATGGCCTCGATGCGATCGAGAGTGACGATTTCTCCTGGGGCGGGAAGGTTCATTTCTGGTCTCCTTGGCCGTGGCGGCCGGTGGATGGGGCGGTGGCGGTGGTGGTGACCGGTTCCGGGAAGGGCAGGGGCAGCTGGCGGATGCGCCTTTGGCGGGCTTCCCGCTCGTCGCACAGATTGCCGACCGTGACTCCGACCAGGCGCACCGGTCGCCTGCCCACCTCGGTCGCGGCCACAAGCTGCGGCAGACAGGCGAGGATGTCGGCGATGTCGAAAAACCCCTGGGCCGTGGTGCAGGAGCGGGTGATCGTGGTGAAATCGCCGTAGCGGATCTTGAGGGTCAGGGTGCGGCCGCCGGTTCGTTTGCGCGCCAGCACCTCGGCCACCTCCAGGACCTGCTGCCGCAGCACCGCGTCCACCTCGGCCAGGGCGCGGATATCGGTGGCCAAGGTGGTCTCCGAGCCGATGGATTTCCGTACCCGTACGGGTTCCACCGGCCGGTGGTCGATGCCCCGGGCCATGTCGTGGAAAAAGCGGCCGGACTTGCCGAACAAGGCCACCAGTTCCTGGGGGGAATGGCGGAGCAGGTCGGCGCCGGTGCGGATGCCATGCTCCCGCATTTTCCGTTCGGTCACCCGGCCGACGCCGTAGAACTTGCCGATGGGCAGGACGGCCAGGAAGGACGGAGCCTGGTCCGGGGGAATGACGGTGAGGCCGTCGGGCTTGCGGTGGCCGGAGGCGATTTTGGCCAGGAATTTGTTGTAGGAGACCCCGGCCGAGGCGGTGAGGCCGGTGCCCGCACGGATGGCGGCGCGGATGAGTTCGGCGACCCGGGTGGCCGAGGGTTCGCCGAGTTGATTGTCGGTGACGTCGAGGAAGGCCTCGTCCACCGAGAGCGGCTCCACCAGGGGGGTGTAGCGATGGAACAAGGCCATGATTTCCCGTGAGATTTCCCGGTAGCGCTCCATCCGTGGCTTGACGAACACCGCCTGCGGACAGAGTTGGTGCGCCCGGCCGCTGGGCATGGCCGAATGGACGCCAAAGACGCGGGCCTGGTACGAACAGGCCGCGACCACGCCCCGGCTGCCGGGATCGCCGCCGACGATCACCGGCAGGCCCCGCAGTTCCGGCCGGTCGAGCTGCTCGACCGAGGCGAAAAAGGCATCCATGTCGACGTGAATGATCTTGCGAACGGACGGCATGGGAAAAATGGTTTAGCCTCAGGCTGTTATCGCCATTGACGCTGGTTGCGCTCACGGCTATTATCGATGCGGATGCACCGACATGCACCCGCTGTTATACATCTTCCCACCATACTCCCAGGCATGAAAACGGACAATATGAACGCGTATCAGCAACAAAAAGATCTCCTGCGCCAACAACCGGCCACCTGGCTGGTGACCGGCGTCGCCGAGTGGTATATCAACAGGTTTTCAGGAAAATAGCGAACCGGTCCAGTCCGACGGACCGAAACCGCCGGCGGACGCGGCGCCATCGGCCGTCGCCGTAACAGCAAGGGAGAAGGAGCACATGTCCAGCACGCTGGGAACACTTTTCAAGGTCACCACCTTTGGCGAATCGCATTGCAAGGGGGTGGGGGCCATCGTCGACGGCTGTCCTCCCGGCATGGCGCTGACCGAGGCGGACATCCAGCCCCAGCTTTCCCGGCGGCGGCCGGGCCAGTCCGACCTAGCCACCCCGCGACAGGAGGCCGACCAGGTGGTCATCTATTCCGGCACCGAGTTCGGCCGGACTCTGGGCACCCCGATCATGCTCCTGGTCCACAACAAGGACCAACGGCCCCAGGATTACGGCGAGATGAGCCGGATTCCCCGACCCTCGCACGCCGATTACACCTACCAGATGAAATACGGCATCCGCGCCTCCAGCGGCGGCGGCCGGTCCAGCGCCCGCGAGACCATCGGCCGGGTGGCCGCCGGCGCCATTGCCGAAAAGTGGCTGCGCGAGACCTATGGCACCGAGATCGTGGCTTGGGTGAGCGCGGTCGGCGACATTGAGGCCCCGCCGGCGGATGTGGAGCGGATCGGCCGGAGCGAGGTCGACCGGCATCTGGTCCGCTGCCCCGATCCCGCCGCCGCCGCCCGGATGGAGGCCCTAGTCAAGGAGGTGCTGGCGGCCAAGGATTCCGTCGGCGGCATCCTCACCTGCGTCTGCCGCCATGTGCCCGTCGGCTTGGGTGAGCCGGTTTTCGACAAGCTGGAGGCCCGGCTGGCCCAGGCCATGCTGTCGCTCCCGGCCACCAAGGGGTTCGAGATCGGTTCCGGTTTCGCCGGTACCCGCATGCGCGGCAGCCGCCACAACGATCCCTTTGTCCGCAAGGAAGGCGGGCTGGGCACTCGCACCAATTTCAGCGGCGGCGTCCAGGGCGGAATCAGCAACGGCGAGCCCATTGTTTTCCGGGTGGCCTTCAAGCCGGTGGCCACCATCGGCCAGGACCAGGAAACCGTCGATTTCAACGGCGAGCCGGTCACCTTGGCGGCCAAGGGACGCCACGATCCCTGCGTGGTGCCCAGGGCCGTGCCGATCGTCGAGTCCATGGCGGCCCTGGTGCTGGCCGACCTAGCCCTGCGGCAGCGCGGCCGGCAGCAGGCCGGTTTGCCATGATCGACCAGGAGGGCAAGCAGTCGGCCACCATCATGGTGGTCGAGGATTCCATGATCAACCAGCGGGTCCTGAACAATCTGCTGGACAAGGCCGGCTTCACCGTGCAACTCGCCAGCAACGGTATGGAGGCCCTCGACCAAATCGAACGGGGACTGCCCGATTTGATCCTGCTCGACATCCTGATGCCGAATATGGACGGGCTGGCACTGTGCCATCGGCTCAACAGCCAGAAGTCCACCCGCGACATCCCGGTCATCTTCATCTCGGCACTCGACAACACCGCCGACAAGCTCAGCGGTTTTGCCGCCGGTGGGGTCGATTACATCACCAAGCCCTTTCACCCGGCCGAGGTTCTGGCGCGGATCGGCACCCACCTCAAGATCTGCCGGCTGCAGCGGCAGCTGGCCGAAAAAAACCGCCAACTTGAGCTGGAAAAACAGAAATCCGAAGCACTGCTGCTCAACGTTCTGCCGATACATATCGCCGCCGAGCTGATGGAAAAGGGCATTTGCGTCCCCCACAGCTTTGACAACGTGGCGGTCTGCTTCATCGATATCGTCCAGTTCACGGCCGCCGCCGCCACCTTGGCCCCGGAGGTACTCATCGGCGAACTCAACGATCTGTTCACCGTCTTTGACCTGATCGCCGAGGCCAATAACTGCGAGCGGATGAAGACCATCGGCGATGCCTACCTCTTCGTCAGCGGCATGCCCGAGCCGAACGACAGGCATGTCAGCGACGCAGCCAAAGCCGCGTTGGCCATGGTGGACTTTGTCCGGGAACGCAACCGCTTCGGTCGGAACTGGCAGGTGCGGATCGGCCTGCACGTCGGCCCGGTGGTGGGCGGCATTGTCGGCACCAAAAAATACCTCTACGACATTTTCGGCGACACGGTCAACGTCGCCGCCCGCCTGCAGACCCTGTCCGAACCGATGCGCGTCAATGTTTCCTCCACGGTGTACAGACAACTGCGGCACGAGTTCGCGTTTTCCTGTTCGCTCGACGTGGAGATGAAGGGTAAGGGCACGCAGTCCACCTATTTTCTCGAGGAATGGCGGCCGTCGTCTCCCTTGACCACCGCCTAGACCGCATCCGCCCGGAGCCCGTTCCATGCCGCCCCGCCCCCTTGCCCCGTTTTCGCGCCGCGTGCGGCCGGCCTCGCCGGAGGTGGGCGAATGAAGATTTCGTGGACCATCGCCGATCTGATCGATTTCCACTATTTTTCCCGGATGGACGAAGGCCTGCGGCACGAGAGCGGCGAGGCGGCCCTGGCCAAGCGCGACCGGATGATCTACCTGGCCAAGATCGAGCCGCAGCTGGGCAAGGCCGACACGGCGCCGCCCCGGACGCTGGTGCGGAAATGGCTGACCGTCCGCCGGCTGCAGTACCGGCGGCAACAGGGGGCCGAGGGCGCGCCGCTGCCCGGCACGGTGTGGCAGGAATTGTCCGTCCTTTGCCAGGGGCTGCTGTTCGGCCTCGGCCTGTTCGCCGGCCTCGGCGGGGCCGGTTCCCTGCTGCTGTACGCCGGGACGACGCCGCTCAACGTGTCGGTCTATTTCGGCTTGTTCGTGCTCCTGCAAATGGCGATCCTCATCCTCCAGGGGCTGGTGTTCGGCTATCGGCTGCTGCGGCGGCTGCCGCTGGAAACCTCGGTTTTTTATCTCTTCCTGGGCCGGATGCTGCTGCGCGGGCTGGACGGTATCCGCCGGCGGCTGCAGCCGGCCCTGACCGGGCGCCAGCGGCTGGACCTGGCGGCCATCGCCGGTGGCGTGCGCCAGCGCAAGGAATTGGCGGCGCTGCTGATCTGGCCGGCCTTTGCCCTGGTGCAGATGGGCGGCATCGGCTTCAATCTGGGGGTGCTCGGCGCCACTTTGGCCAAGGTGAGCTTTGCCGACATCGCCTTTGCCTGGCAGTCGAGCCTGCAACTCTCGGCCGAATTGGTGGCCGGCCTGGTACGGTGGATCGCCTTGCCTTGGTCCTGGTGGCTGCCCCAGGCGGTGCCGACCCTGGTCCAGGTTCAGGGCAGCCAGATGGTGCTCAAGGAGGGCATCGCCCACCTGGAGACCGCCAACCTGGTCGCCTGGTGGCCCTTTCTATGCTGCGCAGTTGTGGCGTACGGCCTGTTGCCCCGCTGCCTGTTGCTGATGCTGGCTTTGGTGCGGCAGCGGCGGGCCTTGGCGCAACTCCATTTCGCCACCCTGGATATCCGGCCGTTGGTGCAGCGAATGACCGCGCCCCGGCTGGATACCAACGGCCTGGGGGATGAGGTGTGGGCCGATGCAGCCCGAACCCCGGCTCCGGCCGCCGAATCGAGGCAAACGGCCACCGGGGCGCCGGTACCGGCAACGGCCATCCGTGCCACGGAAGGGGATCGCTGGCTCCTGCTGATTCCTGACGAGCTGGACGGAGAAGAGCTGCGGGCGGCCCTGGCCGGACAGTTGCGTCCGGAGTTCGGCGCTGCTTTCGACTATGTGCGCCACGGCGTGCCCGGCCTGGCCGATGCGGAAATCCTGGCGCCCCTGGCCTTGGCCGCGACACCGCCGGCGGGCGCCCTGGTGCTGCACGAGGCCTGGCAGCCGCCGCTCAAAGAAACGGAAACCCTGGTCCATGGCCTGCGCCGCCTGGTGGGCGAGCAGGCATCGATCACTATCCTGCTGATCGGCCGGCCCACGGCCCAAGCCGTGCTGACTCCGGTCGATCCGGAACAACTGCGGGTCTGGAGCCAGAAGATGCGGGCCTTGGGCGACCCGCAGCTTTCGGTCCGCCCCCTGGTGTCGCCATGAAATCCCCTGTGCCTGAATTCGCCATCATCGGCCACCCCAACGAAGGGAAATCCTCGGTGCTTTCCACCCTGGCCGAGGACGATTCGGTGCGGGTCAGCCCCATCCCCGGCGAGACCGTGATCCGCCAGGCCTTCCCGGTGCGGATCGACGGCCGGGAGATCATCCGTTTTATCGATACCCCCGGATTCCAGAATCCGCGCCAGACCCTGCAATGGCTCAATGCCTACCAGGGGCCGGAAGAGGCGATACTGTCGGCCTTCATTGTCGCCCACCGGGACGACCCCGCCTTTCACGACGACTGCGAACTGCTCGGGCCAGTGGCCGAGGGGGCGGGGGTGATCTTCGTGGTCGACGGCTCGCGACCCCTGCGCCACGTCGACCGGGCCGAGATGGAAATCCTCCGCTTGAGCGGTGCCCCCCGGATGGCGGTGATCAACTGCAAGGAGGAGGAGAGCAGTTTTCTCGACCAGTGGCAGAACGAATTCCGCAAACATTTCAACGCGATCCGGCTGTTCAATTCCTGCCAGGCCAACTACCGTCAGCGGATCGACCTGCTGGAGAGCCTCAAAGCCATCGACCAGCGTCTGGCGCCGGTCCTGCAAGCGGTGGTCGAGGCCTTCCAGGACGACTGGGAGCTGCGCAACCAGCGGGCCGCGGCATTCCTGGCCGATTTCCTCCAGGAGGCCCTGGCCTACCGGCAAACCGTGCCCTGCGCCCCCGAGGACGAACAGCAGCGCCGGCAGGAGCTGCACCAGGCGTACTGCGGCCAGGTAGCGGCCCTTGAGCGTCGGACCCGGGAGGCGATCCGTGGCCTGTTCAAGCACAATATTTTCGATCTGGACCTGCCGCCGCAGTCGATTCTGGCGGAAGACCTGTTCAGCCGCAAGGCCTGGGAATTCCTCGGATTGCGCGAGTGGCAGGTGATCGTGGCCGGGGCCTTGGGCGGGGCGGCTTTGGGGGTGGGTATCGACGCCGCCACCATCGGCACCTCGTTCGGCCTGTTTTCGGCGGTCGGCGGCCTGATCGGCGCCGGCGCCACCGCCCTCAAGGGCAAGGACATCCTTTCCGGGGTTCGGCTTCTGGGCATGCGCATGGGCCACGATCAGTTGCAGGTGGGACCGGTGGCCAACATCCAGTTGCTCTACATCCTGCTCGATCGGGGATTACTGTTTTACGCTCACGTGATCAACTGGGCGCACGGCCGCCGCGATTACGAACGCATGGCCCATCCGGTCCCGGCGGCGGGCAAGGGCGGTTTCACCAGCCACTGGAACCGGGAGCAACGGGCGATTTGCGACCGGTTTTTCCAGGCGGTGCGCAAGGGGCACGAAGGCGAACTGGAAGAAGCCTCGGTGGCTCTGCAGGATTTGCTCCGCGACCAGTTCGTCGACATCGCCGAGGATCGCCTGCCGGCTGGCGTAAGCGGCGAGCCCCCCGCCTGAACACGCGCATGGCCGCCCGCTTTCTGCTGGTCAACTGCGCCAGTCCCTATTTTTTCTATATCCCTATGGGCGGTTTTGGCCTGTGCCACGCCCTGAAACAACAGGGCATGGCCGCGCAGATCTTCAATCCCGCCCTGTACCCGGAGGCCGAGGTGCGGGATCGGCTGCTGGCGGTGCTGGCCGAGTTCGCCCCCACCCATGTCGGCTTTGCCTGCCACTGGCAGGAGACGGTCCATGGCCTGCTGGCGGCCCTGGCCGTGGTCCGGGAATGGAATCCCACGGTGCCGACCCTGGTCGGCGGCTTCACCGCCTCCTATTTTGCCGAGGATCTGCTGCGCACCGTGCCGGAGCTCGATTGCGTGGTGACCGGCGATCCGGAAGGGCCGGTGGCGCACCTGCTGCAGGGGCGGCCGCCGGGCGAAATCGCCAACCTGGTCTGGCGCGGGCAAGACGGCACGATCCGGCGCAGCGACCGCACCTGGCTGATCGGGCAACAGCAGCTCGACCGACAGGCCTTTGGCGACTGCTCGCAGCTGATCGATGCCGAGCTGTATATCCGGACCATCGACACCAAGCTGGGCTTTCCGCTCCTGCTCGGCCGGGGCTGCGCCTTCGACTGCGCCTATTGCGGCGGCAGCCGCCATGCCTTTCGCCTCCATTCCGGCCGGACGCAGCCGGTCACCCGTTCGATCGCGGCCATCCTCGCCGATCTGCATCGGCTGAAACCCTGGACCCGGATACTCTATCTCTGCTACGAAAACGACCAGAGCTTGGTCAAACGCCTGTTCCGGGCCATTGCCGACGACCCCCACCTGCAAGGCCATTTCCTTCTGCATTACGGCGCCTGGCACCTGCTCGACGCCGAATTCCTGGCGCTGTACCGGCAAGCCTTTGCCTGCACCCTGGCGCCGCCGATCATCGAATTTTCGCCGGAAGTAACCGACGATGGACGTCGGTCGGCCATCAAGCGGGGCGCCACTTACGGCCTCGCCTCGTTGGAGGCCAACATCCACGCCATCGCCGAGGCCTTTGGCGGGCAGGTGCGGATCGAGGTCTTTTTCAGCCGCTATCACCCCGTGTTCGATGCGGCGGAGCTGGAGCGGGAAGCCGGGGCCGTGCTCCTGTTCGCGCACCGGATGGCGCGGCAGGGGGTGCCGGTCCAGGTGTGCAGCGACCATCTCTCCACCGACGTCGCCAGCCGCTATTGGGAGGAGTGTCAGGATCACCCCCGCGATTTCGCAAACTTCCTGGCGCGCAAAACCCTGCTGGACGAGGGCCAGCTCTATCCCTTTCCGGTGGACAACCTCTGCCTGCTGATGCCCGACCATCTGCCGGCCGCGTTTCTGGTTCGGCACGAGGCCCTGCTGCTGGTGCTGGAGCGGTTGGAGCGCTGGTGCCGCGAACCCTTGCACATCCTCCTGGCCTGCCTGGGCGACCGCTGGCTGGGCGAATTGGCGGCGGCGATCGAGCCTTGGCTTAAGGAGCGGGACAGCCAGGCGGCCTTTTTTGCCGAGCCGCCGCTGACGGCGGTGCTGGAAGCCCTGGAAAAACGCCTGGTTGCCGGCGAGCTGCCGCAGATCCCGTTTCTGGCCGATTTATTCCGTTTCGGTCGGCGTAAACTGGATCGCTCTTCATGCCCCGCCTGCACGCCTCCAGCCCCGCAGGACATTGCCTCGACCTGGCTGGTGCTCGACCAGGAGCGAATCGGCATCCACCAGCAGGACTATCTCGATCTGCCCGCTTTGCTGCAACGTCTGGACGAGTTCGGCCGTAACCCGCCCTACCGGCGTACGGTTTGCCTGTTTTTGCCAAGCGGCATCGTGACCATGCCCCACGGCTTGTACCGGGACACCTTCCGGCGCTTCGAGCAGCCCCTTACCCTTGCAGACTACCGTAAGGCGGTCGGCCGGGAAGCGCGCATCGACCCGGAGCAACACGACCTCCTGCTGGCTCGGCTGCTTGCGGAAGGATTGCTCATCCCGGCCCCATGTCCTTGAACGAAGGCCTGTGCGCTTGCGGCAAGGCGGTTGACGGGAGATCGGCTTCCCACGGTTGGCAATCCGAATCAAATATGTTATTCGTTGTTTTGCTTAGATATTCTCTCCCGCGGCATGGGGCGGTGCCTCGAATCGCTGGATGCAGATGATCCGACCGGGCCGGCGGATTGAGATCGCCGTGCAAGGCGCCGGCCCGCTGGCCTGTACGAGGATTTCGGTGGCATGCAATACGGCGGGCTGTCCCGCCTTTTTCCCACGGGAGGAACATGCGCAAGGCTCTACGCAAGGTGGTGACCGGCAAGTGGTTCGTGGCAGCGGTGGGCCTGGTGTCGCTCTATGCGCTGACCGGTTTTCTAGGGCTGCCCTTCCTGCTGATCCGGTCCCTTCCCCATCTCGCCGAACAAAACTGGCATTGTCGGGCAGAGGTGGAATCGATCCGCCTCAACCCCTTTCTCCTGACCGTTGAAATCAAGGGCCTGAGCCTGCGGCAGGCAGACGGCCAGCCCTTGCTGTCCTTCGACCGTTTTTTTGTCGATCTGGAAACGGAAAGCCTGTGGCGTCGGGCGCTCGTGCTGCGCGAACTGACGCTGGTCAAGCCCGAAGTGCACCTGGAAATCGAGCCCGACGGCACCCTCAACCTCATGCGGCTTGTTGCCGGCAATCAAGCAAAGGCATCCCCGCCATCCTCGTCGTCCCTGCCCTTTTTCCTGTACCGGCTCGACCTGCGCGAGGCGGCGCTGCGACTGACCGACAAGCGCCCTGCCGTGCCGGCGGTGCTCGCCCTGCAGGGCTTCGGCCTGGAAGTCGACAATTGTTCCACCCTGCCGGACCAAGCCGCCAGCTACAAGTTGGCCGCCACCGTTGCGGAGCACGGCATCGTGGGCGCGGAGGGCGGATTTACGTTGTTGCCGCTGCGCTCGCAGGGCCACCTGGCCTTCAAAGGGATCGGGTTGGCCAAGCTGTGGCAGTTTGTGCCGGACTCTCTGAACGTGGACCGGCCGGACGGCACGGTCGATCTTGGCCTTGCCTATGAGGTGGATGCGGCGAATGCGCCGGCCCGGGTCGGTTTGCAGGATGTGCACCTGGCGGCTTCCGGCCTGGTGCTCAAGCTGCGGCAGGCGGGGAAAACCACCGTCGCGGCCGATGGGCAGGGCCGTACGGTACCTGCCCAGATGGCGCTTTCGAGCCTCGATTGCCGCCTGCAGGCGCACCTTGAGTTGGGCAAGGGGGCTCCGACGGTGTCCCTCAAGGATATGGCGGCCCGGATCAAGGGCCTCAAGGTTGCCGGCGTCCATGCCAAGGAGCCGCTTTTTGCCGCGGACAGCCTGTCGCTCGAAGGCGGCGGTCTGGACCTGAAGGGCCAGAAGGCGGTGATCGAGCGGATTGCGCTCCACAACGGCCAGGCCGACGTAATCCGCGAGGCCGACGGGGGATTCGGCTGGCAGCGGCTCGGGCAAGGCGGCAAGGCCGGAGCGCCGGCCAAGGACAAGAAGTCCGCGACGACGAAACAGGCCACGGCCGAGCCGGCATCCGGCTGGAAGACCCTGGTCAAGTCCTTTGAGCTCGAACAGTTCCGCATTCGGTTCACCGATTTGACTACGGCAACGGACAAACCGGTGGTTAGCCTCCGTAATGTCAAGGCCAAGCTGACCGGGATCGACGGCAGCTCCCCCATGGGCTTTGCCATCGGGTTTCAGGCGGAACAGGGCGGGAGCGCGGCCGTCAGCGGCACGGTGCAGCCCGCGATTCCGGCGGTGGAAGCCGAGATCGATCTTCGTGGCCTGGCACTGATGTCGCTGCAGCCGTATCTCGAGCCGTTGGTCCGGTTGAAGGTGCCGTCGGCCCTGGTGTCGGCTCGCGGCCGCCTGGGCTATGGGCTGCCGAAAATGCCGGCTCAAGGCAGTTATGAGGGCAGCTTTGCTCTGGAGAAACTGCGGCTGGTCGATGCGGCCATGGACAAGCCCTACCTGAGCTGGGACGCGCTCAAGGTGCCGAAATGCCGGTTGACCTTGGAACCCAATCGGTTGGAGGCGCAGGAAATTACCGTCGTCAAACCGGTGAGCTCCATCATCGTCAACAAGGACAAGAGCCTCAATCTGGCCCAGGTGATCAAGGAGCAGCCGGCCAACCAACCCGGCCAATCCCGCCAAGCGCCGCGCCCGGCTCCGAAAAAAGCCGGTTCGCCGCCGGATGAGGATGGGTTGAGCTATCGCATCGACCGGGTCCGGGTCGAGGCCGGCGACCTGGTTTTTGCCGATCTCAGCCTGTTGCCCCAGTTCAAGACCCGCATCCACGACCTCGGCGGCACGGTGGTCGGGCTTGCTTCGGCTGCGGAAAAGCAGGCCAAGGTGCAACTGGAAGGGCGGGTCGATGAGCTGGGAACCGCAAAAATCAGCGGCGTGCTCAGGCCCAGCGATTTTGCCAAGGCTTCGGATTTGAACCTGGTTTTTCGCAACCTGGAGATGAAAAACCTCTCGCCGTATTCCGGCAAATTTGCCGGGCGGTTGATCAAGAGCGGCAAGATTTCGGCCGATCTGGGCTACACGCTTCAGGACTACAAAATGACCGGCAACAACAAGATCGTGATCGACAACCTGCTCTTGGGCGACAAGGTGGAAGCCCCCGAAGCGGGCAATCTGCCCCTTGATCTGGCGATCGCCCTGCTTAAGGACGCCAATGGCCGGATCGATATCGGCCTGCCGGTGACCGGCGACTTGAACGACCCGCATTTCAGCCTCGGTGCGTTGGTCTGGAAGATGCTGACCAATGTGATCACCAAGGCGGCGGCAGCGCCGTTCATGGCCCTGGGGGGACTGCTCGGAGGCAATGCGGACCAGTTCGAGAGCGTGGCCTTCGCACCCGGCAGCCGCGATTTGGCTCCCGTCGAGCAGGACCGACTGCTCAAGCTGGCCGAGGCCCTTGACCGGCGGCCGAACCTCAAGCTGATCGTCCAGGGGCGCTATAGCCCCGGAATCGACGGCCTGGAGTTGCGGGAGCGAAGCGTCCGCCGGGCCGTTGCCGCCCTCCTGGGTACTAAGCCCGGTTCGGACGGTACGCCGGAATTGCTCGATTTTTCGGATGGCGACACCCAGGATGCCCTGGAAGAGCTGTATGTGAAGCGGTCGGGCAAGGATGCCCTGGCCGTGTTGGACAGCCAGATCGAGACCGGGGCGATCACACCCAGGATGCCGGCATGGGCCACGGACAGCCCGCGCAAGGAAGCCGGCATGGCCGCGAAAATGATCGGCGGCCTCCAGCTCTACAAGGTGATCCCCGGCGGCAGGAGCCCCGAACAAGCCACGCTCCGCGCCGGAGAGCTTTACACCCGCCTGGTCGAGCAGGAACGGGCCAGCGACGAGGCCCTGCGCCAATTGGCGCAACAACGCGCCGAAACCGCAATCGCCCTTTTGGCGCGCCAGCAGCGAATTCCCAAGGAGCGGGTCGGCAGCAGACCGCCGGAACCGCTGGCCGATGGCGAAGCGCCTGCGCTTACGCTTTCCCTGGATGTTTTGTAGGAAATTTCAAGGAAATGGAAAGGGGTGAGCGCGAGGAGGCCGTGATGGCTTGAGCCTGCAGGCAGTGCCTGCACGGATGTTCCGCCGGCAAAGAAGACTGGACAAAGGGGGGAAACGACAAAAGGCAGGGCCAAGCGGCCCTGCCTTTTGTCGTGTTGGCGGCAAAAAAACGATCAGTCTTTCTTGCCTTCCTGGTGCTCGATGGTGGCGGTGGGCGCGGGATCGTCGCTCATCGTTTTCTTGAAGGCCTTGATGCTCTTGGCCAAGCCTTCCCCGAGTTCGGGCAGTTTGCCCGGTCCCCAGATGATCATGACGATGACCAGGATGACAAGAAGATGCATGGGTTGAAAAATACCGGAGAACATGGCGGAAACCTCCTTGGGTTAAAGTATGCCGTGGCAGGCTAATCCTTTCGGATTTTTCTGTCAATGAGTCTTATTGGGGTTCCAGATATTCGGGCCGTCGACACGGTGCTCTCCGACAATGTGGGAATACCGGCGTTGGCTTGATCTCGATCTTGACATGGTTCAATAAATGTTGAACTATTGGGTGATGGAGACCCAAACCGCCACTGCGATTTTTGAAGTCCTGAGTTCCGAGGCCCGACTGGCCATCTTCCGGCTTTTGGTCAAACACGCGCCGGCCGGCCTGGTTGCCGGGGAAATCGCCCGGATGCTGGCCATGCCCAAGACCAATCTTTCCTTTCACCTGAAAGTCATCGTCAACAGCGGGCTCGCCGGCATGGAGCGGGAAGGCCGCAACACCCGTTACAAGGCCGACATTCCCCTGATGCTGGCAGCCATCGCCTATCTGACCGCCGAATGTTGCCAGGGCGATCCGGGCCAATGCCGGAAATACCGGGCGGCAAGCGAGGTGGCGCCGGAATTCCTGCCGCCTGGCGGCGGAGACACTCAAGTCAACTTGGAGAACATCAAGATGGACACATCGGAAAAAAAGACAACGAACGAACAGGTCAGGGAAACCGTGCGTACCGGCTATGCGGCCATTGCCACCGGACAGCGTTCCTGCTGCTCCAGCCCGCGCAGCGGCCATCTCGACCCGCTCAGGCTGGCCCAGGCCGTGGGCTATGACGCGGCCAGCCTGGCCAACCTGCCGGAAGGCGCCAACATGGGCCTTTCCTGCGGCAACCCCGTGGCCATGGCGGCGTTGCGGGAAGGGCAGGTGGTGCTCGATCTCGGCAGCGGAGGCGGCTTCGACGTCTTTCAGGCCGGCGAAAGGGTCAAGGCCGCCGGGCGGGTCATCGGTGTGGACATGACCCCGGAAATGCTGGCCAAGGCCCGGGCCAATATCGCCCATTACCGGCAGCGTACCGGCCTGGACAACGTGGAGTTCCGTCTGGGCGAGATTGAGCATCTGCCGGTTGCTGACGCCAGCGTCGATGTGGTGCTGTCCAACTGCGTCATCAACCTTTCCCCGGACAAACCCCAGGTCTGGCGCGAAATCTTTCGCGTGCTCAAGCCGGGCGGTACGGTGGCGGTCTCGGATCTGGCCTTGCTCAAACTCCTGCCGGAGAACGTCCGGAGCCTGGCGGCGGCCCTGGTGGGCTGCGTGGCCGGAGCGGTGTTGACGGAGGAAACCGGGGCCATGCTGGCAGAAGCCGGCTTTAGCGCCATCGTCCTGACTCCCAAACCGGACTATGTGCGAAAGATGCAGGAATGGAACGATCCTCTGTATCAGCAGATCGCCGAGACCTTGCCAAAGGGCGAAGAGATGGCCGACTACGTCGTCAGCCTGTCCGTCGAAGCCCGGAAATAGAGCGATGGATGGGCCTTGCCCGAGGAGGCGGACGATGCAGGCCGTTATGGGGGAAGGGGAGAAGTCCATTGCAGGCAAGAAGAGCGGCCCCGAACTTTTTCCGGCATGGCAAACAAAAACCCTCCGCCGAGGCAATTCGACAGAGGGCTTCGACCGAGCTTGGGCCCTTACTTCCAAGCTCGGTTTGTTCACTATATCATAAAAAATATAACGGGCAATAATTTTCTTCTTTAAAAAGACCGGGCGCATTCACCGGCAAGCGAACGCCCGGCGCCATCACGGGATGCACCCGAAGTGCCATCCTATTTGCCGCCCGCCTCGATACGTAGCGGTTTGGAGGTGGCAAACCATTTTTGCGCATTGCCGGGATCGTCTTTCTTGCCGTAAGGCAGATACCACACTTCGACATCGACGACAAAATCGTTGGCAATAATGTTTCGCACGGTTTTCCCGTCTTTTTTCTCTTCGGTATAGACCGGTATGGAAAATTCCTCTTTCAATGTCCGACGGGGAGGAATGCTGGTATCACGCACCAATCCGCTTTTCTCGTACGGCCCTCGCCCCATCTTGTCGCCCCGGCCCATTTGCTGCGGGATCGGCATGAAGATTTTTTCTGCTGAATAAAATTCCTTTCCTTCCTTCGTTTTCGCGGTCACATACAGTGCCACCCGGTTGGGGGTCGGTCAGCCATCCGGGATGGCATGCCCGGCTTTATTGGTCAGTTCGACGATGACGTGCGCCGCCGGTGTGGTCGTTGCCACGTCGCGCCATTGATACGCCTTTGCTTCGACCTGGACATCCAGCGCCATCTTCACCATTTCCGGCGCACGATAGCTTTGGATGTTGTGGCCGAGCCCGCTTTTTTCCATATGGCATTCCATGCATGTTTCCTGGCCGCCATCGGGAATGTAGGCAAAAAGATGCGAGCCGTACAATGTGGCGCATTGGGTGGGGTTTTCGAGTTCGAAATTCGGCCCCAAACCATGGCATTGTCCGCATTGGATGGATTCTTTCATGATTTTGCTTTTTTTCAAGAAGGGATGCTTGTCGTCCAAATGGACATCATCCTTGGTGCCATAGACAGCGTCTTTTTGCGGAGGGCCATCCGTCCACTTGTGGACGATCGCGTTGCGGTTATGGCACACCATGCAGCCAATGTTCAAGGACTCCAAGACCTTTTTCGCTTCCAAGTCATCCGGATTGTCGACATAGGCATAAATGTTTTTGACAAGTTCCTGGGCAACGCTGTCTTCGGCTTCCTGCAACTGGGGAAGATGGCATTTGGCACATATCATCAGATGCTTGACTTGCACATCCTCGGGCTTTTTTACACCCGAGTAGGGCCATTCCTTTAGGCCGTTTTCGATGGTTGTTTTAAAGGTTGCCGCGGTCCTGCCCACCTTCTCAGGCCCGAAGATCGATCGAGCATGCAGTGATTTCTCCCAGGCGTCATATACATCCATATGACAATCCATGCATGGGGTTGAATCGTAGCGGGCCGCCAACTCGGCAATGGTTTTTGCCTTGGCTTCGGAAGGTGCTTCGGCGGGTTGAGGGGTGACAGCGACACTCTCCGCCGCACCGGACAGGCTTGCTCCTGATGCATCGAGCAAGCACGTTAACATGAAGGCTGAAAAAATTTTTTTATTCAATATATATCCTCCTCCTTGCGTTGTTGAATGCGTTTGGGACGATCACTGTTGGTTGCTCGGTTTCCGATGACAGACATCGCATTGCGCGAGTTCCTTGCTTTGTTGGCGATGGCATTCCATGCACAGCCTATGGCTGGCTCGTTTGAGAGTTGCAACTTTAACCGGCAATGCAATGGTGCTGTTATGACAGGTCTCGCACTTTTCGATCTTGTATCCGGCTATGGTATCAATCCGTTGGCCCTCGGGTCCCTTGCTGTGGTGACATCCGTCACAATCGAGCCATTGATGCTTCTTGTGAGGCAAATAGGCCGGTTTGGGTACTTGTTCGACATCCACGGCCGATTGGATAATGACAAAGTCCGGCCCTCGGTACCCTTGAGGCGCATCGGTCTTGCCCTCATCAGCAAAGACCTTGAACGTTTTTCCTGAAAAAAGCAATGAAACCAGCAGAAAGAAACAGATGAGCATGTGACGCATACGATATTACTCCTTCCCGATAAAGCAGTCTGTTATCCTCAATCGTGTCGCAGTTTGTTTTCGCTACTTCTTCCCCAATCCTCCGTCTCTGGAGCGGGGTGCTTTGAAACTCTATCGTTATATTTAATAAATCATAACGGTGTCAATGAAAAACACATGGATTCACGGATTGGCTTGCCCGGAACTGTGGCCAATCCGGACTCCGGTGGCCTTGGCGTCCAGACCCCGCACGTTCGGCGCATTGGAAGCCAAGGCATTGCGAGAGCAACTGCACGCTTTCTTGGAGGGGGGGCGGAGGTTAACAATTTTGTGCTTGAAACAAAGCCATGCTCCGGATAATTACAATACATTGTTTTTCGTAAAAAATTGTTTTCAATAATCTCCTGATACAACCAGTTTAGTAAACCCACCACGGAGGAATAGAGAATGCCCGGTGCCTATGCCCACCTGACCCTTGTGGGTTTGCTCGCTTCGTCAAATGTTCTGAATAAAGAACCTGGATTTCCTCAGGCCGCGAAAGCGGATCTTCTCGCCAATTCCTGTTTTTGCGATCTCGGGGCCGTGAGCCCGGATTATCCGTACCTGCATCTTGCCCATGCCGGTTCCGCAGCATGGGCCGACCTCATGCACTACACCAATACCGGCAAAATGCTCGATGTCGGGGTGCAAGAGGTGCGAAAGCTGAGTGGAAACGCGAAAAAGAGAATGTTCGCATGGTTGCTTGGCTACGCCGCGCATGTCGTCACCGATACGACGATACACCCGGTCGTGGAAATGAAAGTAGGGCCGTATGCGCAAAATAAAACCGCGCACCGCGTGTGTGAAATGCATCAAGACGCCTACATCTTTCAGCGGCTGAATGTCGGAGCCGTGGGCCTGTCGGAATATCTCGACAGCGGGATTTGCCTTTGTTCCTCGCAGTCCGAGAAGAAAAAGCTGAACGAGGAGGTAGCGGCACTCTGGCGGACGATGCTCCGCACCTGCCATCCGGAGGAATATCGGAAAAATCTTCCCGTCCCGGACAGTTGGCATGCCGCCTTTCTGGCCACCATGGATCTGGCCGAGGAAGGCCGGAAGCTCTTCCCCTTTTCCCGGCATGTGGCGGTCAATGCCGGGGTGACCTACCCCAATGTCAAAGATATAGATCGTCAATATGTCGAGCAACTCAAGACCCCTGAGGGCAACATGGATTATGACGCGGTTTTCGATCGCGCCAAAGCCAATGTGCTGCGGGTGTGGGCGGCGCTTGCATCGGCTGTGTACAATTCCGACGCCAGTTATCAGGCACTGATCGGCGACTGGAATCTCGATACAGGGCGCGACAACCAAAACGAATTAGCATTCTGGAGTAAGGTGGCATGAAGAAAATTGTATTCCTCTGTGCGGTTGCCCTGTTCGTTTCCGGTTGCCATTTTGCCCGGAAAACACCCGATTCCGATGAAATGTTCACCAAGGCGGCGGCGCTGAAACGGCTTTCCTCCACCGTCGAATCCGCGGTTCAATATGGCGATGTGCCGCCGCAGATGCAGAACGCCGAACTGCTCGCGCTCGCAACGGAGCACAATCCCAAGCTGCTCGACGGCTTCGCGCCATACACGCTGAAAGCAAAAAACAGCAACAAACATTCCAGTGTCCTCATGTGCGACCCCGAAGGGAAACATGCGCTGATCGAAGACAGCGGCTGCACTGGGCAAGTCGATGTGCAGCATTGGCAGCAGCCAACCCTCCCTCCCTGTGAATTTACGCTTCAGCTTGAAAACGTTTGCGACTGATGCAAAGTGAGGTGATGAGCGTTCCGGAGTGATTATGCACCGACTTCTAAGGATTTTTTTCCTTGTCCCGGCCATGTGTCTCGCCATTTTTTCCTATGCCGCCCATGCGCAACAACTGGTCACGGTGGAGAAATTCCAATGGACCGATACCGTGGACAGAGGCACCAGGCAATACGGCAAAATATTTGCGTCACCGGTCAAGACTAAGGAGCTGTATTGCTGGGTGCAGCTGAAGGGCTCGCCCGAGTTGCTTGAAAAACTGCGCAACACGCCGGACGGAAAGTATTTTATCCGCCATGAATGGTACCGCTACGGCGTTGACCGGGTCAGCGCGGATCTCAACGTGGGGATCCCGCTCAGCGTCGGCCGGGAAGAAGATTTGAACAAGCTGTCATATGAAGTGGATGCCAAGGGGTACTTTTACTGGCGGGTCTGGAGCGGGAAAAAACGCTTGTCCAGGGGATGGTGGCGCGTCGATATCGTCGATCATTCCGGATCGATCTTACAGTGCCCGAGCGATCGGGGAGCAAAGCCGTGCTCATTTGACATAAGGGTGCAGTGATGCCTGAAGCTCCAAGCTCGACGACCCCTTACACTGTAAACCCGGAGCTCAAAAGCGCGGTTGCCGAGGCACAGCTCCTGCTGGCCTTTGCTTCCAGAAACGGGAAAAGCCTGACCGAAGAGACGGTGAACATTGTCGTCAAATCCGGCGTGCAGAGTGAGCTGACGGAAGCTGAAGAGACGGCCTTTTGGCGGCATTTTGCCCTGCTGACCGCCGCGGTCGCACCGGTTTCGGCCGAAAGCGTGCAGGCGATGGCTTCTTTGGCAGGGCAAAAGTCTCCCGTGCAAAAGACGGTTCAGCGCTATACGGTGACAGCCATTGTCGCCCTGGCCGTTCTTGTCATGCTGCAAGCGTACTGGGCGGTCGGTGCCTTTGTTATTTCGGATATGAAATCGACGCAGGCCCAGCTGAGCGAAGTGGAAATGCGCATACTTGCGGGCGGGAAAACCAGTGGCGACAGCTTGGAGCCGGGTCTGGCGCATGAAGGGGCGCAGGAGTCCGGCAGGCGGTCACGGCGGCAAAATGCAGCCTCTGAAAGCATGGAGTTAAAGACAAAGAAAGAAAACCTGGAAATATATCTCGATGCCAATTACCACTGGCTCAAGCTGTGGAGCCGCATCCCGAACACCATTCTGGGCATCGACACGATGTGCGACCCGAACAATTCGCCGGAGGACGCGATAAAAGAAAATATAGCGTATCTCCAAAGCGCCACGGTCACCATGGATATCCTGCAGAAATACCTGCTTCCGCTGGTATACGGATTTCTTGGCGCCTGCGTGTACATCCTTCGCAACTTATCGTCCAAGATCAAGGCGTATGCGTTTATCAACGCATCGATCATCAACTTCCATATCCGCTTGTGTCTCGGTACGCTTGGCGGCATCGCCATTGTCTGGTTCGTCAGTCCGGAAAAGGGCGCCGATCCCATCCTGTCGCTCTCGCCTCTGGCCCTGGCTTTTCTTGCGGGATATAGCGTCGAGTTGTTGTTCACTGTCATGGATACGGTGATCAATGCCTTTACAGGCGATAACGCTTCCTCCCCCAAGGAGGAAAAGAAAGGTTGATCGTGACGGTCGGTTGTTCCGGCATCGTACAACCGGATTACTGGGGCGAGTTGTGGAGTGGACGGCTGAATGGGCGGCGGGAGTGCCGCTGAAAGAAAGAACGGCTGAAAAATCGTCCGAATAACAAAGGGGTTACGGCTTTTTACCGTAACCCCTTAATATTTTGGTGGAGCTAAGCGGGATCGAACCGCTGACCTCTTGAATGCCATTCAAGCGCTCTCCCAGCTGAGCTATAGCCCCATGTGCATTTCACGGAGGCACTTACCATGCTTTGCCGGGAGCTGTCAAGTTTTTCTCAATTCTTTTTCGGACCTGCGCCATATCGATTGCCAACTAGTGCTTCTGTTGGTAATGTGCCAAGATTTCTCGCTGCGCGGTACCAATGCGTCAACAGTCCGTTACCCCATCCTCCCGCGCACCGCGCGCACGCAGATAACATAGAGACTTCAAGACAGGTGAGATCGGATGTTTTCTCCGTTTAATTTTCTTTTTGGCTGGCTTTCAAACGATTTGGCTATTGATTTGGGAACCGCGAACACGGTGTTGTACGTCAAGGGCAAGGGGATCGTGCTGCGCGAACCCTCGGTGGTCGCGGTCCGCAAGGACGGACGCGGCAGCCGGGTGTTGGCCGTGGGCAGGGAGGCCAAGGAAATGCTGGGCCGCACCCCCGGCAACATCGTGGCCATCCGGCCCATGAAAGACGGCGTCATCGCCGATTTCGAGGTCACCGAGGCCATGATCCGCTATTTCATCAACAAGGTGCACAAACGCCGCACCCTGGTCTATCCCCGGATCATCATTTCCGTGCCTTCGGGCATCACCCAGGTGGAGAAGCGGGCGGTGCGCGATACCGCCGAATCGGCCGGCGCCCGCGAGGTGTATCTGATCGAGGAACCGATGGCCGCTGCCATCGGTGCCGATTTGCCGATTACCGAACCGACCGCCAACATGATCGTCGATATCGGCGGCGGTACCACCGAGGTGGCGGTCATCTCGCTGGCCGGCATCGTCTATGCCAAGTCGGTCCGGGTGGCCGGCGACAAGATGGACGACGCCATCCTCCAGTACATCAAGAGAAAGCACAATTTGGCCATCGGCGAGCGCACGGCCGAGGAAATCAAGACCACCATCGGCAACGTCCTGCCCGAAGAGCCCTACGAGACCATGGAAATCAAGGGTCGCGACTTGGTGGCCGGTGTGCCCAAGACCCTGACCATCACCTCCAAGGAAATCCAGGCCGCCATTGCCGAGCAGGTCGACGTGATCGTCGATGCCGTGCGGGTGGCCCTGGAACAGACGCCGCCCGAGTTGTCCGCCGACATCGTCGACCAGGGCATTGTCCTCACCGGTGGCGGCGCTTTGCTGAAAAACCTCGACAAGCGCCTCAAGCTCGAAACCGGCATGCCGATCATCGTGGCCGAGGATCCCTTGTCCTCCGTGGTTCTCGGATCGGGGCAGGCCCTCGACAATATCGAGATCCTCCGGGAAATTGCCATCGAGTAGTCCCGGCAAGGATCGACCGGGAGCCTGCCGTTTCCCGCCCGTTTCTTCGTCGCCGCACCGGTCTTCGCCACGATCTCTTCTCCGATGAGAAAAAAGCCCACCAGAAAACGAAGCGACCGCTATCGTCTCTTCCGCATCGTCATCCTTGCCGGTCTGCTGATGACCCTGGGACTGATCTTTTTGGTCTCCACCCTAGGCCGCCAGGACTTTGGGCCGCTGCACAAGCTGGTGCTCGAGGCGGTGGGGCCGCTGCAAAAGGCGGTGACCTTGAGCAGCTCCTACCTGGAGACCTTCAAGAGCGAATATATCGATATCCTCCAGGATAGCCTTCGGCTGCGCGAGGAGAACAAACGGCTGGTCCAGCAGCTGCAGGAAAACGAAAATATCCTCAACAAGAGCCGCGAGGCCATGGCCACCAACGCCAGCCTGCGCAAGCTGCTCGAATTCAAGAATTCCCTGGACCAGCAACAGGTCGTCGCCACCACGATTGTCGGCAAGGATCCGTCGGCCATGTTCCGCTCGGTGATCATCGACCGCGGCTCGAACAGCGGGGTCGGCAAGGGCAATCCCGTGGTCAACAGCGACGGGGTCGTCGGCCAGGTGTTCGCGGTCACGCCGAATTACGCCAAGGTGCTGCTGGCGATCGCGCCGTCGAGCGCCATAGACGTGCTGCTACAGAAATCGAGGGTACGCGGCATTCTCAAGGGTAACGGCACCCTAACCTACCGGCTGGAGTACATTCTCAAGACCGCCGAGGTGGAGGAGGGGGACCATGTCGTTACCGCCGGCTACGGAGGCATCTTCCCCACCGGGTTGCAGGTAGGCGTGATCTCGAAAATCATCAAGAAGCCGAGGGGCATGTTTCACGAGATCGAGGTGACACCCTCGGTCGATTACCAGAAATTGGAAAACCTGTTGATCCTCCAGCAGCCGCAGCTCGGGGAAATCAAGCAGATGGAACAGCGCTGACGGCCCGGTCCGGCTCCTTCGGCTGGTGGCAGGGCCGCCCGTTGGTGGAAAGATGACTGGCGCCAAGGCGTGCAGGGGAAAGAAGCGATGGTGGTACTGCATTTCATTGTCGTTGGCGTGGCGCTGGCGATCCTGCAAACGACCGTCTGCATGCGCACGCCCGTTTCGTTCATGGCGCCCGATTTTTATTACGTGTTGGTGGCGTATCTGGCCCTGCGCCTGGATGTGCTCCGCAGCCTGATCATCCTGTTCCCCCTGGCCTGCGTGCTCGACGTTCTTTCCGGAACCATTTTGGGGACCTATGCCCTGATTTGTTTCGGCGGCTATTTCTTCCTGCGCCAACTCGCCGGCCAGATCCCGGTCAACGAACTCCTGTACCACCTGCCCCTGATCAGCCTCAGCTTCCTGGCGGTATCGTGGGCGGTGTACCTTTTCCTCGAACTCCTCCAGCCCGGCCAGCAAGTCGCCTGGTCATGGTGGAAGATGCTCTTGCGCATGCTGCTGGTGGCACTGTGTTCCTATCCCCTGTTTTTTTTCTTCGATCTGATCCAGAAGTATTCCCAGCGCGGTCTCCTGTCCTGGAGCAAATTGCGTTTGCGCAGCGATAACCGGCGCAGACGGGCCTGAATATTGTCGGTGAACCGTGCAGGTGGGATGTGGGTAATTTGTTTGGCGGCGCCATGAAAAACGTCAGGAAATCGAACCGGATGAAGGGAGAACCGCTGTTTGAAGCCGAACGGGCCAAGGACAGCGCCGTCACCAGGCTGCCCAAGCGCGATGAGAGCGAGTTGAACGGCTACCGCAAGAAGTCGCTCTATTCCTTTGTGGTGATCATCGCCTTCTTTGCGGTCATCGTCACCCGACTCTGGTTCCTGCAGGTCGAACAGGGCGAGTATTACAATCAGCTGGCGGATTCCAACCGCGTCCGTTCCATCGACATCGCCGCCCCCCGCGGCAATATCTACGACAGCAAGGGGCGGGAGATCGTCACCAACCGGCCTTCGTTCAACGTCGTCTGGATCCGGGAAAGCAACAAGATCAACGATGAATGGCTCAAGCGGCTGACTCGGCTGCTCCGGCTGGATTCGGCCACCCTGCTAGAAAAGATCCGCAAGATGGCGGGCACGCCGGGGCATATCCCGGTCCGGCTGGCGGAAGACATCGATTGGGAAACCGTGGCTCGGATCGAGAACAACCGGATGTATCTGCCGGAAATCAAGATCGAGGTGGTGCCCCTGCGCATCTACCATTTCGGCAATCTGGCCTCGCACCTGATCGGCTACATGGGGGAGATCAACAAGACCGAGCTGGACAAGGCCGACAAAACCCTGTACCGGGGCGGTGACCTGATCGGCAAGATGGGGCTCGAGCGGTTGCGCGAGCTGGACCTGCGCGGCGAAAAGGGCAGCAACAACATGGAAGTCAACGCCCTGGGGTTCGAGCAGCAGAACTTGAAGGACGTCGAGCCCCAGCCAGGCAAGGATATGTACCTGACCATCGACGTCGAGCTGCAGAAGATCGCGGAAGAAGAGATGGCCGTCAATAACCGGGCGGGCGCGGTGGTGGCGATGGAGGCCAACACCGGCCGGCTGCTGGCCGTGGCCAGCGCGCCCCAGCTGCATCTGGACGAATTCGTCGGCGGCATTTCCCAGAAGGCCTGGAAGGCGATGCTCGACAATCCGCTCCACCCGCTGATCAACAAGGTGGTACAGGGACAATATCCCCCGGGCTCGACCTACAAGCCGATCACGGCCTTTGCCGGCCTGGCGGAGGGCGTCATCACCCCGGACACCCCGGTGTTCTGCCCCGGCTCGATGCAGTTCGGCAATCGCACCTACCGCTGCTGGAAAAGAGGCGGGCACGGCACGGTGACTCTTAGGCGGGCGCTGGCCGAATCCTGCGACGTGTATTTCTACACGGTCGGGTTGAAACTGGGGGTGGATCGGCTGGCCAAGTACGCCCGGATGTTCGGCCTTGGAGAGAGGAGCGGCGTCGAGATGGAGCACGAGAAGGCCGGTATCGTGCCCAGCACGGAATGGAAGAGGAAACGGTACAACGTGAAATGGCATGAGGGCGAGACGCTGTCGGTCGCCATCGGCCAGGGCTATGACCTCACCACCCCGTTGCAGGTGGCCCAGATGACGACGGTGATCGCCAACGGCGGCACGCTCTACAAGCCGGCCGTGGTCGACAAGGTGGTGGATGCGGACGGCAAGGAGGTCAACGTCTTCCAGCCGGAAATCATCTCGCGGATACCGGGACAGGGCCGGAACATGAAACTGATCCGGGAGGGAATGATCGATGCGGTCAACAGCCGCAGGGGAACAGGCCGGGAGGCGCAGATCGACGAGCAGCACGGCATTATTGTCGGCGGCAAGACCGGCACCGCCCAGGTGGTGCGCCTGGCCCAGTACATCCACCTCAAGGAGGCGGATATCCCGTACGAATACCGGGACCACGCCTGGTTCACCTGCTTTGCCCCGGCGTCGAATCCCGAGATCGTGGTCACCGTTCTGGTCGAGCACGGCCTCCACGGCGGCTCGGCCTCGGCGCCGATCGCCGCCAAGATCCTCAACAAGTATTTCGAGCAGAAATTCGCGGAACAGAGCGGGCCCAAGCCACCGCCGCCGCCGCCGAGCGGCCGCCCCGCCGAGCGGGTCATCCTCAACCAGGAAATGCTTGAAAATACGGATCCGCCGCCCATGGACGAGCCCGGCGAGGAAAGCCAGGAGACGGATACCGCTCCCCAACTCAACGAACTGCCCCATTAAACGCCATGTTTCATTTTGACCGCCGCCTGCTGCAACATTTTGACTGGGTCATGCTGCTGATGGTCCTCCTGGTGGGAGGAATGGCCCTGATCAATCTCTACAGCTCGACCCATATCCCGGACCACGGCGCCTCTTCGGTCTTCTTCAAGCAACTGCTTTTTTTCTGCACCGGTTTGCTGATCATGATGGTGATTCTGAGCCAGGAATATCAGAAAGTCGCCAAGTTCGGCTATGTGCTCTACGGCATCATCCTGCTGTTGCTGATGTATACCCTGATGTTCACCAAGGCCATTGCCGGCTCGCAGCGATGGATCGACCTGGGATTTTTCAACCTGCAGCCTTCGGAGCCGGCCAAACTGGCGTTGATCCTGGTGCTGGCATCCTGTTACTCCAATCTCGATGTCCCCAACGGCTACCGCCTGCGCGACCTGATCCGGCCGGGCCTGCTGGTGGCCTGCCCCTTCGTGCTGATCGCCAAGCAGCCCGACCTGGGGACCGCGCTGATCTGCGTCATCGTCTTCGTGTCCCTGACCCTGTTCATGCGGCTGCGATGGAGCACGCTGGCCATTCTCAGCACCACCGCCATGGGCTGCGTCTTTGTCGGCTGGAAGTTTCTGCTGAAGGAATACCAGCGCAAGCGGATCGAGACCTTCCTCAATCCCGAGGCGGACATCATGAATCACGGCTACCAGATCATGCAGTCCAAAATAGCGGTGGGCAGCGGGAAGATTTTCGGCAAGGGCTTTCTTGAGGGCACCCAGGGGCACCTCCAGTTTCTGCCGGAACGGCACACCGACTTTGCCTTTGCGGTGTGGGCGGAGGAATGGGGATTTGCGGGCTCGGTCTTTTTCTTGAGCTGCTATTTTTTCATGGTCGCCTGGGGGATCAATGTCGCCATGTCGGCCAAGGACAAGTGCGGCGCCATCCTGGCGTTCGGCTGCTCCATGCTGATTTTCTGGCAGGCGGTGATCAATCTGTGCATGATCATGGGATTTTTGCCGGTCGTCGGGGTGCCCCTGCCGATGTTTAGCTACGGCGGCTCCTCGCTGCTGACCAACATGGCCGCGCTCGGCCTGATCATGAGCGTGCGGATGCGGAGTTTTCCCGCCGCAGCGACCTCACCCTGAGCCCGCCGGCGCTCCCTTGCCGTCCAGGGCGGCCAGGGCCAGGTTGCGCAGGCCGGCGATGAAACGAGGATCGGCGTTCAGGCCCGGCGTCGAGGCAAAGCGCATCCCCAAACCCTCCGCCATCTCCCGGTACTGGATGTCGATCTCGTACAAGGTCTCGACATGATCCGAAACAAAGGAGATCGGCACCACCAGAAGACAGGCGCATCCTTCGCCGGCCAGGGTCTCGAGCATCTCGGGGAGCGCCGGTCCCAACCACTCCACCGGCCCGCTGCGGCTCTGGTAACAGAGCCGGCCCGCAATGGCGGTCCGCTTTTCGATGGCGGCTATCGTTCGCTGCAGATGCTCGACATAGGGATCGCCCTCCTGGATAAACTGCACCGGCAGGCTGTGGGCGCTGTAGACCACCTGGACCGGCTGGCCTTCAAAGGAGCGGATTCCGGCCAGGATCCGAGCGGCCAGACAGCCGATGTAGGCCGGTTCGTCCGGCCAGGCCGGGATCTCGCGGATGGGGATGTCGATCCCGAGCTGGGCCGCGGTGCGGTGGAGGTCGCTCAGCGAGGAACCGGTGGTGGCGATGGAGTAGTGGGGATAGAGGGGCAGGGCGATTATGTTGTGGACCCCTTGCCGCGCCAGGTCCCGCAGCGCCTCTTCGGCCTGGGGATGCCAGTAGCGCATGCAAGGCCGTACCACGAAGTCCCCGTCCGGGCGTAGTGCCTGCTCCAAGGCGTTGGCCTGCTCCTCGGTTTTCCTGCGGATGGGCGAGCCTCCACCTATCCGGGCGTAATTGGCCATGCTGGCCGGCGCGCGGCGGCGGGCAATGAATCGGGCGATGGGCTTTTGCAGGAAAGCCGGTCCGAGACGGATGATTTGCCGGTCCGAGAACAGGTTGAACAGAAATGGCCGCACGTCTTCAAGCCGTTCGGGTCCGCCGAGATTCAGGAGTAAGATGCCGATTTTGCTTTCAGTCTTCATGGCGTCACTCTACTGGCTTGTAAAGGCGGCCGTCAAGAAAATGCACTCCAGCCCCTTGATTTCTCCGCCGATCAATGGCTATAATGAAAACATGGTCACGCTGTATACCCACAAAATCATTCACTTTTCGTGCGATTCGCGCGCTCCGCACCGTGCCCTTCCCCTTAGGACGACAGGAATAATCAACGAAAAACGTCGGTTTGTTTACGGCGTGGGCTACGGCGACATGGCCGACAGGCAGCGGCATGGGGCCGCTGGCGTCTTTCTCTGTGGAGGATGTTTATGGAACTGAAAATCGAGGCCAAGAATCTTGACATACGAAAGAGCTGGCAGGAAAAGATCGAGGAAGAACGGGCCAAACTGATCCGTCACTATGCCAACCTGGTGCTGCACCTGCGGGTGAGCATCGAGGCCACTCCGGGGTACAAGGAAGGCGGTCACGAGGTGCGGCTGGTGGCCACCGTTCCCAACGACACGGTGGCGGTCAAGCGCTGGGGCGAGAGTGTCCGGCCGCTTCTGGTCGAGGCCTTCGATGTCCTGGGCGAGCAACTGAAGGAAATTGTCAAGAAACGGCAGGACCATAAAGCGGTCAAGGTCCAGGGAGCGGTGATCGACGACAAAACCTCCGGCATCATCCGCAAAATTGCCCCGGATGCATCCTACGGGTTCATCGTCACCGATGACAAGCTCGATGTCTTTTTCCATGCCAGTACTTTGAAGGACGTCGCCATGGGTGATCTCGCCGAGGGCGACGAGGTGCATTTTGCCATGGAGGAAGGCGACAAAGGCTTGCAGGCCACCTGGGTCAAGGCCGTGGGCGCCTGAACAAGGGCCTCTTGCCGGCTCTCGGGACGCCGATTGTCCCGAATCGCGAAAAACCCCGCTGCCGGCGGGGTTTTTTTATGTCCGGAGCAAGGGCGCGAGGTCTTGGGTCAGGTGTGAAAAAAAGGATTGGTTCCGAAAGAGTTGCTGTGTACAACAGAGCAAACGCGTCGCCCCCGGTTGCCGGACGGGCCGCACCGGTTGCCTTGTCTTTGTCCAGGAGCGTTCATGAGCGTCCCCGAGTTGTACCTGATCGACGGCAGTGCCTATATTTACCGGGCCTACCATGCCGTCAAACCGCTGTCCACCGCCGGCGGCCTGCCCACCCACGCGGTCTACGGCTTTGCCTCCATCCTGCGCCGGCTGCTCAAGGAGCGTGAGCCGCAGTACCTGGCGATGGCCTTCGACACCCGGGGGCCGGTGTTCCGGCATCGTTTGTACGAACGCTATAAAGCCAATCGCCCCCCCATGCCCGAGGACCTGGCCCAACAGATTCCCTATATCCGCCAGCTGGTCCTGGCCCATCGCATTCTTCTGCTGGAGCAGGACGACCAGGAGGCCGACGATCTCATTGCCTCGGCTGCGGCGATGGCGGTCCGCCAGGGATACAAGGTGGTGGTGGTCTCCGGCGACAAGGATTTGCTCCAGCTGGTCTCGTCCGAAGTCAGCCTGTGGGACCCGATGAACGACCGGGTAATGAACGAGGCGGCGGTGGTGGAAAAGTACGGGCTGCCCCCGACCCGCCTGCTCGACTACTTTGCCCTGACCGGCGACAGTTCGGACAATATTCCCGGGGTGCCGGGCGTCGGACCGAAGACCGCCCAAAAACTGATTGCCGAGTACGGCGACCTTGAGAATCTCTATCGGCACATAGACACCTTAAAAGCGTCGAAGAGCATCCAGCAGATCCGGGAGCACCGGGCCGAGGCATTCCTGTCCCGCGACTTGGTCCGGCTCAACATGGCGGCGGTCGTGCCCGAGGAGATGGATCGCTACCGGGCGGTCCAACCCGACCTGGAACAGCTGCGCGGCCTGCTGACCGAACTGGAATTCCATTCCCTGCTCAAGGATACGGCCCAGGCGGCCAAGGTCGATACCGCCCGCTTTGATTTGGTGCGGGACGCCGAAGGCCTGGCTCAGCTGGAGGCACGCTTGGCCACGACCCGGCTGCTGGCAATCGATACCGAGACGGATTCGCTGGACCCGTTACGGGCTCGGTTGGTGGGGGTTTCGCTCGCGGTCGAGGAGGGCGACGCCTGGTATCTGCCCTGCGGCCATTGCGACACGGAGGGCAAACCCGTGGCCGGCCAGCTGTCACTGGACCAACTGACCGCCTTTTTGCGGCCTTTGCTGGAAGGGCGAGAAATCGTTACCATCGGCCACAATCTCAAGTTCGATCTGGCCATCCTGGCCTCACCCCGCAACGGCGCCATCCGATTGTCCGGCCCGCTGTACGACACCATGATCGGGGCTTGGCTGCTCGATCCGGACCGGCATTCGTACAAACTCGATGACCTGTGTCAGGAAATCGACATCCGGATGACCACCTTTGCCGAAGTCACGGCGGGGGACAAGGCCGCCGACGCTTTCTGTCGGGTCGGGCTGGAGGCGGCCAAGAATTACAGCTGCGAGGATGTATACGGCGCCATCCGGCTCTATCTCCATCAGCGGCCGCTCCTGGTCCAAGCCAATCTGCTTTCGCTGCTGCAGGAAGTAGAAAGTCCCTTGGTGCCGGTCCTGGCAGCCATGGAACGCGAGGGCATCCGGGTCGATGGCGATCGGCTCGCGGCTTTGGCCGACGAGTTCGGACAGCGGCTGGAGGACGACGAACAACGGATCTACGATGCAGCGGGGATGCGCTTTAACATCAATTCGCCCAAGCAGTTGGGCGAGGTGCTCTTTGACCGGCTGCAACTGCCGAAAGGGCGTAAAACCAAGACCGGCTGGTCCACCGATGTCAAGGTGCTGGAAAACTTGAGCCTGACCCATGAGCTGCCCGCCCTGATTCTCCAGTACCGGAACCTGGCCAAGCTGAAATCGACCTATGTCGATAAATTGGCCAGCCTGCAAAACCCCGCCACCGGTCGGGTACACACCTCCTTCAACCAATGCGGTACCGCCACCGGACGCTTGAGCTCGAGCAATCCCAATCTGCAAAACATTCCCATCCGGACCGAAGAAGGGCGGCGCATCCGCTCGGCCTTCATCGCCACCGAGGGCTGTTTCCTGCTGGCCGCAGACTATTCGCAAATCGATCTCCGCGTCCTGGCGCATTATTCGGAAGACCGCGAATTGCTGGCCGCGTTCCGGGGCGGCCAGGACATCCATCGGCGGACTGCAGCGGAGATCTTTTTCGTGGCCCCGGAACTGGTGACCTCGGAAATGCGGCGGGTGGCCAAAACCATCAATTTCGGCATCGTCTACGGCATGTCCAGCTTCGGCCTTGCCAGTCAATTGCGGGTCAGCCGCAAGGATGCCCAAACCTTCATAGATCGCTACTTTGCTCATTTTTCCGGAATAAGGGAATTTATGGGTGCTGTTGTCGTGCAGGCGCGGCAAGATGGATTTGTGACAACCCTGCTGGGCCGGCGGCGATACCTGCCCGACATCAAGAGCAGCAATCGCGTGCAACGCGAATTCGCCGAGCGGACCGCCATCAACACCCCCATTCAAGGAACTGCGGCGGATATCATAAAACTGGCGATGATTCAAGTGGATAGTGAATTGGAGCGACGACAATGTCGGACTCGCTTGCTGTTGCAGATCCACGACGAACTGGTGCTTGAGGTGCCGGAGGAGGAGCTTGAGGAGGTCTCGACCCTGGTACAAGACTGCATGGAATCCGCCATGGCCCTCCGCGTCCCCTTGGTGGTGCATCTCGGTCACGGCAGCAGTCTCGAGAAAGGGGAATGAAGGGGCTTTTCCTTTTTTGTGAAACATACGCGGTCCGGCCGCTGTGATTTTTTATTTATAGTTTTGTAATACCAATATTTTTTTAAAAGACAGAGGGTGGATTTCTTTTCCGCCAAGGCGGAATCAGCAGGGTGTCTTGGCAGGTTTTTGCCGTGTCGACGGATGCAATTGGGCCACAACTGGCTGATATACCGACTTGTGTAAACAGGTTCGGTTCTTGCTTCAACCAGGGTAAGCAACAATTGGAGGTGTACCGATGCATCCACGCGAAGCTATCCGAATTCTGATGCTCAGCCCGGTTTATTTCCGGCTGAGCGTGTCCCAACGGTGGCAACTGGTACGCGAATATTGCCGGAATTTCAGTGCCGGCAAAACGACAAGGTGAAAGGTTAGATACTCTCTTATGGATTTGCAACGAACAGGCACGAATGGGGCGGAACGTCGACGTCATAAACGATTTCGGGTAAAAAATGAAACGTTCGCCTTTTTCGGCGAATACACCGGAACCCTGGTCGATATCAGCCAGGGGGGGCTTGCCGTCCAGTGCGCCGTTTTTGAGAAAGATCCGGATTTTTCCACCCGCATCGATCTCTTCGACGCCAAATCCCGCTTTTACCTGCCCGACATCCCTTTTTCCGTGGTCGGTGAAATGCAGCCGGTTCCGGCTTCGATTTTCAGCCGACTGATGGTCAAGCGGTTCAGCATCCAATTCGGTCCGCTGACCAGCGAACAGCTGGCGCAGATCGAACGCTTCATTGCCGAGCAGACCCTCGCCGACAGCTGAAGTTCCTTTGCCGGCGGGATCGGCGTATCGATCCCTACACCTCTTTACTTCGAGCGGAAGGTGCAATGAAAACAGTGCTGATGGTGGCCGCGGCGATGCTTGCAAGCGCCACTCCTCTTTTGGCCGACGAGGAAATCGTTGTCGACGGCCAGGACCAACAGGCGGTGAATGTTACTATCTATACGAGGAATCTGGCCCTGGTAAAGGACCGCCGGACCGTTGACCTGCCGAGGGGCACGCGCACCCTTGCCTTCCGTGAAGTGAGCGCCCAGATCAAGCCGGAAACGGCGGTAATGCAAGGCCGGGATCTCAAGGTTCTGGAACAGAATTTCGAATACGACCTCCTCACGCCCCAGTCGCTGCTCCAGAAATATGTGGGCCGGGAAATCACCCTGCGCCGGCAACAGCCGGTCACCGGCGAGGAACGGTCCGTCCAGGCCAAGGTGCTCAGCGCCGGAGACGGGGTGGTGCTGCAGGTGGGCAACCAGATCGAGACCGACGTCAACGGACATCTGATTTTTCCCGATGTACCCGATACCCTGCGCGACCGGCCCACTCTGACCATGCAGGTCGAAAGCGGTGCCGTCGGGACACGGGAGGTGGAGTTGAGCTATCTGACCGCCGGGCTCTCCTGGCGGGCCGATTACGTGGCGGAACTCAACGCCGCCGACGATCGCCTCGATCTCAGCGGCTGGGTGACCCTGATCAACGAGAGCGGCGCCCGATATCCACAAGCGCGGCTGCAACTGGTTGCCGGTGACGTCAACCTGGCACCGCAGCCGATGCCGGTGCAGATGCACCGGCGGGAAGCGATGGTCATGGCGTCGGCCCCCAAGGCTCTGGAGGAGGAGTCGATGTTCGAGTACCATCTCTATTCGCTCGAACGGCCGACCACCATCGGGGAAAACCAGAAAAAACAGGTGGCGCTGCTCAAGGCCGACGGAGTGGCATGCCGGAAAGAATATCTACTTAAAGGGCAAGAGCATTACTTCCGCGCCCGCATCGGGGAAATCGGCCAAAAAATGAAAGTCGGTGTCTTTGTCGAGGTACGCAACGACAAGGATGCGGGACTGGGCCGGCCCCTGCCCGGCGGGGTGGTGCGGGTGTACAAGAAAGACAGCAATGGCGGCCTGCAGTTCGTCGGCGAGGACACGGTCGACCACACCCCGGAGAAGGAACTGGTCCGGCTCCATCTGGGCGAGGCCTTCGATATCACCGCCGACAAAGTGCAGACGGATTTTAAACAGCTCAAAGTGGCGGAGTCCTCCGGCGTTCAGTATGAAAGCGAATATGCCATCCGCCTGAAGAATGCGAAAAAGGAAGCGGTCGTGGTCACTGTGCAGGAACCGATCCCCGGTGACTGGCAGATTCTGAGCGAATCGAGCAAGCATCGCAAGGAATCCGCCCACCTGGCTTCATGGCTGGTCACGGTGCCGCCGCTGGACAGCGCCACTCTGACCTATCGGGTGAGCATTCGGAATTAACCGAAGAATGAGCGAAGAGCGCAACGGATCGTGCCCTGGGGCACGATCCGTTTTTTTTGGCGAGGGCGAAAGACAACGACCGGTCAGGTGCGGTCGGCCAAGGGGACGAATTTTCGGGCCGGCGCGCCGATGTAGATCTGGCGGGGGCGATAGATCTTGGTTTCGGGATCTTCCCGCATTTCCTTCCATTGAGCAATCCAGCCCGGCAACCGCCCCAGGGCGAACATGACGGTGAACATGTTGGTAGGAATGCCCAGGGCCCGGTAAATGATCCCGGAATAGAAATCGATATTGGGATAGAGATTGCGCCCGACGAACCAGGGGTCGTTGAGCACGAGTTCCTCCAGGTTGCGGGCGATTTCCAGTAACGGGTCCTTGACGTTGAGGATACTGAAGATTTCGTCGCAGGCATCCTTGATGATCGTGCCGCGCGGATCGTAGGTGCGATAGACCCGGTGCCCGAACCCGGAGAGGCGGAAAGGGTCGTTTTTGTCCTTGGCCTTGGCAATGTACTTCTTGTAGTCGTTATTGTCCTTGTGAATCGCCTCGAGCATCTGGACCACCGCCTCGTTGGCGCCGCCGTGGAGGGGCCCCCACAGGGCGTTAATGCCGGCCGAGATCGAGGCGTAGAGGTTGCCGCCGGAGCTGCCGACCAGCCTCACCGCCGAAGTCGAACAGTTCTGTTCGTGGTCGGCATGGAGGATCAAAAGCTTGTTGAGGGCGGCCACTACCTCGGGCAGGACCAGGTAAGGCCTGACCGGCGTGTTGAACATCATGTTGAGGAAGTTGCCGCAGTAGGACAGGTCGTTGCGCGGATACACCAGGGGCTGACCGATAGATTTTTTGTAGGAAAACGCGGCGATGGTCCTGATTTTTGAAATGAGGCGGCTGGCGGTCATGTCGATGTTTTCCAGCGGATCGGCGCTCATTTCCGGATAGAAATTGTGCAAGGTGTTGACCAGCACCGACAGAATCGACATCGGCGAGGCATTGGGCGGAAATTTATCGAAGAAATGGACCATGTCCTCGTGGATCAGGGCGTGGTACTCGAGCAGAGTCCGGAAATTTTCCAGCTCGACTCGGTTCGGCAGTTTGTTGTGCAGCAGCAGGTAGGCCACTTCGATGAACAGGCATTTCGAAGCCAGATCCTCGATGGCGTATCCCCGGTAGCGGAGAATGCCCTTGGAGCCGTCGAGATAGGTGATGGTGCTGCAGCAGGAGGCCGAGTTCTTGTAGCCGGTATCGAAGACGGTGTAGCCGGTCTGGCGGAGCAGATCGCGAACATCGATGGCCTTGTCTCCCTCGATTCCGTGGATGATGGGCAACTCGTAGGTGGTGCCGTCGATGGCGAGCGTTGCTGTTTGCTCAAAAGACATGTCGGACATGGGGCGTCCTCCTTCTGGAATCAAGGCTCAGCGAGGCCGGATACGGGGCCGTGCGGGGCTCCGCGGAAAAAGAATGCACGGGCCTTGCTGTTTGGGTAGAGTGGCGGCAAAGACATCCCGCCCGGTCCGTCTTCACCCGAATACGCATAACAACGCAGCACCTTATCGCATTTACTGCTGAAATTCAAGACAGGGCACGGCGGGGCGAGACCTGGCCCATGCTGGTGGGCAGGCGGAAAAAAAGGATATTCCGGTGCCCATCATGGAGGCGAGGAAAGAGAATATGTTCGAGGAGATGGTACAAAAGCTGGCGGCCATTCGCGAGGCGATGGACTACGCCGTGGCCGAGGAAGATCGGGCCGAGGCCGAGGATTTGCTCGATATTTACCGCGAGGATCGGATCGGTCTGGCCCTTTTGCAGGGGTTTTACAGCTATCTGCCCGAGGCGCGGGAGGATTGGGTCAAGGAAATTCGGGTGGTCAATCGCCAACGCGGGATCTTCCTCTTGGCGGCATACACCACCCGCGACCGGTACCTTTATCTGGTCTCCAGCGAAGGGCTTGAGTTCCAGGGCAGCATGGCCGACGGCTACCTGACGGAAGAGTTGCTCGATTTTTTCGGCTACGAGAGCACCGAGGACTTCGCTGCGGTCTGCGCATCGCCCGAAGCCCTAGCCGTGTACGAGCCAGTGCGGATGGATGCGGATGTCTGCCCCGCCTGCCATGCGGTGACCGGCGAGTTGCACGAACTGGGGTGTCCGGTGGAACTCTGCCCATGGTGCGGCGGTCAATTGGTGCACTGCTCCTGCCGCTACGATCAACTGGGGCTGGATGCGATCAGCACCGAAGAGGAACTGCTTCGATTCGAGGCCGTACTTGAGGAGCGAGGCCGGATTCCCTATGCCCCTGAGCAGCGGCCCAGCTTTGCGGGCGAGGGCTGGGAAGACGAGTTAGAGGAATAGGGGGGGCCGGCGGCACGCCGGCACGGACGGCGCGAGGTGCACCGCACGAGCCGTGGCCCGGTGGCGCACGGCTCGTGCCTGCCGCGCGAAAAAAGGATCCGCCGCCTACTTCTTTGCCTTCTGGCTTTCCAGGTAGCGGAACAGGTCGGAATCGGCGGAGAGGACCAGCGAGGTGTTGTTGCTGGCGATCGACCGGTAGGTTTCCAAACTTTTCTGAAAGGCGTAGAACTCGGGGTTGGTGGCGTAGGCCTGCGCATAAATCTTTGCAGCCTCGGCATCGGCCTTGCCCCGGATCTCGGTGGCTTCACGCTCGGCGGTCGAGGTGATCTCCTGCAGCTCGCGATCCACCCGGCCCAGGATCTCCGCCTTACGCCCTTCACCTGTCGACCGCTTCTCGGCGGCGATCCGCTTGCGTTCCGAAATCATCCGGTCATACACCTTCAATCGGACCGATTCGATATAGTTCACGCGGCGAAACATGACGTCCAACAGCTCGATGCCGTACTGCGGCGTAATCTTGGCCGCGGTATCGAGCACCATCTGGCTGATTCGATCCCGGCCCACCTTGGGGGGCACGACCATGTCCCGGGATTGGACCTTGGCGGCCATATAATCCGGAGTCCAGTCGGAACTGCGGATGATCTCGATCAGGTCGTGCTTGTTCACCAGGTCACGCACCGTACCGGCGATGATGTCGTTGAGCAGGGAGGTGGCCCTTTTTTCCGTACCCACCGCCTGGAGAAATCGCAGGGGATCGACAATCCGCCAGCGGGCGGTATTGTCCATATAGATGAAGGTCTTGTCGATGGTCGGAATCTGGTTGGGATCGCCGTCGCAGATCAACACCCTTTTGTCGAAGTACTGCACGACCTGGATGAAGGGTATTTTGAATTCGATTCCAGCCTTGGTGACCGGTTTCCCCACCGGGGCGCCGAATTGGGTGATGACCGCCTGCTGTCCTTCGGGGAGGATGAAGAAACCGTCCCAGACGGTGATGGCGGCGGCGGCGATGAAAGCCAGGAGGATGAGACGAATGATTTTGTTCATGGGATCGTGTCGGTTAAGGGAGTGGAAGAAACAGCCGGGCAAGTGGCTCCGGGCTATTTGGCAACGGGCTGTTGCTCCTTGGCCGAGGCGCGGGTGAGATCGAGCAGCGGCAGGATGTTCTGCTGGCTCTTGTCGATCACGTAGACCCGGTCGACCTTGGGCAGGATCTCTTGCATGGCCTCGAGATACAGCCGCTGCCGGGTGATGTCCTCCGTTCCCTGGTATTCCTTGACGATCGCCTTGAAACGGTTGGTTTCGCCGGCGGCCCGGTTGGTCCGCTCGGCCGCGTAGCCGTACGCTTCCTCGACGATCTGCTTGGCGCTGCCCCGTGCCTTGGGGATGACTTTGTTGTAGGTCTCCTCCGCCTCGTTGACCAGCCGCTTCATGTCCTGGTCGGCCTCGTTGACCTCGTTGAACGCCGGTTTGACCTGCTCCGGCGGGTTGATGTCGAGGAGTTGCAGGGTGACGACGCTGATCCCGCACTCCAGCCGATCCATCTGGCCCTGCAATTCCCGCTTGGCGCTGGCGGCCAGCACCTCGCGGTTGCCGAGCACGTAGTCGAAGTCCATGTTGCCGACGATTCTTCTGGTCACGGTCTCGGACGCGTCGCGGACCGCCTGGGCCACATCGCGAACCTTGAACAGGAAGTTGACCGGGTCGCTGACCTTGTACTGCACGATCCAGGCAACCTCGATCACATCCTTGTCGCCGGTCAGCATCAGGGATTCCATGTCGTATCCCTTACGGTCGAAATCGTAGCCTTTGCGGTCAAAGGCCGTGCTCGCGCTGGCGTTGCGGCTACGGAACCCGAATTCCTCCTTGCGCACTTTTTCCACGTCGACCTTGGCCAGATCCTCGACAAAGGGGATCTTGAAATGGAGGCCGGGCTGGGTGGTGCGGGTATATTTGCCAAAACGAAGGATGACGCCGACTTCGCCCGGCTTGATGGTATAGAAACAGGTGAAAGCGCCCTGGAGGATGAGGGCGGCGACAACGATCGCCAGGATCTTGCCGGCCCCGGCGAACAGGTTGGGCGGCTCTTCCGAGGATGGGCTCCCCTGGTCGTTGCGCGGGGCGGGACCTTCCCCCTGGCCGGAGAAAGCATCCCTGATTTTCTGGATCAAGATGGCAAGAAAGTCTTCCGGCCCCGCCGGTTTCTTCTTCTTGCCCCAAGGCGGTTGTTCGTTCATCGGCATGAATACGGCTCCATTGGCTGCAGACTGGAAAAAGGCATACGGAGAATTGCCGATGCCTGGCCTGTCTGTCGAAACGTTGGAAGATGGGTAAACGGGACATACTTTATGCATTGGCGCCGCTTCCGTCAAACAAAGATCGGCCCTCATAGGGCCTTTTCCCGATGGTCGGGGCACTTGCCGTCGGACACGTTCTCGAGGTGTTCTTATGCCAGTGCCAGCATCCAGGCTGCGGCCGGCGCGGCCAGCGCCAGAAGACAGAGCGGGATTTGCCATGCCGGAGCCTGCAGGCGGGCAATACATCCGCTTCGTTCCCCCAACCAGCCGCAGGCAAGTCCGCAGGCAAAACCAAACAGATGGGCGCCGAGATCGGTGCGCACCCCCTCGCTGCCGAGACAGGCGAGCAACCCCGCTCCCGCGCCTAAGGGCAGCAGCAATTCCTTGACCGAACGAGACGATGAGCGCGCCAGCTGCAAACCGGTCAGCATGCCTATGGCCGCGAAGACCGAGGTCGAAAAGCCCACCGAAAGATGGGCTTGCTGCCGCATGCAGATATTGGCGAGATTGCCAAGGGCTCCGGTGAGGATCAGCAGCAGCCAGCATTGACCGAACCCGATCATTCTGGCAAGCAGGTGAATGACCATGCCGCCGATAAGGCAGTTGCCCGCGAGGTGGGCGAGATCGGCATGCAGGGTCAGGGCGGTGAGCAGGCGCCACCATTCTCCCCGGCTGAAAACGGTGGTGCTGTCGAGGGCTCCCCGGAGAAACCACTGATTACCCGGTGTCCACGACCCGGTTTGGGCGAAGAAAAGGGCCAGGAGCAGCAGGATAGGCACCGTGGGCTGGGCCTGCGCCGACAGGGGCCGCACCGGAGGGGGGCGCGACGGCCAGTGCGCATTTTCCCGTCGATATGCTCCCAAATGGAACAGGGCCTCCGGTGCATGAGCAGAGGGTACCAGCAGTTGGCCGGTGCCCAGATCGTAATGAAAGGGGAGCTCGACCGCTTCCAGCACCAAGGCCAGCGATTCGATTTCGTCCGGTGTCCCTTGGGCAACCGCGACCAAATCGGTCGGCTCGCCGCGATCGTCTGCGCCTGTCTGCATGTGAGGACGGTTTGGTGAGGTGGTGCCGGAGACCGCCGAGATTGGCTGCCGGCTCGGCCTGGGCCGGGTATGCCTTGACAAAGAAGGCACGACCGTTACATTATACTAAGTTTACGCAGTTGACCGTATCCGGTGCTGGCCGCCTTTGCAACAGCTCCGCTTCACCAGGCGCAATTGATTTCGCGCCCGCCAACCTTCTCGATGGACATTCATTATGCTTGGATTACTCAAACGATTGACCCCCTTTCTTTTGGTCGTGTTCAGCCTGACGCTCGTCGACGCCACCTTGCTCACTCCTGCCGCCGATGCCCGGTCTCAATCCGGGGGACGTTCGTTCAGCAGCCCCATGCGGCAGTCCGCTCCCCAGCAAACTGCACCCGGTCAATTCGGCCAACAGCGGCAACAACAACAGATGCAGCAACCGGGCGGCGGCTTTGGCCGGGGCTTGATGGGCGGTCTGGTTGGCGGCGCGCTGGGCGGCCTGCTCTTCGGCAGCATGTTTGGTATGGGCGGTAACGGTATCGGCATCGTGCCCCTGCTGCTTTTGGGTGGGGTCGGCTATTTTCTCTACAAACGGTTTGTTAACCGGCCACCGGCACCTTCCTCGGCCGGATACCAATCGCCCGGTTCCAGCAGATTCCAGGCGGGTGAGACTCCCTTTGGCGGCGGATCGGTCCCTCCTGTGCCGCCGATCCGCGAGGTGCACACCGCGGAGCAGGGGTTGGCGGATATCCGGCTGACCGATCCCGGCTTTGACGATAAATACTTCCTTGAGGTGGCCTCGGATGTCTTTTTCAAGGTGCAGGCCGGGTGGATGCGCCGGGATCTGGATTCCTACCGGCATCTGCTGGGCAGCCAGCTGGCAGCCGAGTACGAAGGCCATTTTGCCCGGATGCGCGAATCCGGACGGATCAATAAGCTGGAAAGCATCGCCATCCGCAGATTGGAGATTGTGGATGCCGGCAGCAGCAACGACGAAGATTACGTCACCGTGCTGTTCACCGCCAACCTGCTCGACTATACCGTGGACGACAAAACCGGCACCCTGATCGAGGGGAGCATGACCGAGCCGGTGAAATTCGCCGAGCAATGGACCTGGGCCCGGCCGGTTCGCACCGAGAATTGGAAGCTCGAAGGCATTCAGGTCGTCGAAGGCTGAATCCCTTTTTGATTGTAAAACTTGAAAGCCGTCTCCCGTTTGGGAGGCGGCTTTTTTTAATTTGCCAGTACGGCGGCGATGCCGGCGGCCGGACATGCCGTTGCCGATGCGGGCGGGTGATGGACGGCTGTTTCTCCGGTTGGGTTGGACCCGTGCGGCAGGATGAAGAGTCAATAAAAAAACGCCGCAGGGCCAGGCGGCCACGCGGCGTTCTTTGCTTGAAAAAAAGCGGGCAAGCGGCTGAAAGCCACCTAGCGCGCGTTGAGTTTTTCAGTCAGTACCGGTAAAAATTGCTTGAGATCGGCCACCACCAGAACACTGGCCACCTCGCCGATGGGGGCATCTTTGTCGGTGTTGATGGCAACGATGAAATCCGATTTTTTCATACCGGCAAGGTGCTGGATGGCGCCGGAAATACCGCAGGCCACGTAAAGCTTCGGGGTGACCGTGCTGCCGGTGGTGCCGACTTGCCGGTTATGCTCGACCCAACCGGCATCGACCACCGGCCGGCTGGCGCCGTATTCGCCGCCCAGGGCCTTGGCCAAGGCCTGCACCATTGCCACGTTCTCCGGCTTGCCCACGCCGCGGCCGGCACTGACGATGATATCGGCCTTGGTCAAGTCCACACCCTCGATCTTGGCCGCCTCATAGCCGGTACACTGCACTTTGCCGGTGGCAGCGGTATCGATCGCCACCACGGTCGGCGTGCCCTCGGGCTCGCCTTCCAGGCTGAAGGCGCCGGCCTGAATGGTCAGCACGGTCCGGCCGGTGGTGGACTTGATGCTGCGCCGCAGCTTGGCGTTGCAAACCGGGACAACCGGCAGACCGTTCTCGACGGCAATGATTTCAGAAACCTGTGCCGCCTGAAGCGCCACGGCGACACGCGGTGCCAGGTCCCAGCCGTACGAGGAATGCAGAAAGACAATCTGGGTCGGTTGTTCTTTCTCGATCACCTCCAAAAGCAGTTGCTTATGCACTGTGGGGTTGTATTCGCCATGTTTGGCCGCATCGGCCAGGTACAGGGTGCCATTGAACTTGGGAAGTTCGCCGGCGCTGCCCACGAGGAACATCGCCGCCTCGGTCCGCTGTTGTTGAGCGAAGGCAACCAGTTGGCTATATTCGGCGCGCAGTTTTCCTTCCCGGAATTCCGCCACAAGTAAGGTCTTCATGCATCTCTCCTAGGCCAAAACAGAGGTTTTTTCTTTGAGCAGCTGAATCAGTTTGTCAGCCAATTCGGGAATCTCGCCTTCCAGTACCAGGCCGCCGCCTTTTTTCTCGGGAAAATAGCAGGCCGTGGTCTCCTGACGGGCATCGATACCTCCGGTGTCGGGCGACAGGGCGAGCAGCTCTTTTTTCTTGGCCTTCATGATGTTGGGCAGGGTCGGATAGCGGGGGGTGTTGAGCCCCAACTGACAGGTGAGCACCACCGGCGCGGTGGCCGTGACCAGGGCCTTGCTCCCCCCTTCCAACTCGCGTTTGACCTGGATGGAGCCGTTGTCGTAGGCAAAATCGACAATGGTGGTCACCGCCGGAATGCCGAGCAGCTCCGCCACCATCACTCCGACCTGGGCGCTGCCGCGGTCCTGCGACTGCATGCCGGTGAAGATGATGTCGAAATTCTTGTCCTTGGCGAAACCGGCAATCATGGTGGCGATGGTGATCGGCTCGCGTTGGGAAGAATCCGGGTCGGTAATGTGCACTCCCCGGTCGCAGCCCATGGCCAGGGCTTTCTTGATGGATTCGGTCACCTGGTCCGGACCGATGCACAGCACGGTCAGATCGGCATCCTTGACCTGCTCTTTCAGCCGCACCGCTTGTTCGACGGCGTATTCGTCGTACTCGTTCATCCGCCAGGCCAGGTCCGCCCGGTCATACCAGGTGCCCTCGCCGTTGATTTTGAATTTCGATTCCATGTCAGGAACCTGTTTGATGCAAATCAGTATGTTCATTGTGCTCCTCCAGCAATCAGACTCGACTAATGGTTTTTCTTCTATGCATTCTCCGAGGTTATCCGCTCAGCCAGCACCTCGGCTATATCTCTGGGGCGTAACTGCTCTTCGACATTGGCACCCTTGACGCCGTCTTCGAACATGGTCAGGCAGAAGGGGCAGTTGGCCAGCAACTGCCCGGCGCCGGTCTCCACGGCCATCTGCACGCGCTTGACGTTGATTCGTTCGCCCAGTTTTTCCTCGGCCAGAATCCGGCCGCCGCCCGCGCTGCAGCAAAAGGCTTGGTCGCGATTTTTCGCCATTTCGGCGATCCGGCCGCCCATCGACCGGATCAGTTTCCGCGGGGCGTCGTACAGGCCGTTGTGTCGGCCGAGGTAGCACGAATCGTGATAGGTGCAGGCAAAGTCCTCGGCCTTGACCGGCAGCTTGCCGCCGGCAACCAATTCTTCGAGGAAGAGGGCATGGGGAACTACCTCGATGTCGAAATCAAAATCGCGGTAGTCCTTGGTTAGGGTGTTGAAACAGTGGGGACAGGTGGTGACGATTTTTTTGACGCCATATCCCTTGATGATCTCCACGGTTTCCATGGCCAGGGTCTGGTAGAGATATTCGTTGCCCATCTTCCGCATCGGCTCGCCGCAGCACTTCTCCTCCTTGCCGAGGATGCCGACCTTGATGCCGGCGGCCTGGCAGAGCTTGATAAAGCTGGTGGCCACCGCGATATTGCGTTTGTCGAATGAGGCGTAGCAGCCGACGAAATACAGCACGTCCACCTCGGGATCCTCGGACAGTGGCTTGACGCCCAGAGGCTCGGCCCAGTCGCCGCGCGAGGCATAGCCCATGCCCAGCGGGTTGCCGTTGACCTCGGTCTGCTCCATGGCGGCCATGACCTCCTCGCCGGGGAATTCGCCTTCCATCAGCACCAGGTTGCGCCGCATCTCGACTATTTTCCCCACGTGCTCAATGGAGGCCGGACAGATGTCCTGGCAGGCGCGGCAGGTGGTGCAGGCCCAGATGGCCTCGCGGCCAATGGTCTCGATCAGGTTGGCATCCGGCTTGGTAAAGGCGATCTCGCCAATCTGGTTGACGACCTGCATCGGCGACAGAGGCTTGCCGGTGGCGTAGGCGGGGCACCGGTCTTGGCACCGCTTGCACAGCGTGCAGGCATCGGCGTCGAAAATATCCTTCCAGCGCAAATCGGCCAGTTCGTTGGCGCCGAATTTTTCCGTGTTTTCGTCTTCCAGATTGACCGTGCCCAATTTGCCGATCGGTCCGCGGTCGGCAAAAAAGGCGTTGGCGCTGGTGGTGAGGATATGGCGGAACTTGGAATAGGGGAGGACGGCGATGAACGCGAGGGCCAGCAGGAGATGGAACCACCAGAGCCCGATGTGCAGGGTCCGCAGCCCGGGCTCGCCCACGCCGGCCAGCAGGGTGGCCACGCCCCAGCCGACCGGAGACCAGGCCGCCAGTTGCGGCACGTACAACTCGGTGACCGCCATGCGGGCGCCCTCGATCAGAAAACCGGTGATCAGGATGGCGAGCAGCAGGCCGTGCATGAGGGCGTCGTCGCCTTTGGTCACCAGACCCTGCGGCCGGACCAGATACCGGCGCACCAGCAGGCCCGCCAACATCAGGATGGCCGTCAGGCCAGCCAGATCAAGGGTCAGGGAAAAGAGTTTGTAGAAGGTCCCCTTGAGAAATTTGATGCCGAACAGCAGGTCGGAAAAATCGGCCTGGAGGACGATCAAGGTCGTACCGATGAACAGGACGAAAAAACTCCAGAAAAAAAACGCATGGGCCGTACCGGCGCCCGGCACTCGGAAGACCTTGGTCTGCAGGAGTACTGTCTCCAGCATGTGTTTGATCCGTTCGCGCCGCTGGTCCGTCCGGTCCAACGGCTGCCCGAGGCGGTAGACCTTAAGCCGCTTGACCAGACCGAGGACAAAAATAGCCACGGCCAGCAGCAGCAGGCCGTACATAGGGGCCAAGGTCGCGAACCCATGACCGACATTCCAATAAATTTCACGGGTAAACTCCATCCCGGCTCTCCCTTCCTACCCAACAACGGATGTTGTGTTCATGCTTTTACAGAAGAAGAGAGGCGGCTGACGCCGTTGCTCTCTTCTTGGCAAGACCGTTCCATCAAGCAATGCGGCCGTCTGCGGCCGTAGGACGATTTATTTGACCAATGTCGCGCCGATGACCACGCGCTGCACCTCGCTGGTGCCTTCGTAGATTTCGGTGATCTTGGCGTCGCGCATCATCCGCTCGACCGGGAATTCACGGGTGTAGCCGTAGCCGCCGTGGAGCTGCACCGACTGGGTGGTGACTCGCATGGCGGTTTCCGAGGCAAAGAGCTTGGCCATGGCCGAATCCTGGGAGTAGGGCAGGCCGGCGCTGGCCTTGTAGGCGGCGTTATAGATCAGCAGACGCGCGGCCTCGATCTGGGTGGCCATGTCCGCCAGCTGGAACGACACGCCTTGAAAGGCGGCGATCGGTTTGTTGAACTGCTCGCGCTCCTTGGTGTAGGCGCAGGCGGCCTCGAAGGCGCCTTGGGCGATGCCCAGAGCCTGGGCGGCAATGCCGATGCGGCCGCCGTCCAGGGTCTTCATGGCCACCTTGAACCCCTGGCCTTCCTGTCCGAGCAGGTTCTCGGCGGGGATGCGGCAGTTTTCAAACACCAGTTCCATGGTGGGGGAGGAGCGGATGCCCATCTTTTTTTCCTTCTTGCCGAAGGAGAAACCGGGGGTGCCCTTCTCGACGATGAAAGCACTGATGCCCCGGTGTTTTTCTGCGGATTTGTCGCTTCGGGCCAGCACCACGTAGATTTCGGCTTCCCCGGCATTGGTGATGAAGATCTTGGAACCGTTGAGAATCCAATCGTTGCCGTCGCGGGTGGCGGTGGTTTTAGTGCCGCCGGCATCGGAGCCCGCGGATGGCTCGGTTAGGCCGAAGGCACCAATTTTTTCGCCCTTGGCCAGCGGGGTCAGGAATTTCTGCTTCTGAGCCTCGGTGCCGAACATGTAGATGGGATTGGCACAGAGGGAGAGATGCGCCGACAGGGTGACACCGGTGGAGCCGCAGACCCTGGAAAGCTCTTCGACGGCAATGGCGTAGCTGATATAGTCGGCTCCGGCCCCGCCGTATTCTTCCGGAAACACGATCCCGGTCAGGCCCAGTTCGGCCAGCCGGTCGAACATCAGGGCCCGGTCGAAACGTTCGGTTTCGTCCCGTTCGGCGGCGGAAGGCGCGACCTCCGTCTCGGCAAAGCTTCTTACCATGTCGCGGATCAGTTTCTGCTCTTCGGTCAATTCAAAATTCATGTTGTTCTCCCCCTGAATATTGGTGTGTTTTTTCGACTTTGCGATGGGCATGCGGGTTGCCGCCCCAGCCGAAACAGCGTTGGTCTTTTCTCCGGCAGGAACCCGCCGCCCCAGGCGGACCCTATCCCGTCGTGTCGGTAGCGCGAAATGCGCCTTGTCGATGCAGGTCTCCCTTATTCTTGTCCCTTGATCTGAATATAGAGGACCGAGCCCTTGGCGCAGAGCGTTCCGGCCGCGGTCAAGCTCAGCTCGACCGTCACTTTCCGGCCCTTGATCTCGACCACCTTGCCGCGCACCTCCAATTCCGTGTCGATCGGGGTGGGGGCCAGATAGTCCACTTTCAGGGACGCGGTGACAAAGCGCGAGATCGGTTTACCCTCTTCCCTTGCTTTGGCTGCTGCTGCGGTGCCGGCTCCGTGGCAGTCGATCAGCGAGGCGATCATGCCTCCGTACAGAAAACCCGGAAAACCGCCGGTATATTTGGGATCCGGGGTGAAGCGGCAAACCGTCTCATCTCCGTCCCAATAACTTTTTAGATGATGTCCCTGGTGATTGAGCCGACCGCAGCCATAGCAATGGGCATAGTCGTCGGGATATTGATCCTGAAACGCCAGTTCGCTCATCGTCGTCTCCTTTGCGAAAGCTGCCCGGCAACGCCGCCCGGGTAAGGGGTAGCGTCGACCGGGATTCCCCTTCCGTTCGTCTTACTTATAGATGTAAAATCCCTGTCCGGTTTTGCGGCCCAGCCAGCCGGCCTCGACATATTGCCGAAGCAGCGGGCAGGGACGGTATTTGGAGTCGCCCAGCCCCTGGTGCAGTGTGTTCATGATGGCCAGGCAGGTGTCCAGACCGATGAGATCGGCCAGGGCAAGCGGCCCCATGGGATGGTTCATCCCCAATTTCATTACCGTGTCGATGTCCTCTTTGGTGCCGACGCCATGGTAGAGGCAGAAAACCGCCTCGTTGATCATCGGCATGAGAATGCGGTTGGCAATGAAGCCCGGAAAATCGTTGGACTGGGCCGGGGTTTTGTCCATCTTCTTGGTCAATTCGAGGGTGATGGCCAGGGTCTCGGGCGATGTGGCCAGGCCGCAGATGACCTCCACCAGCTTCATCACCGGAACCGGGTTCATGAAGTGCATGCCGATCACCTTGGCCGGCCGCTTGGTATGCGAGGCGATGCGGCCGATGGGGATGGAAGAGGTGTTGGAGGCCAGGATCGTGTGCGGCGGGCAGATTTCTTCCAGGTTCTCGAAGATCTTGAATTTGATCGACTCGTTCTCGGAGGCGGCCTCGACCACGTACTCGGCGGCGGCCATGTCCTTGAGATCGGTAGTGGCCTTGATGCGGCCTAGGATGGCATCCTTGTCGGCGGCCGCCAGTTTGCCCTTGTCGACGTTGCGCTGGAGATTCTTGGCGATGGAGGCCAAGCCGCGTTCAACGAATTCCTGCTTGATGTCGTGCATGATGACGGACAAACCGCTGGCCGCGGCCACCTGAGCAATGCCGTTGCCCATCTGGCCGGCGCCGATCACTCCGAACGTTTTCACTTCCATAGCCACTCTCCCTTGTAGATATATGAATCCGGCCGGGGCATCCGGCCGCGAAGTCGGAACCTATTTGTTCGGATTGCCGATCACCATGGCCATGCCCATGCCGCCGCCGATGCACATGGAAATCAGGCCGGTGGCGCAGTCGGTGCGCTGCATGTGGTGGATGGCGGTAACCATCTGCCGGGCCCCGGTGCAGCCGATTGGATGGCCCATGGAGATGCCACTGCCCAGTTGGTTGGGCTTTTCCACATCGATACCCAACTCCAGCATGCAGCCGATGGCCTGGGCGGCAAACGCCTCGTTGAGCTCGATCATGTCGATGTCGGCAATGGTCTTGCCGCACTGCTTGAGCGCCTTCTGGATGGCCGGCACCGGGCCGAGCCCCATGTAGGCGGGGTCAAGCCCGCCGGAGGCGAAGCCCTCGATGGTGGCCAGCGGCTTGAGGCCAAGCTGTTTGGCCTTGGCACCGTTCATCATCAGAACCGCGGCCGCACCGTCGTTGATGCCCGAGGCGTTGCCGGCGGTCACCGTGCCGTCTTTGGCAAAAGCCGGCCGAAGTTTGGCCATCTTTTCCATGGAGGTTTCCATGGGGCGTTCGTCCTGAGCGAACAGCACCTCCTGCCTGCCCGCCTTCACCGGGATCGGGACGACCTCGTTCGTGAACAGCCCCTCCTTGATGCCCCGCAGGGCGCGGGTGTGGCTGAGCACGGCCAGGCGGTCCTGATCTTCGCGGCTGATATTGTACATCCGGGCGATATTTTCGGCGGTAACGCCCATGTGGTACCCGTAGAAGATTTCGTAGAGGCCGTCGTAGACCATCAGGTCATACACCTCGCCGATGCCGGTGAGCTCCATGCGGTGGCCCCAGCGGGCTTTGGGCAAGGCCATGGGCACCATGGACATGTTTTCCTGGCCGCCGGCTAAAATCACCTCGGCCTGGCCGGTCATGATCGCCTGGGCACCCAAGGCAATGGCCTTGAGGCCGGAACCGCAGACTTTGTTGATGGTGAAGGCCGGCGTTTCCTTGGCAAGCCCGGCCCGCACCATGGCCTGGCGGGCTGGATTTTGTCCCTGGCCGGCCTGGAGGACGTTGCCCATGATCACTTCGTCGATGTCGATCGGGGTGGCGGCGCTCTCCCATGCGCCGGCCTCGGTTTCCAGCTCGATCAGTCCCTGGCCCTGCAGTTTGCCGGGAGCGAGTGCCAACAGGTCCGGACTGGCTGCCGGCCGGAGCCCGACCTTGCGCAGGGTCTCCCGCATGACGCTGGCTCCGAGCTTGACCACGGGGGTGTCCTTGAGGCTGCCGCCAAAGGCGCCAACCGCTGTCCGGCTGCCGCTGACAATCACCACTTCGTTCATATCGCTCTCCTCCCTTCGAATTTCAACTCAGGCGCTCAGTCGTTGAGGCCACCGGTGAAGACCGGCTTGCGTTTTTCCAAAAAGGCGCCTGTCCCTTCCTTGGCATCCTGGCTGGCCAGACAAAGGGCAAAGGCGTCCCGCTCGATGGCAAGCCCGGTGGCCAGGTCGGCGTTGAGCCCCTGGTTCAGGGTTTGCTTGGCCGCGCACAGCGAGGCCTTGCCTTTGCCGGCGATCAATTGTGCGGTTTCGTTGGCAGCCGCCATCAATTCCTCGGGGGCGAAGATCTTGTTGACCAGGCCGATCTCCTTGGCTTCGACGGCGGTCAGGTGCTTGCCGGTAAAGATCATCTCCTTGGCCCGGTTGGCCCCGATCAGGCGCGGCAGGCGCTGGGTGCCGCCAAAGCCGGGAATGACGCCGAGACTGATCTCGGGGAGGCCGAAAATTGCCTTGTCGGAGGCATAGATGAAATCGCAGGCCAGGGCCATTTCGCAGCCGCCGCCCAGGGCATAGCCGTTAACCGCGGCGATTGCCGGAATGGCGAGCGCTTGCAGCCTGCCGATGACGTCCTGGCCGCGCTGGGCGAATTTCTTGGCGCCAAGCGGGGTCAAAGTGGCTATTTCGGTGATGTCGGCACCGGCAACAAAGGCCTTTTCTCCGGAACCGGTGAGGATGAGAACGCGGATGCTTTCGTCTTTTTTGATGCCCTCAAGGGCATCGGCGAATTCTTCGAGCAGGATGGTGTTGAGGGCGTTGAGGGCTTTGGGCCGGTTGAAGGTCAGGGTCGCAATGCCTGCGCCACAGGTAAGTTCAATGGATGTGTAGACCACCGTTTCCTCCTGGTTGGGGTGAGAAGAAAGCGCATAAAAAAAAGGGCGCAGGGAGGTCGCTCGCACACGAACCCCTTACCCGTTTATGGCAAAAGAGCGTAGCTGATGCCCGCGTTTTTCGTAACCTATGAGTGAAGATGGGGGTTCCGGTGGAACGGGTCGAAAACAGGGGACCGCAAAGTGCGTAATTTCTATTTCAAAAGTGTCGGGCTGTCAAACGTTTTTTGGCTTTTTCCGGGCGCCTGTGCCCTCGGAAAAATGTTGGGGAACGCAGTCGGCACATTACTGAAAACAGGGAAAGGGCGCATGGTGCCGGCATCCGGTGCAGGGGCCGGAAAGAGCTTGGCCGAAACGCGGGCAAGGCACGAGTGGCACATGGTGGTGCTGATGGAGGCGAGGAGACGCCAGGCCGGGACAGCCGTCAGGCGATGCGGTCTGGTCACAAAGTGGTGGCGATCCGCATGCTCGGGATAGGGCGCGGTGCTGGGAACAAGAGAAAATTCCAGACAACGGGCCGGTTGGTGTCTGGGCCTACAGGGCGATGACCGCTTCGACTTCGATGGAGGCGCCCAGGGGCAAAGCCGCCACCTGCACGGCGCTGCGCGCCGGGTAGGGTTCGGAGAAGTAGTGGGCGTAGACGGCATTCACCCGCTGGAAATGGGAGATATCGGTGAGGAAAATCGTCACTTTCACTGCCTTGTCCAGGCTGGTGCCGGCTGCCTCGGCAATGGCGGACAGGTTACGGAAGACCAGGTGGGCATGGTCTTCGATGTTCCCTTCCGGGATGGTACCGGTCTGGGGATCGAGGGGAATGGCGCCGGAAGTGAACAGCAGGGTATCGGTGGCCATGGCTTGGGAATAGGGGCCGATGGCAGCGGGAGCTTTGTCGGCGGCGATCGGGGCTCTCGTTGTGGTTGGCATGGTTTTTCACCCCTTGCGCCGGCGGGCGACGATCGCCTTGGCGGCAATCAGGCCGGTTGCGGCGGCGGAGACGATATTGCCCGCCACCCCAGGGCCGTCGCCGGCGACAAACAGGCCCGAAATCGAAGTTTCGAGTTCGTGGTTGGTGTCCACCTGGGTGGCGAAGAATTTGATTTCCGGGGCGTAGAGCAAGGTTTCGTCGTTGGCGACACCGGGGATGATTTGGTTGAGCTGGTCCAGGCCGTCGACCAGGTTGGAGAGAATCCGCTCGGGTAGGGCCATGGCGATATCGCCGCAGACCACGTTCTTCAGGGTCGGATCGATGGTGCTGTTGCGGATGCGGTTCCAGGTGGAACGCCTGCCCCGTTTGAGATCGCCGTAGCGCTGCAGAATCGGCTTGCCGCCGCCGATCAGGGTGGCCAGCTTGCCGATGGATTCGCCGTAGGCCTGGTTGTCTTCCACCGGGTCGGTCAGCACCACTTTGGAAAGAAAGGCGAAGTTGGTGTTGTCGGATTTGCGGTCCATTCGGGCGTGGCCGTTGACACAGACGAAATCCTGGTAGTTCTCCAGGGCGACGTAGCCGCCGAAATTGGTGCAGAAGGTACGGGTCTGGTCGTCGTATTTGGCGGTGCGGATGAAAAAGGTGGGATCGTAGATGATCGAACAGAGATCCTGCATGATTTCGTTGTGCACTTCAACCCGGACTCCCACCTCGATACCGCGTTGCGACACCCGGATGCGGTTGCGGCCGGCAATAGCGGCAACCCATTCGGCCCCGGCCCGGCCTGGCGCCAAAATGACCGAGTCGGCGCGGTAGGTCCCCTGCTCCGTCTCCACCCCTGTCACCCGGCCCCGGTGGACAAGGATGTCCCGGACTGCCTCGGCATGGTGGAAGCGAACCCCTCGTTGCTCCATGTGGCGGACCATGGTTTCGATGTGCCGGGGCAGGTTGTCGCTACCGAGGTGCTTTTGTTTGATCAGCAACAACTCGATGCCGCTTTTGCGGGCCTCCTTGCGGATGGCCCGGGCCTGTTCCATGTCGGTGGGATAGACCTGGCCGTCCATGTCGAAGCGATTGAAGATGGACTCGGTTTCGTCGATCAGGGCGCAGGCGTCGGCAATGCCGAGAAACTGGGTGAGGTCGGTTTTACCCAGTTTATGGATGAAGTTGAGTTTGCCGTCGGAAAAGAGACCGGCCCCGCCGATACCGCACAGAATGTTGCACGGCTGGCAGTGGGCGCAGCCTTTTTCCCCGATCGGGCAGGTTCGTTTCAGGGAAGGCTTGCCTTTTTCGATCAACAGGATGCGAAGCGAGGTGTGCTCGCTGAGGTGGTAGGCGGCGAACAACCCGGCCGGGCCTCCGCCGACAACGATCACGTCGTATGGTTGTCCGGTGCTGGTCGGGGCCATGGTGCTCCATGGGGTGGGGGAAAACGATCCGTGGGCGCGAACGGTTGCAGATCGTGGACAATTTTACCGGCGTTGCGGTTGGCTGTTTGTTCGTTCTGCCATATTTTATCCGGGAAGGCCATCGAATTTTTCTCCGGCCGGACGAGTGGCAGGGCGGCCGTTTCCTGTCTGGTTATACGGGATTTCTTTCAGGGAGAAGCGAGCTCGGGGCCGCATCTGTCCGGGTGACCGCCCGGAAAGAAAGAAGAAAAAAGGTTGAAGCGCAAACCAGGCTGTGGTCCACTAAAAAGATAAGGAAGGGTTTTCCCTGGTGCAGCGAGACGGAAGGAAGCGGAATGCGATGAAAGACGACGGCAATCTGGTGTGGATCGACCTGGAAATGACTGGGTTGAACCCCCTGACCGACAGCATCCTGGAAGTGGCGACGGTGGTGACCAACTCCCGTTTGGACATCCTGGCCGAGGGGCCGATCATTGCCATTCATCAGCCGGCAGAGGTGCTCGCTGCCATGGACGCCTGGAACTGCAAGCACCACCGCGATTCAGGCCTGATCGAGCGGGTGCGCGGCAGCTCGTACACCTACCGCGAGGCGGAACTCGAAACCCTGGAGTTCGTGAAACAATGGGTCGGGCGCCGGGTCTCGCCCATGTGCGGCAACTCGGTCTGGCACGACCGGCGGTTCCTCGCCCGCTTCATGCCGGAACTGGAACACTACTTCCACTATCGCAACATCGACGTGAGCACCCTCAAGGAACTGGCCCAACGCTGGGCCCCGGAATTGCCCAGGTTCATCAAGGAATGCCGGCACCTGGCCCACGACGACATCCGCGAGTCCATCGCCGAACTGAAACACTACGGCGATGTTTTCCTCAAGAAAGAGTTCTGAGATTCCGCAGTATTCCCCTCTCTCCCGAAAGGGAGCGCGGCAGCCCAAGCGGCTGCCGCATCCCTGACAACTGCGTTCGCTTACTCCCCGACTTTTACCTGCCAGATGTTCTCGGCGTATTCCTTGATGGTTCGGTCGCTGGAGAATTTACCCATGCGGGCCACGTTGAGGATCGACTTCCTGGTCCAGGTGGCACGGTCGGTGTACAGCTCGCCCACCTGGCGCTGGCACTGAAGATAGGACTCCAGGTCGAGCAGTAGCAGATAGGGATCGTTTTCATTGAGGAGATCGTTGACCAGCGGCTGGAACAGTTCGGTGTCGCCGTTGCTGAACACGCCGTTGGCAATCGCCTCGACAATGGCCCGCACCTCGGGGTTGTTTTCGTAAATCTGCCATGGTGTGCGCGACTTGCATTTCTTTTCGTACTCCGCCTCCTCGGCGGTCATGCCGAAAATAAAAATATTCTCCGGCCCCACTTCCTCGCGGATTTCGATGTTGGCGCCGTCGAGCGTGCCGATGGTCAGGGCGCCGTTGAGGGCGAACTTCATGTTGCCGGTGCCCGATGCCTCGGTCCCTGCGGTGGAAATCTGCTCGGAGAGATCGGCGGCCGGAATGATCCGTTCCGCCAGCGAGACGCAATAGTTGGGAATGAAGGCCACCTTCAGCCGGTTGCCGATGCGGGGGTCGTTGTTGACCACGGCGCCGACCGAGTTGATCAGCTTGATGATCAATTTCGCTTTGTGATACGAAGGCGCGGCCTTGCCGGCAAAAATAACGGTCCTGGGGGTGATCGGTTCGTCGGGGCAGGTGATCAGCCGCTGGTAGAGATGAATCACGTGCAGCACGTTCAAGAGCTGCCGTTTGTACTCGTGGATGCGCTTGACGTGGATGTCGAACAGGGTGTCCGGATCCACCTCGATGCAGCAGTCGGCGGCGATAATTTTGGCCAGCCGCTTCTTGTTGGCCAGTTTAACCGCCTGCCAGCGTCGGTGGAAGGACGGATCGTCGCTGTAGGCCTCCAGACCGCGCAGTCGGTCGAGGTCCACGACCCAGTCGTAGCCGATTTTTTCGCCGAGGAGCTGGGCCAGGCCCTGGTTACATTTGAGCAGCCACCGGCGCGGGGTGATGCCGTTGGTCTTGGAATTGATTTTTCCGGGCCACATTTCGTCGAAATTGCGGAAGAGATAATTCTTCAGCAGTTCGGAGTGGAGCGCGGCCACCCCGTTGACCGAGTGGCTGCCGACAATGGCGAGATTGGCCATGCGCACCCGGCGTACCGGGCCTTCCTCGATCAAGGACATTTCCTGGATTTTCCGCATGTTCCCCGGATAGCGCAGGGCCACCTCGTCCAGAAACCGCCGGTTGATCTCGTAGATGATTTCCAGGTGGCGCGGCAGCACCCGGCCCAGCATGCTGACCGGCCAGGTCTCGAGCGCTTCGGGCATCAGGGTATGGTTGGTGTAGGCAAAGGTCTTGACGCAGATATTCCAGGCCTGCTCCCAGCCCAGCCCCTCGATATCGAGCAAAAGCCGCATCAGTTCGGGGATGGCGATGGCCGGGTGGGTGTCGTTGAGCTGCACCGCCACCTGGTTGGGAAAATCGTCGAAGGTGTCGTTATCCTTACGGTAGCGGCGGAGAATGTCCTGAAAGGTGGCGGCAACGAAGAAATACTGCTGCTTGAGGCGCAGTACCTGGCCCTCGCTGATATCGTCGCTGGGGTAGAGCACCTTGGAAATCGTCTCGGATTTGACCTTGCTTTCCACGGCGCTGATGTAGTCGCCGGCATTGAAGGAGCGCAGGTCGAGTTCGCGCGAGGCTTTGGCCCGCCACAGGCGCATATTGATGACATGGTCGTTGTTGAACCCCGGCACCAGCATGTCGCAGGCCATGGCCATGACGATCTCGGTATCGGCCCAGCGGGCGCGGAAGCGGCCGTTCTTGTCGGTGGTAGTGGTGACGTGGCCGTAGAATTGGACCGGATACATGAACGAGGTGCGCTCGTACATCCAAGGCGATCCCAGTCGCAGCCAGCTGTCGGGGGTTTCGACCTGGAAACCGTCGACGATTTTCTGGTTGAACAGGCCGAAATCGTAGCGGATGCCGTAGCCATAGGCCGGTATCTTCATGGTGGCGATCGAATCCATGAAGCAGGAGGCCAGCCGGCCGAGACCACCGTTGCCCAGCGCCGCGTCCTCTTCGCATTCCCGCAGCCGCTCCAGATCGTAGCCCAATTGCTCCACCGCCTGCGTCACCTCGTCCAACAGGCCCATGTTGATGATGGCGTTGCCCAGCGACCGGCCGACCAGGAATTCGAGCGAGAGATAGTACACCCGCTTTTTCTTGCCGGCATAGAAGGTCTTCTGGGTCTTGATCCATTTTTCCATCAGCACGTCGCGCAGCGCGTAGGACAAGGCCCGGTAGACATCCGGATCGCCTGCCCGGTCCGGATCGCGGCCCTGGAAGCTCATCAGGTGGTGCTGGATGCATTTCTTGAAGTCCTCGATTCCGGTTCCCTGGAAGATGGAGGTGTAGGCGTGATTACTGGCGGGATCGACAATCGGCTGGTCCATGGAAGTCTCCTGGAGGGGCAATCGGGTTGCGGGAAAATCGAATGAACGCCGTGGATGAACAGATACAGATGCCATTGTACCGGATAAACCTGCGCGCGGCAAATGCGGTTTCGATATGGCGGGATTTATGCCGGTACACCGGTGTCGCGTTGGGGCTTGGGCGGGAATTCGGAAAGGGGCAAGGGGGCCGAAAGATGGGCAAGAACAAGAACTTTTGGGCACGGGGTTATTTTGTTTCAACTGTCGGTGCCGACGAAGATGTTGTCCGGACTTATATCCGCGAGCAAGAACAAGAAGACAATCGTGTCGAACAACTGCGATTATTCAGATAGTCGACCACCGAATGGTGGTCAGAGGATCTGTTAAACATACCGCTTTGAGCGGTTCACAATCTTTCAAGCCACCGGCTTTGCCGGTGGTTACTGACTACATATAATTGCGTCGTGTTGGTATCGCGAATGCGGGTGTCTCTTCCGAAGTGGTTGGTACCAAGGAAAATACCAAGATAAGTGCTGGATGTCCACGCAGCTGCTGGTACTTACGGGGACGAAAAGAAAGTCCGGAGTTGAGGTTTTATTCAGTAATTCCGGACTGCTATGTCCATTTGTGGGCTATCTTATGGTGCCGAAGAGAAGACTCGAACTTCCACTTGCTCTCAATTTATGGTCACTAAGAAGGCGTAGGTTGCTTTGCAAGAGCGTCCTCAAGCCGATATCCTCCGTGATCTACGCAACTAAATTCCGAAATAATTGGAATATCATTCCGAGATTTACGTTGATTGTTTCCAGATTTTACGGCACTCTGGGCGAATGAACATAACCTCCCTTTACCCGCGCCTGATCGAACCGCACATCGCCGAAGCCTTGCTGGACACGCCGGTCGTGCTGCTCGCAGGTCCGCGCCAAGCGGGCAAGACCACGCTTGTGCGCCAGATTGCACGGCAGCAGGGGCTACGCTACCTGACCATGGACGATGAACTGACACTGCTGTCGGCAAGGGAAGACCCGGTCGGCATGATCCGAAGCCTGGACCGAGCTGTTATCGATGAAGTCCAGCGTGCTCCCCAGTTGCTACTGGCCATTAAAAAAAGCGTGGACGAGGATCGTCGTCCCGGCCGTTTTCTGCTCACTGGTTCGGCCAATCTGATGTCGCTGCCGACCGTAGCCGACTCGCTGGCCGGCCGAATGGAGACGCTGTCTCTCCTGCCCTTGTCACAGAGCGAAATCGGGTCGCGTTCGGCCAACTGGATCGACAGCGCTTTCGCCGGTCGGATTCTCAAGGCAGATCAGCCCGCACTGGGGAGTGATCTGATCGATCGCGTGCTGCGCGGCGGCTACCCCGAAGCAATATCGCGCGCGACCACCAAGCGTCGTGTGGCGTGGGCACGGCAGTACATTGACGCCCTTATTCAGCGAGATGTCCGAGATGTTGCAGGTATCGAGAAACTCGACCAGTTACCACGTTTCCTGCGAGCTCTAGCGCAGACGGCTGGCCAGATGTGTAACTACACCCAACTGGGTGGCCACGTGGGGTTGGATGGCAAGACAGTCTCTCGCTATGTCGGTGTCTTCGAGCAAATGTACCTGCTCAAGCGGATTGACGTCTGGGCTCGAAACAGGCTCAACCGTGTGATCAAGACCCCGAAGCTGCAGTTCATCGATTCCGGCCTGCTGGCAACGTTACTTGATTTGACCGCTGAGGAAACTCAGCAGGATCGCACGCGGTTTGGCAACGCGCTGGAGAGCTTCGTCTTTGGGGAGCTGCTCAAGCACACGACTACGGCAAACGGTGATTATCGCCTGATGTACTACCGGGATGCGGACAAGTTCGAGGTTGATGTTGTTATCGAAAACGCCGCTGGACAGTTGGTGGGAGTCGAGGTCAAAGCCGCCGCTACCGTCAAGGAAAGCGACTTGCGTGGCCTAAAGAAGATGGCCAGCCTCGCGGTGAGGCAGTTCAAGATGGGCGTGTTACTTTACGACGGCACTGAGACTATGCCGTTAGCCGAAGGAATCTGGGCAGCACCGTTATCGACCTTGTGGGGAGTATGAATGGCAAGGCGGGAAAGGGTGCGGCAGGAGGGGGATGGGTACAAAAAAGGCTTTATCCCTGTATTTGCGGGGATAAAGCCTTGATTTTTAATGGTGCCGAAGAGAAGACTCGAACTTCCACTGGGGAACCCCAACTAGACCCTGAACCTAGCGCGTCTACCAATTCCGCCACTTCGGCACTGCGGCAGCAAATATGCTCGCCGGAGGGATGTTTGTCAAGCAATTCTTTGGCGATGACAACAAATGTTTGACCCTGCGGCGCAGGCTTCGGGGTTTCGGATCGGCAAGGACCGGTGAAAATCGCAGGGACGGTTGCCGGCGCACCGGCTGGTACCGATCGGTTTTTTGTATGAAATGGTTGTGTTTCCCCTATGTTACTGGAATCTTGCTTTCGGCGCGGTCCCCTGGCCGGCACCGCGCATCCTCGAAGTGCTCCTGTCCGGCAGAGGGCATGAACTGTTTGCGTGTTTTCCCGATTTGGGGTACATATCCTCTTTTCCATGGTTGCAAGGGAGTCCTGGCGCCGGGAATTCACTGTTTTGCTATACAACGAGTCCGCCGGAAACCGGTGGAGCTTCCATGGAAATATTCACCGACCTCAATGAGATCGCGGCCCCTTTTCCGCGGGCGCACGTCACTATCGGCAACTTCGACGGAGTGCATCTCGGCCACCAGATGTTGTTCGATCTGGTGGTGACCCGTGCCCGGCAGAGCAAGGGCACCAGCATTGCCGTCACCTTCGATCCGCATCCGCTCAAGGTGCTGAGCCCTCAGGGAATCAGGCTGATTTCGACCACGCCCCAGAAGATCGAGTTGATCGGCCGGGCCGGGATCGACGTGCTGGTCATCATCCCTTTCACCCGCGAAATGGCGATGACCACCGCGGATGAATTTGTGGACAAGGTGTTGCTCGGCCGGCTGGGCATGCGCGATCTGGTGGTCGGCTACGATTACGCCATGGGCAAGGGGCGCCGGGGCGATACGGCTTTCTTGCGGCAACAGGGCGAGGAAAAAGGGTTTTCGGTGATGGTGATGCCCGCCCATTACGAGCAGGACATGCTGGTTTCCAGCAGCCGGATCAGGGAACTGGTGGCCGCCGGCAAGATGCGGGATGTGCGCCGGCTGCTCGGCCGCTGGTATCAGATTCGCGGCGACGTGCAGTGGGGGCGCCAGCGTGGAGGCCGGCAGCTCGGGTTTCCCACCGCCAACCTATACCTGTCGGAAGAAGACCTCTGCCCCAAACGGGGCGTGTACGTCACCCAGGTGAGCTACGACGGCAGGCAGTATGGCGGCGTTTCCAACATCGGCTACAATCCGACCTTCGGGGACACGAGCCTGGTGGCGGAAACCCATATTTTCGATTTCAATGCCGATATTTACGGACGGCCCTTGAAGATCAATCTTCTGCGGCACCTGCGCGGCGAGATCGCCTTTGACGGAATCGATGCCCTGGCCCGGCAGATCCGACGCGACATCGAGGTGGCGCGCAAGGTGCTGGCCAAGGAACAGCAAAGAAAGCTGATTGCCTATCATCGGAATTCCGAGGCATGAGGCCGCTCTTGCATGCGGCCCGTTCATGTCTATACTTTGGACACATTTTTCGCCGGAGTGCCGGAATCTACCGGCACAGGTTTGTCTAGTCACCCAATGAAAAGGTTGCATATATGACGGAAACACCAAAAACTGCCGATCTCGGGGCAGTGATCGAAGAACTGGAAAAGGTGGTGGCCGAGAAGCCGAACAATGTCATGGCCCGGCACCATCTCGGCCTGGTTTATCGGCAGGCGGGGCGGATCGACGAGGCGATCGCCCAACTGGAGAAGGCCATCGAGTTGGACAACCAATCCATGGAGTCGATGATCAACTTGGGCGCCATCTTTTTTGACCGGGGCGACACCGACCGGGCTCTGGAGCTGAACCATCAGGCCCTGGCCATCAGTCCGGACATGGCCGAGGCCCATGTCAATATCGGCCTCATCCGCCAGCACCGGGGTGAGGTCGACCAAGCCATAGAATGCTACAGCAAGGCGGTACAGATCGATCCCAAATTGATCACCGCCTGGATCAACCTGACCTCGGCCTATACCATGGTCGAGGAAGACGACAAGGCGGTGGATGCAGCCCGGCAGGCCGTCACTCTGGAGCCCGACTCCCCGATGGCCCGTAATAATCTGGCGGTCGCGCTTTATTTCAAAGGCGACTTTCGGGAGTCCGAGCGCAACATGGCAAAGGCCAGGGAACTGGGCTACAGCGTCGACCCCCGTTTTGTCGATGCCCTGAAGGCCAAGTTGGCGTAAGCGTCATGGGGAGCAAGGCGGAGGCGATCCTCAAACCCTGGTGTCCCTTCTGCGGCATGGATATCGGCCGGCCGACCGAGGGCATCCAGCGCAAGATGCGCGAGTTCCCCATGGGAATCTGCGAGTGCGGGGCGGTCTATGTCAGCGACACCACCGGGCACAACATCGGCGCGGCCATGGTCGAATGCCTGGTCAGCGCCTGCAACGATCAGTGGGATCTTGCCTGGGAGTTGGTTCCCGAGGACGACTACCTGACCGGCACCATCGAGGATTACGACGAGGTGACCCATCAGGTGGTGCCCAAACGGAATCTCGACGGCCGGGCCGTACGCGGCATCCTTTATTTTGTCCGCTTGCACAAAGAGATGGCCGAACTGGTCAAACGTTTCGAGCAACAGCTCGTTTCCCGACCGGCCGAACAGGCCGAAGAGGGGGCGATGCCGGCCGTTGCTCCGGTTGCCGCCGAACCGGCCATGGAGTCGAGCCGCGATCCCAAGCGGCCCAAGAAGCGGGCCGACAAACAGGCAGTCGGGGACTTGGCCCGCCGCGGCGATGTCGACGGGCTGGTGGCGCTTTATGCCGATGACCGCAAGGTGCTGCGCTATCTGCAACGGCTTTTGTACGAACCCGAGGCCGGAATGCGCTATCGCATCGCCTGGGTGCTGGGGCAGGTGTGCGGCCGGGTGGCGACCCGCGAGCCCGGTCCGGTGGCGGATTTGCTCCACCGGTTGTTCGAGGCCTGTTCCGATTCGGCGGCCAGTTCCTGGGGTATGGTCGAGTCGATCGGGGCGATCATCGCCGCCCGGCCCGATATTTACGGGGCCTTTACCCGCCACTTGTTCAATTTCATGGGCGATCCGGGGACCCGTGAGGCCGTGCTCTGGGGATTGGGCGAAATTGCCGCCACCCGGCCCGACCTGATCCGCAAAATCCCCTTTTACTCCCTGTTTCCGGTGCTCAACCATGCCAATCCGGTCTTCCGGGGCCTGACTCTGCGGCTGCTGGGCCGGATCAAGGCCAAGGAAGCGGGCTTTCAGATCATGGGCCTGCAGCACGACACCACCCCCATCACCATTTACGAACAGGGGCAGCCAGTTCAGACAACCGTGGCCGAGTTGTGTGCCCAGGCCACCCGTTTTATTCATGAGGAAGAGCCCGATGGCAAATGAGTTTATCCAGCCGTTGCAGAACATTGGCCCGGTGGCCAAGGACAACGGCGGTGCGCAGGAAGAAGAGGACCAGGCCAGAAAGGATTACCGGGAAGGCCGCAAGTTGCATGGCGACGGCGAATATGCCCAGGCGGCCATCGCCTTCCACAATGCCCTCCGGGGATTTGAGGAACAGGGCGATCAGGCCGGCGTGGCCAACGCCTCCGACCGGCTGGGCGATGCCTGCCTGGCCCGCGGCGAATATGCCATGGCGATTGCCAACTATCAACGCGCCCATGACATCTGCGAAAAGGAAGACGATAGCTTTTCCGTGCTGGCACTGAACAAGAAAATGGCAGCTGCCTATCGCAAATTAGGCGATCAGGGCAAGGCACTGGAACTACTCTACGACATCCTTGAGCACTACCGCCTGACCAGCAACCCCAAGGGGGCGGTCGAGGTACTGATCGTGATCGCCGAAACCTATCTCGAACAGGGGGAGCGGCTGAAGGGGGCCGACGCTTACCGTTCGGTGGCCAGCATCCATGCCCGGTTCAAGCATGCGCGCCTGGCCGAGGAATTCACCCAACGGGCTATCGAATTGGAGCAGGGAGCATAAAATGTTCACCGGGATCATCCAGGGGCTGGGCACGCTGTTCGAGAAGCGGCCGTCCGGCGGTGGCATGATCTTTGGCATCGAGGCGGGCTTTGCTTTCACCGACCCGGAAGAAGGCGAGTCGATCGCGGTCAACGGCGCCTGCCTCACGGCCCGGAACATTCAGGGAAACAGGTTCTATGCCGATGTCTCGCCGGAGAGCCTGAACCGCACCGGCTTGGGCCGGTTGCAGGCCGGTTCCAAGGTCAACCTGGAACGGGCGTTGCGGCTCAGCGACCGGCTGGGCGGCCACCTGGTCAGCGGCCATATCGACGCCCAAGGGCAGGTCCGCCAGCGGCGTCCGGCCGGCGATTTCACCCTCTTTTCTTTTTCCCTTGATCCGGGATTGACCAGATATGTTATTGAAAAAGGGTCGATCACCATCAACGGCGTCAGCCTGACGGTGAACAGTTGCGACCGCGACCGGTTTTCGGTGTCCATCATTCCGCATACCCTGGCGATGACCACCTTGGGCGGGCTTAAGGAAGGGGACTGGGTCAACATCGAGGTCGATATGATCGGCAAGTACGTGGAAAAGTTGCTGGCCGGGCAAGCGCCTGGAAGCGGGAACCCGTCCCGCATCAATCCTGGGTTTCTCGCCGAGCACGGCTTTTTGAGATAGCCCGGGGAGGCTTATCCCGGGGCGTGGATGTGTGGCTGTTGAATGGGGGCGCTGTGCGCTCCTGTCTTGAATGAGGCAAGGTTATGGCTGTCAGTTCGATTGAGGAAGTGGTAGAGGATATCAAGGCCGGAAAAATGGTCATCCTGGTGGACGACGAGGACCGGGAAAACGAAGGCGACCTGTGCATGGCGGCCGAGCTGGTGACGCCGGAGGCCATCAACTTCATGGCGACCTATGGGCGCGGCCTGATCTGCCTGGCCTTGAGCCCGGACATTGTCGATCAGCTGGGGCTGCCGATGATGGTGCCCAACAACCAGTCACCCTTCGGCACCGGGTTCACCATCAGCATCGAAGCCCGCACCGGCGTCAGCACCGGCATCTCGGCGGCGGACCGGGCGCGGACCATCCAGGCGGCCGCCGATCCCAAGGCCACGCCCCGCGATATCATCAGCCCCGGCCATATCTTTCCCTTGCGGGCCCGGGGCGGCGGAGTCCTGGTCCGGACCGGCCAGACCGAAGGCTCGGTCGACCTGGCCCGGATAGCCGGCCTTCGCACCGCCGGGATCATCTGCGAGATCATGAAGGACGACGGGACCATGGCCCGGATGCCCGACCTGGAAATCTTTGCCGAACAACACGGCCTCAAGATCGCCACCATCGCCGACCTGGTCGCCTACCGGCTGCGCAAGGACGTGCTGGTCCGACGGGCCGCCGAGGCGCGGCTGCCAACCTTTCATGCCGGCGAATTCCGGTTGATCGCCTACCAGAACGACGTCGACAAGCAGGAGCACGTGGCCCTGATCAAGGGCGAAATCAATCCCGACGAACCGGTGATGGTGCGCGTGCATTCCGAGTGCCTGACCGGCGATGTTTTCGGCTCTGCCCGCTGCGACTGCGGCTCTCAATTGCACGCCGCCATGCGCATGGTCGAGCAGGAGGGGCAAGGCGTGGTGCTGTACATGCGGCAGGAGGGTCGGGGAATCGGGCTGATCAACAAACTGAAGGCCTACAAGCTCCAGGACAGCGACGGCCTGGACACGGTCGAGGCCAATATTCGCCTCGGATTCAAGCCCGACCTGCGCGATTATGGCATCGGCGCCCAGATCCTCCGGGACCTGGGGGTGCGGAAGATGCGGCTTTTGACCAATAATCCCAAAAAAATCATCGGGCTGGAAGGATACGGCCTCGAGGTGGTCGATCGGCTGCCGATCGAGATCCCCGGTGAGGAAGAAAATAAGGAATACCTGCGCACCAAGCGCGACAAGATGGGACATATCCTGGAACTGTACGGCGACATGCCGATGGGCTGCGTCACCAGGGATCCGTGATCATATTCAACAGGAACAACCATGGCACATTATTTAGAAGGACATCTGCAGGGAACGGGACGGAAAATTGCCATTGTGGTGGCCCGTTTCAACTCATTTATCTCGGAAAAACTGCTGGAAGGGGCGATCGACAGCCTGACCCGTTCCGGGGTGGCCGGCGATGACATCACGGTGGCCCGCGTCCCCGGCGCGTTCGAAATTCCGCTGGTGGCCCAGAAGATGGCCCGATCCGGCAAATATCATGCGGTGATCTGCCTCGGCGCAGTGATCCGGGGGGCCACGCCACATTTCGATTACGTGGCGGGCGAGGTCGCCAAGGGCACGGCCCAGGTGATGCTTGACGCCGGCATTCCGGTTCTGTTCGGCGTGCTGACCACCGAAACCATTGAGCAGGCCATCGAGCGGGCCGGAACCAAGGCCGGCAACAAAGGCTCGGATGTGGCGGTCTCCGCCCTGGAGATGATCAATTTACTCGATGCGGTTGGCTGATTGCGCGGGGTGGATCGGCCTGTCGCCTTTCCTCCGGCACTTATTTTTTCTTCCGTTTTTCAGGCATTATGGGATTACGGCGTAAATCTCGGGAATTAGCCCTGCAATTTCTTTTCAGCCACGATTTTCAGGAGCGTGCGGACGCTGCGGAAGCGCTGATACGTGACTGGGAGTTTTTTTGCCAGAGTTTCGAGGCGGGACCGAAGGCCATACCTTACGGTCGTGTCCTGGTTGAAGGGATCAGCCGTCATCTCGATGAGATCGACACCTTGCTGGCCGGTCACTCCCACCATTGGCGGGTGGAGCGGATGTCCGCGGTCGATCGGAATATCCTGCGCATCGCCGTGTTCGAACTGCGGTATGGCGGCGATGTCCCCGCACAAGTGGCGATCAACGAGGCGTTGGAGATCGCCAAGCGGTACTCCATCGACGATTCCGTGGCCTTTATCAACGGCGTGCTCGACGCCATTCAAATCGCGGGTGCACATCAGTAGCACATTGGTGCCCAGTTGGCACCGTTCGCGGAGCTTCCTGCCGCTTTCGGCCGAGCTTTGCCGCAGACCGCACTGAGAGCGTAGCATCAAGCTTTCCGACGTGGCAGGCAAGGGAGAGCCCTTTGACGGGCAGCGGGAAAAACGCGGTCGGGATCGGCCGGGATGGTGTGGCAGAGAACCGGCAGGCATGGCGCAACAGGACAACAAAAAGGGCGGGGGAAAGCGGCAGGAGGTACTGGCTTTGCTGCTTTTGTTCCTGACCCTATTTTTTTTCATCGCTCTCATCAGCTATCTGGTGCCGCTGCTCGGTTCGGAGCCGGCCAGACAAGCGCCCGCCGCTAACTGGTGCGGGGCCATTGGTTTCTATTCGGCCCATTACCTCTTTTCCTTCCTTGGCTTGATCGGCTTTTTTCCCATCGTGCTCCTGGGGTATGCCCTGGTGGCAACCCTGCTTTCCCGCACGGCCACCGACCGGCTGCCCGCCATTGTCGCCGGCATATCCGGGATCATGCTCAGTTCTTCGGGTCTGTTCGGTTCGGTGGAGCAGCTGGCGGTGCCCTCGGCCTTCGTTGCCCCGGGCGGCTATCTCGGCACCCTGGTCTGGCGCCTGCTCAGCGGCGCCATCGGCAATGCCGGAACGATGTTGGTCCTCATCCTGGCTTTGCTGCTGTCATTGATGGCGGCAGTTCGCTTTTCTCCTCTGGGGTTGTCGCGCCGACCGCGGCAACGCATCCTTGTCCCGCCGGTCGAGATGCCCCTCGACCCCCGAACTCCTCCGGTCAAACAGGCATTGCGGGCACGAAAGCAACCCGAGGAGGTCGCCCCGCCCCAGGACGAAACCCCGCCGCCGGTGCACGATTCCCGCCAAGCCACCGAGCCGCCACCGGTCCGGGAGCGAAAGCGCGTGGTGAAAACCGATGCGACGGGGCCGTACAAGATGCCGCCGCTCTCCTTGCTCGACCGGCAGGCGGATGAGGATGTCGAACTCAGCCGGGAACACTATTATGAGGTGAGCGCGACCCTGACCTCAAAGTTGCAGGACTTCGGCGTCCAGGGAACGGTCGCCGGAATTTCGCCCGGCCCGGTGGTCACGACCTACGAATTTTCGCCGGCGCCTGGGGTGAAAATCAACCGGATCGTCACCCTGGCCGACGACCTGGCCATGGTGCTTCGGGTCGACCGGGTGCGCATCGTCGGCTCGATTCCCGGTAAGGCGGCCATTGGCATCGAGATACCGAACCCGGTCCGGAAAACGGTTTACCTGCGCGATATCCTGACCACTCCCGAATATCAGGAGGCCTCTTCGCTGCTGACCTTGGCCCTGGGATTCGACGTCATCGGCCAGCCAGTGGTGGCCAACCTGGCCCGTATGCCGCACCTGCTCATCGCCGGGGCCACGGGCGCGGGTAAATCGGTCGCGATCAACGCCTTCATCGCCTCGATCCTGTTTCGGGCGACTCCGGAGGAGGTCCGACTGCTGATGATCGATCCCAAACGGATCGAGCTGTCGGTGTACGACGATATTCCCCATCTGCTGCATCCCGTGGTGGTGGAAGCGAAAATGGCTTCCCGGGCCCTGTTGTGGGCGGTTCGGGAAATGGAGCGCCGTTACCGCCTGTTGGAAGAGAGGCGTGTCAAGTCGTTTGCCTCCTACAACCAGGTGGCGGAAGAGAAACTGCCCGCAATCGTGGTCATTGTCGACGAATTGGCCGACTTGATGATGGTCGCCTCCAAGGATGTGGAAACTTCGATCGCCCGCCTGGCGCAGATGGCGCGCGCTGCTGGCATGCACATCATCCTGGCCACCCAGCGGCCGTCGGTGGATGTGCTCACCGGCCTGATCAAGGCGAATTTTCCCACCCGCATCTCCTTTAAGGTATCGTCGAAGGTCGATTCGCGGACCATCCTCGACGGCTCCGGCGCCGAACACCTGCTCGGTATGGGCGACATGCTGTTTCTGCCTCCGGGTGCGGCCAAGCTCCAGCGTATCCATGGGGCCTTCATCTCCGAGCAGGATACCGACCGGTTGGTAGCCTATCTCAAAACCCAGGGTACCGCCGATTATGACGAATCGGTCCTGCATGGTATCGAAGAGGCGTCGGAAAGCGTCGATGGCGGCAACGAGGAGTATGATGAAAAATATGACGAGGCCGTGGCGGTGGTGACGGAGACGGGGCAAGCCTCGATTTCCATGGTCCAGCGCCGGTTGCGAGTGGGCTATAACCGCGCAGCGCGGATGATCGAGATCATGGAGAAGGAAGGAATCGTTGGCCCGGCGGACGGGTCGCGGCCGCGTGAGGTGTTGGTCCGCTCAGGTTATTCCGAAAACGAATGAAGGCGGTTTGGCCACAGTGGCGCGGGACGAACCTGCGGCCTGAAGAAGACTTGAACGAAGCGGATAAAGATGGGCCATGGCGGGGCGACTCGCGGCATATATCCATATTTCTGATACTTTCGTTAAGTTTTGCTGTTCAGTGCTGTTTTGACGATTTTTCTTGACATCAAGATGGCAACAAATTAATAGTGTCAGGGCCTGGAAATGAGTGGCTGTTCATTTTTCAACCAAGGGAAATTGTTTGAAAATGCGTGTAAAATGAACGGGCTGCACGCCTGGCCGAGGTTGGAAACGGATGGCCTTGAACCATGCGTATTTGTGTTTCTTGAACAAAGAAGTCAGAGGTTGATGGCTTCCCAGATCGGGTGCCATAATGGAAAATCCAAGTGAGGAGGTAGTTTAATGCCAAGTTACGTAGATCCTTCAAAGTGTGATGGTTGCAAGGGTGGAGATAAGACCGCCTGCATGTACATCTGCCCCAACGACCTGATGGTGCTCAATGTTGAGGCTATGAGGGCATACAATCAGGAGCCGGATGCATGCTGGGAGTGCTATTCCTGTGTTAAAATTTGTCCGCAGGGCGCAATCTTTGTTCGCGGTTATGACGACTTCGTGCCGTTGGGCGGCCAGGTACATCCGATGCGTTCTTCTGACTCCATCATGTGGACCGTCAAATTCCGCAACGGCAACGTAAAACGCTTCAAATTCCCCATCCGGACCACCGCCGAAGGTGCTTCCAACGATTACGCCGGCCAGAAGGGCGCGAATCTGGATGACGAATGCTTGCTGCTCGAAAGCAACCTGCCGACCCCGACCAAATTGGCCTGAGCCAAGGCGGATTGAGGATTAATTAACGTTCTAGTTCTTTTTGATACTATTACTGAGGAGATAGGAATATGGCATTACCGAATAAGCCTAAAGGCGAGCTTGCTGCCGTTGTCGATCCGGAAATTGTTGAGCATAGCTGTGACGTACTGATCGTTGGTGGTGGTATGGCTGCCTGTGGCACCGCTTTCGAGATCAAGAAGTGGGCACCCGAAGGCATGAAGATCATCCTGTGCGACAAGGCCGCCATGGAGCGTTCCGGCGCTGTTGCTCAGGGTCTGTCCGCCATCAACACCTACATCGGCGAGAACGCCATCGAAGACTATGTCAAGATGGTTCGTAACGACCTGATGGGCGTTGTCCGCGAAGACCTGATCTATGACCTTGGTCGTCACGTTGACGAGTCCGTCAAGCTCTTTGAAGAGTGGGGACTGCCGGTTTGGAAGAAAGCGGAAGACGGTTCCAACCTCGACGGTGCCAAGCCTGCCAAGACCCTCCGTGAGGGTGGCGCTCCGGTTCGTACCGGTAAGTGGCAGATCATGATCAACGGCGAGTCCTACAAGTGCGTCGTTGCCGAGCCGGCCAAGAAGGCTCTGGGCGAAGAGAACATCCTGGAGCGTATCTTCATCGTCAAGATGCTGCTCGACAAGAACAAAGAGAACACCATCGCCGGTGCTGTCGGTTTCTCCACCCGCGAGAATAAAGTTCACGTCTTCAAATGCAAGGCTGCCCTCGTAGCCTGCGGCGGCGCGGTTAACATCTTCCGTCCGCGGTCCACCGGTGAAGGTAAGGGTCGTGCATGGTATCCGGTATGGAACGCTGGTTCCACCTACACCATGTGTGCCCAGGTCGGCGCAACCCTGACCATGATGGAAAACCGCTTCACACCGGCACGTTTCAAAGATGGCTACGGCCCGGTTGGCGCCTGGTTCCTCCTGTTCAAGGCCAAAGTACAGAACGGTCTTGGTGAGTTCTATGCCAACAGCCCGGCAGTCAAGGAAGAATTGGCCCAGTTCATGCCGTACGGACAGTCTGCGGTTACCCCGACCTGTCTGCGTAACCACCTGATGCTCAACGAGTTGAAGGCTGGCCGCGGCCCGATCTACATGGCAACCGATGTCGCTCTGAACGCCTTCCTGGATGCACAGCGTGCTTCCGGCAAGGATGAGAAAGAAGTGAAGAAGTTCTGGAAACATCTCGAGTCCGAGGCTTGGGAAGACTTCTTGGATATGTCCGTCGGTCAGGCCGGTCTGTGGGCAGGTATGGACATCGAGCCCGAGAAGATTGGTTCCGAGATCATGCCGACCGAACCCTACATGCTGGGTTCGCACTCCGGTTGTTGCGGTATCTGGACCTCCGGCCCGAACGAGGACTGGGTACCTGCAATCGATGGTCCCCGTTCGCATCAGTACAAGTGGGGCTACAACCGTATGACCACCGTCAACGGTCTGTTCACCGCCGGTGACGGCGTCGGCGCTTCCGGCCATAAGTTCTCCTCCGGTTCCCACGCCGAAGGCCGTATCGTTGCCAAGCAGATGGTTAAGTACTGCCGCGACAACGCCGGCTTCAACCCCGAGTTGGCCCAGACCGCGAAAGAACTGGCCGACGAGGTGTACGCACCGGTTAAGTTGTACAACCAGTTCAAGGACGCAACCACCGCCACCGACGTGAACCCGAACTACGTCAAGCCGGCTGGTATGATGATGCGTCTGATGAAAGCCACCGACGAGTACGGTGGCGGCGTTGCCACCTACTACATGACCTCCGGTAAACTGCTCAACATCTGCCTCGACCTGCTGCGGTTGATGCGTGAAGATGCCGAGAAGATGGCTGCCGGCGACCTGCATGAGTTGATGCGCGCCTGGGAGAACTATCATCGCATCTGGTGTGTAGAGACCCACATCCGTCACATCGAGTTCCGGAAAGAGTCCCGTTACCCCGGATTCTACTATCGTTCCGACTACCCGACCTGTGACGACGAGAACTGGAAAGTATTCGTCAACTCCACCTTTGATCCGAAGACCAAAGAATGGAAGTGCGAGAAGGTTCCGTGCATCAACATCATCGAGACCACTCCTTGGATCTGATCTCGATAAGACATTGATTGTCTGAATAAAAAATCTCCAGGCTCCCTTTGCGGAGTCTGGAGATTTTTTGTATGCAACCGGGTTGTTTTTGTTTGAGTTGAGACGAAAGATGAAGTAGCTTTTCTCATTTCGTATCAATTGAACCAGAAATCACCTTTCATCAATACCAGCAGTTATGGAGGATTGGCATGAGTGACACTGCAGGCAATGGTGCGGTACTGGTTGTGGGTGGCGGTATAAGTGGTTTGACCGCCGCGCTCGAAGCTGCTGAAGTCGGCAAGGATGTTTTTCTTATCGAGAAGAACGCATACTTTGGTGGTCGGGTTGCCCAACTCAATCAGTATTTCCCCAAACTTTGTCCCCCCACCTGTGGGCTTGAAATCAATTTTAAGCGCATCAAAGATAATCGCCGAATCAGGACCTACACGCTGACGACCGTCAAATCGGTGAGCGGCGTTCCCGGTAATTTCGAAGTCCAGCTGGAAACCACGCCGCGCTATATCAATTCCAACTGCACGGCCTGTGGCGACTGCACCCAGGCGTGTGCCGAGGAAATCGACGATGCCTTCAATTTTGGCATGAGCAAGACCAAAGCGGTTTATCTGCCCCATGAAATGGCGTTTCCGCGCAAGTACGTCTTGGCCAAAGAGGCGTGCTCGGCCGCGTCGCTCGGTGCGATCAAGGCCGCTTGCAAATACAATGCGGTCGATCTGGACATGCAACCGCAGACCTTTACTCTGAAAGTCAGTTCCATTATCTGGTCGACCGGCTGGAATCCTTACGATCCCACCAAGATCACCAACCTGCAATACAGCTCCTCGAATGCCATTGTCACCAACATGATGATGGAGCGGCTGGCTGCGGCCAACGGCCCGACCAAGGGCAAGATCCTGCGTCCCGGCGACAACAAGGAACCGGCTTCCTTTGCCTTCGTCCAATGCGCCGGTTCACGTGACGAGAACCACCTACAGCATTGCTCCTACATTTGCTGCATGGCCACCTTCAAGCAAATCTCCTATATCCGCGCCCAGTATCCGGAAGCCAAGATCTATGTTTTCTACATCGATCTGCGCACCCCAGGCAAGTACGAGAGCTTCCGCGAGAAGTTCATGGCCGATCCGAACACGATCTTTATCAAGGGTAAGGTCGCCGACATCGCCGCCGAACGGGATGGCGGAGTGACCGTCACCGCTGAAAATGCCGTTACCGGCGCGAAAGTGCACCAGAAGGTCGACATGTGCGTTTTGGCCACCGGCATGGAACCCGCTCTGGGCGAGCAAGGCAAGGCATTGAACGTGGTCATGGATGGCAATGGATTTGTGGTTTCTGATGCGGCTAAGGGGATGTTGTCAGCCGGTTGCGCCAAAGCTGCCGTTGATGTGTACACCAGTGGACAATCCTCCACGGCTGCTGCCCTTAAAGCTATTCAGATCGGACGCTAGGAGGACGAGTCAATGAAGAAAGTTTATGGTGCATATCTTTGTACTGGTTGTGGCATTGGCGATGTCCTCGATGTTGATGGTCTGAAGGATGCAGCTTCCGATTCCGGCATTGAAATGAAGGATCATGCCTGCCTGTGCGGCGCGGAAGGCCGGGCGTTCATCGAAAAAGACATCGCGGAACAGGGCGTGAACACGATCGTGGTCTGCGCCTGTTCACCGCGCGTCATGCAGCAGGAGTTCAATTTCGGCGAGCAGACCATCACCGTTCGCGGCAACCTGCGTGAGCAAGTGGCTTGGACCGGTTCCTTGAAAGAAGACGGCAGCGTCGACGATTTCCTTCAGGAAATGGGCACGGACTATGTGCGGATGGCCGTGACCAGAGCCCAGAAGACCGAGCTGCCCGAGCCGTACAAACTGGAGACCATCAGCAAGAAAATCCTGGTGATGGGCGGCGGTATCGCCGGTTTGACCGCAGCCAAGGAAGCGGGCAAGGCCGGGTATGAAGTCACCCTGGTCGAGAAAGAAGCCCAGCTTGGCGGCAAGGCCCTTGGCTGGCGGAAGATGTTTCCCACCGCCTATCCTTATACCGATCTCGAGAATCCGACCATTCAGGACATGATTGCCGAGGTGCAGGGCAATGCCAAGATAACGGTCAAGACCGGCATCGAGGTGGCTCGTATCGGCGGCGCTCCCGGCCAGTTCAACGTGACCTTCAAGGTGGCCGGTTCCACCTCGGAATGGGACGCTCCCGCCAAGGTGACTGCTGACCAACAGGATCTGATCAACAAGGGCGAACTCGAAGATCCGAACAAAGGCATGCAGAAGTACACCACTTTGAATCCCGAGGGCGAGATATTCGGTGCGGTCGTGCTGGCTACAGGCTGGAAGCCTGCCGATGTTTCCCAGTACGAACACCTCGGTTACGGCAAGCTAACCAACGTGGTGACCAACGCCGAATTCGAGAAATTGGCCAAGAACGGCAATGTTCCCGCCCGCGTGGCTTTCGTGCAGAGTCCTGGCGGCAAGGAGAACGATAAGGATTTTCCGTACTGCAACTCCGTCACCTCCATGGTGGCCCTGAAGCAGGCCAATTACGTGGTCGAGGACAATCCTGTCGATGGCAAGGCCTACATTCTGTACCAGCACATGCGCACTCCGGGCAATGCCGAGTTCTTCTACAAGAGCATGCAGGCCAAGGACGGCGTGTTCATGACCAAGGCGGCGGTTACCAAAGTGGCGGCTGTCGGCAGCGCTCTGCTTGTGGATGTCGAAGACAATCTGTTGGGCGAGAATCTCCAGCTGGAAGTCGACATGGTCGTTTTGGCCGCCGGCATGGTCCCGACCACTGCCGATGCCAATACGATCAATCTTGCCTACCGCCAAGGTCCGGCATTCCTCGACCTCGATCTGTTCGACGGCTATGCCGACTCGCACTTCATCTGCTTCCCGTATGAGACCAGAAGGACCGGTGTCTACAACTGTGGTGGCGTTCGCAAGGCCGAAACCATGGAAGAGACCATCGACGACGCAACCGGCGCAGCCCTGAAGGCCATTCAGTGCATCGAGTCGGCCAATCGCGGTGTTGCCGTGCATCCGCGCTCCGGCGACCAGACCTATCCGGATTTCTTCTTTTCGCGTTGTACCCAGTGCAAGCGCTGTACGGAAGAATGTCCTTTCGGCGCGTTGGATGACGATGAGAAGGGCACGCCGTTGCCCAATCCGACCCGTTGTCGTCGTTGCGGTACCTGCATGGGGGCCTGCCCCGAGCGGATCATCAACTTTGCCGACTACAGCATCGACATGATCGGGTCGATGGTCAAATCCATCGAAGTGCCCGATGACGACGAGGAAAAACTGCGGATAGCCGTTTTTGTTTGCGAGAACGACGCCTATCCGGCTCTCGATATGTCGGGTATGCACCGGAACAAGATGAACCGGCTGGTCCGTTTCATTCCTGTCCGCTGCTTGGGTTCGGTCAACATGGTGTGGATCAAGGACGCCATGTCCTCCGGTATGGACGGCGCATTGCTGCTCGGCTGTAAGTATGGCGACGATTACCAGTGCCATTTTGTCAAGGGATCCGAGATTGCCTCGCGGCGCATGGAAAACATCGGCGAGACCCTCGGTTCGCTTGGTCTTGAGCCGGAACGGTGCGGTGTCCGTGAAATCGCGATTTCCGATTACGACAAGATCCCGGCGATCATCGACGAATTCGTTGAAGAAATCGTCGGCATGGGACCGAACCCGTTCAAGGGTTTCTGATCGTATAGGACTGAATACGCCGCCATCCCGTCCATCATGGGATGGCGGCAGCCTCTTTTTTACCGATTTCGGACAAAAGAGGAATCGATGTGTTGACCCTCACCTTTCATGACTGGAGGAAATTAATGTCTATGAACGTGCAACCCGATCTTGAATTTATCAAAGCCATGAAGGCGGCTGGCGGTGACACATTGAAACAGTGTTATCAATGTGCGACCTGCTCGGTCGCATGTCCGCTTTCCTCTGACACCAAGCCGTTTCCGCGTAAGGAAATGATTCTTGCCCAGTGGGGACTGAAGGATAAGCTGATCACGGATCCGAACGTGTTCTTGTGCCATCAGTGCGGCGATTGTACCGAACTTTGCCCGCGCGGCGCTCGTCCGGGCGATGTGCTGGGCGCGATCAGAGCCTATGCCTACCGGGCGCTTGGCTGGCCGAAAGGGCTGGCCGATCTGTGCAGCTCGAAGGACAATCTCCCGGTGCTTATCGGTATTCCCGCTGTATTCATTTTCATTATGTGGCTAATTTCCGGCGGCATGCATTTTCCGACCGGCGAGCAGTTCGCCAAGGTTGGATACACCCAGTTTTTTGGGCATTGGGATTTTTATCTGCTGGCAAAGAACGTTCTTTTCATCGATATCATCATGCTTACCGCAGTCGGCATCGCCTTGACTTCGCTCTATAAGGGGATATCGACCCTGTGGCAGGGCATGACCGCTTCGCTCGGCCAGAACGATGTCCTGTATCGGCCGTCGGTGCCCCAGTTCATCAAACTGTTCCTGTGGCCCGCCATTATCGAAATCCTTGAGCACAAGCGGTTCCGCGAGTGTACGGTCAATGCCGACCGGGTCAAGGGCCATCGGCCGCTGGTGTTTGCATTTATCGGTCTGTTCATCGTGACGTGCTATTCGCTTTTTACCCAGGACGTAATCGGTATCTGGATTCCGTCTATGCACGGTCCCATCTCCATGTGGAACCCGGTCAAGTTGCTGGCTAACGTCTCGGCCGTGGCCATGATTGTCGGTATCGGCATTCTCTGGATGAACAGAAGCAAAATGCAAGCAGCCGGCAAGGCTACCGATACATTCTATGACTGGTTCCTTATCTGGATCATCATGGGTGTGGGCGTAACCGGACTCGGGGCAGAAATCCTGCGTCTGGTTGGCATCGTGTCGCTGGGCTATATCGTGTACTACCTGCATCTCATTTCAGTGATGATGCTTTTCCTGTACATGCCGTACACCAAATTTGCCCACCTCGTGTATCGCACCTTTGCCATGGCGTTTGAGCGTTATCGCGAATCCTCGTACGTCAAGAATCCGTTGAACGGATGAGATTTGCAGTTGCATGAATCGAGTGAAACCGGGAAGTTCGCTTCCCGGTTTTTTTATTGTTTTGCTTGAGTAAAAACATATTGATTTTTAAAATTTGTCGGGTATAGTTTCCGGCTCATGCTGGCGTAGCTCAATTGGCAGAGCACCTGATTTGTAATCAGGGGGTTGCGGGTTCAAGTCCCATCGCCAGCTCCAGGAAGTAGAGAAGACAAGAGCCAGAAAGCGGCTGGCGGGATACGTTATCAGCTTTCTTGCTCTTGTCTTTTGGTGATACAGTGGAGGGGTTCCCGAGCGGCCAAAGGGAACAGACTGTAAATCTGTCGGCGGAGCCTTCGGAGGTTCGAATCCTCCCCCCTCCACCACATCCTGGTTCGATGGTGCCGCGCTTGGCACGCAGTACGAAGAGTAAAGCGGGAATAGCTCAATGGTAGAGCATCAGCCTTCCAAGCTGAGGGTTGCGGGTTCGAGTCTCGTTTCCCGCTCCATTTTTTCCTGGTAAACGCCAAGCGCTAGGCAACCTCCGGTTCGACGATCTTCGCCCACGTAACTCAGTGGTAGAGTACCTCCTTGGTAAGGAGGAAGCCATCGGTTCAAGTCCGATCGTGGGCTCCAAAGTAACAATCGATTGTGCATAAAGGATCGATTGATTCTGATTGAACATTTGTCCAAGGAGACATGAGATGGCGAAGGAAAAATTTACGCGGACGAAGCCGCATGTCAATGTCGGAACAATCGGTCATATCGACCATGGCAAAACAACACTGACAGCGGCGATCACCCGTGTATTGTCGACCAA
>JAITGO010000022.1 GCA_031280615.1 Desulfobulbus sp. | reverse complement strand
CTGGTTGTAAAAGGCGATCCATCTGCCGATGCCGGCACGGGCTTCCGAGCCGGTCTCGTAGGCGTTCAGGTACACGTTCTCGTATTTGAGCGAGCGCCAGAGGCGTTCGATAAACACGTGTCCAGCCAGCGCCCTTGCCGCATCCATGGAGATGCGGATTCCTCTGTCCCGCAGGACGCTGGTGAAGGCGAAGCTGGTAAACTGGCTACCCTGATCGGTATTGAAGATATCCGGAGAGCCGTATTTCGCCAAGGCCTCTTCCAGGGCCGAAACGCAAAAATCCACCTCCATGGTGTGGGACAATCGCCAGGACGCACTTTGCGACTGTGCCAGTCCATGATGACCACCAGATACAAAAAGCCCTTGCGCATGGGGATGTACGTAATGTCCGCACACCAGACCTGATTGCTCCTCACCTCCTCTTCCGCCTCGCCGTAGCCTTCGGAAACAAGCTTTCGACGAGCCGCAGCCGGACAAGCGCCACCGGCAAACTATCCGAAAATGGGTTCTTTCGTGCGAATTTTGCCCTCCTTTCAGCACAACAATCCGAATTTACAAAAAGAATAAAATAACACGGATTCCCATTGGTATTTATTGACTTATCCCACCAATTTTGCGATAATATATATAAAGAAATAATTCTCGATTTATGACCGGTCCACTTAGCTATAGACGATGCCCAATCAGTATTTTTTTCCTTGTTCGTAATCCGGAGGGATACAGGCGATGAATGAATCAAAGGGGCGCTCGATACCGGAAACCGTCAAGGGCGTTCCGGAGCCGACCTTGCGTCGCCTGCCGCTCTACTATCGCCTGCTCAAACAGTTGCGCGACAGTGGCCGGGCCGGCGTGTCCTGCACCATGATCGGCACCGAGCTCAAACTGGACCCCACCCAGATTCGCAAGGACATCGAAGTGACCGGAACCGTGGGCCGCCCCAAGGTCGGCTACGACATCAACGAGTTGATCTGCGCCATCGAACGGTTTCTCGGTTGGGACAACACCGTCGAGGCCTTTCTGGTCGGCGCCGGCAGTCTGGGCGAGGCCCTGATGGGATATGGCGGCTTTACCGAGTGCGGCCTGCAGATCGTCGCCGCCTTCGATGTCGATCCCACCAAGTGCCACCGGGTCATGCACGGCAAGCATGTCCGCCATGTCAGCAAATTGCCCAATCTGATGCGGCGCATGAAGGTGCGTTTCGGCATCATCACCGTCCCGGCGGCCGAAGCCCAGCAGGCAGCCAATCTGCTGGTCGAAGGCGGGGTGCTGGCCATCTGGAATTTCGCTCCGGCCAAGATTCAGGTGCCGGAACGGGTTATCGTCACCAATGAGGATTTGTACTGTTCGCTGGCGGTCCTGTCGCAAAAGATGACACGGAAGCTGGCCCTGTCCCGTTCGAAAGGAGGCTCCAAACCATGAACGCAGTTGAGCTGGCAACCGTCCAGCAGCAATCCCCGGCGCGCCACTATGAAAAGGTCGACGCCATCCTGGCGGAGAACGGCAATCAGCCGCAGCGCCTGATCCCGATTCTCCAGGCCGTGCAGGAGGAATACCGCTACCTGCCGGAAGATGTCCTGACCTTTGTCGCCACCGGCCTGGCGATCCCGCCGGCCCGAGTGTTCGGAGTGGCCACCTTCTATTCCCACTTCGCGCTCAGCCCCAAGGGCAAATACTGCATCCGGCTGTGCGACGGCACCGCCTGCCACGTCAAGCGCTCGATCCCCATTCTCGAGGCCATCTACAAACGGCTGGGCGTATCGGCCAAGAGCAATACCACCGACGACATGCTCTTCACCGTCGAGACCGTGGCCTGCCTCGGCGCCTGCGGCCTGGCGCCGGTGGTGGTCATCAACGAAGAGGTCCATGGCCAGATGACCCCCGAGGCGGCCGTCCGGCTCATCGACGAGATCGAACAACAGGAAAAGGTGAACGCATGAGCGCGCTGCATCAGGAATGTGACCATATCGATGTGCTGATGGGCGCCCGACGCCGGGTGGTGATCTGCGCGGGCACCGGCTGCGTCGCCAACGGGGCGATGAAGGTCTATGCCGCCTTCCAACAGGAGATGGCGGCCAACGATCTGCCCATCCTGCTCGAGCTGCGGGCGGAAAACGACAACCACGACAAGACCGCCGTGACCCGCAGCGGCTGCCAGGGATTTTGCCAGATGGGCCCTCTGGTGACGATTTTGCCGGAGAACATCCTCTACACCCAGGTCAAACCCGCGGATGTAGCGGAAATCGTGACCACCAGCCTGATGGCGGGCAAGACGGTCGAACGGCTGCTCTACTGCGAACCGGGCAAGGACCACGTCTGCCAGGGTACCGACGACATTCCCTTCTACACCCGCCAGCAGCGGTTCGTCCTGGGCGATTGCGGCACCATCGATCCGGAGAACATCGACGAATACATCCGCAACGGCGGGTACGAAGCGGCCAAGAAGGCTTTCCTGGAGATGAGCCCCGAGGCCATCTGCACCGAGGTTGCCGAATCGGGCCTCAGGGGCAGAGGCGGCGGCGGCTTTCCCACCGGCCGCAAATGGGAGGCGGCCCGGCGACAGGTCAGCGACAAGAAATACGTGATCTGTAACGCCGACGAGGGCGATCCTGGCGCCTTCATGAATCGCAGCGTCATGGAAGGCAACCCCCACAGCGTCATCGAGGGCTTGATGATCGCCGCCCGGGCCATCGGCGCCGACGAGACCCTGGTCTATGTGCGGGCCGAATACCCGCTGGCCGTGCAGCGGATGCGGCGGGCGGTCAAGGATGCGGCCGAACGCGGCATCCTGGGCGCCAATGTCTTCGGTTCCGGCTGCACGATCAGTTGCGAGATCATGGAAGGGGCCGGCGCCTTTGTCTGCGGCGAGGAAACCGCGATGATCGCCTCGATCGAGGGCCAGCGCGGCATGCCTCGGCCCAAGCCGCCGTTCCCGGCCCAGAGCGGCCTCTGGGGCAAGCCGACCATCATCAACAACGTCGAGACCCTGGCCCACACGGTCCGCATCGTCCAGCAGGGAGCGGTGCGCTTCCGCGAGTTGGGCACCCCTGGATCGCCGGGCACCAAGACCTTTGCCCTCACCGGCCATGTCGCCAACACCGGCCTGATCGAGGTGCCGTTTGGCACTACCTTGCGGGAAATCGTCCACAATATCGGCGGCGGGGTCACCAAAAACGACGGCAGCATCGATCCGGCCGGCTTCAAGGCGGTCCAGATCGGCGGCCCTTCCGGCGGCTGTCTGACCCAGGAGCACCTCGACCTACCGATGGATTTCGACTCGCTGCGCGGCGTCGGCGCCATGGTGGGCAGCGGCGGCCTGGTGGCCATGAACCAGGACACCTGCATGGTTGCGGTGGCCCGGTTCTTCATGGAATTCACCCAGCGCGAAAGCTGCGGCAAGTGCGTTCTCTGCCGCGAAGGCACCCGCCAAATGTTGGCCCTGATGGACGACATCATCGAGGGCCGGGCCACCGAGCGGACTCTGCCGCTCTTGAAGGAGCTGGCCCTGGCGGTGCAGAAAGGCTCGTTGTGCGGACTCGGCAAGACCGCGCCCAACCCGGTTCTTTCCACCCTGCGCCATTTTCCGGAAGAATACGAGGCCCATGTTCGGGACAAGGTCTGTCCGGCCGGCCACTGCAAGGCCCTGCTCAAACCGTGGATCAACGCGGACAAGTGCAAGGGCTGCGGCAAGTGCGCCAAGAAATGCCCGGTGGAGGCGATCGGCGGCGAACTCAAACAGCCGCACACGATCGATCAGGAAAAATGCATCAAGTGCGGGGTCTGCGCGCAGTCCTGCAAATTCGGCGCGGTCGAGGGATTGCAAGGAGGACAGGCATGAGCAAGGTACAAGCCACCACACTGACCATCGACGGCCGCAACGTGGCGATCGAGGGCGAAAAAAATCTGTTGGAACTGGTGCGCAAAATCGGCATCGACCTGCCCACCTTCTGCTACCATTCCGATCTGAGCGTTTATGGCGCCTGCCGCCTCTGCCTGGTCGATGTCGAGGGGCGCGGCGTTCTCGGAGCCTGTTCCACCCCGCCCGAACCGGGATTGGTGATCCGGACCAACACCCAGGAGCTGCGGGAGATCCGCAAAATCGCCATCGAACTGCTGCTGGCCAACCACGACCGGGAGTGCACCAGTTGCGTGCGCAGCGGTTCCTGCCAATTGCAGGACATCGCCCGCCGGCTCGGCATCACCAACATCCGTTACCGCTCCATCCATCAGCCCAAGCCGGTGGATACCTCGAGCCCGTCCCTGATCCGCGATCCCAACAAATGCGTGCTCTGCGGCGATTGCGTCCGTTTCTGCGACGAGATCCAGTCGGTCGGCGCCATCGACTTCGCCTACCGGGGCCATGATGCCGCGGTGCTGCCCGCCTTTGGCCAGGATCTGGGAGCGGGCGAGTGCGTCAACTGCGGCCAGTGCGCCTCGGTCTGCCCCACCGGGGCCCTGGCGCCGGCCCCGGAGATCGAGGCGGTGTGGCAGGCCATCCACGATCCCAACACCGTGGTGGTGGCCCAGATCGCGCCGGCGGTGCGGGTGGCCATTGGCGAGCAGTTCGGCGGCGAATACGGTCTCAACACCACCGGTCAGGTGGTGGCGGCGATGAAACGGATGGGATTCGACATCGTCTACGACACCAGCTTCAGCGCCGACCTCACCGTGGTCGAGGAGGCCAACGAGTTCATCGCCCGCAAGACCAACGGCGAGCGGTTGCCGCTGTTCACCAGCTGCTGTCCGGGATGGGTCAAATTCGCCGAGCAGTATTTCCCGCAGCTCCTGGGCAATCTCAGTTCCTGCCGTTCACCGCAGCAAATGCTGGGCTCCATGGTCAAGCACACCCTGCCGGCGCAACTCGGCCGGGAGCGCAAGGACATCGTCATGGTGGCGATCATGCCCTGCACGGCCAAGAAATTCGAGGCCCGGCGGCCGGAATTCCGCACCGGCGGCGTCCCGGATGTCGACTATGTGCTCACCACCCAGGAACTGGCACGGATGATCGAGGAATCGGGCTTGAGCCTCAACAAGCTCAACCCGGCGAGCTTCGACATGCCCATGGGCTTCAAGACCGGCGCCGGCGTCATTTTCGGCAACTCCGGCGGGGTCACCGAGGCGGTGCTCCGCTATGCGGCGGGCAAGCTCACCGGCCAGAATCCGGTGGACCCGGAATTCGAGGATATCCGGGGCGAAGAGTCCCTGCGGCTGATCCGCACCGAGGTCGGCGGAGTCGAGCTGAAGCTGGCCATCGTCCACGGCTTGGGCAAGGCGCGCGAGGTGATGGAGCGGATTCTTGCCGGCACGCTTTTGGTCGACCTGGTGGAGGTCATGGCCTGCCCCGGCGGCTGTATCGGCGGCGCCGGCCAGCCGGTGGGGCGGGATATCGCCCAGCGGCGGAAGGACCGCACCGCGGCCCTGTACAACGCCGACCGGCTGCTCGATCTCCACTGTTCCCAGGAAAATCACTTCGTCACCGAGTGCTACCAGAAATACCTGGGCGAACCGGGCAGCCGCGAATCGCACCGGCTGCTGCACACCCATTACCATCATCGCCGCCGCACCGGGGCCGAGGATATCGCCCTGACCAAGGCCAAGGAGTCGAGCGACGGCCCGCTGATCGTGCGGGTTTGCGCCGGCACCGGGTGCTTTTTGCGCAACTCCCAGGCCATCATCCAGGGCTTGATGAAGCATGTCGAGGCCAACGACCTCGACGACCGGGTGCAGGTCCAGGCCTCGTTCTGCTTCGAACGTTGCGGCGAAGGGCCCAATGTGGCGGTCGGCGAGACGATCATCTCCCAGGCGACCCTGGAGAAGGTGGTGCAGGCCATCCATGCCGAACTGGCCCAGGCGCCGGACGGGACAGTCCGAGCCGACGCCTGCTGAACGAGGCATCCCCCCGCTCCCGCCGGTTGGTTGTCCCTGTCGGCCGGCGGGAGCATTTCTTTCTTTTTCGTTCTTCCGGGGCATGGCGGTTTTCGCGACAGATCGCCGTGCCTTGGAAGAATCCGTGCATGACCCGCAGGAGAGAATCGCCATGCGGTTTTTTTTCGACAACGCACCCCTACTCCTGAACATCTTGCGTGGACTCCGGTATCGGGCTGGTACCGGAGTCCGGTCGATCGCGGCCTTTTGCCGTCAACTTTTTCCGTGGCACGAAACCCGCATCGGCCCTACAATAGTCGCATCCCGTGTTCTTTGCGGTTATCGACGATTGTCCTTTTTCCCCTGATGTCCCCCATGTCCCCGACCCGAACGGAAACCGACGCGCTCGGTTCGCGCCAGCTCCCAGGCGATGGCCTGTGGGGCATTCACACCCTGCGGGCCTTAGAAAACTTCCCCCTTTCCGGCCGACCGCTCCATCCGGCGCTGATCCGTGCCCTCGGCACGGTCAAGCTGGCGGCGGCACAGACCAACGACCGTCTGGGAATCTGGCGGGACGACCCGGCCAAGGCCGACGCCATCCTGGCCGCCTGCCGGGAGATGGCCGCGGGCCAACTGGGGCAGGGCGGGGCCGGCACCAGCGCCAACATGAACGTCAACGAGGTGCTGGCCAACCGGGCCCTGGTGCTGCTGGGCTGTGCCCAGGGCGATTATGGCCGGATCAGCCCCCTGGACGACCTCAACCGCCACCAGTCGACTAACGATGTCTTCCCCACCGCCCTGCGGGTGGCGGCCCTCGAACTGCTGGCCCGCCTGGAACACAAGGTGGTGGCCTTGCAGGAAGCCTTCCAGCGGCAGGAGCAGCGGTGGGCCCATGTGGTCAAGGTGGCCCGCACCGAATGGCAAGACGCGGTGCTGATCACCGCCGACCGCACCTTTGCCGCCTATGCCGAGGCCATCAACCGCGACCGCTGGCGCCTTGCCAAGTGCCATGAACGGCTGCGGGTGGTCAATCTCGGCGGCACGGCCGTGGGCACCGGCCTGGCCGCGCCGCGCCGCTACATCTTCGAAGTCACCGAAAGCCTGCGCGAACTGACCGGCCTGGGTTTGGCCCGGGCGGAAAACCTGGTGGAAGCCACCCAGAACGCCGATGTCTTTGTCGAGGTCTCGGGGATGCTCAAGGCCCACGCCGCCAATTTGCTGAAAATTTGCTCCGACCTGCGGGTGCTCGGCTCCGGGCCGGACGCGGGCCTGGCCGAGTTGCGGCTGCCCCGCCGCCAGGCCGGTTCCTCGATCATGCCCGGCAAGGTCAATCCGGTCATCCCGGAGGCGGTCAGCCAGGCGGCCATGCTGGCGATCGGCCACGACGCGGCCCTGACCCTGGCCTGCGCTTCGGGCAACCTGGAGCTGAACCCCTTTCTCCCCCTGGTGGCCCAGACCCTGCTGGACACGCTCGATTTGTTGACCAACGCCGACGACATCCTGTGCCGCCACTGCGTCGACGGCCTCGAAGTGGATGCGGCCCGCTGCGCCCAACAGGTGGCCAACGCCACCGCTGCGGTCACCGCCCTGGTGCCGGCCATCGGCCATGAACGGGCTGCGGACCTGGCGGCGGCAGCGGACCGCACCGGCCGCTCCATCCGCGAGCTGGCCCGCACCGAGGCCGGCATCGACGACGACCAGTTCGACCGACTTACCGGCGCCGCCGCGGTCTGCCGCCTCGGCTTCGCCCTTTCCTCGCCCCAGCACACGAGCTAGCATGAGCCAATCCGCCCCCAAAGGCCTTCGCCTCCACATCGGCCTGTTCGGCCGCCGCAATGTCGGCAAGTCGAGCCTGCTCAACGCCATCACCCGCCAGCAGGTGGCCATCGTCTCCCCTGTCGCCGGCACCACCACCGATCCGGTGGAAAAGCCGATGGAGCTGCTGCCGCTCGGCCCGGTCCTGTTTATCGACACCGCCGGGATCGACGATGTCGGCGCCCTGGGCGAAATGCGCATCGCCCGCACCACGGCGGTGTTCGACCGCACCGATCTGGGGATCGTCGTCAGTGCCGAGGGCGAATGGGGCCCTTTCGAGCGCGAACTGGTGGCAGCCCTGCAATCCCGCCGGATTCCGGTGCTGGTGGCGATGAACAAGGCCGACCGGGGCCGGGCCACCGATGCGCTGGCCGCCGAGCTGGCGGTAGCAAGCATCCCGCTGGTGCCCACCGCCGCCATCGACGGAACGGGCGTCGGCGAGCTGCGGCAGCGGCTCATCGAGCTGGCGCCGGCCGATTTCGTCGACAGCCCGGCCATCGTCTCCGATCTGGTGGGGCCGGGCGAGACCGCGGTGCTGGTGGTGCCCATCGACAAGGAAGCGCCCAAGGGACGCCTGATCCTGCCCCAGGTGCAGACCATCCGCGACCTCCTCGACGGCGATGCCCTGAGCCTGGTGGTCAAGGAACGGGAACTGCGCCACGCCCTCGGCCTGCTGCGCACCCCGCCCAAACTGGTGGTGACCGATTCCCAAGCCTTTCTCAAGGTGGCCGCCGACGTGCCGCCCGAGATCAAGATGACCGGTTTTTCCATCCTTTTTTCCCGCAGCAAGGGCGACCTGCTCACCCAAGTGGCCGGGGCGCTGGCCATCGAGCGGCTCCAGCCCGGCGACCGGGTGCTGATCGCCGAGGCCTGCGCCCATCACCCCATCGGCGAGGATATCGGCCGGGTCAAGATTCCCCGCTGGCTGACCCAATTCGTCGGCGGTCAACTGGCATTCACCCATGTCCAGGGCCACGACTTCCCCGCCGATCTGCACCGATACCACCTGGTGATCCAGTGCGGCTCCTGCATGTTGAACCGCCGTGCGGTCTTGAGCCGCATCCACCATTGCCGGGAAGCCGGGGTGCCGATCACCAATTACGGCCTGGCCATTGCCTACAGCCTGGGCATTTTCGCCCGCGCCCTCAGCCCTTTCCCGGCCGCCTTGGAACTGTACCGTTCGCTGGCCCACGATGGCGGAGGCCGATGATGGATCGCCGGGAAATCCTCGACTGGCTGCGCTGCACCGATTCGCAGCAACTGGAGCGGCTCTGGCAACAGGCGGACCGGCTCCGCCAGGAGCAGGTGGGCGACGCGGTCCATCTGCGCGGCCTGGTGGAAATTTCCAATCACTGCGCCCGCGCCTGCCATTACTGCGGCTTGCGGGCCGCGAATCAGGCAATCGGCCGCTACCGGATGAGCGAGGAGGAAGTGTTCGCCTGCGCCCTTGCGGCCCAGCATCTGGGCTACGGCACCCTGGTGCTCCAGTCCGGCGAGGACGACGGCATCAAGGCCGACTGGCTGGCCGGGCTCATCCGCCGGATCAAGAACGCCACCCCGCTGGCCCTGACCCTGAGCCTGGGGGAACGCAGCGACGACGCCCTGGCCGCCTGGCGCGAAGCCGGGGCCGACCGGTATCTGCTGCGGTTCGAGACTTCGGACCGGGCGCTCTACCGGGCCATCCATCCCGACCGGGGCAGCCGGGTTTCCGACCGGATCGCCATCCTCGGAAAATTGCGGGCCCTGGGTTATGAAACCGGCAGCGGGGTGATGGTCGGCATTCCCGGCCAGCGCTACGAGACCCTGGCCGACGACCTCCTGCTCTGCCGCGAGCTCGATCTGGACATGATCGGCATCGGCCCCTTCATCGCCCATCCGCAGACGCCGCTTTGGCAGGCCCAATCCCCACTGTCGGCCGAAGACCAGGTACCGCCGACCATCGACATGACCTGCAAGGCCGTGGCCCTGGCCCGCATCCTCCGCCCGGACGCCAACATCCCGGCCACCACCGCGGTGGCGGTGATGAACGCCAGCCTGGGCCGGGAACTGGCCCTACGGCGCGGCGCCAACGTGATCATGCCGAACCTGACCCCGCCCCAGTACCGCGAACTGTACGCCATCTATCCCGGCAAGGCCGACCGGATCGAGACCGCCGAAGCAGGCGACAACCAAATCCGCGCCCAGGTCCTCGCCCTGGGACGAACCGTCGGCAGCGGTCCGGGGGGCAGAAGCGGTCGAAGCGACACGGAACGGCAATCGCCCGAGCCCGGACCGGTGCCACCGGTTTCCCTGAAAATTGCCGTCTGCATGGGCAGTTCCTGCTTTAGCCGGGGCAACAACGGCCAGACGATCGAAACCCTGCGCCACTGTGTCGAGGCCGCGGGTCTGGTGCCGGAGATAACCGGCCATCTCTGCGAAAACCTGTGTACCCAGGGGCCGCATGTCACCATTGGCGACACCCTCTACAGCAATGTGCAGGCCTCCTGCTTCGCCGAATTGCTCCGCCACCACCTCGCCAGCGGCAAGGAAGGGATCGATGGATAAACGCATGCCGATCTATACCGAGAAGCACGAATGCCAGGACTGCTACAAATGCGTGCGCCACTGCCCGGTCAAGGCGATCCGGGTCCAGGATGCCTATGCCACCATCGTGCCGGAAATGTGCGTGTTTTGCGGCGGCTGCGTCTCGATCTGTCCCAATGCCGCCAAACATGTGCGCAACGACCTGGCCCGGGCCCGCCAACTGGTCAAACTGCCGCCCCGGGTCTATGTCTCCCTGGCCCCCTCCTGGCTGACCGAATTCCCCGACATCGCCGCCGGGCAGATGGTTGCCGCCCTGCGGCGGTTGGGCGTCACCGGCGTTTCCGAGACCGCGCTCGGCGCCCAGCAGGTCAGTGCCCATGTCGCCCGCAGCCTGGCCGAGCAGCCGGGCCAGGTGCTGATCAGTTCGGCCTGCCCGACCGTGGTGGCCTTCATCCAGAAGCACCGGTCGCACTTGGCCGGGGCGATCACCGGCCTGCTGTCGCCGCTGTTGGCCCATTGCCGGCTGCTGCGCCACCACTTCGGCGCCGAGATCGCCACCGTCTTCATCGGCCCCTGCATCGCCAAGAAGGTCGAGGCCGACGAGCAGCCGGAGCTGCTCGATGTCGTCCTCACCTTCGAGGACCTCCGACTCTGGCTCGCGGCCGAGCGGATCGATCCGGAAACCCTGGTTCCCGGCGAGGAGGACCGGTTCGTCCCCACCGCGGCCGAGGAAGGGGTGCTCTATCCGGTGGATGGCGGCATGATCGCCGGCATCCAAGCCCACTGCCGCATCGACGATGCCGCCTTCATGAGTTTTTCCGGGCTGGGCGCGGTGGCCAACGCCCTGGACGGTCTGTCCGGCCTGCACACCGAGCAGGGGCTTTTTCTCGAACTGCTGGCCTGCGAGGGCGGCTGTATCAACGGGCCCAAGGTCACTCGGGCGGGCAACACCGTGGTCAAGCGCCACCGGGTGCTGCGCTCGGCCCACTTCCCGGAGGCGCAGCCGGTGCCCCGCCGGCCCGAGTTCGAGATCGTTCGGCGGATCGAACCGCTGCCCCTCAGCCAGCCGGATCTGTCGGAAACCAGGATCACCGAAGTGCTGCGCTCGATCGGCAAACGCAGCCCGGAGGATGAACTCAACTGCGGCGGCTGCGGCTACGATTCCTGCCGCGAGTTCGGCAAGGCCCTAATCGCGCGGCGGGCCGAACGGGCGATGTGCGTCTCCTGGATGCGACAACTGGCCTTTAAGAAGGCCAATGTGCTGATGCATAAGATGCCCTCGGCGGTGGTCATCGTCGACAGCGATTTGCGGGTATTGGAATGCAACGAGGCCTTTGTCGCCATCATCAACCACCACCACGCGACCGCCACCCCGGCGGAGCTGGAAGGGGTATCGCTCGAGGCGCTGCTGCCCTTCCATTCGCTCTTTGCCAGCGTGCTCAAGAACGACATGGACATCCTCGACCGGGATGTCCGCTTCCTCGACACCATCCTGCACCTGTCGATCTTCACCATCGACCCGCATGCGGTGGCCGGCGCCATCCTCCAGGACATCACCCGGCCGGCGGTGCAGAAGGAACAGGTGATCCGGCGGGCCCGCGAAGTCATCCAGAAGAACCTGGCCACGGTGCAGAAGATCGCCTATCTCTTGGGGGAAAATGCCGCCGAATCCGAGGTGACCCTCAACAGCATCATCGAATCGTTCTCGCCGGCCAAGATCGATGGCGAGGAAGGGGGCGGCAGCAATGGCTGACAACGCCTTCATCGATGTCGACCATGCCCAGTGCAGCAAGCACCGCCAGTCGATCTGCGGCGATGCGGTCCTGTCCCACCGGATCAAGGAAGAGGGCCGAGTTTTGGCGGTCCTCTCCGACGGCCTGGGCTCCGGGGTCAAGGCCTCGGTGCTGGCCAATCTCACCGCCTCCATGGCCCTCAAGTTCGCCTCCACCTGCACCGACACCCGCAGCTGGGCCCACTCGATCATGGATACCCTGCCGATCTGCGAGGTGCGGAAGATCAGCTATTCGACCTTTACCCTGATCGACCTCGACGAAAGCGGCAATCTGCGCTTCATCGAGCACGGCAATCCGCCCCTGGCGCTGTTGCGCGGGGCCGAGGAGGTGGAGCTGGAACGCTCGGTGATCACCCTGGAGCGGTGGAAGGAGCGGTTGATCTACCACGGCCGACTCCAGCTGGCCATCGGCGATCGGCTGCTGTGCTGTTCCGACGGCATCACCCAATCGGGCATGGGCCAGCCGACCATGCCGTTGGGGTGGACCCGGGAGCGGGCCGCGGACTATGCCCGGGAACTGATCCGCGCCAATCCCGAAATGTCGTCCCGGCGGCTGGCCACTGCCTTGATGGATCGGGCGCTGGCCAACGACGGCGGGACCGCCCGGGACGACATCAGTTGCGCCGTGGTCCATTTCCGGGTGCCGCGGCAGCTGCTGGTCATGACCGGGCCGCCCTTCGCGCCCCAGCGCGATTTCGAACTCGCCCAGGCGGCCCAGACCTTTCCGGGGCGGAAAATCATCTGCGGCGGCACCACGGCCACCATCATCGGCCGGGTTCTGCGGCGGCCGATCACCGTCAACCTCGGCCAGATCGATACCGGCCTGCCGCCGCCGGCCAGGATGGAAGGCATCGACCTGATCACCGAAGGGGCCCTGACCCTGGCCCATGTGGCGCAACTGCTCGCCGAGGAGGTGCCGGTCGCCCGTTTGCCGGCCAATCCGGCCGGAGACATCGTCCGGCTGATGCTGGGCAGCGACATCATCCATTTCATCGTCGGCACCCGAATCAACGAAGCCCACCAGGATCCCAACACCCCCCAGGAGCTCGATCTGCGCCGCAACATCGTCCGCCGCATCGTTTCCCTGCTCGAGGAAAAACACCTCAACGCCACCTCGGTCCGGTTTATCTGAGAGCGAACCGGAGCTCCCCCTTCGTCGGCGCCGACCGGTATTCCCCCGCCCCCTTTGTGCCCCTTGGCGCCCCTCTTTTCCCCGCTGTTTTTCCCTGTTCGCCGGCCTGACCGTTTGCAAAAAAATCCCCAAATTACTCGCTTTTCAATTTTTAAATACAATTGACAAATCAACCATTTTTCAATAAAATATATATAGAGAATTAATTCTCTATATAGTTGCCATGTGGTACCGCAAAACTTCCTCCAATCAGTAACGGCTTCCTGAAAAAGGGCTTGGTTCGATCGGGAGCAAGGATGCGGAGGAAGGGGAAATCGTTCGGTGCCGGTGCCCGTCTTGGCGCGATCGAGAAAAGAGCGCGCCGAGTTGGGAGGAAACGGCGGGAAATGGCACGCGACCGGAGCGCCCGTGAGATTATTTCAGCGGAGGATGTGGACGATATGGAGACCAAAAGCAACAAGGGCCTGCCGTGTTCCCGGCGTTTTTTTCTCAAGGGACTGGGGGCGGCCGGCCTGAGCGGTGCCCTGGCAACGCTGTCGGGCTGCAAGGATGCCGGCAAACCCTCCGGCGGCGAAGGGTGGACCCCGCAGCAATACAATGCGCCCGGCTCCTGGCCGGTGCAGGTGCGCGGCCGGGTTCCGATCGATCCCGCCAACCCCTCCATCGTCCGCGACGACCGCAAGTGCATCCTCTGCGGCCAATGCGCCGAGGCCTGCGAGCGCGTACAGAGCGTCGAAGGATTCTACGGCTTGCCGATCAAGAACGACATCACTTGCGTCAACTGCGGCCAATGCGCGCTGTGGTGTCCGACCGGCGCCATCGGCGAACGCGACGATATCGCCCGGGTGCTGCGGGTCATCGGCGATGCCAAGCTGCATGTGATCGTCCAGACCGCGCCGGCCACCCGTATCGCCATCGGCGAGGAATTCGGCATGCCGGCCGGCTCCATCGTCGAGGGCAAGATGGTGGCCGCGCTGAAACTGCTGGGCTTTGACCGGGTGTTCGACACCAATTTCAGCGCCGATCTGACCATCATGGAGGAAGGCACCGAACTGATCGGCCGGATCAAGGCGGCCGGCGGCCAGCACGAGAGCGAGGACCACGGCCACGCCCCGACCGCCCTGCCCCAGTTCACCTCCTGTTCGCCGGGGTGGGTCAAGTTCTGCGAGTATTTCTATCCCGATCTGCTGGAGCACATGTCCACCTGCAAGTCGCCGCAGCAAATGCTCGGCTCGGTGGCCAAGACCTATTACGCCAAGAAAAAGGGGATCGATCCCAAACAGATCGTCAGCGTCTCGATCATGCCCTGCACCGCCAAGAAATTCGAGGCCGCCCGCGGCGAGATGAACAGTGCCGGGGCCTTGGCCGGAAACCCGGAGCTGCGCGACGTCAACTTTGTCCTCACCACCCGCGAACTGGCCCGGATGATCAAGCGGAAAGGCATCGATCTCGCCAATCTCGCCCCCCAACCCTACGATTCGCTTATGGGTGAGGGCACCGGCGCGGCGGTCATTTTTGCTGCCACCGGCGGGGTGATGGAGGCGGCGGTCCGCTCCGGCTACTACCTGCTGACCGGCCAAAATCCGCCGGATGCGCTCTTGAACCTGACCGCGGTGCGCGGGCTGCAGGGAGTGAAGGAGGCAAGCCTCGAGGTGCCGGGCTTCGGCGAGCTGCGGGTGGCGGTGGCCAGCGGCCTGGGCAACGCCCGCCAATTGCTCGACCAAATCCGGGCCGACAAGCAGGCCGGCCTGCCGCCCCGCTATCATTTCGTCGAGTTCATGGCCTGTCCCGGAGGCTGCATCAGCGGCGGCGGCCAGCCCAAGACCTCGGTGCCTCCCGGCGACTGGGTCCGCAAGGAACGGATCCGGTCGATCTATGCCATCGATGCCACCATCTACAAGAAGCGGCTGAGCCACGAGAACAAGGAGGTGCTGGACCTGTACGCCGAATATCTGGGGCAGCCCAACGGCGAGCTGGCGCACCGGCTCCTGCACACCACCTACACCGACCGCAGCGGTTCGCTGACCGCGAAGAACAAGGCTTAAAGCCGAAGGCGAGGAAACGATTATGTCCAAGGGAGTCCTGGTCGACATGACCAAATGTTTCGGCTGCGGCGCCTGCACGGTGGCCTGCAAGCTGTGGAACGAAAAGAAATACGATGAAGTCAACAAACCCACCTTGGGAGAAGCCGCCCAGCTGGTGGATATCAACTGGACCGTGGTCAGCAAGCACGATGTCACCGACCAAGGCGGCCACGCGGCCTGGCGCTTTGCCAAGAAACAGTGCCTGCACTGCGTCGATCCGGCCTGCGCCTCGTCCTGCCTGGTCGGCGCTCTGCGCAAGACCCCGGAAGGGCCGGTGGTCTACCACCCCGATCTCTGCGTCGGTTGCCGCTACTGCATGGTGGCCTGCCCCTTCAACATTCCCAAGTACGAGTGGGACAAGAGTTTTCCCAAGGTTTCCAAGTGCCAGATGTGCTTCACCCGGGTGGTCGCCGGCGAGCAGCCCGCCTGCATCGCGGTCTGCCCGAACCAGGTGATGCAGTTCGGCGACCGCGACCAATTGGTCAAGACGGCCCACCAACGGATCGCCGCCAACAAGGGACTCTATATCGACCATCTCTTCGGCGAGACCGAGGTCGGCGGCACGGCCTGGCTCTATCTTTCCGACCAGCCGTTCGACAAGCTCGGTTTCAAGACCGCGGTGCCGCAGGAATCGCTGCCGGCCTACACCTGGCAGATCCTCAGCAAGCTGCCGGCCATTCTCCTGGGCTGGACCGCGATCCTGTCCGGCATCTATTTCATCAACAAACGCCGCAATGCCGCGGCGGAGGGTAAACTCGACCGCACAGGAGGGCCGCAGGCATGACCATCAACGGTACTAGAATCACCTTTCGCATGACCCCCTTCCGGCTGGTCCTGATCGGCTTTTCCCTGATTTTCGTCGGCATCGTCGCCTATCGCCTGGTCAACGGCCTGCAGATGACCAATCTCACCGACGCCTGGCCCTGGGGGCTGTGGATCTACGTCGATGTCAAGCTGGGCGTGGCCCTGGCCGCCGGCGGTTTCACCACCGCCGGCATCTACTACGTGCTCGGGGTGAAAAAGGTCAAATCCGTGGTCAAACCGGCCATCCTCACCGCCTGGCTCGGCTACTGCCTGGTCGGTTTCGGCCTGCTGATGGATCTGGGCCGCTGGTACGGCTGGTGGCACCCCATCTTCAGTTGGGGCGAGCATTCGGTGATGTTCGAGCTCTACATGTGCGTCTTGCTCTACACCATCGTCCTCACCTGCGAGTTCGCGCCGGTGTTGTTCAAGGGGCTCGGATTGCGAAAAGTATCCTCCTTTTTCACCAGGCTGACCGCGCCGTTGGTCATCGGCGGCATTGCCCTGTCGACCATGCACCAGAGTTCCCTCGGATCGATGTACGTACTGACCCTGGGCAAGCTCAACGAGCTGTGGTGGACCATGCTTCTGCCGATTCTCTACTATTCCTCGGCGGTGGCGGTCGGCCCGGCCATGGTCACCTGCGAGACCGCGCTGGCGGGCCGCTTTTTCCGGCACGATTGGGATGCGCCTGCCATGACCTATCTGGCCAAATGGTCGGGCTATGTCATGACCTTTTACACGGTGCTGCGGGTTGGCGATCTGGCCGTGCGCGGGCAGTTGACCGCGCTGTTCGCCCTGGATACCGTCAGTCTGATGTGCCTGTTGGAGCTGGTGATCGGTTGCCTGCTGCCGCTCTGGTTTTTCTGGAGCTACAAACTGCTGGGCCGGGAGATGACCCAAACCATGATCGTGCGCAATGCGGTGCTCATGGTCCTGGGCGTGGCCTTGAACCGGGGCAACGTGGTCTTCACCGGCATGGCCAAGGCGGCCGGGGCCAGCTACTTTCCCTCGGTGGCCGAGCTGTTCTTGACCTTTGGGTTGATTTCGGTGGGCATCTTGATCTATCTGTTCATCGTCGAGAATTTCGACGTTTTCCCGGCCCACGACCAGCAGGCCGCGCCCGGGCCGGCCCAGGCGCACGGTTGACGCCGCCTTGTCCGTAGCCGTCTTGAGCCGTAGCGGCCCTGACGGCATTCGGCCGCGAGCCTTGCCTCCGGGCGGACTCGAGCCTATTGTTTGATTCTATCCTCACCGGCAGGCGGTCTCTGCGGCTGCCTGCCGGGCCATGGGAGAACACGCCATGTTGACAGATACTGTGGAAATCGACCAATTCATCCGCCCGGCAGAAATCGAAGCCATTCTCGACCAGGCTGCCGCCACCCCGGACAGCGCCATCGAGGCGATCCTCGAAAAGGCCGCCCGCTTCGAGGGCTTAAGCCACCTCGAGGTGGCAAGCCTGCTGACAATGAACGACCGGCACCTGCCCCGGCTCTTCCAGGTGGCCCGATCGATCAAGGAGGCGATTTACGGCAACCGCATCGTCATGTTTGCGCCGCTCTATGTCAGCGATTACTGCGTCAACCGCTGCGCCTACTGCGCCTACAACGAATGCCACAGCTTCAAGCGCCGCCAGCTGACCCAGGACGAGGTCCGCGACGAGATCGTCGAAATCGTCTCCATGGGGCATAAGCGGATTGCGCTCGAGGCCGGCGAGGACGACGTCAACTGCCCCATCGACTATATTCTCGACTGCCTGCGCACCATCTACCAAACCCAGGCCGATCTCTCCGGGGAGATCCGGCGGGTCAACGTCAACATCGCCGCGACCACGGTTGAAAATTATCGCAAACTCACGGAAGTGGGCATCGGCACCTACATCCTTTTCCAGGAAACCTACCACCAGCCGACCTACGAGCGGTTTCACCTGGCCGGGCCGAAACGGGATTACTGGTACCACACCACCGCCTTTGACCGGGCGATGACGGCCGGGATCGACGATGTCGGCGCCGGCGTGCTCTTCGGCCTCCACGATCCCCTGTTCGAGGCCTTGGCCATGGTGATCCACAACGAGCATCTCGAACACACCTACGGCGTCGGCTTCCACACCATCTCGGTGCCCCGTATCCGGCCGGCCGAGGGAGTGGACTTAAGCGCGGTCTACCCCAACATCCCCGACGACGAAACCTTCAAGAAAATCGTCGCGGTCCTGCGCCTGGCAGTGCCCTACACCGGGATCATCATCTCCACCCGCGAGACCGCGGCCATGCGCAAGGACCTGCTCGACTGCGGCATCACCCAGATGAGCGCCTGCAGCGCCGTCGGTGTCGGCGGCTACATGGCCGAAAAGCGCCGCCGGGAAACCGGCGAGATCGATCCCACCCTGACCGCCCAGTTCGCCAAGAACGACGAGCGCACGGCCGACGAGATCATTGCCTGGCTGATGTCCGAAGGACTGGTGCCCTCCTGGTGCACCGCCTGCTACCGCTCCGGCCGTACCGGCGACCGTTTCATGGCCCTGGCCAAGAGCGGCCAGATCAAGAATGTCTGCCACCCCAACGCCCTGATGACCCTGTCCGAATACTTGGAGGATTACGCCTCGCCCGAGGTGAAGGCCGTGGGCTATGCCCTGGTGGATCGGGAACTGGAAAAGGTTCCCAAATCCCAGCACCGGGAACAGGCCCGCCGCAACGTCGAGGCGATCCGCAGCGGCAAGACCAGGGATCTGTATCTTTAATCCTCCTTGACAACGAGGGCGAGCCACCCCGCCCTCGTGCTTTTTCCCCCGCAGCCCTTGCGACGGCCGGCCGTCTGCCGGGGCGGCCGCACCCGGTGCGGATCGCGCCCTTTCTCCGGTTCCCAAGACTAGAAAAATCTAACTATGCTCCCAAGTTATCCTCATAAACACGAGGAAAACCTATTGCAGTATTTTTGATCGTTGTGTACAGTAAAACTTATGGTTGTAAGGCGAAGTTCTTTCTTTCACCCCCACCTACTTAAGGAGAGGAACCCCATGAGAATGGCAGTGATTCTGATTTCGTCGTTGTTTTTGTGCGCAAGTGCTTTTGCTGCGGAGGATGCTGCGGATTTGGCCAACCGGGCGAAGTTTGAAAAAGAGTGCGCAGCCCAGATTGCCCCCGGCGGCCCCTGCGCCGATGTCGTCAAAGGCGGCGGCGGAAGAAGAGGGTGTGTCGCCAAACCGGAGAACCTGGACAAAGCCACCCCGGCTTGCAAGGCTGTTATCGAAGAATGGCAGGCAATGCAGAAAAAATAATCCTTGAGCTTTACTTCCTGATTTCAACCGACCAAAGCAGTAACAAGGGGCGATTCGTTCGCCCCTTTTTTTATGTTGGCCGCAGCGCATGGCGGTGGCCGCGATTCCAGTGGCGCCGGGCACAAAGTGCGGACAAAAAAATGCCGGCCAAACCGGCTAAAGGCGAAGCGGTACGGCCCGCACCGCCTGCAGCCATTATTCCCGATGGCAAAAGCGGGTGAGAATGTTTAAAAGAGGGATGCGCGTTGCACCCGTCCGCAACCACCGGCAAGGCATCTGATCCGGCTCACTGCCTCCCGCCGCCCGTTCCGCCGTTGTCCATTGCCCAGCATCCATGAAGTTTCTTTTCGATTTTCTTCCGGTCCTGCTTTTTTTCGTCGCCTACAAGCTGTTCGACATCTACGTCGCCACTGGGGTGGCCATCGTGGCCACTCTGGCCCAAAGCGGCTGGCTGTGGATCACCACCCGCAAGGTGGGGACGATGCAGCTGACCACCCTGGCCATCATCCTCATCTTCGGCGGCCTCACCCTTTTCCTCCGCGATGAGCAATTCATCAAATGGAAGCCCACGGTCATCAACTGGCTGTTCGGCGGCGCCTTTCTGCTCAGCCAGGTGGTGGGCCGGCAAACCGCCATCGAGCGCCTGCTGGGAAGCAACCTTGCCCTGCCGTCGCCGGTCTGGCGGCGCCTCAACCTGGCCTGGACAGCCTTCTTTTTCGTGTTAGGCGGGGTCAACCTCTATGTCATGACCTATTACGACCGCGACACCTGGGTCAATTTCAAATTGTTCGGCATGCTCGGCCTGACCCTGGTCTTTGTGGTGGCGCAGTCGTTCTATCTATCTAGATACGTGAAGGAATCGGAGGAAGAGGACGAATAGGGGCGCAAGGTTCCACCCACTTTCGCTTGGGGGACACGACCGGCGGACAAGGGCCGCGTTCCGGCCCGGAAGGAAGATTGGGGAGACAGACGATGGCAACTATCGATCGACAAGGCAGGGCGCATTGGCTGGCAGGCTTGGGGCTGATGCTTACACTGCTGCTCGGCTGGACCCCGCTCCTTCAGGCCGGGGCATTCAAGGATCTCAGCCCCCGGGAGCAACGCATTCTCCAGCCCTTTGCCAAGCAGTGGAACAACCTTGCCCCGGAAGATCAGGAACGGCTGCGCCAGGGGGCGGACCGCTGGCAAAACACGTCCCCCGAACAGCGGGCCAAGGCCAAGGATCGCTTTCAACGCTGGCGGAACCGGTCGCCGGAACAAAGACAGCGGCTGCAGGCCGCCCGGGAGCAGTTGCGCCAGCTCCCGCCGGAGCAGCGGCAAGAGTTGCTGGAACAGTGGCGCTCCCTCTCGTCCGAGCAAAAGGCCCGGTTGCGACAGCAGTTTCTCCAGGCCAATCCATGACAAGGGGCCGGATTTTCATCTCTTGAGCGCCGGCAGCCGTAGCCCTCAGCTCCTCTGTTCGTCCACCCGCCGCAGTCCTTCCATGATCAAGCCCATGAAGCCGCCGATGACCGGCAGCCTGGTTTCCTCGGCCGTAAGACCGCCGGCGTAGGTGAAGTTCCCCTCGCTTTTCGCCAGCAGGGCGAAAAAGGCCTCTTTGCCGGCAAGCTCGCCGTAGCGGGCGTCGATCAGTTCCCCTTCGTGGAAGGTTACCTCCGCGTTGCCATCGTCGAGGGTCAGCTGGACCTTGCCGGTCTTCTGGCTCGAGTTGATCAGCTGGAACAATTCCACCGGATTGATTTCGGCCAAGCGGCCGGTCATGCCCGAACTGATGGTGCCGGCCCGCATGGTGTTGGCCTGGGCGCGCTCCACCAGCATCCGGTAGAAAAAGACCTGCAGCACCGGATAGCGGTTGAGGACATGCTTGAAATCCTTGCTGGAGAGCACGGCCAGGCGGCTCCTTTCCCGGGAATGGATGGAGGTGGTGATCGGCTCGCCGGACAAGAGGCTCATTTCCCCGAAAATTTTGCCCACTCCCATCTCGGACAAGGTCTGCCCCTCGTCGCCGATGACCGCGACCTTGCCCTCGAGCACGATATAGAGGCTGGTTCCCGGCTCCCCTTTCTTGAGCACGACCTTGTTGGCCTCGAACACCTTCAGCTGGAGTTGGGCGGAAAGGTCGCGCAGGCTGTCGTCGTTAAGCGGCTCGAAAATGTCCAGGCCGCGCAGCACGTCGTAGAACCGGTCCAGATGGCGCATCCGCGCCTTCTGTTCGGCCACGGCCAGCAGCTTCATCTGGAGCGTGGCGAAATCCTTTTCCTTCTTGAACTCGAACCGGATCATGCCGCTGCAGCCGCCGCACTCGAATTTGACCCGTTGCGGCCCCATGGGAGAAAAGCGCTGCATGCTTTTCTTCTCGACCAGTGCCTTCAGTAATTCGTTCATCAACACCAGGCAGACGGGCTTGCCTTCGGGACCGGTCAGGGCGTTCTGCTCGACCTTGAATTCCTCGCCGACATTGTAGATCTGGCAAGAACGTTCCTCGGTGATAATGAAGATCGCGTTACGGTATTCCATGATTCTCCGGCAACAGGCCGTCGGACGAGCGGCGGGTCACAACCGTGCCCGGAAGGGTTCCGGGACGGGACCGCTCAATCGGAACGGCCGATGATAAGATAGACGATCAAGCCCAGCATCGCGGCACCGCCGAAAGCAACGGGCAGGATCTTGTTGATCTGCAACTGGCCGTCGATCACCATGCCATGCATGTAGGGCGTCCCCGAGGCATACCAGGCCCCCATGAGGAGCGCCAGAATGATGATGTCGCGGAAGGCCTTCTTGTACAGCTGGTAGCCGACCAGGGCGACGAAGGGGACCAAAAACCAGGGGTTGGTGAACAATGCCGGGAAATCGGCGGCCTTGGCCTGTTCCACCAGGTGCGTTTTCTCGACAAACCGGCCGATCGATTCGGCAATGGAGCCAAAATTCATCCTTTTCTCCTTGTTGGGTAGGGAAGATGTCCAGTCGAAGGACGGGAATCACGATGCCTGGTACCACAAAAATCGTCGTGCAAGACGGGCGATGCACACGCCCGGATGGACTCGACCTATTTGTATGGTAGCAATGGCAATCCGGTTCGTCAAAACGAAATCAACGACTTCCCCGCTTTGACCTTGGACAAATCGCGTATGCCGGGGAACGGGGAATCGCTCACAAGTTAAGCTGCCGCAGCAGCCGGGTGATCTCGGGAGTGTCGAGCCGGGTGAAGCCCAGGGTCCGGGCCGTCTCCAAGGCGTTGCGGTATTCCTTGCCGGTCAGGGGCCGATCCAGTTCCGCAAACCGGCCGGCCAGGCCGCAGGGGTGGTACTGGGCCATGATGTTGAGGTAGCTGGCCGGGGACAGGTCGGCGGCGATGAACCGGAGAATCGATTCCGTCTCGGCCAGCAATCCCGGCATCAACAGGTGGCGGATCATCAGACCGGAGCGGGCGATGCCGTCCGGGCCGATAACCAGGTCGCCGACCTGCCGGTGCATAGCCGCCAGGGCCTTGCGGACCCGGTCCGGGTAATCCGGTGCTTCGGCATAGCGGTCTGAGGTGGCCGGTTGCCAGAACTTGACATCCGGCATGTAGATGTCGACCGCACCGTCCAGCAGGGCCAGGGTTTCGGCGCTTTCGTAGCCGCCGCAGTTGAAGACGATCGGAATGGCGAGCCCGCCCTCCAGGGCCGGGATCAGGGCCGCCAGAATCTGCGGCACCACATGGCTGGGCGTGACTAGGTTGATGTTGTGGCATCCCATGGCCTGCAATTCGAGCATGGCGGCGGCAAACCCGTGGGCATCGACCTCCTGACCGGCCTCGTCGCCCTGGCTGATCTCGTAGTTCTGGCAAAAACAGCAGCAGAGGTTGCAGCCGGCGAGGAAAATGGTGCCGGAGCCGCCATGGCCGACCAAGGGCGCCTCCTCGCCGAAATGGGGGCCGTAACTGGCTATTCGCGCCAAGGCGCCGGTGCCGCACCGACCGGTCTCGCCGGCCAGTCGGTCAACCCGGCAGCGGCGGGGGCACAGGGTGCAGCAGGCCAGCCGCCGAAGGGCCTCCTCGGCGCGCCGGCGGAGTTGGCCGCTGGCATGCAGGCCGTGGGCGGCGATGGGCATGGCAGCCTCCGGGAAACGGACCGGCGGTTTATTCCCCGTCGCTGTCCATCGCCTTGAGCAGGGCCTCGAGGCCCATGGCCTGGGCCATGGTCAGCAATTCGTCGTGGTGGAAAAAACCGGCCATCAGGGCGACGAACTGGGAGGCGAGAAACAGGGTCTGGGCGTTGGTTTCCTGGCCGAGCAACTGGCGGCAGGTGGTCAGGTCGTCGGTTTCCACCGCCGCCAGCAGCTCGTTGAGCCATTCGAGCTGCTCCTCCTCGAAATGGAACTCCGCCATGGCCTGGGCATACATGGCGACGATGGTCGCCCGATGGTCGTAGACGGTGTCGAGGTCGTCCGCCTCGACCGCGTCCAACACCTGGCGAATTTGAGCCAATACCGCTGTCCTGTCGTCGGCTTCCTTGGTCATGGTCATACCTCCTGCAAAGAATGAAAAGAATGGCGGCCGCCGTTGCCCGGCGCTCAGCGGCCCGAATGTTGCCGGTCCATCGCCTGGGCCTGGATGGCGGTGATGGCCACGGTGTTGACGATGTCCGTCACCAGGCACCCCCGGCTGAGATCGTTGACCGGCTTGTTGAGTCCCTGCAGGATCGGCCCGATGGCCACAGCCCCGGAGGAACGCTGCACCGCCTTGTAGGTGTTGTTGCCGGTGTTGAGATCCGGAAAAATGAACACGCTGGCCCGGCCGGCCACCTCGCTTTCCGGCATTTTCTGGCTGCCCACCGCCAGGTCGATGGCCGCGTCGTACTGGAGCGGGCCGTCGATTTTTAGTTCGGGCCGGCGCTGGCGGGCCAGCAGCACCGCCTGCCGCACCCGCTCCACATCCTCGCCCTGGCCCGAATCCCCGCTGGAGTAGGACAGCATGGCCACCACCGGATCGATGTCGAACATGGCGGCGGTCTCGGCGGAACGGATGGCGATCTCGGCCAGGTCCTCGCTGGAGGGGTTGGGGTTGACGGCGCAGTCGCCGTAGACCAGAACCTTGGTCTGGAAACACATGAAAAACACGCTGGAAATGACCCGCACCTCCGGCCGGGTGCGAATGATCTGGAACGCCGGCCGCACGGTTTGCTGGGTGGTGTGCGCCGCCCCCGACACCATGCCGTCGGCCCGGCCGGTATGGACCATCAGGGTGCCGAAGTAGCTGACATCGTTGATGACATCGCGGGCGTAGTCGCGGGTGGCCCCCTTATGCCTGCGCGCCTGGTAGAGGCTTTCGATGAATTCCTCGCGCAGCTCCGAGCCGCGGGGATCGATGATCTGCACATCCTGGAGCCTAAGTCCCAGGGTGGCGGCCCGACTGCGGATGATTTTTTCGTCGCCCAGCAAGGTGAGGTCCACCACCTCGCGGGAGCGCAGGATCTCGGCCGCCTGGAGGATGCGCTCCTCGCATCCCTCGGGCAGGACCACGTGCTTGCGTATGCTCCGGGCCCGCTGGAACAGCGAATACTCGAACATCAGCGGCGACATGGTCGCGGACTTGGTCTCGATCACCCGCTGCTCCAGGCCGGAGGTGTCGACATGGCTTTCGAACACCCCCAGGGCCCGATTGATCTTCTGTTCGTTGTGCGGCCGGACCACCCCCTTGATTTCACCGGCATGCCGGGCCACGCTGAAGGTATCGCCGTCCATCAGGTAGATCGGCAGGGCCAGGCCGCCGATGCCGTCGAGCAGTTTTACCATCGACGGGCTCGGCTCCATGCCGCCGGACAGGAGCAGGCCGGCCGGCGATGGGTAATTGCGTGAGGCAATGGCGCCCAGGGTGGCGAAAATGATGTCCGGCCGATCACCCGCGGTCACCACCAGATCGTCCTCTTCGAGGAAATCGATGTAGTTGGACGACGACATCGCCGCCACCTTGATGGCATGCACGTCGCGCTGCAGGCCGGAGCAGGGGCCGCTGAAATGGCGGGCGCCGATCCCCTCGGTGATTTCCTCCATGGTGGGCATGCTGAACCCCGCCATCTCCGGCAGAAAATCGAAGCGGTAGGGTTTGTCGCGGTGCTGGCCGCGGATCTCTGTGGCCGCCGCGGCCAGCAGGCCGGGGGCGATCCGGTTGACGAAGATCGCCAGCAGCGGGCATTGATACTGCTCGTAAATCTTTTCGGCCACGCCGATGTTCTTTTCGATTTCGGCCACGGTGCGGTCGCGGCCGTTGACCACGTGCAGGGTCGGGGAGCCCAGCTCCCGGGCAATGCGGATGGAGATGTCGTAGTCAAAAGCATCGGACATGTTCACGATGGTCGGTCCCTCGCACAGGAGGAAATCGCATTTCTTGCGGACTTCACTGAACTTGCGGACAATCTCGCGGAACAAAAGCTGGTCGTCGCCGCCGGCGATCAGGGCGCGGGCCTCGTCATGGCTGATGCCGGCGATTTCATCGTACTCGAGTCCGATGTTGTAGCGTTTCTTGATCAGGTTGATGTCGTTATCGTTGCTGCCGTCCCCCGGCACGATCGGCCGAAAAAAACCGACGCGGTCGATCCGCCGGGACAGGATCTCCATGACCCCCAGGGTGACGACCAGCTTGCCGCTCTCTTTTTCCAGGTTGGCGATGTACAGGCTGTCGGCCATGGCAGACTCCCTTGTTGACGAGAAAAGTACGAACAAAAACAACGAGCCATGATAGTTGACCGGAGCCGGAATGGCAAGAACCGTTGCGTGGCCGTGGGTGCGGTATCGACCAACCCGTCTCTCTCGAGAGACAGCCCCACACAGCGTTCGCCATAACCCGGTGTTTTCATGGCTGTCTTTTCGACAATACAAGTCGTCGCCCAACATCGGGCCGACAATCGGCACATGGGCCGCCATCGTCATCAATATTTTTTCTTCCTATCAAATAAAATGATTTTTTACTTGAATTATGATTCAGCACTAGGGGGGAAACGCCAACATCTTCAGCTTGTTCTGGCTGAATGGCGCATCATTGTTTGGCAACCTTAAATCGCAAACAGAGGAAAAAAGACGAAAAATCAACTCAAACCCCTTGATTTTGTTCGTTGACAGCACTTTGGAACTCCTTTATAGTCACCGACACGTTGGAAAAATCGGAAAAACTCAGGTAACCGCAAGATAATTCAGCAAAAAAAGGAGGAGAACGGGAAGCGAAAGCAAGGATACGCACATAAAGTAGCTAAGTAGGCCAACTCAACTACAAGATTAAGGGGGAATGCATAAATGTCAGAGCAAACTACTTTTCCAAGATGGATACCACTACTTGGAGGTCTTTTAGGCAGCACAACTTGCGGTTTACTGTTGTATGCGTTCAGTAAATTGATAAAACCGCTAATGGCAGAATTTGGTTGGGCACAAACCGAGGTCGCTTTCGCGTACGCTATTATTTGTTTTGTTTTTGGCTTGATGACCTTCCCGGGTGGGAAGCTCAGTGATAAGATTGGACCTCGTAATGTCGTTTTCTTCGGAGGCCTGGTTTTGGCACTTGGCTTTTTTTTGGTGTCTACCCTTTCCCCGCCTGACAAAGCCATTCTTGCTGCTGGCGGCGAGGCCGCCATTGCCGCAAAAGAAGCGGCAAAAACGCAACTCTACCTCTTTTATCTCTATTATGGTGTACTAGCCGGTTTCGGTGGTGCCTTTGTCTACCTGCCGCCCATTGCCGTGGCTTCCAAATGGTGGCCAGATAAAAAAGCCATGGCGACCGGCTTTACTGTCGTAGGCCTTGGAATCGGTTCCTTTATTATGGTCCCGATTGCCGACAAAATCATAGCCGCAAACAACGGCAGCGCTTTGCCGGTTTTCTATTATGTAGGCATTGCCATGGCTGTCCTTGTTGTTTTGGCGGCTCTTTGTATGAAGAATCCGCCAGCCGGATACAAACCCGCCGGATGGAATCCTCCTGTTCCGGCCGCAGGCGGCCCAAAAGCTTTCCGCGACTACACTTACGAAGAAGCCAAAAAAACTCCCCAATTCTGGCTGCTGTGGCTCGTCTATTTCTGTGGCTCTTTTGCTGGCCTGATGGTCATCGGTCTCCTTGCCAAATTCGGAGGCGATGCGGGCAACACTAATCCTGGCCTCGCGGTTCAATGCTTGGCCGTCGCTAATGCAGCGGTGCGCATCTTGATTGGCCCTATTGTTGATAAACTGGGCGGGACTAAAAAAGTATTCATTATTCTATTTAGTTTGCAAGCCATTGCCATGGTCGCGCTCTATCCTTCTGGCTCCAGCACCCTACTCTTGTCTGTAACTGCAGCCCTAATCGGGTGGAATTATGGCGCTATGTTTACTCTTTTCCCGGCAACCACACTCAACTACTTTGGTATAACCTCTCAAGGCTCCAACTATGGTCTGTTGTTTACTGCCTGGGGTGTAGCTGGACTGTTCGGTCCAACCTGCGGTAGTAAATTGCAGGAAATAACCAAGTCTTTTATGACGCCGTTCATTGCTTCGGCGGTAATTTTGGCCATCGCAGTAATTATCCTTGCCACTCTCAAGGCACCTGAGAAGAAGCACGCATAATCGGCCCGCACAAGGCCCACCAAAAAAGGCGTTCCGGTCTTCCGGAACGCCTTTTTTATTTCGAGAGAACGCTCGCCGGCACGGCGGCGGGCGGTACCGCAGGCGCGATGCGCTCAGGGTGCGATCGTCACGGCGATGGCGGTGATGTTGTCATGTCCACCCGCCTCGTTAGCCATGCGGACAAGTCCGTCGACCAACGCGCCCGGATCGGATGGACCGCTCCCGAGCAAGGCGGCGATCGCCTCGTCGGGCACCATGGCGGTCAACCCGTCGGTGCACAGCAGCAGCACGTCGCCCGAATCGACCTCCACCGCCCGGATCGAGGGCTGCACCACGGCTTCGGCGCCGATGGCACGGGTGATCACGTGCCGCTGGGGCGATTGCCTCGCCTGTGCCTCGGTCAGGGCGCCTTGCTCGTAGAGGGCATGTACCAGGGAATGGTCGCTGGTGATCCGGATCAGGCGGTCCCGGTGCCAACGGTAGACCCGGCTGTCGCCCACATGGGCCGCCAGCACCGAGCGGGCGCCGGCCCAGATCAGGGCCAGGGTGGTGGCCATGGTGTTGCCCAAATCCAGCCGGTGCTCGTAGGTATGGTAATTGGCGGCGGCGATGAGGGCCTCGAGCCCGGAGAGCGACGGTTCCCGGCCGCCGGCCTGAAACGGCAGGGCCGACAACTGGCGGTGCAAATAGCCCAAAGCGGTGCGGCTGGCGACATCCCCGGCGCCCAGGCCGCCCAGGCCGTCGGCCACCGCGAACAACCCGGCCTCGGGCACAAGCAGCAGCCCGTCTTCATTGTTGGCCCGTACCCGGCCGGGATCGGTCAGTCCGGCGTATCCTGCCTCCATGCCCGCCAGGCGGCAGGTTCCTTGCAGCAGGCTCCACGGCGCGGCCGGAGCAAAGCCAACCTGCGTTGCCATGGCAACCATCCTCAGCGCACCGTGAAGGAATGCCGCGCACTCCGGGTCTTGCCTTGGGCGTCGAGTTGCATGTTCACGGTATATTTGCCGGGTTTTGCCGACGCGGGCACGGCAAAACTCAGGGTATTTTCCCAGGTGCCGTTTTCCTTTTCGCTGGTCTGGTCCTTCAGAACCGTCATTTCTTTGCCGCCGCTGCTCAGCGCGCTCCGTTCCCTGACCTCCACGCCCTGGGCCGAGGCGCCCCTGATCGTGTACCGCAGGACCAGGGTCACCTGTTCGCCGGAGTGCACCTCGGTCGGCACCAGCATGGAACGCTCTATTTTCAGGACCAATCCGTCGGTAGCGGTCGAGGTGCCGGCGCGGCGGCGCGGCGATGGAGTGCCGGTGATTTTCCGGGTGGTTTGCTGGATGGAACGGCCCAGGTCGTCGAAAAACGATCCCACGGCATCGAACGCCGCCTGCTGGCCAGCCATGTAGCCGGTGCCGGCCCCGGCGGTGGGCACCAGAGGCGCGCATCCGGTCGTCAGGATGAAACCGACGACCAGCAACAAAAAAAGCAGCAATCGGTCTGCCATGGCGCAACCCAAGAAGAATCAGTAGATTTTGCGGGTTCGGTCTTCGGTCACCTGCCACTCTCCGGCCCGGGCACGAACCGGGGGCGAAGGACGGGCCGGCGGACCGGCTTCGCCAGCCTGAGGAGCGGCCAAGGCGCTGGTGCCGGCGTTGTTCTGCTGGCGCATCTGTTCGACCATTTCCAGGGCCGAGACGGCCTCTGGCTGCGGGGTCGGCGGCGGCTCGACCGCAACGGCGGTGGCCATCGGCCGGGCGGGTACTGCGGTTGCCGGCGGCACGACCGCAACGGCTGTCGGCTGTACCGGGGAAGAGGGCGCAAACAGGAGCAAACCGCCCAAGGCGAGCACTGCCAGGGCAAGGGCGGCATAGGCCAGGCGGCGGGGCGGCACGGGCAGCCGCGAAAGCCTCGTTCGCGCCCGTCCCAGGGCTGGATTAAGCACGGTCGCTTCGGGCCGAGCTGCCGCCGAACTTTCCCCGGCCAGAGCCAGCACGGTCGGTTCGGCCTGGGCTCTGTGCGGGGGTAGGTCGATCGTCGTCCGGTCAAGCCCGTCCAGGGCCGCGGCAAATTCGGCCGCATCCCGGTAACGGTCGGCGGGCTGTTTGGCCAGAGCCGTGGCCAGGATCAGCCGCAATCGCTCCGGCAGGTGGGCGGGAAGAGCGGCCATGGCCGGCGGCAGCACCAGGTGGCCGGAAAAGATCTCGGTCATGGTCCCGGTGAACGGCGGCTGGCCGGCGAGCAATTCGTAGAGAATGACCCCGACCGCGTACAGGTCGGTGGCCGGGCAGACGGGGCCGAAGGCTTGGGAATCGATCCGTTCGGGGGCCATGTAGGCCGGGGTTCCCGGCCCCTGCACGCCCAGGGTGGTGAGCCGGGTCATGGCCTCGGATTCCTCCTCGGCCCGGGCGATGCCGAAATCGGTCAGCTTGGCCTGGTAGCGGCCATCCGGCTGCAGGCGGAGGAGAATGTTGGCGGTCTTGATGTCGCGATGAACGATGTCACGGTCGTGGATGCAGGCCAGGGCCTGCAGGATCTGGCGGACAATGTCCAGGGCCGTGGCCAGCGGCAGGCCACGGGAGCCGGCGGCGGCCAGGCGCGCGGACAAGGTCTCGCCGTCGATATATTCCATCACCAGGTAGATATGGCCGTTTTCCTCGACCGTGTCGTACAGGGTGACGATATGGGGATGGGTGCCGATAGCCGCCTGCAGACGGCATTCGCGCTTGATCCGGGCTCGAACCTCCTCGCTGCCGCTCAGCTCCGCCCGGATGGTCTTGACTGCCACTTGGCGCGCCAGCACCAGATCGGTGGCCAGGTAGACGCTGCCCATTCCGCCTCCGCCCAAGGGCTGCGACAAACTGTAGCGGCCGGCAATCAGGCCGTCGTTGCCGGCAACAACCGGAGGGCAGTCGTCGACGCTCGGATCGACAAGGGTCGGGGCATCGTGCAACATCATCGAGAATCGCGGTATCGGAGTATGCCGGCGCAGCCGAGAAGCCAGAGAACGGATTGGGCCGAAAGGGCCTGGAGGCCACTATAATAAACGTCCCGGCCGAAGTCAAAACCAATCACCTCCCGGACCAGAGCGGGAATCCAGCGGGCGCCTTCTCCCTCAAGCGAGCCGAACAGGGCGGTGCAGACCATGGCCAACCCCCAACGGGCCGGCAGCAGATCGGCCGCCCAGCGCAGGCCGCCGGACATCCGACCGTAAAAATCGGGCCCCAGGCCGCCGGACAGCAGCAATTGGGGCAAGACCACGACAATGGCCAGCATCACCGAGAACCGCCCGTCGCTGGGATCGGCGGCGCTGAGCAGCAGGCCGATGGCCACCGAACTCCAGGCCACGGCGACCATGACTAGCCAGACCGACGCGAACGGGAGCTGCCGCAGGACCGGATGCAGCCAGCAGAGCGCGACAAAGACCAGGCATTGCCCGGCGGTCATGGCCAGGCAAAAGGGGAGTTTCGAGCCGAGGTACGGGACGATCCGCAAATGCGACATCCGCTCCCGCCGGTAGATGGAACGCTCCGGGGAAATCTCCAGGCAGGCGATCAGGGTGCCGGTGAACACCGCGGTCATGACGATCATCAGCAGCACGCTCATGGGCACGGGCAGATGCCCCACCCCTTCGTGCCGCAGGGCGTGGAGCACATCCACGGCCGAACGGGGATCGCGCGGGCCGTCCGGAGCCAGCAGCTGCTTGATCAGGATGGAAGTTGCCGGCCCGCCATGGGCCATCGTGGCGGAAATGGCCTCCTTGCGTTCGTGGACCGTCTTGTCCGCCACCATCCCGGCAATGGGCTGGGACAGGGTGACCAGGGCCAGTACCACCGGCACCAGCAGCAACAGCAGCAACCGCCTGCTGGCGGCGAACCGGATTTGCAGGTGGCGGCACGACAGGATCAGCCAGGCGCGGCACGATTCGGGCAGGGAAAACCGATGCAGCATCCGCCCCAGGGCGGCATGTGCCCGCGTCCATCCGTCTCCCGGTCGCTGCGCCTTGCCGCCTGCGCTCAACAGGGTCTGGCCGACCGGCGACAATTCCCGCGCGACATATGTCTGGAAAAATGGGGAGTTCCCAAAGAAGTCGGCATATTGGCCGGCAATCTCTTCCTGTCCGGAGGCCCCTTCCTCGCCGGCAAGCAGCTCGAAGATCCGGCCCGGGCTTTCCAGCGGCTTGTCCTGTTCGCCGAAAAAAACCAGGGCTTCGGCCGGGGGGCCGAAAAATGCCAACCGCCCCTGGGCAAGTACCGCCACCTTGTCGAGCAAATCCAGGTTCGCCAACACATGGGTGGTGACCACCACCGTGGTGCCCTGGTCGGCCATGCGCCTGAAGTGGCGCATCAGCCGTTCTTCGGTGCAGGGGTCCAGGCCCGAGGTAGGTTCATCGAGAAAGAGCAGGCCGGGGCGGACCAACAGTTCGGCCCCGATGGACACCCGCTTGCGCTGGCCGCCACTCAACCGGCAAATCGGGGTCTGCCGCACCGGCCCCAATCCCAGGGTTTCGATGGCGCCGGTGACGATGTCGGCCCGCTGACCGGGCGCCAGATCGGGTGAAAGCCGCAGCCGGGCAATGTAGTCGAGGCTGGCCTCGACGCTCAGTTCGGGATGGAGGATGTCGTCCTGGGGCACATAGCCGATGGCGTTGCGAAACATGGCGGCGGTGTCCAGGTCTGTCCCGTCGAGCAGCACTTGTCCACGGTCCGGGCGGGCGGCGCCGCACAGAGCGGTGAGCAGGGTGGTCTTGCCGGCCCCCGAGGGTCCGATGATGCCGACGAATTCCCCAGGCGCGATGGCTAGGGTGATACGGTCGAGCAGCGCTCGTTTCTTGCCGTTGCCACCGGCGACATCCCGGCCCAGGTCAAGCCCCTCCAGCCGGAGGGCCTGGCCGTTTTCCCGTCGGCGCACCGCCAGCGAGCCGTCGGCCTCAAGGCGCAGGCAAAACCGGGTCGAGCCGATGACCGCCGTGTCGGCCGGCGCCAGCACCGTTCGCCGCACGGCCCTGCCGTTGACCCAGGTGCCGTTGAGACTGTGTTGGTCGAGCAGCACAAGGGTGCCGTGCTCGTTCGCCAGCACCGCATGCCGGCCGCTCACCGTGGGATCGAACGACAGCGGCAGGTCGCTGTCCGGGTCGCGGCCGATCGTCCACTGCGGCTGCACGGCCAGGGTACAGGCATGCTCCTGGCTGCTGCTGTGGCGCTGAAACCGGAGATGGGGCGTTGCCGTGCCCAGGCCGATCAGATCGCCGTCGTGCAGCAAGACACGGTGGTCGATCCGGTGGCCGTTGACGAAAACGCCGTTGGTCGAATCGAGATCCTCCAGGCAAAAAGCGGCCGCACCCTGGGCACCGATCCTGAGATGGCGGCGCGACACTGTGGCCCCGGCCACCACCACCTCGCAGCACAAGCCGTCCCGGCCGACGACCGCGTCGCCGGCAGCGAGCCGGTATTCCCGGCGGGCGCAGCCGGTGGCCAGCGCCACCAAGAAGGCGGCGTTATCCTCGGCCCCGGCCTCAGGCATGGTGCAGGCCTCGGAGATACGGACAACCGCGACAGCCTCCGGCCGCCGAAACGGCGAGGAGGCTTGGCGGTCGTTCGGCCGGTTGCCGGGCAAGCCGGCGGGACGGTCTCACGGCACGTCAGTTTTTGGATCCGGCCGGCAAAACGCCCGCCGGCGCGTAGGGATTTTTCAGATACAGCTCCTCGTCCTTGCCCAGGGCCGGGATAGCCTTGTCGATCTTGGCCTGGGCCTCGAGGATGCGAGGAAAGGTCGGCGGTTCGATGGCCTCGAAAAAGGAGGAATCGTAGTACATGATGCCGCTGCCCGTGGGATATTCCACCCCCACCTTGACGTTGTGTTTGCCGCCGTCCACCGGGACATAAGCCCGGAAGGTGAGCACGTAGTCGCTTTGCATGACGTGCTGGATGTCCTCGATGCTGCGGGTGATGGTCTCGTAGCCGCCGCCGACGGGATAGTACTTGCCGAAGGAATTTTTCACCAGGGCCTGGAGATTGCGCTGGTCCCTGCCCTCGCCGCCGGTGAAGCCCAGGGCGTAGATCGGGGTCGGGATCGTGAGACTGGAAATCCTGGTCATCAGGTCGGAGCGGCTGATGGCGCTGTCGTCGTCCCGGCCGCTGCCGAGAATGACGATCGAGCTGGAAACCACGTACTCGACCTCGCTCGACGAATCGCCGCCCATGGCGGTGGCGGCCAGCTGCATGGCGGCGCCCACGCCGTCGTAGAGCCGGGTCTTGTCGGCACGCGGCTGGAGATCGGCCAGCCGGCGGCCGAGGTTCGAGGGCTCGCGATCGAAATTGGAGAGCACCGTGTAGCCCTCGGCGCTGTTGTCCAGGGCCAGCAGGGCCACCTGGTCCTGGGGCCGCTTGGCGTCGATGAACCGGGCGGCGGCCCGGACCATGGCCTCGAAATCGGCCCCTTTCAGCGCCTTGTTGGTGTCGAGCACCAGGATGGAGCGGGTTGCCTCCTCCCGTCCGCGCAGGGGCTGGATCAGGTACTGCCGCTTGCGGGGATCGTAGGCCCTGCCTTCCACCATCATGCCGATGTTGAGCACGTTGAGGTTGACCAGCGGGTTCATCTCCTGGTCGAAGGTGCGCATGTAGACATGCACGAAGGGGTACAGTCCGGACTCAACGCGGAAAATTTTCAAGCCGTACCCCTGGAGGCTGGGCGCTCCGGACGCGGCATGGCCGATATTGGCCGCCAACGCCGCAATGAGCACCAGCGCCAGGATGATCAATTCCTCCGCCACCGACCGCAATCCTTTCCACCACTTCATCTTCGCCATCTCTTGCTCCTTTGGGTCACATCCGCATGAATGCGTCCGTTTTTACATCTGTTGAAAGGGTTTGCCAAGGTGATTGACACTCTTGCCGCCTGGCCCCTTGCCCGAACTGTAGACTAGCTTGGTCGTGCCGGTGGCGGTGTCGACCACGAAGACGCCGTAGACGCCGCTCGCTTCCCAGGTGGCGATCTGATAGCGGCCGGCTCCGGCATGGACCCCGGCATACGCACCGGCATGGACCGGGGGCGGAGACATGGAGTGCGGCATGGGCAGCACCCGGTCGACGGGCGGCTCCGGGACAGGGATCGACAGGACAGGACCGTCGCCATGGACCGCTCCCAAAAGCAGGCCGACCAGCGCCACGGCCAGGCCGCCGATCGCCATTCCCCGGACAAGACTACTCGGCTTGCTGTCGTTCATTGATCAGCGCCTCCGCCGCGGATTTCGTTCCCAGAATCGGCTGGGCGCGCACCACCTGGGCCACGCCGTCCGTCTCCTTTTGCCGGCCGGCATTCGGTTGTCCGGCAACGACCGGCGCGCTCTTCTTCGCCGGTACCGGTTGGTCGCCGCGCGCCACCGCTGCCGGTCCGCTGGCCGCCCGTTCGGTTGCCGGCTTTTCCTTTTTCGGCGCCGGTTTTTCCTGCTTCTGCTCGGCCACCTTGGCCGGGGCGGCCTCGGTTTTGGCCGCCTTTTTCGCCGGAGCCGGCGCAGTCGCCACCTGTTCCGTCTGCACGTCGCCTTCCAGCGCCCGCGCCAGCATTTCGCGGCGGTTGGCCACTTGGTCCATGTTGTCGCCAAGCGAACTCCACAGCTCCACATACAGCTCGGTGTCAGAGGCATTGCGAGCGCCGGGCTTGAAATTGGCCAACGCCGCCTGGGTCCGGCTGTCCATCTGGCCGGTGACCGGCACGTTGTACCCCTTGAGGTACAGGCAGGTTTGCATCTCGCCGATCTTTTCGGTCTGGCTCAGGTTGCGGAAATCCTGGCGGATCTTGTCCAGCACCACCTGGTCGGGCTTCATCTCGGGAATCAGCTTCCAGTAGGGCAGATGAAGATACTTGCCCACGATCTGCAGGACGCTGGTCTGCACCAGCAAGCGGATGGCCGCATGTCGGCCTTGGATCTTCTTGACCGTGCCCTTGAGGCCGAAGGTCGGCCCGAAGATAGTGAAGCCCAGCTCCTTGTCCGCGGCCGCCTTGTAGACGTTGATGGTGTTGACGGTCTGCATTCGGGCCACCCCGGCCATGGTCTGGAAATCGAGCAGGTTGAAATCCAGGGTGATCCGCGCCAGGCTTTCCTTGTCTTCCTGGTTGTAGTCCACCGAGATGATATCGCCCGGCACCCAGGACTGGTTGACGTTGAAGGGTTTGGTGGTGACGCCGAAATCGGTGTTGCGGCCCCTGCTTTCCAGGCCGCGGTCGAACTCGGTGATGCCGCCGGACAGGACGATATCTGGAATGAGCTTACCCTGGAAATTGGAATAGCCGGTGACCATCTGGTTGTTGATGTACACCGGGCTGTAGGGAATGTAGACCACGTTGCCGCCGATGGCGTTGAGGGCGCTCTTAGTCATCTCAGTGATGTCGCGCGGTATTTCGCCATAGCCAAAGGTGGAAAGTCCGGTAAAGTCGGTGATGTCCTTGCCCTGGATCAGCACCCGTTTGCCGTAAATTTGGGTCATTCTGCCCAGGTCGGCCAGGGGCTGATCGAAACTGGTCTCCTTGACCATGGGCATGTCCGCGGGCAAGTCGACATCCACCTCGCGGGGATCGAGCTTGGCGCAGGCGGACAGACTGAAGGTGGCCAGGGCCAGCAGGAGGCCCAGCCCCCTGCGGACCCTGAAGGTGTTGCGGTATGCGTCCGGCATGTGCGTTCCTTGGCAGTTTTATTTGGCGATGACGGTCTTGTCGCCCTTGGAATCGTCGATGATGATGATGTCGCCGTTGATTTGCGCCCCTGCGTCGAGGATGACGCTGTTGAGCGAGCCGCCGTCGGAAAGCACCACATCGTTCGCGCCCGACCGGGCCTTGCTCCGGGCGCGTTGGGAGAGGTAGGAGAAATTCCTGCTCGGACTGCCGAGTTCGCCGTACTGGAGACTGCTCTCATCGGCCTCGATGCCATCGTTGAAATCGTCGGCGCGAACGGGGGCCGCCAGGGCGAGCCATCCGCCCATCAGGGCCGCCAGCATCAGGGTTGCGATCGTCGTGCGCATGGTCTTTCTCCTCCCCTGCCGGTTCACTGGGCCACCACCGAATCGACGGCCACGCTGGAATTGTTGCCCGACATCGACACCGAGACATTGCCCAGGTCGGCCCTGGTGGTGACATCGCCCCGCTGGGCGCCGTTCATCTGGACCGAGCCGATGTTGAGCCGGTTGTCGTTGCCGTCGATTACCCCGGTCAGGGCCTGGCCGGTCACCTCGGAACTCACCTTGCCGGCCCGGGCGTTGACCATCTGCACCGAGGCGATATTCGAGGTGTTGTTGTTGCCTTGAACGTTGTTGGCGATGGAATCGACCTTGACGGTATTGCTCACCTGATTCGCCACGGCGTTTTGCATCTGCACCGAGGCGCTATTGACGGTGTTGCGGTTGCCGGTGGCCAAGGCGGACACGGTCCCGTTGGCCCGGACCTTGTTGGTCACTTCTCGGACCGTGCTGCCGGAAAGGTTGACGGACGCCGCATTGGCGGTGTTGTTGCTGCCCTTGGTCCGAGCGGAGTAGGAGCCGCCCTGGAGCCGGTTTTCCGCGCGGATGCCGAGCAGATCGGCGCAGTGGCCGACTGCCGGTATTGCCAGCAGGGCTGCCATGGCAAGGAGTTGTATCGGTTTCATATTCGTTCTCCGTGAAGCGATTCGAGCCCCGGGTTCGGGGTTCCCCCCGCCGTCGCCGTCGCCGGCTTGGGCGGGGGAGAGGAACTCAGTTGATGGCGATGGAGCCGGCGTTGGCCATGTTGTTGTTGCCGCCGTTCACCGTGGACGAGATGTCGCCGGTGTTCTCGACCTCGTTGACCACCCGGCCCTTGACCGCCATGGAACCGCCCATGGCGATGGAGGCGGCGTTGGCCTGGTTATTGTTGCCGCCCTTGATGGTACTGGAAATCGCACCGGCGGTGTTGACCCGGTTGATGACCGCATCGGCGGTCTGGGTCGAGCCGCTCATCGAGATGGAGGCGGCATTGGCAAGATTGTTGTTGCCGCCCTTGATGGTGCTGGAAATCGCGCCGGCTCGCTTGATTTCGTTGCGGATTTCCGCCTTGCCGCCCTGCTGGGCCTTCTCTTGCTCCTGGGTGGTGGTGGCAGCCGTGCTGTCCGTGGCGGTGCTGTCGTCGGTACCGGTCTTGTCGGTGGCACTGGTATCCGTCGTGGAGGCGGTGGCATCGGCATCCGTGTTTGCGGTGCTTTCGGCGTCGTTGGTGTTGGTATTGGTGGAGGTGTTGTCGTTGGTGTTGCGGCCGTTGTTCTTGTTGGTGTTGCCGGTGGCGGACGCAGTGGTGGTCTGGGTGGTGGAGGACGAGGTGTTGACGGTGATGATGTTGGTGTTGTTGAACGGCTGGGTGCCGAAGGTGTTGTGGTGGATGGCCCCGCCTTTGGGCTTGATGTGGCGGAACGATTTGCTCAAGGAAGTGTCGTCGGAATCGGCGTGGGCCATGCCGACGGACAGGGCGAAAACGATGGCGGTGGTGGAGATGGTTTTTTTCAACATGATGGCTCCTCTTTCACTGGGGTGGATATCGTTAGACACGACACATTGTCTGCTGGCAGTGTAGAGCAAAGGGGATGCCAACGACGACCTTGGCTGTCTTTCCGGTGAAAGATGCCGAAAAAATTCATTTTTTTCAGAGTACCCCGATAACGAGCCCGTTCGGATGCGGCAACAGCCGCCCGCACCGGGGCCTTGACCGGGCCGTCTTTGTTCGAAAATCGGACACCCCCCGCACGGGCAAGAGTGTAATCAAGCGAAATTATGGAAAAACATGAAAAACAGCGGCATGTCGGAGAATCGGACAACGAACATATCGCATGTCCGTTTCTGCGACAAAGAGGGGGGCGAAATTGGATCTACTATACTGAAATATCGTATTTTTTCATCTTCTGGTACAGGGTCGAGCGGGCGATTCCCACCAGGGCAGCGGCGTCGGAAATATTGCCCCCGGCCCGTTCCAGGGCCGCCTTGATATGATTCTTCTCCACCTCCTCCAGACCGGGAAAGACCTCGATCCGGGCCGGCTCCAGAGTGCCGAACTCCTCGGACAGGGTCAGGACTTCGCGCTCGCCGATCGGCTTTCCCTGGGACTGGACCGCCAGCCGCAAGAGCAGGTTGCGCAGCTGGCGCACGTTGCCGGGCCACGGATAGCGGCTGAACAGTTCCAGGGCGCCATCGCTGACCTTAGGCTCCTGCCAGCGGTATTCGGCGGCGAATTTGGCGAGGAAGTAGCGAATCAGGGGTTCGATGTCCTCGATCCGCTCCCGCAGCGGCGGCACCTTGAGGGTGAAGCAGGACAGGCGCTGGAACAGGTCGTCGCGGAAGAGGTTGTCGCGGATCATGGCGGCCACGTCCCGGTTGGTGGCGGTTACCACCCGCACGTCGAGCTTGCGGGTGCGGGTGTCGCCCAGGCGGGTGACTTCGCCATTTTCCAGGAAGCGCAGCAGTTTGGGTTGCAGGGTCAGGGCCATGTCCGCCACTTCGTCGAGGAACAGGGTGCCGCCCTCGGCCAATTCCAGCTTGCCCGGTTTGTCGATGGCCTCGTGGTAGGCCCCCTTCCGGGAGCCGAACAGTTCGCTTTCGAAGATGCCCTCGGGAATGGCGGCGCAGTTGAGGGGCACGTAGGTTCCCTTGCGCCCGGAAAAGGCGTGGAGGGCGGAGGCCACGTGCTCCTTGCCGCTGCCGGCCTCGCCCTGGATGAACACCGGTACGTTGATGGCGGCGATGGTCCGGATGTCCTCGTAGAGCTTAATCATTTTCTCGCTGCGCACCACGGTCTCGTCCCGGGCGACGAGCCGTGCCTTCAGCGATTCGCGCTCCCGGTGCATCCGCTGCCGCCCGGCCAGGTTGTCGAGCAGCACGGCGCCGTGCACGGCCAGGATCGCGAGCGCGCCCTGGGCGGCCGGCGCAAAAAAGCAGGCCTCTCGATGATCGAGATACAAACATCCCACGGCACGGCCCATGCGCATCAGGGGGGCGGCGAGCACGGATTGCGCCTGCGTTTTGCCCTTGCGAAGCTGGACGTCCGGGCCGCCGTCGAGCCGGACCGCAATCCCCCGGTCCATGACCTGCCGCACCACCTCCTGGTTGACCTCCCGGCTCTCCCGTAGGGGATCGAAGCCATGGGTCGCGGCATACAGCAGCTCGTTCCTGTCGCTGAGCAGGGCCAAAAATCCCCGTTGTGCCCCGGCCAATCCCACGGCTCCGGCCAACAGCCGCTCGCCCAGCGCGCCCTCGTCCTCGGCCAACTGCAATTCCACCAGCAAGGGGGCGAGCGTTGTTGCCGGGTCCGCCGCCGTTCCGGCTACCCGGTCATCCAGCGGCAGCTCGGCGGACAGGCGGACCGGCGAGCCGGTCTCCAGACTGAAGAGCACGGTTGCCGGGTCCGGCCTGTTTTCGGCCGAGCCGGATTCGTCTTCGGCCGGGAAAACCCGGGGGGCCCGGCTGCCGCTCCGCTCGTCGATGAAGGTAAAGACATGGTCGCCGATCCGAAAGGCCATGCCGTGCCGGAGCAGCACGCCACTGACCCGGCGCCCCTCCATCCACACCCCGTTGGTGCTCTCGTGATCGAACAGCATGAAGTCGCCTCCCTCACGCAGGGCGATGGAGGCATGCTGTCGCGAGACCTGCGGCGAGGCGAGGACGATATCGTTGTCGCCCTCGCGGCCGATGGTCAGGGTGGCGGCACATTCCACCACCCGGTAATTCTGGGCATCCTGACAGACAATCACACTGGGCATGGCACGCGATCGGGCTGTATTGCTCTGGTTGCATCCGGCTATTGCGGACAGGGATTCCATTCACATTCAAGTATCGGGCCAATGGGCGACGAACCGCGGCTCGCCGTGGCACCAAATCCGCAGGGACGGTGCGGGCACCATAGCATCGCCGCCGGTTTTCCGCGAGCCTCCCTTGATGAAAACGGGAGAACGCCCCGCCGCCCCATGGCCCAACAAGCGACCGGCACAGGAAAAAAGCACAGGACCGGTATTCTTGTTTGCTAATTCCTCCTTTTCGAGCTAAATATTTACCTTACAAAGTTGTAACTAATTATTGCATCGCAATTTCCCCCACCAAAGAAGAATCCCATGGAGGCATGGATGCTGGAGTTCAAGCAAGGCGTCGATATCTTATCAGCGATTGGCGGCATTACAACCATTGGCGAGGCCAAAAAGCTGTTCGAGCAACGGCTTGAGCCTGAACATTTGCAACGGCTGGCCACGATCACCAATGAAGATGCTCTGTTGAAGATCGCCAACGCCATGGCCATGTGCGCCCCGGACCGGGTGTACATCCACACCGGCAGTGCCGAGGACCGCGATTATGTCCGCCGCATGAGCCTGGAAAAAGGCGAGGAGCGGCCCCTGAGTATCCCCGGCCACACCCTTCACTTCGACCTGCCCGAAGACCAGGGCCGCATGGTCGACCAAACCTTCTACATCGTCAACCCGGACGAAAAAGTGTCGTCCCTGGCTAAGAAAGAGGCTCGGGAGGTGTCGCACGCCTATATCAAGGAGCATATGGGCGGGATCATGCGCGGCAAGACCATGTACGTGGGCTTTTACAGCCGCGGTCCGGTGGGCGCCAAGGCCTCGATCCCGGCCATCGAAATCTCCAGTTCCACCTATGTCATGCATTCGGCCGAGCTGCTCTACCGCAACTGCTACACCGATTTCAACGCCGAGGTCGCCCGGCGGGGCGAGTTCTTTACCAACGTCCACTCCGAGGGCACCAACCGTTCCGAAGACGTGCCCAAGGCCCGGATCTACATGGACCGAAGCTGGCAGACCACCTTTTCCTTTTTCTGCACCTATGCCGGCAACACCCTGCTGATGAAGAAGGGCAACCACCGTTTTGCCTCCGACAGCGCCATGTATAAGTACAACGGCACGGAACTCTCGGAGCACATGTTCATCACCGGCATGACCGGCCCCGGCGGCCGCGTCACCTATTTCGCCGGCGCGGCACCCTCGGGCTGCGGCAAGACCACCACCGCCATGGTGGGCAGCAATTTCATCGGCGACGATCTGGCCCAGATGTGGATCGAGGCGGACGGCACCTTGCGGGCGGTCAATCCGGAGATCGGCATTTTCGGCATCATCGAGGATGTCAACCAGGAGGGCGACCCCTACCTGATGAAGTGCCTGCGCCAGCCCGGCGCCGAGGTGATCTTTTCCAACGTCCTGGTCGATCCGCAGGGAAAACCCCGCTGGACCGGCGATGGCGAGCCGCTCCCCGAACAGGGGACCAACTTCCAGGGTGCCTGGACGCCGGCCACGACCGGCGTGCCGATGTCGCACCCCAACTCGCGGTGCACCCTCAAGGCGGAAACGGTCGGCAACCACAACAAAAAGGTCAACGCCGACCCGAGCGGCATCGTCATCGAGGTCATCACCTATTCGGGCCGTGACTCCAACACCATGCCGCCCATCTGGGTGGCTAGGACCATGGATGCCGGGGTGGCCATCGGCGCGTCCATCGTCTCCAAGGCCACGGCCGCCGAGATCGGCGCCAGCGGCGTCAACCGCCAGCCGTGGGCCAACACCCCCTTTGTCGCCGGTCCGCTGACCGACTACCTCGAAGCCCAGCTCAATTTTTACGGCAACCCCAAAATGACCCGGAAGCCGATCATGGCCGGGCTCAACTACTTCCTCACCCACGAGGCGCGCGGCGGCAGCGGCAAGGGCCTGCTGGGCGAGAAACGGGATGTCCATGTCTGGCTGGGCTGGCTCGAGTTGTTCACCAACCGCGATGTCGAGGCCATCGAGACCCCGATCGGCATGATCCCCAAATACGAGGATCTGCGCCGGCTGTTTGCCAGCAAGATCAACAAGGAGTACCCGGAATCGCTCTACACCATGCAGTTCTCCCTGTACATCGACAATATCGTCGCCCGGATCGATCTGCAGGAGGCGGCCTGGAGCAAGGGAGCCTCGCCCCGGCTGTTTGCGATTTACAAGGAGCAGAAGGCCGCCCTGCTGGCGCTCAAGGCCGCCAAGGGCGGAATTGTCGCCCCCCAGGAACTGGCGTAAGCCCCTTTCCGGTTCGCCCCGTAAACGCCCCGAGCCTCCGGCCATGCGCCGGGGGCTCTTTTTTTTGCACAAAAAAAGACCGGCGCCGCATTCCGCGACTCCGGTCTTTTTCAATGTGCGGCGCGAGGGGTCAACCGCGCGCCACCGGCATCGATAGCAACCGATGCTTAGCGCAACTGCTTCACCTTGTCGACGATCGCCTCGGTACCCATGCCCTGATAAGGAATCTGCTCGGACAAACCGCCGGCCCCGTCTTTCCAGGTGCCCATGGCGCCGTATTTGGGGGTGAATCCGCGTTCCAGCAGCCAGGAGCCGTAGCGGATGCCCAGGCCGGTCTTGCTGTTCTGGGTCTCCACCACCAGCACCATCGGGCTGGCGCCGGCGGTAGCCAGCGTGGCCTCGTCCACCGCGTTGAGCACCGGTTTGTTGATCAGGCCGATGTCGATCCCCTCTTGCTTGAGCAATTCGACCGCGTGCAGGCAGCGGTAGAGCATCTCCCCGTAGGAGACGATATAGCCATCCTTGCCCGAACGGATGATCTCGTCGCTGTCGCGTTTGAAGACATAGCCGTCGCCAAAGCGCTTGTTGCCCTGCTCATCCAGGATGAACGGGGTGCCGGAGCGGGTGGAAAAGACGAAACGCAGACCGGGATCGTCGAAGATGGCGGTGAGGATGGACCGAAGTTGCAAGGCGTCGGCCGGGAAATAGAGCCGGGTGCGGTCGTGCTCGGCCAGGCCGTTGTCGGCAAAGAAGTTGTTAATGCCGAAATGGCAGGTGTTGTCGGCCATGTCGTCGACCCCGGAATGGGAGAAATGGGCCAGGACATTGGCCTGGTTGAGCCGGGCCATGGTGATCTCGGAGATGACCATCTCCTGGAAGGCGGCAAAGGTGCCGAAAATGCCCTGTCGCCCCGGCACCGAACCGAAACCGGCGGCCACGGAGAAATTGTTGCGCTCCATGATGCCGCCGTGGACATAGACCTCGGGGCAATTCTTGCGGATATGGTGCAGGCCGCAGGAGCCTTCGAGGTCGGAATCGACCACCAGCACCTTGCTCGCGGGGTTGTCCATGCCGGCGAGGAGGTCGCTGACGATTTTCCCGAACTCGTCGCGGTTCTTGGCCTGCTCGGGGGTGCTGCCGCGATACTCGACCTTGGCGGCCTTGGGCGGAGCTTCCTTGAGCAGCGCCACCGCCGCCGCGCGTCCCTTGGCGGTGAGATAGTCGATGGCCATGGGCACCGGAATGACGTCGTGCCCCTTGGGCAATCCCTCGATCCCGGCCACGCCGGGCGCCATCTTCCGCTTGACCACCACCGCCGCCGGACCCTTGATGGCGAGCGCGCGGCGGATGCAGGCAAACAGCGCGTCGATATCCTCACCGTCGCAGACCTGGACATCCAGGCCGTGGCCGGACAGGGTGCGGGCCAGATCGTAGCCCTGCATATAGGCGCTGGGATGGCCGGCAATGGTGACGTCGTTGTCGTCGAGCAGCAGCTTGACGTTGAGTTTCCTGGCCACGGCGTAGCGGGCCGCCTCGGCGTCGTCACCCTCCTGTTGGGATCCGTCGCTGCCGAAGAGAAACACCGCCTTGTCCGGATGAGCCTCGGCCACTCCGTTGACATAACTCCACAGATGCCCCAGGCGGCCCGAGCTGAAAAAGACGCCGTCGGCCTCGTTACGCTCGGGATGCCCGTAGAAGCCCTTGCCGAATTCACGGTAATGGAGCAGGGACTCGGGGGCCTTGTGGCCGTTGAGCACCGCCATCATGTATTGGATGGCCACCCGGTGGCCGGCCTCGTCGAAGTAGACCGGAAAGCAGGCGTCGCTCCCCTTCATGAATCCGTCCGCGATCAGAAGTTCGGGCACGATGTCGTAGGCGCCGCCTGTATGGCCTCCCAAGCCCTTGGTGTTGGCCAGGGCGGTGAAGAAAACGATGGCGTCGCGCACCAAGTCGATGTTGGCCCGCAGGGCAGCGCGTTGCTCCCCGGTCAGCGATTCCTGGGTCGCGGCAAGACGAAGGGAGCTATAGGTCGAGAGATCGATGGGAAAAGTCATAACAGGTTCCTGAAGGGAAAAAGTTCTGGAAGCAGGTCAGGCCGAGGGAACCGGGCCGGCTCGTTCCACGGTGAAAAAGTACAGCACTGATAACAGAAATGCCAGAATACGCAAGGGTGATCTTGCCCTGCATCCGGGGTCGGAAAACGGCAAGCGAGTCGCATGGTTTTCCTGTCGTACCCCGGCCGGAATCCTCGCCACCGACCGCGATTTTGGCTACAGCAGGTTGTGCTTCCGTTTCATTTCCTCGTACACTAACGAGGAAAAATCGCGGATGACGCCGCCGCTGGCCCGCATCCACTGTTTGTAGTTGGCCGGCTGGCTCGACCGCTCGACAATGCCGACCACCGCATAAGGTACCTTGCGCCCCTCCTTGTCCCGCAGCACCAATATCCCCATGTCGCCGCACAAAAGCGCGGTGGTACCGGTCTTGTTATAGATTTCGGTGTTGTTGGGAAGATCGGCGCCATAGACCAGGCGGTCGGGGCCGGGCAGGCCCATGACCCGCAGCATCTCCCTGGAGTTCGGCAGCTGGTAGCGCCACAGCGCCCTGAGGAATTGGATGTAGCCGCAGGGCTGCACGCTGTTGAGATAGGTGCGCCCGCTGGCCGGGATATATTCCCTGATCCTGATCTGGCCGACCAGGCGGCCGTACTCCTTTTTCAGCAGGGCCTCGCACCGGGCCGGACCGCCCAGCTGACGGATGAACCAGTTGGTCGCCGGATTGCTGCTGTGCTGGATCATGGCCTCCATCATCTGGCGATGCTGCGCCGTGTACGACATCTTGCCCTTGTCGACCTGATGGAAAAAGGCCAGGGCGACAAAGGGCTTGATCATGCTGGCCGCCTGAAAGGGACGGTTGAGGTTGATGCTGACCAGGTAGTTGTCGGTGGTGAGGTCGTAGGCCGCCCAACCGGCACGCACCTGAGGCTGGATTTTGGCCTTGCGGAGTTCCGCCTGCAGCAGGGGGGCGATCTTGGTGTTGAGTCCACCGCCGGACTCCTGGCGGGCTTGCGGCCGCCCCCGATCGTTCCGGTCCGCAGCGGCCGATTTGTTCGGGGGTTCGGCCAGAGCGGCATCCGCCGCAGTCATCACGGCCGGCCGGTCGATGGCGGCAACGAGCACCGGCGCCTTGCTGGTCCGGGGGAGCACTGAGGCGATGTTCCGGGCGCTTTTCTGCGCCTCTTTCTTGCTTTCCCAGCCCCGGTAGACCAACGCCCATTGCCGGGAATCGGTTTTTTCGATGGCCAGCTTGTCCCCGACCCGGGACCCCAGGACATTTTTCAGCCGGGCGTATTCTCCTTGCAAGGTATCGGCCCGTGCGGCTTGACGCACCCGGACATGATAGAGTTCGGAAAAACCGGTGCTGGCAACCACCTGCGCCGGTTTGAGTCCTGCCCGCCGCAGGCGCGCATTCTGCTGCTCGGCCTGCTTCTTCGCCTGTGCCATCGAGGCATTGATATTCCAGACCAGGCCGTAATCCTGTTCCCGGCCGACGATTTTAAGTTGACTGTCCGTCTTCAAGCCCAGTGAGGCGGCGACTTGCTGCCGATACTCGAGAATCCGCTGCCGCTCCGTGTCCCAGGCGTAGACAAGGGCATACCGCCGGGACTGCACCGGGGCTGCGGCTTCGGCCACGGACGCGGCCAGCAGCGCCACGATCAATACCCAGAGACATGCCGTCGGCAATATCACCCTGTTCGTTTCCCGTTGCACCATATTCCCCCTGCCCCCTTTTTCCCGCGTTTCTCAGGAAATCCCGAGACGAGTCACCAGAATTTTATCGATGCGGTTGTTGTCCATGTCGACCACCTCAAAGCGGAAGCCGTGCTCCTCGAACTGATCGGTTTCCCTGGGGATGCGTCCCAGCACCCACAAAACGAATCCGGCCAGGGTATGGTAGGTGTTGCTCCCCTCCCCGTTCAGTTCCTTGGTGATTTTCAAGGCCATTTTGACCTGTTCGATGGGTACCCCTCCGCCGATCAGCCAGGAGCCGTCCTCCCGCCTGACCAATTCCTGATCCTCGGCCGCCTTGGCCGAGGGCACCGCTCCGACAATGGCCGCCAGGACGTCGGTCAAAGTCACCATCCCCTGGATATCGCCATATTCGTCGACGATCAAGGCGCACGGCAGCTGCACCCGGCGGAAATTTTCCAGCAATTGGGTGGTGGTCACGTATTCGGGAACATAAAGGGGCTGGCGCAAATGGCTTTCGATGGCCAGCGGTTCGCAGGCCAGGGCGGCCTTTAACAGGTCGGCGGTGCGGAGCAGGCCTGCCACCTCATCCAGGCCGCCGCGGCAGACCACCACCAGGGAAAACGGGGTGTCGGCGAGAAATTGGCGGATTTCCGGCTCCGGTTTGGTCAGGTCGAGCGGTTGGATATCCTGGCGGTGAGTCATGATGGTGGTGACCGGCTGTTCGTCCAGATGCAGGACATTGGCGACCAAGAGCCGCTCGCTTTCGTGGAAGACCCCCGCCTGGGCTCCCTGCTCCATCAGGATCTTGATTTCCTCGTCGGTGACCGACACCTCTTCCCGCTTGCCCGCGCCCAGCAGGCGCAGGAGCAGGTCGGCGGACAAGGAAAAGAAGTAGACCAGGGGCTTGCCCACCCGGGACAGCATCTGCATCAAGGGTGCGACCGTGGCTGCCGTTTGCTCGGGCCGCAGCAAGCCCAGGTGTTTGGGCACCAGTTCGCCGAACACCACCGAAAAATAGGTGAGCACCACCACCACCACCACCAAGGCGATGGCCTGGGCATAGGGTTGGAACAGCGGCACGATAGCCAGGGCGCGGGCAATCGGGGCCACCAGCGCATTTTCGCCGACGGCGCCGCTGAGGATGCCGACCATGGTGATCCCGACCTGGATGGTGGATAAAAAGATGGCCGGATTGTTCTTGAGTTTCAGGGCGGTGCGGGCCCCTCGCCGGCCCTCGTCGGCCAGGGCGCGCAGCCGGGCTTCGCGGGTGGAGATGATCGCGATTTCCGTCATGGCAAACACGCCATTGACCAGAACGAGCACTACCAGCAGGAGGATATCCATTGCGTCGGCAATTAGGTGGAGTTAAACAGAAAAACCGCCCATGTCGGGCCTGGATCGGAGACGGCTGCGGTCGGCCGCTTCTTCTATCATATCTGAAAATCGTGGAAAAATCGAATATCGGAACATCATATGAAAACAATCTGGAAATTCGAGCTCACTCCCAACCGGGTCCAGTCCGTTCCCCTGCCCTTCGGCGCCCAGCTGCTCACCGTGCGGGCCAAGGACGACAAGGCCCCTTTGCTGTGGGCATTGGTGGATCCGGACATGCCCACCGAGGAGCGGTACCTGGGCATCTACACCACCAATACCGCCCTGCCCGACGACCCCGGCAGGTATATCGGCACCTTCCTGATTTACGAGGGCAGCCTTGAATTTCATCTATTCGAGATGGCCTCGCCGCCACCGGAGACCGAGGCGCCGTAACGAACCCGCACGGCCGGCGCTTTCAGGAAAAGACCACGGTCCGGTTTTGATAGACCAGGATCTGGCGCTGCACATGGTGCCAGATCGACCGGGACAGAATCACCTTTTCCAGGTCCCGACCCTTGCGGACCAGATCTTCCACCGAATCGGCATGGCTGACCCGGATGATGTCCTGGGCGATGATCGGGCCGGCATCCAGCTCCTCGGTCACGTAGTGGCTGGTGGCGCCGATGACCTTGACCCCGCGCTCAAAGGCGGAATGATAAGGCTTGGCGCCGGGGAACGCGGGCAGAAAGGAATGGTGGATGTTGACGATCTTGTTCTTGTACTGGCCGATGAAGGAGGCCGACAGGATTTGCATGTAGCGGGCCAGGACGATGAACTCGATCTGGTGCTCCGCCAGCAGGCGCAACTGGGCCTGCTCCTGTTCCTGCTTGCTGGTGTCGTCGATCGCAAACCAGTGGAAATCGATACCGAACTGCCGGGCCACCGGCTCGAGCTCGGGATGGTTGCTGATGATCAGCGGGATGTCCACCTCGAGCTCTTGGGATCTCCAGCGGGAAAGAATGTCATAGAGACAATGGGGCTGCTTGGAAACGAACACCGCCATCCGCGGCACTTCGTGGGAAAAGTGCAGCTGCCACTGCATCTCGAATTTCTTGGCAATCAGGGTGTCGAAATACTCGCCGATCTTGTTGTCGGGGATGATGAAGTTGTCCAGCTCCCACTCGACCCGCATGAAAAAAACCTTGCGCTTGACATCGACGTGCTGGTCGAGGTTGGTGATGTTACCGTTGTTTTTATAGATGAATTCGCTGACGGTGGCCACGATTCCCTTGCTGTCGGGGCAATGGATCAGCAGGATGGCCGAGGCCGGTTGGCGTGAGGAGCTGATGGAGATCATGACAATCGGGGCGCGCGGAATGGGAAACAGGGAATGCGGCCCAAAAGCTCAAGGTTGCGCCGCAAGCGGCGAAGCCGGTGGCCCGGACCACACATTTTCGGGCGCAGGATATATTTTTCCCGTGGAATCCGCAAGCTGCGGGAGCAACTTTTCTTAACCGCACGCAACAAATAACGATCCGGACGCTGGACAGGCGGTCAATTCTCCTCGATTTGCCGCCGGAACCGGGTCAACTGGAGGGTGCGGATCGCATCCAGGTCGAGGCGATAGATGTCCGGCGGGAAGAGAAAGGCCACCACGCCGGTGTCGAAGATGCGCTTCACTTCGTATTCGTCGTGGGCCACGTCCCGCTGGTAGATGTAGTTGAGGTAGGAACGGTTGGTGTGGATGATGAATTCGATCCGCATGCCGCCGGTGCGGGCGAAAAACTTGAGCATCGCGGTCTTGCCCGAGCTGCCGGTGGCCCTGCTTTGGTATTCCCCGCCGGTCAGGGTGTCGGAGATGTCCTCCAGGGTCATGAACGATTCGGCCACGGTCGCGCTCCGGGTGAGGTGGCGCACGAACCGCTTGACATCGTTGACCGAATCGAGCACCGCCATCAGGCCGAGCTCGTCGTCGACCGCGGTTGCCGGATTTTTCTCGTTCTTGCGCAACAGCTTAAGCACCTTGGCCGGGGGCTCTTTTTTCCGAATGGTGACGTAGATGGGAATGTCGGTGCCGTTGTCGCGGAAACGCCGCCGCTTGATCAGGGTCAGCTTCTCTCCGTGTCCGGTCACCACCTTGCGGGCCTCTTCCTCGGACAACACCTTGACCGAGCTGCAGCTGAAATCGTCGGGATGGTGATAACTGTGCAGATAGCGGATGTCGAGCTCGCCGATCCGGTAATCCGGGCTCCAGACGAAGGCGTTGAGGAAATTGAGAAAGCCGAGGAATTTTTCGGCGATCTTGGTTTCCCGCTCCCGCAGGTCGATGGAGCCGGCCAATCCCATCAGCACCAGTTTGCGTTTGGCCTCGAACCGCGCCTTCTTGTGGTAGCGGTCGTCGAACTGGGCCAGCAGCAACTCCACCGGATCCCAGGCGGTGACGATCTCGTTAGTGGTTTCGATGTGGGCGCTGAACGGCGCCAGCACCTTGGCCCGGAGCGAGTTGATGACGTCGTCGGCGGTGCGGGCGTATTCGTGGAGCTGCCGGACGACATCCCGGTGGCCGCCCTCGATGGCGAACATGTTGCCGATCAAGAGATAAGCCCGTTCCGCCGCCTTGACCCGCAGCCGACGGTCGTGGACCAGGGCCAGGATTTCGTCGAAATTGCGCACGTCCAGCAGATCGAAAACCTGGTTGCGCACCAGGCGGTACTTGGTCTTGAGCAACAGATTGCCGCGAATGCCTTGCACCCACTGCTTGGTTTCGTGGGAAAAGGGGTGAGCCAGAAGCAGGGTATCGCCGATCGCAAAGGGACCGTCCTGCAACATGGCGGCAAAAACGGAATGTTGATCGAGAAGGCTCATGGACGGGTTGGAAGGAAAAGCGCGGGGAACGGCAGTGCCGCTCCCCGTATGGGGCGACGGGTGGGCATCCCTGGGTGAAAATGGGGCTTGGATGTGCCCACCCGCCCGGCGTCAGGCGACCTGTTCGAAGACGGACTTTTTGGCGCCGCAGACCGGACATTTTTCCGGAGCCGCACCCAGCTCGATATAGCCGCAGACCGGACAGAGATAGAACTCGCTGACATCGAGATCCACCCCTTTTTTCACCGCTTCCAAGGCCTTGGCGTAGATCTTGGCATGAATGGCTTCCGCATCGACGGCAAACTTGAACATGGTTTTTGCCTTGTGCCCGTCGGCCACGGCCAGATCGACCATCGGCGGATACATTTCGGTGAACTCGTAGGTTTCGCCGTCAATGGCCGCCTGCAGATTTTCCGCAGTGGAGGCGATCATGTCCAGGGCCTTGAGATGCCCTTCGGCATGGATTCGCTCGGCCTCGGCGGTGGTTCGGAACAGTTTGGCAATATTGGTAAAACCGTCCTTCTCCGCCTTTTTGGCAAAAGCGCGGTATTTTTGATTCGCTTGGCTTTCCCCGGAAAACGCTTCTTTCAGATTGTCTTTGGTCGTGGCCATTGCTTTCCTCCGTGTTGTTTAAGTTGGTGGTTCATTGTCCCACAGGATCGAGACAACGATAACGCACACCATCGAAAGAGGCAAGTAGAATAGGAATTAAAATCACTTGATACCATTTACCAAAAGTTTAATCCTTTCGGCTGCCGAAAACCAGCTTGCCGCCAAAATGTCCGGCCGTTCCCACGACACCGACCAGAAGCAAGCAGCAAAACAAATAGATCCAGCGGCCGGTCGAGGCCGAGCTGGCGATGTCCGGCTGGACGGCCCGCCAGATAACCAAGCCCAGCAGCAGGACTACGGCGGCGATCGAGGCACCGATTTTGATCTTGAAAATGGAAGTGAATGCGCCCCGGTAGCGTTGCTGCCACATCACGTAGCCGGTAAACAGCACCATCGGCATGGAAACCAGGACGAAAACCAAGCTGTACAGAGCGGCTGTTTCGAAAAGCGGCAAGCCGAACCAGACGGTGATCAGCATGAAGACCAGGGCCATCGGCACCACGCCATTGGGGGTGTGGACCATGATCGGGTGGAGGTGGTACCGCACGGTCAGGGCCGAAGCCAAGGCATAGATCTTGGCGGGCAAAGATGGCGGGACGGTCGGCTGCGGTTGTGGCGCGGTTTCCGGTGCTGCGGCTGTTTCGGCAGGGTTTTGCTCCTCGACCACCTCGACGAACATGCTCTTGTCGGCCGAGCACACCGGACATTCATCCGGCGGTTCGTCCCCGACATGAATATAGCCGCACACCGTACATTCCCACTTTTTCATGATAGAACCTCCCTGACTGCTTTCATGGGGGTGTCGCACCCGCTTTTATCGTAACATCGGTAAATTTCGACCAAACGATCAACGATTCGACACATCGGCCTCCTGTTTCAGGTCGCGCTGGAACAGTTCGACCACCGCATCTTGGCAGAGTTTGCCGTGATAGAGGATTTGGTGCATCTGCTCCAAGATGGGCATCTCCACCCCGAGACCGGATGCCAATTGGTAGCACGATTTGGTGGTCTTGACCCCTTCGGCCACCATCTTCATCTCGCTGAGTGCCTGCTCCAGGCTGAGCCCGGAACCCAGTTTCAGCCCCACGGTCCGGTTGCGGCTGAGATTGCCGGTGCAGGTCAGCACCAGATCGCCCAGGCCGCCCAGGCCGGCAAAGGTCTGGGGGTCCCCCCCCATGGCGACTCCCAGCCGGGCGATTTCCGCCAAACCGCGGGTAATGAGCGCGGCCCGGGTATTCAAGCCATAGTTGAGCCCGTCGCAGATCCCGGCGGCGATGGCGATCACGTTTTTCATCGCTGCACTGATCTCCAGGCCGATGACATCGCCGGAGGTGTAGACCCGAAAATAATCGGTGGAAAACAATCGCTGCACGGTTTCCGCCGCCTGCGGATCGGCAAAGGCCACGGTCACCGCCGTGGGCTGCCGCTCGGCCACCTCGGCGGCAAAGCTGGGGCCGCTCAAGACCCCGAATCGCTGGTGTTTACCCGCATCGGTTTCCGCCTGCATGATTTGGGTCATGGTCATGCCGGACTCGATCTCGATTCCCTTGACCGCGGAAACCACCAGGGCACCTTGCCGCATCGCGGGCAAGGCCGCGCAATACACCGCCCGGAATCCGTGCGAGGGCACCACCATCACCACGCAATCGGCCTGCTCGACCGCGGCGGCCAGGGAATCGGTGACCTGCAATTCGGCCGGAAAGGGGTGGCCGGGCTGATGCCGTTTGTTTTCACGGTCCGCGGACAGTCGGGCCACATGTTCCGCGTCGTGGTCCCAGAGCACGACCTGCTCTTTTTTGCGGGCGAGCAGCAGCGCCAGGGCGGTGCCCCAGCTTCCCGCCCCGATCATCGCGATCTTATTCATCGTCGTACTCCTCGACAAAATCGTCGTCGTCGCCATCGACCCCCTCTTCCCGGGCAAGCATCGACAGATCGACCACCAATTCGTCATCCGCCAGGTTGATCAGGCGAACGCCCTGGGTGTTGCGGCCGATGATCCGGACCGTGTCCATGGGCATGCGGATGATCTGGCCGGAATTGGCGATCAGCATCACCTGGTCCTCGTCGTCCACGACGAGAACGCCGACCACCATGCCGTTGCGTTCGCTGGTCTTGATGGTGAACACGCCCTTACCGCCCCGGGTCTGCAGCGGATATTCGGCCACCGCCGTCCTTTTGCCGTAGCCGTTTTCCGTTACCGTGAGGATGGAATCGCCGTTTTGCAGCACCGCAACTCCCACCACCTCGTCGCCTTCGCCCAGGGTAATCCCCTTGACCCCGGCCGCGAGCCGGCCCATGGCCCGGACGTCGCCCTCATGGAAATGGATCGACAAACCTTTGCGGGTCACCAGGATGATCTCGTCGTTGCCGGAGGTGATGGCCGCCGAAAGGATTTCGTCGTCATCGCGGATAGTCAGCCCGAACTTACCCTTGCGCAGGGGGCGTTTATACTCGGAAATAAAGGTTTTTTTCACCCGGCCCAATTTGGTGACCGTGAGCACCGAAACACTGTCGTCTATGTTGGCCAGATCGGCCACGGGCAGGATAGCCGCCACCTTTTCCCCTTCGCCCAGTTCCAAGAGGTTGATGATCGCTTTGCCCCGCGCGGTCCGGCCGGCGAGCGGCAGCTCGTAAACCTTGCGCCAAAACACCCGGCCTTTGTTGGTGAAGAACAGGAAGGTATCGAGCGAGGAGGCGGTGTAGAGGCTGGTGACAAAGTCGTCATCCAGGGTGACCATGCCCTTGACGCCCTTGCCGCCGCGCCGCTGAGCCCGATACAGGTTGATCGGGTTGCGTTTGATGTAGCCCGAATGGGAAACGGTCACCACCATCTCCTCGGGGGTAATCAGGTCTTCGGGCAGGATCTCGTCCGGTGCATCGATGATTTCGGTGCGCCGGACGTCGCCATATTCCTCCCGAATTTTGGCGAATTCCTCGCGGATGATCTGGACCACCAGGTTGTCGTCGCTGAGCACCTGTTTGAGCCAGGCGATTTTTTCGATGATTTCGTTGTAATCGCTAATGATTTTATCGCGTTCCAGGCCGGTGAGGCGTTGCAGGCGCATATCGAGGATGGTCTGGGCCTGGATCTCGGAAAGCTCGAAACGCTGGATCAACCCTTCCTTGGCCACGCCGGGGTTGGCCGAACCCTTGATCAGCTCAACCACCTCGTCGAGGTGGGTGATGGCGATCTTCAGGCCGAGAAGGATATGGGCCCGCTCCTCGGCCTTGCGCAGTTCAAAGGCGGTCCGCCGGTAGACCACGGTCCTGCGGTGGGCGAGAAAGTACTGGAGGATCTGCTTGAGATTGAGAATTTCCGGTTTGTTGTTGACGATGCACAGCAAAATGATGCCAAAGCTCTTTTGCAACGGCGTCATTTTGTACAGCTGGTTGATGACCACATCCGGGATTTCGTTGGCGCGCAGATCGAGCACCACCCGCACTCCGTGGCGGTCCGATTCGTCGCGGATGTCGGCGATCGAGGTGATTCGTTTCTCCTTGATCAGCAGGGCGATTTTTTCCACCAGTGCCGCCTTGTTCTGCTGAAAGGGGATCTCGGTGATGATGATCGATTCGCCGTGGTTGCCGCGCTGCTCGACATGGGTCTTGGAGCGGATGACGATCACGCCGCGCCCGGTCTCATAGGCCTCGCGGATACCGGCCCGGCCGCAGATAAAGCCGCCGGTGGGAAAATCGGGGCCGGTAATGGTTTCCATCAGTTGATGGACCGTGATTTCGGGGTTGTCCACCAGGGCGATCAGGCCGTCGATCACCTCGGTCAGGTTGTGCGGCGGGATCTTGGTGGCCATGCCCACCGCAATGCCTTCCGAACCGTTGATCAGGATATTGGGGATTTTGGAGGGCAGAACCGAGGGTTCTTGCAGCGAGTTGTCGTAGTTGGGCACGAAATCGACGGTTTCCTTGTCGAGATCGGCCACCAGTTCCTGGTCGAGCCGGGTCATGCGCGCTTCGGTGTACCGCATGGCCGCGGCCGAATCGCCGTCCATGGAGCCGAAGTTGCCCTGCCCGTCCACCAGGGGATAGCGCATGGAAAAATCCTGGGCCATGCGCACCAGGGTGTCATAGGCGGCGGTGTCGCCGTGCGGATGAAACTTACCGATGACATCGCCGACGATGCGGGCCGATTTGATGTACGGCCGGTTATAAGTGTTGCCCAGCTCGCGCATGGCAAAGAGGGTACGGCGGTGGACCGGTTTCAGGCCGTCGCGGACATCGGGCAGGGCCCGGCCGATGATGACCGACATGGCATAATCCAGGTATGATTTCCGCAACTCCCTGGAAATGGCAATGGCCGGTTGCTGGCCACTTTCTATCGATTGTTCCGTCATTGTTACTTCCTGAGCAATTCTATCAGAAGGGGATGAGACGACGAGCGACCACTAAATGTCGAGATCGGCGACTTCGAGAGCGTGATTCTGGATAAAATCGCGCCGAGGCTCGACCTTGTCGCCCATGAGGGTGGTAAACAGATCGTCCGTCTGTTCCACGTCGTCGATCTTCACCTGGATCAGGGTCCGGTTGGAGGGATTCATGGTGGTGTCCCACAACTGTTCCGGATTCATCTCACCCAGTCCCTTGTATCGTTGCAAGTGGCTTCCCTTGAAAGTCTCCTCGCGCACCAACTCGATCAGCCGCCGCCAGCCGTCCGCGGGCAGAGCTATTTCCTGGCTGGCCCCGGCCCTGAACACCGTGAAACCGCCTTGCAGATAGGGCTTGATGGTCTTGTACAGCTCCAGGGCATGGCGGTATTCGTTGAGCAGGGGAATGTTGGGGCCGAGGGTGGCGGTCAGGTGGCCTTGGCCCTGGACCATGACTTCGCACTCCAGGCAGGCCGGACGCCAAGTGCAGGACCTGAGGGCACCGGCCTTGATGTTGCGTTCCGCCAGACGGCCGACCAGTTGCTCGACAAATTCCCGGTCGCCGAACTGGCGGGCCGAATGGACATCGTGCTCGAGCAGCAACAGGACCAGTTGTTCGGGAATGTTCAGCCGCTCCAGATGGACCAGGATCCGATCGAAGGCGGACAACTTGCGCAGCACCTGCACCATGTCGGCCTCGGCGATAGCCAGTCCCTGGTCCGCCTGAACGCGCATCAACTGGCTCGCCTGCGAATAGAGGTGGGTGTTCAAGGCCTCGTCATTGAGAAAGTATTGCTCCTTTTTTCCCTTGCCCAGGCGATAGAGCGGCGGTTGGCCAATGTAAATGTGCCCGTTTTCGATCAGCGGCAGCATCTGCCGATAAAAAAAGGTGAGCAGCAGGGTGCGAATGTGGGCGCCGTCGACATCGGCGTCGGTCATGATGATGATCTTGTGGTAGCGGAGTTTTTCGATATCGAATTCCTCGTTGCCGATCCCGGTTCCCAGGGAGGCCACCAATTGCTTGATTTCCTCGGAACCGAGAATCTTGTCGAAGCGCGCTTTCTCCACGTTCATGATTTTGCCGCGCAGGGGCAGGATGGCCTGAATCGCCCGGTCGCGGCCCTGCTTGGCCGAACCGCCCGCCGAATCGCCCTCGACGATGAACAATTCGCGCTCGGCCGGGACCTTGCTTTGGCACTCGGCCAGCTTGCCGGCCATCAACACCGATAAACTGCCCTTCTTGCGCGACAAATCGCGCGCCTTGCGAGCCGCTTCCCGGGCCCGGGCCGCTTCTACCGCCTTGCTGAGAATGCCGCGGGCCACGGCCGGATTTTGTTCGAGGTAGGCGCCCAGCTTTTCGTTGCCGATCGATTCGACGATCGATTTGACCTCCGAATTGCCCAGCTTGGTCTTGGTCTGGCCTTCGAACTGAGGGTTGGGAACCCGCACTGAGATGACGCAGGTCAAGCCCTCGCGGACATCGTCGCCACCCATTTTTTCCTTGAGATGCTTGGGCACCACATCGTCGCTGGCATAGCGGTTGATACACTTGGTCAGGGCCGCCCTGAATCCGGCGACATGGGATCCCCCTTCTTTTGTATTGATATTGTTGACAAAAGAGAAAAGGCGCTCGGAATAGCCATCGAAATACTGGAAACAGATGTCGACCTGGACACTGTCCCGTTCACCGGAAATGAGAATGGGGGCAGGGTGAATGCAGGTCCGGTTGCGGTTGAGGTACTCGACATAGGAGACTAGGCCGCCGTCGAAATAAAAATCGTTCTCCGCCCCGTCGCGTTCGTCCTTGAGGGTGATGCGGATGTTTTTGTTGAGAAAGGCCAGTTCCCGCATCCGATTTTTCACGATTTCATACTTAAATTCGGTGGTTTCGGTAAAAATTTCCGAGTCGGGCTTGAAAAAGATGGTCGTGCCGGTTTCGCTGCTTTCGCCGATTATTTCCAAATCGCCTGACCGAACACCGTATGCATAGCTTTGGCGATAGATTTTGCCGTTGCGCTTCACTTCGGCCACGGTCCGCTCGCTCAAGGCATTGACCACCGAAACCCCGACACCGTGCAAGCCGCCTGAAACCTTGTAGGTGGAGTGATCGAATTTGCCGCCGGCGTGCAAGGTGGTCATGACCAGTTCCAGGGCGGACATCTGCTCGGTGGGATGCATATCCACCGGAATGCCGCGGCCATTATCGGTCACGGTCACCGAGTTGTCCTCGTGGATGACGATGCCAATCGCGGTACAGAAACCGGCCAGGGCCTCGTCGATGGAGTTGTCGACGACTTCATAAATGAGGTGGTGCAACCCTTCCGAGGCGGTATTGCCGATATACATGGAGGGTCTTTTGCGGACTGCTTCCAGTCCGTCCAGAACCTTTATTTGTTCGGCACTATAAGAATTTTCTGCTTGTTCCTTCACTTTCTTCCTTCTTGCTTGGATAACGGGAAAAAAACAGATCTGAATATCAGATCTTCATGGGCATGATGACACTGAGGAAACCAGCGTCATCTTCCGAGGTGATCATGCACGGACTTTCCTGATTGTTGATGCTGGCGGTAATGGTCTTTCCTTCCATCACCTGGAGACTTTCTATGAAATATCGGCAATTAAAACCAAGCGACAGGGGATTACCCGCGTAGTCGATTTCAAATTCATCCTTTGCCGATCCGAAATCCGCGTTTTGCGAGGTAAGGATCATTTTATTTTCCTGAACTTCCATTTTTATGGCATGGAAGAGATCCTCGGTAAACAAATTGATTCGTTTCAATCCTTCCAGAAATCGAAGTCTGCTGACATGAATGGAATTTTCTTTTGACAGCATATTCAGCAGCCCTTGAAAATCGGGGAAATCTCCTTCCAGCAGGCGGATAATGAGCAGCGAATCGTCGCTTTTCAATACAGCCTGTTTTTCTTCAACCCCAAAGAGGAAGTTGGTTTTGTTTTCGCAAAATTTTCGGATTTCCTGCACTCCCCTACGCGGAATGAGGGTGACCGGATTGAGCTGCAAATTTTCAAAACGCTCCTCCACTTCCCTGGTCATGATGGTCAGGCGATGGCCGTCTGAGGTGATCATTTTCAGGTACAGGCGATCGTCTTTTTTCACTTTTTGCAGCAAACCGGCTGTCAAAGTGAACATGTTCTCCTTGTCTTGTGCAATGGAGAATATTGTTTTATCGACTATATCGGCCAATATTTCGCTTTCGATCCCGACCATTTTATCTTCATTGTAGGCTGGAAACTGCGGAAACTCGTCCGCGACCATGCCGGCCAACCTATACTGGCTCGAGCCGGCGCTGATCTCGACCCAATGATTGTCGATTTCCTTGAAGGAGATCGTTGTCGAGCCGGATTCGCGAGCGAGTTCGAAGAGTTTTTTTGCCGGCAGGGTCAATATTCCGGTTTCAAAGACTTCAGCCGGTATGGTTTGTTTGAGGCCTATTTCCAGATCGGTACAGGTCAGGACTATATGATCGGCCCTGACGTCGAGCAACACGTTGGCCAAGATGGCCAGCGTCCCTTTTTTGCTGGTTATATTTTGCTGAGCACTGATGGCCCTAAGAAAATCCTCTCTGCTCGCATTGAACTGGAAGGCCATAAGATTATTCCTTTTTTTAAAGATATATTGTTGTTGATGTTAGGGATGTGAGGATGTTGGTTAAAAAATTATCGGTTTGATTTTATTATATATTTTATGTTGGTAATCGTGTGGGTTGGTGGTTTGTCCCTTGCTGGCAACAATGGGGAAAGGCGCTGTGGTTTTTTTTCAACATGTAGATGCACATGTTGTGAACAAATTTATTAACATCACGGCCGACCAATCTACTCGAAAATACCTGAAATTTCAAACGAATAATAGGATTTTCCATTCATCAAAAATATGAAAAAACAGTTAAATACAGCCTTGAAAACCGCCTGCGAAAGTGGAGTGGCAAACGGGGTCTGCACCGGGGTTTCGGCTGCGGTCAGCCTGGTCGCCAACAAGCTGCGATATCGAAGTGTGTTCGCCTGCGGCAGGACCCGGTCCGACCATTTATCCCGGCCGGTGGATACGACCACTTTGTTTGACCTGGCTTCGTTGACCAAACCTTTGTGCACCACATTGTGTACATTGGCCCTCATACATGCGGGGCGGCTCAGTTGGGACAGTGCGGATCTCCGGGAGTTGTCCGTTGATACTTCTCCCGAAAAGAGGGCCATCACCATCTGCGATATCCTCCATCATGCTTCCGGCTTGCCGGCCTATCGCCCCTATTTTCAGCAATTCGAACCTTATGCCGCTCCGGAAAATATGCAGCGCCTTCAATATTTGATTCTGGCCGAACCTCTGGTTCAGCCGCCCGGATCGAAATGTCTGTATAGCGACCTCGGGTTCATCCTGCTTGGCCGGCTACTGGAACAGACAACCCAGCAGCCACTCGCCCGCTTTTTTCAACAAACAGTAGCCGATCCATTGCAACTCAAGCAGCGGCTCGGCTTCTTGCCGGTCAACTCGATCGGGCAAGGCCAAAAGGAGGAGATAGCGGCAACCGAGCTGTGTCCATGGCGGCACAGGTTGATCCAGGGCGAGGCGCACGATGAGCATTGCTGGCTCATGGGAGGGGTAGCCGGCCATGCCGGTTTGTTCGGCACTGCCGAAGCTGTTCTAGCCCTGGGCGAGTGTCTGTTGGATTGCTGGCTGGGGAAGAGACACCATCCGGCCTTTTCCAACCGTCTGTTGCGCCATGCGCTCGAATGGAGCGACACCTCAGGACAGTGGGCGTTGGGTTTTGATCGGCCAACACCCGGCCAATCAAGCAGCGGCAGTTATTTTTCACCCCGCAGTGTGGGGCATCTGGGTTTTACCGGGACCTCGCTCTGGATGGATCCCGAGCGGGAACTGGTGGTTGTGCTCCTGACCAACAGAGTGCACCCTTCAAGAGAAAACCTGAAGATTCGATCCTTTCGCCCATTTTTTCACGATTATCTCATCGAAAAAATGGGAATGGCCTAGCCAAGAGGCAGGCATAAAAAAACCCCCGCCAACCTCACGTTGGCGGGGGTTTCGACTGCAATTGCCGTTGGACCGGTGTTTACCACCAGCAAACGGTTTTATCGTTGGCAAAAATTTTCTGAACAAGAATATCGTAGTTGGGCTCGCCGATATACAGCTTGAATTCATCGGCAACGCGGTCGCGATTGAGAATCTCGACCAGTTTTTTGACATCCTCGGTGGGTTCGGATTTGTATACTTGCAATATTTTCATGGCATCACCATTCCAGAGTGTTCTCAATTATTCGCTGCAAGCCGCTGGCGGCTCATGGGATTGCTTGGGAAGACCATACGGAATGATGAAGTCGGCCTCTCTCATCCGCTCGCCAAGCTCTTCAAGGGAGATATTGGCGATCTCGGTTCCCTCGGGCAGATCGGTCGGGGCTTCGGCGCCACAGCTGAACACTTGGCCTTCCATGTCGGCGATCCAGGCGATGTTTTCCGACATGTAATTGGAAAAACGGGGAAACTCGCCGTTCATGATGACGGGAAAGGCATAATGATTTTCCACGGCCAGACCGAGACCGGAGCGAATACCGTCATTGTAAACACGGTTGGCGATCAGGATGTATACTTTCAATGATTCCATTTCCGCATCTCCTTACATGACGATATATTTGGCACATTCGTCAAGAATGGCGCCATGGAAAGCCTGGGTCCGCATTTGCTTGTCGATCAGACCGCGGGGAACATCGTTGACGTTGTCAAACCCTTCACAAATATAGCTGTCGGCGCAGATGGCGATATCTTCGACGGCGCATAGTTGGGACAGTTCATAGAACAGAGGATTTTTCGTCAGATGGATGGACTTGAAGGTAAAGAATACCATTACCTTCTTGTCGGCGCGTACCGCAGCCTTGGCAATACCCAGGATGTGGCGCATGTGTTGCGGGCTGGTGACGAAAATCCCTAATTTGTTTGGATCGGCAGCCATTGGCTTTTTCCTCCTTCAAAAGGATTAGCAAAGATGTGTGATCATCCTTTTTTGATATAAAAGCTCATGTAGCCAGCTTCTTCCTTCTCGCCAAGATACTCGTGGCCGGCACGGTCGCACCAACCCGGGATGTCGTTGCGGGAGCCGGGATCGGTTCCCTGGATGTGGAGAATCTCACCGGATTTGATTTTGCCGATTTCTTTTTTGGTCCGCAGCAGCGGCATGGGGCAGCTCAATCCCCGAGCATCCAAAACCAAAGCGACAGCCAGACCTTCAGGTGCTAATTTTACGTCACTCATCGTGTTCTCCTTAAAGAAAATACTTTTTGGCAAGAATCGTTTTTACACAAAAAAAGACGATTTAGATTATAGATAAAAAATTAGGTTGTCAAGATAGAAACATGGGAAGGCGGCACTGTTTCCCGAGAGGAAAAAAGGGCAACCGAAGAGGGAGAGCGCCAAGAAGCAACCCCGTGCAATCGGTACGGCTGCATGTGTTGACAAATGCGATGGGCAACGGTATTTTTGCCGATTTGAAGCAAAGTTAAGTTGGTTTGTCGAGAGATATTTATTTTGGGTGCAGTTATCATTTCAGGGAAAAGGAGGCTGTTGAGAGGAAATGGAAGATCTTAAGGTTTTGTGGCAAAAAATCAAACACTTATACAAAGTGCTGTGTCAGGAGGAATGGAATCCGACGATGACCGGCATTCTTGTCGCCCTGCTCAGTATTCTGATTATGGCCTGGTGGCGTCCTTGGGGCGCGGTGGGCGCGATTCGCAACTGGGGCGACTGGATGTTGTGGCACGCGGGCATCTTCAACGGCGATCTGGCAGAGTTGGTCGGCTTCGTCAATGAGGACGGCGACAAGATCCTGACCAAGTCGATCCTGTTCAATACCGGCTCGGTCATCGGTTTGGGCTTTATTGCCGGTGCCTTCATTTCCGCCTGTCTGGGCGGCCAGTTCGCCTTCCGTTTTCCCCCGATCCGTGAATATGTCAAGGCCATCATCGCTGGCATTTTGATGGGTATCGGCGCTGCCCTGGCCGGCGGTTGCAACGTCGGCGGCATGTATAACGCCATCGGCAACCTTGCCGCCAACGGCTTTGCCATGTGGGTTGGCCTGCTGCCCGGCGTCCTGTTCGGCCTGTGGCTGCTGTACAAGGAAATGGAACATATCAGCTGGGGCAGCGGCGGTTCCTGGACCCTGGAAATTCCGTTTTTCATCCAGTTGATTTTCGGCATCGCCGGCGTGGTCGGCATAGTGTGGTGCGCCCACTATTATGCCACCTTCAAGGGTGAGGAGTTCGTCGGATACATCACCTCGCTGTCCGGTATCCTGCTGATCGCCGCCGCACTCGGCTACACCATGCAGCGCGGTCGCTGGTGCATGATCCAGGGCTTTCGCGAACCGCACATGACCGGCGACTGCAAGATGGCCAAATCGGTGGCGCTTTCGATCCTGATTGTCGCCGTGGGCGCCGCGGTGCTGAAATACGGCGTGGCTAACCGTTTGGGCGGCGATCCGGTGCTCGACCCGATGAACTATGTCCGTGGCACCTTTGGCTGGGGCGGCGTGGTCGGCGGCTTTATCTTCGGCCTGGGCGCCATGCTGGCCGGCGGTTGCGGTTCGGGCGCGCTTTGGCGGGTCGGCGAAGGCCAGATCAAGCTTTGGGTGGCCGTGCCCTTTTTCTCCATCAGCAATTCGCTGATGGTGGCCTGGTTTTCCGCCTACAACTTCGAGGAAAAAGGCTACCTGGGCAAATATCTCTATCTGCCCGATGCCTTGGGATACGGCTACACCATGGCCCTGATCCTCGCATTCTGCACCATCTGGTACCTGGTGGTCACCTGGAACGAAGACACCAACAAGCTGTTGTTGCCGATGTAATCGCCAAGTCGATCGATCCAAGGGCGGCATTCGCAAGATGCCGCCCTTTTTTATTCCCGTCCGGGCAGGAGACCCCTGCATGGTTGATGCCTTTTCCAGCGAACGCGGCCGGCTGCGCAAGACGATCATGGCGAGCCGTGACCTTCTGTCTGCAGCGGATCGGGAAGCCGGGAGCGAACGGATTGCCTCCGTGCTGCTGGCTCACCCGCTGCTGCGTCACCCGAAAACCGTCTTTCTTTACTGTCACTTCCGGAGCGAAGTGCAGACTTCCCTGATGATCGGCCACTGGCTTGCGCAGGGAAAAACCGTCTGTGTTCCCGTGAGCGTGCCGAAAGAATCGGGCATGGTGGCTGTGGCCATCACCGATCCGGCCCGCGATCTTGCCCCCGGCTACATGGGGATTCCCGAACCCCGGTCCCATTTGATCCACTCTCGGAGGATGGAGCCGGCTTCGATCGAGGCCGCGGTGATTCCGGGAACGGTTTTTGACCGCAACGGCCACCGTCTCGGCTACGGTATGGGCTTCTACGATCGGTTTTTGGTCCGCGCTCCGCAAGCCATCAGGATCGGACTCGCCTTTTCCTGCCAAGTGGTGGAATTTCTGCCGACCCGTGACCATGACCTTCCCATGGACATGATAGTCACCGAAGAAGAGGTGATGCTGTGGCCCGGCAGACTCCTGGCACTGGGCTGCAGCCGATAGCCTCATTTGTGGTTCCCTCTCGATCGATTCCCCTTCCGCCACGAGCCCTCAATCGCCATGGGAATCAAGGCCGATTCGGCAGCCTCGATTCTCCTCCCGCCGTATTATTTTTATTTATATGTAAAATTATGTATACAATAGCCTTCTGTTCTGTTTTTTTTGTTCGATGAAACCAATGGTTGAATAATACTTTTTTTTGCGGCATCTTAATAAGAGACGTGTCCCTGGAAAGAGAATCGATTTGAGATCTTTAATAGTAATAATTCGGGAATATGGGGTCGAAAATTCTCATAGCGGACGATGACACTCTGGTTCGTTCGGCGATCCAGAAAATTCTCCACATGTTCCACCACGATGTCGTAGCGGTCGAATCGGGCCGCCAGGTGCTGGAATACGTCTCGGATGAATTCGACGTCATAGTCCTCGACATCAACATGCCGGGCATGGACGGTTTTGAGACCCTGGAGCGTTTGAATCAGCAACAGGTCGATATCCCGGTGCTTTTTTTGACCGGCGCCGGCTCCATGGAATACGCGGTCAAGGCCATCCATCTCGGTGCCTACGATTTTCTCACCAAACCCATTGTCGATATCGAGCTGTTTCACATCAAGGTGAAGCAGGCGGCGGAAAAACGCCACTTTCTTCTCCAGGAAAAGGCCTATAAACGCCAGCTTGAAATCGAGGTCCAGGCCAAGACCCACGAGCTGGCCGAAAAAAATCTCCTGCTGGAGCAGTACAGCAGCCATCTGGAAAACGCGACCGTGCAGATCATGACCAGCTTGCAGGTCGCCATGGAGGAAAAAGACGGATACACCGCCGGCCATACCCACCGGGTAACGGAACTGGCTTTGCTGCTTGGCCAGGAAGCCTGCCTGAGCAACGAAGACATCATCGTGCTGCGCCGGGCATCCCAATTCCACGACATCGGAAAACTGGTGATCGACCTTTCGTGTATCCGGAAGGCCGGGGCCCTGACCCCGGAGGAATGGGAGTTGATCAAGAAACATCCCGGCATCGGGGCGAGCATCATCGAGCCCCTGACCTTCATGGACCGTGAACGGGAGATCATCCGCCATCACCATGAAAAGCTCGACGGCTCCGGCTACCCGGATGGGATCGGAGGCAACGAGCTGGACACCCTCACCCGCATCATCACTATTGCCGACAGTTACGACGCCATGACCTCGCGCCGCAACTATCGAAACAATCTCACCCCGGCCGAGGCGGTGGGAGAACTGCGCCGCTGTGCCGGCACGCAGTTCGACATCGAACTGGTTGAAATTTTTGCAGGGGTTGTTCTTTCCACCTATTCGCTGTATAAACAGTAGCCGTTCGTCTGCGGATAAACGCAACTGTTCAACGTTCTTCCCCTATACAGCCCATGAAGATAACCAGAGACGAAGTTCGGCATGTGGCCAAGCTGGCCCGCCTCGACCTGAGCGGCGCCGAAGTGGACCGGATGACCGGACAACTCAACGTCATTCTCAACTACGTGGCCAAGCTCGACGAGCTGGACACCGACGGCGTGGCGGTTACCACCCACACCCAGCAGGTGGTCAACGCCTTCCGCGACGACGAAGTGCGCCCTTCCCTGCCCCGGGAACAGGCCCTGGCCAACGGACCCGAACAGAACGGCGAATCCTTCGTGGTTCCGCGGGTCATCGGTTGAGAAAGACCCCTTCCCGCATTCTTCAACTACCTATTTCCCATGGAATACTTTTCGCTAACCGTCCAGCAAGCGCTGCGGATGCTTGAAGCCGGCGAAGTCAGCTCGGTGGCCCTCACCGAGTCGGTGCTGGCCCGGATCGAGGCGGTCGAGCCCACGGTGCAGGCCTATCTGGCCTTGGACCGCGAGGGAGCTCTCCGCCAGGCAGAACAGGCCGATATCGCACGAAAAAATGGTCAAGCCGGCCCACTGTGCGGCATTCCCGTGGCGATCAAGGATGTGCTCTGCACCACCACCATGCCCACCACCTGCGGCTCCCGGATGCTCGAGCATTTTGTCGCCCCCTACGACGCCACCGTGGTCACCAGGCTGGCCCGGGCCGGATCGGTTTTGCTCGGCAAGCTGGCCATGGATGAATTCGCCATGGGATCCACCAGCGAAAATTGTGCCTTTAAGGTGCCGCACAATCCCTGGAAGCCTGGCTATGTGGCGGGCGGCTCCAGCGGCGGTTCGGCCGCGGCCGTGGCCGCCGATCAATGTTTCGCCTCGCTGGGTTCCGATACCGGCGGCTCGATTCGCCAACCGGCCTCGCTCTGCGGCACGGTGGGGATGAAGCCCACCTACGGCCGGGTATCGCGTTACGGCCTGGTGGCCTTCGCCTCCTCGCTCGATCAGGTCGGTCCGCTGACCAAGGACGTGCGTGACTGCGCCTTGATGATGAATGCCATCTGCGGCCACGATCCCCTGGATTCGACCTCGATCGACCAGCCGGTGCCCGATTATTGCCACGCCCTGCAGGATGGACTCAAAGGGATAACAATAGGGATTCCCCGTGAATATTTCGGCCAGGGGCTCGACCCCGAGGTCGAGCAAGCGGTCCGCCGGGGCATAGCCATGCTGGAAGAGGCCGGAGCCCATCTGGTCGAGGTCACCCTGCCGCACACCGACTATTGCGTGGCCGTCTATTATCTGATCGCCCCGGCCGAGGCCAGTTCCAACCTGGCGCGCTTCGACGGGGTGCGGTACGGTTTTCGCGACCGTTCCGCCGATTCCCTGATCGAGATGTACAATAAAACCCGCTCCCACGGATTCGGCGACGAGGTCAAGCGGCGAATTTTGATCGGTACCTACGCGCTGTCGTCCGGATATTACGATGCCTTCTACAAGAAGGCATCGCAGGTGCGCAGCCTGATCAAGGAAGATTTCGCCAAGGCCTTTGCCGCCTGCGACCTGATGGTTTCGCCGGTGACGCCCACCCCGGCCTGGAAGATCGGCGATAAGGCCGACGATCCTTTGGCACTGTATCTTTCAGATATTCTTACTCTTTCGGCAAATCTTGCCGGCATACCCGGCATGTCGGTGCCCTGCGGCTTCAGCCGGGACGGATTGCCGATCGGCATGCAGTTGCAGGCTGCCCATTTCAACGAGGCCGTTTTGTTGCGCGCGGCCCATAACCTTGAGCAACGTGCCGGCGTTGTTGGAAAAAAACCGGCGCTCGCCTGATCATGCAGCTTCCCGTACCCCAACATATCGCGGCCATTGTCCCCTACCCGCCCGGTAAACCCATGGATGAGCTGGAGCGGGAATACGGCATCACCAACGCCATCAAACTTGCCTCCAACGAGAATCCTTGGGGACCGTCGCCCAAGGCGGTCGCCGCCATCGGCGACATGCTGCACAACCTGCACCGCTATCCGGACGGGTCCAGTTACTACCTGGCCGAGGCCGTGGCCAACTGGATCGGGGCGGCACCGGAAGAAATCGTGCTCGGCAACGGTTCCAACGAGGTGATCGAGTTTCTGGTCAAGGCCTTTGTCGGCTGCGGCGACGCGGTGATCACCAGCCATCCGTCCTTCTTGATGTACCAGAAGTTCGTCCAGGTGCGGGGCGGCGACAACGTGGTGATTCCCCTGAAGGAAATGGACCATGACCTGGAGGCGATCACCCAGGCGGTCACAACTCGTACCCGCTTGATTTTTATCGATAATCCCAATAATCCCACTGGCACCCTGATTGGCCGCGAGCGGTTTGCCCGTTTTCTGGCGGGCCTTCCCGAGTCGGTGATCGTGGTGGTCGACGAGGCCTATGTCGATTTTGTCGATCCGGACCAACGCATCGACATCCTGGGGTTCATCCGCAACCCGGAAAGGATTCCGGCGGTGGTCAGCCTGCGCACCTTTTCCAAGGCCTTCGGCCTGGCTGGCCTGCGGGTCGGGTTCGGGGTGATGCACCGGCAGATGGCGGCCCTGCTCCACCGGGTGCGGCAGCCATTCAACATCAACCTTCCGGCTCAAGCCGGCGCCCTGGCTGCCCTGGACGATCGGGAACACTATGACGCGACCCTGCGCGGGACCGCCGAGGGCCGCGCCTGGCTGAGTAAGACGGTGGCCGAATTGGGGTGCCGCCCGTATCCGTCGCACACCAATTTTTTCCTGATCGATGTCGGCGGCGACGCCACCCGCCTGTACGAGGCCATGCTGTACAAAGGGGTGATCGTGCGGTCGATGAAGGCCTACGGCTACCCGGAATTCATCCGGATTACGGTGGGCACGGCTGCGGAAAACCAGCGATTTGTCAGCGCATTGGGCGAGTGTCTGCGGGATTTGGGCTATTGCCGTGGATAAACAACGGATTGTCACCATCGACGGTCCGTCCGGCGGCGGCAAATCCACCGTGTCGAGGGCCCTGGCCGCCAAGCTGCACTTCACCTATCTCGATACCGGGGCAATGTATCGGGCCGTGGCCTTCCAGTGCCGGCACAAAGGGATCGACCCGGCCGACGATCACCGGCTGGAGGCCTTGCTGGCGACTTTCCGCATCGAACTGCTGCCGCCGAATCCGGGCGAGGACGACGTCCGTGTGCTGATCGACAGCCAGGAAGTGGGCAGCCAGCTACGCACCCCGGAAATGGGGATGCTGGCTTCCAGGGTGTCGGCCCTGCCCCTGGTTAGGCTGACTCTGACCCGCCTCCAACGGGAGATCGGCGCCGGCGGCCGCATTGTGGCCGAGGGCCGCGATACCGGGACCGTGGTCTTTCCCCAGGCGGCCTGGAAATTTTTTCTCGACGCCGGCCCCGAGGTGCGGGCCCGGCGCCGGGCCGCCCAGTTGCGAGGCAAGGGCGAGCATGTGGACGAGCAACAACTGCTGGCCCAGATCATCCAGCGTGACCGGGACGACCGGGAACGATCCCTTGCCCCGCTCAAGGCCGCCCCCGATGCCCTCTGCATCGATTCCACCGGCCTGGCAATCGAAGAGGTGGTGCGGCGGATGTATGACAAAATCCTTGCTACTCCCTGTTGCGGCAAACAGTGAACGACCCCTGTATCTCTTTCCAAAAGCCGGCATCGCGTCTATCTCTCCCGTCGATTGAGCCGTAAACGGCACCCTCCCGACCGCAGTTCCATCTTCCCCGGAAGATCGTCGATATTTCCTGCCTTCAATTCCGCTGCGCCACGCAGCTCATATCTTGCCTGCCAAAGCTCTTCTCTTTATTGTATCTAATCGAAAACCTTGCAAATCAATCCTCTGTTTGATTATCTCTTTCAAAGAGGATTGAATTTAGATGGAAAAGGATACGGCGAATCGACCTGTATCCATCATAAAGAAATCGTGTCACTGAATGTGCTCGGCGGTGTCCGCATTGGTCCGCGCTTGAAACGGAACCAGAGGCGATCCCGCCGGTCTCAAGTGCGGTATACTCTGTTTGCTGGTGCAAGGTCCGCCTATAAGGCCGCAGAAAATCCGGCAACCCGAATAAACCGTTTCTTGTTCTGTAAACGCTGTTTCCACCTGGTGGGTGGCCGTGCCCGGATGAGGGCGCGCAAGATAAAAAATTGTTTTGGTGGCATTGTTCCAGGGAACGTCGATGCGCATAACGCATATCCTTTTATCCATAATTCTTATTTTTTTACTTGGATCGTGCAACACCGAGCAGAGAATAAGTAAAAAAACATACATTTCGTATGAAACATACCGAGATATTCCAGGAGTTACCGAGCACGAGATAGCATCTATTGAAGCTATCAAGAAGAATAAAAAAGAATTTGTTTACGGAGTAAATCGGACAACCGAATCGTTTATTGGTGAAAATAATCAAGTTGAAGGCTTTTCGAAGCTATTGTGCGACCGCTTTTCTTATCTTTTTGGTATTCGTTTTTCGCCGCGCATGTATGGATGGGATGATCTCAACGTCAAATTAAAAGAAAATGAAATAGATTTTACCGGAGAGCTGAGTCCCAACCCGGAACGGGCGAAGATGTATCACATGACCAGTCCGATGATACAGAGGACTATCAAGATATTCACGAATAGAAATTCCGATAAAATATTTGTCATATCTAAGGAAAGACCGATAAAAGCTGCTTTCCTCATCGGAAGCACGACGTACGATATGGTGAAAATGTCATGGAATTATCAATTCGAACCAATATTTGTATCGAATGAAAACGAGGCGATCGATCTTCTTAAAAATAACTCCATAGATTGCTATATAGACGAAAGTTCCGTCGAATCGATGTTCGATGAACATGATTTTACGAAAACTGAAAATTATTTTCCCATTACTTACTCTCCACTATCTGTAACGACAAATAATCAAGAGCTTGAACCATTCATCGCTGTTATTCAAAAATACCTCGATACCGATGGCCTTTACGATATATCGGCCTTGAACAAACAAGGAGCTGAAGATTACCTGAGGTACAAAATTAAAAAATTTCTTACCGATGAGGAAAAGAAATATATCGAGCAACACCGCACGACTGCTACCGCAGTTCCCGTTGGGTTTGAAAACGACAATTATCCCATCTCGTTCTACAACGAGAAAGACGAGGCCTTTCAGGGAATCGCCATGGACGTGCTGCAAGAGGTTTCACGTCTTACCGGCCTGCAGTTTCGAATCGTCAATTCACCGGATACCCCCTGGGAGGAGTTGCTCGCCCAGTTGGATAAGGGCGACGTGGCATTGGTTTCCGAACTGCTCCGCTCCAAAGGACGGCAAGGACGCTTTCTCTGGCTCAACGAGCCCAACTGTACGGACAACTACGCCTTGCTCTCCAGGTCCGACTTCCCCGATGCGGACATTAACGAAATCATGAACCTGGACGTGGGAATGGTGAAGGAATCGGCCCATGCCGAGCTGTTTCACGAATGGTTTCCGGAGGGCATGCGCAGTCGTTCCTACCTCACCTACTACGATGCCTTCCTGGCGCTTGAACGAGGCGAGATCGACCTGTTGATGGGGACCCAGAACCTGCTGCTCTCCCTGACCAACTACTTGGAAAAGCCGGGATTCAAGGCCAACATTGTGTTCCAGTACCCCTCCTATTCCGAATTCGGCCTCAACAAAAACGAGCTGGTGCTACAATCCATCCTCAATAAAGCGCAGCGCTCCATCGATCTGGACGCCACGGCGGAACGCTGGAAACGCAAGGTATTCGACTACAACAGCAAGTTGCTCAAAGACGTGATGCCGTATATGCTCGCCGCTCTTGTGCTGTTGGTGTTGGGTTTTTCTTCCGTCTTTTTTCTGCTGGTCAAGAATCGGAGAATGAGCAAAAACCTGGAGACCATTGTCGCGGTGCGCACCCGCGAACTGGAACAGGCCAGCCGCGCGAAAAGCGATTTCCTCTCCCGCATGAGCCATGAGATGCGCACGCCCATGAATGCCATCATAGGCATGGGCAAGATTGCCGAACACTCCGAAGACATGTCGAAGCTGCGCTACTGTCTCGATGCCATCGGCGCGTCGGCCTCCCACCTGCTCGGACTGATCAACGACATCCTGGACATGTCCAAAATTGAGGCCGGTAAGTTCGAACTGGGCGATGGGCCGCTGAATCTGGAGGAGATGCTGATCAAGATCTGCAACCTGATCGTCGACAGAACCGAACAAAAACAGCAGCGGCTCCGGGTGCGGCTTGGCCGGAATCTACACCGGAACTATACTGGCGATGAACTCCGTCTTTCCCAGGTGATCACCAATCTGCTGGCCAATGCGGTCAAGTTTACGCCGGATTGTGGCGAGATCAGCCTGTCGGTGACGGAATCGCTCCGCAAGGGCGATTGCAGTATTCTCCGGTTCACGGTGTCGGATACCGGCATCGGCATGACGCCGGAGCAGATCAGCCGCCTGTTCAACCCCTTCGAACAGGCGGACACCAGCATTGCCGCCCGCTTTGGCGGCACGGGGCTGGCCATCTCTAAGACCATAGTGGAGAAGATGCGCGGCCGAATGTGGGTTGAGTCGCAGCCGGAAAATGGATCAACCTTTTTTTTCGAGGCGGAATTGGAACGCCGCCCGGCCCGTACCCCCTTGCTGTTCGCGAATGGCATCCAGCCCGTGAACATGCGCCTGTTTGCGGCGAGCGGCGATGAGGAAACGAGAGCCCTGTTTCGGACGGTTGCGGAAACGCTCGGGATCGGCGACTGCCGCACCGCCGCAACCGGCGATACGGCCGCTCGGCTGCTGGACGAGGCGCACGTGGCCGGCCAGCCGTATGACGCCGTTTTCATCGACGCCCAGTTGCCCGACATGTCCTGCCTCGAACTCTTGCGGAGGGTGCAGGGGCGAGTGCGCCCGGAAACCGTGACGATGACGGCGCCGTTCTCGGCCTGGTCCGGCATGGAACAGGCCGCGGCGGAACTCGACCTCCATCGTTTCCTGGCCGTTCCCCTGTTTCCCACCCTCATTGCCAGGGCCATTCGGGAGACGGTCGAAGGCGGGGAACATGCGATCGTACCTGCGGAGCGGCAACCCGATACGGCCGTTCCCGATTTTTCCGGCGTCATCCTGCTGTTAGCGGAGGACGTGGCCCTCAACCGTGAAATTTTCATCGCTTTGCTGGAGCAGACGGGCATCCATATCGATACGGCCGTCAACGGCCTTGAGGCGACGCAGATGTTCGAACGGCAGCCCGAACGTTACGATCTCATCGTCATGGACCTGCAAATGCCGGTGATGGATGGATACGAGGCGACCCGAACCATTCGGGACATGGAGCACCCGCGCGCCAAAACCATCCCGATTATCGCCATGACCGCCAACGTCTTCAAGGAAGACATCGACAAATGCCTGGCCAGCGGCATGAACGACCATATGCCCAAGCCCATCGACGAACAGGTGGTTTTGGAAAAAATTAGCCTGGCCTTGCAGCGCGTATCCGCAGCCTGATCGCGGTTGAAACGACCTCGTACCCCTTTGACCGGCGCTCCGGCCGGGACATCGAGAGTGCTTTCGAACGGTTGGTGGGAGCCCGGTTTAAGGCCCGGGCGGCAATCGCCTCAAGGGCAGGACTGATCTGTGGGGAGGGGAAGACAGGGGGATCGAAAGAAGGAGAGCCAAGCGGATGGGAGGTATCCCGGTTCAGCGTGACGAACCGGGATACCTCTTTTTTTTACATGAGAAGATCAGGCCTCTTCGAACTGATCCTTGCCGGCACCGCAGAGCGGACAGGTCCAATCATCGGGAATATCCTCGAAGGCGGTGCCGGGTGCAACGCCGTTGTCGGGATCTCCCTTGGCCGGGTCATATTCGTATCCACAGACGACACAGGTGTATTTTTTCATTGTGTTGTACCTCGCTTGAGTTGAATGGGATCAGGCCTTCCACAGGCCGTGCAGGTTGCAATACTCACGGGCAGACACCTGGTCCGCCTTGATACAGAAGACTGCTTCCGGAACTTGGCCCGGAGCGAGATTCTGACGATAGACCTTGCCGTCGGCGATCAGTTCGATGAACTCGATCCAGTGTTTTTCTTCCATGGGATGGGGAACGGAGCCGACCGATACCTTGTAGCCCTCGGCAACCTTGGTGATCACGGGTACATGCTTTTCCTTGGCGGCATCGACGGTGTTTTCAGCCATCACGGCCATGGGCTGGCCGCAGCAGACCAACTCGCCGGCCCCGGCATGGAGAATCTCGACGATATTGCCGCAGAGGGCGCATTTGTACACTTCGTTTTTCTGGGTCATGGCTCTTTTTCCTCCTGGTGGTTTGAGAAAATTGTGCGGACACGGGGGCGCGATAGGCCCCCAAAACAGGCATGAACTCGCCAAACATTAAACAATCTTGTCCAGCGGGGAAAGGGGCTTTACCCCCTTTCTCCATTTTATGCCGAAAATTGACAGCGGAATCGACGCAGGGTCATCCGTTGTGTTTGGACAGGTAATCGGCGACCCCGATGGCGGTGGGTTTCATCGCCTCTTTGCCTTCTTCCCAGTTGGCCGGGCAGACATCGCCGTGCTTTTCGTGGAACTGCAGGGCGTCGACCATGCGCAGGGCTTCGCCGATATTGCGGCCCAAGGGCAGGTCGTTGACGACAGCATGGCGGACAATGCCGTCGCGATCGATCAGGAAGGTGCCGCGCAGGGCCATGCCCGCTTCGAGCAACACCCCGTACTGGCGGGAAATGTTCTTGTCGAGATCGGCAACCAGCGGAAACTGGATATTACCGATGCCGCCCTGGGCGACCGGCGTGTTCTTCCAGGCCCAATGGGAGAATTGCGAGTCGATTGAAACGCCGATGATTTCGCAATTCTTGGTCTTGAATTCCGGCAGGGATTTATCGAAGGCCAGAATTTCCGACGGGCACACGAAGGTGAAATCCAAGGGATAGAAAAACAGGATAACATATTTTCCACGATATTCCGCCAGATTGAAGTCGGGCTTCATGGAATTGTCGGGCATGACGGCGGTGGCGGAAAAATCCGGCGCCTTACGGGTCACTAAAAAACTCATGGGGTGATCTCCTGATAAAACGGAATGAAAGGAAGGGGATGCTTATTCGAGCGCTTGCTTGCCCTGATCGGTGATGGCGTATTTGCAGCGGACCGGACTGTCGACATACCCCTTGTTTTTCAGGGCGGTAATCTGGCAGCTGATTTGCTTGGCCTCCAGGCCGGTTGCTGCCGCCAACTCCTTGCTGCCGCAGGCCTCGGAGGTATTGGCGAGGGCTTGGAGGACTTGTCGTTGGGTATCGCTGAGTTTGCTGGCGCTGCAGGATGGGCAGGACATTGAACTTTCTCCTTTGGCTTGATGATGTTCTTGCTGACGCACGCATTTGGGGCACAGACCGGAGAATTCGACCCGGCGCCCGGTGATCCGGTATCCTTGTTTGTGCGTCGATTCAACCTGGGGTACCGGTGCGGCAAGGGTGATATTGTCGACCCGTTGGCATTGGATGCAGTACACATGGTCGTGGTCGTCCGGGTCCCAATCGAATCGTTTTTGGCGGCCGCTGATCTCCAATTTTTTGATCAGGCCCGCCGCCGACAGGATCTCCAGGTTCCGGTAGACCGTGGCCAGGCTCACTCGCGGCAGTTTCTTTTTGATCCGCTCGTACAGTTCGTCGGCCGTCGGATGGGTTTTGCCCCGGCGCAACTCATCGAGGATGAGTTCGCGTTGATGCGTCATGCGCAGCTGCTTGTCCATAACCACTCGTTGAAAATTTTTACTAAATGTATTTGATAATTATTTGCATGTCAAGCGAAAAGAAAATTCGCATGCAGGAGAAGGGGCAGGCTGGAACGGGAAGAAAAGGCGGGGGAAAAGAAAAAGCCTGGAGCGCGACCGTTCGGCTGCGTTCCAGGCTTGGGCGGATGAATGAGCGGAGCGGTTATTCGAGGATGAAGTCGTCGCGCCGGTTGTGGGCGTAATCGTCCTCGCTGCTGCCAGTGAATAGCGGCCGTTCCTCGCCGTAACTGACGGTGCGCATGCGGCTTTCCTCGATGCCGAATTCGCGCAGGTATCTTTTGGCGGCTTCGGCGCGGCGCTCGCCCAGGGCGATGTTGTATTCGTTGGTGCCGCGATAGTCGGTATTGCCTTCGATCAGCACCCGGGCGGAGGGATTGTTTCTCAGATAGGTGCCGTTTTGCTCCATGATCGGAATCTGCTCGCCCTTGATTTTGGACTGGTCGTAATCGAAATAGATCGGCTTGAACTCGGGCGAACAGCGACCGTGTTCGCGTTTGTAGGCGTCGCTCTTGGAGTCGGCATCGCTGCCCAGGCTCCCGGAGCCGCCGCGGCCGGTGGAGTCGAGTCCTTCGACACCGCCATTGCTGCCATCGGTTCCCGGCCCCATTTCCTCGGTGATGTTGCCCATGCGGTTGCCGCTCGTGCTATCGGCGGTGCCCGTGCCTCCTCCGGCATAGGGTGAAACCGGTTTCGGGGCGCAGCCTCCTTGGAAAAGAAGGGCGCCGGCCAGGGTGGCGGCAAGAAAAAAACGGGAATACGTACTCATAGATCGGCCTCGAAAAGAGAATGAAGGGCAAGGAGGTAATGATTGTCGATGTATACCTGCAACCAGACGACAACGTCAATAAAAACCTAACATTCCCAAGAGATCGACGCCTGTGGCACCGCATTCCGGCAAGATGGCGGCACCTTTTCCTTGCGGCCCTTGGGCGGGAATGATAGAAACACTCGTCTTTCGCGCTATCACCGGAGCAGCCATGTCCACCACCCCCTCGAATCCAGCCGACTTGCCGGCCATCGTCATGAACCGCGAACTTCTGGAAATATGCGAGTACAGCGGCGAGGGCTACAAACCCCTGGTCGATTTCGGCTCCTGGCGGGTGGCGGTTCTCAACTACAGCGCCGACCTGCTGCCTGAGCGCCTTACTCGGATGCAGCGCCATAACGAGACCGACGAAGTGTTTGTCCTGCTGGCCGGCCGTTGCATCCTGTTCGTTGGGGAAGGGCGGGAGGCGGTCACCCGCATCCATGGCGAGGATCTTCAGCCGGGGCGCGCATATAACGTCCGGCAGGCGGTCTGGCACACCCATACCTTGAGTTTGGATGCCAAGGTGCTGGTGGTGGAGAACCGCGAAACCACCTACGACAACTCCCCCTTCACCCCTTTGACCGATGTTCAGCAGTGCCGCCTGGTCGAATTGGCCCGCCTGCTGTGGCACGGGGTTTGAACGATGGACGTCCGGGATGGATTTTTTGCTTTCAATAATAAAATCAGTATGTTTTCCGATTGGTTTTCACGGTGCCCCGACTTGTAAAGAGGGGGGGGATCGTGTATAGTTTTGGTCCAATCGTTCGTCCGGCAGCCTGGCTGCCTCCCTCGCTGTTTTCCTGCGCCTGAAAGGTATACGGTATGCAAGCTTCCCTGAGTAAGAAAACCAAATTCATTTTCATAACCGGCGGGGTCCTTTCATCCCTGGGCAAGGGCCTGTCGGCGGCCTCCATCGGGGCGCTGCTCGAATCCCGCGGCCTGACCGTGACCTTCCAGAAGCTCGATCCCTATATCAATGTCGATCCCGGCACCATGAACCCCTTTCAGCACGGCGAGGTGTATGTCACCAACGACGGCGCCGAAACCGACCTCGACATGGGGCACTACGAGCGCTACACCAACGCGGTGATGGGGAAGAAGAACAATTACACCTCGGGCCGCATCTACTATTCGGTGATAATGAAGGAACGGCGGGGCGAGTATTTGGGCGGTACGGTCCAGGTCATCCCCCACATCACCGACGAGATCAAGGAGGCGGTGGTCCAGCTGGACGGCTGTGCCGACGTGGCCATCGTCGAGATCGGCGGCACCGTGGGCGACATCGAGGGACTGCCTTTTATCGAGGCGATCCGCCAACTTCGCACCGACCTGGGCCGGGAATTCACCCTGTTCATCCACCTGACCCTGGTACCCTACATCAAGACCGCCGGCGAAGTTAAAACCAAGCCGACCCAGCACTCGGTCAAGGAACTGCTGGCCTCGGGCATCCAGCCCGACATCCTCATGTGCCGGACGGAGGAACCGCTCACCGACGAACTGAAGAAGAAAATCGCCCTGTTTTGCAACGTCGACGCCAATGCGGTCATTTCGGCGGTGGATGTGGAGAGCATCTACGAGCTGCCGCTGAAGATCAGGCAGGAAGGGGTCGACGACCGCATCCTCGAAAAGCTGGGCATCTGGACCGGGGCGCCCAATATCGAGCCCTGGGAGCGGCTGGTGCGTCGGATCAGAAACCCCAAGAGCACGGTGACCATCGGCATCACCGGCAAGTATGTCGACTTGAAGGAGTCCTACAAGAGCCTGCACGAGGCCCTGATCCATGGCGGCATCGCCAACGACGCCAAGGTGGCCCTGCAGTACATCAGCGCCGATGGCCTGGAAGAGGGCACGGATCTGGAACAGCTTGAAAGCTGCGACGGCATTCTGGTGCCCGGCGGTTTCGGCAGCCGCGGCATGGAAGGCAAGATCCGGGCCGTGACCTATGCCCGCGAGCGCAAGATCCCGTTTTTCGGGATTTGCCTGGGCATGCAGTTGGCGGTGGTCGAATTTTCCCGAAATATCGCAAAAATCGGGGGAGCGCACTCGGTGGAGTTCAATCGAGCCACCCCGCACCCGGTCATCTACCTAATGACCGAGTGGTTCGATTTTCGCACCGGCAAGATCGAGAAGCGCGACCAGAATTCCGACATGGGCGGCACCCTGCGGCTCGGGGCCTATCCCTGCGTGCTGACGCAGGGCACCCTTGCCGCCGCCGCCTACCGCCAGGAAGAGATCAGCGAACGCCACCGCCACCGTTACGAATTCAACAACGCCTACCGGACGCAATTGGAAGAGGCCGGCTTGATCGTCAGCGGCACCTCGCCGGACGGCAATTTGGTGGAGATCGTCGAGCTGGCCGACCATCCCTGGTTCTTGGGCTGCCAATTCCATCCCGAATTCCAGTCCAAGCCGATGCAGCCCCATCCCCTGTTCCGGGATTTCATCAAAGCCGCCATGGCCTCCGGCAAAGGCAGCCGCTCCTGACATGACAGCCACCGTTCGCATCGCACCCACCCCTGCCGGACCCATCGACGTCGGGCCGGGCGCCCCCCTGCTGCTGATCGCCGGTCCCTGCGTGCTGGAAAGCGCCGAGCTCGCCCGGGAAATTGCCCTGGAGATGCAGGCCGTGGCCGCTCGCCTGGGGATTTCCTACGTGTTCAAGGCCTCGTTCGACAAGGCCAACCGGACCTCGCTCGCCTCGTTCCGCGGTCCCGGCCCGGAGAAGGGATTGCGCATTCTCGGCCGGCTGCGCGAAGAGGTGCGGGTGCCGGTGGTTTCCGATATCCACGAACCGGCCCAGGCGGAAATGGCCGCCGATGTACTCGACATTCTGCAGATTCCCGCTTTTCTCTGTCGCCAGACCGACCTCTTGGTGGCCGCTGCCCGCACCGGCAAGGTCGTCAATATCAAGAAGGGACAGTTCGTCTCCCCCTGGGACATGGCCAACGCGGTCGACAAAGTGCGCGGCGCCGGCAGCGAGCGGATCCTGCTCACCGAGCGCGGCGCCAGCTTCGGCTACAACAACCTCGTGGTGGACATGCGTTCCCTGCCGGTCATGCGTTCCCTGGGCTTTCCGGTGGTGTTCGACGCCACCCATTCGGTTCAGTTGCCCGGCGGTGCCGGCTCGAGCTCCGGCGGCCAGCGCGAGTTCATTCCGGTCCTGGCGCGGGCGGCGATGGCGGTGGGTATCGACGGCCTGTTTCTCGAGGTCCATCCCGACCCGGACCAGGCCCTGTGCGACGGGCCCAATTCCCTGCCCCTGGCCGAGGTGGAACCCTTGCTCAAACAGTTGCTGGCGGTGCGCCGGGCAGTGGCGGGAGTTATCGATGGCTGAGCAGGATTGCGACAGCCCCGGAGCTTCGTATCCGACCGACTGCGAACTGACCGAGGCGCTGCGCAACCGGGCCATGCAGCGAAGCCGCCCCTTGGAACGCAGCGTTGCTTGGCAGGCCGTCCAGACCAGGGCCCGACAGGTGCAATTGTTGCTACTCGACGTCGACGGTGTGCTCACCGACGGTTCCCTGATCTATCTCCCCGGCGGCGCCGAGGCCAAAAGCTTCAATTCCCAGGATGGCTTGGGCATCAGGCTGCTGCAGGACAGCGGGGTGGCGGTGGGCATCATCACCGCCCGCAGTTCCGAGGTGGTGGAGCGCCGCGCCCGCGATCTGAAAATGGCCCATGTGCTGCAAGGACAACAGGACAAGCTGACCGCCTACGAGTCCATCCTCAAGGACACCGGCCTGAGGCCGCCGCAGACCGCCTACATGGGAGACGACTTCATGGATCTGCCCCTGCTCAACCGGGTCGGATTGGCCATTGCGCCCGCCAATGCGGTGGCTGAAATCCACCGGCGGGTCCATTACACCACCGAGCGTCCCGGCGGGACGGGAGCGGTGCGCGAGGTCTGCGATCTCATCCTCGAGGCCCAGGGCAACTTGGCGCGGATGCAAGCCAAGTTCGATCGATGATCAAAAATCCCCGTAACCTCCTCTGGCTGCTGCCGGTACTGCTCTTTGTCACCAGCCCGCTGTGGCGGCCGCCGCTGGCCGCCTTCCTCGCCCCTCGCGGCGGCTACAACCCCAAATTGGCGCAGCCCCAGGAAGAGAGTCCCATCCAGAATTTCGTTCTCGAATCGGTGGCCATCACCATGACCAGCAACGGCAAGGAGGAGTGGCAGATCGATGCCAACCGCGCCTACACCCAGGGCGACGATCACGAGATCGAGATGGAGGAGGTCAGCGCCATGTACATCGGTTCCGAACGGGAACCGATCAACATCGAAAGCCGCAAGGGCCTCTATTTCATCGATAAGCGGCACCTGGTGCTCACCGACCACGTCAAGGTGGTCAAGCCGCTCCGCAACCAGGTGATGCTTTCCGAGCGGCTGGAATATGACGATGCCGACAAGGTGCTGGTCAGTCCGGGCAAGGTAACCATCCTGGCACCGGGCATGAAGCTGAATGCCGGCCGGATGGACTACGATTTTTCCACGGAAGGATTCGAATTCAGCGACCGGGTCAAGGTCAACCTCTAACCGTCGCCCCGCGGGCGGACGCATGCGCGAAGGAATCAGCCATGTTGAAAATAAACGAGCATTACCTGAAATTACAGGCCTCTTATCTCTTTTCCGATATCGCCAAGCGAGTGACAGCCTTCCAGGCTGCCCATCCCGAGCGCGAGGTGATCAAGCTGGGTATCGGCGACGTGACCCAGCCGCTGCCGGGCGCGTGCATTGCTGCCTTCCATAAAGCGGTCGACGAGATGGCCACCGACGGCGGTTTTCGCGGCTACGGCCCGGAGCAGGGGTATGAATTCTTGCGCCAGGCGATAGCCGAGCACGATTTCCAGGCCCGCGGCGCGGACATCCAGGCCGACGAGGTATTTGTTTCCGACGGCGCCAAGTGCGATACCGGCAATATCCAGGAATTGTTCGCCAACGATGCCAAAATCGCCATTCCCGACCCGGTCTATCCGGTCTATCTCGACACCAACGTCATGGCCGGCCGCACCGGCGACTTCAAGGACGGCCGCTACCAGGGGATCGTCTATCTGGAGTCGACCAGGGCCAACAATTACGTCCCCGACCTGCCCAAGGAGCCGGTGGACCTGATTTATCTCTGTTTTCCCAACAACCCCACCGGATCGACCATCACCAGGGAGCAGTTGAAGGTCTGGGTCGATTTTGCTCGCGACACCCAGGCGCTCATCCTCTTCGATGCCGCCTATGAGGCCTTTATCCGCGATTCCTCGCTGCCGCACTCGATTTTCGAGATCGAAGGCGCCCGCGAAGTGGCGATTGAGTTCCGCAGCTATTCCAAAAGTGCGGGCTTCACCGGTACCCGCTGCGCCTACACCGTGGTGCCCAAAGAGTGCATGGCCCATGATGCTGCCGGCGCCAAACAGGCCATTCATCCGCTCTGGAACCGGCGGCACTGCACCAAGTTCAACGGCGTTTCCTATCCGGTGCAGCGGGCGGCCGAGGCCGTCTATTCGTCCGAAGGCAAGGCTCAGTGCACCGCCCTGATCGACGGCTACCTGGCCAACGCCAAAATCATCCGCCAGGCCATGAACGAACTGGGCTACCACACGGTCGGCGGCGACAATGCCCCCTATGTGTGGATCGAGGCCAAGGGGGATTCGTGGGCGTTTTTCGATCTGCTGCTGAACAAGGCCGGGGTGGTCTGCACTCCGGGGGCAGGTTTTGGCAAGTGCGGCCAGGGGTATATCCGCCTGTCGGCGTTCAACTCCGAGGCCAATGTGGTCAAGGCCATGGCAAAAATCCGGGAAGCGCTGGCCTGATACGCGCAAGCGGATCGACAAAAAAAGCCCCCACCCGGTTGCTCGGCAAGGAGCAAAAAACGGGTGGGGGCTTTTTTGTGCCCATCGGATCATCCATCGGCGATCCGGCGGCTTCCTCAATCCACCCAGGACTCCCGTTGCACGCAGGCCTGATCCTCCGGCCGCATCACTTTGCAGGCAAGCACGCCTTCCTGGAAGGAGCCGTACAGGGCATGGCGAGGAATCCGAAGCGTGCCGTCGTCGTCCAGCTCGACCATGACGATCACATCGCCGCCGTTGCCCAAGGTCAGCTCACAGGGAATTTTTCGCATTGGGGTCCGCCTGGTTTTGTTGATCGGCCGCCTGCACGAACTTGACGGTCTTTTCGACCGTGACGTGTTGATTGGTCGAGACGCCGCTTTTGGACTCAGGCACCTGAATGGCCGATTCCAGCCTGGAAGGAGGGGCGTTGAGCGCGGTGAGAATGCCCTCGTCGCGGCTGTAGAGGTCGGGCTTGAACATCACCTTGCCGTCGCGGACAGTGGTGGTCAAATACATCAGGTAAATCGGCAGGGGGTGCTTGAGAATCACCGTGGTGGTCTTGCCCGAAGCCAGGATTTGGCCCATTTTCTCGATCGTGATCGGATTGCCCGGATCGTTGGTGAGAATCAACCGCCCCAGTTCCAGGGGATTCTGGACTCGGATGCAGCCGTGGCTGAAGGCGCGCTGGGTGCGGCCGAACAATGATTTACTCGGTGTATCGTGGAGATAGACATGGTAAGGGTTGGGGAACAGAAACTTGATGACCCCCAAGGAGTTGTCAAGCCCCGGATCCTGCCGCAGGGTGTAGGGCAGATATCTCCCTTGGTACTGCTGCCAGCGGATCGAGTGGGGATCGACCTCGCTGCCGCTGCTGTCAAAGACGCGCAGTCGCTGTTTGGCAAGGTAATCGGGGTCTTTGACAATGCTGGGCACGGTTTCGTTCTTGACGATGTCCGGGGTGGGTGTCCAGGTCGGGTTGAGCACGATGTAGGTGATCGCCGAACGGAAAATGGGCGTTTGGTGATAAGGCTGGCCGACCATGACCTTGGTGTTCCAGACCTGTTGGTTGTCGTGGTAATATTGCAGGGCAAAGCCGGCGATGTCGATGATGAGGCTGGAGCTGGGCATATCGTGGACCACCCAGCGGGTTCGTTCGAGATTCACCCGGATTTGGTTGATCCGGTCGGTCACGCTGACATTCATGGCACTCACCGTGCCCTTGCCGACCACGCCGTCGGGCTCGACGTGGTGCCGGGCCTGGAAGGCCCGGACCGCTGTCTTCAACTGGTCGTCGTACAAGTTCGATTCCCCGCTCCCTCTGGGGCGGTATTCACCGGTCGCGGCCAAGCGGTTCCGGATGGCCGCGACCCGTTGGTCGACCATGCCCGGCCTGAGGCTCGGCCCCAGCGGCACGGAATGCCATCCCCCCTTACCGGCGTACTTTTTGTACTGACTCAAGGCATCCTTGAGGTTGAGGTAGGACGGGTGGTGGGGCGAGAGTTTGTCCAGGGTGACCCGCACGGTCCCGGTGCGGATGGCGGCCAGATAGGCGTCGATGGGCGAAAGCCGGGGCGTGGTGGCGGCGAGGTTCTGCTTTTCCTCGACCTTGGCCGGGTCGACCTTGCCATACCGTTTATGCTGCCCCAGCAGGACCAGGGCATCGGAAAGGAGAATGTCGTACTCCACTTTCCTGGTCATACTCCCTTCATGATCCCGCAACTCGTTGCCGTAATGGGTCAGGGCCTTGAGGTGATAGTCGTCGGGGGTCAGGCCTTCTTCGGCGCTGGCAACGATGGCACCCATCAGCTGGGCAATGTTGTCCTTGTTGTCCCAAAGGAGATTGAACTGATTTTTTCTGTATAAATCGAGGAGATAGCTCGATGTGTAGACTGGCTCCCTGGCGATACTGTCCGACACTTCGAAATAGAGCTGCTCAAGTTGCTGCTGGAGCAGTTGCTGCTGCTGTTCCTGTTCGTGGTTGATCAGGTCCGGCTGCTGGCTTTCGACTTGGGGCTGCTGCTGCTGCTGCTGCGGGGGGAGAGAACCGTTTTCGGCAAAGGCGCAGGCCGCGAGCGAGAGAGACAAAAAGGCCAGAATTCCGGACAGTGCGAAGCCGGAGGAATGCAATCGACAATGATCAGACATGGAACGGTCTTCCTGAACGCGGGCTGACTTCTTCGGGTGGAATCAGGTTGAGATTGACTGGAGCGCCATCGGGAGGTTCGTACTCGGACACTGGCGACAATATAATCTCTTACGTAAAAATTGCGACGTTGACAAGCAGTTAAACCTTCGGTCCGGAAAAAATCGATGGAATTGTCCGGTACGGTCCGGATGTTGACACCGCGTGGAAGGAGCCAGTTTGCTCTTCGCCGGCGGCCGGTGCGGCGCTCGGGAACCGCTTCTTATTTGACCGTCCCGGCAACCCTGTGCTATCCTTCGGAAAGAATATTAACAAGGAGCTTACCGATGCCTTCTCTGTCCGCCTTTTCCCCTGTTCTGATTTGGTTTCTCGCCGGCATTGTCTTTCTGGCGCTGGAACTGGTTCTTCCCGGCCTGGTGGTCTTCTTTTTCGGGGTCGGGGCCTGGTGCGCCGCCCTGGCCGTGGCACTCTATCCCGTGCCGCTTGCCGGCCAGTTCATGGTCTTTCTGGCGGCGAGCATCCTGTCGCTTGTGCTGCTGCGATCCACCATCAAAAAGGTCTTTCTCGGCCGGACGCTCGACACCGATGCCATGCAAGGGGATGTGCTGCCCAAAGCCACCGGCGAAGTGATTGAGGATATCCAGCCGCCGGCTCCGGGTACGGTTAAGTACGGCGGTTCGTTCTGGAAGGCCACGGCCGACGTGCCCCTGGTCAAGGGGACCGTGGTACGGATTATGGAAAAATCAAACCTGACCGTCAAGGTCAGCCCGGTAACCCCGGAAGGAGATGTCTGATGGACAACTTATTGATCGGCGTGGTGGTGTTGGTCGTCTTTGTCATTGTCATTCTGGTCAAGACCGCAGTGGTGGTCGACCAGCAATACGAATATGTGATCGAGCGGCTGGGCAAGTATCGCACCACCTTGGAGGCTGGATTTCATATCCTCATCCCTTTTTTCGATAAGGTGGCCTACAAGCGGAGCCTCAAGGAGGAGTCGATCGATATTCCGGCCCAGTCCTGCATCACCGCCGATAACGTCTCCATGGAAATAGACGGCTGTCTTTACCTCCAGGTGATCAATTCGCGGCTCTCCGCCTATGGCATCGACAACTATCACTTCGCGGTGGCGCAGCTGGCCCAGACCAGCCTGCGTTCGGCCATCGGCAAGATCACTCTGGACAACACCTTCGAAGCTCGCGAGATCTTGAACCGACAGGTGGTCGAGGCCCTGGACGAGGCCTCGCAGAACTGGGGAGTCAAGGTGCTCCGCTACGAAATCAAGGATATCCAGCCGCCGCGCAGCGTGCTGGAAGCCATGGAAAAACAGATGCGGGCCGAACGGGAAAAGCGGGCCGAGATCGCCAAATCGGAAGGCGAGCGGCAGGCGGTGATCAACCGGGCCGAAGGCGAGCGGGCCGAGGCCATCGCCCTTTCCGAAGGTGAGAAGATGCGGCGGATCAACGAGGCCGAGGGCCATGCGCAGGAGATCCTCAAGGTGGCAGAGGCGACCGCCGAAGGCATCCGCAAGGTGGCCGAATCCCTGAACTCGCCGGGCGGCCACGATGCGGCCAACCTGGAAGTGGCAAAAAAATACCTCGATCAGTTCGGCAAACTGGCTAAGGAAAACAACACCATGATCCTGCCCGCCAACCTGGCCGATGTCTCCTCCATGGTGGCAACGGTGATGACCACCTTGGAACACACGAAAAAAATCGAACGAACGGAAGGATGAGCCGGACAGGCCACCCGGAAGGCCGTGCCCGGGTGGCTTAGAAGAAAAGCACTAAGGACCAGACAACCACAACGTGGACAATGGCCATGAAGACAGCCGCCGAGCCGAGGTCCTTGGCCAGGCCCGACAACTCGTGCCGTTCGGGGCCGATCCGGTTGACCACCACCTCGACGGCGGTGTTGAGCAATTCGACGATCAGCAGCAGGACCAGGCTGCCGGCCAGGAGGGCGCGCTCGACGTTGCTGTGGCCAAGCCAGCAGGCCACCGGCAACAGCGCCAGGCAGGCGAGCAATTCCTGGCGGAAGGCTTCCTCGTTGCGATAGGCGGCGGCCAAGCCGACACCCGTGCAGCGCATTGCCCGCACGATCCGGGCCAGGCCGGTTCCGTTCACTTTCTCCTGTTCGCTCATTCCTGTCGTGTCTCGGCTGCGGGTTGACGGATACGGATACGGGGGTGGGCCAACGCGCAGGCGTAAGCGTTCCCATTATTTTTGGGCGAAACTACACTATTTGGCCTTGCTTTGCCAGATTCAATTCCGCAGGCGCGGCAGGTCCGGCAAAATCGATTGCCGCTTTCATCACTATGTGGTATTTTTTCCGAAAAAATTATCAGTTGACGCAACGAGGGCTTTGCGATGAGCCGTGAAACATTTATTAAGTTACGAGCGAAGTTGGGAAAAACCCAGAAGGCGCTGGCCGAGCTGCTGGGGGTCTCGCTCAAGGCCGTCCAAAGTTACGAGCAGGGATGGCGTTCCATCCCTTTCCATGTCGAGCGGCAGCTCTATTTTCTGGCCGCCAACCAACGAAACAGCGGCCAGCCTAAGCGCAAGGATTGCTGGTCCATCAAACGGTGCGAGCACAAGAAGGAATGCCCGGCGTGGGAATTCCAGGCCGGGCATCTCTGCTGGTTTCTCAGCGGCACCCGGTGCGAGTGCGCCACTGCCAAGGGCTGGAAGGAAAAGATGACTGTCTGCCGCGAGTGCGAGGTTCTCACCTCCCTGTTCTGATTCTGTTGTTGACAGCCATGTTTTTCCCGATGTTTGCTTGTTTTCCCGTTGCTTGCCTTTGCCCGCCAGCAGCGCGCCAAAGCCCATGGTTCGGTTGAAGGTCGGTGTCGCCATGAGCGGCGGCGTCGACTCGACCATGGCCGCCTCGCTCGTACGGGAACAGGGGCATGAGGTCCACGGTTTTTTCATGCTGCTGCCGCTTCCCGACCTGGACGCCCAACTGGCACGCGTCCGCCAGGTGGCCGGACAACTGGCCATTCCCCTGACATTGATCGATCTGCGCCGTCACTTTACCGACCAGGTAATCGGATATTTCACCGCCACCTATCAAGCCGGCTTGACTCCCAACCCCTGCATCCATTGCAACCACGCCATCAAATTCGGGCTGTTGGCCGAGGCCATGCGCAGCCATGGCATGGACCGGATCGCCACCGGCCACTACGCCCGTATCGGCCACCGCCACGGCCGGCGATTCGTGGCCCGGGGTACCGACCGCCGGAAAGATCAATCCTATTTTCTCGCTCGCCTGGATGCGGAACAGGTGGAGCGGATTTTTTTCCCTGTGGGCGATTGGACTAAAGAGCACATGTACGAACGGGCCGCCGGTCTGGGACTTCGCTTCGAGGGCCAGGAGAGCCAGGATGTCTGTTTTTTGGCGACAGGACTGCCCGTTTTTTTGAGTGCCCAAGGCATCGGTGAGCGGGCTGGGGCGCTGATCAGCCGCGATGGCCGGAGGCTTGGCGAGCACCGGGGCGTGTGGCAGTACACCATCGGTCAGCGGCGGGGATTGGGGTTGCCCGATGCCACGCCATGGTATGTGGTGGGGTTGGATGGCGCCGCGAATCGGGTGATCGTCGGCAAGCACGACGAACTGTTTGCCGACCGTTGCGTCGTGCATTCCCTGCGGTGGACGCACGAGCCGCCGGAGTTGCCCTGGCGCGGCCTGGTCCAGTTACGCTCCCGCCACCAGGCGGCACCGGCCGAGTTGACCGCTGTCGGTGCCGATACCTGGCAGCTGGCGTTCGTCAGCCCTCAACGAGCCATCGCCCCCGGCCAGTTCGCGGTCTTCTACGAGGACGACCTGGTGCTGGGCAGCGCCGTGATCGCGGCCGATACCGAGGCGGAGCGGGCACGGTGAAACGGATAGCCATCGCCACCCTGGGGTGCAAGGTCAATCAATTCGAGTCCGCCGCCTTTGCCAGCAGTTTCGAGGCCCGCGGCTGCGTGCTGGTGCCGTTCCGGGCCGAGGCCGACATCTACGTGATCAACAGTTGCGCGGTTACCGCCAAGGCCGGGCAGCAGTCGCGGCAACTGATCCGGCGTGTCCTGCATGAGCATCCCGCCGCCCGGCTGATCGTCACCGGCTGCTATGCCCAGATGGATCCGGGCACGGCGCTCGACCTGACCGAACAGCCGATGACCATCGTCGGCAACGGCAACAAACACCGCCTGGTGGAAGCAGCCCTGGAGGAAAACCCGCCCGACCTGGTCCTGCTCATGGGCAGGATCCGCGAGAACAAGCAAATTTGCCCATTGCCGGTCAGCCGATTTCCCGATCGCACTCGCGCCTTTCTCCGCATTCAGGACGGCTGCAACAACTTTTGCTCCTACTGCATCGTGCCCTACACCCGCGGCTCCAGCCGCAGCCTGGATGTGGCCGGCGTGCTCGACCAGGCCGAGGTTTTCAGCGGGCAAGGGTACCGCGAGATCGTGGTCACCGGCATCAATGTCGGCAAGTACGGACTGGACCTTGAGGAGGGCGAAACCATCTACAGCCTTTTGGACCGGCTGTGCCGCAACTTTCCGGCCTGCCGCATCCGCCTCAGTTCCATCGAGCCCACCGAGGTGAACGACTCGCTCCTGGATCTTTTGGCCAGCCACGCCAACCTGATGCCCCACCTGCACATTCCCCTGCAAAGCGGCGACGACGCGGTGCTGGCCAGGATGAACCGCAGGTATAGCCGCGCCGAATTCGCCGCCGTGATTCGCCGGGTACGCGCATGCCTGCCCGCGACCACCATCGGCTGCGACGTGCTGGGCGGCTTTCCCGGCGAAACGGATGCGGAAGCCGCCAACACCTACGATCTGCTGGCCGAGCTGCCGGTGGACTATCTCCATGTCTTTCCCTACTCCCGAAGGCCCGGCACCCTGGCCGCCTCGTTTGTGGACCACCTGCCCGGACCGGTGAAGGAGGAGCGGGTGCGCCGGCTGCGAACCCTGGATGCGGTCAAGCGGCAGGCCCTCTACCGGGCCAACATCGGCCGGGTTCTCCACGTGCTGGTCGAGCGGCGGCAAGCCAGGGTCGGCCTGCTCCAGGGATTTTCCGAAAACTATCTGCCGGTGCTGTTCGCCGGCGGCTCCCAGCTGATCCGGCGGGTGGTACCGGTGCGGCTGATCGCGATCGAGGACGGGCAACCGGTGGGGATCATTGCCGAAGACCTGCTTGAGGAAAATCGGCAAACCAGGTAAGCTGCTCCACCCGATTGCAGGGACCGCGACGGCTGTCGGCCGGCCTCCGCGTGTGCGTAGGGGATGATCCGGGCCCAGGCCCTTCCTCCGGAGTTTTGACGAGAACGACAATGATCGGAGAAATTATCGCCATCGGCGACGAGCTGACCTCGGGCCGAATCGCCAACACTACCAGCGGCCTGGCCGCCCGCGAGTTGTTTCTGCTGGGGCATGAAATCCGGGCCATGCACACCATCGGCGACGTACCCATCCTGATCGGCGAGACCCTCAAGGCCGTCGTTGCCCGGTGCGATTTCGTCATCGTCACCGGAGGACTGGGGGCGACCTCCGACGACATGACCAATGAGGCCGTGATCGAGGCGCTGGGCATGAACGGCACCGTGCATCCCGGAGTGCAGGCCAACATCGCCTCCCGCCTGGACAAGGACGGCGATGCCGCCGCGTTCCTGTCCAAGCTGGCCTGGCTGCCCGAGGGGGCGGAGGTCCTGGATCCCGAATGCCGCATGGCCGGTTACCTGCTCCGGCACCAAGGCAAACCGATCTGGTTTCTTCCCGGTGTGCCGCCGCAGATGGAGATCCTACTGCGGACCAAGGTGCTGCCCGGCCTGCGCGACTTCGACCGCAACCATGCCCGGCCGGTTCGCCAGACCGTCTACCGCACCTGTGGCCTGTTCGAGATCGAGATCAACCAGCGCCTGCGCCCGCTTGAGGAGCAGGCGCTGGCGATCGGCTACTACCCGGTGGGCTGCGAGGTCCATGTCAGCCTGACCACCGGCCCCGCACCGGATGGCTCAGCCGATTCCTCTTCGCAGGCGGCCGATGCCTTTATCCGCAAGGCCTTGGGCGACAATCTCTACGGGATGGACGGAGAAACCCTGGCCTCGGCCGTAGGTGGCCTGCTTGAGCACCGAGGCTGGATGCTCGGGACCGCCGAATCGTGCACTGGCGGGCTGATCGGCTCCACCTTGACCGCGACCCCGGGCAGTTCCCGCTGGTTCAAGGGCGGAGTAATCGCCTACGGCAATACCATCAAAGAGCGGCTTTTGGGAGTCGATCCGAACCTATTGGCCAGACACGGCGCGGTGAGCGGCGAGACGGCCCAAGCCATGGCCGATGGCGCCCTGCGGCGGCTCGACTGCGACATCGCCGTGGCCGCAACCGGCATCGCCGGACCCGACGGCGGTACTCCGGACAAGCCGGTGGGCACGGTGTATCTCGGCCTGGCCACCCGCGACACCGTGATCGACCGGCTCTGCCGTTTTACCGGCTCACGCCGCCAGATTCAGGAGAAGACCGCCCAAACCGCCGTGGACATGGTGCGTCGGGCTCTTCTTGCCCGTTAACAGCAAGTTGCAAAGGAGAAATGCATGACAAGCGCCACCGAAAACAGTGAAGGCCGCCTGAAAAGCGTGGACAACGCCATCACCCAGATTCACCGACAGTTCGGCAAGGGTGCGATCATGCGCCTGGGATCGACCGAGCGGGAGAACATCCCGGTCATCCCCACCGGCATCCTTTCGGTGGATTTGGCCCTGGGCGTCGGCGGCCTGCCGCGCGGCCGGGTCACGGAGATCTACGGTCCCGAGGCCTCGGGCAAGACCACTTTGGCCCTGCACGTGATTGCCGAGGCCCAGCGCCGGGGCGGCAACGCCGCCTTCATCGACGCCGAGCACGCCCTCGACACCGCCTATGCCGAACGGCTGGGCGTCGATGTCGACAACCTGCTCATCTCCCAGCCCGACTTCGGCGAGCAGGCGCTGGAAATCGCCGAAATCCTGATCCGCAGCGGCGGCATCGACGTGGTGGTTATCGACTCGGTGGCGGCGCTGGTTCCCCGGGCGGAGATCGACGGCAATGTCGGCGACCAGCACGTCGGCCTCCAGGCCCGGCTGATGAGCCACGCCATGCGCAAGTTCACCGGCGTGCTGTCGCGCACCAACACCGTGCTGATTTTCATCAACCAGATCCGGATGAAGATCGGGGTGATGTTCGGCAACCCCGAGACCACCACCGGCGGCAATGCCCTCAAGTTCTACAGCTCGATCCGGATCGACATCCGCAAGACCACCCAGATCAAGGATGGCCAGGACGCCATCGGCAATCAGGTCAAGGTCAAGGTGGTCAAAAACAAGGTGGCGCCGCCGTTCAAGGCGGCCGAGTTCGACATCGTCTACGGCGAGGGTGTCTCCAGGACCGGCGATCTGCTCGATCTCGGCGTGGCCCAGGGGATGGTCGACAAGAGCGGCGCCTGGTACAGCTACCAGGACGAGCGCATCGGCCAGGGGCGGGAAAATGCCAAAAAATACCTCAAGGAACATCCGGAAACCATGGCCGACCTGGAGCGCAAGCTTCGCCTGGCCTTCGGCATGCCGGTGGACGGCGAGCCCGCCGCCGACTGATCGGCCGCCGGTATTGCTTCCGGCCTGCCGCATCGGCGGGCGCGACTCGAGGAGAGCGCCATGCGCGTCCATGCCTTGCAGCACGTGGAATTCGAGGGATTGGGCCATATCGGCAAGTGGATCGCCGACCGGGGCCATACCCTGGCCCTGACCCGGCTGTACGCCGGCGATGTCCTGCCCCGGCCGTCAGCCTTCGACCGGCTGGTGGTCATGGGCGGACCGATGAACATCTACCAAGACGACCGATATCCCTGGCTGACGGCCGAGCGGGCCTTGGTCCGGGAGGCGATTGCGGCGGGCAAATCGGCGGTCGGGGTCTGCCTAGGAGCGCAGTTGCTGGCCGATGCCTTGGGCTCGCCGGTGTTTTCAGGTACCAACAAGGAGATCGGCTGGTGGCCGATTCGGCTGACCGAGGCCGGCAAGGGCAGCGGCCTGCTTGCCGGCGTGGAGGAAGAAGCCGTGGTTTTCCACTGGCACGGCGAAACCTTCGACATCCCGGCCGGCGCCATCCATCTGGCTGCCAGCGAAGGCTGTCCGAGCCAGGCCTTTCTTTACGACAACCGCATCCTCGGCCTCCAGTTCCATCTCGAATCGACGCCGGAGACCGTGGCCGCCATTCTCGCCCATTGCGGCGACGAGTTGGTTTCGGGCCGCTACATCCAGAGCGAGGCCCGGATCCGCGCCAGCGGACCGGCCCATTTCCCGACGATCAACCGGCTTTTGGAAACCCTGCTCGACCGACTGGGCTCTGGGGAAGTGACCGAAACGCGGAAGGAGATCAAGGTGCCTGCCGCGCCTGCTCCTGCTTGAACCGGACCAGGGCAGCCAGAAATTCGCAGCAGGGGGTGGGGACGCCGTATTTACGGCCTTGGGCCGCAACATAGCCGACCATGGCGTCGACCTCGGTGGGTTTGCGGTGCTCGAGATCCTGCAGCATCGAGGGCCGGTGATTGTAGGTCGCGGGAACCTGTTCGCGGTAGAAAACCTTGCGGTAGGAAGCGGCATCGGGCCAGGGAGTGGAACCGCCCATGGTGGTGATGACGGCAAAGGTTTCGTCGATAACCTGGTCGATGAGTGCCCTGGTTTCGATGTTATCGGCCAGCGCGCCGTAATGGACCCCGAGGATCGCGCCCAACGGGTTGAGGGCGCAGTTGTAGAGGAGCTTGGCAAAAAGCGGTTGGTAGATGTCGGGCACGGCGATGCTGGGCAGGCCCGCGTGGCTCAACGCCTCGGCCAGCCTCTTGGCCGCTGCCGGGATAACGCCGCGCACACAGCCGCCCACGTGGACGGCATCCGCCGACACCGTGATCCGCACCACGCCGGGCCGCTCGATTTCAAACCCGGTGATCACCCTGGCGGCCAGGCTCCGTTCGCGCCCCAGGCGCTCTTCCAGCTTTTCCAGGTTGCCGCAGCCGTTCTGCATCGACACCACCGGGCAATAGCAGCGGTGCAAGCCGGCAATATCGGCCAGAGCCGCATCGGTATCGTAGGTCTTGGTGGTGAGCAGGACGATGTCGTAATGCTCGCCGCTGCGGGCCTTGAGGTGGGTAAGTGCGCTGAGTCGTTCCGGGGGCGCGTGGTGGTCGCCGAAAATGCCGGTTACCGACAGTCCCGCGGTCTGCACCGCTTCGACAAACCGTGGCCGTAGCACCAGATCGACCCGGTGGCCGTCTTCAGCCAGCAGGCAGCCGATCGCCTGACCCAGGGCGCCCGCCCCATAAACGAGAATATGCATTGTCATCTCCTTTCTGCCAACAGCCCAAGACGGGCGGCCCCTTGCCGCCGGCCGGCATGGAACTGATCGTCATCGCGGCCATGGCCGCCAATCGGGTCATCGGCTTGCATAATACCATTCCCTGGCGGATACCGGAAGAGATGGCCCATTTTAAAGCGGCCACCATGGGGTATCCGTTGATCGTGGGCCGCAAAACCTACCAGTCCATCGGCGGCCCTTTGCCCGGCCGCAGGATGATCGTGGTCAGCAATAATCCGGCATTCCACCCCCATCCCGACTGCACGGTGACGACCTCCCTGGCCGGGGCCATCGCCCTCTGTGCCGGCGCCTCCAAGGCCTTCATCGCCGGTGGCGCTCAGTTGTACCGGGAGGCCCTGCCCCTGGCCGACACCCTGATCCTGACGGTGATCGGCCGGAACTACGAGGGCGACGCCTTTTTCCCAGATTTTTCCGGTCTGCCCTATCGCTGTCTTACGCGGAAGATCCTGCCGGCCTCAATCCCCCTGACTGTCGAGATCTACAGGCGGCAGGGCACCTGTCCGATTTCCTGATCGATTCCAGGGCAGTGGATGCATTGGCCCCGAATTTGTGGTACAGAAGACCCATGCGACGTTTTTTCCTGCCTTCCCAGGCCCTGATCGGTAACCGTTTGGTCCTTGCCGGGCCCGAGGCCCATCACCTGGCCGTGGTCCTGCGGCTTGCGCCCGGCCAGACCGTGGAGCTGTTCGACGGTACGGGCGCGATTCACACCGCGCTGCTCCAGGCCGTGGACCGCGCCCGGGTGATTGCCGAGATCACCGCCACCCGGCACGAGCAACAGGCGGTCGCCTCGCCCCTGACCCTGGCCCAGTGCCTGCTCAAGGGCAAGAAAATGGATTTTTTAGTGCAGAAGGCCACCGAGCTGGGTGTGCACGTCTTTGTGCCGTTGGAATCCCGCTACTGCGAAAACCGTGGCGACCGCGAGCATCAGCACGAACGCTGGCAACGAATCATGCTTGAGGCCTGCAAGCAGTGCCATCGCGCCACGCCGATGCACATCCTGCCGGTCACGCCCCTGGCCCGGTTCGACATCGCTGCCTATGTCCATCGTCTGGTTGCCTGGGAAGGCGAACGGACAGCGCCTGTGCCCGCCGCACTGGCCAAACGCCTGGGGCCAATCTGCCTGGTGCTGGGGCCGGAAGGGGGCCTGCATGCCGACGAACTGGCAACGCTGCGGCAGCAGCAGTGCGCCACCTTTTCCCTGGGGCCACAGATCCTGCGCGGCGAGACCGCCGCCTTGGTGGCCACCGCCATTATTCAGTATCTCGTTGGCTCCTTGAACCCGGAGACGGTGCCGACTTCTGGGGAGGATATTCCATGAGAGCGGTTGTACAGCGGGTCAGCCGGGCTCAGGTCGAGGTTGACGGCCGGATTGCCGGCGCCATCGGCCCCGGCTTGGTGGCGCTGGTCGGCATTCATCGCGCCGACACCGACAAAGACCTGGGGTGGATGGTCGACAAGATGCTCAATCTGCGCATTTTCGACGACGAGCAAGGGATCATGAATTGCGCCCTGGCCGAGGTTGGCGGCCAGCTGCTGGTCGTCTCCCAGTTCACCCTCCACGGCGACTGCCGCAAGGGCCGTCGCCCGTCCTGGAACGAGGCGGCCCCGCCCGAGTTGGCCCGGCCGCTCTACGAACGCTTCCTCGACTTGTGCCGGGAGCGTTCCGCAGCGGTCCAGGCGGGGGTGTTCCAGGCCGAAATGGAGCTCACCTTGACAAATTCCGGGCCGGTCACCATTTTGTTGGACTCTCACAAAACATTCTGAGGACGGAGCGTTATGACCACTGCATTTGCCATCGGCTCGACCTACCACGGTTTTTTGCTCACGCAGAAGGAATACATCGCTGAGATCAATTCCACCGCCTTTCTCTTCACCCATACGGTGCTCGGCTGCCAGGCCCTGGCGATCAAGAACGAAGACGCCAACAAAACCTTCTGCGCCTCGTTCATGACCGTGCCCGAGGATTCCACCGGCGTGGCCCATATCCTTGAGCATTCGGTGCTGATGGGCTCGAAAAAATATCCGGTCAGAGACGTGTTCGGCGAGATTAACAAGGGCGGGTTGATGACCTTTCTCAACGCCATGACCGGGGCGGACACCACGTGGTATCCCTTTGCCACCCGGAATCTCAAGGAATATTTCAATATCATGGATGTGTACTGCGATGTGGTGTTCAATCCGCTCCTACTCCGCTCGACCTTCGAGCAGGAAGGCTGGCATTACCACCTCGAGAACGCCGACGATCCCGTGCAGTTCATGGGCGTGGTGCTCAATGAGATGAAGGGCGCCTACTCCGATCCGATCCGGGCCCTGTTCCATCACACCTACCAGGGCCTGATGCCTGAATCCACCTATGCCCATGAATCGGGCGGCGATCCCCGGCGCATCCCCGACCTCAGCTACGAGCAGTTCGTCGAATTCCATCGCCTGCACTACCATCCGTCCAACTGCACCCTGTTCTTCTACGGCGATGCCCCGCTCGACCAGGAGCTGGCCTTTGTCCAGGAGCGGTTCCTGGCTCGGTTCGACCGGCCGGTCGACAAGGCCGTCATCAAGGAGGGGCCCGGTATCACGGCGCCGTTGGTGATCGAGGACACCTACCCGGTGCAGCCCGGCAGCCCGACCGAGCAGAAGACCTTTCTGGCGATCAGTTCGGCGGTGGGCACGGTGCGCGACCGCAAGCTCAACGCCTCGTTCCAGATCATTGCCAACATCCTGTTCAACTCCGACGGCTCGCCGTTGAAAAAGGCGATCTTCAACGCGGCCTTATGCAAGGATTTCGGCGGATTGTTCCTGACGAACTCAAGCTTCAAGACTTTGATGATCACCTATCTGGTGGGCACCGATCCGGAAAAGCGCGACCATTTCCTCGCCCTGTACAAGGCCACCCTGACTCGGATGGTCGAGCAGGGGCTGGATCGCGACCTGATGCTGTCTGAATTGAACAAGTACGAGTTTGCGGTGCGGGAGGAAATGAACAAGGCCCAGCGCGGTCTGGACCTGATCAACAAGGCCCTGCCCGCGCTCAAGCACGGCGGCATCGAGCCCTTCGACGCCCTGCGAATTGACGCCCTCCTGGCCGAAATTCGCAAGGAGGCCACTGAGAACGGGTATTTCGAGCGCCTGATCCGCACCTATCTGCTCGACAATCCGGCCACGGTCACGGTTTCGCTGGCGCCCGATCCCGAGAAGATGGGCAAGAATCTGCACGAGGAGCAGGAACGCCTGGACGCATTTTCCCGCTCCCTCGACCAGGAGGGGCGTATTCGTTTGATGGAGCGTACCCGCGAGCTGATGGCCCTGCAGGCGACGCCCAACTCGGCTGCGGATCTGCGGCTGCTGCCGAGCCTGACTCTTACCGACCTGGACCCGAGGCCGCCGTTCCACGCCGTGCAGCCCGACCGTTTGGAAGGAGCCGAGCTGTTGGTCAGCGACCTGGAGACCAACGGCATCTGTTACCTCGATTTCGGCTTCGACTGTTCGGCGGTGCCGGCGGACCTGCTGCCCTATCTCGACCTGTTCGGCACCATTGTCACCGAGATCGGAACCGCGAAGAAGGATTACATGCAATTCGCCAAGGCGATCAACCTGTGCACCGGCGACTTCTCCCATTCCTTCCAGGTCCACGTTCGGGCCGACGACCGCAGCCAGATCCGGCCGATCCTCTGGCTGCACGTCAAGGTGCTGTCGTCCTATCTGGAGCAGGCCTTGGCCCTGTTGACCGAGGTATTGACCGAGATCGATTTTTCCGACGAGCACCACATCGAGGAGATCGTCCACCGCGAATTCGCCTGGGCCGAGCATTCCGCCCAAAGCGACGGCTATTCGCTGGCCGCGACCCGGGCCTTTTCCCACTTGAGCCGGGCCGGCAAGTATTACGAGCATGTGCACGGCGTCCACGCCTACCTGCACCTGCGCCATCTGACCGGCCATTATCTCGACAACGAGGCCAAGCTCCACGATGCCTTGCGCCGCCTCCGCGAGCTGTTGTTCCGGCGGCAGGGGATGGTGGTGGCGATTACCGCCCAAGACGACGACATCCGCCGCTTCCAACGGTTGGGGCAGGGGGTGGTCAATGCGCTTCCGGATACGCGGCTCCTGCCGGTCCGGCCGCAATTCGAGCGGGTACCTGCCACCCAGGCCTTCACCACCTCGGCCGAGGTGGTCTACAATGTCCAGGTGTGCAATTTGTTTCCCGATGCCAGCCAGTACAACGGCTCGTTCGAAGTGCTCCGCACCTGGATGTCGCGGGATTATCTCTGGAACACGGTGCGCCAGATGGGCGGTGCCTACGGCTGCTTCATCCAGTTCAACCACCTCACCGGCAACTTCGGCATGGTCAGTTACCGCGACCCGCAGGTGCGGAAGACCTTCGAGGCCTATGAAGCGCTCCCCGCGGCCATCAATGGCCTGGACGGCTTGTCAACGGAGTCGCTGCAACAGCTGGTCATCGGCGCCTATGGTTCCGCCAATCCGCATCAGGGGCCGGGCACCAGGGGCGCCGCCGCCCGCAACGACTATCTGGCCGGGATCACGCCGGCCTTCCGCCAGCAGCGGATTGAGGAAATCGTGCGGACGACCTCGTCCGATCTGCTTGCTTTTGCGCCTTTATTTCAACAGTTGCAGGCAACCCGCTATCGGGCCACCATCGGCAGCCGAGAAAAGATCGAGCAGGACCGCGATCTGTTCAGCGAGACGACCGAGTTGTAATGAGTTGTAATTTCGGCCGGCTGTCAGCCTTTTTTAGGCGTGCACAGCCGGTCGACGACCCGGTCGTAGTAGGGGGTCTCTTCGCCCAGCTCCATGGGCCGCCCGAACCGGCCCTCCAGCTTGGTTTTGAGACAGCTTATTTTGCGCAGTTGCTTGATCTTTTCCCGCTCGTCCGTGCAGGTGGTCATCAACTGCTCCAACCGGGTGATTTCTTTCTGCACCGCAACCTCCTCGGGTACATAGCCGCCGTTTTTCAGCAGGCGATAGGCCATGCGCAAGTCTTCGGGAACATGGGCCATGTCGTCTGGTGGGAGGGGTTTGTTTTTCCAATGGGAGAGGTCCGGAATCGTCCCCTCGGTCATGGCTTGCTGAATCTTCCGTTCGGCGATGGTCTGGATGATCGAGAGCATGGCAATGTCGTTTCTGTTGTTCCCGCCACCCGAAGGGGGCGGTGGGTAGGAGTGAAAACCTGCAGCCGCGTTGCTGCGCAAACCGAATCAAGGAGGAGAGACCGATGAACAAGAAAAGCCTGTTATGGCTGACCCCGATGATCCTGTTGCTGGTTGGCCGCGCCTGGGCGGAGGATCTGCCGTGGGAGATGAAGCTGCCCTTCAAGGAGGCGACCATTCAGTACGAACTGACCGGATCGGACAAAGGCACCGAGACGTTGTACGTGCAGGAATACGGCAAGCGCCAGGCCCGGACGCATGCCTCCGTCATGAGCATGATGGGCACGACCCAAAAGACGGACACTGTCCAAATCACCGATCCGGATTGGATTTATACCTACGATCTCGTGGGGAAGAAAGGAACCAAGACCACCAATCCCACCAAGCTATATCGCGAGGAATATAACAAATTGTCGGCCGAGGGAAAAAAGAATTTTGAGAAAAACGCCAAGGAGTTGGGTTCCGGCATGCTGGGACAGTTTGGCGCCAAGGTCAAGCAGAAGGGTGCCAAGGTCCTGGGGTATGACTGCGATGTCACCACGGTTGGCGGCATGTCCACCGTCTATATTCTTCACGGCAGCAATATTCCCCTGCGGTCCGAAACCACGGTCATGGGTATGAACAATGTCCTCAATGCCACCAAGATCGACACCGCCGCCCCGGTGCCCGACAAGGTCCTTGCGCCGCCCGCGGGTATCGAGCCGATGCTCGATCAGCAGACGGATTTAATGATGACCCGCATGGTTAAAGACACGGTGGCCACCCTGGCCAAGCCGGACGGAGCCAAGGTGATGCAGCAGGCCGGTCCCATGGGGATGATGGGCGGAGCCAACATGCAGCAGCAGTTGCAGGACAGTATGAAGGAGCAGGGACTGAGCCCCGAGCAGCAGCAGGAGGCAATGCGGCAGCTCAACGAGGCCATGCAGCAGATGCAAAAGGCGAAGCAACCGACCAAATAATGGACAACGGCCCCGAAGGAACGTTCTTTCGGGGCCGTTTTTTTATCTTTGCAGGATCGTATCCTTGAGGTACCCGGTGTCGTCCTTGATCGGGTAATCGAGAATGTAGTGCAGGCCGCGCGATTCCTTACGCAAGCTGGCGCTTTGAACGATCAGGTCGGCGATCACCGCCAGGTTGCGCAGTTCGACCAGATCCGGCGTGAGTAGATAATCGTAGAAGTGCTCCTTGATTTCCGCCAGCATGAAACTCAATTTGGTCTGGATCAGATCGAGCCTCTTTTTCCGCCTGACAATCCCAACGTAGTCCCACATCAATTGCCGTAGCTGGTCCCAGTTATGTTTGATCAGGATGGATTCGTCCAGCACCGCGGCGCCGCCGGTGCGCCATGGCTCCACTTCTATATGGGGCGGTTTGGCCGTGGTTTCAATGGCCCCCTTGAACCAAAGTGCCGCCCGGTGGGCAAAGACCACGGCCTCGAGCAACGAGTTGGAAGCCAGTCGATTGGCGCCATGCAGCCCGGTGCAGGCGGTTTCGCCCAGGGCCAGCAGGTTGGCGATCGAGCTGCGGCCCCACTCGTCCACCACCACACCGCCGCACATGTAATGGGCCGCCGGCACCACCGGGATGGGCTTTTTGGTCAGGTCCACCCCGTATTTTTTGCAGATGCCGTAAATGTTGGGGAAACGCTTCATGAGAAACGGCGCCGGCTTGTGAGTGATGTCAAGGAACACGCAATCCGTGCCCGTGGCCTTCATTTCCGCATCGATGCCGCGTGCCACCGCGTCGCGGGTGGCTAGGTCGCCGCGTTCATCGTATTTTTTCATGAAGGCCTGGCCCTGCTGGTTGATCAGAATGCCCCCTTCTCCTCGGACGGCCTCGGAAATAAGGAAATTTTTTGCCTCCCGGTTGAAAAAGCAGGTGGGGTGGAATTGGATGAATTCCATATTCGCCACCTTGGCGCCGGCCCGGTAAGCCATGGCCACGCCGTCGCCGGTGGCGATATCCGGATTGGTAGTGTAGAGATAGACCTTGCCACAGCCACCGGTACAGAGCACGGTCACGCCGGCTGGGTAGGCCTCGACCTCGCCGGTTGTCCGGTCCAAAACATAGGCGCCGAGACAGCGGTCGCCGTTGTTCCGCTCCCGCCCTTGTGCCTTTGATTCGATCAGCAGGTCGATGGCCAGGTGATTTTCCAAGACCTTGATACTGGGTGTCGCCGCGATCTGCTCAAGCAATGCCCGTTCGATTTCCTTGCCGGTGAGATCCGAGGCGTGGGCTACCCGCCGCGCCGAATGCCCTCCCTCCATCCCCAGGTCAAATCCTTCGCCATTCTTGCCTTTCTGGAAGCACACCCCCAGTTCGACCAATTCCCGTACCCGGTCCGGTCCCTCGCTGGCGACGATCCGGACCACTTCGTGGTTACAAAGGCCATCGCCGGACACCAGGGTGTCGTCGATGTGCGCCTCTATCGAGTCCTCCACCGAGAGGACCGCGGCTACACCGCCTTGGGCCAGATTGGTGGCGGTGTCGGCCTTGTTTTTTTTGGTGACCAGGGTCACCCGGGCAAAGGGTGCCACCTTGAGTGCGAAGGAAAGCCCTGAAACGCCGCTGCCAATGATCAGCACATCGCTGTATTCCGCCATAACCTGTGGATCCCGGACCATGTTTCACGTGAAACATGGGTAAATGTGATTGGAGAAAAAGAGAAATGTTCTCTGGGCAGCGAGAGTATAGTATACTCCCCGAATGTTTCATCAACAAAGCATCATCGGGGTATATTTCTAGTGGATACACGAATCATTGCTCTGGCGAACCAGAAGGGTGGGGTCGGAAAAACCACCACCGCCTTGAATCTGGCCGCTGTCCTGGCCGCAAAGGGCAAAAAGGTGTTGTTGGTCGATTCCGATCCCCAGGGCAACGCCTCCAGTGGCTTGGGGGTGCGGGCGACCAGCGGTGACAAGAACATTTATAATTGCTACATCGGCGCCAAAGAGGCGACCGATTGCATCATGCCTGCCAAGCAGAAGAATCTTTCCGTGTTGCCGGGCTCCATCGATCTGGTTGGGGTCGAGGTCGAACTGGTCAACCAGGACAGCCGAGAAAAGCGCCTGAAGTCGGTCCTCCGCTCGGTGATGGGCCGATTTCACTATGTGCTCATCGATTGCCCTCCCTCCTTGGGGCTGATCACCATCAACAGCTTGACCGCCGCCGACTCGGTACTGATCCCGCTGCAATGCGAATATTTTGCCCTGGAGGGCCTGGCCCTACTGGTGCAGACCATCCGCAAGGTGAAAAAGAACCTGAACCGGGAGTTGTATATCGAAGGTCTGCTGCTAACCATGTATGACCGCCGCAATCGCTTGACCCACTCCGTGGCCAGCGAGATTCAGCAACACTTTGGCGAGCAAGTCTATCGGACGGTGATCCCGCGGAACGTGCGGCTGAGCGAGAGCCCGAGCCATGGGCAGACCATCCTCGAATACGATGCGGCCAGCAGCGGTGCCAAGGCCTATCAGCAACTGGGCACGGAATTTCTTAAGCGAGCCAACCGGGTGAAGGGATAAACATGGCGAAAAATGTTTTGGGGCGTGGCGTGGGTGCTTTGCTGCCGGAAGAAAGTTTGGAAGGGGATGATCGTTTTTTTATGTGTGATATCGAAAAGATATCTGCAAATCCTCATCAGCCGCGCAGCTATTTCGATGCCGAAAAATTGCAGCAATTGGCCGATTCCATTCGCGAAAAGGGCGTGATTCAGCCGCTGTTGGTCAGTCGCAGCAACGAGAATCGCTACGTTCTGATTGCCGGTGAGCGGCGGTTGCGCGCCGCCAAACTGGCGGGCCGCGACGAGGTGCCGGTGGTGGTGATGGATCGGACCGGCGACCGGGAAAGCCTGGAGCTGGCACTGATCGAGAATATCCAGCGGCACGATCTCAATCCCATCGAAGAGGCCTTGGCCTATAGTCGCCTGATGGAGGAGTTCCACCTCACTCAGGAAGAGGTGGCCCGCAAGGTGGGACGGCAACGGTCGACCATCACCAATGTCCTGCGGCTGCTGCACTTGCCGGATACGGTGCAACAGGATGTGGTTTCGGGAGCGATCAGCGAAGGCCATGCCCGGGTGCTGCTGCGGCTCAAGGACCAGCCCGAGCGCCTGCGGGAGGTGCGCGACCGGATCGTGCACCAGGGCTTGTCGGTACGGGCCGCCGAACGGCTCTGCACCGCTCGGCCCGCGGAACCAGCGGCCGGAAAGGCCGAGGCAGTGCAAGCCGAAGGCGAGCTGACGCCCTCGTATTGCGCCACCCTAGTCAACCAACTGACCAACCAGTTGCACACCAAGGTGCGGATCGTCCAGCAGGGCGGACGGGGACGGCTTGAGCTCGAGTACTATTCCAGCGACGATCTCGACCGGCTGGTCGGCCTGCTGGCCAAATAGGCGGCTGGCAATGCTGACGGCCGATTCCCCGGCTGGCGCCCGAAAGGATCGGCGGAGTTCAGCTCGCCTCATCCGCCGGATCCCGTTACTTCTGCTGCTGGTCTTTCTGCTCCTGCTCTTGACCGGGATCGCGGTGGACGAACCGGCTCGGGTGCTGGAGCAGGCCCGGTCCGTGTGCCTGCCCTGTATCGGCATCGACTGAGCATGGAACGGCTGCGCTTTTGGATCCAGTCCCTGTGGCTTTTTCTCAGCAACGGCTACTGGGCCTTTCCGGTGAGCGGCACCTTGTACCAGGGGCCGCTGAAGGTGCTCTGCTCTCCCGGGCTCAACTGCTACTCTTGCCCCGCAGCCACTACCTTCTGCCCGATCGGCAGCCTGCAGCAGTTGCTGCTGGGGGTGCGGCTTGCGCTCCAGAGCGGCCACGCCTACCTAGGCACCTATGTTCTGGGTTGCATGGGCCTGCTCGGCACCGCATTCGGGCGGCTGATCTGCGGCTGGGCATGTCCTTTCGGCTTGGTGCAGGAGATGCTGCACCGGATTCCCTCACCCAAGCTGGCGATTCCCGGATGGCTTGGCTGGGGCAAATACCTGGTGCTTTTATTGCTGGTCGTGGTTCTGCCCTTGACCGTGATCGACGATTTCGGCCTGGGGCTTCCCTGGTTCTGCAAATTCCTGTGCCCGGCCGGCACCCTGGAGGCCGGCATTCCGATGGTACTGCTGATGCCGGATTTGCGCTCGGCGGTGGGTGTCTTGTATCTGTACAAGCTCTGCCTGCTGGCGCTGGTGTTGTTGTGGTCCATTGCCTCGTTCCGGCCCTTTTGCCGCAGCCTGTGCCCATTGGGCGCTTTTTACGGGATGTTCAACCGGATCAGCCTGATTCGGTTGAAATTTGATGCGGATAACTGTACAAAGTGTGGGGCTTGTCACCGGATCTGCCCCGTTGACATCCAGGTCGACCGGTCGCCGAACAGCGGCGAGTGCATCCGTTGCCTGCGCTGCTGCACCGAGGCCTGCCAACACGACGCGCTTGCCGTGGAGATAGCGGGCCATGTCTGGCGGCCGCGGCCAGCCCCCTTCGATCAACCCGCGCGCTGAACGACTGTGCATGAACACGCGAATCCTCATGTCGGCATGCGCCCTCTCTGTCCTGTTGCTGGCCCGGACGGTCATGGCAGGGGAGATGGTGGCCATTGCCGGCGACGACATCAATATGCGCTCCGGTCCGGGTACCGGGCACGAAGTCCTGTGGAAACTGGACTCGGGCTTTCCGCTCGAACAGATCAGCACCAAGGGCGAATGGCTCCAGGTCCGCGATTTCGAGGGCAGTAGCGGCTGGGTGCATAAAAAGACGACGCAAAAGGGCCAGTTTGCCATCGTCAAGGCCAACAAGGGAACCGATGGACAGATCAATGTTCGCAAGGAGCCGAACCTGAACGCCGATGTCGTTGCCATGGCTGGCTACGGCGTGGTGTTCAAGGTGCTGCAGAAGCAGGACGGCTGGGCCAAGGTCGAGCATGGCCAGGGAGTGACCGGGTGGGTGGACAGCCGCCTGCTCTGGGGCCTGTAAGGGAAGAACATCAAGGAAGACTGTAACCGCTTTTTTACCGGCCGCCTGCGCCGGTCCTTTCGCTTTGCGCCGTTTCCGCACTGCTGGGTTGCGAGGCATTACATCACATGTACGACGTAACCCGATCATTGCCCATGATTCCCGACAAGCAACGCATCAGGCTCAGGTTCGAGCAGGCCGCGGCTACCTACGAGCAGCAGGCCACGGTGCAATCGCGGGTGGCGAACCGGCTGCTCGATTTGCTGGCCGAGACCGCTTCCAGCTTCAATCCCGCCGATGTGCTGGAGATCGGCTGCTGCACCGGGCTGTTGACCGAAAAGACCCTGAGCCGCTTTCCGGAAATCGATCATTTCACCCTGTGCGACCTGGTCGCCTCCTTCGAGCAGCGGGTCTGCCGCCGGATTGGCACCCATGTCGAGAAAATCACCTTCCTGGCCGGCGACATCGAAGCCCTGTCGCTTCCCGACCGCTACGACCTGATCCTCTCCTCCTCGACCCTGCACTGGGTGCATGACCTGCCGGGCCTGTGCGATAAACTGCATCGGCACCTCTATCCCGAGGGCCTGTTCGCCTTTTCCTTGTACGGCAAGGAGAATCTGCACGAGATCCGGGAGATCGCCGGCATGGGTCTGGCCTACCGCAACCTGGAGCAGCTGCAAACAGTGGTCGGCGAGCGCTTCCAGATCCTGGTCGCCGAGGAGGCGCGGGAAACCCTGTGGTACCCGACCCCGATCGCGGTGCTCCAGCACCTCCGGGCCACCGGCGTCAACTCGATCGGTCAGCAGGCGTGGACCCGTCGCCAAGTTGCGGACTTTGCCGCTCGCTACCAGGAGCGGTTTGCCGGTGAACAGGGGGTCCGCCTCACCTACCATCCCATGTTCATCGTGGCCCGGCCCAGGTGAGGGCGGGTTGGACACTCAATAAGCCTGCTGGTCGGAGGATCCGGACATGACCACCCCGCATCGCACCATTGCCGTGGGCGGCATCGACACCGATGTCGGCAAATCCTACGTCACCGGCCTGCTGGCCCGCCACCTGGTCCAGCAGGGACACACGGTCACGACCCTCAAGCTGGTCCAGACCGGCTGCCAGGAAATGTCGGACGATATTGTCCTCCATCGTCGGCTGATGGAACAGCCGCTCTCCGACTTCGACCGCAATGGGACCACCTGTCCCTATCTCTTTCCCTTTCCCGCCTCTCCCCGGCTGGCCGCGCGAATGGCCGGCGTTGCCATCGACCTGTCGGTGTTGGACCGGTCCATGTCCACCTTGCAGGACCATTTCGACTGGCTGCTGGTGGAAGGGGCAGGGGGGCTGATGGTGCCGCTCGATGGCCGATGCCGGCTTCTCGATTACTATGCCGCCCGCCGGCTCCCCCTGGTGCTGGTCACCTCGCCCCGCCTGGGCTCGATCAATCACACCCGCCTCAGCCTGGAAGCGATCAAGACCAGGAATATCCACCTGCTGGGCACGGTCTACAACCTGTTCGGCGACCACCCCCGGGAGATCGTGCAGGACACCTTGGCGGAGATTCGCCAAGCCCTGGCTGACTACAATCTGGCCGAGACCGTGGTGATTGTCCCCGATATCCGGGAAAGCAAGACCGCCGGCTGGGCGCCTTTGCTGGCATCCTTATGCTGACTTCACCCGCTCGCCTTGATGTGCGCGCCGCCTTCGGCGCCTCTTCCCCCACGTTTGTCCAGCCCCTGCCGCCTCGGCTGACCATTTCTCCGCCTCCCTCCAAGGCTTTTCCGAGTTTTCCACCACAGCCACTGTGACCAAGATGCCGCGATCTTGGTTCGCCGTTGTGCCTTCTGCGCACTAAGGTCGCACCGTTTGTGTCCGACGGGCTGGCACGGACTCGATCAAGTGCAAATTGAGAGCTCTTGCTGTGCGAATTGTGCGAAGCAAAAGTCGGATAGTGGGCGTTGAAAAACGAAAATGCCTCTATCGCTCGCAAGACTCAGGTTCGTTTCGGCTCTGCATTTATCAAAATTACCTATGAGATAAGATGCGGGATGCGCTTGCTGTGGCAGGTTTGGCGCTGCCGCACGATGGCAAATCGGGTTTGGACGAATAATTGTGCAAAATGTGCGAAAAAAGAAAAAAGTTGCGAGGGGGATCATTCTTTTCTACAGAAAGCCATGCTATTCGGTTGCCTGAAAGTTGGCCAGCAAAATAGATAGATAGTACGACAGGATTTCTGCTCGCGCGGGCTGGGCGCGGGAGCGCAGCACGTGGCCGCTTGTGCAACCTTGGGGAGATTCAATACTCTGAGAAAGGAGGCCAGTATGGCGAAAGTCGGTGTGTATGTCTGTCACTGCGGTTCGAACATTGCCGGCGTCATCGACGTGGAGGCGGTCCGCGCGTTCGCGGAAACCCTGCCCGAGGTCGTGATCGCCCGCAAGGATCTATTCATGTGCTCGGATTCCGGGCAGGAGATGGTCAAGAAAGACATCCGCGACGGCCTGGTCGACCGGGTAGTGGTGGCCGCCTGCACCCCGCGCACTCATGAGCCGATTTTTCGTGCTGCCGTCGAAAAGGCGGGGCTGAACAAGTACCTGTTCGAGATGGCCAACATCCGCGACCAGGGCAGCTGGGTCCACAGCCACGACCACGAAGGGGCCACCGAAAAGGCCAAGAAAGTGGTGGCTTCGGCGGTCGGCAAGGCTCGCAACCTCGAACCCCTGGAAGACACCTTCGTGCCGGTCACCGATGCCGCCCTGGTGATCGGCGGCGGCATCGCCGGGATCAACGCCTCGCTCGCCCTGGCCAACATGGGGCACAAGACCTACCTGGTGGAGAAGCAGCCCTCCATCGGCGGGGTCATGGCCCAGTTGGACAAAACCTTCCCCTCCAACGACTGCTCGGCCTGCATCCTCACCCCGATGATGGTCGAGGTCAACAGCCATCCCAACATCGAAATCCTCGCCTATTCCGAGGTCGAGGACGTCAGCGGCTACATCGGCAATTTCCAGGTCAAGGTCCGGCAAAAACAGGCCTATGTCGATTGGAGCAGGTGCACCGGCTGCGGCGATTGCACCCAGAAGTGCCCAAGCAAGACACCCGATGGCTTCAACTGCAACATGTCGAACCGGCGCGCGGCTTACATCATGTTTCCCCAGGCGGTGCCGAAAAAGGCGGTGGTCGACATCGAGCATTGCCTGAACTGCGCCGGACGGGAAATCGGCACTCTGCCCACAATCAACGAGAAAACCGGCCGCCCCATCCTTGCTCCCTGCGAGCGGGCGTGTACCGCCGAGGCCATTAACCGGTCGATCGCATTCAATCCTCAAGGGGCGATCAAGGAGATCGAGGTGGGTGCAATCATCGTCGCCACCGGTTTCCAGGTGATGGAAAAGGACTGGTTCAAGGAAATGGCGCCGGCCTCGCCCAACGTGGTCACCGCCCTGCAAATGGAGCGGATCATCTCCGCCACCGGGCCCACCGAGGGCAAGTTGCTGCGGCCTTCGGACGGGGAAAAACCGCACACCATCACCTTCGTCTCCTGCATGGGCTCGCGGGACGAGCATTTCCACAATTACTGCTCGCGGGTCTGCTGCATGTACATGATCAAACAGGCGCGACTGATCAAGGAGAAGTACCCGGAGATCGCCATAAACATGCACTTCATCGATGTGCGCGCCGGCGGCAAGGGCTACAACGAGTACTACATCAATGCCCGCGAACTGGGGATCAATTTCTTCCGCGGCAAGGTCGGGGGCATGGAAATGCTGCCCGGCGAAAAGCTCCGGGTGCTGGCCTACGACGGCGACACCGCCAGCAACATCGAGTACGAGTCGGACCTGGTGGTGCTGGCCACCGCCATCGAATTGCCCAAGGATGCCAACGTCCTGGCGCAGAAGCTCGGGCTGCAGTTCTGCGGCTCCAATTTCTTCCGCGAATTGCATCCCAAACTCGGCCCGGTCGAAACCGCCATCGAAGGCGTCTTTCTCGCCGGCTGTTGCCAAGGGCCCAAGGATATCCCCAATACCGTGTCCCAGGCCAAGGCCGCGGCTGCGGCCGCCTCGGCCCCGCTGTCCCAGGGCAAGGTCCGGATCGAGGCGGTGATTTCGGAGATCCATCCCGAAGTGTGCAGCGGCTGCGGCATCTGCATCCCGCTCTGTCCGTACCATGCCATCAACATGACCACCTACGCCGACCGGCCCAGGGCCCAGATCGAGATGTCGGCCTGCAAGGGCTGCGGGGTCTGCACCTCGGCCTGCCCGTCCGGGGCCATTGTCCTCCATGGCTATGAAGAAGCGCAGATCTTCGCCCAGATCGAGGCCTTGACGGCCTGAGGAGAACGCCACCATGATTATCGACCAGAAAAAAATCGACGAAGCCATCGATACCATCGTCGCCTATGGCGGCGAATATATCCGCGAGTGCGTCCAGTGCGGCGCCTGCTCGGCGGTTTGTCCCGGGGTCAGGGCCGGTTTTCCCCTGCTGTGCCGCAACCTGATCCGCCACCTGCTCAACGGGCAGTTGGAGGAAATCATCGAGGACTCCTCCAGCTGGGGCTGCCAGGCCTGCAGCCGCTGTACCGAGGTCTGCCCCCAGGGCGTGCGGCCGCAGGAGGTGGTATTCGCCTTCCGCCGTTACCAGGCCAATCAACTGGCCTTTTCCACCTCGTCGGTCACCAGTCAGATGAATCTGTTCGAGACCGGCCATGCCGTCTACGTCGACCCGAAAGAGGCGAGAAAAAAGGTCGGACTGCCGGAAACGACGCCCACCTCGGCCTTTGACGAGCAGGCCAAGCAGGAAATCCAGACGCTGATCAACAACAGCCCCATGGGCCAGTTGGGACTCTTTTAAGGTGAGGTGCAACGCATGGAAAAAATAGGCTTATATCTCGGCTGCAACATCCCGCTCAAGGCCCCGGACATCGAACAATCCTTCCGCCAGGTCTTCCCGGCCCTGGGCATCGAGCCGGTGGACCTGCAGGGGGCATCCTGCTGTCCGGCTTGGGGCACAGCCCCATCTTTCGACCTCAACACCTGGTGTGTCTTGTCCTGCCGCAACATCGCCCTTGCCGAGGATCGGGGCGTGGACATTATGACCGGCTGCAACTCCTGCTTCGGCATCCTGTCCGAGGCCAAGCACTTCATGAAGGACCGGGACCGGCGCAAGGCGGTCAATGCCCAGCTGGCGACCATCAACCGCAGGTTCAAGGGCACCTCGGACATCTACCATGTCGCCCATGTCCTCCACCGCAAAGTGGGCGCCGACAAGATCCGGGAGAGTCTGAAATACTCGCTCGAAGGTCTGAAGATCGCGGTCCAGACCGGCTGCCACGCCCTCTGGCCCACCGATGTCTACAAGGTCAGCGAGACCAACCCCTATCACCCGGCCATCTTGCGGGAACTGTGCGAGGCCACCGGCGCCACGGTCCCCCATTACTCGCGGCTGGAAGGCTGCTGCGGCATGGGCGGCATGCGCTCCACCGATCCGGAAAAAGCGCTGAAACTGCTCAGGGAAAAGCTGCTGTCGATCAAGGAGGAGACCCAGGCCGACATGATCGTCACCACCTGTTCGTCCTGTTTCCTCCAGTTCGACATGTCCCAGCCGATCCTCAAGGAACGCGGGCTGATCGATTTCGACCCGATCCCGACCTTCTACTACACCCAGGTGCTCGCCCTGGCCATGGGATTCGATCCCTCCCAGGTGGCCGCGATTTCGCAGATCGACCGCAGTGCGGTCATCGGCGAGATGCAAAGCGAAAAACGTCTGATCAAGGAGGTGGCCTGATGTCGTTCACACCCAATATCGTCGGATTTGCCTGCCAATGGTGCACCTATGCCGGCGCCGATCTCGCCGGCAACCTGCGCGCCAAGTACCCGCCTTCGATCAAGCTGATCAAGGTGCCCTGTTCCGGCCGGGTCGAGCCGGAATACATCATGGAGGCCTTTGCCAACGGCGCCGACGGGGTTTTGGTCGGCGGCTGCCACTTCGGCGACTGCCATTACAAGAGCGGCAACTACAAGACCGCCAACCGGATGAAGATCCTGGGGCAATTGCTGGAGGATTCGGGGTTCGACCGCAACCGGTTCCGCCTGGAATGGATCTCCGGCGCCGAAGGCTACCGTTTTGCCGAGGTGGTCGAGGAGTTCACCAAGGACCTGCAGGAGATGGGTCCCAATCCGCTCAAGGGAGGAAACGGTCATGGCAGATAAACTGAAAACCGCCTTTCTGCTCGCCGGCGGCTGCGCCGGCTGCGAAATGAGCGTGGTCGACCTGTCCGAGGCCTTGGTCGACGCCCTGGATTCGCTGGAAATCGTCTTCTGGGCGCCGACCGTGGCCGACGTCAAGTACAAGGATTTGGAAGCCATGCCCGACAAATCCATCGATCTGGCCTTTGTCGACGGCATGATCCGCAACAGCGAGAACCTGCACACCGTCAAGGTGCTGCGCCAGAAATCGAAGGTGCTGGTGGCGTTCGGCGCCTGCGCCACCATGGGCGGTATCGCCGCCATGGGTGATTTGCACACTAAAGCGGAATTGTTCGAAAAAGCCTACAAAACTTCCTTCTCCACCGACAACCCCGACGGGGTTTATCCCTCTCCGGAATACATGCTCGACGGCAAGTACAACCTGACCATCCCGGCCATCCTCGACAATTGCTCGACCATCGATCAGGTGGTGGCGGTGGAATACTATGTCGGCGGCTGTCCGCCCCATCCCGCCTTTGTCGGCCGCCTGATCGGCGCCATCCTGGCGGGCAAGCTGCCGCCGGCGGGCTCCTGGCTGACCGGCGGCAAGGCGGTGTGCGACGTCTGCAAGCGCAATCCGGCGATCACCGGCCAGGAGCGGTTGCCGGTGGGCGAGATCAAGCGAACCGTCGACGACCGGCCCGATCCGGAAAAGTGCCTGCTCCAGCAGGGCTACATGTGCTTCGGCCCGGTGACCCAGGGCGACTGCGGCGGCTCCTGTCTCAACGTCAACATTCCCTGCCGGGGCTGCGGCGGACCGATTCCCGGCGTCAAGGATTTCGGCGCCCGCTGCGTCTCGATGCTGGCCGCAAGCATGGCCGACGACGAGACTGCGGCCCAGTTCATCGAGAAATACAACGACATGGCCAAGCTGGTCTACCGTTACAGCCACACGGCCTCGAAACTCAACCATCGCATTGCCGAACACAAGGAGCACTAGCACCTCGGGATGCCGCACGAACAACCGGGGAGGTCTGTTCATGGGTATCGTTGAAGCACAAAACAACACATTCGGTTTTGGCCCGGCGCCAAGCGTTCCGGTTACGACTGCAAGGAGCAGCTCTATGAAGAAAATCGAAATCAATCCGATCACTCGGCTCGAGGGGCATGGCAAGATCGCCATTTTCCTCGACGACCAAGGCAATGTCGACGATGCCTTTTTCCAGACCGTTGAATTCCGAGGGTTTGAGAAATTCCTCCAGGGCATGCCCATGGAGGAGGTGCCGCGGACCGTGTCCACGGTCTGCGGGGTCTGCCGCGGCGTCCATTTCACCGCTTCGATGAAGGCCTCGGACGGCGTCTTCGGCGTCATTCCGCCGCCGACCGGCCGCAAACTGCGCGAACTCTTTTTCAACGCCCACTATGTCGAGGACCATTCGGTCATCCTCTATGCCCTCGGATTTCCCGATTTCGTGGTCGGTCCCGAGGCCAACCCGGCCGAGCGCAACGTGGTCGGCCTGATCAATGCGGTGGGTGCCGCCACCGGCAAGGAGGTTCTGCGGCGCCGCGGCCTGGCGGTCAAGATTTTCGAGCTGTTGGGAGGCAAGCCCAATCACCCGGTGGCGGCCATTCCCGGCGGCTGGTCCAAACGGCTGACCGAGGAGGAGCGCCGGCAGATCGAGGCCTGGTCGGAAGAACTGGTGGGACTGGGCGAGCTGACGCTTCAGGTTTTCGACGATGTGGTGCTGAAAAACGACCGATACATGCAGCTGGTGACCGGCGACATGTACAAGGTCGAGGTCGGCTACATGGGCTCGGTGGACCAGCAGGACCGGATCGCCTACTACGACGGAACCCAGAAGGTGATCGACAGCCAGGGCGCGGTGATCGGCACCTTCAACGGCAAGGAATATCTCGATTTCATCGCCGAGCGCGTCCAGCCCTGGACCTATCTCAAGTTCCCCTACCAGAAGAAGATCGGCGCCTGGAAGGGCATTGTCGAAGGGCCGGGCACCAACATCTATGCGGTCGGCCCGCTGGCCCGGATGAACGTGGTCAAGTCGATGGACACGCCCAAGGCGCAGCGGCATTTCGAGAAATTCCACGCCACCTTCGGCGCCCGGCCGGTGCACCACATCCTCGCCTACCATTGGGCCAGGGCCATCGAGCTGCTCAGCGCCGCCGAAAAGTGCCAGGAGCTCTCCCGCGATCCGGAGATCACCGGCAAGGAGACCTGGAACAAGCCGAGTTCCTGTCTGGGCGAGGGGGTGGGGATCATCGAGGCGCCGCGCGGCACCTTGATCCATCACTATCTCACCGACAATCGGGGCATTGTCACCGACGCCAATCTGATCGTGGCCACCACCCACAACAATGCCCCGATCAACCTGGCGGTGAAGAAGGCGGCCAAGCATTTCATCAAGAACGGCGATGTCTCCCAGAACATGCTCAACTACGTGGAGATGGCCTTCCGGCCCTACGATCTCTGCCTGGCCTGCGCCACCCACACCGTGACCGGGGGCCAGTCGCCGCTGGAAGTCGAGATTTTCGACAGCCGGGGCACGCTGTACAAGACCTTGAAAAACTTTTAAGGTAGTGAACGGAGCGTTCGGCTGTTGCCGGTCCGGGAACAATCCCGGCGGATCGGTGCCAGGCCGAACCCATCCCCCCTCTGTTTCACTTCCCTGGGCCGGAAGGGGTTTTTTGCCCCTTCCGGCCCTTTCCCTTTGACGACAGGGCGGACATGAAAGCAAAATGCGTGGTGATCGGTATCGGCAACCCCTACCTCCAGGACGACCGTGCCGGCGTGGTGGTGGTCGAGCAATTGGAACGCGAGGGGCTAGCTTGTCACACCGAGGTGGTCTACACCGTCGGCTTCGAGGTGATGGACAAGGTGCGGGGCTACGAACGGGCGATCGTGGTCGATGCCTGCAAGCTGGGCAATGCGCCGGGCTCCATCCTCGAGGTGAGTGTGGACGACATCTTCACCACTCATGCCCTGGTCAACTCGCACGCCATCACTCTGGGCACTACCCTGAAAACCGGCTACGTCTGCTTTCCCGAGGAGATGCCCACCGAGATCCGCATCCTGCTGATCGAGGTCAAGGAAATCAAGGAATTCACCCAGCAGATGTCGCCCGAGGTCGAACGGGCGGTGACCGAGGTGGTCGCACGGATCAGGGACCTGGTGACAGCACCGGCGGCCTGATCCGCGCCGGCCGGCAACCCTTTACCGGTAAATTCAGAGGCTAGCGAGTAGCTCCGCCGATGGCAGCACCTGGGCGAACGGGCCGTTGAGCGCGGCGCAGTAGGCCGCCTGCACATCCTCGGCGGCGACTTCTCTGCCGCCAAAGGCAAGGGGGCGGGCCGCGCAGGCATCGTGCGCCAGCAGGCACGAAAAGCCGAGATCGGCCGCGGCCCGCACTGTGGTGTCGATGCACATCTGGGTCATCATGCCCGCGACCAGCAGCCGGGTGATGTTTTTCCGCTGCACATGCTCCAGCAGCGGAGTCTGTCGGAAGCAGCTCGGAGAGTGCTTCTGGAAAACCGTCTCGCCGGCCAGTGGCTGGACCGACGGGTGGATGTCCGCCCCGGCGGTACCGGGCAGGAAAAAGGTTGCCCCTGGACGGGCGGCAAGGTGCTGAACGTGGATGATGGGCAGCGACTTGTTCCGGAAGGCCGCCAACAGGGCCGCCGCCTTGACCGCGGCTTCGGTGGCGCCCGGCACTTCCATGGCACCGCCGGGAAAGTAGTCGTTTTGAATGTCGATGAGCAAGAGAGCAAGCGACATAGCGTGACCTCGCAGGGGGTTGAGTTGAAGGTGGTCGCCTCGAACAGGCACCGGCCACGTGTTGTCAGGCCTTTTCCGCCACAATGGCGTAGCGCCCCTTGTTTCTGCCGCCATCCGGCAGTTCCATGAACTCGGCAAGGATCGGGCGGCAGCCGAGGCGGCCGAGAATCCGCTCCGTTTCCTCGGGCGTATTGGAATCGTAGAAGAATTCCCGATCGAACATGAAGTCGGTGAATGCCGGCTGTGCCGAGCCGCCCACGGTCAGCATCAGCCTGCCGCCCGGCACAAGTCCGCGTACGACCTTCGCCAGGATGGGTTCGTGCTCGGCGCGCGGGAGGTGGAAGAGCGAATCCCACAGCAGCGCGCCGCGATATCCCTGTCCCGGATCGCAGCGCTCCATGGACGCCAGCAGCCATTGCTCATCCGGCAGCAGCTTCCGGGCAAAAGCCAGCATGGCCTCCGATTGGTCGATTCCCCGCACGTGGCGGCACTGGGCAACGATATATTCGGCCATCGGCCGGCCGGTGCCGCAGCCCAGATCCAGAACCGTCGCCCCGGCCGGCACCGCCGCCAGCAAGGCCTCGAGATAGAGGCGTTCGCGCTTGGCGAATGTACTGCGAGCAAGGTGCCATTGCGGCGCGATCCGGTTGTAGGCCTCGCGGTTCATGGCCGCGGCCGCCTCTTTGGATTGCGGCATCCGGACCTGGTCCATCAGCCCGGCCGGTTTTTGCCGTAGGCCCGTTCGACCCGCGCCACCCGTACCGAAAAATCCTCGTACCACACGCTGTTGCCCAATTGCCGCGCCGCCGCATGCTCGGCCTGTTCCAGCCAATGGCGCATGTTGGCCTCGCTCTGCCAGTACGAAACCGTGATCCCGGCGCCGTGCTCGTCCCGGACCGATTCCGCGCCAAGAAAACCAGGCATGGTCCGGGCCAGTTCGGCCAGGCGGCCAGCCGTGTACGCATAGCCCCGGTCGCCCGGCGTCCGCTGCGAGGTGAAGATGACCGCATAGTACGGCGGCTGGGGCGTGTTGCTGATCAGGTTGTTCATGGGATTTGCCTACTGGTTGCGATGGCTCCTGGACGTATCGGCGTGCCGGCGCGGCTATTTGTCGCAGGTGGTCATGTCGACTTTGCCCGACAGGGGCACCGGGGGCGCTTGGTAATCTTCGGCGCGCAGCAGGACGGCGCGGATCGTTTCGTTGTAGCGCCGGTATTGCTCGTTGTCCGGCCAGGTTTGCTGCAGGTATTCGGACTGGCGCAGGGCCTCCCGCATCTTGCCCTGGTAGTAGAAGGCGAAGAACAGGCCCCGTTGCGCCTCTTCCACCGGTTCGCGGCCCTGGCGGCATTGGGCGTTGCGGAACAGCTTTTCCGCCTCCGGGGCGAGCGCGGGATTGCTGTTCACCCACAAATTGGCCAGGGCCGTCATGGCGGCAATATGGCCGGGATTGGCGTGGAGCACCGCCTGGAGGTCGTCGGTGGCGCCCTGCCAGGCCCCCGGATAGTCGAAGTTGTGGCCCATGCTCTGCAGATAGCCGCGCATGAACAACAGATCCTGGTCCTGGGGGTGGGCGGCGATCCGGGCATCCAGCTCCGATTTCAGGCCCTCGTAGCGCTTTTTGGTCGCCTTGGCTTCCGCTGGCCGGATGTTGGGGGGAAAGGTGCCGATGAGCGGTTCAAGCGCCCGGATTCGCGCCATCATCGGGTCTGCGCCCCAGGCGGTGGCCGCCAGCAGGAGGATCATGAGCAGGGAGGCAAACAGCTTGGTCATATCCCTTGTTCCGTTGTCGAAAAAGGAGGGATGGAATGGTCGGGGATCGGCAATCGGCGCATCCGGCCCGGCATGGCGTCCGGCCGCATCCTGCCTCAGCTTCGCTTGGCGGCGGCGTGTCGCAGGGCGGCCACCGGATCCGCATCCGCGGCAAGATCCTCGACCTGGGCGCGAAAGAGCAGTTGGTCCTTGGCAAAGGCAAAGGCGTGCGCCGACAGATAGCCGCCGGTTCCCACCGAGCGTACCACCACGATGAGCTCCGGCTGGCGGTCGCCATCGATGTCGGCCAGCAGGGTTTTGTCGATGACCCCGTCGCGGGGACGAATGAGCCCGGCAATAAAGAAGGTGGTTTCGTCCGGGGCGGGCGCCGCCTCATACAGCCGCACGCTGAAACTGCCCAGGGAACGCGCCTCGAAATCGCCTTCCGCCACGACCGCGGTCTGGCCGGTGGGGAGTTTGAGCTTGGCGACGAAGCGGTCCGGCGCTGCGGCCAGCAGGGGGGCTGGCAGGAACAGGACGACGGCGATGGTCAGGGTTCGGATGTCGATCATGGCTTCTTGACTCCGCTTGAACGGGGTTATTCTTGGCAACTGCGCTGGGCAGTCGACGGATTTCTTGGCCTGCGCTGGCTTCGTTGGCGCGTCGGTTCTGCCACCATAGCGCGTTCAGGTGGGCGGCGGGGAGCAAAATTATCGTCTCGGGCGGCGCTGCGGAAGTTTTTTTCGCCGGCATTGACCGGGCGAGCGGCCGAATATCGGTGCTCCACCGCGAGCCGGCAGGCCGGCAAACCGAATCGTGGCCCCTCGCCGGGGATGACAAATGGCCGCTACTGCGCTACCTTGGCCCGGTTGCCGCAGAGAGGAGGAAAACCGTGGCCCAAACCTTGCCCCGCCGGATTGCCGATCTTGAAGAGCTTGCCGCCCTGTTGCGCCGTTTTGCCGACGAGCGCGGCTGGGAAGCCTTTCACACCCCGAAAAACCTGGCTTCGGCCTTGATCGTCGAGGCGGCCGAGCTGCTGGAGCACTTCCAATGGTTGACCCCGGAGCAAAGCCACAACCTGCCGCCGGCCACCAAAAACGAGGTGGCCCACGAGATCGCCGACGTCCTCATCTACCTGACCCGACTGGCCGATCGACTGGGCATCGACCCGCTGGAAGCGGCGGCGGACAAAATGGCGCTCAACGCGCAAAAATATCCCGCTTCCGGACAACGATGAACCGATCCCCAGCCATGGATATCGCCGCCGCCTTGGCGTTTTTCCTGCCGGGCCAGACCATTGCCGCTTGGGAACCGTTGGGCCGGGGCAACATCAACGACACCTGGAAAGTGACGCTGGCCACCGGCCGGCAGCTGGTCCTGCAACGGCTTTATCCCCACGTGTTCCCCGACATGGGGGCGGTGATGGCCAACATGCGGCTGGTGACCGCCCACCTCGGCCGCGCTGCCGAACGCGCGCCCGGCCTGGGCTTTTTCCAATTGATTGCCGCTCCCGATGGCCAGGACCATCGCATCGACGCCTCCGGCTGCTGCTGGCGGCTGTTGACCCTGCTCGACCGCACCCGCACCCTGGCCAGCCTGACGACCCCGGCCCAGGCCGAGGCGGTCGGCGATCTGTTGGGCGCCTTTCACCTGCTGACCGCCGATCTTAATCCCGATCTCCTGGCCGACCCGCTGCCCGATTTCCATGTCACGCCTCGGTATCTGGCCCGCTATGACGCGGCGTGCCGGAATGCGGCCTGGAGCGGCAACCGGCAGGAAGATCTGTGCCGCGAGATGATCGAGCGCCTGCGGCCGATTGCCACCCTGCTCGAAGAGGCTAGGGACCAACTCAGCCGCAGGGTGATCCACGGCGATCCCAAGGCGGCCAATTTTCTGTTTGCTGCCGACGGGGAGCGGGCAGTGAGCCTGATCGATTTCGATACGGTCAAGCCGGGGCTGGTGCTCCACGATCTGGGCGATTGCCTCCGTTCCTGCTGCAATCCGCTGGGCGAGCACCGGGCCGACCCCGAGGCCACGGTCTTCGATCCGGAGCTGTTTCAGTCGTTGATGGCCGGCTATCTGCGCCGGGCCGCCCATCTGCTGACCCCGGCGGATCGCGGCTTACTGGTGGCCGCCGCCGGCCTGATCGGCTTCGAACTCGGTCTGCGCTTTTTCATCGACCATCTGGAAGGCAACCGCTATTTCAAGGTCAGGCGGCCGGGTGAAAACCTGCACCGGGCCCTGGTCCAGCTGCACCTCACGCGCTCGATCCACAGTCAGCAGGGCCAACTCGAACGCCGGCTGGCCGCTTTGCCGGCCTGATCGGTGGAGCCGGCGAAAAGGCCGGCCAGAGCGGTCTTGCAATTGTCCACCGGGCAGGCTATAGCTGTGCGCATGCGGCTGCCGCGCACGGGCGGGACAGCGGCCAGACTCCAGACGGATATCCCCGGCTTTGTACATGTTCCTGTGCATGTTCCGGCCGACCCCTTTTCCTCCGAGGACACCATGATCATCAGCCAAGGCAGCACCGTGGCCATCACTTACACTCTGAGCCTGGACAGCGGCGAGACCGTGGAATCCAGCGCCGACGGGGAACCGCTCACCTACACCCATGGCGAGGAGCAGCTCATTTTCGGCCTGGAACGGGTTCTGGAAGGGAAAAAAGCGGGGGATTCCTTCAAGGTGAGCATCCAGCCGGAGGACGGCTACGGGGCCGTGATCGAGGAGGCCTTGATCGAGGTGCCCCTGGAACACGTGCCCGAGGAGGCTCGGCAGCCGGGCCTGATCCTCACCGCGGTCGGGCCCGAGGGCCAGGAGTTGCAGGGCATGGTGGCCGCCATCGGCGAGACGACCGCGACCATCGATTTCAACCACCCGCTCGCCGGCCAGGTGCTCCACTTCGAGGGCACCATTCTCCGGGTCGAATAATTTCACTCCCTTAAGCCGCCATGACCGTCGCTTCCCCCTTTACCCTGCTGGGCCGTTCCAGCGAATGCAAGGCCCGATACGGCGAGTTGTCCACCCTCCACGGGACCGTGTCCACTCCGGTGTTCATGCCGGTGGGCACCCAGGCCTCGGTCAAGGCGATGACCCCGGCGAACCTGGCCGAGGTCGGCGCCCAGATCATTCTGGGCAACACCTACCACCTCTACATCCGGCCCGGCCACGAACTGATCCGCTCCTTTGGCGGGCTGCACCGGTTCATGCACTGGCAGCGCCCGATTCTTACCGATTCCGGCGGCTTCCAGATCTTCAGCCTGCAGGAGCTGGCCAAGATCACCGAGGAAGGGGCGGCATTCCGCTCCCATCTCGACGGTTCCCGGCTGTTTCTCAGCCCCGAGAATGCGGTCCAAGTCCAGGAGGCGCTCGGCTCGGACATCATGATGGCGCTGGACACCTGCATTCCCTATCCGACCAGCCGCGACGAGGCGATCGCGGCCACCGCCCTGACCACCCGCTGGGCCAGGCGTTGTCGGGCCGCTCAGAGCGGGACCGGCCAGCATCTGTTCGGCATTGTCCAGGGAGGCATGTTCCCGGATCTGCGGCTGGAAGCGATCGAGCAGCTGGTGGAGATCGGCTTCGACGGCTATGCCCTGGGCGGGCTGTCGGTGGGGGAACCCAAGGAGCTGATGCACGAGGTGCTGGCCGCAGCCGCCGACCGGTTGCCGGCCGGACACGCCCGCTACCTCATGGGTGTGGGCACGCCCGAGGATCTGATCGAAGGGGTGTACCACGGCATCGACATGTTCGATTGCGTCATGCCGACGCGCAATGCCCGCAATGGAATGCTCTTTACTTCACAGGGCAGACTTGTTATAAAAAACGCCTGTTTTCAGCAGGACCAACGACCGTTGGACGAAACCTGCGGCTGCTACACCTGCCGCAACTTTTCGCGCGCCTATCTACGCCACCTGTTTCAAAGCCGAGAGATCCTGGCTTACCAGCTGAACAGCATCCACAACCTGCACTACTATTGCACGTTGATGGCCGAGATGCGGGAGGCGATCCGGCACGACCGGTTTCTCGCCTTTCGCCACGCCTTTTATCAGCAACGGGCCGAACCATTGGCCGAACATCAAGTTGAACCGGAGGAAAATCCATGAGTGGAGTTGCCTGGGCCGCTGACGCAGCGGCCCCTGCGGGAATGGCGAACATTGTCCAATTCGTGCCGCTGATTCTCATCTTTGTCGTTTTCTATTTTTTGCTCATCCGTCCGCAGCAGAAAAAGGCCAAGGAACACCAGAATTACCTGTCCAACCTCAAGAAAGGCGACCGGGTGATCACCGGCGGCGGCATCCATGGCGTGATCGCCGGGCTGAGCGACACGATCGTTACCTTGGAAGTGGCCGATAACGTGAGAATCAAAATCAGCCGCGGCGCCATCGCCGGTTCGGCCTCCGAAGCCGAGAAGCAGGCTCCGGCCAAAAGCGGTGGCTGAAGCCTCAAGAGGTGTAACTGATTTTCATCGTGCATGAAAATAATGTGAGATTGTGCGCCGCCTCCGGATGGTGATCGCCCTTTTGGGGCGGATCGCTCCGGCCAGGCAGTTTGTTGACGGCTCATCGCAGGCCGCGGCCCCGGGTTTTCGGAGCTGCGGCCTTTTTTTTCGGGGCAAATCCGATGCGCCAGCTGGTGTATAACGGCCAAACCGAGGACCACCCGGTGCTGGTCACCGACGAGGACGGGGTGCGGAGCCTGCGCTTCGGCACCGAAGAGCGCCAGACCAGCATCGACCTCAGCCGCCCCTGGGAGCTGCAGCTTGCCTATACCCGGTGGATGGCCACCGCACTGCTGCTCCATCCCCGGCCGCAATCCTTTCTCGTCGTCGGCTTGGGAGGCGGTGCCCTGCCGCATTTCCTGCTTCATCATCACCCCGACGCCCGGATCGACATCGTGGAGAAGGAGCGGCTGGTGATCGAACTGGCCCATGGCGCCTTCCTACTGCCGCACCAACAAGAAGGACTGCGAGTCATCCACCGGGATGCGCAGGCGTTTCTCCGTTCCGCCTCGCCCTCCAGCTACCATGTCGCTTTCCTCGACATCTTCGGACCGGGATGCATGGCGCCGGTCCTGGCCGATCCCGCCCTGTATCGGGAACTCGTCGCCTGCCTCCATCCCGAGGGGGTGATGGCCGTGAACGTGTGGAGCGGCGAGCGTCAGCTGTACGAGCAGGTCGTGCGCGCGGCCTGGGAGGGCTGCGCGGGCCGGCTGCTGCGGATGCAGGTCAAAAAGCGGAGCAACGTGATCCTGCTGGGTTTTGCCGACGATATTTCCCGGGCAACGCTCCGGCGCGCCCGAAAGCGCAGTGCCGATTTCCGTCAACGCTACGGCATCGATTTCGCTCCCTTTCTCACGCGGTTGCGCCGCACCAACCATTCATCCCTGCTGGAACGATTGCTCTTCTTCGGCTGATCCGTTCCGTCCGTCCACCGCCTGCCCCTGCCAGATTCCCCGCGCTTCCATGTGCTGCCGAAGCTGCCGGCTCAACTCGCCGGCCAGGCAATGCCATTGCGGCGCCACCAGCAGGCCGGGATGGGCCGTGGACCAGAGGCGGTGCAGGGTGATGTGGGAGGGAATATGGGGGAGCAGGCGCAGGAGCAATTCGAGATACAGCTCCCGCGTGAACACCGGCACCCGGCCCTGGCAGTACAAATCCTGCAGCGGGGTGTCGGCGATGACCTGGAGATGGTGCAGTTTCAGGGCCTGGATCGGAAGGGCGCCGACGGTGCGCACCGTGGCCAGCATGTCCGCCTCCGTTTCGCCCGGAATCCCCAGTATGAGGTGGACGCCGACCTCCAGTCCGTCCACGGCCCGCAGCTTGGCTAGGGCCGCAAGGAAATCGGGCAGGCTGTGGTTGCGGTTCAACAGGCACAGGCTGCGCTCGTGGATCGACTGCAAGCCCAGTTCGACCAGACAGGTTTTACCGCAGCGCCGCACCAGATCGGCCAGGCCGGCGGGTAGATCGTCGGCGATGGCATCGGGCCGGGTGGAAAGGATCGTCCCCAGGCAAGCCGGATCGGCAAGAATCCGTGCCAGCTCGGGGATGAGCCGGGCCGTGGGCAGGGCGGTGGGGGTCTCCTGCTGAAAATAGGCGAGATAATGGTGGAACCGGCCTTTGAGGAGCAGGCGTTTGCCGCGTCGGATTTGTTGGTCCAGGCTGTCGCTGGGGCGCAGGGAAAGAGGGGTGAAGCTGGCCGGCCGGCAGAAGAGGCAACCGCCCCGCTCTCGGTTGGGGCAGGGATGGCCCAGGTCGAGCGGAATCTTGCCGATAGCCTGGCCGTAGCGTTCGCGGCAGTGATGGCTGAAGCTCCGGAGGCGCGGGCGGTTCGCGCTCATGGGGAGGGGAAGGTCAAGGGCCGCCATGGCAGGCGGGCGGGGTTCAGTTGGGGGTGCCGGGTTGCGGTTTGGTCCGGTCCAGCACCCGGTAATAGCGTTCACCGTCGCAGGCCCTGCAGAGCGTGCGGCCATCTTTTTCCCGCTCGCGGCAATCCTGGACCCAGTCGCCGCACTGGTCGCATTGGATGCGGCGCAACGGCCGGCCCGGCAGGGCGCATTCCGGAATCGTGACCTCGACCTCCTGAAAGAGGAACAGCTCGTCAAGAGGCATGACGGTGTAGGCCTGCAACTGGCGCTGGTACTTGTCCTCCACTTCCGGACAATAGCTCTCGGCCAGAGTCCTGGCCTCTTCGCGGGCCACAATTCGGACCGCGCGGCCGCTGTCGAGGTTGACGAAGGTGGCCGCCATGACGCCGAAATCGAGCCAGCGCAACGAGCGTTTTCCCAGGCTGCATCCGGTGACCGACTGGATGGCGTCGGTGGCGCACCGGTCGATTTCGACCAGGACGTAGAGTTTTTTCCGCTCCGTTTTCTTGGGGTCGGTGATGCCGATCCGGTCGAGTCCGGCCATGGCCATGCGCACGCCGATCACCTGTCCGGCGCAGATATGGCCGTGAATACGCGTCGATTCGGTCAACAGCTGTTCAAATGATTCCATCTCGGGCCGCCAAAAGAGGTCTGGGGTGTCCGGTGCAACGAACCGGTCGCCGCGCCGCGCCGAGACAGATATTTGCCGGGGCGGACCAGGCGAACGACCGCACCTTACCCGCGCAGGGTGTCCCTGTCAATCGGCAGTCATGCGCAGGTCTTTGATCATCGGGGGCAGGGGATGGGTGATGGAGTCGAACAATTCCCGGCAGAAGCCGCAGCGGCCGCAGCGGTTGTCGCATTGGGAGAGCAGGTTGGCGAAATCGAACGACAGCAGGCTGTTGTCGACATAGAGCCGGTCGGCCAGCCAGGCGGCGGCGTCCAGCAGATCGAGCAGATTGCCGTCGTATCGTCGGGCCCGGTAGGCGGTGATGGCGTTGATCAGGAAATCGGCGCCCAGGGTGCGGCCGCACAACTTGATCGTGTCCACATGGTAGAGGTACAGATCGATGTCCTCCGGGCGGATGAAGGGGGATTGCAAAAGCCGGTGCGGCTGTTCGTCCAGCAGCCGCATGCAGCCGATATCAAAGTTGAAATTGCGAGTCAGATCCCGGCATTCCATGTTGGCCAGGGCAATGTAGGAATCGTGGGAAAGCTTGAAGGGACAATAGGGCAGGCAGCCTTCGTTGGCCAGCACCTCGAGTTTGATTCCGGGCAGGTCCTGGTGCAGGGTCAGGCTGATCCTGGCCAGTTTGTCCAGGTCGCGGTTGAGCGCGCGGTCAAGGATGATCTTACCGGGCGGCCTGAAGCCGGTTTCGTCGATATAGGTCAGCTGGGCCTCGATTTTGTGCACCGAGTCCGGCATGGTGTTGATGCTGGGCACCGCTTCCAGTTGGGCCGCGATCTCGGGAGAACCGTCGGCCAGCGCCTGGAGCAGGTAATGGTCGCAATAGACGATGCCGTCGAGCACGCCGTGGTCCAGGCATTGGTCGAGGCTGTCCAGGATCGACTTGGTGAAACTGGGATCGGTCAAAAGATCGGGGAGATAGAACCGGCTATTGAGCAGGGCGTATTTTTTCGGTCCGCGCAGACGTTTCAAACCCGCAATGTTGGCCGCCTGGCTGATCGCCGGGACCGGTTCGATCCGGGTGCGGCAGTCGAGAATCTGGCTGTGCAGCAGACTGAAGTAGGTGCTGTCCAGGTCGTCGGCACATTGGCAGAGAAAATCGACATATTTGTCCTCCGGAAGAAAGGGGACATTGAGAAAAGGTTTCATGCTGGCTTCATCTCTTTGCGCAACAAGGCATGGGGTTCGATGGTTGTCAGTGAAGGTTCGGTTTGCAGGATCACTTTGTTGCCCGGATTCGCACGGTGCAGCGGTGTGCCGTCTTCCAATCGGATGCCACGGACCGTCACCGGTTCCGTTTCGATGCTCCGGCCGAGATATTCCACGCGGTCGCCAATGGTAATAGTATGTCGTGTTTCTATCAGGAAGGGGGCGGCGGCGCGGATAATGCCGACCGGCACAAATTGTTGTTCGAATCTCATTCTATCATACAACATGTCTGCGGATGAAGGGGGGGCCGCAAAAAAGTTTTCTGTTTGACCGCGAGTACCGATCTTGCTCAATTCCTTGTGAAAAATTTCGGGCAATGCGAGGCTAACTAGCGATTGGCCTGAAAAAAGTTGCTGTTGGATCCAATCGAGGGCCAATCGATACAGCCGAACCACCGCGCCGACATAACCTGCCGATTTCATTCGGCCTTCAATCTTGATCGCATCGACGCCGGCATCGATCAGGAGCGGCAGGCGGTCCAGCAGGCAGAGGTCGCGGGAGTTGAAAATATAGGTGCCGCGCTGGTCTTCCTCTACAGGAAAATACTGCCCCGGCCGTTTTTCTTCAACCACAGCGTAGGCGTAGCGGCAGGGGTGGGCGCAGTCGCCCTGGTTGGCGTTGCGGCCGGTGAAATACTGGCTGAGCAGACAACGTCCCGAATAGGAAATGCATAGCGCCCCGTGGACAAACACTTCCAGCTCGGCGGAAGTGGCGGCCCGCATCTCCCGCATCTCGGCCAAGCCGAGTTCTCGGGCGAGATTCAGCCGCCGCACCCCGCCCTGCTCGACCCAGAAACGGGCACTGGCGGCATTGGTCACGTTGGCCTGGGTGGACAAATGGAGCGGCAACTCGGGAACCAGCCGCCGCGCGATGGCCAACACGCCGGGATCGCTGACGATGCAGCCGTCAACGCCGATCTCCCGCAGCAAGAGCAGATAGGACTCCAATGGTACCAGGTCGCGGCCATGGGCAAAGATGTTGACCGTGACATAGATCTTGACGCCGCGTTCGTGGGCGTAGGCCACGGCCCGCCGCATTTCGTCTTCCTCGAAATTGGCGGCGCGGGCGCGGAGGCTGAAGGCTTTGCCCCCCAGATACACGGCGTCGGCGCCATAGTGGATGGCGGTGACGAGTTTTTCGAAATTTCCGGCCGGGGCCAGCAGTTCGGGCAGGCGTGGGACGGATTGCTCAACCGGGGAGGATATGGGCATCATGGTTGGTTCACACGAAATAAAAAAGGAGAGTCAAAGACGGGTGCAAAGGGGTTACCTGGAGAAAACAAGGGGATCGAGTGCAGGGAACAATGGATTTGCAGGCCACTTGGTGGTATCGCATCGGGCTCGGTCGATACCAAGGCCGTCCGGTCCGGGGAGCGGCCCATCGAGATAGTGCTTGCCCCAGGCAAGCGGCTGTTATAGTATTTTTCGGAATACCGCCGCGTTGCTTCACGACTTGAGTCAAGCCGCCCTCCACGGGCAAGGAGATCTCACCCATGTTGAAGAAAAGCTATTCCAAAACCGGAACGGTGTGCCGCGTGACCTTCAAGTACGAAAACGAGGAAAAGGCAGAAACCGCGGTGTTGGCCGGCGAATTCAACGACTGGTCGCTGCGGGAGACGCCCATGAAGAAACTCAAGGATGGCAGCTTTTCCGCCACGCTCTCCTTGCCGGCCGGCCGGTCCTATTGCTTTCGCTATGTGCTCGACGGCGGGGTCTGGGTCAACGATGTCGAGGCCGATGGCTACGCCCCCAACGCGTTTGGCGAGGCCAACTCGGTTTTGGTCCTCTGATCCGGGCCGGCGCTGGGTACGCGGCGGCCACTGTCAAAAACAGTCGCCCAGCCCGGCGCCGTGATATTCGTTTTTCAGCGCCACGTAGCGCCGCCACGAGGCCTGCATCTCCTGCAGCTGGGCGTCGCTGACCTCCTTGACCACCTTGGCCGGTGTCCCCATGATCAGGGAACGGGGAGGGAAATGCTTGCCCGGCGTCACCACCGACCCGGCCCCCACGATCGACTCCCTGCCGATCACCGCGCCATCGAGGATAATCGCCCCCATGCCGATCAGGCAGAGGTCGCCCACCGTGCAGCCATGGAGAATGGCCCGATGGCCGACCGTGACCTCGCTGCCGATGATCGTCGGGTGGCCGTCCCGATCGTCCCGCTCCGCCCCCGCGTGCTGGGTGATGTGGAGCAGGGTGAGATCCTGGATGTTGGTACGGGCGCCGATGCGGATGCGGTGGACATCGCCCCGGCAGACGACCCCGAACCAGAGCGACACATCCTCGCCCAGAACCGCGTCGCCGATCAGGGTGGCGTTGGGGGCGACCCAGCCACCCTTGCCGACCAGGGGCCGGTATTCTCGATATGGCAGTATCATGATTTCTCCTGCGTTTTATGAGGGGTTTGCCGCGGCGGCCGCCGAACTCGGCCGGGAACCCGCCAAGCCGCCGGGTGCCGTCCACATCTCCCGGCTGAACCGGACACAGCGGTTGCGGCCTTCCGTCTTGGCCCGGTAAAGGGCGATATCGGCGTATTTAATACAACTCCAGAGCGTGTCGGTGTCAAGGGGGAATTCGCTCACCCCGAGGCTGATGGTGGTTTGGATGACCGCCTCCGGCAGCTTGACCGTCAATTGCTCGATGTGCACCCGGATCTTTTCGGCGATGCGCAGGGTTTCGTTCGTGCCGACGTCCAGGAGTACGATCAAAAATTCCTCCCCCCCGAACCGGATGACGATATCCGCTTCCCGCACGGATTGCTTGATGACCTGGGCCGTTGCCCTGAGAACGACATCGCCGGCCTGATGGCCGTAGGTGTCGTTGACCTGCTTGAAGAAGTCGAGGTCGCACATGATCAGGCCGATCGACTTGCCCCGGCGTAGAACACCGGCCACGATTTTCTCCGTATATTCCTGAAGGTAGCGTCGGTTGTGCATGCCGGTCTGATCGTCGATCAGGGCGGTGTCGCGCAGGGAGCGCATCAAGCGCTTGGTTTCGATGACGGCCAGCGATTCATGGATGTATTCTTCCGCCTTGGAGACCCGGTCGGCAGCGGCGGGTGTGGTTTCGAACACGAACATCACCACTGCCACGGTGGTGCCGCCGGCAACAATGGGATGGCAATGATGACCAGTGCCGTCCGGCCCGGTGAATTGCCGGCAGACGGCCGGAAAGTGGACCGAGGACACGACGTGGCCGATGCGGTTGGCCTTGCACAGCTCGCACCGTTCGAGAATTTCCGGATTGCAGAAGAGAGCGGCGGAGCCCTCCTCCTGTTCCGGATAGGTCAGGGACATGCCCTTCTTCCCGTTGGCCACCTGGAAGATGAAGCAGTGTGCAAGCCCCAGTTTCCGGGTGAAGACCTCGCCCATGCACAGATAGACATCCTCCAGGGTACCTTCCTCCTCGATCGCCTTTTTGAAGTTGGCGATGTTGTGGAGCGATTCCATCAAGCGGTTGAATTTTTCCGAAAGAATGCCGATTTCGTCGTTGGAGGTGACCTCGATGCGTTTGGACAGGGCCGTTCGGCCCTTGCCCTGGGCGATGTCCTCGAGGCCCCGGATGACGGTATTCAAGGGGCGGGTCAGGGAGGTGGCGGCCACGAAAATGATCGCGCAGGTCACCATGATCGAAAACAGGATGATCAGGCCGATGCTGTTGCGCAGCGACAGGACGCCGGCGAGGAATTCCTCGGCATTCTGGGTGGCGGCCACGCTCCAGCCCTTGCCCTTGACCGGGGCGAACCCGGCCACCTTGCGGATGCCCTTGAAAACATAGGACTCCGCTCCGGCCCTGCCGTCGATCATCGCCTGGGCCATGCTCGCCATGGCCGGGATGTGTAACAGGTCGAGCTTGAGGATGTTCTTTTCGTCCGGATGGGCGATGATGATGCCGTTCTGGTTGACCATGAAGCAATAGCCGGTCTCCCCGATTTTCCGCTTGACGATCATGTCGGTGAGGACCGGGGCTTTGAGCAATGAGCCGACAACCCCGAGGAAGAGGCCGTTTTCCGTGAAGATCGGCGCGCAGATCATCATCACCGGCTCATGGGTGGATTGGGAGAACACCATCTCGCCGGATATCGGTTTCCTGGTTGCTCTGGCCTCGATAAAACAGGGATGCTCGGGAATATTCCAGGCTGGCAGGTTCTCGCCGGCCTCCATGGCTTCGGCAAAGGGCGTGCCGGCGGCATCGGTGATGAAAATGCCGGCATAGTTGGTGGTGAGCAGCTCGAACCGTTTCCTGATATCCTGGCGGATCAGCTCGAGCGTCTCCGCGGTCCCGCCGTTGCCTTCGGAGTTGACCGCTTCCGCGGCGTTCCGGACCTGGGTGCGGGCGGCAAAGGCGGCGGTGAGTTTCATCTCGCCCTCGAGGGTGGCCTCGACCTGCATGGCGGTCCCCTCGGCAATGAACTGCTCGTTGGTCCGGCTCAGCTGGGACACCGCCTTGGTGGCGTCGGTGATGGCGACATAGCCGCAGATCGCCATCGGAATGAGCGCCGCCAGGATGCCGCCGACGATGAGCTTGAAACGGATCGATGCGAAAAACATGGAGCTCCTTGAGGCGCGTTCGGTGGATTCGGCGGTCAGCGGCCGGTCGGGTGCAAGCGTGGCCGGTCGATGGCTGGCGGACAATGTCCGCGGGGCTGCCGGGTGTCCGGGCACCGCCGGATCGTGTTCATGCGAACCGGACATGTTGCCGGAAAAAGTCCCGGTACTCGTCCGGGCGGTGGCTGACGTAGACGATGGTGGCCAGTTGCTCGCCGGCGATACCGGCCAGGAAATCGAGCAGGGCCATGCGATTGGGCTCGTCGAGTCCCAGGGTCGGCTCGTCGAGGAGCAGCAGCTGCGGCGACTTGATCAGCGCCCGGGCCAGCAGCAGCAGCCGTTGTTCGCCGTAATTCATCTGGCGGAAAGGCTGCTGTGCCTTGTGGGCCAGGCCGAGGCGTTCCAGCCAGCGGCGGCCGAGCCGCAACTGCGCTTCGCTGGGGCGGGTGTAGAGCCCGATCGAGTCGAACAGGCCGGAAACGACGATGGCAAGCCCGCTGCCGGCCACGCGGTGGTTGCGATGGAGGTCCGGGCTGAGAATCCCCATCCGCCGTTTCAGCTCCCAGATGGATTCGCCGCTGCCGCGCCGCCGGCCGAATAGGGCTAGGTCGTTGGCGTAGCACAGCGGGTGGTCGCCGCAGATGAGTTGCAGCAGGGTCGATTTGCCGCAGCCGTTGGGGCCGGTGATCAGGGTGTGGTCGCCCGGGCCGATGGCAAGGTCAAGGCCGGTGAAGACCTCGACCTCGCCGTAGCGGGCAAAACCCGAGCGTAGGGTGACCAGGTTGGCATCGCCGGTTTCATCCGCTTGCCCGCGGTCCTGGCGGAAGTCCGCCACCGTCACCTGGAAGAGCGGCGGCTGGCTGGTCAGACAGCCGGCCACCTCGGCCAGGACCTCGGTTCTCGGCCCCTGGACGGCGATGGTGCCGGCGCGGAAGGCCGCGAGATGGGTGCACCAGTCCGGGATGTCGGCACTGTTGTTGACCAGGACGAGCAGGCCCAGTCCTTGGTCCCGCAGGCCGGCCAGCACCCGGTCCAGTTCCGCGCGGCTGGTCTTGTCGAGCCCCTCGTAGGGATTTTCCAGGATCAGCTGGCCGACGCCCCCGGTGATCTGTTGGAGCAGGCAGAGTTTCCGCTCCTGGCCGGAACTCAACTGGCGATAGCCCCGGTCGAGCAGGTCGGAGAAGGCGAACAGCTCGATCAGTCGGCGATGCCGGTCGATGTCGGTGAGGAAGGCGCGGGCCGGGGTGCCGGGGTCGAGCCGGTCGAGGAAATCGGTGTCGTCCTTGCGGAGCTCGGCCTCGAAGATCGATTGCTGCCGTTTGAACGACAGCACGCCGATGTCCGGCGGCAGGCTCAGCTTCCTGGCGCGGTAGTCGATCTGCTCCCCGGCGATGACCTCGCAGAACTGTTCGATGCCCGAACCGTTGCCGCCGACCAGGCACCAGGCCTCTCCGGGGGCCATGGTGAAGCGGTCGATCCGCAGGCCATCGGCAACAAGCTGCCTGATCGTCAATATGCCTTTTCGGCCTTGCTCATTCATCCCAGATTGCTGCCACGGTGTAGGGGGATTGCGGTCCGGTGAAGAACGAGCCGTCGACAAAGCGGTAGCCCCGCTCGAGTGCGGCGATCGCCGCCATGTCCCGGTCGTCGAGCCGCGCTTCGGCGGCGGCGAGGTTTTGCCGCAACCGTTCCGGATCGACCGATTTGGGGATGACCACGGTCTGGCGCGCCAGACCCCAGGCCAGCAAAACTTGCGCCGGCGTAATCCCGTGCCTGGCCGCCACCTGGAGGATCACCGGGTTGTCGAGCAGGGTCGGTTCGCCGGCCTTTTTCATGGCGGCCGGCCGGTCGCCGGAGCCAAGCGGCGAGAAAGCCGTGACCAATATGTTGTTTTGCTTGCAGAAATCGAGAGTGGCCCCTTGTTGCAAATAGGGATGGAGTTCGATCTGGTTCATTTCCGGGCGGATGGTGGCCCGGCGGCACAGGGCGTCCAGCTTGGCGACGCTGAAATTGCAGACGCCGATGTGGCGGACCAGTCCTGCAGCGACGCAGGCTTCCATGGCTTTCCAGGTCTCGGCGATCGGCAGGTCGGCCAGCGGGATGAATTCTTCCTTTTTGCGGGCAAAGAGCACGTCCGGGGCAAAGGCCACCGGCCAGTGGATGAGAAAGAGGTCGAGATAGTCGGTGCGCAGGTCGGCCAGCGTTTGCTCAAGGGCCGGCCGAACCCGTTTCGGGGCGTGGGCATTGTTCCACAGTTTCGAGGTCAGCCAGAGATCGCCGCGGGCGACCGTACCCGTGCCGACGGCCTCGGCGATGGCCCGGCCGACTTCCGGTTCGTTTTGGTAGATGGGGGCGCAGTCGATATGGCGGTAGCCCGCGGCCAACGCTTCCGCGACCGCCGCCTGGACCGTGCCGGGCGAGGATTTCCAGGTGCCGAGTCCGAGGGCGGGGAGACGGTCTCCGTTACTGAAGGAAAATGAGAGCATGGTGATTCTCCTGGTGATCCGGCCGGAGTTGTGAATGGTCCGTCCGGAGGCGCTGGTCGCGCCGGGTTGGCGGCAAGGCATGCGGGCCAGAGAAAACGGTACGCAAAGGTGACGTCAAAATAAAAAGCCGAAGCTCAACCGTCAAATGGAGATTACACTTCAGCCATGGTATATTCATTATTAATTATCAGTGGAAATCCCGTCCCCGGGGAACTGCCCGGCGCTTCTCCTGGAAGAAGGGGTTATTTGAAAAAACATCTGTAAAACGGCGTGAACGAACTGATCGCCACAATGGGGCAGACAGGGCGCAACCATGACGGAAAACATGTTGGCGGACAAAGAACACGAGCGAGGCAAGGCGACAGGGAGGCAAACAGTGGTGGTGGTGGACGACAGTTCCACCGTCCGAACCGTGATCCAGAGAGAATTGCGGGCGGCCGGCTACGAGGTGGTCGCCTTCAGCGACGGCCTGGAGGCCCTGTCGTCGCTCCGCTGGATGAGCAGGCTGCCCGAAATGCTCATTTTGGATATCGACATGCCGAGGATGGACGGGTTTGCCTGCTGCGAGCAACTGCGGACCATGGAGGCCCAGGGCGTGTTCGGAGAGAAGGATGCCCGGATTCCGGTGCTCTTCGTTTCCGCCAACGACAGCTTCGACAACCGCAGTCGATGCTTCCATCTCGGCAGCCTGGAATTCATCTCCAAGCCCTTTGCCCGGGGTGAAATCGCCGCCGCGGTCAGCAAGGTGCTCAGGCCGAAAACCACCTTTGCCGACATGACCGCCCTCATCGTCGACGACAAAACGTCCCTGCGGAAGATGGTCCGGTTCTGCCTGGAACAGATCGGGCTGAAGATCCTCGAGGCGGAGGATGGCAGCCAGGCCTTCGAACTCATCAAGGACAACCGGGTCGCGGTGGATCTGGTCATCGTCGATTTCGAGATGCCGGTCATGCGCGGCGACGAGTTCATCCATCTGACCCGTCAGCGCCCCGAAACCGAGCATCTGCCGATGATCTCCCTCAGCGCCACCAGCGAATCCCAGGCGGTTTTGCGGATGTTTCGGGCCGGGGCCACCGATTACCTGGTCAAGCCGTTCATCGCCGAGGAACTGCTGGCCCGGGTCCAGGTGCATCTCAACCTGCGGCGCCACATGCGCCACCTGGAGGAGATGAACCGGAACCTGTACGACAAGGCGGTCAACGATGCCTTGACCGGGCTGCGCAACAAGCGGTATTTTCAGGAAGCCTTCGAGGAAATGTTCGTGCGGGCGCAGCGCTCCCAGTGCGATTTCTGCTGCCTGTTTTTCGATCTCGATCATTTCAAGGCGGTCAACGATACCTGCGGCCACGATTTCGGCGACTATGTCCTGAAAACCATCGGCACCTTGATGAAAAAGAACGTCCGGCGGGGTGACTTGGCCGCCCGGTTCGGCGGCGAGGAGTTCGTGGTGGCGCTCCCGAACACCCACCTGGAGCAGGCCCGTTTTTTTGCCGAGCGCATGCGGAGCATCATCGAAGGGCACCGGTTCAGCGACCAGGGACGGGAATGGACGGTCACGGTCAGCATCGGGGTTGCTTCGCTCAACGACCACTGCCCGACCTCGTCGAAGAGTATGCTGCAACTGGCCGACAAATCGCTTTATCGGGCCAAGGACTCCGGCCGCAACCAGGTGATTTCCAGCCCGTATTGAGGCGTACCCCGGTTTTGCTGCGGGCCGTCCCCACTTTCCGCCGCGAAACGATCCCGTGTAACTGCACAAAAAATCCGAGCGCATTCCCCGGCGATGGGCACAATCCCGCCCGGTTGACATGGAGGTGGCAAATGACAGAAGCAAAAAGATCGTGGGGGTTTGCCACCCGGCAACTCCATTCCGGCCAACCCGTCGATCCGTCGACCGGCAGCAGGGCACTGCCGCTGTATCAGACGACCTCCTACCGCTTCCGCGACTCGGCCCACGCCGCCGACCTGTTCGCGCTCAAGGAGGCGGGCAATATCTACACCCGGATCATGAATCCGACCACCGAGGTGCTCGAACGGCGGGTGGCGGACCTGGAAGGCGGAATCGGCGGGCTGGCCGCGGCCAGCGGCCATGGCGCCCAAACTCTGGCCTTTTTGACCCTCTGCCGGGCCGGCGACCATATCGTCTCCAGCAGCAGCCTCTACGGCGGCACCTACAACCAGTTGCGCTACACCCTGCCACGGCTGGGGATCGAGGTCAGCTTTGCCGATCCTGCCGAGCCGGATTCCTTCCAGCGGGCCATCCGGGCCAATACTCGGTTGATTTACGGCGAAACCCTGGGCAATCCCAGCCTGATCGTCTTTCCTTTCGAGGAGGTCGACGCCATTGCCCGGGCGCACCGGCTGCCCCTGATGATCGACAACACCCTGGCCACTCCCTACCTGTGCCGACCGATCGAATGGGGCGCCACCATCGTCAGCCACAGCACCACCAAATTCCTCAACGGCCACGGGACCTGCATCGGCGGCCTCCTGGTGGACGCGGGCACCTTTGCCTGGGACTCCGGCCGATTTTCCGACTTCACCGAACCGGACCCCTCCTACCACGGCCTGGTCTACAGCGGCCTCGGTCCGCCCGCCTTCATCGTCAAGGCCAGGGTGCAGATGCTGCGGGATTTGGGGATCTCCGCCTCGCCCTTCAACAGCTGGCTGACCGTGCAGGGGATCGAAACCCTGAACCTGCGCATGCAGCGGCACGTGGCCAATACCCTGGCGGTGGCGCGCTTTCTGCAGGAGCATCGCCAGGCGGCCTGGGTTTCCTATCCCGGCCTGGCCGATCATCCCAGTCACCAACGGGCGCTCAAGTATCTGCCCGAAGGGGCGGGGGCCGTCCTGACCTTTGGCATCGTGGGCGAGCGGGAAGCGGGGCAGCGATTCATCGACCGGCTCCAGCTGTTCAGCCACGTGGCCAATGTCGGCGATGCCAAGAGCCTGGCCATCCATCCGGCCAGCACCACCCACGGCCAACTGAGCGAGGAGGAATTGCGGCGGGCCGGGGTAACGCCGGATATGGTGCGGTTGAGCGTGGGGCTGGAGGATGCCGAGGACCTGTTGTGGGATCTGGATCAGGCCCTCGGCCGGGCGGGGTGAACCGTCAGCGGAAGGTCGATTGGGTGCAATCCGGAGAGGAGACCTGGCAGCCGTCGCTGCCGTCCAGGCCGGGAATCAGGGATTGGCCGGCGGGTGCCGCCAGGGACCCCGGCCGTGGTGTACCGGCCGCGGCCGGGTCGGGCAAGCTGAGAGCGGCCAGCACCGCGGCTTCGCCCCGGCGGATGTTCCAGCCGTCCGACGTTTTGGTCATCAGCACCGGAATTTCCTTGATCCCCAGGGAGGTCAGCAGGGCCTTGTTGAGTTCTGGCGCGTAGGCGGGGTTGGTCGTGGCATTGGCCAGGCCGATGGAGTTGACCCGGTCGATGGGATTGAAATGCACGGTGACTCGGCCGTTGGTCTGCAGCGAGGCGATCACCTTCTCGCAGTGGGCGCAGGTCGAGGCATAGAAAAGGTAGTGTTCGGGATACTTGGTCACGCCCGGCCGGCTGGCGAAGACGCCGGCGGTAAAGGCCTGGCGGCCGGCGGCCGGCTGGTACAGGTCCAGACTGGCAAAGGCAAGGGCCACGGTGGCAGCGATCAGGGCGCCCGCCAGGATCTGCCGGAGGCCGAGCAGACAGCTGAGCAGGACGACGAACCCGAGGATGGTCAGGCAGTAGGCGCAGAAGGTGTGGGCCGCCAGGTATTGAAAACTGGTCAGGACCGCCTCCCCCCCGAGGGCGGCCAGCAACAGATACGGCACAAAGGACGGCAGCCGCCGCCGTTCGCCCTTTGCCGCCCGCAGGCTCCAGTAGATGGTCTGAAAAAAGAACAATCCCACCGCATTGAAGACCAGGGGCGGCACCTTGGTCATCTTTTCCACAATCTTGCAACCCTCATTCAGACAAAACGGCGCGCCCTGATACAGGGTGAAGCCGATCTGTCCGGCGACCAGCAGGCTGGCGGCCAGGGCGAGAAACTGGCCGAACTGGAGCGCTCTGTCTTTTCTTTTCAGCATGGTGTTCCGGAAGTTGAGGCCATCGAACATTGCGTCAAAGCGTACAAAGACGCCGCGATGGGCCAAGGCACAGAAGGCCTATAATGCTTCATTCTCCCTGAAGTGTCAACCTTCCGGACGCCTTGAGGCTGCGGCAGGCCGGTTGCGCGGGACGGAAGCGCTCAGGCGGGGTGCGTCACCCGCCGGTAGAGGGTCTCCGCCTGGTAGGAGCTGCGGACAAAGGGGGCCGCGGCCACTGCTCCGAAACCCGTGGCCAGCACCTGGGCCTCGAGGGCTTCGAATTCGTCCGGCGGCAGGAAGCGAGCCACCGGCAGATGATGGCGCGAAGGCTGGAGGTATTGGCCGATGGTGAGGATGTCGCAGCCGGTTTGGTGCAGATCGGCAAACAGTTCGGCCAGTTCCGCGGCCGTTTCGCCCAGCCCCACCATGATGCCGCATTTGCGGACAATCGATGGCGCCAGGCATCCGGCGTGCCGCAGCAGCTCCAGGCTGCGGCGGTAATCGGCCTCGGGACGGACGGTCGGATAGAGCCGGGCCACGGTCTCGAGATTGTGGTTGAGCACGTCCGGCCGGGCATCGAGCACGATTTTCAAGGCTTCGGCATCGCCCTGTAAGTCGGGGATCAGCACCTCGACCAGGGTGTGGGGATTGGCTTGGCGTATCGCCCGGATGGTGGCGGCGAAATGGGCGGCGCCGCCGTCGGCCAGGTCGTCGCGGGTCACCGAGGTGAGGACGCAGAAACTCAAGCCCATGGCGCGCACCGCCGCGGCCACCCGGTCCGGCTCTTGGGGATCGGGCGGCCCCTGCGGGCCATGGCCGATGGCACAGAACCGGCAGGCACGGCTGCAGCGGTCGCCCAAGATCATGAAGGTGGCGGTGCCCTTGGCAAAGCATTCGAACTGGTTGGGGCACATGGCCTCCTGGCAGACCGTGTGCAGGCACTGGTCTTTGATCAGGGAGCGGATTCGTTCGTACTGCGGGCCGGTGGGTAGGGCACGGCGCAGCCAGTGGGGTTTGGCTTGTTTGGTTCGGACGGGCTTGACGGTCATGGCAGGGACGGCGGCAAAGGGAAGTCGGCGCGGAACAAATCGCGGTCGAGCGGACACGGATCGACCGCGAACAGTTCGGTCAGGTGGTGCGGCAGCCGGGCTCTGACCCGGGCCATGGCGCCCCGGCAGCCTTCGCGCGCCAGCGAGGTCATGCCGATGCCGGCCAGGCCGCAGGGATTGATCCAGGCAAAGGGTTCCAGGTCGGGGTCGACATTAAGCGCCAGCCCGTGAAAGGCGATGCCGTGGCGGATGGCGATGCCGATGCTGCCCAGTTTGTCGTCGCCCACCCACACCCCGTGGTTGCGCGGGTCGCGGCCGGCAACGACGCCGCAATCCGCGGCCAGCCGCAGCATCAGTTCCTCCAGCAGAGAGACATAGTCGCGCAAGCCCAGCCAGCGGCGGCGCAGATCGAGGATCGGGTAGACGACCAGCTGCCCCGGCCCGTGGTAGGTGATCTCGCCGCCCCGCTCCACCGTCACCACCTCGATGCCCTTGGCCCGAAGGAAATGCTCGTCCACTCCCAGATGCGCCCGGCTGCCGTGCCGGCCCAGAGTATAGACCGGCGGATGCTCGACCAAAAGAAACAGGTCATGGGCCAGTTGGCCCTGTCGCCGCCGCGCCGCCAGGGCTAACTGGAGCGCGTGTGCGGCCTGGTAGGCCACCAGGCCGAGATCGCAGAAGGCGGCCGCCGTACTGCCCGTGGGTCGCACGCGCTGAGGGCGATTCAGACCGCCGACGGTCCGGTCAGACAGGGACAGCGGGCGGCCTGGACCTCGTCGAGCCGCCGCACCTTGGTCCGCTGCGGGGCTTGGCGCAGCAGATCCGGCTGTTCCTCCGCTTCCCGGACAATGGCTCTGAGCGCGGCGATGAACTGATCGAGGTCGTCCTTGCATTCGGTCTCGGTGGGTTCGATCATCAGGGCCCCATGCACCACCAGCGGGAAATAGATGGTCGGCGGATGATAGCCGTAGTCGATCAGCCGTTTGGCCATGTCGAGGGTGGTGATCTTCTGCGCCTGCTGCTTGAGGTCGGAGAAGACGCATTCGTGCATGCAGGGTCGGTCGTAGGGCAGGTGGAGGACATCCTTCAGCCGCTCCTTGACGTAGTTGGCGTTGAGCACCGCCAGCTGGCTGGCCCGCTTCAGGCCCGCTTCGCCCATGCTGAGGATGTAGCTGTAGGCCCGGACCAGGACGCCGAAATTGCCGTGGAAGGCGTGGATGCGGCCCACCGACAGCGGCCGGTCGCTGTCCAGGCGATAGCGGTCGCCTTCCTTGACGACGCGGGGTACGGGCAGGAAGGGTTCGAGTTCGCCGGTCACGCAGACCGGGCCCGCGCCGGGGCCGCCGCCGCCGTGCGGGGTGGAGAAGGTCTTGTGCAGGTTGAGGTGCAGCACGTCGATGCCGCAGCGCTTGGCATCCATCACCCCGAGCACCGCGTTCATGTTGGCGCCGTCGCCGTACACCAGGCCGCCCTTGGCGTGGACGATGGCGGCGATCTCGCGAATGCGCTCCTCGAACAGGCCCAGGGTGTTGGGATTGGTGAGCATGATGCCCGCGGTTTCCTCGTCCATCAGTTCGGCCACCAGGGCGGGATCGAGCATGCCCCGTTCGTCGGACTTGACCGCCACCGCTTGATAGCCGCACAGGGCGGCGGAGGCCGGGTTGGTGCCGTGGGCCGTGTCCGGGATGAGGATCTTGTGGCGCTGGGCCCCGCGGTGGCGATGCCAGGCGTGGAAAATGAGCATGCCGGTCAGCTCGCCGTGGGCCCCGGCCGCCGGTTGGAGGGAGACGGCGTCCAGGCCGGTGATGGCGGCCAGGTAGGTTTGCAGCTCATGCAAAAGCCGCAGAGTACCCTGGCACAGCTCGTCGGCCAGCATCGGGTGGGCGGCGGCGATGGCGGGGGTGGCGGCCTGGCGCTCGTTGGTCTTGGGGTTGTACTTCATGGTACAGGAGCCGAGCGGGTACATGCCGCTGTCCACCCCGAAGTTCCACTGCGACAGGCGGGTGTAGTGGCGGACCACGTCGACTTCGCTCAGGTCGGGGAAATCGGCGGGCTCGCCCACAAGCAAGGGGTCGATGGCGGCGGCCGGCACCTCGCCGGCGGGGATCGACATGCCGATCCGGCCCTTCTTGCCCTTGTGCCAGAGCAGGGGTTCGTTGAGAATCAGGCCGCCGGTGCCCGGAAATTCGTTGGTCGTGCTCATGCGGCCACCTCCGCTGCGATGGTGTCCATGGTTTTCTTGTCGATGGTCTCGGTGACGCAGAACAGGTAGCGCCCGGCCAGTTCCGGGTAGAGATCGCCCAACTCCAGGCCGGTGACGATGTTCCGGGCCAACAGCCGCTCGCGCGCCGGCCGGAAATCGGCGGCGAATTCGACCACGAACTCGTTGAAGGTCGGGCCGTCGAACACGATCTTGGCCCCGGCCCGAACCAGCAGCCCCTTGAGATATTCGGCGCGGTCGTAATTGAGCCGGGCCAGTTGCCTCAGGCCGGTGCCGCCCAGGGAGGCCATGTAGATGGCCGCGGTCAGGGCGCAGAGGCCTTGGTTCGAGCAGATGTTGGAGGTGGCCTTTTCCCTGCGGATGTGCTGTTCGCGGGTGGCCAGGGTCAACACGTAGCCGCGCCGGCCCTCGGCATCCTTGGTCTCGCCGACCAGCCGCCCCGGCAGGTTGCGGGTGAAGGGGGCCTTGCAGCCGAACATCCCCAGGTAAGGGCCGCCGAAGGAGCGGGGCAGACCGAAACTCTGGCCCTCGCCGCAGACGATGTCCGCGCCGCAGGCGCCCGGACTCTTGAACAGGCCGTAGGCCAGCGGCTCGGTGAAAGCGGCGACCAACAACGCATCCGTCCGGTGGACGACGGCGGCCGCGCTGTCCAGGTCTTCGATCACCCCGAAGAAGTTGGGCGATTGCAGGGCCACGGCGGCCAGGTCGCCGTGGGCGGCGAGTCCGCCCAGGTCGGTGCGGCCGCTGGTCAGGGTGTCCAGTTCGACGATCTCGAAGCCGGCGGGCTGGAGATAGGCCCGCACCACCGCGCGGTAGTGGGGATGGATGGCCTTGGCCACCGCCACCCGCCGTTTTTTCTTGGCCACCCGCAGGGCCATCAGCAGGGCTTCGGCCAGGGCCGAGGCACCGTCGTACATGGAGGCGTTGACCACGTCCACCCCGAGCAGGCGGGCAGTCAGGGTCTGGTATTCGAAAATGGCCTGCAGGGTGCCCTGGGCCATTTCCGGTTGATAGGGGGTGTAGGAGGTGAGGAATTCGGAACGGCCTGCCAGGGCGCGGACGGTCTCGGGGATATGGTGGTGATAGCTGCCGGCCCCCACCAAAACCGCCGTTTGCTCGTCCACCCCCATGGAAGCGGCCAGGGCGCGCAGGTGGTCGTTCAACTCCCATTCGCTACGGGGCGCGGGCAGGTCCCAGGGGCGGGCCACGCGGCAGTCGGACGGTACCGAGGCGAACAGCTCGTCAAGCCCGGCCGCGCCGACCGTGGCCAGCATGGCATCGATTTCCTCGGAGGTGTGCGGTAGATAGCGCATGGCCTAGCCCCTGAGCAGTTGCAGATAGCCGGCGGCGTCGTGCAGTTGCTCGTATTCGCCGGGATCGGAGGGCTTGATTTCGACCAGCCAGCTGGCATAGGGCTGCTGGTTGATCAATTCCGGGGCGTCGGCCAGGGCGATGTTGACCGCGACCACCTGGCCGGAGATGGGCATGTACAACTCGGACACCGCCTTGACCGATTCCAGGGTGCCGAACTCGTCGCCCTTGGCAAAGGTGTCGCCGACGGCCGGCAGCTCGACAAAGACAATGTCGCCCATCTGGTCTTGGGCATAGTCGCTAACCCCGACCAAAACGGTGTCGCCGGCCGGTTTGGCCCATTCGTGGTCGTCGGTGTAGCGGATGTCGTCCGGTAGGTTCAACTCGTCGATTTCTTTCATGAACGTTCTCCTTTATGTCAGCATTATGCCAGCATGGCGGTCAGGGGGCTACGGGCGGTGCGGTCCGGCCGGATCTGGTCGCGGATCTCCACCTTGAGGGTACGCTTGCCGTCGGTGAGCAGAATTTCGGTGCCGGCAGGCAGGGGGGCCTCAAGCCGGACAAAACCGCAGCAAAGGCCTCGCGGCGCAAACGATTGGGGCCGGCCGGCCGCCATCGGGGTGGCGATGCCGATCAGAATCCCGTCGACCCGGTCGATGGCCATGTCGGTGGTGCAGGTGAGCACGGAACCCAGCGGGGTGCCGTCGAGCGCGGTTGCCCGGCTGGCCTCGCCAAGGGCAATCTTGCGCGGGTCGAAACCGGCAAAGGCCAGGGTGCAGGGGGCCGACCGGGCCGCCTGTATCGCCCGGCCGCCGATGAATTCCTTGGTGAAACCGCCGCCGTCCTCGTCCCAGGGCAAGACGAACAGCCAGGGATTGCAGGCAAAAAGCCAAGTGCCGATGTCCTGGTGGGACAGCGGCAGGCCGGCGCCCGCCCGCAGGGAGTCGCGGGCCGCAAGGCCGCAGGGCAACAGCCCTTCGGGAGCCCCGGCCTCCAGCAGCATCTGCCAGAGACGGACGGCGTGCTCGGGGGCGACGAACAGCTCGAAGCCGAATTCGCCGGTATAGCCGGTGCGCGACACCAGAATCGGTGTGCCGTCGAGCAGGGTCACCGGTTCGCCGGGCAGGAGGTGCGGGGCAAAGGTACCCTTGAAGGAAAAATAGACCATCCGGTCGAAGACCCGGTCCGGGGCGCGCAGGATCCGCGCCAGAATCTTGGCTGCGGCCGGGCCCTGCAGATCCATCTTGCCGATGGCGTCGGTGTGGTCGTCGATCGCGGCGCCGGGATCGTCTTGGTTGTGTTGGCGCAGATGGGCGGCGATCGGTCCGCCCATGGCGGCGTTGACCACCAGCAGGTAGTCCTGTTCGCCGCATTGGGAGATGATGGCGTCGTCCAGCACCCCGCCGGCCTCGTCGAGGAAAACCCCATAAACGCAGCGGCCGGGCACCAGCGGGGTCTTGCGCGTGCCGATGCAGCGGTCCAGATCCTTGGAAAAGCAGCGTTGCAGCAGCGGCCGCACCGCAGGGCCGCGCAGGGTCAGCACCGCCATGTGGCTGGTGTCGAACAGGCCGGCGGCCGCGATCGGGGCCAGATGCTCGGCCTTGGCCCCGGCCGGATACCAAAGCGGCATCTCGTAGCCGCCGAAGGCGGCCATCTTGGCGCCGTGGCCGACATGCCAGGCATGCAGCGGCGTGGTTTTCAAGGGCAGTGCCATGGGGGTCTCCTCGGATTTATTTGGTTGCCGTGGCCGTTGCCGGCACGGGTTCGCCGGCCAGGGGAACCTTGAGGTTGAAACTCTTGTAGACCACGAAGGTCTCGACCGAGCGCAGGTTGTCGATGGTGGCCACTTCCTGGGTGAAGAATTCGAGCAGGCCGAAGTCCTTGCTGAGCATGGCGGTGACGATCAGGTCGAATTGGCCGGTGACCACGCAAACCGAGATCACGCCGCGCAGCCTGCTGAATTCCTCGCCCTTTTTGACCAGATCCATTTCCTTGACCCGCACCCCGACCATGACGAGCTGCCGGTCGGGCATGGCCTCGGGATTCACCAGGCCGCCGATGGAGAGCACCCCTTCGTCGAGCAGCTTCTTGACCCGGGAGCGGACCGTGCCTTCGGCCAGCGACAGCTCCTCGGCGATCTTGCTGAACGGAGTCCTGCCGTCCCTGAGCAGGGCGATGATGGCGAGATTGGTGGCGTCGAGCTGCATGGCGGAACCGAAACCAAAGAATTATTGAAATCGCCATTCGAGGCTAAAGAAAAACGACGGTTCTGTCAATGGCGATGTGATGTTTTGCCGAATCCGGCAAATGCGGACGAGAGATGTCCGTCCGGGGTAGCGACGAAACGGTGAGGAAGGCGGGGGGTTGCCGGGCTCGGGGCAAAAAAAAGCCCCGGCCAGAGCTGGCCGGGGCGTGGAACCTTACGGGACCGGGAATTATTTCAACGCGGCCATGGCGGCATCGTAATTCGGTTCCTGGGTGATCTCGGGGACCTGTTCGGTATAGACCACCTGGCCGTTGGTATCGATGATCACAATCGCCCGGGACAGCAGCCCGGCGATGGGGCCGGTGGCGATGGTCACGCCGTAGTCCTTGCCAAAGGCCGGCGAACGGAAGACGGACAGGGATTCGACATTCTTGAGCCCGTCGGTCTCGCAGAAGCGGGTATGGGCGAAAGGCAGGTCGGCCGAGACACAGAGCACCACGGTGTTGGCCAATTCGCCGGCAGCCTTGTTGAAGCAGCGGACCGAGGCCGCGCACACCGGGGTGTCGATGCTGGGGAAGATGTTGAGCACGATTTTCTTGCCTTTGTAATCGGCCAGGGTCACCTCGGAAAGATCGGTCTTGACCAGCTTGAAATCGGGGGCCTTGGAAGCTTTGGCCGGCAGGGTGCCGCAGGTTTCGATGGAATTGCCTTTCAGGGTGATGGTGGCCATGGTGGATCTCCTTTTGGGATGAGTAAATGATATCTTCTGTAATTCTGGAGCATGGAGAGTGGCTCGCCACGAAACGAACGAGTGCCCGTCCTTTCTCCAAGGGCAACGATTCTGCAGACGATAATCATTCTCCTTTCGTTGTAAAGCCTGAAAGGAAAGAAGTGCTTCCTAAGGATTGGCGGGCAACCCGGGGAGCAAAGGCGAGTGGGGCGGGGAGCGGTCAGCTCGGCAGGGAGGGCTCGGCAGCGGTTGCCAGGTCTTTGGCTTTGCGTTGGGCCTTGCGGGCACAGGCGGCGCAGGTGCCATGGACCACCACGGCGGTACGGTCGATGGCCCCCACCTCGGCCAGATCGGGGGGCAGCAGCACCTCGTCGAAGGCCTGCCAGAAAAAATCGACCAATTGGCCGCAGCCGTCGCAGAGGAAATGGTGGTGCCGGCTGGTTTGGGCTTCGAATCGGGCCTGGCTCTCGACCGTTTCCACCCGGTGGACCAACTTGAGCTTCTCGAAGGTGGCCAAGGTCCGGTAGACGGTGTCGAGCGAAAGGGAAGGCAGACGCTTCTCCAGCCGTTTGTGGAGGACTTCGGCCGACGGATGGTCGTGCGTCCCCAGCAGTTCGCGATAGATTTCAAGGCGTTGGTGGGTCACCTTGAGGCCGGCGTCTTTGCAGATTTGTTCGAAATAATGCAGCTGTGATTGAAAATTTTTTGCAGACATAGGCAGTTGACAGGCAGAGGGAAGGAATTTTTTTTTACTTAATATATGGTATCTATTGCCGCGTCAATGAGAAAAATTCTTGGGTTGAAAGTAGCACGTCGTGGTTCTTTTCCGAAATGTCGGAATTTTATCGTAAAAACCGGAATTTCTACTGCCGTGACAACCGGTCGATGTCGGCAATCAGCTGCAAAATATTCTTTTCTTGGGTCAGACCTCGCGCCCAGGCCTCGGGAATGGCGGCTTCGCCCAGGGTGGCCCCCAGAATCATGCCGGCCGCCAGGCCACGGGCGGCCGAGTCGCCGCCGGCCATCACATTTTCGACCAGGGCGGTCCGCAGGTCGTCCGGATAGCTCAGGACCAGGTGGACGACCCCGGGAAGGGCGGCGGCAATGCCGCACATCTGGCCGAAATGCTTGATCGTGCTTCGGGTGTCCTTGCCGCCGGAATCGAGTCCGGCTCGGATGCGGATATCCAGATCGAAATCCGCCACGCCTTCGTCCAGAGCGTCTGTCATGGCCTCGGCCGGTTCGGTGCCGTGGAGCACCGCCCAGGCCGTTTTGGCAAGAAAGTCGGCCCCGGCCAGGGTGGCCGGATTGTTGTGGGTGACGGCGGTCTGCTGGCGAACCGCCTCCAACAGCCGTTCCCGGTTTTCGCGGTAGCGATAGACGAGCGGGGCGATCCGGGCGGCGCCGCCCAGGTCCGAAGATTGCGAGCCGCACTGCGCCAAGGGCAGGGAGCGACCCATGTTGTCCAGAGTGGCGGCGGTGGCCTTATCGATATAGCCCCGGTAGCCATCGGTGAACAGCCGCTGCCAGTCGGCGGCGAAATCGGGCAGGGAGAACTCCCCGTTGCGGGCCAGGGATTCGAGCAGCACCAGGGTCTGGTCGCCATAGTGGGTGAAATCCCCGCTCTTCTTGCCGTCGTGGTAGGAGCCGGGCAGCGGAGCCAGCAGCCGGTCCACTTGGCCGATTTGCCGGTCGATCTCGGCGGTGTCGTAGATCCAGTGGGCGCCGAGGGCGAGACTGTCGGCAACGAAAGATGCCAGCACCATGGCTTTAGCCTGCGAGGTCATGAGCGTTCTCTCCGGAAGGGTCGGGGTTGGTTGGAGGAGCTGCTAGCTACACCTATAGGTGCGGCGGAACGAATTGTCAAATGGTTGGTGGACGGTCTTTTTCGTCGAACGATCGGAGATGCTTAACTCCGGGCGGCCAGCGGCCGATAGGAATGGGAGAGTTTGACCGGATCAGACCAACCCCAACCAGGAGACAACATGAACATAGCTGCGGCCTCGGTCAGCATGGATGCAGCGCGTACCTACAGGGAAGTGGAACAACAATTTACCGGGTTGAGCATGGGTGCGGCGGCGGCTGCATCCCCGGAGCAGGCCGATTCGTTCGGCTTCCGGCTGGCAACCGTGCTCGCCAGTGCAACCCAGACAAGCCTCACCTGCCGCTCCGAGGTCTGGCGGACCGATTGCGGCGGCGCCACCTCGCTGGTGGCGGCCAGCCAGAGCGCCGGCACCGAAACCGCCCTGGCCCAATTGACCGAACAGATCATCGGACAATCGGTCCAGGTCGGCGCCAGCCAGACCAATGCCGCCGGCGGGACGGGAGCCGCCGCCGGTCCCCCCGTGGCGGCCCGGAGTGCCACTTTGGTCAGCGGCGTGATGTACAGCCAGGAGGAATCCCTGCTGTTTTCCGCCCAGGGCTCGGTGCGGACCACGGATGGGCGCGAGATCGCCTTTGATCTCGGGCTGGCCATGGAGCGCAGTTCCGCGGCCGCCACCGTGGCCGCCTTGGAGGTGTCGTCGCTGTTCATCGACCCGCTGGTCCTGCAATTCGACGTCAACGCCCCCCTGCTGGGCGACAGCACCTTTCTTTTCGATCTCGACAGCGACGGCGTCCAGGAGCAGCTGGCCGGTTTGGGCCGGGGCTGCGGTTTCCTCGCCCTAGACCGCAACAACGACGGCCGCATCGACAACGGCCTGGAACTGTTCGGCCCGGCCAGTGGCTCCGGCTTCGGCGAACTGGCGGAACTGGACAGCGACGGCAACATGTGGATCGACGAAAGCGATCCCTGTTTCGATCAATTACTGATTTGGAGCCCGGACGGCAGCGAAGGCGGATCGCTCCTGTCCCTGCGGGAGGCGGGCGTGGGCGCCATCGCCGTGGTCCATGCCGGCACCGGCTTTCGCCTGGACCGGGCCGACGGGTCGGTGATGGGCACCATCAAGGCCAGCGGCATTTTCCTCACCGAGTCCGGCGAGGTGCGCTCGCTCCAGGAGGTGGATCTAGCCCTGCCGGGAACGCAGTCCGCACCCGGCCCGGCGGCCCGAGTGGAGCAGGCCGCCGGCGAACTCAAAGGCGCCTTGCGCGGCCTGCGGGCGATTATCGCCATGCAGCAACTGCGGCTGCGGACGATGCTGGCCGGCGAACGGCTGCAGGGGCTGGCGGCTAAGCGGGAGGAGCAGCGGCAGACCCTGGTCGACTGGCTCCAAAACCGCAGCGAGTGGTATGCCGAGCTTGAAGACCGGTTGCTGGACGGCGCTGCCAACGCCAGGGCGCCGCTGGTGAGCCGCATCGGCAAACGCGACGCGGCCACGGCCGGGTAGGAGGTCGGAGCGCGCGGTCCGCGGCCATATCAATCCGGGGGTGATTGCCTCCTGCCCGCCTTGCCGGCCCAGGCCGGTGGCACCCCCGGTTGTTCTTTCCACAGCCGGATTCGTCCGCCTCCTCAACTGTCACATCGGTTGCGGCTTGGCCCGGACATCGCTCCAGCCGATATTCACCCGATCATTTCCCGGCAGTGCCGGGCGCATCCCCCATTTCCGCCGTTTCCCTGTGCCGCAGTTTGCTATCCAGACCCGAATACCGGCGCACCCGGCGCCGCACGATCTGGTGCAGCAAGGGCCGGCGACCTAAAAGAGTGAGGTGTTGCCTGGTCCTGGTGATGCCGGTGTACAGCAGTTCCCGGCTGAGGATCGGCGCATCCTCCTGGGGCAGGACGCACAACACCCGGTCGAATTCCGACCCTTGGGCCTTGTGGACGGTGAGGGCGAAGGCGGTCTGCCAGGCGGGCAGGCGGGCGAGCGCCACCGGCCTGGGTTCGCCGTCCGGTCGGGCAAACCAGGCCTGGAGAATGCCCTGTCCATCGGGCCAGAGGATGCCGGTGTCGCCGTTGAACAGGCCCAGGTCGTAATCGTTGCGCAGGATGAGGAGCGGCATGCCGCGATAGAGCCGTTCGCCGCTGGCAATGAGGCCTTGGCGCCGGAACAGGGTCTCGGCCAGGCGGTTGATTCCCTCGACCCCGGCCGGTCCTTCGCGCAGGGCGCAGAGCATGCGGCAACGGCCGAGCTCCTCCAGGGCCTGCTGCGGGCCATCGGCAGTAAACAGCGGCTGGAAATGGTGCTCGATCCATTGCCGCAGCCAGGTCAGGGCCTCGGCACCGGCGGCTTCCGCAAGGTGCAGGTCCGGGGCCTGGGCCTGCAATACCGTCTCCAATTGGGCGGGGTCGCCGGTGTTAACCGCCCGGGCCAGGGCGCCGATGCCCGAGTTCTCGCCGAAGCGGCGGCTGGTGCGGAGCACGACCAGGGAGTCGGACAGCGGGCCGGTCTCGGTGTCGGCACAATCCGGGAGCCGGGCCGGGGCGATGAGCGGCCGCATCCGTTCGGCCAGCTCGGTTGACCAGCAGAGCGTGCCGTCGCCGCAGAGATCGCCGAACAGGTTGCCGGCCTCCACCGAGGCAAGCTGGTCCCGATCGCCGAGGAGGATGACCCGGCAGGCCGGGGGCAGGGCGGCCAGGACCGCGGCCATCAGCGGTACGTCGATCATCGAGGCTTCATCCAGGATGAGGAGATCGAGGCGGAGCGGATGGCCGGCATGGTGGCGGAAACCGGGAGGAGCGTTGCGATAGCCGAGCAGCCGGTGCAGGGTCTGGGCCTGTTCGGGAATGGCCTCGGCCAGGGCAGGCGGGAGTGCCGCCTTGGCCGAGCGGATCGATTCCTGCAGGCGAAGCGCCGCTTTGCCGGTGGGCGCGGCCAGGGCCGCGAGCAGAGAGGTCGGGGCCAGGGCCGCGAGCAAGGCGAGGATGCGGGCGGCGGTATGGGTCTTGCCGGTCCCCGGCCCGCCGGAAATGACCACAAAGCGCCGGCACAGGGCCAGGGCTGCGGCGGCCCGCTGCCAGTCGATAGTCGTGCCGTTGGCTGTGGCGGGAAAAAGGCTCTCCAAAAGGGATTCGGCCTCGGCCGGCACAGCCGGCAGCGGTGCGTCGGCCCGTTGGCGCAGGGCCTGGGCAATCGCCTCTTCGTCGCGGTCGAGACGGAAGAGGAACAAATTGTCGGCCCGGTCCAGCACCAGGGGGTGGACCTCGCCGGAGCGGCCGACGGCCGGTGAGGCCAGCAGGGAGCGGCGGAGCGCGGCCGGGTCGGCAAATGGGGCGCTGTCCAGCCCGGCCTCGGCCACCAGCCGGGCCGCCTCGGACAGGGGCAGACAGGTGTGGCCCTGTCCGCTGGCCCAACTGGCCAGGGCCGCAAGCAGGGGAAGTTCCGGGCATTGGTCGCCGTCGATCCGGGCCAGGAGGCGGGCCGTCTGGACATCGAGGGAACGGAACATGCGGCCGGCCGCGGCAAAATCGAGCCAGGCGCTCATCTGTCTCCTCCTCCCCGGCAGCAGTCGTCGAGGGATGCGATGAGCGCCCGGTCCGGCCTAAAGGCATGGATGCCGGTTCCGAGCGGATGGCTGGGGTGCATGGCCCGCAGGAAGAGATAATAGACGCCGCCGAAGTGGTCGTCGTACCGGTAGTCCGGCATGCGCGTGCCCAGGAACCGATGCAGGGCCAGGGTGTAGATCAGGGCCTGGAGCGGGTATTGATGGCTGTCCATGCAGGCGTCCAAGGCCGCGGGCGCATAGTGCGCAAGCTCCGGTCCGAGAAAATTCGATTTGTAATCGGCTAGATAGTAGCGGCCTTCATGGCGGAAGACCAGATCGATGAATCCCTTCATCAGGCCGTGCAGCACCGGGGAGCCACCGGCCAGGGGCCGCAGGCCGGCCTGGGCGAGCAGGCGGTTGAGTCGCACCGGATCGACCTCTTCCAAGGGAAAAAGAAAGCTGAGTTCGTTGATCCGGTCGCAGGCGGCCAGTTGGCCAAGGGCGCAGGTGCCGGGCAGGGGAGTCACGAGCACCTCGTCCAGCCAACCGGCCAGGGCCGGCAGCCAGCGCGGATCGATCCCGGCCTGCTCCAGTTCACGGACGATCAGGGGGGACTGCTCACCGGCCGGCCGGCCGCTATCGATCCGTTCGAGCAGGGCATGGAGGCAGGTGCCGGCCTTCGGGCCGCGGGGAAAGGTGAAGATGGAGCCGAAGTCCTCGGGCCTGGCCGCAGCTGGGTGGTCCCACTCGTCCCGATCCGCCGCCTCGGGCTGGTCGGCGCCGGCGCTCAGGCGGGAATAGCTGGTCAGCGACCAGCCGGGGCTGATCCGGCCGGGAAAGACGGCGGGGCGCAATCGCGGCACCTTGTCTGCGGCGGCCAGGCGATGGCTACCAAAGGTTTCGGGATAGGGCCGCAGTTCGCACAACAACCGTTCCTTGTTCAGCGATTCCAGCTCGCGACGTAGGCCGATGTCGTCTTCCGGGCAACGGCCTTGATGCAGGAGATGGGCCAGGGCGGTGCGCTCCATGCCGCTCACCCGGCCCCAGCAGAACAAGCAGCAGGATTTGGCGCGGGTCATGGCCACATAAAGCAGGCGCATCTCCTCGGCCAGGGCCTCTTCCTCGGCCCAGCGTCGATGCTCCTGTTGGCCGGTGCCCAGGTCGAGGACCAAGCGCAGGCTGTCGCGGCGATGAAAGACCAGGGGGCCGTCGGTGGCGGGCGTGCGGCCGGACCACAAAAACGGCAGGATCACTACCGGAAATTCCAGGCCCTTGGCCCGGTGGATGGTGAGAATCCGGATGAGGTGTTCGTCGTCTTCCAGGCGCAGCAGCTGATTGTCCGCATCGGGGTCGGGATGGGCGATCTGGCGGTGCAGCCAGCGCAGCAGGGCACCGGCGCCGTGGCGGCCCGCCGGGCTGGCCTGGAGTAACTCGGCCAGGTGGAGATAGTTGGTCAGGCTGCGGCGGCCGCCGCTTTGGGCGGTCAGGCGCCAGGTCACCCGCTCGGTGGCGAGAAGGTGCTGGAACATTGGTAAAAATCCCTGTTCGGTCCAGATCTGGCGGTAACGGAGCAGGCCGGCCAGCCGTTCCTCCCAGCCTCGCTCGTCGCCGGCGAGCCTGTACAGGGCCTCGGCGTCGCAGCCGAACAGGTCGGTGGCCAGCGCAGTGCGGATGCCCGCGAGGTCGGCGGGCGCTAGCAGGGCCCCGAGTACCAGGGCCAGGGTCTGGGCCTCCGGGGCGGCGAACACCGAATCCTGGCTCAGGAAGGCGCAATTCAGGCCCCGGCGCTGCAAGCCTTTGCGCATGGCCTCGGCTTCGCGGTTGGTGCGGGCCAGGATGGCGATGTCGCCCGGTGCCAGGGGCTGGCCGGCGATGGTGGCCTGTCTTTGGTGGGCCGCTTCCAGGAGCTGGACCAGGGCTTCGGCGCAGAAATCGGTCGAAGCCCGGAGCGCCTGTTCCTTGGCGACGGTTTTCGATTTGCCGCGTTGCAGGCGTTCGGTGTCCAGCAGCAGGCCAAGCAATGGCGGCACCTCCCGGGCCATGAGCGCGAGGGGCTGGGCCCTGGACGGTTCGGCGGCCCGGACGGGCTGGAACACGATGTCGTCCTTGAAGATAAAGGCGTCCTCGCTGCGGCCGAACAGGGTGTTGACGGCCTGCACCATGGCCGGGGTCGCCCGGTGGTTGACCCCGAGGGTGAGCCGGTTGTCCGGTTCGGTGGCGCGGCGGGCCAGGATGTAGGTGAAGATGTCGGCGCCGCGGAAGGAATAGATGGCTTGCTTGGGGTCGCCGATCAGCAGCAGGGTACCATCGTGGCGATAGATGCGGGAGAAAATCCGGTATTGGACCGGATCGGTATCCTGGAACTCGTCGATCAGGGCAACGGGATAGCGCGCAACCAGGCGGGCGGCCAGGCCGGGGCCGCTGTCGCGCCGTTCCAGGGCCTCGGCCAGGCGGCTTAACAGGTCGTCGTAGGACAACCAGCCCTGGGCGCGTTTGCGGCGGTCGAGTTCAACGTCGAGGAATTGCCGAGCCCGGTGCAGCACTTCCAGAACGCGCAGGTGCCCCAGGCGGGTGTGCAGCTGGAACCATCGGTCGAACACCATGAAAAAAGGATGATCGGGCGGCTCGCATTTCGTCTTGATATGGCGGGCCATGACCGAGGCGGCCAGCCGGTCGATTCTGTCGGGCAGCAGCAAAGGTGGTTCGTGGCATTCGGCCAGCCGGTCCATGGCGGCGATCAGCTGCGGTACCCGGTCGGCCTGGCGATAGGCCTGCTCGTTTCTTTTGAGGCCGGGATCGACGGTCAAAATGGAGCCCACTTGCTGCCGTTCCCGGAGCCAGTGGCCGCGCACCTCGGCAAAAAGACGGTCGTCTGCCTCATGCAGGGCGGCAAGTTCCTGCGGATCGATTGCCGGAATCAGGTCGCAGTCCAGCCCGGCGGCGGCCTTGCCCAGGGCCCTAAGCAGCCCGGCCGGATCGGTCCAGGTGGTGGCGGCCCAGGTCGCTTCCCGGTCGCTGGCCGGGTAGAAGCGGTTGCGCCAGAAATCCTCGATCACTTGGAGCCGCAGGTCGGCCTCGCCGGTCAGCAATTCGGCTTCGAAGGGCATGGCCGATTCGAAGGCGTGCTCCTGGAGGATGCGTTGGCAGAAGGAATGGATGGTGTGGATGGCGGCCTCGTCCAGCCGTACCAGGGCGTCGGCGAGCCGTTGCCGGGCCGGATCGGGCGGCACGGCGGCCAGCAGGGCGCCAAGCTGCGGATCGACGGCGTCTGCCCGGTTGTCGAGGTGGTCGAGGGCCTGGCGCAGTCGCTGGCGGATGCGGTCGCGCAGCTCGCCGGTGGCCGCCCGGGTGAAGGTGACCACCAGGATCTGGTCGATGGCCAGTTCCCGTTCGAGCAGCAGTCGGAGAAACAGCAGGGTCAGGGTGTAGGTCTTGCCGGTGCCGGCGCTGGCCTCGAGCAGGCGCCAGCCGTTCAACGGCAGGGTGAGCGGGTCAAGCGGCCGCATCGTCGTCCTCCAGATAGGGCAGGATCGGGTTGTAGAGTTCGGCCAGATCGATGAATTCCGGGGTGGCGGCAAAACGCTCCCAGGGAAAGCATAGGCGATAGACCGGATCGCTGCCCTCGCCGTCGCGGTAAAAGCCAACCTCCCAAACCTGGCGGGCAGCCGCGTGTGCGTCCTTGCCACGGTACCGCGTTTTGGCCCAGGCCAGGCTGGTCTCCGGGAAAAAGGGCAGGGGGGCGGACAGACCCTGCCAGTAGCCATCGAGCAGCAAGCGCAGGTGATTTTCGGCATCGGCCATCGCTGGCAGGGTGAGGCATCGGACCGGCTCCTCGGGTCGGGCCGGGTCGCGGGCCAGATGCACGGACACCGGCAACAGACCCTCCGGCGCCTGAAGGTTGAGGACCAGGTGGCGGACCAGGAGGACGATCAGGTCGGTGCCCTTGGGGGCGGCGGTCCGCCAAGTGACCCGGCCGGAAGCATGGCAGTCGCCCAGCCAACCGACGAGCCGGAAGGGGCCGAGGGCAAGGTCGACCGCCACCGGTTCCAGGGGTTGAGCGATCAGGGGCCGGAGTCGGTCGGCAAAGTCGATGCTGTCGGCGGCGATTGCGGCGAACTCGACCCGGCCGAAACCGTTGCGAGGCAGCAGGCCGCCGGTTTCCAGCCCAAGGTAGATCCGGTCGGTGCTCATTCCTTCCAGCAGGCCGGCCACCGTGGCCCGCCGCAGGTGGTATTGGTCCAGCCGGTCGAGGGCAAAGGGCTCGTTTTCATCCATGTCCAGGGCCTTGTTCCGCAGGCGCAGGCCGAGCATTCGCTCCAGGAAGAAACGGGCCGGATGGCTCCAGAACCGGGCCAGCTCGTCGACATCGACGGTCCGCCAGTCGTCCGCAGGGGGCGGCAGGGGACGGGCGAGAAAGGGCGGGGCCGGGGTGTCCCGCTCCGCCGGCAGCCAGGCCGGATTGTAGCCGGCCGTGGCCGGGGTGCCGTCGAAACAGCGGCGGCTGAAGGGCTGGATCGGGTGCACGGTGGTCAGCTGGTCGGCAACCGCGGTGGCGGTCGAAGGCGGCAGGCAGCTCTGGTCGAGATAGTCCCGCAGTTCCGCGACTACCGCCGAGGGCGGGGCGATGGCGTCGTCGCGCTGGTTGCGTCCGGTCCAGGACAGATAGAAGACCTCGCGGGCCGAGAGCAGAGCTTCCAGGAAGAGATAACGGTCGTCCTGGCTCCGGTTGCGGTCGCCCAGGCGTGGATGTGCCGCCATGAGGTCGAAGGCCAGGGGATGCTGGCGGCGGGGAAAGGCCTGGTCGTTCATCCCCAGGAGGCAGACGACCCGGAAGGGCACGGATCGCATCGGCACCATGTTGCAAAAGGTGACCCGGCCGCTGAGAAAGGGCTGGCCCCCGGCCGGCTGATCAAGGACCGCGTGCAGATGCCGCCTGAGCACCGCGAAGCTTACAGCGGCGGTGTGGCCGGCCAGCCGGCAGTCCGCCCGCAGGCCGTTGACCGTCTCCCGCAACAGCCGCAGGCCTTGGTCTTCCTCCTCGACCGCGAACAATTCGTCGATCAGCGCCTGCAGGGCGGAGCACCAATCGTTCATCGGCCGATCCTGCCGCAGGCGGAGGCGCCAGTGGGCCAGGGTGTCGATCAGGGCCAGAAAGCCGCCCAGAGCCTCGCTTTCTCCGCCGGCCAGGTGACCGTAGGGGAGACGGCCGGCCTGGGGGTGTTGGCAATCGCCCATCACATAGCCGAGCAGCAGCCGGTCCAGGCCGAAACGCCAGCTGTGGAGATCGCCGGCGTGGATCTCCAGCTCTTCGCGGTGCTGCGTGTCCAGACCCCAGCGGATGCCGGTTTCGCGGACCCAGTCGTGCAGTCGCGGCAGGATGGCGGGATCGAGGCCGAAACGCCGGAGCAGGGCGGGCGTTTCGCACAGAGACAAGACCTCGGGCGCCGTGAATCGGCCGGGGAGCAGGTCGAGCAGGTCGAGCAGGCAGCGGATCAGGGCATGTTCGCCGGCCAGCGGCTGGTCGGCCAGCGACCAGGGAATGCGCCTCTCGCCGCCGGCTTCCCCGAAAACGCCGGCGATTGCCTCGACATACCCCTGGATGTCCGGGGCGCCGACCAGGATATCGCCGGGAGTCAGGTCGGGAACGCGCCGGAACAGGTCGAGCAGCCGGTCGTGCAGAACCTGGACCTCGCGCAGGGGCGAGCTGCAGCAGTGGAACTGGAGCGAGCGGTCGTCGTCGGCGAGCACATGGCGCTCCGCTCCGGCCGCGGACCGGTCGTTTAAGTCGAGGATATCGTTTTGCAAGGCTGCCAGGGCATGGGCCGCCTCGCTCTCCCGGTACAGGTCTATTTCTTGCAATTCGCCTTCAAGCAGCTGGCGGAAGAAATCCTGGCCGATTTTACCCAGCGAGGCCAGCAGCGAATGGCCCTGATCGACATAGGCGTCGATGGCGCCCGCCCGTCGGTTCCGGTCCCGCTCTCCGGCCAGGCGCCGGGCCGAAACCAGATCGCCCCAATAGTGGCGGCAGGGGCTGAGATGAAACAGGTGCACCTCGGTCATGGAGTCGATCCGGGCGATGATTTCCAGATGGACGGGTGCCAGCGAATTGAGGCCGAACAGGTGGCAGCGTGGCGGCAGGAGGCCGGCATTCGGCCGGGCGGCCAACAGCACCCGGAACTGCTCGGCCAGCCGGGCGCGATGGGCAACGGCGGATGCGGTCAGTCCCCGCCAGAGCAGCGCCTGCCAATGGTCGTCGCGGCCCAGCTGCCAGCCGGCGAGCAGGTCGGGACGGTAGACTATATATTGATCGAAGAGATCGGCGATCCGGGCCGAGAGCTGGTCGAGCTTGCCGCCGTCGGCATCGTCCCGGAGGTAGGCGGCGGGTTCGCGAAAGGCGGGACGGTCGAGTAGAGTCGGCAGCAGGGCCGCGATCCGCCAGCGCAGCACCGGCTTGCGGAATTCGTCCTCTTCGGGCAGGACGTCCCCGAACCGCCGGACCAGGTCCCAGGCAAAGCGGGCCGGCAGCGGGAAGTGGCAATGGGCGGCAATGCCGTCGGCAAAGGCCAGTTGCTGCGCCAGCCACTGGGCCATGCCCGGATTGTGGACCACAATTATTTCGGGCGCCAGGGGATCGGGCAGGGGATCGCGGAGAACGGCCCGGAGCTGGTGCAGCAGGAGCTCCAACCGGTTGGATTGGTGCAGAAACACGGTTACCCCCGGCAAAGGGGACCAGGACGGAACGGGCTGCGCCGGGGGCCTGGGGCAAGCAGTTGCATGGCGGAATCCGAGGAGTGGCGGGTTTTTCTTTTATGAAAGCGGAAATGTTTTGCTATACTTATTTCACTCTACTTAATTAATTTATGAAGTTTTATCGAATATTTTCGGAAGAAAGGGCTATGAGGTACCGGTTCGATTACCAGCATGTCGCGCTCGCTCTTCTGGCTACTTTGATCCTTGCCGGTCTATTCTATCTCCCCTATATTGCGGTCCGCAACAAGACCGTCGAGGCCTTCCGGGTCCAGCAGACACTGCTGGCGCAGCAGGCCGGCTCCGGCTTGCAGGAGTATGCGTCCACCTATGAAAAGGCCTTGGTCTACCTGGTGCAACAGCCGGCCATCCAGTCCCTCGACGAGGGCGGCAAGGCCCTGCTGCGAGATTTTCTGGCCATCCACCCCCAGGATATTGCCGCCATCCAGCGACTCGACGCCTCCGGCGCCTCGTTGTTTGCCGTGCCGGAGAAATGGGCGGACGATCCCGGCGCCAAGATGCATTGCCACAAGATCCAGGACAGCATCAACCCGGTGGTCAGCGATCTGCTCGTTCTACCGGACGGCATCCAGCAGGTCTATTTCTCCGCATCGGTGTATCGAAACGAGCATTTCGACGGCTGCATCTCCTTTTCCCTGCCGTTTTCCCGGGTGGCCAACCGCTATCTGGAGCAGATCCCCCTGCACCACCAGACCACCATTTTGTTGTTCAGCCAAGGCGGCGACATGCTTGCGGCCCCCGAAGAGGCGCTTGTCGGGAAAAGCAGCCACCATTTGCAGGGCACAGCCGATGAACTCGCCCTGTTGCGGGCGGCCGTTGTCGCCGGCGAACAAAGAATTCTGACATTTTCCCGAACGGTTGGGGAAGGAGGAAAATCCAGGACGGAAAAGGTCTACGCGGTTATCCACCCGGTGATTCTTCCCGGCGACGCCCGTTGGTCGATGGTCTTGCTGACCCCGGCCAGGGAGGTGCTGGGGGCCATGTCCGAATTCCGTTCCCAATGGCTGATGGTGACCGGCATCGCCGCGACGGCTGTCGGCCTGCTCAGCCTGGTGCTGAGCGGCATCGTGTCCCGACGCCGGGAGGAGCAGCGGCTGCGGGCCGAGGAGGAACAGCTGGCCGGTCTGCTGGATCTGGCGCCGATGGGTTTTTTTCTGGTGGACAGCCGCCGCCACACGGTCCTGTATGCCAATCGCAAGGCGTGGGAAATGATCGGCCCCGACGACAGCCAGGAGGTGTTGGGCCGCTCGTTTGCCGATTTTCTCCATTGGGACAGCCAGGAAAAGGTGCTTGACAGCATAACCCAGCCCTGGGACGGGCAGGCGATCCGGATCGAGGCCGTGCAATTTGTCGGCTTCAGCGGCATTGTGCGCGATGTGGTTATCACCGCCACCCCCTATCGGACGGGCACCCGGCCCCAGTGTTTGTTGCTGGTGCGCGATGTCACCGAGGAGCGGCGAACGGCCGCCCGGCAACGGCGCCTGATCGAGGCGGTCGATCAGGTCAAGGAGGCGGTGCTGATCGCCGACAGCAAGGGGACGATCGATTACGTCAACGCCACCCTGGGCGAGATGACCGGATACGGCCAGGACGAATGCGCCGGCAAGCCGGTGCGGATGCTGTGGGCCAAGGAGCAGGATGCCCATTTCGAACAGAAGATGGGGACCGTGGTCGAACAGGGGGAGACCTGGCAGGGCCGCATCGTCAACCAGCGCAAGGATGGCAGCCTGTTCGTGGCCGCGGCCACGGTCTCGCCCATGCTCGACCCCAACGGGGAAGTGGCGTACTTTGTCCTGGTGCAGCGCGACATCACCAACGACGTGGAAATCGAGTCGCGGATGCGCCAGGCGCAGAAAATGGAGGCCATCGGCACCCTGGCCGGCGGCATTGCCCACGACTTCAACAATATCCTGGGCGGGATCATCGGTTTCACCGACATGGCCCTGCTGCTCTGCACGCCCGGCACCGACGTCCACAACAACCTGCTCCATATCCGCCAGGGCGGCAAGCGGGCGGCCGATCTGGTGCAGCAAATCCTCACCTTCAGCCGGCAGTCGGCGATGGAAAAGGTGGCGGTTCCGATGTCGTCCTTGATCAAGGAAAGCCTCAATCTGATGCGCGCCACCCTACCGACGACCATCGAGATCCACCAGGATCTGCAAACCACGGATGCGACGGTCATGGCGGCGCCGGTGCAGATTCAGCAAATTGTCATGAATCTGTGCGCCAACGCCTTCTACGCCATGCGCGAGACGGGCGGCAACTTGACCATCCGGCTGGAGCGGGCGTCCGGGCCCGAGGCGGAGCAGCGGGGGGATGGCGGTGCCGGCTGGGTGAAACTGACGGTTGCGGACACGGGGCAGGGCATTGAAAGCGATATTCTACCCAATATTTTCACTCCCTTCTTCAGTACCAAGCAACCGGGCGAAGGCACCGGCATGGGGCTGAGCGTGGTCCACGGCATCGTCCGCGATCTCGGCGGTGAGATTTCGGTGCAATCGCAGCCGGACACGGGGAGCACCTTCACGGTGCTGCTGCCCGAGGCCAATAAGAAGAACGGCAACCTCACCAGCAGCGAGGAGCCGCTGCCGATGGGATCGGAGCATATCCTGGTGGTGGACGATGAAAAGGAGATCCGGGAAACCTGCCGGATGATGCTCTCCCATCTGGGATATGTCGTGACCACCACCGGCAATCCCCAGGAGGTCCTGACCCTGATCGAGCAGGCGCAGCCGCCGGTCAACCTGGTCTTGACCGATCAAACCATGCCGAAAATGACCGGCATCGACCTCACCGGGGAAATCCGGCGCCTGCGGCCCGAAATCCCGGTGATCCTCTGCACCGGCTATTCGGACCGGCTCAACTACGTCATCGCCCGGGAAGCCGGGGCCTGTGACCTGCTGATGAAGCCCATGGATCTGCGCGGACTCGGTATGGCGGTGCGCAACGCGCTCGACCGCCATCAATCCGGCGCTTCCGTGTAGTTTTCCCCATTTTCATCGCCTACGCGACTCTCCCGATCCGCCGGCCAGCGGATTGCCAGCAGCAGCGCATGGACCGCCCGATAGATGCGTGGTTCGCTGCTGGCCCGAGGACCGGCGACATTCACCACGGCAAGTCCGTGCCGTCCCACCCATTCCTCCACCAGTATCCGTGCCCGGTCCTTGTCGACCAGGTCAAAATCGATGTGCAAGAAAGGCCGGTCATGCCGGATGGCCAATGCCTCGGTCAGGGCCGATCCTCCGGTCAACGGGCCAAAGGAGCAGATGAGGGTGCCGCCGGCGGCCAGGACGTTTTGCTCCGTGCGATCGCGATAGCGGTGCGAATCCAGTTCCTTGAGAAGGTAACGGGCCGGCAGGGGACCTGCTTCGGTTTTCCTGCCCTTGGGGAGCCAGCCTCCATGGGGCAGACCAAGAGCGATGGCCGCGTCGAGCGCGGCCCGATCGGCCCCGGTTTGGCCGCCGGAAATGATCATCATGGCAATTCGAATTTAATTTAGAAAAATCAATGTGTTATCAAGAAGAACGTCTCGAATGGATCAATGGACGTGGGTAACATGGGGTATCTTAGCTGCCGCTAACAAAATGAACGTCTAACTCGCCAAAAATACACTATTTATTTGTAAGGTGCCGCAATCTTGGCTTGCAAAAGGTTGACAACGAGGCGCCAATTAAGTTTAATTGCCCCTGATTTTGACTGCAACCGTACAGGGGTAACGTTCGTTTTGTTGAATGATTTGAACGATTCGCCGTACATAATCTTGCGTAAAGAGGATAATGGTTACAGAAAAAAATTCCCAACCAGCTTTGTCCCGCCGCTCCTTTCTCCTTGCTTCAACCCAGATTGTTCTCGGTTTGGGCGTGGTTTCCGCTCCCACCCTGGCATGTGCCAAGGCACTGGACCGGCGGTCGTTGTCCTTTTTTCATACCCGCACTCAGAAGGAATTGCGAATCACCTATGCCTCGGGGAAGGCGTACGATCGCAAGGCCCTGACAGAGATCAACCGCTTCCTCCGCGATTACCAGACCGGACAGGTGCACGTCATCGATCCGAAGCTTTTGGATATTCTCTGGGCGGTCCAGGGGGAAATGGGGAGCAGGGGGATCTACGAGGTCATTTCCGGTTACCGCTCGCCCAGGACCAACCGTGGCTTGAGGAAGGGGCACCCCGGGGTGGCCAGCCACAGCCTCCACATGAAGGGCAAGGCAGTGGATATCCGGTTTTCCGGCGGCAACCTGTCTCAGGTGTACAAGTGCGCGCTTGCCATGCAAAGCGGCGGTATCGGATACTATCCCGATGACGGCTTCGTCCATTTAGACTCCGGGCTGTTCCGCACCTGGTAGCAATTGTGCCCGACATGGGGGAAACGGCCCTGTTTCCCCCATGTCGGGCACCTGTTTCACGACGGCACCTCGGCCTTCTGTCGATGGTCGCGCCTCCTTTTTTACCCTCTCCGTCACCATCTCACGGGAAAACACCTGGGGCAAGGCTTCTTGCCACAGTCACGACTTCAATCCGTTCGGCTCCGGCCTTGCGCAGGACACGGCTGCATTCGTCGACCGTGGTGCCTGTGGTATAGACATCGTCGACCAGCAGGATCTTCGCTCCGGCGACCCGATCCGGGTGCGCGAGAGAGAAGGCGTTGTGCAGGTTGGCGCGCCGTTTTTTGCCGCTCAGCAGCGCTTGCGGGGTGGCGAGGCGGTGCCGCCGGAGCAGATCGGGCGCCAACCTGTCTCGCCATTGGGGCAGGCATTCCTTGGCAATGGCCAAGGCCTGGTTGAATCCCCGGGTACGCAATCTGCCGTTGTGGAGAGGGACAGGGAGGAGCAGATCCGGCTGGCTGAAAGATGCGAGAAATCCTTTGTGGGCGAACAAGGCCCGCAGGGTGGCGAGGCCATTGAGCGTGCCGGTGAATTTGAGTGCCAGGATCAGGTCCGAGGCCGGGGAGCGGTATTGCAGCAGAGAGCGGGCCAAATCAAAGGCGTGGCGGCCGGCGAGGCAGTCGCCGCAGAGATGGTCGGCACCGGTGGCAAAGGGAAGGCCGCAGCAGGAGCAGAGCGGGGACTGGAGAAAGCGCAGTCCAGTGATGCACTGAGGGCAGAGCAGCGGTGCCCGGGAAATTGTCAGCCGCAGGCCGCAGCCCAGGCAATGGGGTGGAAACAGCAGGTCCTTGAGCGCTTCGGCAAAGGTCGGCATCCGCATTCCGACCTGGGGCGGGATCAGCCCATGTTCGCGATGATGGCGCTGCCGAACGCGGAGCAGGGCAGTTCCGTGGCTCCGTCCATCAGTCGGGCTAAATCGTAGGTGACCTTCTTCTGGGAGACGGTGGTTGCCAAGGCGGTCTTGATCAGGTCCGCGGCCTCGTGCCAGCCGATGTATTCCAGCAGCATCACGCCGGAAAGCAGGAGCGAGCCGGGATTGACCTTGTCGAGGTTGGCATATTTGGGCGCCGTGCCATGGGTAGCCTCGAACAGGGCGATCCCGTCACCGATATTGGCACCGGGCGCCATGCCCAGCCCTCCCACCTGGGCGGCTAGGGCATCGGACATGTAATCGCCGTTGAGATTGGGCATGGCCAGCACCGAGTACTCGTCGGGCCGCAGTAGAATCTGCTGGAACATGGCATCGGCGATCCGGTCCTTGATCACGATCTTGCCCTCCGGCACCTGGCCGTCGTACTGGCTCCACAGGGCCGCCTCGGTGACGACGGTATCTCCGAACTCCTCCGCCGCCAGCTCATATCCCCAGTTGCGGAAAGCCCCTTCGGTGAATTTCATGATGTTGCCCTTGTGGACCAGGGTGACCGAGTCGCGGCCCTGGTCCAGGGCATACTGGATGGCCTTGCGCACCAGCCGCTTGGTGCCGAATTCCGAAATCGGCTTGATCCCGATCCCTGAATTGTCGTGGATGATCGCCCCCATTTCGTTGCGGAGGAATTCGATCACCCGGTTGGCCTGCTCGGTGCCGGCCTGCCATTCGATGCCGGCGTAGACATCCTCGGTGTTTTCCCGGAAAATGACCATGTCGACATCTTCGGGCCGCTTGACCGGAGCCACCACGCCCTGGTAGTACCGAACCGGGCGGACGCAGGCGTACAGGTCGAGCACCTGGCGCAAGGTGACGTTCAGGCTGCGCATACCTTCGCCGACCGGGGTGGTGAGCGGTCCCTTGATGCTGACCACGTATTTTTTCATGGCCTCGATGGTTTCCCGCGGCATCCATTCACCGGTCTGGTGAAACGCCTTTTCCCCGGCAAGGATTTCCAACCAGGCAATGGCCCGCTCGCCCTGATAGCTTTTGGCGACAGCGGCATCCAGCACCCTGCGGGCGGCCGCCCAGATATCGGGACCGGTGCCATCCCCCTCGATAAAAGGAATGATCGGGTTGGCGGGAACATGCAGCGAACCATTGGCATTGATGGCGATTGTATCGGCGGTCACGGTAAACTCCTGGTTGAGTGGCATCTCTTTGGAGATACGGCTCGAATTCGGCCGGAGGAAAAACGGAAAAGGGATTGCTAATATATTCGATCCCATGCCTTCCGTCAATCCTGACCCGGGCACCGGCCGTTTTCCCTGCGCGGGAATTGCTTGAACTTCTGGAATAGGGTTGCTAAGTACCGGGTGCTTTGCATCCGCCGGTAGGCATCCCCCAGTTGCTTTTGAGAAAATATTTGCACAACTCCATCTGCGCGCGCGGGCTGTTGCCGCACTGCGACCAGCGAGGGGAAATAGGGCCGGCGCGTCCTTAACCATAGGTTCATTCCATGACAACAGGCATGTCACCTCTTCAATTCATCCGTTCCCTGTGCACCCTCCTCCTCGCTCCGTTCCTGACCCTGGCGGTTTCGGTACTGTCCTTGATCGATTTGCTGTGGGGGCGTAAGTCGGAGGTCAAGGCCCAGGTCTTTCCCCGCTATTGGGGCCGGATCTTGTGTCGGCTCGCCGGGGTCCGGGTCCGGGTGGAGGGGATGGGAAACATCGATCCCGGCCAGATTTACATCTTTGCCGGCAACCACTGCAGCCAGTACGATATTTTCTCGTTCCAAGGGTATTTCCCGCACGATTTTCGCTGGATCGCCAAAAAGGAATTGTTTGAGGTCCCGATATTCGGCCAGGCCATGCACCGGGTCGGCTATATTCCCATCGACCGCTCCCACGGCCGCCAGGCCCTGAAAAGTCTCGACGAGGCGGCCAGGAGAATCGCCGCAGGCAGCTCGGTGCTCATCTTCCCCGAAGGGACCCGCAGCCCGGACGGCACCCTCCACGAGTTCAAGACCGGGGCCGTGATGCTGGCCATCAAGGCCAAGGTGCCGATCGTTCCCCTGGGATTCGACGGTTCCTACCGAGTGCTGCCCAAGGGGCGCCTGCTGCCGCGTGCCGGCGAGATCGTCATCCGCATCGGCACGCCGATCTCCACCGTCCATTACCAGGCCGCCGACAAACACACCCTGGCCACGGAGCTGCATGCCGCCGTGGCGCGGCTGCTGGCACCGGGCGCCGGCCAGCGGTGAGCGCGAAGAGTGCCGGTAAATGAAGCATTGAAAACAGCGGCATATCCAGCCGGGCCGCAGGGAATGCATTGCAAAAGATGCAACAGAATTTCTTGCAAAATCAACGAAACATGTCATAATGTGCCGCAATTTGACAGAAGATTAATTTATTCTTTTAACGTGTCGTATTTTCAACCTTTGTTGCTTGCGGGCAGGTCGCGTCCAGCCCCTGATGAAAATTGAGACAAATAGGAAAGGCCCCATGATGTCGACATCCCGAATCCTACGTCCCCATTCGGCTCTCGCGTTGCTTTTATGCGGAGTGCTGTTCGGTGTTCTTGCCCTGCCTGCCGGTTCCCTGGCCAGAGAGTCGAACACCGTCTTCCTGCCGTTCAAGATCAACGCCCCGGATACGGCGGCGGTCACGGGAGTGGCGGACAAGGCGCTGGAGCGGGAAGCCGGGGCCAAGGGAATGAAAATGATGCCCCGCGGTCAGGCGGAAAAACTTGTCGACTACAAGGGGGCTTGGCCGCCACCGGCGCCGGTGCTCGCCAAGGTCGCCGAATCGGCTGGCGCCGGTTACGTGGTCATTGGCAGCCTCAATAAATTGGGGAGCCGGATCAGCGTCGATTGCGCCATCGTGGACGTGCTCGCGCCCAAGACGCCATATTCGGCTTTCAAAGAAGCCGACTCGCTCGAGGGCCTGAACAAGGTCACCGGTGAAATCGTCGGCACCATGCTCGCCTACGCCAACCGGGGCGCAACGGTGGCTTCGGTCACCCCCGAAGGCAACGAGCGGATCGATGCCGGCGCCATCCTCCAGAAAATATCGACCAAGCCCGGCGACGTGTATGACCCGGCCACCCTGCGCCAGGATCTCAAGGCGGTCTTTTCCATGGGCTATTTCGACAACGTCGAGATTGAAGCCAAGGACTCCGAGGCAGGCAAGGCGATTGTGTTCAAGGTGCAGGAAAAACCGCTGATCGGCAAGGTGGTCGTCAACGGCGCCAGCGAGATTAAGGAAGAGGACGTCCGCGATGCCGCCAACATCACCGCCAACTCCATCCTGAACCCCACCAAGGTCAACGAGGCAGTACAGAAGATCAAGGACCTGTACAAATCCAAGGGCTACTACAACACCGAGGTCGGCGCCAAGGTCACCGGGGCCGGACACGATAATGCCGAAGTGGTGTTCGACATCAAGGAAGGCAAAAAGATCACCATCGAAAAGATCGCCTTTACCGGCAACAAGACCTTTTCCGATGGCGAGTTGACCGATGTGATCCAGACCAGCACCCACAAATGGTGGCTGTCCTGGTTGACCGACGCCGGCGTTCTGAAAATGGACGTACTCCGGCAGGACGCCGAACGAGTGGGCGCCTTTTACCAGAACCATGGCTTTTTGGAAGCCAAGGTGGGTGAGCCGATCGTCGAGCAAAAGGAAGACGCCCTGTTTATCACCTTCCCGGTGGACGAAGGCACCCGCTACAAGGTCGGAACCGTCGATATCGACGGGGATCTGGTCAAGAAAAAGGATGATCTGCTGGCCGAGTTGAAGATCCGCAAAGAAGAATACCTCAACCGCCAGGTGCTCCGGGACGACATCACCAAGCTGACCGACCTCTATTCCGAGCAGGGATACGCCTTTGCCGATGTTGTGCCCAAGATGAACAAGAGCGGCGACGGCGATACGATCGATATAGTGCTGCATGTCGAAAAGGGCGCGGTTGCCTATATCAACCGGGTCGAGATCCAAGGCAACACCAGGACCCGCGACAACGTCATCCGCCGCGAACTCAAGGTGGAAGAAGGAGGACGCTTCGACTCCAAAGCGATCCGGACCTCGACCCAGAAGCTCAAACGGTTGGATTACTTCGAGGATGTGTCGATCACGCCCAAGCCGACCATGATGGAAAACCAGATGGATGTCGAGGTCGACGTCAAAGAGAAATCGACCGGTTCGTTCCAGATCGGCGCAGGGTACTCGTCTTCGGAAAATATGCTGTTCATGGGCGAAATTTCCGAAAATAACCTGTTCGGCACCGGCAATCGGCTGTCACTGGCCGCTTCGACCAGCAGCGAAAGCACGCGCTACAATTTGAAATTCATCAATCCCCGCCTGTACGATTCCCAGGTATCCGGCAGTATCGATTTGTTCAACTGGGAACGGGAATACGACGACTTCACCAAGGACTCCACCGGTGCCACCTTCCGGCTGGGACATCCGCTGTGGGAGGAATGGCGTATCTTCTATGCCTACACCATCTCCAACACCGATTTGACGGACATCGATTATTACAATGTGTCCAGCGCCATCCTGCAATCGAAGGACATCAACCTCCTCAGCATGCCCGAAGTCAGTCTGGTGCGCGACACCCGCGACAAGCTGTTTTCGCCGACCAAGGGATCGCGTAACAGCGTCACCGTCAGCTATGCCGGCGGCCCCTTTGGCGGCGACGCCGAATTCACCAAGGTGGAAGGTTCGTCCACCTGGTATTTCCCGCTGTTCTGGAGCACGGTCCTGAACATCAAGGGCGCGGCCGGCCAGGCCTTCGAGAACGAGGACGGCAAACTGCCGGTGTACGAGAAATTTTTCCTGGGCGGCATGAACTCGATTCGCGGATTCGAATCGGCCTCCATCAGCCCGATCGATCCGAAAACCGGCGACAAGATCGGTGGCGATAAGATGTGGTACGGGACAGTGGCCGTCATTTTCCCGCTGGTCAAGGACATGGGGATCGATGGCGAGATTTTCCACGATTTCGGTAATGTCTACGATATCGACCAAAGCTGGGATTTCGGCGATTACAAAAAGACGGCCGGTGTCGGCGTCCTGTGGGCCTCGCCGCTCGGCCCCATCCGGCTGGCCTGGGGCTTCAACCTCGACAAGCAGGACGGCGAAGACAGTTCCAACTGGGACTTCAGCATGGGCGGAACCTTCTGAGCCACGTACCTAACCTTTGATCTGGCCGCGTCTGCATGCAGTCGATCCTCGAGCGGCTGCGCGACAGCAGCTCGCCCCCCGATATCTTTGGCCTTCATGGCGCTTCCGCCGCTCTGCTCCTCAGCAGGGCGGCGGTTTTTCTTCAGCGCACCCTATGCTGCCTGCTGCCTTCCGACGATTTACTTGAGTCTTTTGCTCAGGATATCGCCTTTTTCTCCGATCTACGGGTGGTTATCCACCCGAGCTACGAAATCCCTCCCTATGCGCCGCTGTCGCCCGATCCGGCCACGGTGTGCACGCGTCTGGCAACACTCTACCAGCTCCAGGAAAAAAACGACGGACCCAGCATTGTCCTGACCTCGGCGGAGGCCGTGCTCAGACGAGTGCTCCCGTCCCGGGCCCTGAGCGATCATTGCGAACTGGTGATCGCCGGAGAGGAAACGGATCGGGACGCACTGGTCGCCTCATTGGTTGCCTCGGGCTACCAGATGTGCGAGATGGTGCGGCAGGAGGGCGATTTGTCGACCCGAGGCGGCATTGTCGATGTCTATCCGCCTGGCCTCGATACGGCAGCGACGGGGCCGCTTCGGCTCGACTTCTTCGGCGATACCCTTGAATCGATCCGCAGCTTCGATCCGCTGACTCAACGATCCCGGCAAGAAATCGACGAAGCGGTGTTGGTGCCGGCCTCGGATCTGCTTTTTCCGAAGTCGGGCGGGCGGGTTGCGGTACTACAGGCGCTCGACGAGGCGGCGGATCGATATGGCTGGCAGAGCCGCGAATTGCTGGCTGTCCGCGAGCGATTTGTCACCGGGCAACGATATCCCGGCATGGAGTTCATGCTACCCTTGCTCTACGGTGGACGATCTGGCCTGCAAATCCTGCTCGACTATCTCCCCCCTACCGCGTCGTTGATGATCTATGATCCCGCGGCTGTGCGGCAACGGATGCGGTTGGTGCGCGACCGCATTCAGGCCAACTACCAGGAGGCGGTCGAGCGCCGGTTGGCCGCATTGCCACCTGCGGAGCTGTTCGTGACCGAGCCGGAGTGGGAGCATATCGGCCAGGCCCGTTTGGCGGCGCGGTTTTCCTTCCTCCCCGATCCCGATTCGGCGGCACCGGAGCTGCGTCTTGCCACCGGCGACCATAGTTTGCTGGCCCAGGAAATCGAGCTGCATCGTAAAAAACGGGGCATCCTCGCCCCCTTGGTCGACCGTCTCGACCTGTGGCAACAGGAGCGGGAGCGGATCGTACTGGCGTGCCGATCGCCACGGCAGGCAAGGCACCTGCAGGACATTCTCGCCAACTACCAGATGCGGGTGCAGGTTTTCGCCTCTCCCTACAACGCCGCCGAACCACCCGACCCGGGTCTGATTGCCTGTTACGAGCAACCCTTGTCCAAGGGATTCGATCTGCCGGCAGAGCAGGTGCATTTTCTCTCAGCCTCCGAATTGTTTGGCGATAAACGGCTGCAATCGGGCCGGAGCAGGCGGAAAAGAGGCGAGGAGCGCGAGCCCGTTCAGGTCGACCAGCTCAATCAGGGGGACATAGTCGTGCACCGCGATCACGGCATTGGTGTCTTCCAGGGGTTGGTCAACATGGAATTTTCCGGCCAGCGGGGCGATTTCATGCAGATCGCCTTTCACAACGACGACAAGCTCTACGTCCCCGTGGACCGCCTGCATTGGGTGAGCCGCTATCAGGGACTCACCGATCAGGAGCCTAAACTCGACAGCCTCGGCTCTCAGCGCTGGCAGAGCGCCAAGAAGAAAGTCACGGAGGCGGTGTGGAAAATTGCCCAGGAACTTCTGGAGATTTACGGCCGCCGGGCCATGCAGCAAGGGCACCGCTTCTCCCCGCCGGGCAATCTGTTCCAGCAGCTGGAAGAATCCTTTCCCTATGACGAAACCAGCGGCCAGCTCAAGGCCATCGACGATGTCGTCGGCGATCTGACCCGCGAGCAGCCCATGGATCGGCTGATCTGCGGCGATGTCGGCTACGGCAAGACGGAGGTCGCCGCCCGGGCCGCCTTCAAGGCCATCGAGGATGGCTATCAGGTCGCGATTCTGGTGCCGACCACAGTGCTGGCCGAGCAACATGCCGCCACGTTTAGGGAACGCTTCTCCTCATTTCCGGTGGAAATCGCCTGTCTCAACCGGTTTCGCACCGGCAAGCAGCAGAAGGATATCGCCACCAAACTGACGGCGGGCAGCATCGACTTGGTGGTGGGTACCCACCGACTCCTTTCCAAGGACATCCAGTTCAAGAAACTGGGCCTGCTGGTCATCGACGAGGAGCACCGGTTCGGGGTGGCCCACAAGGAGAAAATCAAGAAGATCAAGGCAACGGTGGATGTGCTCACCCTGACCGCCACGCCGATTCCGAGAACCCTGCAGATGTCGCTGCTGGGCATCCGCGATCTTTCCGTCATCTCGACCCCGCCGCAGCAGCGGCGCTCGGTCAAGACGTTTCTGGCCAAACACGACCCGCTGGTGATCCGCGAAGCGGTGACCAGGGAAATGGAGCGGGGCGGTCAGCTTTTTTTCGTCCACAACCGGGTACACTCCATCCACCGCATGGCCGACACCATCGCCGCCCTGGTGCCCCAGGCGCGGATTGGCGTTGCCCACGGCCAGATGCCGGGCCAGCAGCTGGAGGACATCATGGTGCGGTTCATCAACCACGATCTGGATGTGCTGGTCTGCACCACCATCATCGAATCGGGGCTGGACATTCCCAACGCCAACACCATTATCATCAATCGCGCCGATCATCTCGGGCTGGCCGATATCTATCAGCTGCGCGGCCGGGTTGGCCGTTCCTCGCGCCAAGCCTACGCCTATTTGCTGGTGGCATCCCTCGATCACCTGACCGCCGACGCTCAACAGCGCCTGCGTGCCCTGATGGATTGTTCGGAGCTGGGCGGCGGGTTCAAGCTGGCCATGAACGACCTGCAGATCCGGGGCGGCGGCAACCTGCTTGGGGTATCGCAATCCGGCCATATCGCAGCCGTGGGATACGATCTGTATCTGGAGCTGTTGCAGGCCACAGTGGCCGATCTGAAAAGCAGGGCGCTGGCATCCGGAGGGGTGCCGCTGCCGGCGGATGAGTTCGATCCTGAAATCAAACTCAAGGTGGCTGCGTTCCTGCCGGACAGCTTCATCCCGGATGCGAGCCAGCGATACCACGCCTATCGCCGGCTGGCTGTCGTCGGCTGCGGGACAGAAGAGGAATTGGACGACCTGCGCGCCGAGTTGATCGACCGCTACGGCCCGCTGCCGCCCGAGGCCGCGAACCTGGACGCCATCATCGGCCTTAAGCAACGGCTGCGATCGCTGGGTATCGTCAAGCTCGAACAGGGCCCCAACGCCCTTGTATACTCCTTCGTGCCCGACCCGCCCTTTGATCCGGCGCGTATCCTTGGGCTCGTGCAACAGAAACCGGAAAAAAAGCGGGGGCCCGCTGCCGCATCCGTCCGTCTAACCCCCGACCAGCGGCTGGTGGTGCCGCTCAGCCTCCGAGACAACGTTTTCGCCAGCATTCAGTCGACGCTGGCTTTCCTGCAAGGATGATTGCGATGGCCGCCATGAATACCGTCCCATACGAAAAGATCGTTCCGCAGATCCCTTGGGACCGGATTGAAACCGTGCTTCTGGACATGGACGGTACTTTGCTGGACAGGCATTTCGACGATTATTTTTGGGAACAGTATGTGCCCGAGCACTACAGCCTGCTGCACGACATCCCGATCGAGATCGCCAAGGAGCAATTGGTGGCCAGGTATCATCGGGTGCGGCACACCCTTGATTGGTCGGATTTAGGCTATTGGTCCCGCGAATTGGGGCTCGATTTGCTGGAATTGAAGCTCCGGATCAACCACTTGATCGGAGTGCACCCGTATGTCGTCGAATTTTTGGAATATTGTCTGCAATGCCGCAAAAAACTCTACCTGATCACCAACGCCCATCCGGGCACGCTGGCTGTCAAGCTGGAGAAAACGGCCATCGGCGCCTGGTTTGACCGCGTGGTCTGCGCCGAGGAAATCGGATTGGCCAAGGAAGAGGCCGGATTCTGGCATCGATTGGAGCAATTGCTGCACTTCGACAAAAAAAGCACTCTGCTGGTGGACGACACCGAAAAGGTGCTCGTTGCCGCCGCGGAATACGGGCTGGCCTATCCGCTTTTTGTCGCCCGGCCAAGCAGCCGCCAGCGGGTCAGCTATTCCTGCACATTCCCCTCAATCGAGTATTTCAAGGAACTGCTGCCTCGATAAGAAGCCGAGGCCTGCGAACGCCCAATAAAAAAGCCACCCCGTTCATGGACGGGGTGGCTTGGATGAAACGGGAGAAGCGCGGCTTACAACCGCCCGAATCACGCTTTCTTCTTGCTCTTGACCGGGCCGCTGGGACTTTTCTTCTTTTTCAACTCCTCGACTTCCATCTGCAGGTTCTCGATGGTTGCGGTCAAGGGCGCGGGATCGAAGGTCGGCTGCTCTTCCTTGGGTTGCTCGAGTTTCTGCAGCCGGGCCGGAATATCGCCCAGCATTTTGTCAGGCGTGATACCCTGAAGCTGCTGCACGGTCTCGCCGATCTTGCCTTCCAACGTGGCAACCTGCGCTTGAACGGACTCAAGGGTTTTGCCGGAAGCGGCCAATTCGGAGGCAATGGCGCCCAGCTGGCCGGCCGAGGCGAAATCGGCGCTCTTGTCCTCCAGGGCCTGGATCTTACCCGTAAGCGCGGTAAATTGATCGCTCAATACCTGCTGGCTCTCGGTTACCTTGCGCACCTCACCGGCAACTATGGACTGCAAGTCCTCCTTGGAGCATGCATCCGGAGCGGCAGCCGTTGGAACGGCAGGTGCCGGAGACGCGGCGCAGGAAACCGTGTCCCGGCATTGGCCAAGGGCGGCAAATCGGGCGCAAATCGGCCGGCAAAAGGCGAACACGTCCGCTTTGACAGCCTTGTACATGGAGGCGGCCGTTTCCTTGTTGACCAGGGAGGCGGCAAAAAGGAAAATGCCGATGAGAAAGGCAATGCAGAATGCCAGGCCGATGACCATGGCAATAGCCCATTGCACCAGGCGAAAAGCGCCGATAATGATCTGGCCGACGGAGTTGAGCACGCTCCCTTCAGGGGACGCGCTGGTCAGGTAGGCCAGCAGAACGAAAACCAGAAGAACAACTCCCGCCTTGAGGAGCGGTGCACGCATCACATTTTCTTTCATACAGTATTCCTCCGTTGGGAAACCGCCATCCACTCGCGGATAGGCAAAAGGCCCGCATCGGAAGAACGGTTTTCCCCCGGCTGCGTTGATTCACTGTTTCTGTATGGTTTTAGTGTATATACCGGCGAACGGCAAGCGAAATATTAAGCAATTGGCGACTGCCGCAAGGGGAATGAAGGCTGGGAAGTATCGCGGTCATGGGCGCCGTTCAGACCGGTTCGGCCATCTCGTGCCTGATGCGGTCGAAGGTCTCGCTCAGGACCACGAAGGCATCCACGATGATCGGATCGAACTGGTGGCCTGAATTCCTGACAATCGCTCCGGAGGCCTGTTCGTGGGTCAGCCGATTGTCGGGATCAAGCGCGGCCGTCCACTCCTCGTAGGCATCGGCTAGGGCCATGATGCGGGCCTCAAGCGGGATTTCGGTTTGCTGCAGGCCGTACGGGTATCCCCTGCCATCCCAGCGTTCATGGTGAAAATAGGCGATGTTTTTGGCCAGGGAAAGGAAGCCGCTGCCCGTGGCCTCTTGTTCCATGGCCTTGATCACGTCGCCGCCGCTCAAGGTGTGATTGCGCAGCTCTTCTTCTTCCCACCGAGTCAGCCGGCCGGTTTTGGCAAGGATGTCGTCCGACACCGCTACCTTGCCGATGTCGTGGAGAATGGCCGCCTGGTAGAGGTTTTGGATATAGGCGGGAGTGAGGGTGGCGGCGAATTGATGGCGCCTAGCCAGTTCCGAGGCCAGGGTGACACAATACTCGCGAATGCGTTCCAGATGGTGGCCGGGAGTGATATCCCGGTATTCCGAAAGCTTGGCCAGGGCCATGATGGTGGCGTTCTCGGTCTGCCTGACCTTGCGCAACGAGGCGATCAGCCGTGCTTCCAAGTTATTACGGACCGTAATGTCGCGAATGACCAGTTGCGCGCCGAGAATCGTCTCGCCCCGGCGGAGCAGGGCGCCGCTGATTTCGGTTTCAATGGCCTGCCCCTGAATCGAGACCAGGGTGAGGTGCAGGTGGGTCAAGGCCTTGCCCGTGGCGACCAAATCGGCCAGCGCGTCCCGCATACCCTGGCGATCCTCCTGGCAGACAATGTCGAGAAACGAGGCGCCCGACCGAAGAGGGCCATTGGAAAAATGGCGGATATACGAACTGTTGGCCTGTCTGACCTCTCCCTGGGGCGTTAACAGGACCACATCGTCGGCAATCGCCTGGTACAAGGCCTGGTATTGATTTTCGCTCACCTGCTGGGCCTCGAAGCGTCGCTGAACTTCCTTCTCAAGCTTGTCGGCCTGGTGCGCCAGGATCTCGGCCGCCCGGTTTTCGGAGGCCCGCAGGTGATGTTCCCGGCTGCGGGCAACGGTATCGGTCCAGCTTTGGGTTGCGGCGATGAGGACGAAGCAGACGATGAAAAACAAGTTGTTGAAAAGCAGCATTCCCTGATCGCTGGACAACGGCTCCTCGGCCAACCAGATCGAAAGGGCGTAAAGAAAAGCGAGCGACAAGCCGCTTATCAGGGTTTGGCCGACGGTCAGGGGGGCCAACGCCGTATAAAGCGCGATGGCGATGATCAGGCCGATGTAATAGGGAGATGCCAGGCCCCCCAAGCGAAAGACGGACAAGAGGATGACGATGCCAACCGTCAAATATCCCGAAAAACCGATGACCAAGGACAGGCGCAAGGCGCGGTCATAGCCGTTGACGACGAGCAGGATGGAGCAGATGCCCACGGCGACGATCCGGTCGTGGAGCAATTCCTGAAAGTGGATGGGCCATAGGAAAGAGTCCAGGAGCGAGAAAAGCAGGAAGACGATTATGCCGGCGCAGAGGATGAACGCAACCCGTTGGCGATGCAGTTGCCGGGACTCGTGGATGAACTGTTCGAGGGTGTGCATGGCACCTTTTCGTTAAAGTGGCAGTGCGGTCTGCATCAGGAGATCGCGCCGGGCGGCCTTGAAGTCGCCTTCCCGGCGCAGAAAGGCGTTGACCACCGCCGGGTCGAACTGGTGGCCGCTTTCCTGAACAATGAGTGTCCGGGCCTGCTCGTGGTGGAAGGCGGGCTTGTAGCTGCGGCTGGAGGTCAAGGCGTCGTACACGTCGGCTACCGCCACGATCCGGGCCGACAGGGGGATATCGATCCCCGAGAGTCCCATGGGATAACCGGTCCCGTCCCAGCGTTCGTGATGGTAGAGCGCGATCTCCTCGCCCATGCGGAGAAAACCGAGCCCTTCCTCGTCATATTCCGCCGAGGCGAGGGCATTGCTGCCATACTGGCAATGGCGTTTCATGGTTTCGAACTCCTCGGTGGACAGGAGGCCGGGTTTCAACAGGATGGAATCGGGAATGCCGACCTTGCCGATGTCGTGGAGTACCGAAGACAAACACAGGTTCTCGATGTACTGGTCGGTGACGATATGGCGAAGCTCCGGGTTCTCGGTCAGTTCCATGGCGAGGATGCGGGTGTACTCCCGGATGCGGAGCAGGTGGGCACCGGTGTTGTCGTCGCGGCATTCGGCCAGACGCGCCAAGCCAAAAATAGCAGCTTTGCGGGAAGTGTCGAGCAGTTGGCCGGATTCGAGCACCTGGCGTTCGATTTCCTTGGTCTGGGAAATATCGCGGATAATGAGCTGGTAGTGCTCGGTCTGTTCGGCGAGTTCGACCCGGCTGCCGCTTGCTTCCACCTCGATGATGCGTCCCGAAGGGGTTTGCAGTTGCAATTGCACGCCCTGCACCGGCTCCTTTCGGTTCAAGCGGGCAAATACCTTTTGGACAAGGACAGAGCGGTACTGCGGCTCGACACAGTCAAGCAGCGGGGTGCCTTCCAATGCTTCCGGGGTCTGCTCGAGCAGAAGGGCGCCGTGCTGGTTGACCATGCAGATCGTCCCCTCCGGGTTGATCAGCACCACAAGGTCCGGGATGGTAGCGTAGAGGTCGTGGAATTTGAGGTCGGATTCTTCCAACATCTCCATGCGTTGCCGGACAAGGGCCTCCAGGTCGCCGGTATATTGCTTGAGTTCGGCATGGAGGGTCTGCAGGCTTTTTTTGGCCCGCAGCGACCGGATGGTCGTCTGGATCTCATCGTAACATTGAATGGCGGTGACGATGACGAGGGAAAGAAAGAAAATGCTGTTGCTGATCAAGGCCCCGAGCTGCGATCCATTGATCGGATGGATGCACAGGATCACGGTGAGAACATACACCAGATACATGGCGCCTCCCAGGACCAGCGCCTGGGCGACGTTCAAGGGCAGCACGGAAAAGCCGCCGGCGATCATCAGGAGGATGCCGACGTAGTATCCGGAAATAAAGCCGCCCTGCTCGACGGTCATCAGGGAGATGGCCAAGGTGCCGCACAGCATGGCGACAAACATGATGCCACGGGCATGCCGCGTACCCGTGGCGGTCCGGAGAAACAGGAGGAGGGCCCCCAGAAAGCAGATGTAGCAGAGGCGGTATGCCAGGAAAAGTTCGAAAAATTGACGGCTTTGAAAGTAGTCGAGAATCGAGAAGACGGAAAAGAACACGATGCCCAGCCACAGGCACACATCGGTCCGTTGCAGGAACAGGGCATGGAGTTCGCGGCCGCAATCTGCCGGTGCGCTGGTCGCAGGCAGCTCCATTGTCCGTTCAGTCCTTGGTGGCCACCGCGAACAGGTTGACCTGCGCCTGTTCAGCGATAATGGTGATGTTCTCGCCAAAGGGGGTTGGCGCGAAAATTTCTCTCAGCTCTTCTTCGTTGCGGTAGATGAGCTCCCATTTCAGCAGCTTGTCGAGAAAGAGCGAGTCGGAATACAGGGTGAAATTGCCGAGCAACAAGGTCCCGCCGGGCTTGAGGTGGCGATGGCATTGGGTGATCAAGGCCCGGAACAGGCGCGGGTCGAGGTAGTCGCAGAGTCCGGCCGAGTAGATGATGTCGAGCGGTTCGATATGGTGATTGACCCGGCCCAGGGCCCATTTGATGACATTTTCGCTCATCAGCCGGATCGAGGCCCGATGCGGGAAGATGTTGACGTATTGATTGGTGTATTGCAGGGCTTCGGAGTCGATGTCGACACAGAGGGCCTCGATGGTGTCGCTATATTCGCAATCGCCCAGAAAATCGAAGAGTTCCCGGTTGGGGCCGCAGGCGAGGTTCATGATCCGGGTGGTGGCGCCGCGGGCGGCATTGGCACGGCTGAGCCGCGCGAGCGCATCCCGCATCAGGATGCGCCGGCCGCGAATGGCCCGGGAGCCGGGGCGCTGCAGGCAAAAGGAGTCGATGATTTCGCCGAGCTTGCCCTCACCCTTGGGGATGTCCGCATAAATATGTTCCATCATGAGAAAATCGCCGGCATAGCCTTTGGGCTTGAAATAGGCGCGTTCGGCGAAACGGCTGCGCATGAGGTAGGGGAAAATCTCTTTGAAGACGTAGCCCCACATGACTTCTTCGTAGCCGCTGCCGGCCAGGGTTTGGGCAAATTCGGGCAGGGAGGCGTTGAGTTCGTCGAGGACGCCGTGGCAGCGGAGTTCGCTTTCCGGATCCTCTTTTCCCTCTGCTTCGGTTTTTTGGAGCCGGTGGGACAAATTGAACAATTCGGACTTGAAGGCCTCCATCCGGCTGCCGATGTCGTGCCAGATGGAGGAGCGCACCAAGGGGGCGGGCAAGGGCTTGGCCTCGGTGTAGCGGCTGGCGTGCCGGGAGGACAAAGAGCCGGCATATCCGGCGAGAGGTTCTCGCTCTCCGGCGATTCGCCGGAATTTCTCGCAGATTTTCCGGGTAAGCAGAAGGATGAAATCGGTAAAGAGTTCAGGTTGCTGCTCCCGCAGGTCTGCCATCACTTCGGCGCTGAAGATGGCGATGCGGGCTTCTCCTACGGCCCGGATATCCCGCACCCGCGATTCGCCGTCGAAGAAACCTATCTCCCCGAAAAATTCACCCCCACCGATCAGGGCAACCGTAATCCGAGTGTCGGTACGGTCCGTATAGCCGACCTCCACCGCACCGTCGATCAGAAAAAAGAAGGCATCGGTTGCCGAACCGGGCGCTAAGATGGATTCGCCCTCTTGGAAGGAGCGGACCACCGCAAAGGTGAGCACGGTGTCCAGCAAATTTGACGGGGCAACAGGCGGAACAACTGATGAATACGAAATCGTTGTCGAATCAAATTGTTGCATAGTAGCTCCTTCGGTGTTGGGGATCGATGACGGCGAGCGCCACGCGCAAGTAGGCGTCGGCGCCAAGGTCACAACGCCACACATCATCCCGTTCGTTATGAAAGGGAATCCAGGGGCAACGCGACAGTCTTACACGGGCAGGAAAGTGATACCAATTGTATTGTGCCTTAATTTTAAGGGACAAATCAAGGGGATCTGTTGTTTTTGCCGGATTCGGGACCGTCCGGGGCTGGTATGCGGCTCATCGCGGCACGATTTTTGTGCCCAAGGGCAGGGGGGCGGGATGAGCGAAAAGCAGCGAATCGTACCGGCCCTGCAGGTGCCGTCATTGCCCTCAGGGGCGCTGCCGGAGGGGCGAACGATCGGATCCGTCGTCCATCGGCATGCCGACGCGCATTGAGGTTGTATCGGCAACCAGATGAAATATAAAACGTTTCTTTGTAAACACGCTTTCCCTCTTTTTTCGTTGGCCGGGATAGAGTAGAATACAACGTCCGCCGGACGCAGCACTGACGGGCAAAGATGCCGGAGGGTTCTGCGGATACTTTTCGGGAATAGGTAGAAATGGCGGAAGTGCATGGGAATCGAACCCACCTGCCGGGCTATTCACCCGGCACACCGGATTTGAAGTCCGGGAGAGCCACCAGTGCCCTTTCCACTTCCTCGCACCTGCAAACATTTACCGGTTGTCCTCCGGAAAAACAACTCTTTCTTGCTGCGTAAGCGGAGGGAGTGACGGTGGAAAACCAAAAAAACGACGAAAAAGCAACGCCCCGATAGTCAATGGAATGTGAACAACTGATACGCCTGATCAAGGACTGGTATCTCCGCGTCAAGCAGGAAACCATGGCGCCGGCCCGGATGATGCAGTTTGTGGATCACCACATCAAAGGATGCCCGATCTGCAAAAACGATCTCCTCCTGTCCGACGAGGTGGAAAAAATTCGGGAATTCGTCCTGCCGGAATCGAAGATCCCAAAGGCCGCCCGGGCTCTGGACGACAGTTCGACTCCGGAAATTTCTCCGGAGGATGAGGATGAATTCGAAGAACGCGACGAGTATGTCGACGACAGCGAGGATGAACTCGACGGTGAAATCGACGAGGACGATGAGCTGAGCGACGACGATATCATCTGATTGCGGATGTTTCTTTCGTTTTTTCCGCCTTCCTTTCCCTTGTTTGCCCCTCCATGAAGCAGCATTGTCCGCAAGAGGCCGGCAGCCTTGTTGCAAGGCGAATCCGGACCGTTGCCGGTTGGCTGCTGCTGGCGCTCCTGTTTGCCGCGGTCGCCGGCCAAACAGCGCGAGCCGCCCCGCGGCCGGGGCAGCCATATGAACGCATCGTTTCCTTAAGCCCCCTACTTACCGAAAATATTTATCTGCTCGGAGCGGGCGGCAGCCTGGTCGGCAATACCATCTACTGCAAGCGGCCGGCTGCGGCCCGCGACAAGGTCAAGGTCGGCTCGGTGCAGGAGCTGAGCATTGAGAAAATCGTTGCCCTGCGGCCCCAGCTGATCCTGGCCAGCAACCTGACCCCGCCGCCGCAGGTCGAGAAATTGCAGCGCTTGGGTTACCAGGTGGAAATTTTCCGCCAGCCCGCCACCTTTGCCGATATTTGCGTGCATTTTCTGCGGCTCGGACAGGTGCTGGAAAAAAAAACGCAGGCCGAAGCGATCGTGGCCCAAGCCCGCCATAAGGTGGAGGCAGTACGCCAGGCGGTTGTCGGCCAACCCAGGCCCAAGGTCTTCCTCCAGGTCGGGGCCCATCCCCTGTTTTCCTCGGTCAAGAGCTCGTTTACCAATGACTATATCGAGCTGGCCGGCGGGATCAATGTCGCCGGCGATCTGCGTTCCGGGGCGGTAAAGATGGAGCAGATCTTGGCGCTTAATCCGGATTTGATCATCATCGCGGTCATGGGAACCGAACACGGGGTCGGTGCCGAGGAAAAGCGGCGCTGGCACGAATATCCCGCCATCGAGGCGGTTCGTACCGGACGGGTGCACGTCCTGGATCCGGATCTGGTCTGCAGTCCCTCGCCGCTCACCTTTGCCGATACCCTGGTCAATATCGCCCGCTTGCTCCACCCCGAGGTGGCCATTTCGCCCTGACCGACCGCGCCTCCGCTCCCGGTCGCTTCTTTGAGCGCGCTATCGTCGCACCACCAGCCCATCTCGCCATCCTTCCCTCTGTGTTCCTCCCCGGGCAACCGTTTTTTCGTTTGACACACGGACGCCAATTCTGTAACACACGAAACGTAACACCGCGCCGTGGTTTGTGTTATCGACTGCCGTCGAGACGGCCACGGTGGCGATAGACCTCTTCCGGCAGCCACATCAGGAGGATACGCATATGCATATGGCCGACGCGCTCCTTTCACCCGCTGTCGGCGGCACTTTCTGGGCCGCCACCGTCGGCGCCATCGCCTGGTGCGCCAAAAAAGTACAGCAGGAGCTCAATGACCGGAAAGTGCCGCTGATGGGGGTGCTCGGCGCCTTCGTCTTTGCCGCCCAAATGATCAATTTCACCATTCCGGGCACCGGCTCTTCCGGCCATATCGGCGGCGGCATGCTGCTGGCCATCCTCCTAGGCCCCCAGGCGGCGTTCTTGACCATCGCCTCGGTCCTGGTGGTGCAGGCGCTTTTTTTTGCCGACGGCGGCCTGCTCGCCCTGGGCTGCAACATCTTCAACCTGGGATTCTTTCCCTGCTTCCTCGCCTATCCCCTGCTGTACAAACCTCTTGCCGGCAACGGCCAAAACCACAGGCGGATCGCCGCCGGCGCCATCCTCGCGGCCGTCGTTGGCCTGCAGCTCGGGGCCGTGGCGGTGGTGGCTGAGACCGTACTTTCCGGTATCTCCGCATTGCCGCTGCAGACCTTTCTCTGGGCTATGCTGCCGATCCACCTGGCCATCGGCCTGGTGGAAGGCGCGGTCACCGCCACCGTGGTACTCTTTGTCCGCCAGGCCCGGCCGGAGATTCTCGACTGCGCCATCGGGGGCCAGCCGCCGACGGCGCGGCCCATCGCCAAGCTCCTGGCCGGTCTGGCTGCTGCAGCGGTGTTCACCGGCGGGGTATTGTCCTGGTTCGCTTCGACCTTTCCCGACGGCCTGGAATGGTCGATCGAGCAGGTACGCGGCAAGAAAGAGCTTGCCGCGCCGGCGGAGGGCATCCATGGGATGCTCGCCGGTTTTCAGGAAAAAATCGCCTTGCTGCCCGATTACGCCTTCACGATCGGCGAGCAAAAAGCCATTGGGGAAACCGTTGCCCATCGGGCGGGTCCGCCTGCCTGGCCGGCCGTCGATGCCGGCACCTCGGTTGCGGGCTTGGTCGGTGGCAGCCTCACCCTCCTGTTGACCCTCGGGCTGGCCCTGCTTTTTCGCAAACGCCGGGCGATTGCCTAGCCGATGGCCCCACCGATCCGGGCATCCGGCAGCCAGGGCGACATCTTGCGTTCGGTGTCCGGACCGCAACGATTTCCAGGGCGGTGTCTCCGTGAGTACCATCGAATCCGCATTTATTGATCTGCAGCGCCTCGATCGCCTCGCGGCCTGCGATTCGGCGGTGCACCGGCTCGATCCCCGGGTGAAGGTGCTGATTACCCTGGCCTTTCTCGTCTGTGTCGTTTCCTTTGACAAGTATGCGATTGCCGGCCTGTTGCCCTTTGCCCTCTTCCTGACCCTGGTCATCGGCTTGTCCGGCATCCCGTCGGGTTTTGTCCTCAACAGAGTGCTCCTGGCGGCGCCCCTGGCCCTGTTGATCGGGCTCTTCAATCCCGTTTACGACCACCAGCCCCTGATGCGATTCGGCACCCTGGTCATTGCCGGCGGCTGGCTCTCGCTGCTCTCCCTGGTGCTCCGCTTCTGCCTGACTGTCGGCGCCGTGCTGGCGCTGATCGCCACCACCGGCTTCAACGCGGTCTGCAGGGCCCTGGAACAGCTGGGCATGCCCACCGTACTGGCGGTGCAACTCCTGCTGCTGTATCGCTACCTGTTTGTCCTGGTCGAGGAAGGGCTGCGATTAAACCGGGCCAGGGTGCTCCGCTCCTTTCAGGGTCGGGGCCTGGGAATCCGTGCCTGCAGTTTTCTGCTCGGCAGCCTGCTGCTCCGCACCTTGGACCGCTCCCAGCGTATCCACCTGGCCATGCGTTGCCGGGGATTCGACGGCACCATCCACACCCGCAACCCCCTGCGCCTGAACGGCCGCGATGTTCTGACCCTGACGATCGTCCTGGCGGCCTTGCTCGCCATGCGGGTCTTCGACGGTCCCATGCTTCTGGGCCGGTTCGTCACCGGTTTGATGGCATGAGGAGCTCGCTTCTGATCGAGATCCGGGATCTGGCCCACGCCTACCCGGACGGCACGGAGGCGCTGCGCGGGATCTCCCTGCATATCCGCGCCGAGGAATCGGTAGCGGTGGTCGGGGCCAACGGGGCCGGCAAATCGACCTTGCTGCTGCACCTCAACGGCTCTCTCATCTCGCGGCACGGCACGGTGCGGATTGGCGATTTCCAGGTGGCCAAGGCTGCCTTGCCCGATATCCGCCGGACCGTGGGCATGGTGTTTCAGGACCCGGACGACCAGCTGTTCATGCCGACCGTGGCCGAGGATGTCGCCTTCGGGCCGCTCAATCTCAAACTGCCGCTTGCAGAAGTGGAGCGACGGGTGGCCTCGGCCCTGGAGCGGGTCGGCGCGGCCCATCTCCGGGACCGGCCGCCCTACAAGCTGTCCGGCGGCGAAAAGCGCCTGGCCGCCATTGCCACGGTGCTGGCCATGGAGCCTGCCATCCTGGTCATGGACGAGCCGTCGTCGAGCCTCGATCCCCGTGCCCGCAGGACCTTGATCGAACTGCTGGCCGGATTCGGCCACACCAAAATCATCGCCACCCACGATCTCGATCTGGTGCTCGATCTCTGCCCTCGGACCATTGTCCTGCGGCAGGGCCAGGTTGCGGCCGACGGCCCCACCGACGAGATCTTTGCCGACGGCCGCCTGCTGGCGGCATGCCATCTGGAACAGCCGCTGCGCCTGCAGGCTTGTCCGGTGTGCGGTGAAAAAAGCGGGCGGCTGCCGCAGAAGGGAGAGCGGCTCTGAGCGGATTTGCCGCCTCAGGCCAACCGGGCGCATCCCGGGCCGAGCAGGCAACTGGTGCCGCCCGGTCCCGGCTGTACCCGGATGCGGAGATCGATGCGTTCGCGTAGCAGCGGCACATGGGAGATGATGCCGATCAGCTTGCCGTCCTGGCGCAGTTCGGCCAGGGTCTGGAGGGCGGTATCCAGGCTTTCCTCGTCGAGCGTGCCGAAGCCTTCGTCGAGGAACAGCGAATCGACCCGGACATGGTGGCTGGCCATGGCGGACAGCCCCAGGGCCAGGGCCAGGCTGACCAGGAAACTTTCGCCGCCGGAAAGGTTGCGGGTCGAGCGGATTTCGCCGGCCTGGTAGTTGTCGATCACCTGTAGGGCCAGCGGTTCCCTGGGGTCGCGGAGGAGCAGGTAGCGGTCGCTCATTCGGCGCAGCTGGTGGTTGGCATGGCTGATCACCACTTCGAAGGTCAGGCCCTGGGCAAAGATTCGGAATTTTTTGCCGTCGGCCGAGCCGATCAACAGGTGCAGCAACTCCCAGCGTTCCAGCTCCCGCTGCTGCGCCGCCAAGTCCCGCTGGCGGGCGGCGAATTCGCACCGATTGCGGTCATTGGCCTGCAGCCGTTCCCGGCTGGAGCCGATCCGCTGCTGCACGGCTGCCAGCTCCTGGTTGACTTCCGCCTGTTCGGCCGATAGGTCTTCCTGGCCGCGTTCATCCTGGCGCTGCTGTTCTTCCCGGAGCAGAGCCGCCGCCTGTTCGGCTCGCCGGGCCGCAAGCGTTGCCTGCTCCCGGTCCAATTCCTGGTTAAGCGTATCCAGGGCGGCCAAGGTCGCCGGCGGCAGCAGGGCGGCCCGGTACTCCGAAAGGCCGGTAAAACCGGCACTCGGCAGGAGGTCGAGCAACCGGGCTGCCTGCGCTCGGCCTACAGGTACCAGCGTTGCCGACTCTTCGGCATTGAGCCGGGCCTGTTCCTCAAGGCCGTGCTGCTGCCGGTCGGCCTCGATCAAGCGGGCGCGGCTGGTCTGCTCCCGCGCTTCGGCTTGTTCACCTTCGGCGCGGAGGCGCTGTTCCTCGACATCCGGATCGCGGTCGCCATACCGTTCCCGACGCTCGGCCTGCAAGCCGCCAGTCTCAGTCTCCAGCTCGGCCAGCCGGGCTGTCTGCTGGGCCAGGGACTTGTCGACGGTTGCCAGCAGCAGGTCGAGCGTGGCGCATTCGGCCCGCAGCCGGTTGCGCTGCTCGGTGAGCGCCGCATCCTGCCCCTGTCGCTCCTTCCAGGTCCGCAGGCGGTGCTCCAGGTGGCGCGCAAGCGTGTCGGCCTGTCCCGGAAGACAGGCGTCGATCCCCAGGGGCTGCAATTGGCGGACAAGATCGGCGCGGCAGGTCGCGAGCCGGGATTGCTCGTCTTCGAGCTGCAGTCCAAGCCGTCTCAGGTCGGCATCGAGGGCATCGACTTCATGCCGAGCTCCCTGCGCCCGTTGCAGCAGTTCGTGGTGGCGGGCCGTGGCCTGTTCGCCCCGTGAATGCGCGGCGTGCAATGCATCCTCCAGGCGGTCGACCTCCTGGACGCGACGGCGTAGCTCCTCCAGCTGGCCACTGCCCTGGGCTCGGAGCCGGTCCACCTCGGCGGTATCGCCGAACAGGGCCAGCAACGGGGACAGCCGCGCTTTCCACTCCTCTCGCTGTTGCTGTCCCCTGGCCCCGGCGAGTTCGTTATGGTCGATGTCTCTGGCCAGTCCCGCCAGTGTTTCCCGAACTCCGGCCACAGCCGTGCCGGCCGCCTCCAGCTCGGCCCGCGCCTGGAGCAGCGCCTCATTTGTCTTGTCGGCTTTCTCCGACTCGGGCCGTTGCTCGGCCCAAGGATGGCTGGTGGCACCGCACAGCGGACAGGGTGCGCCGGCGCGCAGCCGCTCGCGTTCCTCCTCAAAGCTTCTGATCCGCACGCTCAACTGCTGATTCAGCTCGCACTGCCGCAGCAACTGCTCCCGCAGCCGGCGCTGTTCCTCGAACGTCCCGAGCCGGTCCGTGTCCTGTTGTTGGCGGGTCAACAGTTCCAGGCGTGAGCGTTCAAGCGTCACCAGCTCCGTTTCGGTGGCGCGCAGGCCGGCCAGGAGTTCGGCGGCCTGTTCCAACCGGTGCCATCGTTCGGTTTCCGCTTCCATCCGGTGCCGCCAGGCCGGCAGTTCCTGCCCGGCCAGGAGCGTGTCGCGTTGTGCCCGCAATGCCTGTTGCCGCTGCTGCTCCAGAGCCAGTTCCTTGTTCGCCTGCTCCCGCTCCCGCTCCAGGATGATCACCTGTTGCTGGGCCGCGCCGTGGGTAGCGGAGCAGGTTGCGAGTTCCCGCTGCACAGTCGGCAGCGCCTGTTCCCGGGCACTTACTTGGTGCAGCTGTTGGCGGAACCCGGCCAACTGCTCCACCAGCAGGCCATCGCCGGCACGATCGCGGAAGAAAGCGGCGAACTGCTCCTGTTGATCCGCAATCTCATCCAGCCGTCGCTCCAGTTCGTGCCGTTGCTGCAGGGATTGGTTGCGCTCTTGCTCGCTTTGCTGCCAAAGGGCCCGGCTTTGCACCATGACCTGCCGTTTTTCGTGGAGCCGGAGATCCAGGGCCCGGACTATGGCGATGGTTTCGTCCTCGCGCTGCCTCAGCGCTCTGGTCTCCGCCAGCGTCCGGACCGCCAGGTCGTGGTCGATGGCGGCCCGTTGCCGCTCTCGGCGCTGGCGCTCCAGTTCGGCGGCCAGTGCGCTCTCTTTGCCGCGCAGTGCGCCGAGCCGTTCCTCGGTCTGGCACCACTGGGTGTACTCGGCCAACAAGGTTTGGGCGCGCCGGCCCCGGTCGAGCCGGACCAGGTCGTTTTGGGCCGCTTGCCGGCGGTGGGCAAGATGTTCCAACAGCCGGTCGGTTTCGGCAATCTGGGTGCGCAGCCTGGCGATGGCCTCAAGCCGATGCAGGGCCTGGCCCAGACGCGCCAATCGTTCTCCGAGCACCGTGGTGACGGCCTGGTGTTCGCGGATGCCGGCGGCCAGTTCCTGCTCTTCGGCCTCATCGAGCAACACCACCCTGCCCATGGTCTCCCGCAGCGCGGCGGTTTTCTGCCGTTCTTCGCTGGTCCGTTCGTGCACGGCCACGGAAATGCGGGAATAAATGCCGGTGCCGGTGATCTGCTCAAGCAGCGGCGCCCGCTGGTCGGCATCGGCTTCGAGAAAGGCGGCGAAATCGCCTTGAGCCAGCAGGATCGAGCGAGTGAACCGGTCATAGTCCATGCCGGTCACCTGCTCCACCAGTCGGCCGACCTCCTTGCTGCGGCTCTCCAGCACCCGGCCGGTACGGATGTCGACCAGCTCGTGCCTGGGCGGTTGCAGTTCGCCGCCCGGACTGCGCCGGGCCCGATGTTGGGCCCAATGGCAACGGAAGCAGCCCTGGCCGGTTTCGAAATCGACCTCGGCAAAGCAGTCGCCGGTCCGCCGGGCCATGATTTCGTTGCTGCCCTTGCTGATATGGCCCAGGCGCGGGGTGCGGGCGAACAGGGCCAGGCAAAGCGCATCCAGGATGGTCGATTTGCCCGCGCCGGTGGGGCCGGTGATGGCGAAGATGCCGGCGGCGGCCAACTCGGGCGCGGTGAAGTCGATGGCCCAGGAGCCGGCCAGGGAATTGAGGTTACGCAGGCGGACGGCCAGGATTTTCACCGCGGCCCTCCGATTTGCTCCGGCTCCCGGTCAAGGGCGTCGACGATCTCGGCAAAGGCGGCGCGGAGCATCTGCCGCTGCTGCTCTTCGATCCTGTTGATCGCCAGGCAGCGCTCGAATACCTCCGCAATGCCGAGATCATCCAGGGATTCGATTTGTTCGGTCTGGCGCAGCACGTAATCGAAGATCCGATTGTTACGGATGCGCAGCACGTTCAACTCCGACCCCGCGACCGCGGCCAGCAATTGGTCGCGCAGATCGGGGATTGTCGGGTCGCCCTCGTACACCAATTCGACCCAGATTGGTGCGTTGGTGGTCCGCAACCGGTCCAGCTCCCGCAACAAGGTGGGCAGATCCCCGCGCACCGAGGCCAGGGGCTGAAAGCGCGGCACCTCGATCGGTTCCACGGCAATCTCCCGGCCTTGTGCGCTGAGCAGCAGCACCTGTTTGCTTGCTTTCGCCTCGGCAAAGCTCATCGGCAGGGGCGCTCCGCAGTACCGCCAACACGGATTGGCCGCCACCAACTGGCCGAGATGGAGATGGCCCAGAGCCAGGTAATCGATGTCCGCGAAAAAACTGGTTGCCTCGATCCGGTCGAGCCCGCCGACGGCCAGGTCGCGCACGCCATCGCCTTCGGCGGTCCGGCCACCGGCAACGAAAAGATGCCCCATAACCACCAGTGGCAGGCCAGGATCGATCTGGCGCCTTCGCTCTTCGGCCATCCGGCAGATGTCGCGATAATGGGCGCGGATTGCCTCGCGCTGGTGGCGTCCTTTGTCTTCGAGGGTTTCGCCGGCCATGGCGTGGCGGATATCGCGGTCGCGCAGATAGGGCACGGCGGCCACCAGCAATTCGGGCTTTCCTTGCGGATTGTCGAGTTGCAGGATTTCCTTGCCATAATCGCCGTCGGCCATGCCGATCACATGAATATCCAACCGACGCAGCAGTTCGCGCGGCGCTTCCAGCAGGGCGGGTGAGTCGTGGTTGCCGCCGATGATCACCACGTGGCGGCAGGACGAGGCGGCCAGGCGATGCAACAGGCGGTAGTAGAGCGCCTGGGCCCGGCTTCCGGGGGCGGTGGTGTCGAAAATGTCGCCGGCCACCAGCAGGCAGTCGATGGCCCGCTCTTCGACCAGCTCGACCAGCCAGTCGAGAAAACGGCCTTGCTCCTCGTGCCGCTGCCGGCCGTGAAACCGATGTCCCAGGTGCCAGTCCGAGGTGTGGAGAAGACGCATGACCTTGCGTTGCCGCTCAGTAGGCGCTGATTTTGGTGTCCATGGTGAAGCTCTCGCCTTCGACTTCCTTGACCAGGGCCTGGCCGGCGATCACCGTCTTGCCGTCAAAGGTCAGGGTGGGGCCGCCGTGAAGCTGCCAGCCGCGGTTGAGCTTGTCGGACACGCGCTTGCAGAAGGTTTCGTCGTCGGGGCCGGTAATACAACTGTACAGTTTCATGTTCGCACCTTTGGTGTTGGCGGTATAATAGTCGCAGCCGTCGAGGCGAAGGCTTGCCGGCTGCCACTATACCATTGATCAACAGGGAGCACGACCCATGAAACCGACGCCGTTTGATCCGTTCCGGGACCGGTTGAGCCGGGATATCCGCAACGATTTGTCTGCTGCCATGATGCGCTGCCTCACGGAGCAGAGCCTGGAGCCTGCCCGCGTTGTTGCCGACCGGTTTCTGGCCGATGCTCCGGGGCCGGAGCAGGCCGCCTATGTCCGCGACCGGATGGAGCGATACGGACGTTTTCTTCTGCGGGCGGCCCGGCAGCCGGACGACCCGCTGTGGCAGGGGCTGGTGCTGTGGGATCTCGAACTTTTTTTCGAGGTGCACGAAATTCTCGAGCATGCCTGGATGCGGGCTAAAGGAACGGAAAAGGCTTTTCTCCAGGCCATGATCCGGGCAGCCGGGGTGTATATCAAACAGGAGTTCGGTTTTTCCGAGGCCGCGGCCAAGATGGCGGCCAAGGCCTTGCCGGTGCTGGTGGCAAATCGGGACCGCCTTGCGCCTTATTGCGATCCCGAGCGGCTGCTGGCTGCGCTCCGGGTACCGTCGGGACAAGCGCCGTTACTGCTTGACTGATCTTTTTTCCGGATTCGAGCCGCGAAGGCGGGGTTGACGTCGTCGCGGATTTCCGGGTAAGATAGCGGCGCTTTGCCACGAGCGGCTGCGCCCGTAGCTCAGCTGGATAGAGCATCGGACTTCGAATCCGAGTGCCGGGGGTTCGAATCCCTCCGGGCGCGCCAGAAATTGAAGGAGTTGGGTTTTTGACCCAGCTCCTTTTTTTGTTGCCTGCCGGTTTCGCAAACAGATTTTGGTAGTGAAGTCGGATGGTTGCTGAAATGGGCGGGCGGTTTGTCGACAGATGGCCCTGCGCTGGAAACAGTGACGCGTGTCCCGGTCGGCTCGTGCCGAGGGGGCAGGCCATCGGTCAATTTCAGGGGGCCAGACAAGATTGGAATTACAATCCCTTGTCTTCCGGATAGCTGGAGGTGAAGGTGTAGGAGGTCACGGTGCCCGTGGCGTCGAAGCGGATGGTGAGATCCCGGCTGAGGGTGTCGCCGAGACCGTACTTGTAATAGCCGTAGCTCCAGGTCTGTTTGCCGTCCTCGATCCCGGTCCGCCAGGGTGGGCCGAACAGGGCCTCGACCTGGGAACGGGTGGTCTGGTGGAGCTGGATCTGGCGCACGCCGAGGACATCGAAGTCCTTGCCGGCGCTGGCGCAGCCGGCCAGCAGCAGGGCAAGGCAGCCGAGCAGCAGGAAACGAATCGAAGGCACAGGTGTTTTCATGGGGTGGGCTTGGGTTGCGGGGCAACGCTTGGCGCCGCGGGTACCAGGAGGGCATCCTCCCGGTTGATCAGGGCTTTTTGGGCCGCCAACTCGATTTTTTCGATCAGCTCTCGGACATCGATGGGCTTGAGGCAGTAATCGAAGGCGCCGCTTTCCATGCCCTCGATCCCCGACTTGACCGAGGCATGTCCGGTCAGGATGATCACCTCGACCAGGGGCCAGCGTTCCTTGACCTTGCGAAGACACTGGATGCCGTCCATGCCGGGCATGTTCATGTCCATGATCACCACATCGGCGCTCTGGGCTTCCAGTAGGTCCAGCGCGTCGAGACAGCACGCGGACACGCTGAGATGGATGCCGATCCGCCCCAGATGCCTCTGCATGATTTCCTTGAACTCAAGGTCGTCGTCCACCAGCAGCAGGTGAATCTTGAGCGCCGCTTCGAGTTGGACGGTCTGTTCACTCATGGTGCAGCATTTCCTCAATGGCTTGAATACATGTATCGCGGTCGGGTCGTATGGGGCCGGCCAGCTCCGCGTCCAGCTGTCGGGCGTGAACGACGAGGTAGCCCAGGACCTTGAGCCGGTCAAAAAAGACCGGCCCGGACTCCTGGTCCATCCGAGCGGTGAGTGCTTCGCCGGCCCGGGCGGTCCGGAAGCCGAAATGTTCCAAGACCTCGGCCAGGATCTCGATCCGCCGGCTTTGCCGGGAGTCGTCGGCCGGACCGTACGCGCAGCGGAAGGCGATCGAGCTGTCGCGGCCCCGGTCGTCGAGCATGGCCTCGACCGTGGCGAAGAGGCGGCCAAAATACATGCTGAGATTACAATATTTTTGCGAAAGAAGGAAATAATTCTTCTGCCGGAAGAAGGATGCACGGATTGGCGCCAGACCGTCTCGCCGGGCGGTCCGGAAGAGCGCGGCGGCCGCGGCCCGCAATCCGGAAGCGGCCGGTTTCTGTCTCGGCACATGCTGCATGCCTGTCCAGAAGGCGTGCAGCAGAGGGCTGGCAATGTCGGTGATCTCGATGTCCGATCGACTGCGATCGTAGCCGGGGATCATGGCCCCGCCCAGATCGACCACCCACCATCGAATAGGCAGGGTGTCGTGCAGCCGCTTGGCCGCCTCTTGGCCACTGCCGGCGCGCCGGCTGCATTCGAATATCCCGGCCATCGCTTGCTCGTGGCACAACTGCATGATGTCGTGCAGGGTTTGGCACCGGTCGGCCCGGAGGCCGGGCGAGCTGGAAGCGAGTGGCATGAGGGGACCGAGCAGGTCCAGCACCTCGGCCAAAATGCGCCGGATCGGGCTGCTTTCCAAAGGATCGGGGCGGTCGACCGTCTGGCTTGGCAGGGAATCGATCCGGCCTTGGTAGACGGCCCGTGCGCTTGCATCGACGGTGACCAGGGCGCCGTTGGCCAGCAACTCGGTGGCCCGGTTCATGGACAGTAGGGTCGGCAGGCCGAATTCGCGGGCCAGGATGGCCAGATGGCAGGCCTCGCTGCCGGTTTCGGCCACCAGGGCCACAGCCCGGTGCAGCAGCGGCGCCCATTCCGGCAGGGGGTGCCGGACCACCAGCACGGCCCGCCGGGGGCAGCGCAGCGCCTCCTGCACGGTGCGGACCACGAAAACTTCGCCGCAGCCGACACCGTCGCAGCCGGTTACCCCGCCGTGGAGCAGCGGCCGGCCAGCCTCCGGCGGCGGCGTTGGCCCGGCAAAGGTCGGCGCCGTGGCCGCCGGCCTGCTCTGGAGCACGAACAGGGCGCCGGCCGGATCGATCGACCATTCGATTTCCCGGGGCGCGCCGAAATGGCGCTCCAGCCGCATGCCGATTTCAGCCAGCACGGCCGCTTCCGTGTCGGCCAGCCAGGGTTCTATCGCATCCCCGGCCTCCTGCCGTTCGACGATCCGGTGCGGCGGCTGGCGCTCCAGCCGCAGATGCCCGGTGGATCGGGTGCCGTCGACAATGCCCTTGGCCACTCCGGGGGCATAGAAGAGATCCAGAGTGTCGTTCGGGCCGCCGATGGAACGGGTATGGCAGACGCCGCTCACCCTTGCCTCGACCATGGCCAGCACCCCGATGGCCATTTCACATTGCTCGTGCAGCAGGCCCTTGGCCAGCCGGTGGGAAATGGCCTGGGGTGTGTATTTCGAGGCCAGCACTGTTTTGCAGGCATCGATCAGGCTGTCGCGGCCGACATCGAGTTCGGTGCGGTAGAGTTCGGCAAAGGCGGTCGGACCGATCCCTTCGGCAATGGCGCTGGAGCGGACCGCCACCCGACATGCGGCCCCGGCGTCGATCAGACGGTCGAATCGGTCGAGGAGCAGGGTTTCCAGTTTCGGCGGCATCGGGGCATTCCGGATCAATTCCTGGATCGCCGCGCTCTTGCGGTACAGATCCTCCAGATCGGCGATCTCGATCTGCTGGAGGATGTGGTTGATTTGGTGATACAGCTGATTGCGCTGGAAAAAAAGGCCGGTGGCCGCGGCGGAGAGCACGAATCCCGGCGGGATGCGAATGCCGCCGATGGCCCCGGCTTCGGCCAGATGGGCCATTTTTTCCCCGCTAAGGTTGGCCAGGGTCCGGTCGATCCGGACCAGATCGAGGAGCTTCTTGCCCGCGACCGGTTCCCGCCGGGCTTCCAGGATAGTTTCGATGCGCTGTCGCAGCCGGGAAAAGGTGCGCTCCGGCTCGTCGTTGTGGGCATCGACAATCTGGTTGCAGTGGCGGATGATCTTGAAAACATTGACCGTGGCCAGGGTGCAGCGGGCCCGGATGAAGGACATGGATGGGGGGCGACCGTCGCGCCGGGCGGTCTCCAGCTCGGCCATGGCCTTTAGGGCACCGGCGCGGGCGGCCCGCAGGTCGCGGAAGCTGCGGGCACGGGCGGTAAACTGGCGTGTCGCCTGGTCGGGCGGCGGAGGTTGGGGTGCGGCGGTTCCAGGCCGCAGCAACCGCCGCAGCAAGGTGGGAATCCGGTCGGACAAGGACATGGCGAACTGGAAAAAAAGGGCCGCGATGGAACGAATTCCCTCGCGGCCCCGGATGCGTGGATGGATTTAAGGATCAGTGATCAAGCTTGATGCCCAATCCTTCGAACAGATAGAGCAGACCGAAACCATACCACATGGTGTAGATGACATAGAAGGCCAGGGCGGCGATCAACAACACGATTTCTTCCTTCACCGGAGTGGCCTCGACCTGATAGTAATTGTAGGCCGGTTCGATCGCCTTGGTGCTGACTCCCTTGATGAATTTCGCTCTGTCGAATTTTTCTTTCTTGGTCTGGTCCTTTTCCATCACCGCCAGGGTTTGATAAAAGGAGTAAAAGGCCAGCTTCGCGTCGATGCCGTATTTTGCCTGCAACGCATCGCCTTGGTTATTGTACAGCAGTACCGCGTCATCCAAAATGGTGGCGAGCATCCCACCGAAATCGTTTCCGCTGATTTTCACCGTATCCGCTTCCACCGAGGTCTTGACACCGTGGGCTGCGAAGACCTTGGCCGCGGCTTCCGCCTGGACTGTGGCGGGGAGTTCAACATCTTTCAACTCTTGTGTATTGGGATCCTTGACTTTGAACTTCTCGTTTTTGAGCTTCAAGGTCATGTCGAAGGCCTCGCCTTTGAAGGCCTCCGCCTTTTTTTGCTGATCCTTGATGTAATTGGCCGAGCTTTTGGACAACTGGTTGAAGAAGTTGTCGAGGTAGTCAAGACCGTTCACCTTTCCTCCGGCGGTACCGGGAAAGAGCGGCATGAAGATCGCGAAGAGAACCGCGAAGAACGAAACCAGCAGGAGCAGTCCCGTGGTTTTGAGTTGTGCTGGGCTTGCCATGATTAATGAACCTCCCCCGATTTCAGGACGCTGAGATTAGTGAAGAAGCAATAGAAGACCCACGCCGCAAAGGCGGTGATGATGACGAAGAAACCCACATTGCCGATCAGGTCGACGATCTTGATGAAATCCTTGGACAGGGTGACATACCCCATCTTCATCAGCTTTTCCGGCAGGGCGCAGACCCGGTTGAGGAAACCGGCGGTGACCGTCACCGCGTAGAAGCCGCGGATGGTGGTGCCGGGGACGACCTTGGTGACGATCGAGCCGATTTGGATGCCGATCAAGGAGCCCAGCAGCATGCCCATGGCCAGGGTGTAGAAGATGAAGCCATAGATGGCGTACTGGGTGATGGCGGCATAACCGGCGGTGAACACGATCTGGAAGATATCGGTGCCGACGGTGGTCATGGAGGACACGCCCAGACCGTACACGAACATTGGGAAGGTGAGGAAACCGCCGCCCACGCCCATGATCGCCGCGGCCAGACCGACGATGAAACCGCTGATCACCAGGAAGATGGCGGAGATGCGGCGGCCGCCCGGGGTGACCGATTCGTCGAAGGTCAGCATCGGCGGGATGTTGACGGATTGCAGCCGCTTACCCATGGCTGGAATTTCCTCGGCGATCTTGCTGGCGCCTTCCTCGACCACCACTTTCTTGGAGCGGGATTTGAGGTAGTCGCTCATGGCATAGAAGGCGAGGAAACCGAGGATGATGACGTAGATCGCGGTGATGAACATGTCGCTCAGTACCGGGTTGGCGTCATAGATCTTGCGGTTGAGGTAGCCGCCGGTGGTGGAACCGACGATGGCGCCGATCAGGAAGGTGACGGCCAGCGACACCGAAATGTTGCCCATTTTGCGGTGCAGAACCGAACCCATGATCGCCTTGGCGAAGATGTGGAACAAGTCGGTGCCGACCGCGAGGATACCTTTGACACCGGCGCTCATCAGGGCCGGAGCGATGATGAAGCCGCCGCCGGCGCCGATGCAGCCGGTGATCAGACCGGCGCACACGCCGACCAGCACCGAGGCGCCGAAGATGAGGTTGGTGTAATGCGAGGGGCCGTAGGCCTGTTTACCGCCGATAAAATCCGGAACGGCTTGGCTGAGGGCATCGGCGAAGGCATAGCCGCCAAGGAAGACGGGAATCAACAGCAGTCCCAGAACCAGAAGCCGTTTGCGGCTCCGCAAGATGTTGTTGGACATCTCCAATTCCCACCGGGCATGGGCGTGGGCCCCGGCCACCATGAATTGGTTCAGATCTCGAAAAAACTTCATTTTGCTCTCCTTTTGTTGTCGATAAAAACGGTTTTTCGGGTTTATACGAAGGTCGCCGCCGGTCAGGACGGACGAGCCGCATCCTTGGTGCTCTGGGCCCTTTCTATCTTCTCCTGCTGGGTTCGCTTGCGGTCGTAGGCCGCGTTCAGTTTTTCAAATAACGGATCGAGGTCCATGGGCTTCATCAGGTAATCGAAGGCACCGTATTTGATGCCGTTGATACCGGACTCCACCGAAGCATGGCCGGTGAGCATGACGACTTCGGTCATGGGGGCGATCCGTTTGATTTCCCGCAACGTTTCGATGCCGTCGCGGCCGGGCATCTTGACGTCCAACAGCACGACGTCGTAGCTCCTCTCATTGATCATGTTTAGGGCGGCATCGCCGTCCGGTGCGCATGCGCATTCCAGATCGCGCTTGCTCAGCCGCTTGGCGGTCATGTTCCTGAACTCCTCTTCATCGTCGACGATCAGTACACTATACAAGGCCATGGTTGTTCTCCTGATGCGGGTCAATTACTTGATGAAAACGATTGGCGTCGGTGGTGGCGGATTCGGAGGGCACCCGACCCGGTCGAACCGGATGGTGCCATCCTTGAGGTGCGCTGGTGGTCGCCTTGGCGTGCATGGGGTTCCCGTTTACTCGCTTAAGAATTGTTTGAGTTCCACGATTCCATCGGCGGCGAAGGTGTAGACGGGGGTGGCTCCGCTGCTCAGTTTGCGGAGCTGCCGCGCCGGTTCCTCGTCGCCGGGATTTTCCTGCAACAACACGATCTTGTCCGGGTGAAAGGTGATGATCTTGAGCTCGATATTGCTGTCGAGCCGGACAAAATCGAAAATGTACGCCGTTTCCTTCCGCAGCGCGTACAGGGCCCAGATGACCTCGATGGTCACTTTGTGCGGAATGGCTTCGTCGGTGAGGACGAAGAGAATTTTTTTGCTGTTGCCCTGCAGCAGCCGGTCGGGGATGGGAATATTGTGCCGGACGAGGTGCTGGACCAGATCGTGGGAGTGGATCAGCTTCCTGCCCTTGACCTCGATGACCGGGACGACCCCTTTGTCGATCCATTTGCCGAACCGTTCCTCGGAAACGGAACAGATGACCGCAGCCTGCTTGAGATCGAGGTATTCGTGGTCCGTGGGTGGATGTTGCTGTTGTCCGTTCGTCATGATTTTTCCTGCCGCGTCCGGCATGGTGCCCTCCGTTGATACCTTTGCTGTGCAGAACCGAGGCCAGTTGTGCTCCTGGGTGCAGATAATTTTTTTTTGTTTTATATATCAAATTGTTAGATAGGGGAGGGCGCGCTGCGGATAGTGATGTGATTTCGCTAAGCTACGGGCCGAAATGTATGGCGACGGTGACGCTCGACGATCTCGTTTGCGCAACACATTGAAATAAAACAAAATATTTAATGTATAGTTTTGGTGACAGGAGGGCGGGGCGAGAGGATTTGTGCGCGGGAGGTGACAGTTTAAGCCGGGGCCTTGAACCGCTTCCGTCTGCCCGTGTCCAGGTGCCGCAGACCGCGCCGGACAGGCAGCCCGAAACGATAGGATATCGTGTGGCACGGTACAGTCAATGCCGCCGAAAGAGTCGACGGAAGCGGCGGCTCAATGGCGCGAACAGAGCTGAAAATCGACCGGCCCGCGCCCCTGTCAGCCACCGGCGCTTGTGTTTTGCAGTTTGTCGGATTGAAGGCGGGTGCTGTGCACGGCTCGCCAGGTGCATTGGGATAGCGGCGGAATGCCGCATCACTTCGGCCTGTTTCGGCAGTCTTTTTTTTCGTTTCAATTTTATTCTTGACGACCATCAAGAATTTTTCTATAAAAACTGACTGAGCGCTCAGTCTATTTTTTCCGTCAACCTTCCCCCTATCCGGCATGAAAAAGAAAGATGTGATCCTCCGGGCCGCCACCCACTTGTTCTCCCGCAAGGGCTACAAGGACACGGCCATGGGCGAGCTGACCAAGATGACCGGGGCCGCCGAAGGGACCATTTTCTATCATTTCAAGAGCAAACAGGGACTCTTTCTGGCGATCCTGAGCAACTTGAAGGAGAGCATCCTGCCGGAGTTCGAACAGTACCGGAAGGTGGAATCGGAAAAGACCGGGCTGGACACGGTGGAGGAATCGATCGCCTTCTACCTGCACATGGCCGAGAGCAGAGAGGACCTGTTCGCCATTCTTCACCAACGCTATCCCTACGAACTGGCGGAAAACAATCCTGAGTGCCGGGACCATCTCGAGGCGGTCTACAACTGCTTTGTCGATATTTTCGAGAACGCCATCGTCGCCGGCCAGCGCGACGGTTCCATCGCCGCCGATCTCGCGGCCCGCAAATCGGCCCTGATCGTCTTTTCCATGGTCGACAGCATGGTCCGTTTCCGGATGAACAATCTGTACAATGTCGGAGCCCTCTACAAAGATCTGATCGAGTCCTGCCGGCGGATGCTGGAAAACAGGAACCGATGATGCGATACGGTAGGCAAGCAACCTTTAATTTTGGCAATTTGAGGTGAAACGAACGGCATGATCAAACGTATTTTTCCCTTCCTCGATTGGTTTTCCGGCTACAATCTCGCCTTGTTCAAGGCGGACGGTATCGCCGGTTTGACCGTAGCCCTGGTGTTGATTCCCCAATCCATGGCCTATGCGCAGCTGGCGGGCATGCCCGCTTATTACGGCCTGTACGCCGCCTTCCTGCCGCCGATCGTCGCCGCCCTGTTCGGCTCGAGCCGGCAGCTGGCCACCGGGCCGGTGGCCGTGGTTTCCCTGATGACCGCTGCCTCGCTGGAACCGCTGGCCACCGCCGGCAGCGAAGGATATATCGCATTCGCGATCCTGCTTTCGTTGCTGGTCGGCCTGTTCCAGCTGGCGCTCGGCCTGTTGCGCCTGGGATTGGTGGTCAACTTCCTGTCCCACCCGGTGGTCAACGGTTTCACCAACGCAGCCGCCATCATCATCGCCACCTCGCAGCTGTCCAAGATGTTCGGCGTCAACGTCGACGGGGCGGACCACCACTACGAGACCATCATCCGGGTGGTGCAGTCCGCGATCCATTACACCCACTGGCCGACCTTCTTCATCGGCCTGCTGGCCCTGGCGATCATGATCACCTTAAAGCGCATCGCTCCCAGGGTGCCTAACGTGCTGGTGGCGGTGGTGGTCACCACCCTGCTGTCCTGGCTGATTGGCTTTGAGCACAATGCCGCCGTGGACGGCAAGGTCATTCAGTCATCCAAGGCCGTGGAATTGATTGCCAAATTCAACGAGGCCACCAATGGCATCCCGCCCTTGGCCGAAGAACGAACCAAGACCAGCAAGCGGCTCGAGGAGGCCAAGAAGGGCCACAATGCCATTGCCCGGCTCGATGCCGAGCACGACGACCGGGTGATCCAGTCCAAGATCGAGGAACTCAAGACCAAGGCCCATCTCTACCGGGAAGAGATCCGGCTGCTGCTGTTCAAGGCGGCTATCCAGCCCGACAACAGCGTGCTCTACTATCTGGCCAATGAATTGCCAACCGACGCCAAAACCGACGGCAGGATCTGGCGGGTCCAGGTGGGCAGCAAGGCGATCAAGCCCGACAAGGTGGCGCTGTCCGGCGGCGGCGAGGTGATCGGCGTGGTGCCCAAAGGGCTGCCGGCCTTGAGCGTGCCTAAGATCGACTTGAGCGTGATGCTCCATCTCTTTCCCTATGCAGCCATCATCTCGCTGCTCGGCTTCATGGAGGCGATCTCCATTGCCAAGGCCATCGCCAGCAAGACCGGCCAGCGCATCGATCCCAACCAGGAATTGATCGGCCAGGGCTTGGCCAACATCGTCGGCGCCATCGCCAAAAGCTATCCGGCCTCCGGTTCCTTTTCCCGTTCGGCGGTCAATCTCCAGGCCGGGGCCGTGACCGGTTTGTCGAGCGTTTTCACCAGCTTGACCGTGGTGATCGCCTTGATGTTCTTCACCCCGCTGCTCTATCATCTGCCGCAGTCGGTGCTGGCGGCGATCATCATGATGGCGGTCATGGGTCTGATCAACGTCTCGGGTTTCCTCCATGCCTGGAAGGCCCAGTGGTACGACGGCCTCATCTCCATCCTTTCGTTCGTCTGCACCCTTTGGTTTGCGCCCCATCTTGACAAGGGCATCATGCTGGGCGTGGTGTTGTGCCTGGTGGTGTTCCTCTACAAGAACATGCGGCCGGTGGTGACCTCGTTGACCCGCGACCGTAGCCGGGTGCTGGTGTGCGCGGTCACCAAGGGGCTCGAGGAGTGCAAGTACCTGTCGATCATCCGCTTCGAAGGCCCGCTCTTTTTCGCCAATGCCAGCTATCTCGAAGACAAGATTTCCGACCTGATGCTGTGCAAGACCAGCTTGCGCCATATCCTGATCGTGGCCAACGGCATCAACGATATTGACGCCTCCGGTGAGGAAACATTATCCTTGCTGGTCAGCCGGTTACGCAGCGCGAAGATCGATATTTCCTTCAGCGGCGTCAACGAAACGGTGATGAAGGTGCTGGTCAGAACCCATCTGTACAATAAAATTGGCGCCGACCATATCTATCCGACCATGGAGGCGGCCTTGCAGACCATTCATCCGGCCGCGCACACCAAAGAGGAAATGCTGGTCTGCCCCTTGGGCACCCATCCCCAACCCGAGATCATTCATCCCTAAAAGAGGCGTCCCATGTCTGTAATTACCGTTTTCAACGCACTGCACTGCAACGAAGAGTTGATTATTCCGCAGTTGATCGACAAAACCGGCTACCGACTGGTCGGCGACGGCGAAATCGGCGCCCTGGCCAGCAAGATGTCGGGGATTCCCCCGGAGCGGATCGGCCGGGCCTTTGCCGCCAAGACCTCGTTGTTCAACCCCTTTACCCACGAAAAGGAGCGCTCGGTCGCCTACCTCCGCCAGGCGGTCGCCGAGATCCTGGCCGAGGGCAATCTGGTGGTGGCCGGCTTTTGCAGCCATTTCGTTCCCGCCTCGATCTCCCACGTGCTGCGCATCTGCCTGATTGCGGACATGGCCTTCCGAGCCAAGCTGGCGCAGTCCCTGCCGGGGCAGGACAAGGACCCGCTCAAGGCGATCCACAAGAACGACGACGACAAGGCCTCGTGGGTGCTGCAGATGACCGGCCGGCAGGACCCCTGGGACCCGGCCCTGTACGACATCGTCATCCCCACCGACAAGATTGGGGCGCAAGAGTCCATCCATCTCATCGTCCGCAACCTCAACACCGACGTGCTGGCTCCGACCGAGGCCTCGCAGACCGCCCTGGCCGATTTCCGGCTGCAGGCCAAGATTCAGCTCGCCCTGACCATGGAAGGCCATGAGGTGACGGTGAGTGTCCAAGAGGGCGCGGTCACCCTGACCATTGAGAAGAACGTGCTGATGTTGAGCCGGCTTGAGCAGGAACTCAGGGAAATCGTGGAGAAAATCGAAGGGGTCCAGTCGGTGTCCACCGAGGTGGGCAAGAATTTTCACCAGGCGGACATCTACCGCAAGCTCGATTTCCAGGCCCCTGCCCGGGTCTTGTTGGTGGACGACGAGCGCGAGTTTGTCCAGACCCTGTCCGAGCGGCTGCTGCTCCGCGACATGGGCTCGGCGGTCGCCTACGACGGCGAATCGGCCCTGGAGATGCTGCGCGAGGACGAACCCGACGTGATGATCCTCGACCTGAAGATGCCCGGCATCGACGGCATGGAGGTGCTGCGGCGGGTCAAGGCTACCCAGCCGGAGATCGAGATCATCATCCTCACCGGCCACGGCAACGAGACCGACCGGGAAACCTGCATGCAGCTCGGCGCCTTTGCCTATCTCCAGAAGCCGGTGGATATCGACGTCCTCAGCGAGACCATGAAGCAGGCCAACGAGAAAATCACGCGCCGCCGCCAACAGCAAGCTTCCTGAGTGCCGCATCGGATGGATCGGGGCGGCGGCTTGCCGACCGGCGCGCTGCCCCGTCTTTGTTCACCGAGCCGCCTTTGGCAAACGCGGCCAGCGGAGGCCTTTGCCTTGTTTTCGACCGGCGGCGGCCGCTTCGCCCCTTGCCGGCAACGTCAATCTCAACGCGTGTGAGCACTTGCCATGCAGGATGGATGGAAACGCTTTAAGCCCAAATTCCTTGAGCATTCCGAACAGACGTCGGGCACGAACAAATCGCTTTTCAACTTCAGGCGGCTGTGGAAGCAATCGATCGTCATCACCCTGGCGGTGGTCCTGCTGCCGCTGTTCACCCTGGCCGTGGTCGATTACACCGTCAGTTGGAAGGCCCTCGAATCCGAACTGTTGCTGCGCACCACCCGCCTGGTTTCCAATTTGCGCCGCAGCCTGACCTCCTACCTGGACGAACGCATCTTTGCCCTGAATTTTCTCATTCTCGACAACAGTTATGCGCAACTGGCCGATGAAAACCGGCTGAAGCAGATCCTCGAGAACCTGAAGAGCGGCCTGGGGGAATGGTACGACCTCGGCTTGATCGACCACACCGGCAAACAGGTCAACTACACCGGTCCCTACAATATCCAGGGCATGGATTACAGCGGCCAGGACTGGTACAAGAAGCTGCACTACAAGGACCAGGAGACCTATCACGACTCCATAGCCATGCGGTCGGATGTCAGCGACGTGTTCCTCGGCTTTCGCAAAACGCCCCACCTGGTCATCTCAGTGCTCCACAACGACGCCCAGGGGCGGCATTACATCCTGCGGGCCGGGCTGGACATCGAGCAGCTGAACGCCATTCTCTCCCATTTCGAACTCAGCAACAACGGCGACGCCTTCCTCATTAATCAGGAAGGCATCATCCAGACATCGACGCGGTATTACGGCCCCATCATGGGAAAATTTCCCCTGCCGGTACCGCCGTTCTCGGAACGGACCCAGGTCATCGAGGGACAGGATCACGTGGGACGGGAGATCGTCACCGGCTATGCCTATATCACCGGCACGCCCTTCATTCTGGTGGTGGTCAAACAGAAAGACACGTTGATGGGGACCTGGGAGGCTACCGGCGGCAGCCTGTTGCTGTTCCTGATCGGTTCGGTGGTGGCCATCGTGGCGGTGGTCTTCGGGATCTGCACCTACCTGGTGAACAGCATCTACCAGGCCGACCAGAAGCGGCTGGCCTCGCTGCATCAGGCGGAATACGCCAACAAAATGGCCTCGATCGGCCGTTTGTCCGCCGGTGTGGCCCACGAGATCAACAATCCCCTGGCCATCATCAACGAAAAGGCCGGCCTGATCAAGGACCTGTTCACCTTCCGCAAGGAATACGAGGGCGATCAGCGGCTGCTGGGCCTGGTCAGCGCGATCATCAGCTCGGTCGACCGCTGCGCGACCATCACCCGCCAGTTGCTCAACTTCGCTCGCAATCTCCAGGTCAATGTCCAGAAACTCAGTCTGCGGCGGGTGGTGGACGACGTGCTGGAGTTTCAGATCAAGGAGGCCAGCCACCGCCACATCGCCATCGCCGTCGACATTCCGGCGGAAATACCTGAATTTTTCAGTGACCGTGGTAAATTGCAGCAGGTGTTCATCAACCTGGTCAACAACGCCTTTGCCGCGATGAAAGAGGGCGGCACGCTGGCGATCAAGAGCCGGCTGACCGATGACGGCGCCGCGATCGTCACCACGGTGCGCGACAGCGGCTGCGGCATCCCGCCGGAGCACCTCGAGAAAATTTTCGAGCCCTTTTTCACCACCAAGAGCGGCAGCGGCGGCACCGGCCTGGGCCTGTCGATCACCTACGGCCTGGTCACGGAGCTTGGCGGCTTAATCGACATCAAAAGCACTGTCGGCGCGGGGACGACCTTCATCATCACCCTGCCGCTCAAATACCATGCGGACAAAGCGGACAAAGGAGACACCCATGAGGGTACTGTTGGTTGACGACGAAGAGGAATTGGTGGCGACATTGGCCGAACGGCTGGACATGCGCGGCATCGACGCGGCCTGGGCCTCCGATTACCGGTCGGCGTTGGGCCTGGTCGAGGTCAGGGAGTTCGATATCGCCCTGCTGGACGTCCGGCTGCCGGAGATGAGCGGGCTGGAGCTGAAACGGCTGATCGAGGCCCGGCGACCGGACATGAAGTTCATCTTTCTGACAGGCCACGGTTCGGAGGAGGATTTCGAGGCCTGTTCGGCCGAGAGCGGCAAGGAATACTACCTGATCAAGCCGGTCCAGATCGAGGTGCTCGTCGCCAAACTCAATGAAATCTGTCAGGGGCAAGGAGAGCGAGGATGAGCAGTTATCACGGCAAAGTCGACAGCCTGGGCTTGAGTTTTTTTGGCAGCATGACTGCTTCCATCTCGCACGAGATCAAGAATTCATTGGCGATCATCAATGAAAACGCAGGGTTGCTCGGGGATCTCGTCGCCCTGTCGGAAAAAGGGCGGCCCCTGGACCCGGAGCGGATGAAGACCATTGCGGACAGTATCCGGCGGCGGGTCCAGAACGCCGACGACATCGTGCGCCGGCTCAACCGTTTTGCCCACAGCGCCAATCAGCCCGTGGTTTCGGCGGGCATCCGCGACATTCTCGCCTGCACCATCGTTTTGTCCGAGCGGCTGGCCACCATGAAAGGGGTGAGTCTGGCGCTTGCCGACGGCGACGAGATCGAGGTGCAGACCCTGCCGTTCGTGATCGAGAACCTGCTGTGGATCTGTCTGAAAAACATCTTTCTCCTGGCCGAGACTGGGCAGCAGGTGGTGCTGGACGCCCGCCGCGAGGCCAGCGACATCGTCGTGACCCTGCGCTGCACTCCGGAAATACCGGTCAAGCAGCTTGAGTCGTCGGTGGCGGCCGAAGGGCAGCCGTTGATCTTTTTTCTGCGGGTGCAGGCTCAGGCCGATCCGGACGGCAGCTCGCTGCACCTGCGGATGCCCATCAGGTTTATCGAGTAACGGCCGCGGGCTGCGTGGAGGGGAAGAGGATGCCGGTATCGGTGCTTTTGGTCGACGATGACGAGGAATTTCTTGCCATCCTAGCGGAACGATTGACCATTCGAGGGCTGGAGGTGACGACGGCGGCTTCGGGCCGGGCGGCGCTCGACCTGTTCGGCACCGCCTGGTTCAAGGTGGTGGTGCTCGATCTGCAGATGCCGGACATGGACGGCCTGGAGGTGCTGGAGCGGCTGGTGGCCCTGAATCCCGTCCAGCAGATCATTGTGCTGACCGGCCATGCCACGGTGACCAAGGGGGTGCGGGCCATGAAGTTGGGCGCGGCCGATCTGCTTGAAAAACCCGTGGATATCAGGGAACTGGTGGAGAAAATCAAGAGCGCGGCCGCAAGCGCCCCGGCCGTTCCGGCCGAAAACCGGGCCGGCCGATCCCCCTACTCGCCGCAGGAAGCCCCGAGGCCGGGGCTGCTGCGAACCCTGCGCGGCTTGTTTGCCGGCGGGGAGTAAAGCCCCCGTTCTCTCCGCTCCCCCCATCGCCACGCCACTGCCGGCTTGGCGTTACATCACCGCAGCGGCAGCCGCAGAGTGAAGGACGCGCCTCCCTGCGGCCGGTTTTCCACCGTGATGGTTCCCCCTACACGGTGGGCGATGTCGCTGCAAATCGAAAGTCCCAGGCCGGTTCCCTTGCCCGCTTCCTTGGTGGTGAAGAAGGGCTCCCAGATTTTTTCCAGCACTTCCTGTTCGATACCCGGGCCGTTGTCGGCTATCTGCACGCTGATTTCCTTGCCGCTTCTGGCCGTGACGACATCGATCGTGCCCTCCGGACCCACGGCATCGAGCGCGTTTTCGATCAAGTTCAACAGGGCCTGCTGCACCTGGGCGCCATCGGTCCGCAGGGTCGGCAACGATTCGTCGAGTTGCAGGTTGAAGGAGATGCTGTTCGCCCGGGCCTCGCTTTCGAGGAAGGAGATGGTTTCCTGGAGCAGCTCGTTGATCTGGACATCGTATTCGGCGCTGATTTTACGGGAGAAACCGAGCAGGCGGTGGGTGATGGTGCCAGCGCGGTTGACGTGCTGTTTGATCTTGCTCACCGACTTCCGGTACTCCTCCAGGTTGAGCACCTGCTGCGGGTTTTCTTCCTGAAGCAATTCGTCGATCCAGCCGGCCTGCATTTGAATCAGTTGCAGGGGGTTGTTGATTTCATGCGCGATGCCGGCGGCCAGCCTGCCGATATTCGCCATCTTTTCGATGTGGGCCATCTGTTGGTCCAGGGCGGTCTGTTCCCGGTCGGCCTGACGGATCCTCGCGACGATGAACCGGCTGATGCCGTAGCTGATCACCAGGAACAGGGCGGCGATCGCCACCACGGTAAAAATGATCCGGTCCCGGTACTTGAAATAGCCGCTCAGGGAATCGGTGATTTTCGCCTTGACCACCAGCAGCCACATGTTGCCGTTGAGCCATTTGCCGACATAGAGGTAATCGCCGTCCGAGGTGAGTTCGGTGCCGGTGTGATGGTGCAGCAGCGCGATTTCCGCCGCGTTCAGCCTGGAGGCCTTTTGCAGGCTTGGGGTCTGGAACTCGCCGTTGGAGTTGAGGATGAAGGCATCGCCGCCGGGCCCGATCTGCGCACTGTGCAAAAGCGAATTGAAGATGCCGGAATTGATGGTGGCCCGCAGGACAAAGCTCTTGCGGGGGTCGGTCAGGGCGATGACGAAATGGGGGTAATTGCGGAAACCGCTGAACACGTCGCTGACATAGGTGCCGCGGGCCAGCACCTCCTTGAACCAGGGCGAATCCTGATAATCCTTGCCTTCGATCTTGTCCTGATACGGGCCGACATAGGCCAGTTGTCTGCCGTTGGTGCCGATGAGCTGCAGATCGACGATGTCGCCGGCCTTGTCGCCCCGGTTGACCGCCAGGAAGAGCTTGTTGAGGTTCTCCTGCTGCTGCAGATGATCGAGCTCGTAGAGGTTCATCAGGGTGGCGAGGTAGTTCACCTGGCACTGGAGAAAGGTGTTGATCGCATCGTTGCGGTGCTCCGCCACCTGCCGGGCAGTCACCTCGATGTCGTTGATCGAGAGCTGCTTGAAGTTATAGATCGCTCCCAGGGCGATAATGATGATGGGGACGATGCCGCTGACGAAAAAGCCCGCGGAGAGCAGCCGTTGCAGCCGGATGTAGTCTTTATATTTTTCGCGCATGTTCGTGGTGGCGGTGCGGTTCCGGGATGGGCGTCAACATGCCGGTCCCGGTCCCTACTGACGGGAGTCGGAATTGTTTTTTTTGTTGCGCATCCGGGCGCCGAGGACCAGGCCGATGACGATGGATCCGACGATAATAATCAGGAGAATGAGGTTTTGCATGACTTTCCTTTGCGGTCGCGCATTGTGGGCGCCGACGGGGTTTAAGGGCGCGAAATCGCCCCTTACGCCTCGACCGGCGGAGCCGTGAGTTTGTAGTTGCCGGCGACGAAGTTGTCCGCCACCCATTCCACGCTGTGCTCGGTGGTCATCAGCATGTCGAGCTGGCGGGTGAAGATCAGCAGCCGACCCAGGATATCCATCCTGCTTTCGATGTAGGACTTGGGATATTTCTGCAGGCGGGCATCCACCTTGTCGGCCTTGACCCGCACCTTGAACCCTTCCCGGTCAAGGATGTTGGCAATGGCCCGGACGCGGCGGTTTTTGCGGACGTCGTCGGCCGCTCCACCCTTGAAGGTGAAGGTGATATAATTCTTGTTGATCGTGTCGCCGCAATAGGCGTCGATGACGCTGTAGTGGTAGCCGACCCGCGAACTGAAGTTGAGGTATTTGTCGGCAATGATCGCATAGCTGCGGTCGCCGAACCGGGCGCCCACGTGGCCGGGGGACAGGGACTGTTCCCTGATCACCGACAGCAGGCCGGAAAAATTGACCGGCCGCGGCTCCAGCCCGTGGACCTCCTTGTTGAGCATGCCTTGCAACAGGGCCAGGAAGGGGACGGAGTCGATCTCCTCGACCTTGATCGAGTTCCATTTGGTCACGGCGCCTTCCTTCAGGCCGTTGCCCAGATCGATCAGGTGGATGTCCATGGGCAGGGCGGCATCCAGCTTGAGTGACCAGCCGTGGAATTTGGAGGCCAGGTCGCTGATCTGAAACATCTCCTTGTAGGAATATTCGTGGCAGTAGCGGGCGAGGTCGTGCAGAGTGGAGCAGCCGGTGGGCGTGAACTCCGGCGCCTCGGGATTGACCAGGTTGAGCGGAATGACGTGCTTGGCGATCCGCTCCAGTTGGTCGTAGATCGGCGTGCCCTTCATATGGGCCTCTTCCTTCTTGATCGCGGCCAGCAGCTCGGTGACCGTGCCGGCGTAGATCCGGCCGGTGTAGGCGTCCACCGTCACTTCCATGCCCGACGGCAGCCGGTCCATCTCCAGGTTGGCGCAAATGAGTGTCGGCACGTCGAATTCGCGGGCCAGGGCGGCCATGTGGCCGCTGACGCTGCCCGCTTCGACGACGATGGCGCTGGCCTGGCGCATCACGATCACGTATTCGGGCGAGGAATGGCGGGCGATCAGCACCCCGCCTTCCGGGAAATCGGCCAGGTCGTCCATCGAGCGGACGTGGACCACCGTGCCCTTGCCCACCCCCTGGGAGGCGATTTCGCCGCCGTCGACGATCAATTCGTAGCCCTTGAGCGGCGCGGCCTTGAGCAGGCAGAAATTGGTCGGGCTCTGGATCTTCAGCGGCCTTGACTGGAGGATCAGCAACTGGCCGTCCGGGTCCAGGGCCCATTCGACATCCTGGGGACACTTGTAGTGCCGCTCCAGGGCGGCACCGTATCCGGCGAGAACCCGGATTTGGTCGTCGCTCAGGCAGGGTGCCTTCTGCATGTCCTCGGGCACTGGCCGCTCCTCGACCCCGCCCTCGATATTCAGCCGTAGCTGCACCGGTTTGGCGGCCACGATCTTCTCCTGGAGGATCAGGCCGGCGTCCTTGGTCACGCTATAGGCGTCAGGGGTGATCACGCCGTCCACCGCATACGGTCCCAAACCCCAGACCGCGTTGATCAAGATGTGCTCGTTGGTGATGTCGTAGGGATGGCGGGTGTAGAGTACGCCGCTGGCGCGGGAATCGACCATCTTGAGGCAGGCCACGGCCATGGCCAGATCCTCGTCGTACACGCCCTTGGAACCGCGATAGGCAATGGATCGGGCCGAGAACAGGCTGCCGATGATCGATTTGTAGGCCTCGCAGACCTCGGGCCGGGTCACCCCCAGCAGGGTCAGGTACTGGCCGGCATAGGAGATGTCGCCGTCTTCGCCCACCGCGCTGCTGCGCATGGCCACCAGCACCGAGGGATCGTCCCCCCACAGTTCGGTGCAGGCGGCGAGGATGTCTCGCTCCAGCTCGGGCGGCAGCGGCTTGGACCGGACCAGCTCCAAGGTTTCGGCGCTCAGGTTGTTGAGCAGATCGAACTCGTTGACATAGATCAGGTTCTTCTGCTCGATGATGGCTTCCTTGAGGTCGTTGTACTCGAAGAAATCGTGGAACCCCTTGGTGGTGATGGCAAAGCCCTCGGGCACCGGGATGTTGAGGCGGTTTTTGATCTCGCCGAGGTTGGCGTTCTTGCCGCCGGCCCAGTCGGCATCCTTGAGCAGGACATGGGCATAGGGCATGACCGCCTGGGGGGCGCTCTCGGCCTTGCGTTCCTCGATGATGGTCTTGATGCTGCCGTTGATCTGCTCCAGCGCCATGTACAGGTCGCGGTGCTTGCCGCCGGACATGACGTTGAGGCTTTTCACCATCTGGAAGGCGTTGCGGAGGGATTTGTTGACCTGGTTGGTGATGTACGACAGGCCGAACACGGTCTCGCCCTTCAGTTTTTCGTCCATGTCGGACAAGACGGTGAGCAGTTCGGAATTGGCGACCAACAGCTCCTTGAACAGGGCGTAGCGGAATCGGAAGAGGGCGTTCATCTCCGACGAGCTTCCGGGTTGATCGGCAGCGTTCCGGCTGCGGAGTTCCTTGAAGAGCTGTTTGAGATTACCAAGAATGGTGGCCATGGCGTCTTCCTGCGGCTGAGGCCGATTCGGCCGGCGACCCGCAAGGACCGTCGGCCGGATTCGGCCGGAAAGTGTTGGTGGTGGCGTATGTTCCGTGCCCTGGCGGCAACGGTATCCCCGGTTCCTTAAGCGACGCTCACTGGCCGCTGCCCACGGTCAGGTCGGTGTCGGTCTTGCGGACGTAGGTTTCCTTTTCCGCCCCTTTCCAGAAATAGCTCACCCAGGCGCCCTCCGGAGTTGCCTTCAGCAGCGCCTTGTAAATGGGCGCAGCCTTTTCCTGGAGATATTCCCTGGCCAGATAGGGGTGGACGATCAGCTTGCCGTTCGGCGCCATGATGAAGACATAGGGGGTGTAGGCATTGGCGGCGTATCCCGCGGCCTCCTTGCCGTTGTTGATGGCGGCCACCACTTCGTCGACGTTCTTTTGGATCGTTGCCTTGTCCGCGGCCAGGCCGGGGACGGCCGGCACCAGGCACCAGAGCGCGACGGCCAGCGAATGGATTGTCTGTCTCATGGAATCCCCTTGGTCCAACTCGCCCGGTTTGCCGGTGATCGGCCCTGCCGCCGGATCGACACCTCCACTCACGGCAGCAGGGTGTCGATGTCCTTGGTGAGCTTGTTCATGTAATAGGTGACCAGGCCGCTGTTGCCCATGATCATGTCGAGCTGGCGGGTGTGCAGGGTCAGATAGCCCAGGATCTTGAGCCGGCCGATCATGTATTCCATGTCGTAGCCCTCGATGCGGGCGCTCAGGTTGTCGCCGTTGACCACGGCCCGGAAGCCATAGCGCTCCAGGATCTCGCGGATGAAATGAACCCGGCCCAGGCAGCGCTCGAAATCGGCCGCGCCGCCCTTGAACTTGAACCCGAGGTAGTTTTCGCCGGACCGTTCGCTGACCATGGCCTCCATGGTGGAGAAATGGTAGCCGAGCCGCGAGCTCAAGGTGCAGTAATTCTTGGAAACCATGAAATAATTGCGGTCGGCATACTTGGATTTCACCCCGGCGACCAGGGCGGTGTTCATGGTCGAGCGAAACATGATCGAGGTCATGCCCTTGCCGTCCATGGCCGGAGGCCCGTCCCAGGGAATGGCGGCAAATCCTTCCCAGAAGGCCAGCATGGGGATCGAGGCGATTTCCTCCAGCTTGACGTACTTGCCATGGATTTCATGGCTGAAGCCGTCGTCGAGATTGAGAATCCACCAGTTCATCGGCACCCGGTAATGGAGCTGCTTGCTGGACCGTTCGGAAAAGCTGTGGTCCTTGCCGAAGTTGAACATCTCGACCACGGATTTCTCGTGGATAAAGCGGGTGATGTCGTGAAAGGTCTGGCAGTTCTGCGGCGCGAATTCCCGCGATTCCGGGTCGAGCAGGTGCAGCGGGATGATGTGCCGGCTGACCTCCTTCAGCGATTCGTACACCGGGCTGCCCAGCATCAGCTTGGGTTCCGGCCGGGTCCACTCGAGCAGGGGACCGATGTTGCCCAGGTAGACCTGGCCGAGATCGGCCGCCACGGTGACCGAGTCGCCGTTGCGCATCTTGGCCATGGCCCCCTTGACGCCGAAGATGGCGGGGATGCCGAATTCCCGGGCCACGTTGGCCAGGTGGCCGGCAAAGCCGCCCTGCTCGGACACCACCGCCGCCGCCCTGGCCACCAGCGGCGCCCAGGTGGGCAGGGCCTGTTCCACCACCAGCACGGCCCCTTCGGGGAACTGGAGGATGTCCACCTTCTTGGCCACCTTGAACACCCTGCCGCAGGCCACGCCGGGGCTGGCATTGATGCCGCCGTCGACGATCAGCGAGGGCTCGAAGCGTTTGAGGTCCAGCTCCGGTCCGGGCAGCACCGCCTCCATCTGCTGCAGGGGACGCGATTGGAGGATGAAGATCTTGCCGTCGTCGTCGATGGCCCATTCGATATCCTGGGGCATTTCATAGTACTGCTCGATGCGGACGGCATGATCGGCCAGCTCGCGGATCTGTTCGTCGGAAAGCGACGGCTGGTTGGCGATTTCGTCGTCGGTGGCAGCCCGGATGCAGCCCTCGCCCTCCAAACAGATGACATGGTATTCCTTGGGCTGGACCTCCCGCTTGAGGATGGTCAGCTCGTCGTCGCGGCGGACCACGAACAGATCGCACAGATCGTTGCCGTCCACCACCGCCTTGGGCAGGCCCCAGGTCGAGTTGATGTAGATGGCGTCGTCCTTCGAATCAAGCGGGTTGCGGGTGTAGATCACCCCGCCGGCAATGGCGTCGACCATGGCCAGACAGCCCACGCACATGGCGATATCCTCGTCGCGGAAGCCGCGGCTGAGCTTGTAGGCAATGGCCTGCACGCTGTACTTGGAGGCGATGACCTGCTTGTAATAGTAGAAGAACTGCGAGAAACCGACATTCAGCTCGCTGCGGTACTGGCCGGCAAAGGAGCTGTTTTCCGCATCCTCGCCAAAGGCGCTGCTCCGGACCGCCATCTTGATTTCCTGGTCGTCATTCTCCGCCTTCATGGCGGAATAGGCGTCGACCACCGCCAGGTAGATGGGTTCGGGCACCTCGGCGGCCATGATCAGCTGGCGGATCTGGGAGCTGACCAGGTCGAGGTTGCGGTCCTCGTCGGAACCGGCCACCTGGAACAGGCGGTCGATCTCCCGTTGGAGGCCGTCGGCCTGCATGAACATTTCGTGGGCAGCGGCGGTGATCCCGAACCCGGCGGGCACGTTCATCTGCAACCTGTTCTTGACGTCTCCCAGGTTGGCCATCTTGCCGCCGACCAGGTCGGTCATGTCGCTGTTGACCGCGGCCAGGGGAATGACCAGCCGACGGTCGACGATGGTCTTGCGGGCGCCGAGCAGGGCATCGATCTGCTTCTGGATGGCGACGAAGCAGTCTTTCAGGGCGGTGTATTTTCCGGGGGCGATGTTCTCCATGTCGTTGATCATCCGGAACACATTGACCGAGATCGCGGTGGAGTGCGTCTGCACGAACGACATACTGAAGGATTCGTTGCCCTGCAGCGCCCGTTCGATGTCGCCCATGCCTTCCAAAATCCGGTTGTTGGCGGCAAGCAGCAGCTTGAAGCTGTGGTAACGGGACTTGAAGGTCAGCCGCAGAGCTTCCATCTCTTCGGCTTCCAGAACCGGATCGTGTTCTTCCTGGCTCAGAAAGAAGAATTTTCTAGAGAATGCGGCCAGTTTTTTCAGCATGAATCGCCCTTGTCAGCAATGGCGGAGGCTCATTGCCCCGCTTCCCGTTGCTGCTTTTCGTTGAGTTTTTTCCGGGTGTAGGCGTCCTCGATCTTGTAGAGGAGTTCGTCGATGTTGATCGGCTTCATCAGGTAGTCGAAGGTGCCCATCTGCATCAGCTCGATGGCGTTGTCCACGCTGGTGTTGCCGGTGAGCATGATCACCTCGATCAGCGGGTCGATCTTCTTGATGGCGATGAAGGTGTCGGAACCGTGCATCCCCGGCATCTGCTGATCGAGCACCACCACTTCCGGCGGATCGTTCTTGACGGATTCGACCGCAGCCTCGCCGCTGTCGGCGGTGAGCACGATAAAGCCCCGCACCGACAGCTGACGTGCCGTGGCCTCGCGGAAAATATCTTCGTCGTCAACTAGCAATACTTTGAATTCTCGTTGTTTTTTATCCATAACCAGCGTTTATTTGTCGTGTTGTTTAATCGTTTTTTGCGCCTGCGCGTTGATGGGGAGCAGGATGGTGAACGAACTGCCTGTCCCCGGAATGCTGTTCACCCTGATGACGCCGCCCAAGTACTTGACAATGCTCGCCGCGATGCTCAGGCCCAGGCCGGTGCCCCGTCCTCCGCCCTTGGTGGTGAAGAACGGGTTGAAAATCCGGGGCAGATTCTCGGGCGGAATGCCCCGGCCGCTGTCGGTGATGGTCACCAGGATCGTGTCTTCCTTGGCTTCGGTGGTGATGCTGATCGTGCCCTTGTCGTCGATGGCGTCGCTGGCGTTGATCAGGATATTGGCAAATACCTGGCGGAGCGGTTCGGGCTCGGCGAAGATGCGTGGCAGGTCCGAGGCCAGATTGTTGGCGATTTCGATATGCTTGGGCTTGAGTTCCACCTTTTTCAAGCTGGCCACCACTTCGCCGAGCAGGGCGTTGACATCGCATTCCACCACGCTGGGCACCCGGCTTTTGCCCATATCCTGCAATTTGCGGGTGATGCCCTTGGCCCGGTTGGCGGCGGTGTCGATCACCGACAGCTCCTTGTAAATGGCCTCCGGACTGTGGTCGAGCTCGAATTCCGGGTTGAGCATGTCGCGGATGACGCCGCTGGTGGCCATGATGATCGCCAAGGGATTGTTGATCTCGTGGGCCACACCCGCCGCCAGCTCGCCGATGGAGGCCAGCTTGGAGGCGTGGGCCAGCATCTCCTGAAGCTGCTGCCCTTTTTCGGCCATGCGCCGGGCCCGGTCGACCAGCCGCTTGATGGTGAAAAAGATTATGGCGGAGAGCAATAAGCTGATGACGACCAAACTGATGGTCAGTACCAGCCTGGCCTTGATCATGCCGGCCTGGGCCACCGACACCGGCTGCATGGCCAGCAGAGTCCAAGGGGTTTCCTTAATCGGGGTAAAGGCCACCAGCATTTTCTGGTCGTCGCGTTCGAATTCCTCCACCCCGGCCGGCGAGGCCGTCGGCGGGATAAAGTCGCTGCGGTTGGGGAACTGGCTGCGGCCGGGATCGACCACCTGGTAGATCCCCTCGTGGTTGATCAAGGTCGATTCTACCTCCTTGCCCTGGCTGATGGCTCGCAGGAAAATATAGAATTTATCCGGGTCGAGCGAGGCGCGCATCATGTAGGTTTGGTTGTCGAACACCTGCTTGATGGCGATGGTGAAGTGGGGTATTTTACGGAATCCCAGATAGATATCGCTGATCAGGTAGTTCCTGTGGTCCTCCAGCAGATTGCGATACCAGGACTCGTGGCTGTAGTCCATGCCGAGCAGCGCATGGAAGGGGCCGGCATAGGCGATCTGAACGCCCTTGGGATCGAAAAAGCCGACGTCGACAAAGCCGTCGTTGAAGTGCTTCAGGTTGGCCAGCAAGGTGTCCATCTGCTCCTGGGTGGGATTGAGCGAGAAATCCTTGCTGTGGAACAGGTTGTAGAGATTGACCACCCGTTCCTGGAGATACAGGTCGATGGTGTTTTTTTGGCTTTCCGCGACCGCCGCCAGGCTGAGCTTGGCGCTTTCCTTCAAGGTATGGGTGAACTGGAAGTGAAAATAGGCGGAAAGCAGGGCATTGGGCAAAAGAAATCCCAAGACCAGGCCGAGGATCAGGCGGGCCTGGAGCTGCTTGAAATGGAACCTGATACGGTACAGGTTGGCCTGGCTGTCGGCAGGGTCGTAGACATGTTCGGCCGAGGCCTGCTTATGAGCCGGTATATCGTCGAGCAGATGACTGGTATCCCAGACTCTCATAGCGTATTCTCTGCCTTTTCAGTCACGGGGCAATGGCACCAGGCGTGGGCTGCGGCCATCCGGGCGATCTCTCGTCCGCCGGACATCCGTTGCCGCGCATGCACGGGGATCAGTGGATCAACCCGCGTTTTTTGTTGTAGGCCTGGCCGATGGTGTCGAGCAGTTCGTTGAGCGGCGCCGGCTTCATGACGTAATCGAAGGCGCCGAGTTGCATCCCCTTGAGGCCGAACTCCACCGAGGCGTGGCCGGTCAGCATGATGACCTCGGTCTCGGGCTTGAGCTTCTTGATATGCCGCAGGGTTTCGATGCCGTCCATGTCCGGCATCTTGACATCCAGGACAATGACGTCGAAATCCTTGTCCTTGAGCACCTCCAGAGCCTTGACGCCGCTGGCGGCGCCTTCTGACTGGATTTTTCGTGCATTCAGCCGCTTGACTATGGTCTCCCGAAAATCGTCCTCGTCGTCAACAATCAACACCCGCAATGTATCCATCGTCTCCCTTCAATGTTTGGGCAAAAGAATGGTGAAAACCGTTCCCTTGCCTACCTTGCTCTGTACTTTCATCTTGCCGCCCAATTTCTCGATGATGCTGTAGGAAATCGACAGGCCGAGACCCGTCCCCTTGCCGACCTCCTTGGTCGTGAAGAACGGGTCGAAAATCTTGTTCAGATCGTTCTCGGCGATGCCCTTGCCGGTATCGGCGACGTTGATCTCCACCTCGCTGGTTTTTTCGTGGTAGTGGCTGGACACCGTGACGGTGCCGTCATGGCCGATGGCATCGATGGCATTGTTGAGCAGATTGAGCACCACCTGCTGGATCTGGGACAAATCGCTGGTAATCACCGGCACGTTGTCCTCGTATTGCTTATCGATCCGGATGTTGACGTAGCGGGCCTCGTTTTCCAGGAAGCCGGCGGTTTCGTCGAGCAGGTTGTTGACGTTGATTTTTTCCTTGGCCGGTTCCATCCGGCGGGCGAATCCGAGCAGGTTGTGAATGATTTTCCGCGCCCGGGCGACATGCTGCTCGATCTTGTCGACCGATTCGTTGAACTCGGCGAAATTCGCGCTGCCGGCAATGTCTTCCTCGGCCAGGAGATCCTTCAGCCAGCCGGCCTTTTCGGCAATGGACGCCAGCGGGTTGTTGACTTCGTGGGCGATGCCGGCCGCCATCTTGGAGAGCGCGATCATCTTGTTGGCCTGGAGGAGCATGTCGGAATTGGTATCGTTTTCCCGATCCGTTTCCTTGATCCGGTTGATCAGGGTATTGGTGAACAGGGCCGCTCCGGTGGCGATGATCGCCAAGCCGGCCGCCGTGAGCAGCAGCATCCAGTGCTGTCCCTTTGCCAGCGGCGTGAGGATTTCATCGGGATTTTCCTTGATGACCAGGATCCATTTGGTGCTGTCGATGGGCACGGCGGCAAAGAAGGCGTCCATGCCGCTGTAGGTCACCCGCTCCAGCTTGGTGGCCACCGTCGCGCTGTAGTCGGGGTAGGGATGGGATTTCAGCGAATCCGACATGTATTCGGGAAATGCCGGAACTTCGAGGAAGTTGCCGCCAAACCTGGGACGGGTCTGGAGCACGTTTTTCTTGTTGACGATAAACGCGTCGCTCAAGGTGCCAGCCCAGGCCTTTTGCACGATATCGTCGATATTTTTCAGGTTGATGGTCACCCGGAGAATCCAGGAGGTGTTCTTTTCGCGGACCATGACCGCGATGATGAAATGCGGCACCTTGCGAAAGCCCATGAAGATGTCGCTGATGTACAGGCCGTTGGCCTTGACCGCGTTGAACCAGAATTCGTTCTTGTAGTTGACCTGCTTGAGCATCTCGTAATACGGACCCACGTAGGCGAGGTGCCTGCCTTCGTTGTCGATGACGCCGATGTCCATGTACGAATCGGACTTGGCATGCATGATTTCGAAGATCCGGTTGAGGTACCCCTCGTCGGTCATCTGCTGGAAGGTGTTGGTATTGGCGATGGTATAGAGCTGGGCGATGCGCTCCCTGAAGAAGAGATCGATGGAGTCGCGGCGGTTTTCGACTTCGCTGCGCAGGCTGTCCATGACCTTTTCGGTATAGATCCTGTCGAACAGCTTGTAGAGGGAATAGTTGACGATGAGCAGCGGGATAACGGAAAAACCGATGATGGCCAGGCAATGCTGCCACCAAAGTTTGCGATAATTTCGTTCCATGGCGGTCTTGTTGTGCCGATTCCGGTCAGATTGCGCAGGCGGTCTGGTCGGTAGGAGGAAAAGGGGAACGGGACCCGTGGGGTCCGTTCATGTATGCTCCAGTGCCATTATTTGTTATCCTCCTGTAATCACTACAAAGCATGCCGGAGGTTGTCAATGACTTTTCCTGAAGGGCAAGGGCCTCACTCTGCTGCGGCCGCGATGGCCTCGGGAAAGGCGCAGGCCACGTCACCCAGACGGACGAGTTCGGGGGAGTCCTCGACCACCATCAGGACCTCGCCGTTTTCGCAGCGAACGATCTGGGCCGAGCAGAGGCGCTCGCCGGTGGCGCGGTAGACGGCTCCTTCCATGCCGGGGTGCAGGAGGTCGCCGCAGGGGAGTTCGCTGGTGATTTCCGTTTTCTGCCCGGTCCGCCGCAACTTATAGATCTCGCCGCAGTTATGGAGCTTGAGGTGGCGTGCCCACAGCCTGCCGAAAAGAAAGTTGGCGCCGCAGGCCAAAAGGCCGCCGATTGCCAAGGTAACGGCGAAAAGGTAGGGGCTCTGGCCGGTCTTCCGGGTGAGAAAGGAGGCGGAGTGGGCGTTCAGCGTTTCCTGATCGGGCCAGATCCGCACGTGGAACACCAGGCTCGGGTTTTGTTTCTCTCCGAAGCGATCCTTGACGATGAGGACATAATCGCCTTCCCGGGCATCCGGGGCAATCACGATGAGGCCGCGCCACATGCTGCCGCCGAGCCAGTAGCCGGTAAACACGGTTTCGGGCGAAATCCGGACCGAACCGTCTTGCGGCTGGCCTTCGATGACGAAATCCTTGATCGCATCGGTGCGCGGAGGCATGGGGCCGCTGATCTGGTAGCGGGTGTCCGGCATGAGTTCGACGATCCCGCGGGAGCCGCCGAAGCCGCCGACCAGAGCATCGGCCAGGGCCAGCAAGGCCCCGACCAAAAGCACCATGGCCAATACGCCGGTGCGTTTTTGCCAAAGAACGTACCGGGCGCCGGCGATCATATCAGGGCCGGACGGCGCTTGCCGAGCAGACGTTTGCCGATGAAGCCGAGGCAAAAGGTGGGAACGAGCAGAAGGAAAATGGTCTTGAAAAAAGTGGGGGTGAAATCGTCCGGAAAGAGCGAGGCCCGGTACATAGCGATGAACAGGGCGGTGAGCACCAGAATGTTGACGCTTAGAACCAGCAGCTTGTGCAGTAAAAAGAATTTGTATTCCGACATGGTCTGCCTCCACGAAAGCCGCGGGCGAAGCGTGCTTCGCCCGCGGGTACTGGTGATGCTCGATGTTGAAGCGTTATCTCTTGAAAATATCGGTCTTGGAGATGTTCATGAAGCGCAGGGACTGGCCCGGGGTCCTGTAGGTCAGCCGCACTTCGTCGCCAGCGTCCCAGGTGCTTTCCGGGTAGCCGATGTACTCATCCGGTACCGAGAAGGTGCAGAGCATCCTCTGGCGGCCGGAATAGATGGTCACGCTCTTCTTGTCCTTGTCAACTACCGGGAATTTCTTGGCCTTCTTGGCGTCCTTGTCATAAACCAACGGGTGTTCCTTGCCGATGGACTGCTGCAGGTCAAGAATCGTGATCGGTATGTTTACCATCTTTTGGGTCTTGGTGTCGAATATGACGATGACTTTTTTGTCGGTGTCCAGTTTCATCCGCTGGCCGGGTTTCGGCTCGGGGCCGGTCTCCGCGGGATCGGTCGGCAGTTTGAACACCGAAGGCGGCAGGACGTCATAGACCGGTTTCTGGGGATCCATGGCACTGTCGTGGATCAGGGTCACTTCCCTGGTGTCTTTGTTGAAGGCGATGGTCCGCCCCTGTTCAACCTTGGGGTAGTCTTCCTTGTTGCATCCCGAGATCGAGACGACCAACGAGGCGGCGGCCAGCGAAAGCAATATGTTTGTCCATTTCATAAGTAGGTTCTCCTTTGTCCAATCACGCGGTTAGGCGCTTTGTTGCTTGCGGCGCAATTCTTCTTTCACTCCGGCAACCATCCGAACGAAGATGTACAGCGACATCAGGCTGACCAGACCGAGAACCAGCACGGTCGACGAGACGTCGAGCGCGGCCTTGTACTGCGGTACCCACGGCTGGACCAGCTTCATGAGGATGGAGAGTGCGCAGCCGACGACCGCGAGACCGAAGGCGATACGAATGCCGTAACCCTTGATGTATTTGGTTGCGACCGCGCCAACCTGGGCGCCGACTGCCGCGCCGACCAGCATGATCATGGCCGCGACCAGCTCGGTACGTCCCTTGTAGGTGTAGGTCAGGGCGCCGTACAGACCGGAGATGGCGACCTCAAACAGGTCGGTGCCGACAGCGACGTGGGTCGGGCAACCAACCAAGTAGATCAGGGCGGGCATGCGGATCAAACCGCCGCCGATACCGAGGATACCAGCCAGCCAGCCAGTCAGGAAGCTGACGAAAATGGGCAGCCAGGCGGAGCAGTAGATGCCAGCTTCGTGCAGATGCACCATCGGCGGGATCTTGATTTTGTGCAGCGTCTTGTGCCACTCGACGCCGGTGGCGCCGGCTTCCAGCTTCTCGCCCATGGCAGCAGCGGCCTTTTCCTTGGCTCTCCGCTTGGCAACATCGTGGAAGACCATCCAGGCGATCAGGGCCAGGAGGGCGATATAGAGCCAGCGGACGACCTTTTCAACCGAGCCGATTCGCTCGAGCCACATGACCATCTGGGCGCCGACCTCGAAACCGATGACCGTGCCCGCGAGCATGATAAGGCCCAGCTTGTAGTCGACGTTGCCGAATTTGCCGTGGCGCATTGTTGAAATTAGCGATTTACCAGCCATGTGGGCGATGTCGGTACCGATGGCGAAGGCCATGGGGAAACCGAGGATGTTGAGGCCGGGGGTCACCATCCAGGCGCCGCCCATGCCGAAAAAGCCACCAATAATACCGACGCCGACGCCGAGAATGATCAGGCCGGGCCAGAAAATTTTAACGCCCGCAATGGGCATGAGGATATACAGCCAGTCCATGTGTCGCTCCTTTTTCGAGGATTAATGTTCAGCCAGCTCGCGGGATTTCAGGTCGATTCCGATCCAGTTCATGACGACGTCCGCCAGGACACCGAAAATGACGCCGGTTACCGGGATGATGATGATGGTCAGGACGGCGAACTGAACGTGGCTCTCGTTGTAGAGATTGGCCCACCACGCCATGACGCCGTCAAGTTTGCGGGTGTCCGCCACGATGACGATGGGGGCGCCACCGCCTCCCGCTGCCAGAGACAGGCTGGGAGCGAACAAAATCAGGCCCAGAACTGTCCACCATAACCTCTGTAAACGTTGTTTCATCTTCTTCCTCCTCAGGGTGTTCTTTGTCGTGGTCCGCGGATACCACATTCCGGTTCGGTCCGAATCGAGCAATCCGCGATGAGAACGCAAGTAAGATCTGAGCGCGGCAGAGGGAGATTCTGGGCGCTCAGATCAGCCGGCTGCACGCAACGGGGGAGAGCGGTTCCCGGAGAGTGAACGAGCTGTCTGGCATTAACCAAAAGCCATGCCACTCGAGGCGAAAAAAAATTGATGCTTATATTCAGCTGGTTAGATAAAAGAATTGCGCTTTTGCGCTTTTATTGCTAATCGGTTGGGCAAAAAGGAATTGTCAAGCGCAGAGTGTCGCAAGGAGAAAACATATGCGGTATTCGCATCCACCGCTTTTGAACCCTGTCATTCGGGTGGAAAAGTCCATTTTTTCTTGGAGTATCGGCAAATTTCTGGTGTTTATCGGCATGCTGCTGATGGGGGCCATTCTGACGACCATGGTCATACTCGTCTACAAGATCGTTGCCGAGTATCTGGACCAGGCCTATTCCCGCAATGCACAGCTCCGGGCCATGGCTCAGGCTCACGAAATCAATCAGTTGCTGGTCAGCGCCCGCTATGAGTTGGATTTTTTGTCGCGGTTGCCGCTCACTCAGGAAACGATGATGCATCATTGGGAGGATACGGCGCCTCTGGTGCGCAACCGCTATCGCGAAATCGCTTTTCAGGGGCTGGCGGCAGACGAGCATTTTGTGTTGCTGAACACCGGCACCGAAGTCGTCAACGTGCCGATCGATCAGGCCATGGGCGGGAAATTTGGAATTTTTTTGAGTCAGAGTAACATGTCCGGCAGACAGCCTGGCCAGGTTCAGATCAGTGATCCCCTCGAAGTGGTGTATACCTCCGTGCCAGTACACGGGGCCACCAATGCGTTCAATATTTACGTCATCCGCCTGACCACGGGCGTATATGGCGAAAATAACCAGTACAAGGGCCAGTTGACCCTTTCGGTCGACCTGCTGAGCCTGCGCGATATCATTTCCCTGCACACCTCCAATCACTCTCCACTTTTCCTGTATCCCCAGGAAAGCGAGCAAAAAAAGACGTTCTTTTTCGATTCGGCCGGTTGGCTGCTTTTTCAATCCGAATCGCCCGATCATCCTAAAGAAGAGTTGTCGGTCGATCAGTTGCGCATGGGAGTCCCCGGCGATGTCGGCCGCCCCGGTTTCACCACCGCCTTTCGTCCCGGGTCGGGCCATGACCGCTACTGGGCCATGGTGGCTGACGTTCAAGGCGGGAAAACAGGACAATTTCTCGTATCTCGGCCATTTCTGGTGCCCACCTCGGGCGACCGCACCCTGTATCTCAGCTATGTTCCCATCACCTTCTTCGAAAGCCCGGATACCCAGCGGATCGTCGGCGGTATCGGGTGTGTAGATGCCAGTTTCGTCTTCATGGCCTCGACCTACAGAATCGCCGGGACCCTGGCGGTCTGTCTGCTCGTTGCCCTGGTTCTGGTGTTTCTGTCCATGTATTTTGTCGGTAGCTGCTTCAGGCGCCAGTTGTTGCAGTTGCGCGATGCTGTTGAGGCACGGGTGGGCAGTGATGACGCCCCGCCCTTGACCCTGGAGCCGCTTTTTAACGAAATTAATTTATTTCAGCGCGCTATCAATATTTTGCTGACCCAATTGCGCATTGCGCGAAGTGATTCCTTGCTGCACGAAGGGTTTCTCGAGGACGACCGTGCCCGGCAACCTGTCGATCTTGACAAGGAAATCCGCATGAATCCGCTGCTCGATGCCCGCCTGCTGGCCTCGCCTCTGCATGGCATTATCGGTGGCAGCAAGGCAACGCACAATTTGCGCCAGCAGATTCACAAGGCTTCGCGGGTGCTCGCCGATGTCTTGATTGTCGGCGAAACCGGAACCGGCAAGGAGTTGACGGCAGAGGCCATTCACCTAGTCAGCCATCGGGTGCAGGGCCCTTTCATTTCCATAAACTGCGGCGCATTGGACGAAAATCTCTTGATGGATGCGCTGTTCGGCCATGTCAAAGGGGCGTTTACCGAGGCCCATTCCGATCGGAAAGGCGCATTTGTGGCGGCTTCGGGCGGAACCCTGCACCTCGATGAAATTGGTAATGCCTCGCCTCGGGTCCAGCAGGTGTTGCTGCGTGCCTTGTCGGTCAGGCGGATTCGGCCGCTTGGGTCGGACAAGGATATTGCTTTTGATGTCCGGATCGTGGCTGCGACCAACGTCGATCTGTTGAATTTGGCCGTGGCTGGTTCCTTTCGCGAGGATCTCTATTATCGGTTGGCGGTCATCGCCATCAACACGCCTCCGTTGCGTGACCGCAAAGAAGATATCCCGGTTCTGGCCAAAGCCTTTCTGGAGGAAAATGCAAGTGCGACCGGTTCAAAACCGGTGCACGTCAGCCGAGGGGCGCTGGAAAAGTTGATGCGATACGATTGGCCCGGCAATATTCGAGAATTGCGCAACTGCATTACCCGTTCGCTGGCCTTTGCCGAGGGAGATTTACTCCTGGCCGAGCATATTCTTTTCGACGAGCGCACTGCCGATGGCGTCGAGGATGACGAGCCGGTATTGGCATTGGGTCCCGTGCTGCCCGCCCTGCCTCAACCTGCTCTGCCGGCCAGCCAGCCAGCTGCTTTCCCGGATGGAGCGACGGCCGATGCCTTGGACGAAGAGGTCGCGCGCCTGCTCAATCTCCGTCAACGCAAGGCGTGGCCGGTGATTGTCCGCGGCGGCATGATAACGCGCAGCGAATACCAGGCGGTCGTGGGCGAGGCCATATCCGTGCGCACCGCCCAGTATGATTTGCATGATCTGGTCGCCAAGGGGTTGTTGAGAAAATTCGGCCGCGGTCCATCGTCGCGCTATCTGGTCAGCCGATCGTAGAGTTCGTGGAGTCGTGTCTTTTCGCCGTGCACCGGCAGGCAAAGGCAAAGCTGCGCATCCCTCGGGTGGGGCATTGGGATGATGCGTCTATTTTCTTGTGCTCAATAGACGACAAAGACCGCCCGGCAACCTCCGGTGACCCAGATGCCGCCTCCGTTCCATCCCCAATTCCTTCCCAGTTGGCAAGGAGTCTTGGAAAGCTGGCGTTCTATTTCTACTTGGCCGTTGCCCAGTGGAATGCGGCAAAATGTCTGGCGATCGCCCCATGATTCGCACTTGATGGTGCCATAGGGCGCATTGCCGCGATAACGGTCCTGCCGGTCATAGCGGTTGTCTGAAGGAGGGCCTCCGCCCCAATATGGGTCGGCGGCGTAGGAGTTAATTTCGAACCTGGCGCGGCACCCTTTGCTCACCCACACGCCCCAGCGATCGTATCCCCAGTTGTCTTCCTCTCGGCAGCGTGTTTTGCTGAGCTGCTGAACCAAGCGTACCCCGCCTCGGACGTCAGCCCGGCAATAACGAGGCTGGTCGCCAAAGGATTCGCAGGTGATAATACGTGCTTGGCTCGGGGCAGCTTCAAACAGCAACAGAGTGCCGGCTAATGCGGACAGAACAGCGGTACGGCGCGAAAGTGGCAGCATGGTCATTCTCCATCTCGAACGGAAATCCTATCGGGTTGAGGCCTGGGGTATCCAATCGTTTAGGATGAATCCGTGGGGAAAAATATGCAAGCCAAATCGATTACTCGGTTAACGCCGAGGATTCGCCGATGAATTTTTGGGCTTCGTCCAGGTCGGATCGGGTAAGGCCAAGCTGCCTGGCCTCCGGGGTTGCAAGGATATCGTCAAAAAGATTGACTACAATCATGCCGATTCCCATTTCATGGCAAATGTAATTAGCCATCCTGATAAGCACGAGTAAATAATTTTCCTCGTCGATTTTTTTCAGATGGTGGTCTCTTGCTATGACTGAGTAAAGCGATGGCAGGCCCAAATGGGTAATAAGCAGGTATCCTTGCTTTTCGTGTAGCAGATCCATCAAATTATAGATCGATTCATCGGGTACCTTGATGGATTTGTTCTTGAGTTTCTTGTCGGAAATTATTTTTAGGATAAGCAGTTTTCCGATGTCATGAAACAATCCTCCGAAAAACGCTTCTTTCTGCATTACGCCGAAATCGAATTTATTCGATAGCCAGCCGGCAAGCAATGCGCAGCCGATGGAATGCTGCCAGAGCTTTTTCATGATGACATTGATCTGCCTGTCCTTCGAGCTGAAGGACCGCCTGCTGATTTCGGTTGCTATCAATTTTGAGATCTCTGTCAAACCAATTCTTGAGATCGCATGTTGAACGGACGTTATTTCAACCAATCCGCAATAGCCGGCTGAATTGACGATTTTGAGGAGGTTGCACGAAAGTGCCTGGTCGGATTGGATAAGATTTCTGATGGTTTTCAAATTGGGCTCTTTCTTGGTCAGCTCAATTTGAATCCTCAGGGAGACACTATCGAAAATGGGCAATCTAAGCTTTTCGGACTCGATCTCATCTTTCAATGTATCGAAAATGGTGTTTTTTTTGTCCATATATTCTTCGGCCGACAGGCTCCTCGTTTGTCTCGATCAATTGTTACGGTGAAAGATCCGTCGACTATCCATCGGCTTGGACCCGGGCATGGGGCCGCACTTTGTTGAGGTGAATGACCGTTGGCTATCCCTCTACTTCGTCAACCTGGTGTAAGCGCTGATGGTCGTGTCGACAAAGGCAATGATTCTCTTCTCTTATTGTGACATGATCAAGACAGGCTGGCAAATATAACTCATCTTTTTTATCTCGCTATTGTGCATGAGGAGCTTGAATAATTCAACAGCCGCACAATTGAACTATCTGGTCAAGTTGTGGAGCGAAAAATTGACAGGGATTACTGATGCCCGTCGACGGTGAATGACAAACGTCAAATGGAAGGAAAGGGGGGGGCTCGAAAAAGAAAAGGCCGGACAGCATATAACTGCCCGGCTTCTATGCTGAAAATTGGTCGGGGCGGAGTGATTCGAACACTCGACCTCCTGCTCCCAAGGCAGGAGAATAATACGTCCGATAGAATTCAGAGGCATCCGGCAGCGATATATTTTTCATCAAAAAATCATTGTCTTAATAAAATTTTTTTGTATCTTGTGTCTGACGAGATGCGATGTTGTCCAGCATAATTTTGTGCATTCGCTGCACTTATTTTGCACTTTTTTTCCAGGCAGTGATGATTGAATCAAGAAAGAAATTTTCAACCGACAGAGAAGTCGCCTCACTCTCGCCTCTTCCCGGCCAAAAGCAGACAGAATTTTTTCACAAGAATAAGCCAGGACTGATTTTACGGGTTGGCCAGAAGAAAAAGGTATGGGTGATTGCCTACACGGTTGATGGAAAGCGACGAAAATACACTCTGAAGAAAGGTTACCCCGACATCGGGCTGGGAGAAGCTGTTAAAATTTACAACGAAATCAAGGCAAAAGCGATTAACGGAGACGATCCTCTCGCCGAGAGGGTCAAGCAAAAGGCGGCGCCAACCATTCAAGACGTCATGGGCCATTATTTTGCGGAAACATCCATGGCTCCCAAAACACGATCAGAGAGCGTACGGCTTAGCGACAAGGATATCATTCCTGTCCTGGGTAGGAAAAGGGCCATTGATTTGACTCGACAAGACGTAAAAGCGCTGCACAGAGGCATTGTTGAACGCGGAGCTTCGGTGATGGCAAACCGCACAGTTGAACTTCTTCGCCGGGCTTACAACTGTGCGTATGGTGAGGAACTGATCGATATCAACCCATTTCCTAATCTCAAGAAGATCCAGGGCACCGAGTCTCCCCGTGACAAGGTGTTGAAAGATTCTGAAATTAAAGCCATCTGGACAGCCCTTGAACGAGAAAGTTCCAACATGAGAGACATCATGCGGTTGCTGTTACTCCTCGGTCAACGATCCATGGAAACGATGTCGATGGCTGTTGGCGATATTGATCAGACAAGGATGGAATGGACCGTTCCGGCAAACCGCACCAAAACAGGAAAAATCAATGTGGTGCCGCTGCCGGAAATGGCTTGGCGCATAATCGAACCGAGACTGACCAACTCCAAATGGATATTCCCATCCTTCCATAATGCCACCAGGGTCTGTGCCAAAGTTGATGGCCATTCGAAAAGTACCAAAGATGCTCGCCGGCGCCTGAGAAAGGTGACTGGGATTGACAACTGGACGGCGCATGATCTGCGAAGGACATGCCGAACCATCATGGCTCGCGAAGGCGTGCCGCCTCATATTGCTGAACAAGTGTTAGGACATGTGCAATCGGGCATTGAAGGTGTGTACGACCAGCATACCTACATCCATGAGAAACGCCAGGCTCTGGAAAAAGTTGAGGCCGCCATACGAAAACTCTTGGTGGTCTGCGAATAATCGACCATGCTGCGGTTTCACTCTCCCCCGGCATGAGTAATGAATCCCAACAGTCCCTTCACCTTCTTGTAATCAATGCTCCTGGAAGATCAAAACACCGAACGGAAATCGTTACGCAAGGTATTGGGTAAAGGTGCTGACTGGGATGGGCTGGCGCGAATCTGCGTTTCTTTTGCCAACGGTTCCGGGGGCCACTTGCTGATAGGTATCGAAGACGGAGAAGCGTTGCCGCCAGTCGGGCAACAGCTTCCTCCTGATCTCATGAATCGGATTCGCAGACGCATTGCCGAACTGACGGTCAATGTTCAAGTCCTGCCATCAAGCCAACAGGCCACCAACGGTGGTGAATACATCGAGTTGGCCGTGCCGCATTCCCCCAACGTTGCCTCCACCTCGGACGGACGATATTTTCTGCGTATCGCTGATACAAGCGTTCCGGTTGTAGGCGATGATGTTTTACGCTTAGCAAACGAACGGCCGGGGTTCTCGTGGGAAGCCATGGATGCCGCTGTTGATCGAAGGCTCGTCGATAAGGGGAAATTGATTGGATTTATCGAAGGGATTCGTCTCTCGGACCGGGTGAAAGACTCGGTTCGGGAAAAGAACAGCGATGAATTGCTCGACCATTACGGCTTAGCAAACGGCTCAACGCTGACAAGGCTTGGGGTGCTGCTTCTCGGAACCACTGCCGACCGGCGTGCCCTTGGGACAGCGCCTCTGGTTCAGGCCATCAAGTACGATGACCAGGGGCAAAAAGTAAACAAATGGGTGTGGGATGACAGCACACTCTCGCCATTGGAACTGGTGGATGCCATCTGGTACACCTTGCCCGATTTTCGCGAAAGTTACGAGGTGGCGGAAGGCCTTTACCGTCGTCAGGTGCCTGCCTACGACGAAAAAGTGGTGCGGGAATTGGTGGTCAATGCTTTGGTCCACCGGCCATACACCCAGCAGGGCGATATTTATGTGAACCTGTTCCCGGACCGCCTGGAGGTGGTGAACCCCGGTCGTTTGCCAATGGGTGTGACTCCGCATAATATACTCCATGCAAGCCGTCGACGAAACGAAGGGTTGGCACGAGTGTTTCACGATTTGAACCTGATGGAGCGTGAGGGTAGCGGATTTGATCTGATGTATGATCGGCTGCTCTCACAAGGACGTCCAGCACCCATTGCCGAAGAAGGTCCGGATTGGGTGAAGGTAACTGTGCAGCGTCGGATCCTCAAACTTGAAGTGCTTCAATTGATCGCGGAAGCCGACGAGCGCTTCCAACTCAGCCAACGCGAACGGATTACCCTCGGTGTTCTGGCACAGACCGAGGGCATGACGGCACGGGAACTGGCAACTGCGCTGGAGACCGGGACCGCAGAACAATTGGAGACCTGGCTGGGACGATTGGTCGATAGCGGGTTGGTGCAAACCGTGGGTAAGACTTCGGGTAAACGATATTTTGTTTCGCCAACCCATCTGCGTAATTCACGCCTGGACACCATGACAACGCTCAGCCGAATTAGCCCTCATCGTCTGCGCGCCCTTGTTCTTGAGGATTTAAAACGCTACCCGGACTCATCCAGTTCGGAGATTAACCGGAGAATTGGAGCGGAAATATCTCCAAGAACACTCAGGCGGGCTCTGGAAGCTCTCGTCAGCGAAGCAACGGTTACCTACACCGGTGATCGCCGGTGGAGAAGATACCGGCTTGGTGTCCAGGCTGGAGTCTAAAGGACACTATCGTGGGAAATGGTCGCGTTTTCAAACGGCCATTTATGTGTGAGTTTTCACAATTTATTATTATCACAGCATTTTTATAAAGGACACGCCAGTAAATTTGGCCGTTAGAATTCATAATCTGGCCATTAGCATACACCATGACGTCATACTGAAACCGAATAAGCCTTTCAGTCTGAGCCCCGCCGGAGGCAGAGCGCCTCTCCGCTTTCGCCACCTGGAGGTTGGGCGTGGCTGGGGGAAAGGGGCAAGGCTGCGAGTGAGCGAGCACCCGCAGGGCTTGGCCTTGCGGCTTTACCGCAGCCATGCTACCTGGCAAGCCTGTCTTTTGATGCGCTACAAACACCAAAGGCCTCCGCTACTGGGGAGGCCTTTCACTGTGCATGCTCAATGTTCGCGTCGCGTTAGATTGCCAAACGGTCAGTTGATGCCGTGGCCGATGGTTATAGTCTGAACCACCGCGAGAAGTCACCTTCCCGATTCGCCCCCAAGAGTTCAGCGTGGGACTGTTCACCGCTGCCGGCCTGTGCGCCTCTGCGCCTATCAGGTCAGTTGTGCAGATCTGCCACATAAGAGGTCCGGCTCTGCGGGCCGATCCGTGTGTCATCAGACAAAGCGCCACGGTGCACTACATATCGTCACTGTATTCGGGCCATGGGGGATGGTCAACCGGTTTTCTTCGCTGTTTTCCCGCCAGCCGCTTCATCTTGGCCCTGGCGTTGAACAACTCCCGCTGCTGGGATTCGACCTTGCGCTCCAGTATCGTTACCTGTTTGCCGCGCTCACCGCTCTTCATCATTTGGTCAAAGGATTCTTTCCGGGCCTGCTGGAGCATGGTTCGCAGGTTCTTTATCTCAACCTGTTGTGCTTGCAAATTGTGCCGTTGACCTTCAGCCAACTCTCTGAGCGCTATCTCCTCAGCAGTCACTTCCTTTACTGGCGGTTGCTCGCCCTCCAGCAGGCGATACAGCCAGTGATACCCAACCCCTAAGGAGTATCCGGACAGGACGCAGAGCAGCATCAGCGGCCACAGCTCCCATAAGGCCTGCCAGCCGATGCCATGGGAAGCGAGGGGAAAACTGCTCACCACCTTGCCCGCCCTGCGTTCCAGCAGCACCATCCCGTCCTCGGGGAGATAAAACGGGTCTGTCTCCAAGCGGAAGAAACCAAAATCGGGGAACACCCAGGCCAGCCAAAGAACCAGCAACAGGGGTAAGAGACCAACAAGAAACCAGAGGCTGCGTGACTTTTTTTTCATCGCAGATAGGCCTCAGTGGTGTCCTTGTCAAAGTGACCGACCTCCTGGGCCACCGTCGCCTTGGCCTGGTCATAACGCATCCCCTGCTGCTGCAATTCCGCCATCCGCTCCTGGGCGTAACTGTGGCGCAGCCCATGACCGCCGTTGGAAAAGCCCAACTCGCGTTTGCTGGCAGACGAAAAGCTCTGACTCCAGGTTCGGCCGCCGCCGATATCGTAGTGCTGGCTATAGTGCACACCCCGGTCGATCACCAGGCGGGGTTCCTCCAACCGCCTGGCTTCCAAGGCCTTGGCTAACTCCCGGGACAGCACTACCTCGCGCACCAATCCACCCTTGCCGACAACGGTGTAGCGATCTCCATCCCGGCCGGTGAACCGCTCCGCACTCCACTGACGATGACCGGAGGCTGCCCTTTCACCAGCCGGCCGCAGGGTGAGCAGCTCATGCGCCCGTAAGCCGGCATGATAGGCCAACCGAGTGGCTAGACTGTTGGCCTCGCTCTGGGCATGCGCTATCCGCTCGACCTGGGCCGGGGTATAGCTCCGGGTGGTGAGGGTGCTCTCTTTGCTGCTGCAGACGATCTCCAACCGCTGGCCAAGATGGATCTGGATCGCCTGGCGGTCCAGGTCAAGAGTCTTCTGGCCAACCAATTGCGAGCGTTCGGCCAGATACTGCTGGGCCTCCTTTTCGCTGGCGCTACGCAGATCGCCCAAGCGATGCTGACGGAGATAATCGGCAAAGCCCTTGAGGGCTTGTTCATAGCCACGGGCCGTGCCCAGGCTATGAATCCGACCATCGTTCTAATGATCGTGCCTGCCGGTCCCCAGGGCAACTTTGCGGGAGACCGCATGTTCAGCCTGGGCCTTCGAGGAGCGGAAGCTCGGCATGGTGCAACTCCGGCAAGCGTTTCAGATAGCGGTCAATCGAGCTGCGGTGGATCCGGCAGCGATGGAGGCGCAGCCACTCGGCCAGATCGGCACAGGAGGCCCCGGCCCGCCGCATGGCAACCAGCTCTGCCCGGTAACGGTCCAGCCGGCTTTTGCGGTAGTGTTTCCGCCTGGCCACTGCCCGGCGGCTACGAATGCGCTCGACCTCGGCCTGCGCATCAAATGTCTCCTCATGCGTCTCCATCATTCGTCCTCCAAGCTTTGTCGCGCCCGGCGCGGCAAAGCGGCGCTGGGGTGCGGGTTCCGCGCTGTGTCGGCGCCTGCTGACACAGCGCGGAAATCCGGGCATCGGTTTTCACGGTGACTTGGAGCTGGTGACAAACAATCTTCAGTGTGTCAGCGCTGCAACCACCGGGGATTTCCGCGTCTGCTGCATTGCAGCCGTGCAAGGCACGGTTACCACGCTCTCAGGAGCAGCCGCTCACCTGCCGGGCTTCCCATGCCTTCATCTTGGCCAGGATCTGGACCACACCCTCCGGGGCATGAGTGCCGACAGGGTACTCATCCCGGGCAACAGTGCAAAACTGGTCACGCTCGGTGTCACTTAGACTCTGCCACAGTTCGTCACGAGCCTTGTTCTCAATCTCTTCAGCCATTTGTTGCGCCACTAGACCGGCAGTCTGCATTTCCTGCCGCCTCCGGATCTCCTGGGTACGTTTCTGCCGTTCTTCAGGAGGCGCATACCAGTCGGGAATAACCAAAGTTTCGCAGAGGGTGTTGAGGTAGCCGCCTGGATTGCGGATCTCCACCCGGTCACGTCGCCAGGTTTCTGCAGCCACGTCGGCAGCCTGCCGTAAACGCCCAGGACCGTGACGTTGCATCAGTCCACCCAACTCCTGGTCAGAGATGTTTGACAACGGTGTCTGTGACAACAACAACCGTACTCCCTCTGTTGTTGTTGTCTTCTCTACTCTGTTCTTCTCTGTTCTGTTCTCCGGCGTGACATCACGTGACGGAGAAGCGTGACTGTCACGTGACAACGACTGTGACACCTCGGGTTATTTTTCCCGGTGCCGCTGTTGGCGGATCCGGTCCTTTTCCCTGCGGACCTCCAGCTTGTCCTCGCTCTGGTACTTGCGCCAGTTGCGAATCCGGATAACTGCATCCCGCTCGATCATTTCCAACCGGGCAAACAATTCGAGGCCCTGCTCGACAACTGATTCGGGTATTGCCAATAGCAGGCTCAAGGTCTCGGGCGTATAGGGCTTATTCTCTGAGATCATGAGCGCCCCTCCCCGGCCGCACTTTCCAGCCTCGGCAATGAGCATCACCCAGAGCAGTGCCAGGGTATCGCCCTTGGGTCCCTTACGGATCAGTTTGATCTTGCGGTGATCAAAGAGGTCGCACCTCACTTTGACCCATTCCATAGCCACCTCACACGAAGGTGTCCTGGATGAGCCGGCGGATATCCTCCACCCTCCAGGCGGTGATGCGCGGTCCGAGCTTGACCGGGCGGGGATAGCGGCCTGATTTGACCCCAGCCCACCAGGTGCTTCTCGACACCGGGATCAGGGCCGGAACCGGAGGCTGGGCCTTGGAATCTCCGACAATCAGGGGTAGACGCAGAAAGCCGGTTTCCGGCAGCGTACTCCTTGGCATCAGTTCCATGGCGCCCTCCTTTTGGTTAGGCGACAGGAAGCTGGGGCCATCCCAGCAAAGGTGGTTCCCGGGTGTTTTCGATGCGAGACAAACGATGTCACGCAGCGCATGCGAATTATTTTTGTAGAACGTGCCATAACGGATTGCTCCTCTTCGATAAATAATGAGGATTCCGTAAGAAAACCGGCCGTCCGGTTTTCATCTCGAGGCGGTGGAGAGCCAAAAAAAGGCGTAAAAATCTCTTACATGAAGTTGTTGGATGTCAGCGCCCCCGGAAAAAGAAGAAAGAGGGTACTGAACGTTCCTGGCTCTGGATGGATGGCGGTCGTGAAGGCGGATTTGTTCTGGAATGCATCAGGCGGCCAGCTGCACAACGATGTGCGGGCAAACCAAGCCTGAACGATAAAATCCGTGACGACCTGATCGTGGTTTTGATGTCTATCGCAGCGGTCAGCGGTGCGGGTAGACGCTTGAGGAATGCGCTGCCTCCATGCGGGCAGGTGACCTGGCATTTTTTGTAGAGTGGCCTGCGTTCCGCAGAGGAACCGGCGTTCTCTTCCTCCTTCGCCTGCTGTGCATGGGGCGGTGGAGTTGGCCAGTGGCCACGAGAACGAACCATCGTTGCCTTGTTGTGCTCGCAACGGGTCCGATTTCGGGTCCCGGCCGGATGCCAGCGGAGCAACGCCGGCAATGGTCGGGGGGTTCCTGTGCAGTACTGCCCCGGCACGGATCAGCAGTTCTTCGTCCGGGAACCGGGCAGGGCTCTCCGGACTGGGTAAGTGTTGTATCTGTTGTTATGTGATTGTCTGTAGTCCCACCGTCTCGGGCGGAATCGGGAATACGCGCACATTTTAGACACGTATCGGTTGGCAGTCAAGAGAGATTATGTAAGTAATCCTGACAGATCAGAATGATACGCTACCGAAATCTCGGCGTGTTTTTGGAAACCCTGGACCACAAATAACCCACAAACATCACTGGAGGAAGGATCATGGCAACCAGCCAAAAGAAGGTAACCAAAAAGACGGCGAGGCGTACTCCTACAGCCAAGCTCATCGATGTCCGTTCCCCGTTAGCCAAACAGATGCTACATCTGGTGGTGCAGTTCGACCTGGCCTACGATCATCTAAAGGCACACTGGAAGGAAGTAGGCGGCATCCCGGAACAAGAAGGCCTGGAACTTATGGACAATGCCCGCCAGGCTGTCGAGGCGTTCTCAACTTTTATGGAGGAATTTAGTGAGAAAGCAGGGTTTGATTATTGCCCACCGAAGGGTGGCAACTCCCGGAATCAGACGGCGTGAAGAGATGGATGTTATTCCTTTGAAATCATACTAAAAATCAGTCTGCCCACTCCAATTTACGGATGAGATCCTTGAACATTTGCCATTGCCCTGTGAGAAATTGATACCGCCCGGCAACGATGCCCGGAGAAATGCTCAGTTCGTCGGCCAGAAGGATGATCTCTTGCTTGCTACGACAGTTAGAAATCCGGGCATCATGCTTGGCGGGAATAAGGGTTTCCGCAGCAAAGGCATCGGCTTTTTTTTCGCTGAGGTCACCATTGCTCTCATCGTTGATGAAGAGCCCCTTCTTCTTGTCCTTGAGCACATGGCCAGCTTCATGGAAAAATGAAAACCAGAACTTATCCTCTCCCTTGCCACGCAGACTGAGCAGGATCATCGCCTTGTTGGGGATTAGCCACTTGGTGGCGCCGTTCCAGGGAACCTTTTTCATCTCGCGTACCAGGGCCACAGCTACACCGGCATTCGCACAAAGCTGTTTCATTCGAGGCTCAAACACCACCGATTCTTCCCGGGTGAGAGTACGAATCTCCTCCAAAGCAGCACTGAACCTGGTTTTATCAAAGGGGGCACACTCAATCTGTTGTGCCTGCAGTTCGCCCTGTCGGATCCAGGCGGCCGCATCTCCTGGCCGAGATTCAAAGCAACGGGACCTTCGGGCAGCCACAGCGGGGGCAGCCCAGATCTCCTGCCAGGCCTGCACACTGCAAACACCAAAAAAGGCGAGAACCTTACGGACCAGATTCACCTTGTCATCGTCCGGCACCACATGGCCTCGCTCAATCAATTCTTTGATCGGGATCGTCTTCAGCCAGGCTTTGTCGGCCTCCAACCTTTGCCGCTCTTCCTGCTTGGCTAACTGCTCCCGGTATTGCGCTTCGAGATTGTTCCACATTCTCGCCGGTACACCTGTCACCAGTTCCAGTCGGTTGGCGGTTTCATAGGAAATCGGTTGGTCACCCTTGAAAATACGGGTGAGCGTTTGCTCGGTCAGCCCGGTTCGTTGGGCCAATTCTTTTTGGGACATCTGCAGAGATTCCATAACCTCGTGCAATGTCGCCCCTGGTGGAACCGCATAATCAGGTTCAAATTCGTATTTTCTTTTCGCTCTCATCGCTCCCCCCTCCTTCAATGCGTATCGGCAATTTCCACTATTTCAATTTCCGTGACTTGCCCCCAGTCCAACCCACCAAGTGGATGTACTGGTATTGGCTCGTTAGCGGGAATGAAAAGCAAGCGATACGGGTGTTCCAGATCGACAGACAGTTGGCCGCTTCGATTACCCGTCAACTCGTGGCACCTGGCAGGGGGCAAACGTGAAATATCGCCCAGATTTTCGGCAGCCTTGAGTTCCATCATTCGCTGCGTCAGCTTGCCGCCCCGCTTGGTCCCCAACAGCTTGATTGCCTCAGCACTGTTTGAGCATATTTTTTGGAGCTTTTTGTTTTTAAAGAATATACGCATATTGCGCACTAATCTCAATTTTTATTAACATAACATGTTAATTATTTTAAAATCCAAACCGTGGCCAGGGAATAGGACGACTGGTTATTTGTGCACGTAACCAACTGGACTTGATTTGAAAAGTCAAGCATCCTCCCGCTAGCTACAAGCGCAGGCAGCTTTTCGCCCCATCATCAAAAAAGGCAATGACGTCTATGTATTACATCACATCTAGATCGAATCCCGCACTAAACGCTCAAGGAGTGCATGGATGATGCCATTTGCACACTGGTGGATTCAACCGCGAGCCAGAAATCGAGAGTCCCTACTGGCTCGGCATTTCCAGCCTAACAGCATGTTATTAAACATAAAAAATAATTCTATAGTGAAACGCAAACATATTTCACCATCCAGATAAAACAATCAGTACGCAATCTACTGATCTTTTTCAGTTGACAGCTTTGCGTTTTGTTGTCATGTTATCAGTATGAAACCTACTGACAAGTCAAGATTCCTCTTTGTGAAGCTGAAGGATGCCGCGAATGTGCAGCCAGGCTATCTAAGCCGTAAAAGTGTGTGCTCATTGGCGTCGGGAACCCATCGGCTTCTTCAGGCAAGGGATGTTTCACTTCGGGGCGGTCTCTGCCTGGAAACTACCGTCCGGTTTAAGCCCAAGCGAAATCCAGACTTATACCGGATCTCACGCGGCGACATTCTACTTGCAGCCCGAGGTCAAGATTACCGGGCACACCTCATTGACATGGACCTGACGGATGTGCTCGCTTCCAGCGTGTTCTACATTATTAGGTCCCGCAAAGATTTGGTTCTCCCCGGCTACCTCGCATGGTGGCTGAACCAGTCTGGTATGCAAGCTGCCCTTGAAAGCGGCTCTTGCGGCACAGGGATCGGCTACCTCGCCCGTCCGTTGCTGGAAGCACTTGATGTCACAGTGCCACCACTTGAAGTGCAACGGCTCATCGCAGACACCATGGACCTCTGGCGGAGGCAGCAGTCGATCCGAGCCCAAATTGACCAAAAACGTGAACAGTTAATACAATCCACCTGCCGTCAAGCAATTGGACTGGACAAGGAGTGATCCCATGACCAAGACCGTCTCCCAAAAGGAAATCAACGACATTCTCTGGCAGGCCTGCGACACGTTTCGCGGCACGCTCGATCCGACACAATACAAGGACTACATCCTGGTGATGTTGTTCATCAAGTACATGTCAGATCTCTGGAATGACAAACGTGACCATTATCTCAAGAAGTACAAGGGCGATGAGCAGCGGGTCCAACGCGCCCTGGATCGTGAACGTTTTGTCATGCCCATCGTCGACCTGCGCGACAAGAACGGGACGATCGAAGAGACGTTCACTGCCAGTTTCGACAGCCTCTATGAACGACGAACCCGCTCTAACATCGGAGAACTCATCAACATTGCCCTCGAAGCCATTGAAGACGCCAACAAGACGAAACTTGAAAATGTCTTCCGCAATATCGATTTTAACTCCGAGCCCAACCTTGGCCAAGCCAAGGACCGCAACCGGCGCCTGAACCACCTCCTGGATGATTTCGCCAAGCCACAGCTCAACCTGCGGCCCAGCCGCATTGGCAACCAGGACGTCATCGGCAATGCCTACGAATACCTGATCAGCCGATTTGCCGCAGACTCAGGTAAAAAAGGTGGTGAATTTTATACACCCGGCGAGGTCGCCACACTCCTGGCAAAATTGCTCAAAGCCCAACCCGGCAACACTATTTGCGATCCGACCTGCGGCTCCGGTTCATTGCTCATCCGCGTGGCCAAGGAAATCGGTTCGGCCAACTTCGCGATCTTCGGCCAGGAATCCAACGGCTCAACCTGGGCACTGTGCCGCATGAACATGTTTCTCCACGAAATGGACAACGCCCGCATCGAATGGTGCAACACTATCACCAGCCCGCACCTGGTCGACGGCGACCGCCTGCTCAGGTTTAATGTGGTCGTGGCCAATCCACCGTTCAGTCTCGACAAGTGGGGGCATGACTACGCCGAGAACGACCCGTACAACCGCTTCTGGCGCGGCATCCCGCCCAAAAGCAAGGGCGATTACGCCTTTATCAGCCACATGATCGAGACCGCCCTGGAGGACGAGGGCCGCGTCGGCGTCATCGTGCCGCACGGTGTCCTCTTCCGTGGTGGAGCTGAAGGCAAGATCCGCCAGAAACTCATTGAAGACAACCTCCTCGAAGCCGTTATCGGCCTGCCCGCAAACCTCTTCTTCGGCACCGGCATCCCCGCTGCCATCATTGTGTTCAACAAGGCCCGCAAGCCGTGGGCCCAGGCCAACTCACACCGCGACCAACATGTTCTTTTCATCGACGCCAGCCGGGAATTCGAGGACGGCAAGAATCAGAACCGTCTCCGGCCCCAGGATATCGACAAGATTGTCTCGTCCTTCGAGAACTGCGCGCAGGTCGAAAAATACGCCTATCCTGCCACGTTGGCCGAGATCAATGAGAATGATTTCAACCTGAACATTCCGCGTTATGTCGATACATTCGAACCGGAACCGGAAGTCGATATTCCGGCCATTCAGAAGGAAATTGCTTTGTTGGAAGATGAACTGGCCACTGTAGAGAATGAGCTAGCAGAACATCTCAAGGAATTGGGGCTAAACTGATATGTCACACACGAGTGTTGCTGACAAAATTAAGTTCCGGCTTTGGGTTGCTGCAGGAGGCAGATGTCAATACCCAGGATGCAACAAGCCACTGTATCGAGACGATCTGACGCTGGCCGAAATGAATCGCTCGAATATCGCGCATATCATAGCCGATAGTCCAATTGGCCCTCGAGGGGACTCGGTTCTCTCTGTTAAGTTGGCTACAGATTTCAACAACCTGATGCTGATGTGTTATGATCATCATCATCTAATCGACCATGAGGGCTTGACCGAACATCCTGTCGACGTTCTGCGGGCAATGAAGGCAGAGCATGAGCGGCGGATCGAAACGGTGTCTGGCATTCATTCCGATCGCAAATCGGATGTCCTGATCTACACCGCCCGCATTGGAGATTTTTACCCGCATGTAACGTTTGCAGAGGCTGCGACAGCAGTTCTGGCCAATCAAAGATACCCTGCATCTTCCTATCCGCATGACCTTGGTCGCGGCAATGGCCACCTGACTGATGCCAAGGCAAGTTTCTGGCAACAGGAGGAAGAGCATCTGCGCGCCATTATTCGAGAGAGAATTATCCCGCCACATACCCGTGGGGACTTGAAAGCTCCTTCTATCTTTGCCATCGCGCCACAACCGTTGTTGATTCTTCTGGGGCATCTAATCCGCGATATCAGCGCAGCTGATGTTTATCAGCGACACCGCGAACCATTACCCCCCGGCTGGGCTTGGCAAGATCATCCCGAAGGATTCACCTACAACATCGATCGTCCCAAAGGTGAAAACGGTCCGCCCGTTCTCGTGCTCGCACTTAGTGCTCCAATTGCTGCTGAAAGGGTGACTACCAAGATCGGCAAGGATGCTGCAATTTGGCAGGTAACTATTCAGCAACCGAACAACGATTATCTGAAATCCGCTCAACAGCTTCAGCAGTTCCGGGAATTAATTCGACCACTTCTGGATGAAATCAAGGATCGATATGCGCCGGGTACGCTGCTAAACGTTTTTCCCGCTGCTCCGGTGGCAATCTGCGTGGAACTTGGACGGGCAATTCAACCGAAAGCTCACATGCCAATGCGCTTATGGGATCAGAATAATGACCTGGGTGGATTCATCCATGCCCTTGATATTAACAACCTACCACCAAGAGAAATGCGATGATTGAAAGCCACAACCGTCAACAAATAAGCCAAATTTTGGGTGATCTGGCCGAAACGCTTGACGTACCCCCTTCAAAGTACGAAGAGGCGAAAGAGCACTACCAGGCAGTCGGTAACTGGCTGGGAGAAGAAGATTCGGAGCTCGCCCCGTTCAATCCCCAGATTTACGCGCAGGGGTCGTTCTCTCTTGGCACGGCCGTGCGACCGCTTGAAAAAGACGAGTACGACGTGGATGCCGTCTGCCTTCTTAACCTAACCTGTGACCAAGTGGCTCAGAAGCAATTAAAAGAGATGATTGGCCGCCGGCTGAAACATCCCAGCAGTCGCTATAAGGATAAAATCGAACCTACAGAGGGTGGGCGTCGCTGTTGGACAATCCAGTACGCCGATCAATCCCAGTTTCACCTTGACGTGCTCCCTTGTGTACTGGATGAGAGCCGATGGTTTATTGGTCTGGGTATTGACCCGGCCATCGCTGAGCAAGCCATTCGATTGACTGACATGAAGACCCCCGAATACGAGACCGGCTGGCCCCAGAACGGTAACGATCCCACCCGCAGCAACCCCAAGGGCTATGCCATGTGGTTCCGAGATCGTATGAAGATACGCCTTGTCGAAGCCAAAACTGCTCTCGCGTTTGAGAAACGGGCCTCGGTCGAGGAAATTGAAGACTACCAGGTGCGCACTCCTCTCCAACGGGCTGTGCAGATTCTCAAGCGCCATCGCGACGTCCGGTACAATGGTGACGAAGACAAGCCTATTTCCATCATTATCACCACGTTGGCAGCCAAGGCTTACGACAACGAGGCGGATCTGTACGAAGCCATCATGAACATTGTGCCTGGTATGCGGAGCCACATCGAGCAGCGCAACGGTACCTGGTGGGTTGGCAACCCGGTGAATCCGATGGAAAACTTTGCCGACAAATGGCAAGAGCATCCACGCAGAGCTGAGCTATTTTTTGAGTGGCTCGACGCCTTGGAAGCTGAGTACCAGAACATCGCCACCGATGCGGGTCTTGAGAATGTCGGTACCTACCTCACTGAATCCTATGGTCAGCGGGATGCAAAGGTTGTCTTGGCCAAGTACGCCAGTCGTCGAGCTGGGCAAACTAGCTTGGGGGCAAGTGCACCCGTCGTCCTCGTGCCCAAGCGAAGCAGCTCGGATGAACCTCAATATACAAATGTCAAGGTAACGCAGACAAGCAAACCTTGGAGTGAATGATGTCGGCAGACGGTGTCGTCCAACTTGTGATTGACCAAATGAATGAGGTCCAAGCGGAACAGCCGGATCTCGAATTGATCCTGGGACACAATAGCAAGTTGATCGTTCGGGGTGATGTTCGTTTCAGCATAGATCATCAGGGACACACTTATAAAGATACCTACCAGATCGAAATTACCATATTGCCGGATTACCCAGCTTCGATCCCGACCACTAAGGAAATTGGCGGGGCTGTCCCTATCGATTTCCACCACTTCCCTATAACCGGTAACCTCTGCCTTGCCGCACCGGTCGAACAGATTCGCGTATTTGCCCAAGAACGCACCCTTCGTTATTACATCAACCGCCTGGTGATTCCGTATCTCTTTTCTTATACCTTTTTCCGTGAACATGGGGAGTTGCCGCATGGTGAACTTTCACACGGTCTGATAGGGCTGATTGAGTACTATAGTGAATTTTTCGCAGTCATGCCGATCACGGCAATGAAGTTCTTGAAGCTACTAGCCGACAATTCCGCACCGCAACTCATGGCGTGCCCCTGCGAGAGCGGGCGAAAGCTTCGGGACTGCCACGGCCCGAAGCTTGATGAACTGCGACCGCTGTTGCCGCCAGAGCATTTCGAGGAAGACCTGCGAGAGATGATCACTGCAGCGAAAGTAACAAACATCAAGCTGCCCGAGCGGGATGTGATGCCCAAACGTATGGTGCACAACTTAAGAAGAAAACAGGGTAGGAAAGCTCGAAAACGATGACAATCAATCAACTCCATCTTGGCAACCTCTTTCGCTCGCGGCGGGAACCCGGCAAGCCTGGCCTGCCGGTAATATCGGTCACAATGCATGACGGTCTGGTGCATCGGGATGCGCTGGATCGCAAAGATAACAGCACCCTTGCACCTGAAGAGCATTTGCTCGTCCGCAAGGGCGACATCGCCTACAACATGATGCGCATGTGGCAGGGAGCGTTCGGATTGGCCGAGACCGACGGCATCGTCAGCCCGGCCTATGTGGTGGTGATCCCTCAGAAAGACATCGACCCGTTGTTCGCCGCCTACTGGTTCAAATCAGCCCGGATGATTTACCTGTTTTGGGCATACTCCTACGGCATCACTGGCGACCGCCTGCGGTTGTATTACAAGGATTTCGCCCAAATTCCCGTCAACGTTCCATCCAAACCGGAGCAGGAACGTATCGGCCGTGTGCTCGCCACGACAGACCGGGCAATTGCAGGGATGGACAAACTGATCGCGGCCAAGCGGACGCTCAAGAAGGGTCTGGCCCAACAACTGCTTACCGGAAAATACCGATTACCGGGGTTTGGTGAACCCGCAGTTGAAGGGAAGGTCGGCAAAGATTCGAAGTGCGGCTGGATTCCATCGGATTGGGAAAATGTCCAGTTCGGGACGCTTGGCAGTACCTACACAGGCCTCGCCTGCAAGACCAAAGAAGACTTCGGCGACGGGTATCCATACATCCCGTACTTAAATATATTCGACAATACTTATATTGATCCGACACGAATGGACCGAGTTCGCATTGGCACCGACGAGAGGCAACATACTGTTCAGTATGGTGATATTTTCTTCACGACATCATCTGAAACTCGGCTTGAAGTGGGCATGGCGGCGGTAATGTTATCCGAAGTGGAAAGTACATACTTGAATAGTTTCTGCTTCGGATTTCGACTCAACAGTTTTGATCGGTTGTGGCCAGAATTTGCTGGACATCTGCTTCGCGGCAGTGAAACGCGTCGCGCTATCGCTCGCTTGTCTCAGGGGGCGACCCGTTACAACCTTCCGCAGTCATGCATCAAGGAACTGTACATCCCACTTCCATCGCTGCTAGAGCAGAAGCATATCGCAGCCTTACTAGGCAAGGCAGACCGGGAGATTGCCCTGCTGGAAAAAAAGCTCGCCGCCCTGCATGAACTAAAAAAAGGCTTGATGCAGAAGTTGCTGACCGGGCCGATGCCGGCAAAGGAATCGGCCTGATGACTGATCGTCAAGGATCGCCTGTGTCAAAGCAAGCAAGGTAAGCGGATGGAAGGTGTTTCCTTGAAAAAGAAAACGGGCAGCCCCTTGCAGGGCTACCCGCCGACCGGGCATTCCCAGTCCGATTCCTTTATCCGCATTTCGAGCAGAGAAGTCAAACAACAACCTTTTGTTTGACGCCACGAAAAAGGTCTGAGCATGGACATCCCCTCCTTCAAAGAAGATCTGATCTCGCAGGTTCCGGCACTGCTGTTGCTCCAGAGACTGGGGTACACCTACCTTTCTCAAGAAGAAACCTTGCGGGAGCGCGGCGGACGGTTGGCAGGGGGGCTGCTGGAGAACGTGCTGACCGAGCAGTTGCGGAAGATCAACGCTATTCGCTTCCGGGGTCGTGAGTATCCGTTCAGCGAGGGCAACATCCTGGCTGCGGTGCAGACGCTCAAGGATCTGGCTGACGACGGCTTGGTGCAGACCAATGAGAAGGTCTATGACCTGCTGACCCTGGGCCGAACGATGCAGCAGTCCATCGATGGCGACACCAAGAGTTTTCAACTGGACTACATCGATTGGAAGCACTCGGAGAACAACGTCTATCACCTGGCTGAGGAGTTCACGGTCGAGCGCAGCGGCAGCCATGAGACTCGGCGGCCGGATATCGTGCTGTTCGTCAACGGTATTCCGTTGGTGGTGATCGAGTGCAAGCGGCCGGATCTGAAAGACGCCCTCGCGCAGGCGGTCAGCCAGCAGATCCGCAACCAGCAGCGGGACCAGATTCCGCGCCTGTTCCACTACGCACAGCTCCTGTTGGCGGTATCGAAAAACGAGGCCAAATACGCCACCGTGGGCACGCCCGCCAAGTTCTGGGCGGTATGGAAGGAGGAGTTTAGTGCAGAGGAATCGGCAGCGCTCAAGCATCTTGTGAGTATGCCGCTTTCGGAAGAACAGGTGGACAAGGTGCTGGTTTCCCGGGCGTGGACGGTACAAGAGGATTCCCCCAGCTATGGCAGCCTTGAACGGGAGGTGACGGAGCAGGACCGGGCGCTGTATGCCCTGTGCCGGCCGGAACGGCTCCTGGAGCTGACCTACCGGTTCATGCTGTTCGACGCCGGGGAGAAAAAGGTCGCCCGGTATCAGCAGTATTTCTGCGTGACCAAGATCATGGCCCGGATTCGTCAAACCCAGCGGGGCGGGAGACGCAAGGGCGGCGTGGTGTGGCATACCCAGGGCAGCGGCAAGAGCCTGACCATGGTGATGCTGGCGGAGGCGATAGCCCTGGAAACCGGGATCGACAATGACAAGATCATCCTGGTGACCGACCGTGTGGACCTAGACGACCAGATCTATAAGACCTTTCACCACTGCGGCACGATACCGGTCCAGGCGAAGACCGGCAAGCACCTGGCGGAACTTCTGGGCGACAACAAGACCCGAATCATCACCACGGTGATCGACAAATTCGAGCTGGCGGTGAGCAAGGCCGGCGTGCGCGATGAAAACCCGGACATTTTCGTGCTGGTGGATGAGAGCCATCGCGGCCAGTACGGCGAACTGCATGCGAAAATGAAGAAGGCCTTACCGAACGGGTGTTTCATCGGTTTCACCGGCACACCGGTGATGCAGAGGGATAAAAATACCATCGAGCGGTTTGGCGGTTTAATCGATACCTACACCATCGAGCAGGCTGTCAAGGACAAGGCGGTGGTGCCGCTCTTGTACGAAGGCCGGCATGTGGACCAGAAGGTGGACACCGAATCGGTGGATGCTTGGTTCGAGCGGATCACCACCAGCCTGACCCGCGAGCAACAGGCTGACCTGAAAAGAAAATTTTCCTCGACCGATCAGTTGAACAAGGCCCAGCAAAAGGTCATGCGCATCGCCTGGGATGTGAGCGAACACTTCCGCGACAACTGGCAGGGCACGCCCTATAAGGCGCAACTGGTGGCGCAGGGCAAGCCGACGGCGCTGCTGTACAAAAAATTCCTCGATGACTTCGGACTGGTCAGCAGCGAGGTGCTGATTTCCGGTCCGGACGAACGGGAGGGCGAGGAAGAGGTGCATCAGGAGTCCACAGATGAGGTGAAGGCGTTCTGGAAGAAGATGATGGCAAAGTATGGCAGCGAAAAGGAGTACAACCGCCAGGTCATCAGTGGGTTCAAGAATGCCGAGCAGCCGGAAATCATCATCGTGGTGGACAAGTTACTGACCGGGTTCGATGCGCCGCGCAACACGGTGTTGTACCTAACGCGCCGCTTAAAAGGGCATACCCTGCTTCAGGCCATCGCCCGCGTGAACCGACTCTATGACGGCAAGGATTTCGGATATATCATCGACTATCGCGGTGTATTGCAGAATCTCGATAAGGCGCTGGACATCTATGGCCGACTCTCCGAGTTCGACAAGGAGGGCCTGGACGATCTCGGCACCTCTCTCGCGGATGTGGAGACCGAGGTGAAAAAGCTGCCGCAGCGACATTCTGACCTCTGGGAGGTGTTCAAGGCGATTCGCAATCGGCAGGATGAGGAAGCCTATGAATTGCTGCTGGCAAACGAGGAACTGCGTGAGAAGTTCTACGAGCGGCTGAGTTTCTACGCGCGTACACTGGCGATTGCGCTGTCATCGTCGGCATTTCTTGAAGTGACGCCCGAAGCCAAACTGAGGAAATACAAGGCGGACTTGCGATTTTTCATGCAACTGCGAGCCTCGGTGCGCAAGCGGTATGCCGAGATCGTGGACTTCAAGGAGTATGAGGCCCGCATCCAGAAGCTGGTCGACCAATACGTCGGTACCGGCGAGGTAGAGAAGGTCATTGAATTGGTCAACATCTTTGATACCGAGGCCTTCGCCAAGGAGGTTGAGAAACTCGGCAGCACAGCTTCGAAAGCTGACACCATCGCGCATCGCACCAAACGGACGATCCATGATCGGATGCAGGAGGATCCTGCGTTTTACCGGCGATTTTCGGAAATGCTGGAAGAAGCCATTCGGGCCTTCCGCGAGCAACGACTCTCAGATGCTGAATATCTGGGCAAGGTCAAGGAGATCGCCGAAAAAATCAAGAATCGTACCGGTGACGATATTCCCCAGGAGTTAGCCAGCCATGATGTTGCCAAAGCTTTCTTTGGCGTGCTACAGGAGGTGTTTGCCAGACACGCAATCGCCGGATTCGATCCCCGTGCTGCCAGCACTGCGGCCAGTCTGGCCATTGATGCAATCATCCAGCAGAACCGAATCGTTCACTGGACGAACAATACCGATGTGCAAAACCGTATGAAGGGTGCCATCGAGGACTACTTGTTTGACTTGAATGATCAACAAGGGGTTGACCTGACGTTTGCAGAAATCGACCGCATTCTTGAGATGCTACTCGACATCGCCAGAGCACGATATGCTTGATTCAACCGCCCAAATCGTGCCTCTGGAACACGCCGGGGAGCATATCTCCGTGTCGGTTGAGTTCAGGGAGCGCGAACGCTTGTCGATATCGGTGCATCCTGACGGCACGGTGACCGCTTTGGCTCCGATGGGGCGGTCACTGGAGGAGGTGCAGACACGCCTTACGCGCCGTCGTTCCTGGATAATCAAACAGCGGCGTCTTTTTGAAAAATTTCAGCCGCTGCCTGTTGAGAAACGATATGTTCCAGGCGAAACTCACCTGTATCTCGGCCGGCAATACCGGCTGCGCGTGCATCAAGCCGACAATCCATCCGTACGGTTGGTTGGCCAATTTTTCGAGGTCCAGGTTCCCACACCGAAACTACCAGAGCCGGTTGCTCTAGCCATGCGAGGCTGGTACCAGTCGCACGCTGAATTGCTCTTTCAGGATCGCCTGCTTCGCTGCCTCCAGATTACAACTCCATTGCGATTTGAATCTGACGTCCAACTTCGGGTCAAGCCGATGACGCGCCGCTGGGGCAGTTGTTCGAAAACAGGAACCATTACATTGAACACCGACCTGGTGAAGGCGCCGTTACACTGTATCGACTACGTAATCATTCACGAGCTTTGCCATTTACGGATCCACGACCACAGCCCAGCGTTTTTCAGGATGCTTGGGAGATGCATGCCTGATTGGCAGAAACGCAAGGAACGACTGGATCAAATGGTGTTGAGATAATGTGAGAGTGAAACAAGGGGTCCTGCACACATAAACAAAGAGGCGAATACGAACAACGGCAATGGATACGGATGATTTTTCTGAAATGGCCCGGGAGGTTATTGTGCAGGCTGCTCAGGTTTCAGATACGTTGAAGACAGAACTCGGCGCAATGAGCATGGAGCATGCAACTGAGGATGATTGGCTTCGAGGCGCCTGGCAATATCTCCAGGAGGTTGCTGAAGCGACGGAGGAGTTTGTCGAATTCTGGAATCTGGAAGAGGAAGAAGGGGTGACGGCGACAATGATCAGTGCATTGGCGATGGATCTTGCCAGCCAGGTGGAAAAAGTGCTGGCCACGCCGATGGCAGAACGTGGCTCTGAGGAGATGGAATGATGTCGGGTGCCAAGAAAAAGCCGACGTGGAATGACCTCAAACGCACCATCGGCGGCTTGGACCGAGACGCCCTGCTGGGCTTGGTGCATGATCTCTATGCAGCCAACAAGGAGAACAAGGCTTTCCTGTACGCACGATTTGGTTTGGGTGATAACCCTATAAGGCGACCATCTCCCGCTGGGTCTGTCCCGATGTGATGCGCAACCAGGACTATTCAGTCTCCAAGGCGAAGAAGGCGATCTCGGATTACAAAAAAGCCGTTGGTCATGCCGAGGGGCTGGCTGAGTTAACAGTGTTCTATTGCGAATCCTGCCGTGATTTTCTTGGGTTTTGCAGCGTAGATGACGAGGTGTATTTTAATGCCCTGGTGCGAATGTTCGAGCAGGTTTTGAAATGGATCCGACAGCTTGATTCGGATCAGCAAGAACAGTATCTGGAGCGGCTTGATAGTGTTCACTATCAAGCCGACGATTGGGGATGGGGCGTGAGCAGCGACATGGACGATTTGATGGCGGAGTATGGATTTGCCGAAAAGTAACCTGCCCCTGAATGTGCAAGATGAAATCAGGCGGCTGCATGAGGAGAATGCCCGCCTCAAGGCGCTGCTGGCCCAGCATGGTATTGCTTGGGAAGGACCAAGCACCTCTGATTTGGTCTCCGTGCAGCAGGAGCTCGCTCCAGTCCCATCTCATTTAACCATCGAAGATAAGATTGTCCTGTTTCGTCGGCTGTTCCGGGGGCGCGACGATGTCTATCCCAGGCGTTGGGAGTCGGTCAAGGGCGCTTCGGGATACTCACCGGTTTGCGGCAACGAGTGGAAGCCTGGATTGTGCTGTAAACCGAAAGTCAAATGCGGCGATTGTGCGCACCGGTTGCTCCTGCCGCTGACCAATCAGGTGTTCTATGATCATTTGGCCGGTCAGCACACCATCGGTGTGTATCCACTGTTGCCGGATGATACCTGTTTCTTTCTTGCCGTCGATTTCGATGAGGCGGACTGGCAGGAAGACGCCAAGACCTTCATGCAGTCCTGCAGGGAATTGGCGATAGCGGCGGCGTTGGAAATCTCACGGTCCGGCAACGGTGCACATGCCTGGATTTTCTTTGCCGAACCGGTTCCAGCCCGCTCAGCCAGGCAGCTTGGCGCCGCGCTTATCAGCTACACCTGTAATCGCACCCGACAATTGTCCCTGACCAGTTATGACCGTCTGTTCCCCAACCAGGACACCTTGCCCAAGGGTGGATTCGGCAACCTGATTGCGCTCCCCTTGCAAAAGAAGCCCCGCGAACAAGGAAGAAGCGTGTTTGTGGATGAACAACTCGCTCCCTTTGCCGATCAATGGGCATTTCTTGCCGCACTGCAACCATTGACTGCTGCGGTACTGGAAGGAGCCATTGAGCGTGCAAGCCAAGGCCGCAGCCCGCTTGATGTCGGTTTTTCGGTCGATGAGGAAGAATGCAAACCGTGGGAACGTCCGTCCAGCAACCCAACCCGGATACCCGGACCGCTTCCGGAATCATTGTCGCTGGTGCTGGCCAATCAGATCTTTATCGCCAAGAAAGATCTCCCCCAACCGCTGGCGAATCGTCTGATCCGCCTGGCCGCTTTTCAAAACCCGGAGTTTTACAAGGCCCAGGCCATGCGTCTGCCTGTATGGGATAAGCCGCGCATTATCGGCTGTGCTGAGAATTTCCCCCTGCACATCGGATTGCCCCGAGGATGTCTTGATGGGATTCTTGCGCTCCTGAAGGAAAACGAGATCAACGCAAAGATTGAGGACGAACGATTGCCTGGTCACAAAATTGCGGCCAGATTCATCGGTAAGCTACGAAAGGATCAAAAAGTAGCTGTTCGGGTCATGCTGCAGCATGAGATCGGTGTGTTGTGCGCTCCCACCGCCTTTGGCAAGACCATCACCGCTGCTGCCCTGATCGCCCGGCGCAAGGTGAGTACGCTGGTGCTGGTCCACCGCACCGAACTGCTGCGGCAATGGCAGGAACGGTTGACCGGTTTCCTTGAGCTTCCCAAAGACGCACTGGGGTGTATTGGTGGCGGCAAGAAGAAACCGACCGGCAAGATAGATATCACCGTCATGCAATCCCTGTCACGCCGGGAAGATTTGGTGGGATTGCTTGATGGCTACGGGCAGATCATCGTCGATGAATGTCATCATCTCTCGGCCTTTTCCTTCGAGTCAATCCTCAAGCAGGCCAAGGTTCGGTATATCATCGGCCTGACGGCTACACCTATTCGGCGTGATGGCCATCAGCCGATCATCTTCATGCAGTGCGGCCCGATACGCCACAGAGCAACCAAAGCGGAAAATGCACCGACAAAGCTGGAGGTATTGCCAAATTTTTTGCCTGCCCCCGAGATTCCATTGAATGCCCCCATCCAGGAGGTTTTCCGCATCCTGGTGGGTGATAAGCAGCGGAATTGCCGGATCGCCGCTGATGTAATGGCTGCCTACAGGGAAGGGCGCAAAGTCCTCGTGCTGACCGAACGGACCGAACATCTACGATTCCTGCGCGACGCGCTTGGGGATGAAGTCGTCCATTGCTTCGTGTTGCACGGTCGTCTGACCAAGAAAGAGCGAGTCGCCACCCTGGCAGAACTTGCAGCATTGGACGGCGCTCTTCCGCGAGTCTTGCTGGCGACCGGCCGGTTGATCGGTGAGGGGTTTGACCACCCACCGTTGGATACCTTGGTTCTGGCCATGCCGATATCCTGGAAAGGAACGCTACAACAGTATGCAGGTCGTCTGCATCGGGAGCATGACGGGAAGCAGAATGTTCGAATTCTCGATTACGTCGAACGTGATCAACCGCAGCTCGCCCGGATGTGGGACAAACGCCAGCGTGGTTATCATGCTATGGGATATGAAATTGTCGAAAACCCGGCCAGCGCCGGGTAATGAGGTCTTTTGGTATCAGCAAGGGAAAACGCGTGAGGAGTCCTGGAAAGTTGTATCAAATCATACTGTTCGAAAATTATTGCTCTGTTGCCTTAGCCGGCGGTGCGATTTGCTTTGCTTGCACTTATTTTGCACTTATTCAACAAAAAAGGGTTAGCTTCGAAAAGCTAACCCTTTGATATTAATGGTCGGGGCGGAGTGATTCGAACACTCGACCTCCTGCTCCCAAGGCAGGCGCGCTAACCAGGCTGCGCTACGCCCCGACAATGGTGACGGCATTGGCCGAAGGGTAACTTTACTACACCATTCGTCTGTTGCCTGCAAGCATTTTTCCTGTGATATTCGGGGAAAAGCTCGCTAATCCCGCCGCATGCATCTCGGACATCCCGCCGAAATTGTGCCGGTCGCGATCCCTCTCCCTTGCCGGCCATTATTCGGCTGGCGCAATCCCGAGGGATTGCGTACAGTGGAGGCGGCATGTGTCTGCCGCCGGACCGGACCGGCCAGTCTCGACGAGCAGTCTTTGGAGTACCTCATGGCCGTCCCGCCTACCCTGATCCAGCGCATCACCTTTCTGCTTATCAGCTTCATCGCCGCTCTGGTCCTCGGCCTGGTTCTCTGGCCGTTTTGGACGCAGTTGGTGCTCGCCTTTCTCTTGGCCAGCGTGTTCCGGCCCCCATACATATGGTTGTTGACCCGCCTTCATGCACCCTGGGCCGCAGCCTGCCTCACCTGCCTGCTGATCACCCTGTGCGTTTTCCTGCCGCTGTTGTTTTGCATCGGCGCTCTGTCAGCAGAGATTCCAGGAGTCATCAGCCTGATCAAGGAAAACGATGTGCTGCACCTGCTCCAACAGGGGCTGCTCAGCAACCTGATGCACCGGCTGAACCTCCTGCTCGCCGGGCTTGGGATGCACATCGACCTAGATCGTCTTCCCGGCCTGATCACCGATCTGTCCACCACAGTCGGGGTCTTCGTCTACAATCAGGTCTCGGGCTGGGCCGCCAACATCGTGCGATTTGTGCTCCAATTCCTCCTGGTGATCGTCGGCGTCTTCTTTCTCTTGATCGAATTCGAGCGGCTGACCAACTTTCTCATTCGGCTCTCCCCGCTGCCCGAGCCGCAAAACCGGTTTCTCATCGATCGCTTTTCGGCCATCTCCGGCGCCATTCTGGTCGGCAACAGCTTAAGCGGCCTTATTCAAGGGGTATGCGGCGGCCTCTATTTCGCCGCGCTGGGCCTAATTTCGCCGGTGCTCTGGGGTTCGGTGATGGCCGTGGTGGCTTTCATGCCGATTGTCGGCATCGGGCTGGTCCTGTTGCCGACAGCCCTGATCCTCGCCCTCAAGGGCAGCGGTTGGCTGGCCCTGGCAACGGGTCTCTTCTACCTGGCCCTGACCTTTGTCGTCGATTACCTGTTCAAGCCCAAATTCGTCGGCAACCAGGCAAAATTGCCGCCGCTGCTCGTCCTGCTGTCGATTCTCGGAGGAATCAACCTGTCCGGTGTCATGGGCATCGTTTACGGCCCGCTGGCCCTCACGGCATTTTTCACCTTGATCGACATGTATTTTCTTGAATATCAGCCCTACTTCGACCACAGAGATGCCAACGGTCGCCACGACCCGGTGGAGCGCGATGTACCGGGCCAAGGCTCTTGAAACCTACAATCCCCCAGAATTGCACGCATCTCCTTGACATGGCCGGGACGATCAAGTAGAGCACAAAATTTGCCGGTTCCGCTGTCGGGGCCGGTCGTGGCGAGGGGTGCGCCTTTTGTCGAATCCACCCCTGTTTTTCTTCTGCTTGCGGAGTACCGATGGAATTTTTTGCATTGATTCAAAGTATTGTGCTTGGCCTGGTGGAGGGCCTCACGGAATTTTTACCGATTTCCTCCACCGGCCACCTGATCATCGCCGGCGACTTACTCAACTATACCGGCGAACAAGCCAAGACCTTCGAAATCTGCATCCAGCTCGGCGCGATCCTGGCGGTCTGTTGGCTGTACCGGCAACGGCTGATGCGGGTGGCGGTCGACGTGACCCGCGAAGCCGGGGCCCGGCAATTCGTGATCAACCTGATCGTCGGGGTTCTGCCCTCGGCGGTTTTCGGTCTGCTGCTGCATAAGCTGATCAAGGAATATTTATTCAACCCGGTGGTCGTGGCCCTGGCGCTGATTGTCGGCGGTTTGATCATCTTCCTGGTCGAACGCAAGCAGCGCAAACCCCGCATCACCACGGTCGAACAGATGAGCGCGGTCGATGCGCTCAAGATTGGCTTTGCTCAGATTTTTTCCATGATCCCGGGAACCTCCCGTTCGGGGGCGACCATCATCGGCGGTATGCTCTTTGGACTCTCCCGGCAGGCGGCCACGGAATTTTCCTTTTTTCTTGCCATCCCCACCATGTTTCTGGCCACCGGTTACGACGTCTACAAATCCTGGGACACCCTGGCCCAACAGGATCTGGCGTTTTTCGCCGTGGGCTTCGTCACCGCCTTTCTCAGCGCGCTGGTGGCCATCAAAGCGTTGATCCGCTACGTGGCGCACCATGACTTCACCATCTTCGCCTGGTACCGGGTGGTGTTCGGCGCCCTGGCCCTGGTCTACTTTCTCCATTGGTCTGCACCATGATTACTGAACTGATCACCGAAATCGCGGTGAAAATCCTTGAAACCACCGCCTATGCCGGCGCCTTTTTGCTCATGGCTCTGGAAAGCATGATCGCCCCGGTGCCCAGCGAGGCAGTGATGCCCTTTGTCGGTTTTCTGGTCACCGACGGCAAGTGGAATCTCTGGCTGGCCGTGCTGGCCACCAGCTCGGGTTCGATGGTGGGGTCGCTGGCCTCCTACGGCATGGGCTATTACGGCGGCAAACCGCTGGTGCTCAAGGTGGGCCGATACCTGCTGCTCAACCGTCACGACCTGGAGCTGACCGAGCGCTATTTCAACCGACGCCAGGGCTTGTATACCGTATTCGTGGCCCGCTTCATCCCGGTGATCCGCCATTTCATCTCCATCCCGGCCGGGATGGGCAAAATGCCGCTGGTCCCGTTCGTGCTGGTATCGACCGTCGGCGCCACCTTGTGGAACGGCTTTTTGCTCTATCTGGGCATGCGCCTGCGCGAGCACTGGACCGTGGTACAAAAGTATTCCCACCAGGTCGATATCGTCATCGTGGTGGCCTCGGTGATCGGCATCGGCTGGTTCATCCGCAGCCGGATGGCCGCCCGCAAGCACCGCCTCGACAGCTGAACGCCGCTACAGCGTCGATCCGGCGATGGACCGGTGCCGGATCGACGACGGCCATGCCGCTTGAGGCGCTGTCTCCGCTTCCCTCCGCAGTCCCTGCCTTCCGACGGTTTACGCTCCTATTTTCTCGCGTAGCGGGAATCATATTCCGGCAACGGATTTGCTCGTCTCCTGTGTAAAACGTGTGGCCCGAAAGAGTAGGCCTGTCGCGAATTATATCGCGAGCAGCGAGGATGGGGCATATCGGCCGGCAGGTTATTTCGTCGTAAGTATTGCTCTTTTGCTGCATCTGCACTATTGAATCACCAGCAGAGCAGTTCCCTCTCAGGAGAAACCCATGGCTGCCGTCATCGACATTCACACCCACGCCTTTCCCGACGATATTGCCCGCAAGGCTATCCCGGCCCTGGAGAAAGAGGGCGGGATCAAGGCCTATCTCGACGGTACGGTTGCCGGCCTGCTCGATTCCATGGACCGCAGCGGGGTCCAGCGGTCGGTGCTCTGTTCCATCGCTACCAAGCCGGAACAGTTCGATCCCATCCTGCAATGGTCCAGGACCATCCGTTCCGACCGGATCGAGCCCTTTCCCTCGCTCCACCCCGAAGATCCGCAGCTGCTCGAACACCTCGAGACGATTCACGCCGAAGGGTTCAAAGGCGTCAAGATGCACTCCTATTACCAGGATTATTTCCTCGACGATGTCCGGCTGTTCCCGCTGTATGAACGGATGAGCCAACTGGGCACGATCCTGGTGATCCACGCCGGCTACGACATTGCCTTTCCCCGAATCCGCAAGGCCGATCCCGGACGGATCGTCGAGGTCTGCCGCCAGTTTCCCGGCCTCAAGCTGATCGCCACCCACTTGGGCGGCTGGGACGAGTGGAGCGACGTGCGCGACCTGCTCGCCGGCAAGCCGATCTACATGGAAATTTCCTTTGCCCTGGATTTTCTCGACCAGAAGCGGCTCAAGGAGATCATGCTCGCCCATCCCGCCGAATACCTGTTGTTCGGCACCGATTCCCCCTGGACCGACCAGGCCACCACGCTCAAGATGCTGGCTCGGCTCAAACTGCCCGACCCTCTGTTCGAGCGGATCGTCGGCGGCAACGCCTGCCGCCTGCTGGGAGAGCGCGCCAGCTGAACCGAAGGCGGCCTTGCGCCGCAACCCGAAAACGCCGACCGAAAAACGCCGACAAAATATGTGTGCCGCAATGACGACGAACAGACACCGGACCGGGCCGCGCGCCATGCCCGCCGCCTTGGGCTGCCTGGCGCTGCTGACTCCCCTGATCCTCTGCGGCTGCGCCCCGCAGCCACAATGGACCAGGCCGGAGATCACCCAGACCGAGTTCGACCGGGATGCCGCCGCCTGCCGGCGGGAAGCCTCCAGGGCCACCTACCGGGACCCATTTGCCTACTCTTCCGGCCTGGACCAGGGCTTGGAACACGCGGTGGCCCAGGAAAGATTCTTTGAGCAGTGCATGTTCTCCAGGGGCTACCGCCAGGAGGAAAGGCCGGCCGGCCGGTAACCGCTTCATGGGCAGGGCTTGCGCGCCAAGCCATGGTCCACCGGCGGTACGGGCGAAGCAACGGCCGACCGCATGATTCCGGGCGACTCGCCGGCAAATAACCAAGTTCTACTGCAAACGTTTTCGCAGCAATGGCGTTACGCGCGCTGTAAGCGCGCATCGAGCAAGGAGACCCGACCATGCCGATTCCAAGCCGTAACTTCCTTCTTCCACTGCTTTTTTCCTGCTGCCTCGCTCTGTTGCCGCCACACTTGCAGGCCTCGACGGCGGAGCACAAGGTACGGGTTTTGACCACCACCTTTCCCCTGTATCAGATTACCCGCAATATCAGCCAGGGCGTCGAGGGCGTCGAGATCGACCTGATGATCCCGGCCGAAATGGGGTGCCCGCACGACTATGCCCTGACGCCGCAAGACATGCGTAAGCTGGCCCGGGCCGACGTGCTCATTGTCAATGGACTCGGGATGGAGGAGTTTCTCGGCGCGCCGATCGCCAAGGCCAACCCGCGGCTGCAGGTGGTGGACAGCTCGCAGGGGATCGGCCACGTGCTCGCGTATACGGATGCGGAGCTCGGCGGGTCCGGCCACGACCACCGGCCGCCCGGCGAGGGTCGGGATGCCAAGGGCCATAACGACGATGACCACCACGGCCAGGGCCCCAATCCGCATCTTTTTGCCAGCCCGCGCATGGCCGCGCTGCTCGCCGCCAACATCGCCGACGGCCTGGCCCAGGCGCATCCTGCGGGCGCAGCCCGCTATGCCGCCAACGCGAACGCCTATGAACAACGGATGAACCGGCTGGCCGACGACATGGCCGCCCTGGGCAAGCGGCTGGCCAACAACCGGATCGTGACCCAGCATGGGGTGTTCGACTACCTGGCGCGGGACATGGGGTTGGCGGTGGTGGCGGTGATCCAGGCCCATCCCGGCCAGAACCCTTCTGCCGCCGAGATCCTGGATTTGGTGGCGGCGATCAAGGCGAAAAAAGCAGGCGCACTTTTCACCGAACCGCAGTATCCGGAGGCGATCGGCGCCACCATTGCCAGGGAGGCCGGCATTGCCGCCGCTCGGCTCGACCCGGCGGCCAACGGCCCGGAGCAGGCTCCGCTCGACTATTACGAGCAGGTGATGCGCCGCAACATGATTGTTTTGGAACAAACCCTTGGCAGCCACTGATCCCTTGCCCCTGTATCGCCCCCTGGAATCGGCCGTTCGTTTCGACGAGGTCACGGTCGAACGCGGTGGCATTTCCATCCTCGACCGGGTGAGCGCTACTGCGCCCAAAGGCAGCTGCACCGCGATCATCGGCCCCAACGGGGCGGGGAAAACCACCTTGCTGCTGGCCCTGCTGGGCGAGATCGGCTACCGAGGCCGCATCGTCTTCGGCAGCGGCAGCCCGGCTCCCCGCATCGGCTACGTGCCGCAACGCCTGGCCTTTGACCGGGGCATGCCCCTGACCGTCAGCGAGTTCCTGGTCATGGGCTTCCAGAAAAAACCACTGTGGTTCGGCCTCAATACCGTCCTGCGCCGTCAGGCCGAGGAATCGTTGGCCATGGTCAAGGCGGATCACTTGGCCGGCCGCGCCATCGGCGCGCTATCCGGCGGCGAATTGCAGCGGGTGCTGCTGGCCCTGGCCCTGCGCCAGGAACCCGAGCTGCTGGTGCTGGACGAACCCTCGGCCGGGGTCGATTTCCAAGGGGAATTGATCTTCTGCGAACTGCTCGACGAGCTGCGGCGCAAACGGGGATTCACCCAACTGATGGTCAGCCACGACCTGGCCACCGTCACCCACCACGCCACCCACGTGATTTGCCTCAACCGCAAGGTCGCGGCCGAGGGACCGCCCCGGCAAACCCTGACCGCCGAGCATCTCACCGCCATTTTCGGCATGCACATGGGCCTGGTCAGTTCCCGTTCCATGCCCGGCGACCGGGCGGTCTGCTCGGCGCCCTGCTGCCAGGAGCACACCGATGCCTGACCTGTCGCCGCTCTACGGGCTGCTTGCTCAGCTGCTGCCCTTCGACTGCCTGCAGGCCAGATTCATGCAGCAAGCCCTGGCCGGCTTGCTTCTGCTGGCGCCGATGACCGCGGCCATGGGCATCCTGGTGGTCAATTTCCGCATGTCGTTTTTCGCCGATGCGATCAGCCACTCCGCTTTTGCCGGTGTGGCCCTGGGGCTGCTCCTGGCCCTGGATCCGGATTGGACCATGCCGGCCTTCGGACTGCTGGTGGGATTGGGTATCATGCTGATGCAGCGCACTTCCAGCCTCTCTTCGGACACGGTGATCGGGGTTTTCTTCTCGGCCATGGTCGCCTTCGGCCTGGCCATCGTCAGCCGGGATCGGTCGTTGGCCCGCGATCTGCAGCGTTTTCTCTACGGCGACATCCTTACCATCAGCGACGGACAGATTCTCGCCCTCATGGGCCTGTTCGCGGTGTTGATGACCTTCCAGGCGTGCTGCTACAACCAGTTGCTCTACATCGGCCTCAATCCGACCCTGGCCCGGGCGCACCGGGTTCGGGTGGCGGTGCTGCAATACCTGTTCGCCGGCCTGCTGGCCCTGATCGTCATGTTTGCCGTCCAGGCGGTGGGCGTGCTGCTGGTCACCGCCCTGCTGATCGTGCCGGCGGCGGCGGCCCGAAATTTTGCCCGTTCGGCGGGCGCGATGTTCTGGTGGACCGTTGGCATCAGCGTGAGTTCGGCGGTGGCGGGCTTGCTGCTCTCCGCTCAGGATTGGGCCCGAACCGCCACCGGCGCCACCATCATCCTGGTGGCCTGCGGCTGGTTCGCGCTCAGCATGGCGGCCGCGTTCCGGCGCCGGGAACGGCTGATCTGAGCGCCGCTTCGGCCAAGCCTCACTGCGGCCGCGTTCCGGAGGCACCCGTCTTTGCGTTCCCATTTACCGGACCCATGCCCATGGATACATTTTTTGCCCCCGCATCCCTGGCCGTGTACGGCCTCTCTTCCAAGGCCCGCAACACCCCCCGCATCATAGTCGGCAACTGCCTGCGCTGGGGATACCGCGGCCGGATCTTCGGTGTCAATCCGGCCACCGACGAGACCGATGTCGACGGCATCCGGGTGTATCGCAGTGCCGCCGACCTGCCACTGATTCCGGATCTGGCGGTGCTGCTCATCCCGGCCCGTTTTGTCCCGGAGGCAGTGGCCGATTGCGGCCGGGCGGGCATTCGGCAACTGGCGATCCAGGCCGGTGGCTTCAACGAGGCCAGCGAAGAGGGCAGGGCGCTGGCAACCCGGCTGCTTGCGCTTGCCCGCAGCCACGGCATGCGCTTCGTCGGCCCCAACAGCCTGGCTCTGGCCGATACCGCCAGCGGCCTCTGCCTGCCCTTTGTCCCCTCTTTCCCGGTACGGCCGGGCGGTTTCTCCCTGATCACCCAGAGCGGCGGCCTGGGACTTTTCCTCTGGAATCTGCTCGAAGCCGAACAGGTGGGGCTGGCCAAATTCGCTAGTATCGGCAACAAGCTCGACCTCGACGAGTGCGATCTGCTCGAATACCTGGGCGCCGATCCGGCGACCAAGGTGATCGGGATCTATCTGGAGAGCATCGGCAACGGCCGGCGGCTGGTGGAGTTGGCCGAGCGGATCGACAAGCCGGTGCTCTTCTACAAGGCCAACACCACCCGGGCCGGCGGCCTGGCGGCCATGAGCCACACCGCCGCCTTGAGCACCGACGACGCCATCCTCGATGCCGCCCTGGAACGGGCCGGTATCCTCCGCATCGACCGGCTCCGGGACTTCGTCACCACGGCCAAGGCCTTCGATCTGCCGCCGATGCGCGGCAACCGGATCATGCTCATGAGCCCGGCCGGCGGCCTGGGGGTGGCCATGGCCGATCTCTGCGAGCATCGGGGATTGAGCTGTGCCGATCCGGGCCCGGCCTTTTTCGAAGAGCTGGCCGGGGTGGCCCGCGCCGACATCATCCGGCTGCAAAATCCCCTCGACATGGGCGATATCTACCGGGTCGACAAATACCCGCTGATTTTCAGCCATGTCCTGGCCAACGACCGGGTCGACGCCGCCATCTTTGCCAGCCAGCGGCCGTCGATGCCGGCGGGCGGGGAAGATGTGTTCACCGGCATGTTTACCACCGATCCGAGCCTGGCGGTGGCCGGGGCGGTCCGTTCCTCGGGCAAGCCCATGGCGCTGGTCATGTACGGCGCGGCGCGGGAGGTGGCGGCGATGAAGGCGCAATCGCCGGTTCCGGTGTTCGACGGCCCGGAGGAGGCGATTGCCGCCCTGGACCGGCAAATGCGCTACCATGTCCGCAAGGCCGCCGGTCCCTTTCGGCCCGATCCGGGTGACGAGGGCCTTGATCCCGACCGGATCGAGACCTGGTTGCGCGGACGTAGCGAGGTGGTCGGAGAGGAGACCCTGGAGCTGCTTGCCTGCTGCGGCCTTGCCGGCCCGGCTTCGGCCGTGGCCCGCACCGCCGAGGAAGCCGCGGAGCTGGCGGCGCGGATCGGGCCGCCGGTGGTGCTCAAGGTGGTATCGCCGGAGGCGGTGCACAAGACCGAGGCCGGCGGAGTGCTCGTCGACATCGCTTCCGCCGCAGAAGCAGCCAGGGGATTTGATCGCATTCGGACCAATCTCATGCGCCACCATCCCGGCGCCCGGTTCGACGGGGTGCGGGTGGCGGCCATGGCGCCGGCCGGGCACGATCTGTTCATCGGCGGTCTCCAGGATCCCGCCTTCGGCCCGGTGGTCCTGTTCGGCCATGGTGGCATTTTCGTCGAGGTGTTCCAGGACGTGCAGCGGATACTCGCGCCCTCGTCGCTTGCAGAAATCACCGGGAAAATTAAGCAACTGCGGTCGGCGGCGCTCTTGGCCGGCGTCCGGGGACAGCCACCGGTCGATCCGGCCCCCTTTGCCCGTGCCATCCTTGCCGTTGCCCGGCTGTTGGCCGAATTCCCGCAGATTGCCGAACTGGATGTCAACCCGTTCCGTTTGCTCGACCGGGGCGGGGCATTGGCTTTGGACGCCCGGCTGCGGCTCGATACCGGCCGGCAGTGAAAAAGGCCCTGGCGCTGGTGCTGCCGAGGCTGCCGCTTCCGGTAGCATCCGACTGCACGGCCTGGCCCGATGGCCTGCGGTTTTCCATTCCGCCGAGCGGGCCGCGCTCGTCGCCCCCCCCCGTCGAACCGTTCCCATCTCTTTGTCCTGAAAAAGAAAATGGGCTGTCCTCCGAAACTTCCGCCTGCCGATCGTTGCCGGCCAGGAGGATAAGACCCGGTCCATCGGTCGCGCTTTTCGGTGTTTTCTGTCTCTACCATCGCTGGACGAACTGTGGTAATATCCTTTTTTCAAAGGATTTTTGAATCGTGCCGCCGAAAAAATCGCTTCACCTCCGAAGTGCGATGCGGCATGCTTGATATTATGCAATCGACTCCGCCAGCCCGGTCCGGCATGCCGCCGCGCCCGCTGCTGGTTTTGTAGGCGCACGCCATCCGGATTATCTGTCATGGGCATTTCGAGTAGGATAGGCAAACGACTGAAGATCGAGCAGTGGTCGATCGGCAAGAAGACATTCTTCGGCACTATTCTTTTTTTGCTCCTCCCCTTGCTGGCGCTGTGCGCCGTCCTGTTCCGGATCTCCCTGGAGCGCTTCAACACCAGCATCGAAGAGGGCATGGAGGCCGCGGGCCTTTCCGCCGCCGCCATGGTCGAGGCCTCGGTCGACGCCTCGCTCCGCGGCTATCTCCACGGCATCGTTGAAAACAACATGCGGCAGATTGAGCTGGTCCAGGCGAAATGGGCGGGTTCGGGTGCCACCGGCGCGAATCTCGCCAAGCAGGAAATTTTCGCCGCCATGAAGGTGCAGAAGATCGGGCCTTCCGGCTACGTCTATTGCATCGACTCCACCGGGGTCATTCTGTTTCACCCCCGCGAAGCGCTGATCGGGAAAAACATCCTGCAAGCGGAGGAGCTGCGCGAATACTGGCCCTTTATCAAGCGGCAGCTCGAAACCAAGCGGGGATATCTCGAATACAGCTGGAAAAATCCGGATGAAGCGGGCCCGCATCCCAAGGCGCTTTCCATGGAATATTTCCATCCTTGGGACTGGATCGTCTCGGCGGTCTGCTACCGCGAGGAGGTCGAGCGGTTCATCGATTTCCGCGATGTCGAGCGGCGGATGGTCGGCATCAAGTATGGCGCCTCGGGCTATGCCTTTCTGCTCAACAGCCAGGCCAAGCTGCTGGCTCACCCCCTGGTGTTCGAGAAGACGGCGGCCGATGTGTATGCGGCCCGGCTCAAACCGATCCTGGAGGCGGGATCGAAAGATATGGACCGGACGATGCGGCTGTTGTGGGATGGGGGCGCGGACCGTCCGGCAAAGGAGCGCCTGTTTTTCTTCCACCGCATCCCGCAGTTCGACTTGACCGTCGGGCTGACCACCGATGCCGCCGAAGCCGAAGCCGGCCTGCTTGCCATCAAGACCACCGGCATCCTGGCGGTTCTGCTCGGGACGGCGTTCGCCGTAGGTGCCTCGTTCCGGTTGAGCCGCGCGATCGTCGCTCCCTTGCGCCGATTCGCGCACCAACTGAATATCCCGATTGCAAAGGGATCGGGCGGCGGTTGCGAGGCCACCGCCCTGTTGGTGGCATTCGAGGAGCATCTCCTCGGGGTGCGGAGCGCCAACAAGAAATTGGTCGCCGAGGCGCACCGCCGGAAAAGCGCCGAGACGTTTCTGCATCTCTACAAGAAGATTTTCGACAATTCCCCCGAGGGCATGGCCATCACCGATGCCTCCGGCCGCATTCTGGCGGTGAACGAGGCATTTACCACCATAACCGGGTATGGGCAGGACGAGGCCATCGGAGCAAATCCGCGGCTGCTCAAGTCCGGCCGGCATGATGGCGTCTTCTACGCCGAAATGTGGCAGCAGCTGCTGGCGAGGGGGTTGTGGGAAGGCGAGATCTGGAACAAGAAGAAGGATGGAACCGTCTATCCGGAATGGCTGACGATCAGCGCCATTCGCAACGACCGGAGGGAAACCGCCTATTATTTCGCCTCCTTCTACGAGATTGGCGAACAGAAGAAGCGAGAGTGGCAGATCGCCTACATGGCCTATCACGATCTCCTGACCCGCCTGCCCAACCGCATCGGCCTGGAACGCAAGCTCGGCGCGGCCTGCGCCAGGGCGAGCAACGAGGGTACCAAGGTGTCGCTGCTGTATATCGATTTGGATAATTTCAAGAATATCAACGACGTGCTCGGATACAAACAGGGTGACGACCTGCTGATCCAGGTCAGCCAGCGCCTGTCCTCCCTCCTGACCGACAACAATACCCTGTACCGGATTGGCGGAGACGAGTTCCTCCTGCTGATGGAGCGGATCGACAACGAATCGTTGATCCCCCTGGCCGCCGACCAGATCCAGGCCGTGCTCAACGAACCGTTTCTACTCGATTTCAAGAAGATCTACGTCAACGCCAGTATCGGCATCACCGTTTTTCCGGACGACTGCGACAATCCCCCCGACCTGATCAGGAGCGCCGACATGGCCATGCACAAGGCCAAGCGGGAGGGGAAAAACAGGCACGCGATGTTCTCCAGGGAGATGCACGACGAGTTGCTCAAACGGCTGCAAACCGAGAACAAAATCCGCACCGGCCTGCTCAACCGTGAATTCATCGTGTATTATCAACCCAAAGTGGACATCGAAACCCGGACCGCCTCGTCCCTGGAAGCGCTGATTCGCTGGGAACAGGGCAACAGGATCGTCTCCCCGGGCGCCTTCATTCCCATTGCCGAGGAATCGAGCCTGATCGACGATCTCTGCCTGCTGGTGCTGGAGCAAGCCTGTATTTTCCATGGAACGATGCGGGAGCAGGGGGTAGCGGTACCGATCAGCGTCAACGTTGCGCCGCGCCAATTCCACAACAGCGATTTTGTCGACATTGTCGGCGAGCTGTTCAGCCAGTACCGGATCGAAGCCGACGCCATTGAATTCGAAATCACCGAAACCACGGCCATGACCGATGTCGACCACACCCTGAAGGTCATGAACCGCCTCCGCGAACTGGGCGTGTCCTTTTCCATCGACGATTTCGGCACCGGCTACTCCTCATTGGGCCTGCTCAGCAAGATGCCGGTGAGCACGCTGAAGATCGACAAGCAGTTCGTCGACGACATGGATACCCACGGCGGCATCGTCGCCACCATCGTCGCCATTTGCCAGCAGATGCGGCTGAAGGTCGTGGCCGAGGGCGTGGAGACGGAAGAACAGTTGCATCGGCTGGAGGCCCTGGGCTGCCACGAGGCGCAGGGCTACTACTTTTCCCGGCCGATTCCCGGCGACGACGTCCTCAAATATCTCGCCGCCGAACGTGTCGGCCAAGGCGGGCCACCTCCCCATTGACCACGACCTGATCCCATGAAGCACCGGCCTTCCCGGCTTTTTTTCGACGCCAACGACTACAAACTGCTCGGCATCGTCAACGATGTGCTCAAACGGCGCTCCCGGCCGCAGTCGGTGCGTTCGTTGATGACGCCCTACATGCACCCCCACGGCATCAAGGAGATGGCGGCCTCCAGCGGTTTGCGGATCGCCTATGCCATTGTCAGCCTGCTCGGCTCGCTGGAGGCGGGCAAGGCGCGCGACCGGATCGTGGCCCTGCGCAGCCTGCGCGACGAGGTGTTTAGCTCCTCCACCTCGTTCTACCACAAGAACACCGCCCGGGTGCTGATGCAGATCATCAAGGAACTGGTGCGCCACGAGGGCGACGAGGTGCGGCAGCTGGAGCTGGCCCACGACTTTCGCATGGTCTACACCGGCAAGCCGCGCCGGGTGCGCAAGGAACTGGCCAAGTATCACCTCCTGGAAATGCCCGAGGAGTGGAACCAGTTCGCCTTCGACGACCATGTGCACGACGCCAACACCAAGGGCAGGAAATCGCCCACCCACCTGCTGATGGATGCCTGGATCAAGGGTATCCGCAAGCTGACCGTGGTGTACTACAACCATGTCGAACAGGAGGTGGTGGAGGAGTTGCTCGAGGCCGGGGAAATCCTCGGCATCCACGTCCGCATCGGCATCGAGTTCTCCTCGCGTTTCCGCGACAAGTTCGTCCGCTTCATCTGGGAATTGGAGGGCTTTTTCGACCGAAGCAGCCTGCTGCAGTTCCTTCGGGAAGAGGCGGTCCGGGAGATGCTCGACCGGGGCCGGCTGGTTTCCCTCTACCAGCAGGGGTACGTGCTCGAGGTGATCCCCGTGTTCAACGACGCCCACCGGCCTGGGCTGGACCGGGAACTGGGGGTGGAAACCCCGCCGCTGGACCGGGAGCAATTCCTCCGCTTCGTCGGCACCGGCCAACCGTCGCTGCTGCACCTCGCCAAGTTCATCCAAAACCATTACCGCATCGCGCTCGAGGCCGAGGTGCAGCGGATCCACCAAACCTATCTCCAGGACAGCAGCACCCGGGAAAAGCTGCTGGAGGCCTGCTCGGGCAGAATGGCCCGGCTCGATCTCGAGAAAATCATCAACCAGTATCTCCTGCCCCTGCGCAATCCGGGCCTGCACGACCCCACCGTGCCCCACGACGAAGGACAGCCGGCGCTGATGCATCTGGCGCCGCAGGAGTTGCTGGGCCGGCTGGCCTCCATGCATTCCGGCTCGCGTTTCACCCTGAACCTGAGCAATCTGTCGATTCACGACACCCTGGAACTGCTGTACATCTGCCAGGGGCGGATCACCCACCTCGAGGCCTTCAACCTCAAGGACGCGGGCCACGGCATGACGGCGCAGGCCTCGGTCAAGGGCAGCGGCTTTGCGGGCGAGGCGGTGGACATCAGCAGCCCGGCCCAGAACTACCAGATGATCAACGTCCTGCAGAAGGCCTTGAACGAGGATAACGTCATTGCCCTGAAGCGGGCGATCCGGGCCATTATCTGGGATTTCGAGCGGCTGCGCCTGCTCGTGGAAAAACGGGGCGAGGCCGGAAAAAGCCAGCCGGTGCCGCCGGACAACCAGGAAGCGCTGGAGGCCGAGCTGGCGGGGATGAACCGGCGGCGGGACGACCTGCTCGCTATCCTGATCAATATCGAGTCGTTCCACAGCCATTACAACAAACGCTATCTCGGCTCCCGCATCGGCTCGGGCTCGACCGGGCAGTCGCAGCTGCAGCACGGCATGGGGCTGGTGGTGGTGGACACCCTGCCGCAACGGGCCCTGCGCCAGGTCATGCACGAGCACTGGGGCGGCGAGCGGCGCAAGCTCATCCCGGTCAGCGCCCGGATGATCCATCATTACCACCGGCGCGGCGAGGCCCCGGCTTCCCTGCCCTGGTACCGGCGGCTCAGGCAGAGCCTCCAGGGCGGCGGCCGGGCAGGATCCTCGTTACGGTGGAGCGACTGGAGCCTGGACCGGTTCGAGGTCCATCCCGGCGCCGACGGCAATATCGCCACCTTGGGCGGCATCCGCCGAGTGCCCGAACTCGACATGTATCCGGGCCGCAAGAAGAAGCAAAACAGCAGGCCGCCGTTGCGGTACCTCAACTCGCACCTGTGCAACACCCTCAAAATCGTGGCGGGATTCGTGCCGGCCTTTCTCACCTTTGCCCTGACCAAGGACTGGTGGGTGCTGGCCTATCTCGGGGCCTTTATCTGGTTCGGCATCACCGGTGCCCGCAACATTATCCAGTCGATCCTCGGCGGCGGCGGCCTCAAGCGCTCGCCCCTGCTGCCGTGGAATTCTCTGGTGAGCTGGAGCCGGATTGCCGATTCCCTCTTTTATACCGGCTTCTCGGTGCCGCTGTTGGATTACCTGGTCAAGACCCTGCTGCTGCAACAACTGCTGGGGATTACCACCTCCACCAGTCCGCTGCTGCTCTATTCGGTGATGGCCCTGGCCAATGGCATCTACATCTCCGCCCACAACACCCTGCGCGGCCTGCCGCCCAGTGCCATTGTCGGCAATTTTTTCCGCTCGATCTTCTCGATTCCCCTGGCCCTTTTCTTCAACGACACCCTGGCGGTGGCGCTGCATTGGGCCATGGTGCCGCAGGTCGAGGAAGGGCTGCAGAAATGGGCGGCGGTGATCTCCAAGCTGGCCTCGGACTGCGTGGCCGCGGTGATCGAAGGCCTGGCCGACCGCCAGAGCAACGTCAGCATCCGTCTGGCCGATTACCGCGAGAAGCTCAGTCAGATGTTCTCGGCCTATGCCCGCCTGGATGTGCTGTTCCCGGAAGAGGATGTGCTGGACCTGCTGCAGTCGCCCAAGGCCTTGATCGCGGCCATTCACAAAGAGGCCCACGACCTGGAGCAGGTGTTCATCGTCAATGCTCTGGACCTGATGTACATCTGGATGTACCAGCCCAGGGCGCGCAAGGCCCTACAGCAGATCGTGGCGGCGATGTCCGCCGAGGAATGGCTGATCTTCTATCGTTCCCAGCTCGTGCTCAAGCGGCAGCGCGAAATCAGCCAGGTGTTTGTCGACGGCATGGTGGGGCGGAATTTTGCCAAGGCCCTGGCCTTCTACCTCGACCGTTCCGACGCCTATCTGCTCGACATGGTGGAGATGGGCCGTTTCAGGGAACAGTATCGGCAGAAGTACGGCCTGTTGGCCACCGCCTGATCAATGGCGTGCCGGTGCCTTTGCCGGTAGCATCAGTGGGTTACTTCGTGGCGGTTTATTTCGGCGACGACGGGGGATGGATGCCGTGGCGGGCATAGGTTGCCAGCAGGATCCGCACCATGTTGCCGAGGCCGTAGCGGTCGGCGATGTGCCGGTGCTGCCGCGCCATCCGTTCCGGATCCCGCGGCGGTAGCTGGGCCAGCTCCGCCAAGCCCTGGCAGGCGGCCGGAACGTCGTCGTAGTCGACCAGGCGACAGGCCTCGACCAGGTTCAACGGTTCCATGCTCGACGGTGTCCGGCAGGCCAGCACGGGCAGCCCGTTGAGCAGGCTCTGGATCAGCGACTGGGAGACGCCTTCCGCTTCGTAGGAGGAAAAGAAGCAGAGATCAAAGGCGCTGAAGAAATGTTCCGGATCCTCCTGATGCCCGGCAAGGATCACCCGATCCTCCACCCCCAGCGCATGGGCCATGGCCTGGAGCGCGGGCAACTCCTCCCCACCTCCCACGATCATGAACCGGTAGGGCTGCGGCATCGCCGCCGCGGTTTTGAGGATGAACCGATGGCCCTTGTAGTTCCGGAGGCAGCCGACATTGCCCACCAGGATTTCCCGGTCGTCGATGCCGTAGCGCCGGCGCACGGCCTGCCGCTGGCCGGGCGAGAACAGAAACCGGTTTTCGTCGTTGCCGGTCGAGAGAACCACCGTCTTGGCCGACGGGATGCCGCAGGCGGCCAGCTGTTCGGCAATGGCGCCGCTGCAGGTGAAGATGACATGGGGAAAGGCATAGCTCACCGTCGACGAAACCGGAACCAGGACATGGCGAGTACGGATGACCAGCGGCACGCGGCAGAGCCGGGCCAGGGCCCCGGCCATCCAGGAATCCTCGGACGAGTGAGTGTTGACCACCGTCGGTTTGAGCGCCTTGAAGTGCCGGAACAGCTCGCGCCACGACCGGGGCGAGAGTTTGACGAACGAGGCCATGGTATGGACGGGCAGCCCCTCGGCCGCCGCCCGCCGGGCCAATTCCGAGCCGACCGGGACGATCAGGGCGACGCGGAAACCGCATTTGCGCATTTCCCGGAGTTCGGTCAGGGTCCGTATTTCCTGGCCGCCCCAGACCCGGCTCGACTCGGTGTGGACGATCAAGGGGGGGAGGGACGGGGTGGAGGCCTTCATCGCATCTGCAACATCAAATGAAAGGCTCATGTCAGCCGCACCCGGTTGATCGTCGCCCCGTCGCGCTGGACGGTCCGGTGGTATTGGACCGCAGGCCGGCCGAAGAGCAGGGCGTATCCCTTGGTATGGTCGTCGGGAATGCCCAGCCGCTGGTACAGGTCGACATCGATGGTGGCAAAAGCCCAGCGGATCATGGCGTTCCACAGGGTGCCGATGCCCATGGAGGCGGCCAGCAACTCGAAATAGCTCATGGCGATGATGGCGTCGGCATCGGGGGTGGTGACCTCCGGCGGCACCGAGACCATGAGCAGGTGGGGGGCATGGCGGAAGACGATGTCCCGGCCCTGGTCCCAGGCCGAAACCACATGACGGAAATAGCTCAGGTTTTCGCCAAGACGCCGTGCCGCTGCCGCCCGGCGCAATCCTTCGATGGTCTCGCGGCGGAGCACCTCCATCGAGGCTGGATCGTCGATGACCGTGAACAGGCACTTGCGGTTATTCTTGCCGGTGGGAGCGTTGGCCACGGTCGCGATCATGGTGTCGATCACTTCGGGTGCCAGCGGCTCCGGCAGAAACCGACGGACCGACCGCCGCCCCTTGATCAACGCCGTCATCTGGGCGCTGGTGGGCAAGGTCTGCGGCAGGGGCAGGGAATCCTCCGGCCTGCGGCCCAAGATCGACAAGGCGCCGGTCGGGCAGACCGCCAGGCAATGCTGGCAGCGGATGCAATGGTGTTCCCGCTTGGGGTTGAGCGCCGGATACTCCGGAATCATTTCGATGATGTGAAAGGGGCAGTCGTCGATGCAGGCCCCGCATTGAATGCAGAGTTCCCGGTCGACGGTGAAGTGCAAATCCATCGTGTTCCTCATGGTACGAAAATGGACGCGGCTGATAATCCGGTACGGTTGAAAAGCGTGGAAAAGAGAGGCCGCAGGCCGTGATCGTCCGACAGCTGCAGGCGCTGCGAGGCGGAGTGGCCGATACCTCGACCCTGATTTATCTCGAACGGCTGGCGTTGCTGCCGCTGGCGCTTGGTGCCTTTGACCTGTTGCTCATTCCTCAGGTGATCGCCGAGTACGGCCTGCGACCGGCGGGGGCCATCGTCGTCCCCGCGTCCGGAACCGGGCCCACCGACCAACTGATCTGCCGCACCGCCCAGGCGCTCGCCCAGCCGGTCTTGTCCGAGGACAGGCAAGTGCTGCGGCATGCCTGCCGGCTCGATCTCGACCATTACAACACCTTGATGCTCGTTCTCGCCCTGTGTGCCCAAAAATATCTCCCGATGGCAAGCTATCCCGCGCACCGGCAAAGCTTGTGCGCCTTTGCCCGGTACGGCGCCAAGGTGCTGGCCGTGGGCGACGCCGTTTATCGGGAGCTGCTGGCGCACACCGACAGCCGGTGAATCGCTTACCCGGCCCGCACCAGCTCCCGGGCCAGGGACGCGGCGGTCCGGAGATGGTCGTCGATGTCGGCGTTCGGCAGCAAGCGCAGCCCGCCGGCGACCAGGGGCCTGACCTCGAAACCGTAGAGTTCCAGGTTGCGGACATAGCGGCCGACCACATCGTCGTGTGCCCCGGCCGTTTGGACATGGGTCAGGACGAGCACCGCCACCTTGTTGGGCGGCAGGCGGGTGCCTTCCTCGTCCTCAGGGGCATCGGTGCGGATCAACGACCACATCCGGTCGAAGAACGACTTGAACTGGCCGCAGGTGTCGCCGAAATAGACCGGAGCTGAAAAGACAACGATATCGGCCCGGTACAGGTGGTCGAGGACCGGGGTGGCCTCGTCCAGCAGCACGCAGCGGTCCGCCCGGGTATGGCACCCTTCGCAACCCTGGCATCCCCGGTACTGCATGGTGTTGAGGGTATAGTCCGTGACCGTGGCGCCGTAGGTGGCGGCGGTTTCTGCAAAGGCGCGGGCAATGCGGGCACTGGTCCCGTTCTTTCTCGGGCTGCCGAGGATGTTGACGATGTTCATGGCCCTTGGATGGCGGAGGTTGGCGTGAAAGCGGGGCGTTGCGGCCGGTATTGTACGAATATGGCCGCTCTTTTGCCAGGGAAATATCGACGGGCTCGGCTGCGCGCCCGGTATGGGCGCGGGGAAACGCTAATCTCTTCGCTTCTTGCGCCTTGGCATGCTATGATCGGAACCCGGCTGCAGAGGGAATGCTAAGCGTTTTTTCATAGAGGATGGACGATGCGGGTTGTGTTGCAGGAAGAGGCCTTGGGAGATGGATTGCAGGGTGAGAGCCGGCTGTTCGGGCTGGCGGAAAAGCTGGAGATCGTCCGGCTGTTGGCCGCGGCCGGGGTCCGGCGGCTGCAGCTGGGCAGTTTCGTCAACCCCCGTTCGGTGCCGCAGGTGGCCAATACCGATGTCTTGGTCTCGTTGGTGCGCCGGCAATATCCGGATATCCAGTGCACGGCCCAGGTCCACAACGAGAAGGGGGTGGAGCGGGCGCTTCGCAGCGGCCTCGAGCACCTCGCGGTGATCGTGCCGGTTTCGGAAAGCGACAGCCGTAAGCACGACGGCAGGGCCGTGGCCGAGGTGATGAAGGCCGCCACCCAACTGATCGCGGCGGCCACCGCCGAAGGGATCGACATCCGCGCCGGGCTCAGGTGTGCCTTCGGTTGTATCTATGAAGGCGGGATTCCCGAAACCGTGGTTTTGGACACGGTCGGGCAACTGGTGGACGCCGGCGCCGGCGAGATCAACCTGGCCGATACCGCCGGCATGGCCCATCCGCACCAGGTGAAACACCTGGCCGCCAAGGTGCGCGAACGGTATCCCGAGACCGAACTGTCGCTGCACCTTCACGACACCCGCGGCCTGGGGCTGGTCAACCTGTATGCCGGCTTCGAAGCCGGCGTGCGGGGATTCGACGTGGCGGTGGGCGGTCTCGGCGGTTGTCCCTTCATCGAGGGCGCCGCCGGCAATGTCGCCACCGAGGACGCGGTCCATCTCTTCGAGGGCATGGGGGTGGCGACCGGCTTGGATCTGGGTGGACTGTGCCGGGCGGCCGAGGCCATCGAAACCCTGCTCGAACGGCGGCTGCCGGGCCGGATCTGCCGGGCGCAGCACACCCCGGAATAAGGCGCGTTCAGGCGCCTCCGCGCTGCTGGAGAACCGGCGCAAACCGCTTCATGTAATCGGCGCTCATCACCCCCAACCGGACCGCCGCCTGCGCCGACAAGGCCGCAAAGGTGCCCTCGGCCCTGGCGCAGAGCACCTGATCCCCGTTGTAAATTTCACCGCTTACTGTGATCTGCCGGTCGGAGATCGTCTCGCCGATGGTGCCGACCGCGGTCAGTTGGTCTTCCACCTGGACCGGTTTCCTGAATTCCACGGTCATCGATTTGGTCACCCCGATCTTCCCCAGCAGGTAGATGACCGACCAGCCCATGATTTCATCGAGAATCGTCGAGAGGATGCCGCCATGCACGGTCCGGTCCCAGCCGGCCATCGCCGGGGGCACGCTGACGAAGGAATAGAGGCGTTGATTGTCGGTATGGAAGGCCATGTGCAGCCCCACGGGATTGCCGGTGCCGCAGCCGAAGCAGGTTTGGCTTTCCAGGTTGACGATCGGTTTCAGGTCGGTGCGATTGACGGGCATCTTGACGGTTCTCCTCATTGCGTGGCACATGGCGGTCTTCAAACCCAGGCCGTCATGAGGTGGGCGAGCCGGCCGGCGCGCAAACCGTCGGCCCGGTTGTGGAAATAGCGGGCGTCCAGGGCCTCGGGGGACAGATCCTCGATACGGCCGAAACCCAATTCCCGCAGGTGGTCGACCAGGTGAGCGGGAACGAAAAAACTCCGGAGCGGCTCACCGGCGGCGGCGACCCGCACTGCCAATCCGTTCAAGGCGGCCCGGGCCAGGGGAGATATCAGCTCCGGGTCGATCATGTAGTCGAAAACGATGCCGCTGCCGGCCGGCAGAGGGACGACGGTGCGCAGGGTGGCGTCGATGGCATCGGCGGTCAGGTACATGACCACGCCCAGCCAGGAAAAAAAGGCGGGCCGGGTGGGGTCGAACCCGGCCAGGCGCAACCCCTCCGCCAGGGTTTGGCGCTCGAAATCCACCGGAACGAAGATGCAGTGCTTCGGTACCGCGATGCCGGCCAGGTGCAGCCGTTGCCGCTTCCATTCCTGGGTGGCGGGGTGGTCGACTTCGAACACTCGCAGGCCGTCGCTGCCGGCAGTGGCGTGGCGGTAGGCAAAGGTGTCGAGACCGGCCCCGAGCACCACGTATTGGTCAATGCCCCGCAACCGCGCCTTTTGGAGCATCTCTTCGGCGTGGCGGCTGCGCACGGCTAGGGCGGTCCGGAGCACCCGATCCAGCGGGGTGTCGTCCTGCCAGCTCCGGCTGTGGCCGGTGTCGGCTTCCAGGCCCAGGATGCGTAGGGCCAGCGGGTCGTCGAAGATTCTGGGATGGTCGAGCACCTGGTGGGCGGCGCGGCGGACGGCCACCCGCAGGGCCGTTATGCTCGGACTGTCGATCTGCATGCCTTTCCTTTATTCGAGCCGGCAAGGGAAGTCAACCCCGGCGGCGCAATCGGTGGGTGGGCCATTCCGTGGCGGATCATAAGGCCGGAAGGTCTATTTTTCAGCCCCATCCGCAGGACTTGATGGTTGACACCCCAGGTTGAATCAGATAAGTAGGATAAAAATAATCTTATTTGTCTTTTTTTGCCGGACTCGATCATGCGCTTGACCCGTGCCGCCGAATATGCCATTCGTTGTATGCTCTATCTGTCACGGCAGGGCGAGGGCGTCCTGGCCAGCCGGCAGGAAATCGCCCGGCAGGCGGATATCCCGGCCCATTTCCTGGCCAAGATCGCCCAAGACCTCGCCAAGGCGGGGCTGATCGAGATTCGCCAGGGCGCGCGCGGCGGTTTTGCCCTCAGCCGGCCTCCTTCCTCCATCAGCCTGCTTGAAGTGGTGGAAACCATGATCGGCGAAATCCAGCTCAACGACTGCATTGCCCGGCCCGCGGGCTGCAAGGCCAGCTACAATTGCGCCGTGCATCGTGTTTGGTGGAAAGCCCGCGAACAGCTGCGCGCCACCCTGCGCCAGGTCAGTTTCGAGCAACTGGCCGCCGAGACCACCTGCCTGACATCCCCCCTCGAGGTTTTGCTGGAGCCGAAAAACCTCGACCGGGCCGACCCGCTCCGCAACGAGGTGCAATGACCGCCCTGAAAACCGCCCGTCCCTGGATCGTGACCCGCATCTATCGCTTCTACCGCGACGGTTTCCGCCAAATGACCGTAGGCCGCACTTTATGGAAAATAATATTTATAAAACTGTTTATCATGTTTGCGGTCTTGAAATTTTTTTTCTTTCCTGATTTCCTGGCGACTCAGTTCACCACCGATGCGCAACGGGCCGATTACGTGATCGAGCAGCTGACGCGATCCGCCCCCGGCTATGTTCAACCCGTCAAAGGAGAATAACCATGATTGAAAACTTGGACCTTGGCATGGTCAATTGGGCCAGGGCGCAGTTTGCCCTGACCGCCATGTACCACTGGATTTTTGTGCCGCTCACCTTGGGCATCAGCTGGATTATCGCTTTCTACCACACCATCTACGTGCGGACCGGCAGCGAGGAATGGAAACGGCTGACCAAGTTCTGGATGAAGCTTTTCGGCATCAATTTCGCCATCGGCGTGGCCACCGGCATCATCATGGAGTTCGAGTTCGGCACCAACTGGTCGAACTACTCCTGGATGGTCGGCGACATTTTCGGCGCGCCGCTGGCGATCGAGGGCATCGTCGCCTTTTTCCTCGAAGCCACCTTCTTCGCGGTGATGTTCTTCGGTTGGAACCGGGTTTCCAAAGGATTCCATCTGTTCTCCACCTGGATGGTGGCGGTGGGCTCCAACTTGTCGGCGGTGTGGATCCTGGTGGCCAATGCCTGGATGCAGTATCCGGTGGGCCAGGCGTTCAATCCCGACACCGCCCGGTTCGAGATGCAGAATTTCTTCGAGGTCGCCTTCTCTCCCTACGCGGTCAACAAATTCACCCACGCCACCAGCTCGTCCATGATGCTGGGCGCGTTTTTCGTCATCTCGATTTCCTCCTGGTACCTGCTGCGCGGCCGCCATGTGCTCATGGCCAAGCGTTCGATCGTGGTCGCCGCTTCCCTGGGCTTGATCGCCTCCATTTTCACCATCTTTAACGGCGACGAGTCGGCCTATGAGATCGCCCAGGTGCAGCCGATGAAGCTGGCCGCCTTCGAAGGGCTCTACGAGGGACAGACCAATGCCGGCCTGGTGGCCTTCGGCATCATCAACCGGGATAAAAAGGTCTACGACACCCAGCCCGCCTTTACCGGTTTCAATATCCACATCCCCGGCGTGCTCTCCCTGATGGCCAACCGGTCCTTCGGCTCCTTTGTACCGGGCATGAAGGATTTGGTCTACGGCAACGCCGAGCACAACATCTTGGGGGCGGTGCAGAGGATGGAGCTCGGCAAGAAGGCTGTGACCAGCCTCGATGCCTACCGGCAGGCCAAAAAGGCCGGCGACGAGGCTGCCGCCGAGGTGCAGCTCGCCGCGTTCAACGAGAACAAGGCGCATCTCGGCTACGGCTATCTCAACAAGCCCGAAGAGGCGGTGCCGCCCGTGGCCCTGTCCTTCAACGCCTTCCATGTCATGATCTTCCTGGGCACCTTGTTCCCGCTGATTTTCATCGGCTATCTCTACTTCTCCTATAAACGAACCTTGGAGCAGAAAAAATGGCTGTTGGGCCTGGGCACCGTCACCTATATCCTGGGCATGATCGCCTCCCAGGCGGGGTGGATCGTGGCCGAAGTGGGGCGGCAGCCCTGGTCGATCCAGGACCTGCTGCCGGTGACCATCGCCCGGACCAATCTGACCGCGGGCACGGTGCAGACCACCTTCTTTATGTTCCTTGTCCTCTTCACCCTGCTGCTGATCGCCGAAATCAGCATCATGGTCAAACAGATCAATATCGGACCGGAGGAAAACTGACATGATAGAACGTCTCGATTACGCAACCCTGCAGCACCTGTGGTGGCTGCTCTGTTCGGTGGTCGGCGCCCTGTTCCTGGCCATGACCTTTGTCCAGGGCGGCCAGAGCCTGCTGTGGCAGATGGCCAAAAACCAAACCGAAAAAGATCTGATCATCAACTCGCTGGGCCGCAAGTGGGAGCTGACCTTCACCACCCTGGTGCTGTTTGGCGGCGCCCTGTTCGCCTCGTTCCCCAAGTTCTATTCCACCTCGTTCGGCGGCGCTTACTGGGTGTGGGTCTTGATCCTGTTCACCTTCATCGTCCAGGCCGTGAGCTATGAATTCCGCCGGAAGCCGTGGAACATCTTCGGCAGCCTGGTATACGAGGGATTCCTGTTCCTCAATGGGGTGGTCGGCATTCTCCTGATCGGGGCCGCGGTCGGCACGTTCTACACTGGCTCCAACTTTCAGCTTAACGACAGCAACTTCGTCACCTGGACCCATCCGCTCCGGGGCCTGGAAGCGGCCTTGAGCCCCTCGATTTCGTCGATCTTCAACATCGCCATGGGCCTGTTTTTGGTGTTCAACGCCCGCACCTTGGGTGCCATGTACCTGATCAACAACCTGGAATTGGGCGAGGTGCCGGAGATGGAAACCCGGCTGCGTTCCGCCTGCTGGCAGAACCTGCTGCTCTCCCTGCCGTTCTGCCTGTTGATCGTGGGGTCGCTGCTGTTCATGCGCGGCTACGGCATTGTCGATGCCAAGGGCACGATCGAGATTGTCAGCTTCAAATATCTGCGCAATCTGCTGGCCAACCCCTGGCTGCTGGGCCTGTTGGTGGTGGGCCTGGGCCTGTTGATCGTCGGCGCGTGGAAAACCGCCAAGACTTCGGAAACCCGCGGCATCTGGCTGGGCGGCATCGGTACGGTGCTGATCGGCCTGACGGTTTTGCTGCTGCCGGCCTACAACTCTACCGCTTTTTATCCGTCCAGGGTCGATCTCCAGTCGAGCCTGACCATCTATAACGCCTCGTCAAGCCCCTATACTTTGAAAGTGATGACCTATGTGGCCCTGGCCATCCCCTTTGTCCTGGCCTACATTGCCTATGTCTGGCGCCTGATGAACCGGGAAAAGATCAGGATCGAGGATACCGGCGACAAGGCCGCGTATTGAAATCGCACTCGCGTGTGCCGGAAGAGGCGGTATGCCGCTTCCGGGAAGTTCAATGATTCGGAGGAAACCCCTATGATGCCCGTTATCTTGTCGATTGCCTGGGTGGCCGTGCTAGCGGCGGCCTACCTGATCTCCATCCGGTTGCTGCGGAAACTGGAACTGTACTGAAAAGATCGCCCGCTCCGCGAGCCGCATCCAGCGGTTCGGAGCGCGCTTTTTAACTCCTGGCCCATACCGGTGCTTGCCGGTATGGGCTTTTTTTGCTTCTACCGGACCGATGGAGGCCGGGCGGAGCCTCATTCCTTCCTGGCTCTGTCCGGCCCATGTGCGACCAGATATCGGCCCAATCGTTGAGGATACGCTGCTCGGTCGTCTCCTCGGGGCATTTTTTCCTGTGTTATCTGCGGGGAAAAGTGTTTTATAGTGCCGGAATGTCACGGCCCGGACAAGCGCGGCATGGACGATAACAGCAGCAGGACGATTTGATCAGCAGCGGCGAGGCGCAAGGCCGCCGTCACCGGAGGGAGCGATGCAACGGATATTGGTGGGAATGGTGGTTCTGATCTCTTGCCTGGAGGTCTCCGCCCGCGCAGCGGAACAGCCGGCGGTTCCCGACCTGGCCAAGGTCAAGGTGCTGGATCTCAAAACCGCGCAAGCGGTCGCCCTCGGCGGCAATCCCGACATGGCGGTAGCCCAGGCGCGCATCGAGCAGGCCCGGGCCAGGGTGCGGCAGGCGGCGGCGACCTGGTGGCCGAGCCTGGATGCCAGCGGGTCCGGCATCCGGCAGCATCTCTCCGAAAACAATTATCAGTATAACCGCGGCTTGTCCGCGTTGGTCGGCGGAAAAACGGCGGACCAAAACACCGATGTGTATAGCTCCAGCATCCAGGCCACCTGGTTGCTGTTCGACGGCTTTTATCGTGACTTCAGGGAACGCCAGGCCATATACGGCGAGCAGGCGGCGCAGGCGGGATTGGTGGACAGCCAGCGAATGTTGGTGACCGCGGTGGCCGAGGCCTTTCTCAACGCCCAGCTGTCCCAGACCTATATCGACATCAACCGGGCCGACGCGACCTTTTACGGCCAGCAACTGGAGGACGCCCAAAACCGGTTCAAGGTCGGGGCTGGCCCTTGGGGCGACGTCCTCAATATCAGAGTCCAGGTCAATTCGGCCAAGACCAGCCTGATCCGCTCGCAGCGGGAATTCGAGGCTGCGGGATACGGTTTGGCGGCCTTGCTGGGGCTGCCCGATGCGACCTTCCCCGCCCACCTGCGGCTTGTGGCCCTGGACAAGGAGACCGCCCTAGTCGAGCAGAAAGAAGCTGCCGAGGCCTTGATCAAGGAGGCTTTCTCGATTCGGCCCGACATCCGCCAGTTGGAAATGGTGGTCAAGCAGACCGAGGCGGGAACCGGCATGGCCAAGGCACCTTTTTATCCCAAATTCCAGTTAGCTGGAGCCCTTGAGGGCATGCGGGAGGGCGACGCACGATTGACCAATGACGACTTCGGCAACACGGTGGGCGTGAACATGAGCTGGAACCTGTATGCCGGCGGTGCCGACAAGGCCAGGGTGGTTGAAGCCGAACAGGCCAAGCGGGAAGCAGTGTTCGCCCTGGCCGGGCTGCGCAACAACGTGGCCGCCGAGATCCGCCAGGACCTCGCGATGCTGGCCGCCTCCCGGGAACAGGTGCGCCTGCAGCGGGAAACCGTCAAATTGGTGGAGGAAAACCGCGATCTGGCCAGGAACGAGTACGAGGCGGGCGAGGCTTCGCTGGTTCGGCTCAACGAGGCGCAGCGCGATTTAGTGACGACCCACGGGCGGCTGGCCCAGGCACTGGTCGGCTATCACCTTGCCCAGCAGCGGCTTTTGGCGGCCACCGGACGCAATCTCGCCGGATTCGAGCGGCCGAGCAAGGAGAGAAAATGACATGGCTGCCATCGGCAGGGTAGAACTGGTGGTGCCGGCAACGGCCATCGACCTCAACGGTCACGTCAACAACGTCCAGTACGTGCAGTGGATGCAGGATGCGGCCATGGCCCATTCGGCCGAATTGGGCTGGCCCCAGGAGCGGTACGCGGCCATCGGGCGGACCTGGATCATCCGGTCGCATGCCATCGAATACCAGCATTCGGCCTACCTCGGGGAGACCATCGCCATCCTGACTTGGGTCGCGGGTTTTCGTAAATTCCGCTCCCTGCGTAAGTACAAGTTCATCCGCCCGAACGACGAGGTGGTGCTGGCCACCGCCGAGACCCTGTTCATTTTCTGCGACTTGCCCACCGGCAAGCCGGTGACCATTCCCATTGAGGTCCGCGCCGCCTACACGGTGATCGACCCGGTCGACGAGCCGTAAGCCTTTTCCTTATTCTCCCATCAGCGTGGCAAAGTTGGCCTCGGAGATATTCGGGGTGGTGAAATTGCGGAAGCGGATGATGCCGTGCTTGTCGGCGATGATGATCGTCGGCACCCCTTGGACCTGATATTTTTGGGCCACGGTGCTGGTGCCGTCGAAATAGGTGGGGTAGGTCATGCCGGTTTTGCGGACAAAGGCCGAGGCGCGTTCGATCGAATCGTTGTAGCCGATGTTCACCGCCACGAACTCCATGCCCCGTGCCCGGTATTTTTCGGCCAATTGGTTGATCTTGGGCACCTCGGACCAGCAGTTCGGACACCAGGAAGCCCAGAAGACGAGAAACACCGGTTTGTTGCCGATGACTGTCTGCAAATCGTAGGGCTGCCCGTTCAAGTCGATCCCCTTGAACGGGATCAGGGGTTGGCCGATTTGTGCCGCCGCCATGGCAGGGAATGGCAGGAGCAGGAGCATCAAGAGCAGGAGGCAGTTGTTTACAAGATGGCGCATGGGATATGTCCGGAAGTTCGAGGTGAGCTGGAAAAAAGGACGGCGAAGTATCCTAGAAGAGGAAGAAGGAACCGGCCTTGACGAAGAAATACTGGGCGATGAGCAGCATAAGGATACCCATGGCCTTTTTGATCAGGACCATCCACGGGCCGGAGCGGGGCAGGGAGGACAAAAAGCTGGAAAAGGTGCCCACGCCCAAGAGGAGCGCGCCCATACCCAGAGAAAAGACGAACAGCAACAGGCCGCCCGCTATCAGGCTTTGGGACGTGGCGGTATAAGCCAGCAGGCTGCCCAGGACCGGCGTGGTGCAGGGGCCGGCCACCAGGGCCGAGGCGACGCCGGCCAGGAAAATGCCGGTCAGGCCCAGGCGAGCGGAGGAAAACCGACTGGCAAAGGCGGGCATTGGCAGCGCATCCAGCATGGTCAGCCCGAAAAGGAGAAAGATGTTGCCGACCGCCAGAAAGGTCCAGGGGCTGCTGTTGATTGTCCCGAAAAAACGGCCGGTTGCGGCGGCAAAGACCCCAAGGGCGGCATAGGTGAGCGCCATGCCGGCCACGTACAGCAGGGACAGGAAAAACCCCCGCCATCTGGAGCCGCCGACGTTGGCGTGGCCGATGACGCCGGCGGTAATGGGAATCATCGGATAGATGCAGGGGGTCAGGCTGGCGAGCACTCCCCCGAGAAAGGCGATGAGCAGCGATACGAGCAGCGAGGACTGCAAATAGGTATCGAATTGGCTGAGCAGGACATCCATACAAATTACTCCTCGGATATCTGATATTCCTTCTCAAGGATAACCAGGATGCGGCAGATGTAAAGGAGAAAGGTTGGCACGGCCGGGCTTGCCGCTCTTCTTAACCTCGCATGGCGATCAGGGCGGCGCCCACCGCGTTGCCCACTTCGCAATGTTCGGGAAAGGCGACCGTGGTCCCCAGCCGACTGGCCACTCCGGGAAGAAAGCACCGGGCCGCCGCGCCGATTCCGATGAGCGGCAATTTTACGGTAAAATGCATGGAAAACAAGCTGTTGTCCCGCCGGTTGAGCAGGGCGGCACTGGGGCTGTCCTTCCAGACCGTCCGAGCCAGATAGGTGAGGAGGATGGTTTCGATGGCCGCCTCGGTCTCGGTCACGACCTGGCGGCAGAAGGCCTCGGCGGTCGTTCCCAGTTGGGCGGCCAGGACCTCGGCGCCGCTTTGGCTCGCCGCTTTCTGGCCGATGTCGAGCAGGCCCAGACCGTGGAGGGCGTCGGTGGGGGTGAAGCCCGCCAGCACGACCCGCTGGAGAAACATCAGCCGTTCCAGCTTTTTTTCCAGGAGGATGCCGCCCGTTCCGGTTTGGGCCGCAAGGACGCTGGGCGGAGTCGGTCCGTGCTGCGCCAGGTAGCCGAGCACCTCGTCGCCGCGCACCAACTCCGGGTCCAGGCCGTCAACCGGCAGGACCAGGTAGGTATCGGTTTCCCGGTTAAGCCAAAGGCGCGGATCGGGCAGATCCGGGGTCATGGCCAGGGGTTGAACCCGGGTGCCGCCCAGGACGATGCGGCCGTCTCCGTGGACCATGACATGGCTGTCGCCGCCGGCACCGGCGGTGTACATGTCCACTGCCTCGACATGGGTCCGCCATTCGCCGATAACGCAGCCCTCGCGGTTGAGCAACGGTTCGCCGTCCTTGATCAGGCAGACGTCGGTGGTGGTGCCGCCGACATCGACCACCAAGGCCGAGTCGAAACCGCCGGCTGCGCCGAAGCGGGCGGTGGCCGCCGGGCCGCTGGCCATGGTGATCGCCGCCTGATCGGCGATCCGGTCCAGGGCCTCGCCACAGCCGTTACCGCAGATGATCGTGACCGGACAATTAAGCCCTGCTGCCAACATCGAGCGCTGGATCGAGGCGAGGAAGTCGGTCATCAAGGGCATGAGCCTGGCGTGGAGACAGGCGGTGGCCGAGCGTTCGAGCATGCCCGGGTGGCCGGAGACCAGGTGGGAACAGAAGACCGGCTTGGGATCGATCAGGCGGATGGCCTCGCAAGCCACCAGTTCGTGGGCGGGATTTTTGATGGACATGGCCCCGCAGACCGCATAGCTGTCCACTTCTTTGGCCAGCATCGGCAGGGTGTCGACCAGTCCTTCGATGTCCAGAGGTTCGTCTTCTTCGCCGGTGATGGTATGGCCGCCTTTGAGGAAGATGTTGGCCACCACCGGCAGTTTGAAGTGGCGGACAGGGCCGAACACGAACAGGCCGACCCTGGCGCCCTGCCCTTCGACCACCGCATTGGTGGCCAAGGTGGTGGAGACGGACAGGCCGGTCACCTCGCGCGCCTGGACGGATTGCCGCAGCAGGCCTTGCAGAGCCCGACCGACGCCGAGGCTGAGGTCGTGGGGGGTGGTCCGTTCCTTGCGCCAGTCGACCACCCGGCCGGAAGCAAGGTCCAGAAGAACGGCGTCGGTGTAGGTGCCGCCGGTGTCGATGCCAATGCAGTAGGTTGTCATGATACGTGCGTCGTGCGGGCGATGTCGAAATTATGTGACGGTAAATTGTCGGGTACCAAGCGGGTTCAACAAGGGTACAGCCTCAGGGGAGGCAAAGGGTTGATGGATACCACCGGACGGAGCCAAAAGCAAGCCTTGCATGGGATGCGCAACCCCGCGGTTTCCGGTCGCGGTCGTTTGCGTCAGAGGAAACGGCTCAAGGGCGCCAGCAGCCATTCCAGGAACCGTTCCAGCGGGGTGGCGTGCATATGGTCGATCAGGGACAGGCGTTTGGACAGCGCCAGTTCCTCGTCGAACAAGGCCTTCATTTCAAGGCCGAAGGTGTGGTTGTCGACGATGATGTTGATCTCGAAGTTGCGGTGGAAACTGCGATAATCGAGGTTGGCCGAGCCCAGCGTCACCCATTGGTCGTCAATGAGCATCACCTTGGCGTGGAGAATGGTTCCCTGGCGGGCATAGACCTCCACCCCGGCGGCCATCAGCGGCTTAAGATAGGCCCGGCTGAGCATTTGCACGATGGACACGTCGCTGATCGAAGGCAGGATCATCCGCACCTGGACGCCGCGCTTGACGGCTCGCAACAGGGAGCGGACCACCCGCGGGCCGGGAAGAAAATAGGGAGTGATGATCTGGGCGCAGCGGGTGGCGCCGGCCACGGCCAGGCGGAAGGTGTTGCGGATCAGGGGCCGGTTGCGGTGGGGAGAACCGTTGATGATGATCACGTCGGCCTCGCCCTGGGGCAAGGGCGAGACAAGGCTCTGGCCCGGAACGCCGCCACCGCCCTCCTGGAGCCAGGTTTGGCGGAACAGCCGCTGCAATTCTCCGGCCGCCGGCCCGTCGAGGCGAAGGCCGACGTCGCGCCAGTGCTCGTAACTGTCGCCGTAGCCGGCATATTCGTCGCCAATGTTGAGCCCGCCGAGAAAGGCGGTGGCGCCGTCGATGACGACCATCTTGCGGTGATCGCGGAAATCGAGCCAATGCAGCCGGGAAAAGGCGGGTTTGTTGAACGGCAAACAGCGCACGCCAGCCGCCTGCAGCCGCTGAAAATAGGAGGAAGGGGTGTCGAAACAGCCGATGGCGTCATAAATTAAAGAGACCTCGACCCCGCGCGCGGCCGCTTGCCGAAGGGCCTGGGCAAAGGCCTGGCCGGTCTCGTCGGCCTTGACGATATAGAATTCGGCGCAGATGGCGGTGGTGGCGTCGGCCATGGCCTGGAACAGGGCGGGAAAAAAATCCCCCCCGTGCGGCAGGAGGGCGACCTGGTTATGGTGAAAACGGACGGCATCGGGACTCGCCTTGAGGTGGGAAAGGCGCCCGAAGAGGCGAAAGCGTTTTTTGGCGGTGCGTCTTGGAGGTCGCATGGGTCGGTCACCGTTTGGGCGGAAAGGGCGGCTTGCGGACGTTTCCGGCGATTGCGCCACTGTATCATGGATTGGCCGGAAGAGAAACCCGAGCGGTCGGCGGTCGTGCCGTTTCATCACGATTGCCCGACAATGGCGTCGGGCTGTCCGGCCGGGGCAACAACACCGGCGTGTGTACGAGAAAACAACGACAGGAGGCAACAACATGGAAAACGAACCGAAAAAAAACGAACTGATGAAGCGCTTCGAGATGCACATCGATGGAAAAACCGCGGTACTGGACTACGTGGAACAGGACGATGGCGACCTGGCTTTTACCCATACCTTCGTGCCCCCGGAGCTGCGGGGCAGGAACGTGGCCGCGATTCTGACCCGTTTCGCGCTGGAGGATGCCCGCCGCCAGGGGAAAAAGGTGGTGCCGCAGTGTTCCTATGTGGCCACTTTCATGGAGCGGAACGGGGAATATGCCGATCTGCGAGCGAACTCGCCGTTTTAGGCGGTTTGTGGCAAGTGGCGCGGTACCGTTCGCTCTTGGCAACGGTTCGAATGCCGGCATATCTGCGCTCGATACGTATTTTTTCGTATTAATGGGTGCCGTTGTCCGTAGATCCTCACCTGGACGGGATAATGGGCGAGAATCAAGCCACGGCGGGCATTTTGCGGGCAGAGAGACCGGCTCTTGCGCGCCAATACTACTATCTTGGCGCTGAACATTGTCGGTTTTACCTATTTTATGGGTTGAAATTTATTCCCTTTATTGAGATATAAGCAGGGCAATGTTGAACCTTTGGGAAAAGGCGTCGGGTGGATTGCGTCCACGCGGCGGATTCTGTTTTTGAAGATGAAGAGTACTCGAACCGATTGCCCTATTCTTGATCAAGGGGCGGGGGCCTGGCCGTGTTGAGCAAAATTTCTTCGCATTGGCGGTTGCTCCGGACCTTGGCGAAGAATCCGAAGTTCTGGCTGGTTCTTGGCGGGGATGCCGTCTTGGTTGTGCTGGCGCACTATCTGGCCTACGCGATTCGCTTCGATTCCATGCTGCACGGCCCGGTTTTCGGCCAATTCGCCGGGGTGTTGCCCCTGATCCTGGCGGTCAAGCTGCCCACGTTTTATCTGTTTGGCCTCTACCGGGGCATGTGGCGTTACACCAGCTTAAACGATATTGTCCATATCGCTTTGGCCACCCTCTTTTCTTCCGCCCTGGTCATCCTCCTGCTGGTGTTTGGCGTCCATTTTCTCGGATTCTCGCGGTCGGTCTTCATCTTGGACGGCATCTTCACCTTTGGCTGTATCTCCTGCCACAGGATACTCATCCGCTTCGTTTGCCAACGGATAACCAATGGCTCGGAAGGTTTCCGGTCAGCCGAGCCCGTGGAACAGAAACGGCTGCTGCTGGTCGGGGCCGGAGACGCCGCCGCCCGGCTGCTGCGGGAATTGAGCGAGAACAACCGGCTGCAGTACAAGGCGGTGGGCCTGGTCGACGACGATCCGGGCAGGACCGGCATGAAGCTGTTCAATGTCCCGGTGCTGGGGCTGGTCGAGGACATCGGCGAACATGCCCGCCGCGCCAGGGCGCAGGAAATTCTGATTGCCACGGTGGTCATCGACAAGGCGAAGATGAGGCGGATTGTCGGGCTGTGCCAGCGGACGCAACTCCCCTTCAAGGTCCTGCCCACCATGGGGGAATTGATCAACGGTCGGGTATCGATCCGCACCATCCGCGACATCTCCTTCAAGGATCTGCTGGGCCGTGAGGAGATCAGGCTGGAGCAGGACAGGATCGGCCAGTACCTGACCGGCAAGACGGTGCTGATCACCGGGGCGGGCGGCTCGATCGGTTCCGAGTTGTGCCGGCAGCTTCTCCGTTTTTCCCCGGCATTGATCGTTCTCTTCGATGCCAGCGAGGAAAATCTTTACAACGTGCAGATGGAGTTGCGCCACGAGCACGAGGGCGTCCAGACGGTCGCCATTTTGGGCAAGGTTCAGGATCTGCGTCTGCTGAATGCGGTGTTTCGGCAGCACCGGCCGGCGGTGGTCTTTCACACCGCCGCCTATAAACACGTGCCCTTGGTGGAACGCAACCCCTGGCAGGCGGTCTACAACAACATCTTCGGTACCCAGCTCCTGATGGAGGCCGCCATCGTGCACGGGGTGGAGCGGTTTGTCCTGGTTTCCACCGACAAGGCCGTGCGGCCGACCAATGTCATGGGGGCCTCGAAGCGAGTGACCGAGCTGCTGATGCTGGCCTACAACAGCTCGTGCTGGGACGGCGCCTTCAGCCCGGCCTGGCAGAGGATGCAAGACCAGGCTCCGGCGGACCAAGCTCCCCTTGTGCCTTCCCGGCATGCCACCCGGTTCATGGGCGTGCGGTTCGGCAATGTGCTGGGCTCCTCCGGCTCGGTGGTGCCACTGTTCAAGCGGCAGATCGAAAAGGGCGGGCCAGTGACGGTCACCCATCCGGAGGTGACCCGCTATTTCATGTCGGCCGAGGAGGCTGCCCAACTCATTCTCCAGTCCGGCTCCATGGGGGAAGGGGGCGAGATTTTCATCCTCAGGATGGGAGAGCCGGTCAAGATCGCCGACATGGCCCGGGAATTGATCCGCCTGACCGGCAGGGAGCCGGACAGCGAGATCGAGATCCGTTTCGTCGGGCTGCGTGCGGGCGAGAAACTCTATGAAGAATTGATCACCGAGGGCGAGGGAATCGTCGATACCCATCACGAGAAGATCATGGTGCTCCGGGGGGAAACAATGCCCTCTTCATCGGTGCTCAGCGGTCAGCTCGAGCACCTGGCAGAGCAGGCCCACGTCCTGGACAGCAGGGGGATCAAGGAAACCCTGCGGAGCATCGTTCCGGAATATCAGCCCGATTTCACGGTGTGACCGGAAACTATCCGTTTTTTGATAAAAAATTCCATCATCGAAGATTTGTCTGAATTATGACCATATTTGTTACCGGTGGTGCCGGCTTCATCGGCAGCAATTTTGTCCTCGACTGGCTAGAACGGTCCGATGAGCCCGTTATCAACCTCGATGCCTTGACCTATGCGGGCAATCCGGAAAACCTCGCTTCGCTTGCGGGCGACGACCGGCATGTCTTCGTCAAGGGCGACATCGGCGATTTCGATCTGGTCGTCGACCTGCAGGCCCGGTACCGGCCGCGGGCGGTGGTGCATTTTGCCGCGGAATCCCATGTCGACCGCAGCATCCACGGGCCGGAAGATTTCATCCAGACCAATATCGTGGGCACCTTCCGCCTGCTCGAAGCGGCAAGGGCCCATTGGAACGGCTTGACAGCCGGAGAGCGGGAAGGCTTCCGTTTCCTGCATGTATCGACCGACGAAGTTTACGGATCGTTGGCCCCCGAGGCCCCGGCCTTCGCCGAGACCAATCGGTATGAACCCAATAGCCCGTATTCCGCCAGCAAGGCGGCGAGCGACCATCTGGTACGGGCCTATCGTCACACCTACGGCCTGCCGGTTTTGACCACCAATTGCTCCAACAATTATGGCCCATACCAATTCCCGGAAAAACTGATCCCGCTGTGCATGCACCATGCCCTGGCTGGCCAATCCCTGCCGCTTTACGGCGACGGCCTGCAAATCCGCGATTGGCTCTATGTCGGGGATCATTGCGATGCCATCCGGCGGGTGTTGGCAGCCGGCTCGCCCGGGGAAGTCTACAATATCGGCGGCTGGAGCGAGAAAACCAACCACGAGGCGGTGTCCACGCTCTGCGCCATCCTGGACGAATTCCGCCCCAGGATCGACGGCCGCTCCTATGCAGAACAGATCGTCTTTGTCCAGGATCGGCCCGGTCATGACCGGCGTTATGCCATCGATGCCGGCAAAATCGAACGGGAATTGGGCTGGCGGCCGATGGAAACCTTTACAACCGGCCTGCGCCGGACCGTCGGTTGGTATCTTGAGCACCAACAGTGGATGCAGAACGTGACCAGCGGCACCTATCGCCATTGGCTGGCCCAACAATACGGAGCTTGACCGTGCGGATTTTTTTAACAGGCAAGAACGGGCAGGTCGGCTTCGAGTTGCAGCGGGCGCTGGCGCCACTCGGCACCGTTCGGGCGGTCGGCCAGGCCGAATGCGACCTGGCCGATGAGCAGGCCATCCGCCGCCTGATCCGGGAATGGCGGCCGGAGATTATCGTCAACCCGGCGGCCTATACCGCGGTCGATCGCGCCGAATCGGAGCCGAAGGCAGCCTTTGCCGTCAACAGCCGGGCGCCTGAAGTCATCGGCGAGGAGGCCGCCAAGCTCGACGTTCTGGTCGTGCACTATTGCACGGATTATGTGTTCGACGGCCACAAGGCCGGGGCCTATACCGAGGCCGATATTCCCCATCCCCTGGGTGTTTATGGGAAAAGCAAGGCGGCGGGGACGCAGGCCTTGAGTCGGCAGGTGAAAAAGCATCTGGTGTTCAGGACGAGTTGGGTGTTTGGCGCATACGGCAACAACTTTGCCAAAACCATCCTGCGTCTAGCCGGGGAACGCGAGGAACTCAAGGTGGTGTCCGACCAGTTCGGCGCGCCTACTTCGGCCGCCTTGCTGGCGGATGTGACTGCGCAGATCCTCGGGCAGTATCGGCGATGGCCGGATCGGGACGCATTCCCCTATGGCCTCTACAACCTGGCTGCCACCGGCGAAACGACCTGGTGCGATTATGCGAAGACCGTGGTCGCCACCGCCTGGCGCAATGGACGCGACCTGAAACTGCAGCCGGAAAACATCTTGCCGATCACCACGGCCGAGTACCCTGTGCCGGCGGCCAGGCCGGCCAACTCCCGGCTGGCGACCGATCTGCTCCGGCACACCTTCGGCCTGCGGCTGCCGTCCTGGCAGGAAGGGCTTGAACATGTGCTGCAGCAACTTCACCGGACATCCTGATCATGCGCAAGGGAATCATCCTGGCCGGGGGTTCCGGCACCCGGCTGTATCCGGCAACCCTGGCGGTGTCCAAGCAACTGCTGCCGATTTTCGACAAACCGATGATCTATTATCCCCTGTCCACGCTCATGCTGGCCAATATCCGGGATATTCTGATCATTTCCACCCCGCAGGATACTCCGCGCTTCGAACAGTTGCTCGGCGATGGCAGCAGGTGGGGACTCAATCTGCATTACGCGATCCAACCGAGTCCAGACGGACTGGCGCAAGCCTTCCTCATCGGCGAGCAGTTTATCGGCAAGGATGCGGTTGCCCTGGTTTTGGGCGACAACATTTTTTACGGCCACGATTTGCACAAACTGTTGGCCAGCGCTGACGAGCAAACGACCGGGGCGAGCATCTTCGCCTACCGGGTGAACGATCCGGAGCGCTATGGCGTGGTGGCCTTCGACGAGCACGGCCAGGCGACCAGCATCGAAGAAAAGCCCAAAGCACCGAAAAGCAGTTATGCGGTCACCGGGCTGTATTTTTATGACAACGAGGTGGTCGACATTGCCAAAACCATCGAACCTTCGGCGCGGAGAGAACTGGAAATCACCGATGTCAACCGCGTATACCTCGAACGGAACCGTTTGCACGTCGAAATTATGGGCCGCGGCTATGCCTGGCTCGATACCGGCACCCACGAATCCATGCTGGAAGCCGGCCAATTCATTCAAACCATTGAAAAAAGGCAAGGGCTGAAGGTGGCGTGCCCGGAAGAAATCGCTTATCGGCAGGGCTGGATCGATGTCGGGCAACTCAAATCCCTGGCTCGGGAGCTGGCGAAAAACGGTTATGGCCGCTACCTGTCGGCAATTTTGAAGGAAAAGGTGTTTTGATGCGGGTGTTGGCCACGGCAATCCCTGAGGTGCTGATCATTGAGCCGAAAATCTTCGCCGATGAGCGCGGTTTTTTCTACGAAAGTTTCAATGAGCGCCGTTTTTTGCAGGCGACCGGGCTTGAGGTCCGCTTTGTCCAGGACAACTATTCCCGTTCGGTCAAAGGCGTGCTTCGGGGGCTCCATTATCAGCTGCCGCCTGCCGCCCAAGGCAAGCTGGTGCGTTGCGTGGCCGGGGAGGTGTTCGACGTGGCCGTCGATATCCGGCAAGGCTCGCCGACCTTCGGCCAATGGGTGGGGGAATATCTCAGCGCCGAGAACAAACGCCAGCTCTGGATTCCGCCGGGTTTTGCCCACGGTTTCTTGGCGATCAGCGAATTCGCCGAATTTTTTTACAAAACCACGGAGTATTACGCTCCGGAGAGTGAACGGGTTCTTCTCTGGTCCGATCCGCAATTGGCGATCGCCTGGCCCATCAATGGCAAGCCGCGGTTGGCGGCAAAAGACGCGGCGGCCGCAATCCTTGCGCAAGCCGAGATATTTCGATAAGGTGGGCGGCGACTGCCGATTCCTCCAAGAAAATTTATAAAAAGTTATCGTTCGGTCTAGTCGAGAAATGTTCATGCTCGTCCCTGTCATTCTTTCTGGCGGCGCAGGTACCCGCCTGTGGCCGGTTTCCCGCGCAGGACACCCCAAACCCTTTATGCAGATGGCCGACGGCCAAAGTCTGTTGCTGAAGACGTATCTGCGGGCTGCCCTAGTTGCCGAAGGCGGGCAGATCCTCACCGTCACCAACCGGGACTATTATTTCACCAGCAAGGACGAACTGGACAAGGCTGGCATCGACGAACAGATCCAGACCCGTTTTTTGCTCGAACCTTTTGGCCGCAACACCGCCGCAGCGATTGCCATGGCCGCCTTGCAGGTCAAGGAGGCGTTCGGGCCCGAGGCCTGTCTGCTGGTCTTGCCCGCCGATCATCTGGTACGGGATCAGGGCGCCTTTGCCTGTGCGGTTGCTGAGGCTCGGAAACTTGCCCGTCAAGGGCTCATGGTGACCTTCGGCATTGTCCCGCAGGCCCCCGAAACCGGCTTCGGCTATATCGAGGCGGGCAAGGATCTGGCAGTGGGCAAGGCGGTCATCCGATTCGTGGAAAAACCGGATATCGACACTGCCAAACAATACTTGGAAGCAGGGAATTACTATTGGAACGCGGGCATGTTCTGCTTTGCCGCCGGCACGGTGCTGGACCAGATGGCTCAACACGCCCCGGAGGTCTTTGAGGTGGCGCAGGCCTGTTGGCACACCATGAACGCCTCCGGACAACTGGATGCAACCATGCAGGAAATCCCAGCGGATGCTTTCGAGCACTTTCCCGACATTTCGATAGATTATGCCCTGATGGAACGCTCGGCCGACATCGCCGTGGTGCCGGCGGACATGGGGTGGAGCGATATCGGTTCTTGGGGCGCGGTTAGTCAGCTCATCGACGGCGATGCCGACCACAACCGGCACACGGGCGAGGCTTTTTTCTACGACAGCCGCAACGTTTATGTCCAGAGTGAAGACCGGCTGGTGGCCACGGTCGGAGTCGAGAACCTGATCGTCATCGATACGGCCGATGCCCTGCTCATCGTGCACCCGGACAAGGTGCAGGACGTGAAAAAGGTGGTGGCGTATCTCAAGCAGCAGGATCACGATGCCTACAGGCTGCACCGCACGGTTTTCCGGCCCTGGGGGGCCTATACCGTGCTGGAGGAGGGGCCCCGATTCAAAATCAAGCGGATCGAGGTCAAGCCGGGGGCCAGTCTCAGCCTACAGATGCACCATCACCGCAGCGAACACTGGATTGTGGTCAGCGGCATGGCCAAGGTGGTTAACGGCGACCAAGAAATGCTGGTGGGCGCCAACGAATCCACCTACATCCCCGCCGGCTGCTCCCATCGGCTGGGAAATCCCGGCTTGCTCCCTCTGGTCATGATCGAGGTGCAGAGCGGAGAATACCTGGGAGAAGACGACATCGTTCGTTTTCTCGATCGATATGGGCGGTGCCAATAATGCTCACCTGTTGCAAGGCCTACGATATCCGCGGCCAACTGGGCGCGGATTTGGACGAGGGCATCGCCCGCCGCATCGGCAGGGCATACGGCGAATATCTCCGGCCCCGGAGCGTGGTGGTCGGTTGCGATGCCCGCCTCTCCAGTCCGGCACTCAAGCAAGCCGTGGCCGAAGGGCTGATGGATGCCGGCGTGGATGTGGTCGATATCGGCCAAACCGGGACCGAGGAGGTCAATTTCGCCGCCTTTCACCTGGATGTCGATGGCGGCATTGAGATCACCGCCAGTCACAACCCCATGGATTACAACGGGATGAAGCTTGTTCGCGGAGGGGCACAGCCGATCAGCGGCGACACCGGTCTCCGGGAGATCGAGCGACTGGCAAGCGGCAACACCTTTGCCAAGGCGGCAAAGCGCGGCACCCTACGTCATTGTCCGATACTCTCTCCGTACGTCGACCATTTGTTGGGCTATATCGAACCGGCCCGGATTCGTCCCCTGCGGCTGGTGGCCAATGCCGGCAACGGCGTGGCCGGCCATGTGGTCGATGCCCTGGAGGTGCGGTTTCGGGAGCGAGCAGTTCCGCTCGAATTCATCAAGGTGCACCACGAGCCGGACCCTGCCTTTCCCAACGGCATCCCCAACCCGTTGCTTCCCGAAAACAGGGCCGCCACCGCCGAGGCCGTACGGGAGCACCGGGCCGACATGGGCCTTGCCTGGGACGGCGATTTCGACCGCTGCTTTTTCTTTGACGAAGCCGGTAAATTCATCGAAGGCTATTACATTGTCGGTTTGCTGGCCGCGGCCTTTCTCGCCCGTCATCCCGGTGAGAAAATCATCCACGACCCGCGCTTGACCTGGAACACTATCGACATCGTGCGCCGCTCCGGCGGCATCCCGGTTCAGAGCAAAACCGGGCACGCCTTCATCAAGGAGCGGATGCGTGCCGAGAACGCCATTTATGGCGGCGAGATGAGCGCCCACCATTATTTCCGCGAGTTCGCCTACTGCGACAGCGGCATGATCCCCTGGCTGCTGGTGGCCGAATTGATGAGCACCACCGGTAAGCCGCTCTCCAGTCTGGTCGGTGACCGTGAGACCGCCTTTCCCTGCAGCGGCGAGATCAACTATCGAGTGGACGACGCCCAGGCGGCGATGCAGCGAGTGGAGGGGCATTTCATTGGCATGAACCCGTTGATGGTGGACCGCACCGATGGAATCGGCCTCGAATTCGCCGACTGGCGGTTCAACCTGCGCTCCTCCAACACCGAGCCATTACTACGGCTCAATGTCGAGGCCGAGGGTAATGTAGACGCGATTGCTCCTCGCATTGAAGAAATCGAAGCGCTTATTCAAGGAATACCAAAAAGAAAGATGTGACAAAGGTTTCTTATTGGGGATCAGTGGAAGCGATAATGCCTTCATGGTTCGATGGACTCTTCGTCATTTCAAGGGGACTTTACGGGCGAGAGGGCAGTTACAGAAGTGGTCCCCAAGATTTGAACAGGTATGATAGCTACTCAACCATACGAGGAGACCACACATGTCCAAGCGCAAGAATCATGCCCCGCTTTCAAGGCCAAGGTGGCCTTGGCGGCCCTTTCCGGGGAAAAGACCACTACTGAACTGAGTTGCGAATTCGGCGTCCACCAGACGCTCATCCACAAATGGGTGAAGCAACTCAAGGAGTCGGCAACAGGCATCTATTCCGGCGAGGTGAAGCCAGAAGAAGCCAAGAAGGAAAAAGAGTTGCACGACCTCCATGCCAAAATCGGCCAACTCACCGTGGAACGCGATTTTTTGCCAAAGCCTGGGGGAAGCGGTGAGCGTCTCCCGC
>JAITGO010000015.1 GCA_031280615.1 Desulfobulbus sp. | reverse complement strand
CGCCAGCGACGACAAGAACAACTCGGCTACCTTTCCCCCGCTGCCTTTGACCGTCGATATTATGAACAGCTACTGCCCGCATGACTCATTTGGTGTCCTTTATTGACGACCGACCTCATTCGCCGCCATAGTGCGAATGGCCGTATCAGTCCTATGACCTTTGAAGCTAGCAAAGCAGCTTAACCGGATGTCCTCCCAATACGGGCAGGATCAAGATCGGTTTGAGAGAATTTGCAACACCGGAGCAGATTAGACGTGCGACGATGCATACAACGAATAAAGCCTTTGAACGCTACTTCCAAGTTTCCAAGGAAGAGATTCAAAGGCTTTACGAGGCAACCCGATTCTGCGATACTTCTGTGATACCGAATGAGACCAGGCCAAAGAAGATAACCGATTGAAATACCGGATGTTTACTGGTGGGCGATACAGGATTTGAACCTGTGACTTCCACCGTGTGAAGGTGGCACTCTCCCGCTGAGTTAATCGCCCTGAAGAGATCGCAAAAATACAAACAAACCACGAAGAAAATCAAGTATTTTCTGCACGGACATTTTTCCTGTCGCAAAAACCGTGTAACGATGCCGAAAACGCGCGATCTGGTCAGGATATAATCAAGCCGGCATAGCCGACCACCTGGCGGATGTCTCCGCTGGCCTCGCCGGAATCGGTGTATTGAACCAATTCGGCACGAGTGGCGCCCAGCTCCAGCTCAACCAGCAGCGCCAGGGCGGTGGGAATCACACCGCACATCGAAATCCCGCTGCCGAGGACGGTCGCGTACAGGCCTTGCGGGTCAAGGGCCAGGATACGTTCGATTGCCATCCGGTCTTTCTTGGCAGCCTGCGGCCTCGACTCGTAGTGGCTCATGTCGGTCGAGGCCACGATCAAAACCGGCTTGCCGAACTCCCGAATGGCCGCGGCCAGCCCCCTTGCCACGGACTGGCAAATTTCGTAGGACACCTGCGCAACCATCAGGGGAACGAGGCGTAACTTTGGCTGAACCTGTTGCAGGAAAGGTACCTGTACCTCAAGCGAATGCTCGGGTACATGGGCCTCCGAATCCTCGACGATCCGGGGAGCATGTCGAAGGATGGTCGTGGCCAGCTGCCTATCGACCGACACCGTTCCCATCGGCATTTGCCAATCGTCGGTGCCCAGCGCCAACGCGGCCCCCCGGCCATGGTGATTGGGTCCCAGAACCAGAACCGTCTCCGGCACCCGCACCCGGCTGATGGTGTTGCCAGCGGTTGCCCCGGAATAAATGTAGCCCGCGTGGGGCATGACCACTCCCTGGGCCTGCTGCTTCTCCGTCTCCGGCACGGCCGGCACCAGCATTTTCATGGCAGAGCGCAGATGTTCGGGATCTCCGGGATAAAAGCGGTCAGCCACTGCCGGCAAGCGCGTCATGTTTGTCCCCCTGTCCTCATGGAGATTCCACAAAAATTCTTTGCTACTTCCCGACTTCCCAACGCGTCCCGTCCGGACTGTCCTTCAGAACAATTCCATGCGCCAACAGACGATCCCGTACTTGATCGGAAGTCGCCCAATCCTTGACCGCCCGGGCCTGGTTCCGCTGGGCGATGAGTTCGATAATTTCCGCTTCGCTCAGATCGAGTCCGGCCAGAACCTTGGCCTTGGCGGCGGCAACTACCGCTGCGGGGTCGCGGCGCACCAGCCCGAGTACTCCGGCCAGCTCGCGGAAGGCCGCCGCCGCGTCGCGCAGGATCCGAACGTCCTGTTCCGCCGGCCGTTCCGGCAAGGTGCGCAGCTGTTTGTTCAGCGTCTTGACAGCATCGAAGAGGTGGGCTAGGGCTTGGGCGGTATTGAAATCGTTGTTCATGGCCTGGTCAAACCGCTTTTCCAGCGACTCCAAACCTTGCCGGTCCGCAGCGGCGATACGGCCGGATGCACCGGACTCGCCAGCGGGCAGGGCGTCGATCTGGGCCAGACATTCGTACATCCGTTCCAGGCCGGAGCGGGCATCCTGCAGGGCGGTCTCGGTGAAATCGAGCGGGTTGCGGTAATGGGTGGAAAAAATAAACAGCCGCAGCACTTCCGGTTCGTAGGTCTTGAGCACGTCGCGAATGGTCAAAAAATTCCCCAGCGATTTGGACATTTTCTCGTCCTTGATCGTGACGAATCCGTGGTGCATCCACAGCTTGGCAAAGGGCTTGCCCGAGGCGCCGCAGCTCTGGGCGATCTCGTTTTCGTGATGAGGGAAGACCAAATCCTTGCCGCCGCCGTGGATATCGAAGGTGTCGCCCAGGTACTTGCGGCTCATGGCCGAACATTCGATATGCCATCCCGGCCGCCCTTCGCCCCAGGGGCTGGACCATTTCGGTTCGCCGGGCTTGGCGCCCTTCCACAACACGAAATCCATGGGATGCTCTTTCTTCTCGTTGACTTCCACCCGCGCTCCGGCCTGCATGTCGGCCAGGCCGCGGCCTGAGAGCTGTCCATAGCCGGCGAATTTCTCCACCCGGTAGTACACGTCGCCGTCGGCCGGATAGGCCATGCCCTTGTCGATCAATTCGCCGATCAGGCCGATCATTTCCGCCACGTGCTCGGTGGCCCTGGGTTCAATGTCGGGCCTGAGCGTGCCGAGGGCATCCATGTCGGTATAGAATTCCTCGATGAATTTCTGGGCCAGCAAGGCGCTCTCGATCCCCTGCTCGCCGGCCCGCCTGATGATTTTATCATCGATATCGGTAAAATTACGAACAAAGGTCACCCTGTAGCCACGATGGCGCAAATAGCGGACCACCATATCGAACACCAGGGACGAGCGAGCATGGCCGACGTGGCAGTAATCGTAGGAGGTGATGCCGCAGACGTACAGTTTGACGTGCCCCTCTTCAAGGGGTTGCAGCGGCTCCTTCTTACGGGTCAGGGTATTGTATATTGTGAGCGGCATCTGAATTTCGGCGGAATGGTCGGGACAAGTTGATGGGATGATCGAACAATGTACTACAACCGGGTGAGAACTCAAAATGTTATTGCGTGTCCTGCCGGTATTGCCTGGCCACCAGTGGCAGCAGCAGCAGGCCGGGAATCGCCGCCAGGGTGCAGCCGAGAAAAAACAACGGCCAACCGGTCAACTCCGCCAGCAAACCAGCCGGCGCGGCCACGATCACCCTGGGAATCCCCATGCAACTGGAAAGCAAGGCATACTGGGTGGCAGTGAATCGCTTGTTGGTCAGGGAGGCCATGTAGGCGGCATAGGCGCTGGTGCCCATGCCGCTGGTCAGCTGTTCCAGGACAATGGCGGTGATCAGTCCGGGCATCGAATTGCCGATCAGGGCCAGCACCGAAAAGCTGGGAATGGTGAGCGCCTGGAGGATGCCGAAAAGCCACAGACTGCGGATTATGCCGATGCGGAGCAGGATGATCCCCCCCAGCAGACCGCCGGCCAAAGCCGACCAGAAGCCGAACAGCTTGGCCACCACCCCGATCTGGGTCTTACTGAACCCCAGGGACAAATAGAAGGGGGTCGTCAGTGTCGAGGCCATCTGGTCGCCGATTTTGTACAGCAGGATGAAGAGTAACAGCCACAATGCCCGGTCGCGGCTGAAATACTCGACAAAGGGCTCGACCACCGCCTCCCGGAAGGTGCAGGGAGTGCCCCTGGTCAGCGGGGGTTCCCGGCACAGCAAGGTGGTGGCGATGCCCAGCAGGAGCGTGGCCGCCATCAGCAGATACACGCGGTCGAAAGCGAGATGATCGGCCAGAATCAGGCCACCGCTGCCAGCCAGCAGCATGCCCAACCGGTATCCGTTGACATAAAGGGAACTACCCAGTCCCAGTTGATTGTCGCTCAGATCTTCCCGCCGATAGGCATCGACCACGGTATCCTGGGAGGCGGAAAACAGGGTGACGAAGAAGGCGGCCACAGCCACCAGCCACGGGGTCTGGCCGGGATCGGTCATGCCCAGCCCCATGAGGGCGAAAATCAGCAGTACCTGCATCACCAGCAGCCAGCCTCGCCGACGCCCCAGAAACGGCAAGGTAAATCGGTCGAAGATCGGCGCCCACAGAAATTTGACGGTATAGGGCAATCCCACCAGGGAGAAGAAACCGATCGTGGCCAGATCGACCCCCTGGTCGGTCATCCAGGCCTGGAGCAGGGTGGAGGTCAGCAACAGCGGCATGCCGCAGGCAAAGCCCATCAAAAAGGCGACCAGCATGCGCGGTGTGAAAAATTGGCGGATCGGGTGCGTGTTCATCGTGGCCGGGGTGGATTGAAAAACCAAAAGCTCCCTTCTACCACACCCGCCCTGTTTGCAAAGGGGAATCCGGCCGGAGATCGGCGTGGCCGGACAAAAAAGACAGGAAACTCAGCGCGGCGAAAACGGCTGATACAGGGGATCGCCGATCAGGACCATCTGCCAGGAGAGGAATGGCAGACTGACCAGATAGGTCTCGCCCAGGCTGAGGTAGCCCTCGACCAGCTTGGTGAAAAACAGCTCCGGCAAAGGAAAGGCCTGGACATAGGGTTCGTTCACCGGGCCGATGGTCGCGGCCGCGCCTTCTTCCAACATGCGCTTGCACCAGGCCTGCGAATCTTTTCCCTTGAGCGTCGCGCACTCGCCGCTGGCGATATGATAGCCGATGGCACCCCGCACCCAGTCAAAGGCATCGACATAGCGCGACAGGCTGTACCAACCGCAATAGAGCGCGGCCTTGGGACAGTCGCCGGGCTGGAACAATTGCTCCTTGTCGTCAAGCCGCACCTCCATCCGGCCGCTGGCGCGGACGCCTGCCGCCGCCGCATGGATCGAGGCGTCGTACATGGCGTAGCCGTCAAGCTTGGTGGCGGCCGGTTTGGGCCACCGGGCATCGAAATAGGTCCGGCCGCGCAGTCCTTTCTGTTCGGCATACAGGGTGTCGTCGATGATCCGTCGGACCGTCGCCGGATCGGGTCCGTCCAAGCGGCCCACGATCAACACCGAATCCCGCGCCAGCTGGGTGGATCTACCGCCGAATCCGATGAAATACGGGTTGGGCAGCCAGCCGGCCAGGGGATAGTCGTCGACCAGGACCAGGGCGAGTTCGGAATCGACCGCAGCTGCGGTTTCGCCTCTGTCGTCCCGGGTTTGCGGCTCGTCCTCCTGTTTGGCCGGGATCGGCAAAACAGCCAGGGGCACACCATACATCACCACCAAACAGCGAATGCGCCGCTCCGGGTCGAGCTTCGCCAGGGCTTGGCGTACCGGCTCCTTGATCCGCTTGTCGTATTCGTGCCGCGAGCAGCGCTCGTTGGCTGCAACCCTGAGGCGGATCAAATGGTCGTCCGGAATCCGGCGCCGCTGCATGTAATATTTAGCCAATTCCAGGCTGTCGCCGACTTCCGTGTTGACGACAACCGCCACCTCTTCCGGGGCAAGCGCCCAGGCAGCGGGCGGAGCAACGGCCCTGGCCAGAACCAGAAGAAGAATGATAACCAGAATACGAGTGGCGCGGTGCATTATGATGCCTTACTGTTCAGCCCTGTTTGCCGGTGAAAAAAACATATTGTATAAGAATAAGCGCATGAATATGGCTGACAAGGAAAATCCCGCGGAAATACATGAACTGCAACGGCGGTTGCACGATTGGTTCACGGCCCACCAGCGCCCCCTGCCCTGGCGGCAGACCTACGATCCCTACCAGGTTTGGATTGCGGAGATCATGGGCCAGCAAACCCAGATGGATCGGGTTGTTCAGTATTTCCTGCGATGGCTCGCACGATTTCCCGATCTGGCCGCAGTGGCCGCCGCTCCGGAACAGGCCATTCTCAAGGCATGGGAGGGACTGGGCTATTACAGTCGGGCGCGCAACCTCCACCGTGCCGCGCAACAACTGATCGCATCCGGCGAATCCGGGATACCTGCCGACCGCCAGCGCCTGCTGGCCCTTCCCGGCATCGGCCCCTACACCGCCGCGGCCATCCTGTCAACCGCCTTCAATCAGCCCCATCCCCTCCTCGATGCCAATGTCGAGCGGCTTTTTGCCCGGCTGGCCGATATCGGCCGTCCTCTCAAGCAGAGCGCAACCCAAAAACAACTGGCCGCCATGGCCGAGACCTTGCTTGACCGGGACCACCCCCGGATTCACAACCAGGCGCTGATGGAACTGGGAGCCCTGGTCTGTACCCCAAGAAATCCGGACTGTCCCGCCTGCCCGATCCAGCCGTTCTGCCAGGCCCATCGGGTCGACACCGTCGAGTTCCGGCCCGTCCCCACAGGCAAGCAGAAAAAAATCGATATCGCCATGGCTTGCGGTATTCTTCGCAAGGGCGATGCATTTTACATTCAGCAGCGATTGCCCGACGATATCTGGGGTAACCTGTGGGAATTCCCCGGTGGCCGGCTCGAAGCGAAAGAATCTCCCGAGCAGGCCGCCCGGCGCGAAATCCGCGAAGAAACCGGTTGGGTACTAGGCGAACTGACCGCATTCACCACGGTCATCCACCATTACACCCGCTACCGCGTCACCCTCCACGCTTTTCTCGCCCGCCTGCCCCCCACAGCCCCGGAACCCGTTCTGACCGCCGCCAGCCACTTTGCCTGGGCATCCCTGGAGCGCCTCGGCGACTATCCCTTTCCTGCCGGCCATCGCCAGCTGGTGGCAGCCCTTTGCGCCCATTTTCCGGAAATTAGGTAAGTTTACCTATGCCCATTCCTTTTTAAAAACGAATAGTTACAAAAAAATAATCAAACAAAGTACAAAATCCCGGAAAAAAATAGGCATTCATTGTCGACGGTGTTAATATAAGGAAATTTGGCTCATCCCTGTGGATTTCTTGCGACAATATGCCTTATAAAAACCTGACACTCTCCAACGCCGAAGACGAAGTCCTGCGGCTCAGCACCAACTGGCAGACCTTGCTCGACGCCATGCCGGAGATGGTGTTTTTACTTCGAGACGACGGCACCGTTCAATACATGAACAGAAGCGCCAGGACCTGCTTTGGCAGTCCGTGCCCGCAGCCTGTCCACGAGAGCCTGAAAGAGGCCCGCAACAATTACCGGGAAAAGCTGCATCCCGCCTCATCCAATGGCGAGGGGACCATCGTCGAAGACCTCATCGCCACCACGCCGGTGGAATATTCCGCGGTTCCTTTTGTCGGCTACACCGGCGAGCAATTGATCATGCTGATCATGCGCGATATCACCCAGCGCAAGAATTTCGAACGCGAACTGCTCCAGTTCAACACCAGCATCGAAACCATTCTGGAACAAAAAATCAACGAATTACAGGCCAGCGAAGAGATGCGGTTGCGACTCTCCCGCCAGGTCAACAGCCTCAAGAGCCAGCTGGGCCATTACCACAAGGCGGACAAGATGGTGGGCCGCAGCCGCAAGATGCGCGAACTGCGGGAAATGATCCACCAGGTGTCGAGTTCGGACGCCACCATCCTCATCACGGGCGAATCCGGCACCGGCAAGGAATTAGTGGCCAACCTGGTCAAAGCCACGAGCACCCGCGACGACAAGCCGTTTCTGAAAATTAACTGCAACGCCATCAACGATTCACTGCTCGAGGCCGATCTGTTCGGGTACGAGAAAGGGGCCTTCACCGGCGCGCAAAGCCGCAAGATAGGCAAATTCGAAGTGGTGGACGGCGGCACCATTTTCCTGGATGAAATCGGCGACATCAGCCCGAGGATGCAGGTCGCCCTGCTCCGCGTGCTGCAAAACGGCGAAATCATTCGGGTCGGCGGCACGGAACCGGTCAAGGTCAATGTCCGGGTGATCGCCGCCACCAACGTCGATCTCGCCCAGGCGGTCAAGGAGAAAAAATTCCGGCTGGATCTCTACTACCGGCTCAACATCATCAACGTCGATATCCCTCCGCTCCGCGAGCGCAAGGAAGACATCGTCGAGCTGGTTTCCCACTTTGTCAACCACTACCGGGAGGCCTTCAAGAAAGAGATCGATTTCGTGCCCAAATCGACCATCAACCGCCTGCTGGCCCATGATTGGCCGGGCAACGTCCGCGAGCTGGAGAACCTTATCCAGCGGGCGGTCCTCATGGCCAAGGGTAAGATGATCACCGAAACCGATCTGATCTTCGACCAGGACCCCAGCATGATCCAGGAGAAGGCCGAGAGTTTCGATATCGACGAAAAGCTCGGGGCCCTTGCCCTCAAGTCCATCGTGGCCGATTTCGAGGCCGCCATCATCCAACGCGCCCTGCACAAGTACAACGGCAACGTCTCCACCGCCGCCAACCAGCTCAAGATCGGCAAAACAGCCCTGTACGACAAAATCAAGCAGCACGGCATCTCTGCCAAGAGCATCAAGCAGTCCAAGAAGAGCAACTAATCGCGCCTGCGGCCGCAACCTGGTCGGGTGCGCCACGGGCGGTTGTTCAGAACAGCAGGAATTCCTTGAACTGGCCGCGCAGGCAATGCTGCGAGGCCATGGCCGAGGAATAGGCCCCGGCGTTGATCAAAGCCAGGTGGGTGTGGTCGGGGTCGGTAAGGTCGGGTAGTTGGGCATTTTCATACCATACATCCAAGGCTTCGTTGATGTTGCCGACCACCTGGGCCGCCAGGCGCGGGCCGCCCGCATCGCGAAGCGGCAGCGGCAGAAACGGTAGGCTGTAGTGGGCCGGCTCCGGGGCGATGTTGAAACCGGCGTCGACCCCAACGAACAGCACATCCTTTTTCCGTTCGACGTAGGTTTTCTCCACCAGCAGGATGCCCGCATCCTTGACAATGTAGTCTCCCGGCTCGATTTCCACATGCAATCCCCTGTCACCGAACTGGCGCCGGAGCACGTCCGCCCATTGCCGCAGATCAAGAGGCTGGTCGGCCGCCACGTGCGGCACTCCCAGGCCGCCGCCGATATTGACCCGTTCCACCTCCCCCGCCGCTTCCACGAATCGGAGACAGTGGCCGATAATCCGCGACAGCTGCTCCAACTGCGGGGTCAGATAGCCGCAGCCGGTATGGAAATGGATCTTGGAGACCCTGAGATCGTACGCCTTGGCCGTTGCCAGGGCCTCGGCGAACTGCTCCTCGTAGATGCCAAACTTGGTGGTGACCGAGCCGGCATAGTGGAGCTTGTCGTTGGCGGCCCGGCCGATTCCCATGCCGGGATTGACCCGCAGGCCGATGGCGGTGCCGGGCTTGCGCGCGCCCCAGCTCCGGATGGCATGCAGGGAATCGCAATCCATGGACAGGCCGTCGTAGCGGGCGAGCAGGTCCAAATCCCGCGTGGAGAGGCTGGTTGCGGTAAAGGAGATCTCTTCGGGCGAGAAACCGCAGCTCACCGCATGTTCGACCTCTGCCGGCGAACAGGCATCAATGCCACACAGGCCGCTTTGCTTGAGGAAGGTCAGCAGCGGCGCGAACCGGTTGGCCTTCATGGCATAATAGAGCGAAAACCGACCGGCTAGTCCGGCGGTGGTAAGCGCGCCGTGCAGCCGGTCGAGATTCGCCCGGATCCGGGCCGCGGAATACACGAAAGACGGGGTGCCGAACCGGTCGGCCAAGGCCTGGACCGGCCGGTCGGCGAAGACCAGGCGTCCGTCCCGGTAGCCAAGGTCCTCCCGTTGCCACCAGAGGGAAGAGGCGTCCGGCATCAACGCAAACCCTGGTTGAGCTGGGACAGGTAGCCGGGCTGCAGGATCTCCCCGCTGATCATTTCCTTGCGGCCGGTGATCCAACCGCGGCAGCAGTCGGCTCCGCAGGAGCAGGGAAATTGTTTGAACAGCACGTCCTCGGTTTCGGCGTAATCCATGTACAGATAGTGGTTGGCCGGGATATCCCTGAGGGCCACGACGATCAAATCCACCATGTTCAGTGAAATGTTGGGCGAACAGGAATGAAGAAAAAATCCGGAAAAATAGGGGTCGTACAGGTGCGTATCCGGTGAGAGTTGCAGGGTGTGCTGCCGGATATCATGGACAACATGCCCGGCCATTCTGGCGACGACCTCGCCTTTATTGAAGCCACGGTAGGTCATGACGCCCCGACCGACCGCATCATCCTTGAACACAACAGCAAAATCAGAATTTTTTGGAAAGAGCGGATCTTTGCCGAACAGGTCCGGGTACAACATGGGCGTTTTCCTCGATTGTGGAAGTACTGACTGCATCAACAGCGCGCTGTTGCATGGAAAAAGACAGCCATATAAAAGCAGTGCTCTATACAGCTCTTCCGAGTCCTTGGCAAGGACTATAAACAGGTGGGCTCAAAAAATAATTATACATTTAACATGTTGATATTAATTAAAAAAACAAGAGAGCCATCTTGGCGTCGACCGGGAAGGCGCGGCAGCCATAAGACTCCGGACGAAAAAGAAACGCGGAATATTTCCCGCCGCTCCGGGCGTTGGTGCGCATTGACCGGCATCCAAGCGAAAAAATGGTGTAATTGCCAGGAGATATAAACATTTTTCTTGCACCCTTACCCAATCCCGGTACCATTGTTCAAAAAGAAGGCATCTTCTCATTTTTCCCAAAGCCGGTCGGAGGTTCTCCATGTCAAACTGGTTTGTTGCCGCAGACGGCAAATCCCTGGGCCCTTTCACCCTGCAACAGCTTCTTGGCGGCCTGGCTTCGGGCCAATACAACGAGGCAACCCTGGTCTGGCGCGACGGCTTTGCCGATTGGCAACCGGCAGGCAAGGTGGCGGAATTGCGGACCGCCCAAGGCGCCCCTGTCCCGCCCCCGGTCTCAGGCAAGGAGGCACACGAAATCGATTACACCATTTTCGGCAACGAGATGCAGTTTGTCGAAATCGAGCTGGATCCTCTGGAAAGTGTCGTTTCCGAGGCAGGGGCGATGATGTACATGCACGATCAGGTGGCGATGGAAACGGTGTTCGGCGACGGCTCACACTCCGGCAGTTCCGGCTCCTTCCTCGACAAGATGCTTGGTGCCGGCAAACGGCTGATCACCGGCGAAGGCCTGTTCATCACCATGTTCACTTTCACCGGCAGCGGCAAGGGCAAAGTGGCGTTTGCCGCCCCCTATCCGGGCAAGATCATCCCATTGGAACTCACCAAATACAACGGCCGGATCGTCTGCCAGAAGGACGCCTTTCTCTGCGCGGCCAAGGGCGTTTCGATGGGGATAGCCTTTCAGAAGAAAATCGGGGTGGCCATGTTCGGCGGCGAAGGCTTCATCATGCAGCAGCTGGACGGCGATGGCCTGGTCTTCGTCCATGCCGGCGGCACCATCGTCGAAAAGGAACTGGCGGCCGGCGAACTTCTGCGGGTGGATACCGGCTGCCTGGTGGCCCTGACCGGCTCGGTGGAATACGACATTGAATTTGTCGGCAATATCAAGTCGGCAATTTTCGGCGGCGAGGGCTTCTTTTTCGCCACTCTGCGCGGACCGGGGCATGTCTGGCTGCAATCCCTGCCCTTCTCCCGCCTGGCCGGACGCATCTGGGAGGCCGCGCCCCAGGCCGGAGGCGGCGGCAAGGATGAAGGTTCGGTGTTGGGCGGGCTGGCCAACATCTTTGAGCGATAAACATGCTATAGCCACCGGCGGGCAGAAACCGATGTTTCGCCCCTGCCCGCCGAGGGTGCCTTCAGCGCTGTTCCTCGAGAAACGAACGCATTCCTTGGCTGATGCCGAGGCGTTCTCCCAATTGGTCGAGCCAGGTCCGTTCCGCCTCGGTATCGATGGTGATGGCGGCAACGGCCAGCATGTACATGGTTTTTGCCACCGCCGGGTCGTCGATGCCCGCAGTCAGCGCCTCGATGCTTTGGGGCCGATGGAGCTCCTCCAGCAGAAACATTTTCTCCTCCTGGTTCAATTCCGCGCCCCGCAGTCGATCCAGCACCGCCCTTTCCTCGTCGGCGTCCATGCCGCCGTCGGCGTGGGTGGCGGCCACCATGACCTGGATCATACGCGTTGCCAGCTCCCTGGCCTCCAATCCTCCAGCCGACAACGCGGCCACATTTGGCAGCTCTCCCCCGGGTAAAGGCGGGCGGGTTGGAGTGGCTTGCGGCGGTGGGGGAGGTGGCATGGAACTGCCCGCACCGGAACCTGGCGGAGGCGGAGGCTGGTTTGGGCTGCCGGCCGAGGATTGTTGTTTTTGTTGTTGCAATATCTCGTAGGCACCGACCCCCAGACCGATGAGCGTCATCAAACCGGAACCGGCCCCCAACCCACCCAGCTTCGAGGCTTTGCCTCCTCCCCACGAACCGCTCTTGCCGACCACTTCGCCGACCATCTTTCCCAACAGCTTTTCCACATTGAACATAGTCTCACCTCCTGCTGAAATCTGTTTTGCCGCGATGGCTCGAAGGAATCGCCAGGGCCCGGCACCGGAGCCTTCCATCAAACCAAACAACCTCGCTTTCACGAAAAATTCGGTTGTCTCCACGGGTTATGATAGCGTATAGTCAAATCGTAAACTATACCATTTTTTCCTGCAGCTTATGTTGACGGCCACCTCTTTTGCCCGCACCTCCCTGAATACCTCCTACGACCGCAGCGGACGGACGGAAGCCTCGTTGCGCTCCGAGCCGGTGCGTCCCGCAGCGGTCCTCGGCGACCAGGGGAATACGGCCGCCGACACCTATCAAGATCAAGTAAATCTGTCGTCGGCAGGCCTCGAAAAATCGCGAGAAAAAGGAAGCACCGGCCAAGAAGGCCAAGCGGCCGCCGGAGACGCGAAAACCGATGGTACGCCGCAGGAAAAAAATGCGCTGGCCGGTTCTCAGGAGTTGACCGCAGCGGAAACGAAGATGATTCGAGAGCTCCAGTCCCGCGACCGGGAAGTGAGGGCGCATGAGATGGCGCATCTTGCCAGCGCAGGACGGCACGCCCGGGGCGGCGCCAGCTATACCTACCAGCAGGGACCCGACGGACGCCAGTATGCGATCGGCGGCGAGGTGCCTATCGACACCGGCAAGGCAGCCACGCCGGAAGAAACCATCCAGAAAATGGAAGCGATCAAGCAGGCCGCCCTGGCCCCGGCCGACCCCTCGGCGGCCGACCGCGCCATTGCCGCCAACGCCGCTGCCACGGCAAACCAGGCCCGCCAGGAACTGCAGGCCCAACAGGCCACCGGTGTCCGACAAGAGGGAGACAGCGATGCGCCCGACGACCGGGATGACCAGTCACCTTTCCCTTCCCGTTCCACAACGGCAAGCGAGCAACGCATGACGGTGGACGTATTCGCCTGACCCGCCCTCCCCAGCCCAACCGACGGCACCAGCCATGCAAGCAAGCGACTATCTCGACGACCTCTTTACCTATATCGACCGCTCCCCGACCGCCTACCATGCGGTGGCAAACAGCGCGGCCCTGCTGCAACAGCATGGATTCCGGCGCCTGCGCGAGGCCGACACCTGGGGTATCCTCGCCCCGGGCGCCTATTACCTCACCCGCAACGACGCCAGCCTGATCGCCTTCACCCTGAGCCACAGCCCGCAAACAGGCACCCCGCTTCGCATGGCCGGCGCCCACACCGACAGCCCGGGCCTGAAAATCAAACCCAATCCCCTCCAGATGCGGCACGGCTGCGTGCAGATAGGGGTCGAGGTGTATGGCGGCGCCCTGCTCGCCCCCTGGTTCGACCGCCCGCTGTCCATCGCCGGCCGGGTCAGTTGGAGCGGAAGCGACGGCCTCTTGCGGTGCAGCTTGATCGACTGCCGGCGGCCCTTGGCGATCATCCCCAGCCTGGCCATCCATCTCGACCGCGAGGCCAACGACAAGAAAAGCATCAACAAGCAGACCGACCTGGTGCCGGTGATGGCGTTGTCGGCTGAAACCGTGCCGCCGGATTTCCATACGCTGCTGCGCGACGAACTTGCCGGCCGCCACCCCGAGACCGCCCAGGCGACCATTCTGGCCTTCGATCTGTTCCTGTACGATACCCAGCCGTTGTGCCGAGTCGGTCTGCAGGGCGAATTGATCGCCGGCTCCCGGCTGGACAATCTGCTTTCCTGCCACGCCATCCTCCAGGCCCTGGTGCAATCCGGAACCGACCGGAACCGGCTCGTTATTTTCAACGATCACGAAGAGGTGGGCAGTGTATCCGCGGCCGGGGCGCAAGGCCCCTTCCTCCAGAGCGTGCTGGAACGCCTGTACCCCGACACCGACCTGCGCCGACAGGTGATCGCCGGTTCGCTGTTCGTCTCGGCGGACAATGCTCATGCGGTGCATCCCAACTTTGCCGCAAAACACGATCCCGAACATTTGCCTCGGCTCAACGGCGGCCCGGTCATCAAGGCCAATGCCAATCAGCGATACGCCACCGATGCCCTGACCGGCGGCTTGTTCCGTCGTTTCTGCGACAAGGCCGGAGTGCCCTGCCAGCAGTTCGTCATGCGCAACGACCTGGCCTGCGGCTCCACCATCGGCCCCCTGACCGCGGCCGAAATCGGCGTTGCCACGGTCGATGTGGGTGTGCCGCAACTGGCCATGCACTCGATCCGGGAAACAGCCGGTTATCTCGACGGCTGGTACCTGCTGCGGGCCCTGGCCGCATTCTTCTCGGCAGAAGACCAAGACATCCGCTGCCCCGAAATCAATCCCTGAAGCTCTCTTTCCCGTACCAAGCCGCACTGGCACAACCGCAAGCTTCGCCCCTCTTTTCCCGCGTCCCCACCGGCCGAATCCCCTTTTTTAGGTCCGCCACCCCGAAGTATTATTAAAAATAATTTATACAAATAAAAATTAATTTTTATTTAATTTCCCTTGCCCGCCACCCCCTGTCGCGGTACGTTTTTTGATCGTATTCATTTCCGTCGCGGGGCCTGTGCGCACCGGAACAATAGCCCCAGGCCGCGCATTACCGCCTCCAGCGGCAGACAGCCGTCGCCACTCGCGCCGCCCCGACGCCCATCCGGCCAAGAGGTTTGCCATGCCACATAAAGCCAAGAAAATCCAGGTGCTGCAGATCCTGTCGCAAAATTTGCGGAACCCGAGCCCGCAATTGGTCGACTCCGACCACATTGCCAACCATTTGAACCTCAGCATATCCGAGACGCATCTGCTGCTGAAAATCATGAATGACATGGGCGTGATCGAAACCAATGTCGATCACCGCCTGTCGCTGATCACCCGTAAAGGCCTCCAATACCTGGAGCGGCAAAGCGTCAACTGATCGTCTCCGCCAGCTCATGACCGAACATCATCACCAAAGTTACGACCACTATATCAAGGCGTTGATGGATATCAGCCAGGCGGTCACCTCGGATCTTTTCCTCGAGGATATTTTCAAATTGATCGTCATGGTGGTCGCCAAGGTCACCGGTGTCGACATTTGCTCGCTGTGGCTGATCGACGAGAACTCCACGCCGCCCAAGATCCGGCTCAAGGCCACCCAGGCCATCGAACCCGAATACATGATCGATCGTTCGCTCGATCTGGATGAGGGCGTGGTGGGATACGTGGTGTCCACCCAAAAGCCCCTGATCATCGCCGATGTCCTTCAATGCGATATCTTCAAGGAAAAGGCCATGGCCCAAAAACTGGGCCTGGTTTCCATGATTGGCGTCCCTCTGCAAGGCAAGAAGGAAAAAATTATCGGCGCGCTCAATTGCTTCACCTCCACTCCGCACGATTTTTCCAGCACCGACATCAATCTGCTCACCGCGGTGGCCAACCAGGCAGCGGTGGCCATTCTCAACACCGAGTTGATCATCAACACCAAGATCATCGAGGAAGAGCTGAGGGCGCGGAAAAAAATCGAACGGGCCAAGGAAATCGTCATGGAGCGCCAATCGCTCAACGGCGACGATGCGTACAAATGGATGCGGAAGCGGAGCATGGATCTGCGCAAAACCATGCTGGAGGTGGCGGAAGCCATTCTGCTCGCCGACGAGTTGTACTGAACCGACAATCGTTTAATATTTATTTGTTGACAAATAAATTAAGTTTGAATAAAGGAATTGCGTAGAGATCGGGTGCACAATGGCGTGCATCCAGACTCGTTTCGCATATTCCGACACGACAAAGGCGTCTGTCTCCCTTTACGGGGGCAGACGCCTTTTTTTTTCGGCATGTGCGCACACGCTGACAGCGCTAGCACCTTTTTTTGCAACAATTCGTCACATAAAAAAAAACTGAAGAGGAAAGCCATGCGTTTTGCGAAAAATAACGATGTATTGGGAACCACCAACAGGGGCAATCCTGCGGAATCCGGGCTGTGCACCCTGTGCCGTGCCGACTGCATGGGCCAATGCGAGACCTGGAAGTCGAGCCTGGTCGGAAGGAAGCTGCTCTATCCTCGCGATTTCGGCGTGGTTACGGCCGGCGCCAACAACGTCACCCATGTGGGCGTGTCCTACAATTCCCTGCGCATCCAGGGCTACGCTTACGGAGCCCAAGGGCTGCCCGAGGGATTGGCCAACGATCCGGATAACTGTATTTTTCCCAATGTGGACCTGACCACCGAGTTCGGCAACGAGATCAAGACCAAATCCCGCCTGCCCCTCATGACCGGTGCCCTGGGTTCGACCTTCATCGCCGCCAAATACTGGGATTCCTTTGCCGTTGGCGGCGCCCTGATCGGTATTCCCATCGTGGTCGGCGAGAATGTGGTCGGCGTGGACAAAAACTCGGAGATCAAGAACGGCAGAATCTCCAAGGCCCCGGAACTGGACCGGCGCATCGACACCTACCTGCGCTATCATGACGGCTACGGTGCCGTTATCGTCCAGATGAACGTCGAAGACACCCGCAACGGCGTGGCCGAGTACGTGGTCGAAAAATACGGCGACCGCTGCATCGTCGAGTTGAAATGGGGCCAGGGTGCCAAGGACATCGGGGGCGAAATCCAGGTGACGAGCATCAACTATGCCCAATTCCTCAAGAATCGGGGCTACATCGTCGACCCGGACCCGAGCCTGCCCGAAGTGCAGAAGGCCTTTGAAAAGAAAGCGATCAAGGCCTTTGCTCGCCACAGCAGGCTGGGCGGCACCAATCTCGAAACCGTGGATCTGGTCCGTGAGGATTTTATGCGGACGGTCGATTATCTGCGCCAGATCGGCTTCAAGCGCATCTCGCTCAAAACCGGCTCCTATGGCATGGAAGAGTTGGCCATGGCCATCAAGTTCGCCTCCGAAGCCAAGCTCGATCTGCTGACCATCGACGGCGCGGGCGGCGGTACCGGCATGAGCCCCTGGAACATGATGCAGAGCTGGGGCGTGCCCTCGATCAACCTGCACGCCAAGGCTTACGAATACGCCACTCTCCTCGCCGCCCAGGGCAAACGGGTGGTCGATCTCTCCTTTGCCGGCGGCTTTGCCCTGGAAGACAGCATCTTCAAGGGGCTGGCCTTGGGCGCGCCCTTCACCAAGCTGATCTGCATGGGCCGCGGCATCATGATCCCCGGCTTCCTCGGCGCCAACATCGAAGGGGCGCTCCATCCGGAGCGGCGTGAAAAGGTCAACGGCAACTGGGACAAGCTGCCGGCCAGCGTCGCCGCCATGGGCAGCTCGGCGGAGGAGATCTTTGCCTCCTATTACGATGTGGAGAAGAAGGTGGGTAAGGACGAGATGAAGAACATTCCGTTCGGCGCCATCGCCATGTGGACCATGGCCGACAAGCTGGCCTGCGGCCTGCAGCAGCTGATGGCTGGGGCCCGCAAGTTCCGGATGAACACCCTCAGCCGCAACGACCTGTTTGCCGGCAACCGGGAAACTGCCAAGGAAACGGGCATCACCTACATCACCGATGCCAACGACGAAAGCGCCAAGAAAATTCTTGCCGCGTAGAATGCAGTGCGGCTTCATTTTCGGGCGGGGCTCTCCCGCCCGGATTGAGGTCGAGATTTATTTGATGATCAGCCAGAGCAGTTCGGCCGTTGTTTCGTCGGCATTTTCCCACTGCTCCGGAGAATCTGTTTTCAGATAGATGAGATCGCCGGCCACCGCCTCCTGCCGTTGGCCGTTCACCCAGAACACCAGGGTTCCCGCCAGGACATAGCCCAATTCATCGCCCTTGTGGCGAAAAAAATGGCCCACCACCTTTCTGCCAGGCTCGATCCTGAGCAGATACGGTTCGGTTTCGGCATCCCGGATAGACGGCGGCAGCAGCCGGACCCCCTCGACCTGCCCCTTGGCGGCACCTTCGAGCCGGGCTCCCACCCCGTCGCCAAGGCGAAACACGCACCTCGACCAGCCGGCGGCTTGCGTCCCCTCGAAAAAATAGCCCACCTCGACCGCAAGGCTCTCGGCCAGGCGAAACAACGCCGGAATGGACGGATAGATGAGGTTCTTTTCCACCTGGGAAATGCTGCTGGGCGTCACCCCGATCTTCTCGGCCAATTCCTTTTGACTGAGCCCTTGCTTCTTCCGCATCGCCTTGATCCTCCCGCCCAAATCCAGCCGCTCCGGCAGCGGCTTGGGCAGTTCGAAAACAATTTCGGTGCCCGTGCAGGTGAAAGATTGCGGCTCGTTGAGAAAACGCGAGTTGCGTTTTTCCGCCTTGATGATCTTCAGCGCCGGCTTGTCGTTCTTGATGGCCAAATCGATGGCCACCTGGGTTATCTTGTTGATATTGGCCCGCAGGCGGCTGGAATGGGCATCCTTTTCGACAATCCAATAGGCGATGGTGTCGAGTTCGTACAAACGGGGACAGGTGCGGGCGTAGAATTTCATCACCTGCTCCTCGCCGCCCCAAAGGTCCTGCATGCCGGTCAGGCTGTCGATGATGAAACGGGTGTCGCCGGACAGGTTGGCATGCAGTCCGTAGATGGCCTCGGCCACCTGGCTGGGATGCGCCGGATCGTTGACCCGGATGACCTGATAGGGCCACTGGGCCCCGTCCTTTTCATAGAATTTGCCGAAGACTTCGGAGCGATCGCCCTTGCCGTTGGTGAAGCAGTCGAGGATGGTGAAATTCTGGCTTTCGGCCAGCGGGCCGAGAAACGTGACGACGTTTTTCGGCGACCGGTCGAAGCTGACATAGATGGTCGGCTTTTTCAGGGCCAGCGATTCGCGGATGAAGTGGATGCAAAACACCGAGGTCAGACTGCCCGCATCCTCATACCACAGGACATTGTCGCCGATGTAGAGGTCGCCGAGCAGATTGTCGAGCTGGGCAATGCCCGAGGAAACCGGTTTTTTCTTCATCGTCTCCATACCGTGCCCTTCCTCCTCATTTGGCCGCGTGCGCCATGGTCCGCATGTAGTCGTCGTGCCGTTGCATGCGATCGTCGAGCAGCTTGTTCTCCACGAAGCCGCAGGTATTGACCTTGCAGTACGCCCCGTTGGAGACGAAATTGTATACCATGGCCGGGATGTCGTAGTGGTGGACCACGGCGTATTTTTTCGGTTTGCCCTCCTCGATGACCATGATCCGGTTCATGTTCAGGCTTTCGTTGCTGTTGTCGAGATAACGCAGTTTCTGGAAGCTTCTCCGCCCGTGCTGTCCCGGAGGCAGGTGGTCGCTCACCAAGATGATCAGGCTCTTGGGATCGAGTTCGATCAAGCGAGTAACGTAGTCGGCCACGGCCTGGGTGCGGTAGTACATTTGATTCGCCCCCCGCTCGAGCTGCTCATCCTCGAAACTGGAATTCATCTTCAGCACCTTCGGCCGTTTTTCCTCGTTTATTTTGTGCGGGAAATGGCCGTAGATGGTCAGCACGTAGTTGAAAAGCGGTGGCGCGTCCTTTTCGTGCAGCAGCTTGGCGACATAGTCGAGATTTTGGGAGAAGATGACGCTGTCGAACATATATTCCCCTTCGCCGGTGGTATCGCCCTTGACCAGATAGGTCTCGTTGCCGCCGGCGAATTCGCGGGGAAAAAACATCTTGCCAAAGCCCATGCCGCGATAGGCGTTGGGCGTGTTGAAGAAACTGGGATTAAAGGCGTTGGAGGCCATGGTTTGGTAGCCGGCCAATTCCAGCTTGCCGGGGAGGCAGTAGGCCGAGGCTCCGGTGAAGCTGTTGAACTCCACCCCGCTCATCTCCTCGAAGGCCGGCACGCCGCACAGCACCTCGAATTCCGCCTGGGCGGTCTTGCCGCCTACCACGGGCGAAAGCGAAAAACCCAATTTGTTGCCGAACAGCTTCCTAAAACTCGGATGCAGCGGGTTCTTGGTGTAGGTGGCGGCCTTGAACAGGGTGGGATCGAAAAAACTTTCCATCACCACCAGGTGGACATTGCGTTTAGGGCCGCCGCTCTCCTTGAGCCAGGTGGCAAATTGCCTCGCCTGTTCTTCGTACTGGGCACGGTTGCGGAACAGCTCGGTCTTGACCTGGGCCAGATGCCGCTCCGCCTCGCGGTAGAGCAGCATCATGAAGCGGCCGTTGTTCTCCAGGGTATCCTTGTCGGACCAATCGACAATCTCCTGGCCCACCTTGCGGTACATCTCGATATACTGCCCGGGATAATAAATCGTGGCGGCGATCAACAGGGCCGGCGGCAACGCCCCGGCCACGATGACCCGATACTTGCGATAGTTGATCGACCAGAGAAAGAACCCCAGCGGCAGCACGACCAACAGCAGCAGGGCCAGGAGATACGGCCAGGTCATCACCTCGAGCAACTCGGGCACCTCGCCCAGCTCCGCTGCCCGGAACACATTGCTGTACATCAAAAAATACATATCTTGGCCGAGATAGGCCAACAGCAGGGGCAGCACCGCCAGCAGCGCCTGCCAGCGCGACGGACGCAGGATGGCGTTGAAATAGCAGTAGAGGTAGAACAGGAGAAACAACTCCAGGTATTCCTTCTTGAGATATGCGCCCCGGACCTGGTCCAGGGGAAACAGCCACATCGACCGAATCTCGATGGCGCCGAACATCCCTCCCAGCCCGCCCAGGTGCAGGATGAGCAGGGAGTAGGCGTAAACTCCAAGGATGAAGGCGGTGTAGCGATTGAAAAGCAAAAAAACGATTGCACTGACGACACCCCGCACGGTTTTGCGCGCGATTGCCGCGATCATGTGGATTACAGCCATGGATTGTTTGCAGAGAATGCGGATGGAGTGAAAGATGCCCCACGTCTCGGGCACGAACCGACCGGTGCAGCAATGGGGTGGGTCCATTGATGGCAGACACTATCGTAAGAGAAAAATGATCCGTCAACAGATATTTTACGACCTCGCCATGGCCGCCGTTTCCCGGCTTTTTGCGCCATGCCGTCAAACCTGTTTGACAAGCGCCCGTCGGTTCAGTTAATGGTGAGCACCGAATTGTACCCAGCTGCTTGCCCGATTTTCAAGAAAAGGACAAACATGACCGCCACCCTCATTCAGCGCACCGCCTCGGCCTACACCTATCCCCTGCTGATCAAGAACCTGTTGTTTGCCCCGGCGGTCGACAACCCGGACCAGGAGATCGTCTATCGCGACCAGTTGCGCTACACCTACCGGGATTTCCGCAAGCGGGTGCACCGGCTGGCCAACGCCCTCACCGCGCTGGGGGTCAAGCCGGGCGACACCGTGGCCGTGATGGACTGGGACAGCCATCGCTATCTCGAATGTTTCTTCGCGGTGCCGATGCTGGGAGCGATCCTCCACACCATCAATGTCCGGCTGTCGCCGGAACAGATCCTCTATACCATCGACCACGCCGAGGACGACTATCTCCTGCTCAACGACGAGTTCCTGCCGATCATCGAGCAGATCAAGGGCCGCATCGACACGGTCAAGCGCTATGTCCTGCTCTCCGACCTCGACCACCCGCCCCAGACCTTTCTCCCTCTGGCCGGGGAATACGAAGCATTGCTGGCCCGTGCCGGCGATCATTTCGATTTCCAAGATTTCGACGAAAACACCCGGGCCACCACCTTTTACACCACCGGCACCACCGGCATGCCCAAGGGCGTATATTTCAGCCACCGCCAGCTGGTGTTGCACACCCTGGGCAACCTGATCGCCCTCGGCACCCCGGCAAGCCAGGGAAGAGTGCACCAACAGGACGTTTATCTGCCCCTGACCCCCATGTTTCACGTCCATGCCTGGGGGATGCCCTATGTCGCCACCACGCTCGGCATCAAGCAGGTGTACCCCGGCAAATACGCCCCCGGCCCGATTCTCCAGCTGGTGGCCCGGGAAGGGGCGACCTTTTCCCATTGCGTGCCCACCGTCATGCACATGCTGATCAACCACCCCTGTTTCGAGGAACTCGACCTGTCCGGCTGGAAGGTGCTGATCGGCGGCTCGGCCCTGACCAAGGCCATGTGCCAGAAGGTGCTGAGCCGCGGCATCGACGTGTTCACCGGTTACGGCATGTCCGAGACCTGTCCGATCCTCACCATCGCCCATGTCGACCGCGACGACCTGAGCGAGGAGGAAGAGGTGACCCTGCGCTGCAAGACCGGACGGCCGATGCCGCTGGTGCAGTTGCGCCTGATGGACGAGCAGATGAACGAAGTGCCCCACGACGGCGAGCAGGTCGGCGAGTTGGTGGTGCGGGCGCCCTGGCTGACTCAAGGGTATCTCAAGGACCAGCGCAATTCGGAAAATTTGTGGAAAGGCGGCTATCTGCATACCGGCGACGTGGCCAATATCGATACGCGGCGCTATGTCAGCATCACCGACCGGATCAAGGACGTGATCAAGACCGGCGGAGAATGGCTCAGTTCGCTCGAACTGGAGGATGTGCTCGGCCTCCATCCGGCCGTGGCCGAAGTGGCGGTAATCGGCATGCTCGACAAGAAATGGGGCGAACGCCCCCTGGCTCTGGTGGTGACGAAAAAGGATGCGGTGCCCCCGACCCCCCGGCAATTGGCGGGCCACATCAACCAATTCATCGACAAGGGGCTTTTGTCCAAGCAGGCCATGTTGCTCAAGGTCAGGTTCGTCGAATCCATCGACAAGACCAGTGTGGGCAAGACCGACAAGAAAACCCTGCGCGTCAAGCACCTGGGCTAGCAAGGCCCCCCGCATGGCGGGTGGAGAAGGCGGCCGGGGATTTGTCCCTTACGGCCGCCTTTTCTTTTGCCGCCGCCTTATCCCCTCGGCCTGAACAGGGCGCAGGCCTCGCCCTCCTCGCCCAGGCGGCAGGAAATGGCGACCAGGGCCTGATCTTCGGTGGAAAAGATGTTCTGCTCGCCGATGAAGCCATCCAGGCCAGTGGCCCGCATGACATCGCGCACCTGTTTTTTCAAGCCGGAGAAGACCACCTCCACCCCGGACTGTTGCAGCTGGCCCACCAGGTTGTGGAGCATCTCCTCGCCCGACGAGTCGATGGTGTTGATGGCGTCGGCAACCACCAAGAGGAACCTGGCCTCGCGATGGTCGGCCATGGCTCCGAGGACCGCGTCCTCGAAATGGGCGATATTGGCGAAATAGAGCGAACCGTCGAACCGGATGGCCACCACCTTGGTCGAGGTGGCCAGATGGGGATGGTATTTGACATCCCGCAGGGTGCCGTCCTCGTGACGGCCGAGGATGGCGACCCGCGGCGCCATGGTACGGTACAGATAATGGCCGATGGCCAGCAGGGCCCCGATGATCACCCCTTTGTCGAGGTGGGGTGCGGCCAGGAGGGTGACGCCAAAGGTGGTCAGGGCCACGATGCCGTCGGCCCGGCTGGCTTTCCAGGTATGCCTGAAGGCCTGGAAGGTGATCAGACCCGAGACCGCCAGGAGGTTGTTGGCCGCCAGCACCGCCTGCGGCAGATGATGGAGCAGCGGGGTCAGGAACAAGAGGGTCACGGCCACGAAGCCGCCGTTGAACACCATGGCCAAGCCGGTTTTCGCCCCGGTCTGCAGATTGACGGCCGAACCGGTGAAGGAGCCGCAGGCCGGATAGGACTGGAAGAACGAACCGCCGATGTTGGCCAGGCCCTGGCCGATCAATTCCTGATTGGGATCGAGCCGTTGCTTGGTTTTTCCGGCCATGGCCTTGGCCATGGAAATGGATTCCATGAACCCCACCAGGGCGATGACCAGGGCCGCACTCATCAACTGCAGCACCCCGTCGAAACTGACGGCGGGCAGGCGGAACGCGGGCAGACCGGCGGGAATGGTCCCGACCACATCGCCGCCGCCGCTCAGTTTCAAGGTCCCCTGCTCGACCTTCTTGACATGCCACAGGCGGCCGTCGGTTTGCATGCCTTCCGGGACTGCGCCCATCCGGTACAGCAGAGCCGGCTGTCCCTCGGCCGGAGAGGTGCGGACGAAATACAGCTTGCGGATGCCGCGCAGCTGGTTGCGGCCTTCCTTTTCCGCCGCCTTGATGTCGAGGTCGAGCAACTCCAGGCGATAGCGCAGATCGGCCGCCACCCGGGAGTCGGATTCCTTTTCCGCCTGCCGCAGTCGTGCGGAAAGGCTGGCCACCGCGTTGTTCATAGCCGCGATGCGTTGGGCGGTGGTGGTGTAGTCTTGGATCATTTCCTTGGCCGCCGGTGCCGCCACATCTTCGATTCGGCCGGTGGCGGTATGTTCAAAATCGATGAGGGCGCTGACCAGGGTGGCGAGGACAACGACCACCAGCACTCCGGGTTTGGCCAGAATCCGGATCTTTTGCACGATCAGCATCAGCGCCAGACTGGCCGCGGCCATCGCCAGGGTGGGTAGGTGAGTCAGGGGGATGTAGCTGAACATCTCCCAGACATCCTTGAGAAAAAAATCGCTGCGCCCCTTGGGAATCCCCAGGAACATGTCCAGCTGGGAAAGCCCGATGATCAGGGCGGCCGCGTTCATGAACCCGAGAATTACCGGGTGGGAAACGAAGTTGACCGCGCTGCCCAACTTGACCAAGCCGAGCACGAATTGGATGCAGCCCACCATGAGGGTGAGCAGCAGCACCAGCCCGATGTACTCTTCCGATCCCGGAGGAGCCAGCGGGGCGACCGCGGCGGCGGTCATCAGGGATAAAATGGCGACCGGGCCGGTGGCCAACTGCCGCGACGATCCCCACAGGGCGCCGATCGCCGCCGGGATCAGGGCGGTATAAAGGCCGAACTGGAGCGGCAATCCGGATAGCTGCGCATAAGCCATGGCCTTGGGGACCAAGACCAGCGCCCCGGTGATGCCGGCGATCGCATCGGCTCGCAAAACGAGCGGCGCCAGGGGAAACCAGGCCAGGAAAGGAAAAAGACGCAACGCCAGCTTGCTGATCATGAGGTCGGATCGGGCAAAGGAGATGATGGGGTATCGGCAGCGTCCTGAGCGGTGACCACCAGCACCGCGCAGGGCGTCCGGCCGATGACATGTTCAGTCACATGCCCGGTGAGCATTTTGGCCAGCCCGCCCCGGCCGGGGCCGCCGAGAAGGATCATGTCCACCGCCCGCTCCCGCGCCGCCGTCACCACCGCATTCGCCGGATCGCCTTCCGCGACCAGCGGCTCGCAGGCAAGGGCCAGATTCACTTGGAGCGCCTGGGCGCAAACCGCATCCGCCAGACGTTTGGCCCCGGTGAGGTCCTCCTTGCGCCGGGCAACGGCCATGACCGTTATTTGCCGGAGCGAGGGACAGGCGCTGCCCAGGCTCAAGGCTTCAAGCGCCGCCTGCCGGCTGTTGGGCGAGTCGTTCACGGCCACCAGGATATGCTGGCCGGTGAGCGTGCAATCCTTCGGTACCACCAGGATGCGGGGAAATCCCTGGGCGATTGCCCTAGTCGTGGTTTTGCCCACCAGCCGCGACCAGCGGTTGGCCTTGCCGCGGCGGCCCATGAGGATAACGTCGGCCTGCCGCAGCCGAGCCTGTTCGACCAGGGTCTTTTCCGGATTGCTGGAGCCGAGCACCACGATTTCGATCTCCACTCCGCTGTCGTCGGCCATAACCCGGATACGGTCAAAATGCGGTGCCAGATCGTTCCGCTTCTGCCGGACGGCAAAATTGGCGGCACCGATCGACTCGGTCCGGGTCGGCACCACATGCAGAACAATCACCTTGGCCCGGCAGGCTTGTCCGAAAAAAATGGCTTCCTGCACGGCCCCTTCGCTGAAGCGGGAGCCATCGGTGGCCAACAGCAAGGTTTTGGCCCGGCCGAGCAAGGTGCCGGAAAATTGGTCCATGGCGAATCCTCGCGCAAAAAGGGATCAGTTTCAAAGCATTACCATTCTTGCGCGGACGAAACAAGCACTGCTTACGGCCGTCCGGTTTCGCTCTTGCCTGCGCCCCGCTTCACCCGATACGTCCCAGCACGTTCAATGGCGCCAGCCGATATCGGGCTTATTTTTTTCTTGACGGCCCCAGACGACCGGTCTACTATTGCCGCCATGACAGTCGACACCCGTGAGCATATCCTGGCTTGTGGCGGGCAGATCATCCACCACAAAGGCTTCAACGCCACCGGGCTGCAGGAAATCCTGCAGGCGGCCGGCGTGCCCAAAGGGTCTTTTTATTTCTATTTCAAGAGCAAGGAGGCCTTTGGCCTCGCCCTGGTGGATTATTACCAGGCTCGGCTCGCCGAGTACTTGAGCCCGATTCTCAAGGACGATTCCAAGCCGCCGTTGGTGCGGCTGGCTAATTTCTTCCTCTGGTTCCGCGACCAATTCGAGCGGGAAGGATTCATCAAGGGGTGTCCCATCGGCAATCTCGTCCAGGAACTGGGAGACGTTAACCTCGCCTTCCGCGAACAACTCAACCGTTCCCTAGATGGCCTGATCCGCTTCGTGGCCCGATTGCTCCAAGAAGCCAGGGAACGCAACGAACTGCCGGACCGCCTCGAGCCGGAGGCCACGGCGCGTTACATCCTTTCCGCCTGGCAGGGTGCTCTCATCCGTATGAAGGCCGCCGCCGGTCCGGAACCCCTGGACACCTTTCAGCGCATGACCTTCGAGGTTCTATTGACCTGACAGCAGCTTAACCCGCGCGTGCCTGTACGGCCGCGCACCCCATAAAACTAGACGACCAGTCTACTACAAGGAGAAAACGTATGTTCGTGCTCGATTATCAAACCCCGGAAAAGGCGACAGGAACTGTAGCGGAGACCTACAATGTCTTCCTGCAAAAAAACATCCCGGTACCGGCACCCCTGCAGCTCATGAGCACCAGTCCGGGACTGTTCGATGTCTTTTTCGCCCAGATATCGTATTTCATGCGACATGAGTCCCTCAGCTTTCCGCTGTTGGCCGCCATCCGCCTCCTTGCCGCCCACCAGGTCTGTTTCGATCATTGCGTCAATCTCAACCAGACCTGGTTGAGTAAGACCGGACTGTCGGCGGAGGATCTGGCCGACCTGGCCGCCGGCCGGCAGGTCGATGCGTTCAGCGAGGCAGAAAATGCCCTGCTGGCAACGGTGTCCAAGGTGCTGCGCAAGGAGCGGATCGGTGAAGACGATATCCAGCGCCTCCGCGCCCTCGGTTGGAAGGACAGCGACATCCTCGACGCCTGCGCCCAGGCGACCAACATGCTGGGGATGTCCAGCCTGTTCGGGGCCTTCAGCAAATAGGCGGGCCCAGAGGGTCCCGCCCAGAGCGCAAGGCGGCCGGATTCAATTGCCCGAACCTGCCCCTGCCCCACCTTGGATCGCCTGGGGCAGGGCAATGGTGGAAATGGAATTTTTCGGCGAACCCTCGATGATCCGGTCGCTATAGGTGAGATAGACCAGAGTGGAGCGCTTCTCGTCGTAGAAGCGCACCACCTGGATCTTCTTGAAAATCAGCGAGGCAGATTTCTTGAACACCTCCTTGCCGTTGTCCTTGCCCGAGGCCACCCGTTCCGGCAAGGTGATCGGCCCGGTCTGGCGGCAAGAAATCGAGGCGTCCGAAGTATCCTCGGCCACCCCGATCGAACCCTTGATGCCGCCGGTCTTGGCCCGGCTGACATAGCAGGTGGCGCCGGCGATATCCGGATCGTCAAAGGCCTCGACCACGATCTTGTCGTTGGCACCGACCAATTTGAAGGTGGTGCTGACCTCGCCGATCTCCTCGGCGGCGGCGACGGCGGCCACGGCCAACAGCAGGCCACAGCCCAGGGCGATCATCCGTTTTTTTCCCATGTCATTTCCCCCTTTTCACTTTAGTTGCCGAACGGTTCAGGGCGCTGAGCAGCGACTTGATCGAGGCGACGATGATGTCGGTATCCACCCCGGCCCCCCACCAGCTTTCATCGTCCTGGTCGAGGATTTCGATGTAGCTCACCGCTTTGGAAGAACTGCCGCGGGTCAAGGCGTGTTCATGGTACGAGTGGAGGACGAACCGCAGCCCCAGCCCGTCGCGCAGGGCGGTGCAAAAGGCATCCAGGGGACCGTTGCCCGTGGCGCGAATCGTTTTTTCCCCATCCTTGGTCACCATCACCGCTTCAATCTCCGCAATCGAGCTTTCCTCGTTCCGCTCGAAGTGGCGCTTGAGCACATTGAACGATTTCAAGGCATAGCCATTGGTGTTGAGCAGATACTCCTTTTCGAAGGTGTGGAAGACCATTTCGGCGGACAACTCGTCGCCATGGGCGTCCGTGACCTCTTGGATGACCCGGCCGAACCCCGGATGCATTTCCTTGGGCAGCTTGAAGCCGAACTCGTGGTCCATGATGTAGGCCACCCCACCCTTGCCCGACTGGCTGTTGATCCGGATGATCGATTCGTAGGTGCGGCCGACGTCCTGCGGATCGATCGGCAGGTAGGGCACCTCCCATAGACCGCTCTGGGTCAGTTCGAGGGCGGTCATGCCCTTGTTGATCGCATCCTGGTGCGACCCTGAAAAAGCGGTGTACACCAGCTCGCCAGCATAGGGGTGTCGTGGGTGCACCTGCAGTTTGGTGCAGCGCTCGTAGATATTGATCACCCTGTTGATCCGTGAAAAATCGAGATTAGGATCGACGCCCTGGGTGAACAAGTTCAGTGCCAGGGTAACGATGTCCACGTTGCCGGTGCGCTCACCGTTGCCGAACAAGGTTCCCTCCACCCGGTCGGCCCCGGCCATCAGGGCCAATTCGGTGGCGGCCACCGCTTCACCCCGGTCGTTGTGGGCATGGAGGCTGATCAGCGCGCAGTCACGGTTTTTCAAGTGCCGGCAGAACCATTCGATCTGGTCGGCATAGATGTTCGGGGTCGACATCTCCACCGTGGCGGGCAGGTTGATGATCACCGGATTGTCCGGGGTCGGTTCCCAAACATCCATGATCGCCTGGCAGATCTCCAGGGCGAAATCGAGCTCGGTGCCGGTGAAGCTCTCCGGCGAATACTCATAGCGGATTTTGGTGTCGGTCTGCTCCGCCTGCTCGCGGATCAACCGTGCCCCGGCCACGCCCAGCTCGACGATTTCCCGGCGCCCCTTCTGGAACACCACGTCCCGCTGCAGGGTCGAGGTGGAATTGTAGAGGTGGACAATCGCCTTGGAGGCCCCCTGCAGCGCGGCAAAGGTCTTCTTGATCAGATGGTCGCGGGCCTGGGTCAGGACCTGGGGCACTACGTCGCCGACGATATGTTTGCCGTCGATCAGCAGCCGCAGGAAATCGTATTCGACCTGCGAGGCCGAGGGGAATCCGACTTCGATTTCCTTGAAGCCTATCTGGGTCAGGAGTTGAAACATCTCCAGCTTCTCCTCCAGATTCATCGGCTGGATGAGCGCCTGGTTGCCGTCGCGCAGATCGACGCTGCACCAAATCGGCGCCTTGGCGATGACCTGGTCGGGCCAGGTGCGCTCTGTCAGCCGAACCGGCGTATAAGGACGGTATTTCTTCAATTTCTCCTGATCCATGATCTCTCCTTGTCTCGGTCAAAAAAAAAGCCACGGTTAGGTAACCGTGGCTTTGTGGGTTCAGATTGTCAGCGGCCTGTCAGGACACACCTTCCTCCCCTGCCACGGTCGATCCGTGCAGTCGGCTAAGGAGAAGAAGGAGAGCGAGAGTGCGTGTCATGGTGCGGCCCGTTGTTGAATATTTTTTCATACTAAAGCCCCAACCGCATTTGTCAAGGGGGAAAAGGGGGCACGCACACCGCGTTGCGATCACATTTCCCCGCGGAGGAATTTCTCCGCCAGGTCGACGTCGCGTTTGGAACCGATGATCAGGGGCACGCGCTGGTGCAATTTGGTCGGCTCGATGTCGAGAATGCGTCGGCCGTCGTCGGTGATCGCCCGTCCTCCGGCCTGCTCGGCGATCATCGCCAGGGGCGCGGCTTCATACAGGAGTCGCAGCTTACCTTCGGATTTTTCGCCGCTTTTCTTGTCGCGGGGATAGAGGAAGATACCGCCCTTGATCAGGTTGCGGTGGAAATCGGCCACCAGCGATCCGATATAGCGCAGGCTGTAGGCCCCGTTACCGCCATCAGTCGTTTTCAGGTGATCGATGAATCGGCGGGTGGAATCGAACCAATGGTTGGCGTAGGCCTCATTGACGCTGTAGTAGAGCGAGGCGTCCGGAATCTTGATGCCGGGATGGGAGAGGAAAAATTCGCCCACGCTCGGGTCGAGGGTAAAGCCGTGCACCCCGGAGCCGGTGGTATAGACCATCACCGTGGAGGAGCCGTAGATGATGTAGCCGGCCGCCACCTGCTTGCCCCCCTTTTGCAGCAGGTCGCCGACATTGCCCTGCCCCGGTGCCGGACTGAGGCGCCGGTGGATGGAGAAAATGGTGCCGATGGAGACATTGACATCGATGTTGGTGGAGCCGTCGAGTGGATCGAAGGCGATGGTGTAGTTGCCTTCGTACCCCTCGAGCACCGGGATGATGTCGTCGTCCTCTTCCGAGGCCATGACGCAGACATGGCCGCACTGTTCCATCCGCCGCTTGATGGTCTGGTTGGCGAACACGTCGAGCTTCTGCACGTTTTCGCCCTGGATGTTGGTCCGGCCCGACTGGCCGAGGATGTCGGCCAGGCCGGCCATGTTGACCTCGGCGCTGATGATCTTGCCGGCCACCACCAGATCGTTGAGCAAGCCGGTCAACTCGCCGGTTGCCCCCGGGTGCAACAGCTGATCGTCCATGATCTGTCGACTGACGGTGATTCCCTTTCTCTTGACAAGCATGCTGTTCTCCTTGGCTGTTCCCGCCCGGACGATGCCGGCCAGGAGGCATTTCTAGTGGTTCTTGTCAGCGGACTGGATTGGCCGCCATTGGCGCAGACAATCGACCAAGGTGCGCACCCCGATGCCCGAGGGCCCCTTGGGAATATACGATTTTTCGGTGAAATCCCAGGCGGTGCCGGCAATGTCGAGATGCACCCAAGGGGTCTCGCCGACGAATTCATGGAGATAGCAGGCAGCCGTGATGGTGCCGCCGCTGCGGTCGCTGCCGGCGTTTTTGATGTCGGCGATCCGCGAATCGATCTGTTTGCGGTACTCGGGCCCCAGCGGCAGCCGCCACAGAGGTTCGCCGACCCGGGCGCCGGCTTCGGTCAACTGTTCGGCCCACTGGTCGTTGTTGCCGAGCAGCCCGGTGTAGTGATGGCCCAGGCCGATGATCACCGCGCCGGTCAGGGTGGCCACGTCGATCACCGCCTGCGGCTTGTAGGTTTCGATGCCGTAGGCCAGGGCATCGGCAAGGATCAGTCGGCCCTCGGCGTCGGTATTGATGATTTCCGAACTCTTGCCGCCGTAGTGGCGGATGATGTCGCCGGGCTTGAGCGCCGCCGCCCCGGACAGGTTTTCGGTGGCGGGTACCAGGGCCACCACGTTCACTTCCGGCACCCCGATCTCGACAATGGCCTGCATGGCGGCAAGCACCGCCGCGCCGCCGCACATGTCGTATTTCATGTCTTCCATGCCGGCCGGCGGTTTAGCACTGATGCCGCCGGAATCGAAGGTCAGGCCCTTGCCCACCAGGAGGATCGTCGGGTTCTTTTTGTTGGTCTTGTATTCGAGGATCACCAGAAACGGCGGCTGGGCCGAGCCTTGGTTAACGCCGAGAATGCCGCCCATGCGCAGCTTCTGCAGGTCGCCCTTGTCCAGGATCGTGCATTTCAAGCGGCTTTTCTTGCCCAGTTTTTTGGCGTATTCGGCAAAGTCGGCCGGAGTCCAGCCGTTGCCGGGCTGGTTGGCCATGTCGCGAGCGGCGCAGGTGGCCTCGGCCAGAATCCGCCCGAGTTCGAGGCCCTTGCGGACCGCGCTGGCGGCCAAACCGCCGTCGTGGAGCAGAAAACGTTCCACCCGGACCGGCGGGTCGTCCTCTTTCGGCTGTTTGTACAGATCGAAACGATAGTTGCCGAGTAAAAATCCCTCGCTCAGGCACTGGCCGATCTCGACCGCATCGAGCAAATATTCCTTGGGCAGGACGAGCAGCACCTCCTTGGCCTTCACCGCGCCGGCCTGTTTAGCGATGGTGCCGCCGGCCAGGCGAAGCCGTTCCCTCCGGTTGTTGATCGCCTCGTCCGGCTTGCCCAAACCGACGAACAGCACCCGTTTCGCCGACACGCCCTGGGATGCATCCACTCCGGCCAAACCGGGGTACAGCACAAAGGCCTGATCCTTTTCCCCCTTGAAATCGCCGGTTTCCTGCACCTTGGCCAACAACCGGTTGATCCCCATGCCGGACTCGGCGGCTTGCGGGATGCCCTCCTCCACCAGAAAAACCAGCAGATCGCCGGCAAAAGTGGACGGTTCCTGGTCGAAAAACTCAATGGTCACGGTCTGATCGGGCACAGAAAGGGTTCCTCCTCGGGCGGATGGCGGAATGCTTTGAAAAGCGGCGGCAACTGATTTAATGTAAGTTTTTCATACACTAAACTTGATCCAACCTCAATCGGCAAAACCGCCGGTTGCCGGATTTATCCACAATTGCATCCTGGTTCCGGGAGGTTATTCGTGCTGCTCGTTTTCATTCTTTCCGTGAGTACCGCCCTGTTGGTTTCCGCCACCTGCTCGCTGTTCGAGGCCATTCTCCTGTCCCTGTCGGCGGCGCAGGTCGAATTGATGACCGAAACCCACCCCCGCCAGGCCGAAAACATGAAAAAGCTCAAGGACAGCATCGAGCAGCCGATCACCGCCATCCTCACCCTCAACACCGTGGCGCACACCATCGGCGCCTCGGTGGCCGGTGCGGCGGCGGTCGCCTTGTTCGGCCAGGACGGCCTCATCTGGTTCTCCCTGATTTTCACCCTGGCCATCCTGCTGTTCACCGAGGTGGTGCCCAAGACCGTCGGTGTCACCTTTGCCCGACAGATGGGGCCCCACATCGTCGGCCCGCTCCGTTTCATGATCATGATGTTGCTGCCGTTGATCTGGCTGGCGCAGCAAATGACCCGCCTGGTGCCCAACAGCCACGCACCCCAGCAGCTCTCTGCGGAAGAGCTCAAGACCATCGCCAGTTTGAGCCGGAAATCCGGCGGCATCGAGGCCGACCAGGAAAAGGTGATCGCCAACATCCTCCAGTTGGGCGCAAAAAACGTCCGCCAGGTCATGACCCCGCGCACCGTCACTTTTTCCACCTCCCAATCGCTGACGATCAAGGAAGCCGCCCGCATGGAGGGCAAATGGCGGATGCACAGCCGGGTGCCGGTTTACGACGGCGAAGCCGACAACGTGGTGGGGATCGTGCTCAGCCAGGACGTGCTCATGGCGGCGGCGGTCGGCCAGGATTCCCTCAAGCTCTCGCAAATCATGCGGCCAGTCCATTTCGTGCCGGAAACCGCGCCCTTGGACCGCATTTTCGTCGATTTTTTCGAACGATACCAGCACCTGTTCGTGGTGGTCGACGAGTACGGCAGCGTCACCGGGGTAATCAGCATGGAGGATATTCTGGAAGAAATCATCGGCCGGGAAATTGTCGACGAATCCGACAAGGCCCGCAACATGCGGGAATTGGCCATAATCAGGAGCAAAAAACTCCATACCCTCTGAACTTTGCGAAAAAAGGGCGCGGCACGGCTCAGGCGGAACTGGCAGGCCCTGCCATTTCGTGGTAGGGTGCCGCCCAGTGTTTTTTTACTGCCGGCCAATTCCGGCAAGGAGCTTGCAAAGACACGTGCATCCCATGCCGGATAACCGACACGGGATAGATATCCTGGTACTTGCACGGACAAGCTCCTATTTCTCGATCGCCTTCTCGTTCATCCCTCCGGGGAAGATTCAATGAAAAGTCCCTTGTTTTCCATATACTGTTGGAAAGGCGCCGCGTTGCTCCCCCTGCTGCTCGTCGGCTGGCTCGCCGTACCGGCTTGCGCGGAAATTCTTTATATCAAGCCGAGCCTGGAAGTGCTGATGCGCAAGAGCCCAGGCGACGGCGCCCGGATTGTCGCCACGGTTCCCATGGGAACGGCCGTGGAATTGGTGCAGGGAGGCAAGGAATGGGCGCGTGTACGGATGCAGGACGGGATCGAGGGCTGGGTGCGCAGCCGCTTTCTCGGCAGTTCGCCCTTGATCCCGGTGGCCAACATCAAACCGGGACTGGGACCGGACGGGACCGTGACCGATCCCATGGGGCGCTTCCGGGACATTGCCACCGAAAACGAACGGCTGCGCAAGGATCTGGCGGCCTGCACCACCGATCGCAGCACCCTGGCCGATAAGTACCAGACCCTGGTCGCCGACCCGGCCAGCGGCATCCACGCCAAGAACAATTTGACCGAGGCGCAGAAACAGATCGAGGATCTGCGCCAACAGTTGACCGAGGCCCAGATCGAATGCACGGTGCTGAGGAAAAACCGGTCGATCAGCTGGTTCTTCACCGGCGCCCTCGTCCTGCTGCTGGGCTGGGCGATCGGCCGCCTGGGCGGCAACGGTCGGAAGAAAAAAACGTCCCTGCTGGTCTGACCGCGCCGGCAAGTCGCTCCTTTCAGTTCATCGCCTCGAGCGGCACCTTGACCTCGACCGCGGTCGAATCGCGCATCAGGGTCAGGGTGACGTTCTGCCCCACCTCGTAGCGTTCCAACTCGTCGCGCAGGGTATCGTAATCCTTGACCGGTTTACCGTTGACCGCCAGGATGATGTCGCCCAGCACCAAGCCGTCCCGCACTTGGGATGCTCCCCGCAGCCCCGCCTTTTCCGCAGTCGAGCCGGGGAGTACCTTGAGGATCATCACCCCGTCCAGTCCCAGTTCCTCGGTCAACCTCCGGTTGGCCAGGGCAATGCCCAGGCCGGGCCGGATCAATTTGCCCTTGGCAATGATCTGCGGCACCACCCGGTTGACCTCGCTCGACGGCACCGCGAAGCCGATCCCCGAACTGCCCCCCGACGGACTGTAAATGGCGGTGTTGACCCCGATCAGCCGACCGGCGCTGTCCAACAGCGGTCCGCCGGAATTGCCCGGATTGATGGCCGCGTCGGTTTGGATGACATCGTGGATGGTCCGGCCGGTGGCGGCGGTGATCTCCCGGCCGAGGGCGCTGACGATGCCGGTGGTCAGGGTTTGGTCCAGGCCGAAGGGATTGCCGATGGCAAAGACCTTCTGCCCCACCAGCAGATTTTTGGATTCGCCGATAGCGATGGGCCGCAGCTTGTCGGCCGGGGCGTTGATCTGTACCACCGCCAGGTCGCGATCCGGGGCGGTCCCCACCAACACCGCCTTCCAGGTGGAATGATCGGCCAAGGTCACCTCCAGCCGGCTGGCATCGGAAATGACGTGGTAATTGGTCACGATCCGCCCCTGTTGGTCCCAGATGAAGCCCGAACCCGTTCCTTGGGGAATCTCGTAGACATTCAGGCTGAAGAGATTGCGGCGGACCGCGATGCTGGTGATGTACACCACCGAGGGCGCGGCACTTCGGAAGATTTCGATGGTGTTTTTCTCGTCGGCGGCCAGATCGCCCCTGGCCTCGATCGGCCGGGACACCGCCCGGGGATCGCGCGGCGACGGTTGGAAGGTCTGCAGCAACAGCCAGCCGATCGCGCCGGCAATCAGAACGACATACAATGCCTTCATCTGGTTTCCCCCGAAAGGACGGTGCGGGCGATCCGGTGACGCCCGGCGTCGTCAGGATGTCAGAGCCATTTTTTGCGCCGGAAAAACAGCAGGGTCATGGCCGAGGACAGGATCATCAACAGCACGGCAAAGGGATAGCCCCACATTTCGTCCAGCTCGGGCATGTACTTGAAGTTCATGCCATAGGCGCTGGCGATGAGGGTGGGCGGCATGAAAATCACGGTGACCACGGTGAAAATCTTGATCACCCGGTTCTGCTCCATGTCGACCAGGCCGAGGAAGGTGTTCTGGAGAAACTCGAGCCGCTCGAAATTGAACGAGGTGTGGTCCAGCAGCGAGCCCACGTCCTTGATCATGATCCGCATGTTCTCGTGGTCTTCCTTGGGGAACATCTTGCTCTTGAGCATCGAAGAGATGATGCGCTGTTTTTCCACGATATTTTCGCGAATGGCAATGGTCGATTCCTGCAGGGAGGTGATTTTGAGCAGCAGGTCGCGGTCCGGGTCCTTGTCGCCGATCATCTGCTTGGTGATCTCGGAAATCCGGTCGGTGATGGTTTCGATGAGGTCGGCGTCGGAGTCGATCCGGGTTTCAAGGATGGTGAGGAAGATGTCCTCGCCGTCCACCGGCTTGATCGCGCGCAGCTTGCGGTAGGTTTCGGTAAACGAACGGAATTCGTGGGAACGCTGAGTGAACAGGATCTTGTCCTTGAGGATGAACGAGACCGGCACATTGGTGAAGGTGTTGCTTTCGGGAACGAGAAAATTGAGGTTGATGCCGATCTCATCCTCGGTCTCGACGTATTTCGAACTGGACTCGATCTCCTCGCTCTCCTGCTTGGTGAAGAGTTCCACCCGGAAATCCTTCTCCACCTGCCGAATTTCATCCTCGGAAGGATTGATCAGATCGATCCAGAAGATGTTGGGGCTGACGGAACCGTTGCCGCTTTCCATCTTGACCATTTTGTTGTCTAAATAAAAATAGTTGACCATGGCGGCGTTCCGGATCGGGTGAATGGGTATGGGCAGCGCGTCAAGGGGCCGTCGGTCAACGGCCCTGTCTGGTCCCGGCGGAAGAAGGCTCCGCTTCTTCTCGCACATAAAGGGAGATAATTGTACTGAACGCCAACCGGAAAAGTCAATCGGGAAAAGGGGGCAGGCAGGCGTCACCTCCTTCGGCACGGGCCGGACGCGCGGAGACGATCTAGTCGAAGAAGCCTGTTTTTTGCGCCAGGGCGCACAGGAAAAACCCCAGAACCATGGCGACCAGGCCTATCCGGCGCAAAAGATGGGGCGGCATGGCCGCAATCTGGCGCAGCCAACGCTGCATGGATTCCGGCGCAGCGACATACGGCAGTCCTTCGAGAACGAGCACCAGCCCAATCAATGTTATAAGGAGTTTCATGGACGCTGCTTTACCAGAAAGCGGCTGGCGGTGCAACAGACCACAAAGCTGTTGACAACGGCCGGTCAAAAAAAGTACCTTGCCGTGCAGTATCCAACCTGTAGATATCTTGCGACAGTTGTCGATTCCACGGCGGATTCGACGCTGGCGGCAACCCCACTACGACTCTCCATGACCCAATCATCTTCAAAGTACAGCGAAGCCGGCGTCGACATCGACAAAGGCAACCTCTTCGTTTCCCGGATCAAGGACATCGTTGCCGGAACCCACCGGCGCGGCGTGATCTCGGACATCGGCGGTTTTTCCGGACTGTTTGCCATCGGCAACGAAGATTTACAGAATCCGGTTCTGGTCGCCTCCACCGATGGCGTGGGCACTAAGCTGACGGTGGCCAAGATGTGCAACAAGCACGACACCATCGGCATCGACCTGGTGGCGATGTGCGTTAACGACGTGGTGGTCAGCGGATCCAAGCCGCTATTCTTCCTCGATTATTTTGCCAGCAGCGCCCTGGACCTCGATGTGGCCACCGATGTGGTTCGCGGCATTGCCGAGGGCTGCAAGCAGGCGCATTGCTCCCTGATCGGCGGCGAAACGGCGGAGATGCCCGGCCTGTATCAACCTGGCGACTATGACCTGGCTGGGTTCGTGGTCGGCATCGGCGACCGCAACGCCCTGGTCGACGGCAGCGACATCCGGGTCGGCGACCGAATCATCGGCCTGGCCTCCTCGGGTTTCCATTCCAACGGCTATTCCCTGGTCCGCAAAATCTTCTTCGAGGAATTGGGCAAAAAGGTCGACGATTTCATCGAGGAATTCGGCTGCACCCTGGGCGAGGAGTTGCTCAAGCCCACCCGCATCTACGTGGACAGCGTGGTCAGCATCCTGCGCCGCCACCGGATTCACGGCCTGGTCCACATCACCGGCGGCGGTTTCATCGACAACATCCCCCGCATCCTGCCCGCCGGCTGCTCCGCCCATATCCATTCCGGCTCCTGGCCTATCCCGCCCTGCTTCACCTATGTACAGGAAAAAGGCGGCATCGCGGCCGACGAAATGTACCGGACCTTCAACATGGGCATCGGCATGATGGCCGTGGTCCCGGACAGCAATGTCGAAGACATGCTGCACCAGTTTGCCGCCCACGGCGAACAACCCTATCTCATCGGCGAAATCAAACCGGCCCAGGCCAACAACGGCGGCCAGGTCATCATCGACGGCATCTGCTGATTCCCGCCTTCTGCTGCAAACAAAAAAAAGCTCCGGATGGTCGCCATCCGGAGCTTTTTTTTGCCCTCTCTTGTGAACAACCTCATCCTTCCTCGCAACATCGCACATAAATTGGGGCCAAAAAGCATCTTGTCAAAAAATGCCCCACACGATATCATCGGCACATCTTATCATCTGAATAGAAAAAACCTATAAACAGACTGCATTTATCGGTAAACGCTTGAGAGCAGACTGGTTGAGTTAGCTGGTGCTGGCCGCGGGCTTCAACCCCGTTGGGCCTCCTCTGGAAAGGGAGGCCGCTTGGTTCGATTCCAAAACCAGTCTCCAATCGCGCGCCTTTGTGTTGCCAGTTTTTCGCTACGCAAACACCTGGACAAGCACGAGACGAGAACGAGTACGGTCCAATGCCAGCAAACGAACATGTGCTTGTCGGTCGGTCACCCGAACGGCCTGACTGGGAATTTGACGATGAGTTCGATGGCGGCGACGAAACCTGCGGCCGGGTGATCGTCAATCTCTATCTCTACATTCGCGATCAGCAACCGGGACACCGAATTCTGGTCATCTCCAGAGATCCCGGTGCGCCGGTTGAACTTCCGGCCTGGTGCAGAATGACCAAAAACCAACTCACCGCAATCCGGCATCCCTACTATCTCATCACTATCAAACCCGAAATAATAGCGAGATAATCCATGGCAAATACCTTCTGCGTTACGATCACCCACTGCATGACCGACCCGGACAAGGCGACCCTCGGCTTTGTCGTCGCCAATGCCGCCCAGGGCAGCGAAAAAGAGACGATGGTTTTTCTCAGTTCGGATGGCGTCCATTGCGCCGTTGCCGAGACCATAGCCAAAATCGACGAAGGCGCCCCCTTCGCTCCCCTGAAAGACCTGATCGAAAAATTCATCAAGGCCGGCGGCAAGATTTATGTATGCACCCCCTGCATGAAAAAGAGAAACATCGCCGAGGCCGATCTCATTTACGGGGCAACGCCGGCCGGTGGCGCCGCTCTGGTGGAATGGCTGGGGAACGGCTCTCCGGCTGTCGCCTATTGATCAACTTTGCGGGAGCTTTTCGGCGAATGGAATTCGATGCCACAACGATGACTCCGGATACGGTTTTCGATGGCGGTGACCTGGACTGCGGTTCCGGCCTTATCCTCCTGATTCGGGAACACATGCTCAAGACGCCGATAGACGGCATTTTGGAAATGCGCAGCCGGGAACCCACCGTGGCCGAGGACCTGCCGCCCTGGTGCCGAATGGCGGGCCATGCCTACGTGGGGAAGGCCTCGGGTGACGGCTGCATGCGCTATTTCATGAGAAGGGGTCATGGAGTGCAGGCCGAAGCCGAAGCCCTGGCACAGGACAAGGCCGAAGCAAAAGCCTATGAATGGCGCCTGCGGGCACGATCGACCGGACATCTCAAATCGACGATCTACGCCCGAAATTTCTCCATTGAGGTCGGGCAGCCGACAAGCTTCGAGGAGCGGGACGAACATCCTTGCGCGCTTGAATATCTTTTGGGGGCGCTTGCCGGATCGTTGACCACGGCTTTTGCCACCGAATGCGCGCGCGAAGGATTGGAAGTCGATGACATTGAGATTTCATTAAGCGGATCGCTCCACAACGTTCTGGTTCACCTGGGAATGGAGACGGGCGATCCATCGATCCAGCGGATCGAATTGAAATGCTTTGCCTCGACCTTTGACGATGAGGACAGGGTCAAGGCCGCATGGGGGCGTACGGTCGAACGCTCGCCCTTGGCGGCGACCCTGGCCAAGGCGGTTGATTTCCACATGAAATTTGTTTTGGTGTAAAGAATATGGCCGAACATGGCACCTTCGTCACTACCCAGGTGGGTTCATGGCCGCGCTCGAAAGCCATGCTCAAAGTTTTGCGAGGCTACCAAAAAGGGGCCATAACCCGGCAGGAGTACAACGCGGTTGCCGAAGAGGAAATTCGCCGGACCGTGACCTTGCAGGAGCAGGCAGGGCTCGATATCCTGGTCGATGGCGAGCATCGTCGCGAAAGCTTTTATGCCTTCATCGCCGAGAAGGTTTCTGGGGCCCAGCTCATGTCCCTGGCCGAGATGCTCGACCATGTCGAAGACAAGGCCGAGTTTGAGGAAATGCTCAGAACGATGGACATGCCCGCATCGGCGATCAAAAACCCTACCTGCGTGGGCAAGTTGTCCAGACGTGAGCCGCTCGCACTGGGCGACTATCGTTTCCTGCGGACTCTCACCGGCAAACCCGTCAAAATCACGCTACCCGGCCCGTATCTGCTGACCCGGTCGATGTGGGTGGGAGCACTCACCCGCCAGGCGTATGGCTCGCCGACCGAGATGGCCGATGACATTGTCAGGATGCTGCGCGAGGAATTGACCGATCTTCGCGATGCCGGCTGCGATTTCGTGCAATTCGATGAACCGGTGTTGACCGAGGTGGTGATGTCGGCGGAGTGCGACCGGCGCACCTTTATGTGAGCAACGCTGGCAACCCGCCGGGATGCGGGGAAGGAATTGGAATTTGCGGCTGATTTGATCAATCGCATCACTGTTGGAGTCAGGGGCGTTCGCACCGGAGTGCATATCTGCCGAGGCAATTGGAGCAAGCAGGAAGAGGTGCTGCTGACCGGCGATTATGCCAGATTGCTGCCCGCCTTGGCACCGATGCGGATCGATCAGTTCGTTCTGGAATACGCCACCCCGCGTGCCGGTGACATCGACGTGGTCGGCAGGGTACTGGCGGATCGTGAACTGGGCTTGGGGGTGGTCAATCCCCGAACGGATGAGGTGGAGTCGGTCGAGACCATCGTCGCCAAGGCTGAACAGGCGTTGGCCTATTACCGACCCGATCAACTGTTTCTCAACACCGATTGCGGATTTGGCTGCTTTGCCAGCCGCTCCGTCAATGTGGAGGGAATTGCCTTTCGCAAGCTGTGTGCCATTGTCGAGGCGGCCCGCGTACTTCGTCGTACATACGGCTGATCAGCGGGAAGATGCGTCTCCTTGGTCCGCTTCTCCCCGCAAATGCTCGGCAAAGGCGGTGGCAATGGGCGCAAGCGCCTTATTCTTGCGGGTAACAAGGTAAAAAGGACGCTCTCCGGATACATCGTCCAATGGTATTGCAATCAGCGTACCCCGCTCAAGCTCTCCGGCTATCGACCGGCGAGAAAGCATCGAAATCCCCACCCCGGCCTTGACCGCCTCCTTGACGGCTTCGTTGGAGCCGAACTGCGCGGCCTCATGCAGGTCGGCCTCTCTGTACCCTTTGTTCTCAAGAATCTGGCCAATGCTCTTTCTGGTTCCCGAACCCTGCTCTCTGAACACAAAAGGTTCGGCCAATATGCCGCTCACGGGGATGGCTTGCCTGTTGTGCGCGAAGCCGCCCGGATAGGTGACCAGCACCAGGGTGTCGGTAAAAAGGGGCTGCCACTCGAGACCTCGCTCATTCCACATGGCCCCGACCAAACCCAGATCGTATTCGCCATCAAGGACTTTTTGGGCAACGGTTCGTGAACCGCTGATACGGACGATGGTTTTGATGTCAGGATATTGTTGGCGAAACCGGCTGATGATTGGCGGCAAAATAAAGGTGCCGGGAATGGTGCTGGCGCCGATGAGCAAATTCCCCACGAACTGGCCGCTGTATTGGACAAGGGCCTGCAGGGTTTCCTGCTGCAAGCGGAGTATTTTGCTGGCATAGCTGTATAAAAGCCGCCCAACCGGGGTGGGTTCCGCCTCGCGTCCCCGACGGTCCACCAACTTCTGCCCAAGCTCTTCTTCAAGATGGCGAATGTGGTCGCTTACGGTTGGCTGTGAAAGCTGCATCGCCTGGGCGGCTTTGGTAAAGCTTTTCAGTTCGACAATTCTGCAGAATGCATCAAGTTTTCGGATATCCATCTCTGGAGCCTACAGTTGGAACGCACGTTGCGGGTTTGGTATCGCGAACGAGGGGTGAACAATCGACCTCTTGAATAATGTTGCATCAACGTGGAAGATTTCTGTTTTCCGACACATTGGGCCATCAAAGATATTCAACAATATCAGAGAAAAAAGAATAAAACGGGACATACCCGACCCTACCAGAAGCAATAAAAGGCAATGCGCCCCGCGCTTCGTGCCAGGATAAAAAAAGCGGTCGAACGGAATTATTCCATTCGACCGCAATCGGCGGTGCCGCCCTGAAGTTTTTCCAGACCGTGCGCCAGGGCGGGCAACACGGCTTCGAGATTTTCTTCCGCCGCCTTGCGACTGCCGGGAAGGTTGAGGATGAGACATTTGTTGCGGATACCGGCAATCCCGCGCGACCAGACCGCCTGCACCGTTTTCCGGAGACTGGCCATTCGCATGGCCTCGGCCAGGCCCGGCACCTCGAATTCAATGACCGCCCTGGTGGCCTCCGGGGTCCGGTCGCTGGGCGACACGCCGGTCCCGCCGGTGGTGACGACCAGATCGAGCTTTTGCTCGTCGGCCCAGGTTTTCAGGAGCTGTTCGATCAACTCCTGCCGGTCGGGCAGGAGTTGATATTCCACCACCTCATATCCCGCGGTTTGCAGCATCTCCCGAATACGGGGCCCGCTGGTGTCCTCGCGCTCGCCGCGCGCCCCCTTGTCGCTCAGGGTCAAGACACCGCAACGGTAGGTCCGGGGAAGCGCGGCCACTATTCCTCCGCCTGCTCCTTGAAGTCGGCGATGATCTTCTCGGCGATCTGGCCGGGAACCTCTTCGTAGTGCGAAAACTTGGTCAGGAAGGTGCCGCGGCCTCCGGTCATCGAGGTGAGATCGAGGGCATAGAGCAGGATTTCGGATTGGGGCACATGGGCGTTGATGACCTCGTATTTATCCGTCGAATCCATGCCGAGCACCCGGCCGCGCCGGCTGTTGAGATCGCCCATGACATCGCCGACGAAATCCTTGGGCACCCGTACCTCCACCTCCATGATCGGCTCGAGCAGCACCGGATTCGCCTGCACCACGCCCTTCTTGAAAGCCAGCGATCCCGCCACCTTGAACGCCATTTCCGAGGAATCGACGGTGTGGTAGGAGCCATCGATCAGGCTGACCTTGAGATCGACGAAGGGATAGCCGGCAATGACGCCGCGCTCCATGGCCTCAAGAATGCCCTTTTCCACCGCCGGACGGTATTGCTGGGGAATAACGCCGCCGACAATCTTGTCCAAGAACTGGAAATGCTCGCCACGGGGCAAGGGTTCCATCTCGATGGTGCAGTCGCCGAATTGGCCCCGGCCACCGGATTGCTTTTTGTGCTTGCCCTGGACAGTGACCTTGCCTTTCAGGGTCTCACGGTAGGGGATGCGGGGCGGCCGCAGCTCCATTTCCACCCCGAATTTGCGCTTGATCTTCTCGCCGATCACTTCAAGATGCACCTGGCCGACACCGGAAATGAGCGTCTCGTGGGTTTGCTGCTCGCGGGTGAGCTTTAGGGTCAGGTCTTCGTCGAGCAGGCGGGTGATGGAGGAGAAGAGCTTCTCTTCGTCGCCCTTCTTGGCACCGACCGCATAGGCGATCACCGGGGGCAGCGGCTCGACCATCGGGTAGACGATCTGGTTGGCCTCGTCGCACAGGGTGTCGCCGGTGGTGGTTTCCTTGAGTTTGGCCACTGCTACCACCATGCCGGGCACGGCCTCGTCCACCGGCTTCTGCTCCTTGCCGGCCATGACGAAGAGCTGGCCGAACCGCTCGGAGGTGCCTTTGGAGGCGTTGTAGAAGGTATCGCCCTTGAGGGTGCCGGAAAAGATTCGGAAAATGGTCAGGCGGCCGGCAAACGGATCGGCCATGGTCTTGAAGACCAGAGCCGAAAACGGCGCATCGGCGGTGCCGGGGCGCTCGGCGGTTTCCTTGTTCTTGGGATTGATGCCACCCCGGACTTCGCGCTGGTCGGGCGAGGGCAGGAGGTTGACGATGGCATCGAGCACCACGCTGGAGCCCTTGTTGACCAGTGCGGCGCAGGCGCAGACCGGGGCGATCTTGGCCTCCTTGATGGCCTTGACCAGGCCGGTTTTCAGTTCCTCTTCGCTCAGGGTGCCTTCCTCGAGGAATTTTTCGATCAACTCGTCGTCGGTCTCGGCCACGTTCTCCATCAGAGTTTCGCGCATAACCGCCACCTCGTCGGCCAGCTCTGCCGGCACCGGTGCGGCCTCGGCCTTGCCGTCGACGAACAGCAGGGCCTTGTTGGCCATGATGTCGACCACGCCCTTGAACTGATCCTCGGCACCGATGGGCAGGTACAGCACCACCGGGTTAAGGCCGGTGGCCTCCTTGATGCCGTCGACCGTTTTCTGGAAATTGGCCCGCTCCCGATCCATCTTGGTGACGCAGATCAGGCAGGGCAGATTGTGCCTCTTGATCAGATCGACGAATTTCTCGGTCTGCGGCCGTACGCCCAGGACCGCGCCCACGGTGAGGATGGCGCTGTCGGCCACCTGGGCGGCGAAGCGAGTCTCGTTGAAGAAGTTGTCGTCACCGGGGGTGTCGATGCAGTACACATCGTTTTTCTGCCAGGTCAGCTGGTTGAAGGCCGTGCCGATCGAAATCTTGCGTTTGCTCTCTTCCGGCTCGAAATCCATGGAAGAGGTCCCCTCGTCCACCTTGCCCAACCGCTTCAGGGAACCGGCGGTAAACAGAATGGCCTCGGCAAGAGAGGATTTGCCGCTGTTGCCATGGCCGAGAAAAACCACATTCCTGATGTGCTGTACGTCCTGCATGGAGTCCTCCAGTGAGTGCAACGGTTGTATCGGCGTCCACGGCGAACCTGGCCGTTCTCACAACCTGCCGTGAGAACGGTATGTTGAACTCCGAAACGCAATAGTTATGACGAAAACGGGCTTCGTCGGCGGACCACCGCGAGCTTGGTCCCGCAGCCGGCGAAGCGAAGAAAAGCCCTCGCGCTTTCACGGCAGGCGTGGTAACCATCGGATCCGCGCAAACGAGCCCTTTTTATATTCGTATTAAGATTGCAAAGTCAAGCGATAACCTGCTGAAACACTGAACGAGCGATGGCCGACGAACCAGCGGTGCAACCCGCCAAATCCACCGGAAAAATAGCCCGATCAGCCGGCGCGGTTTCCATTGCCGTGATGTGCAGCCGCGTGCTCGGTTTGATCCGGGAGCAGATCTTTGCCGGCCTGTTCGGCGCCGGTTTCGCAATCGACGCCTTTGTGGTCGCCTTTCGCATCCCCAACCTGCTGCGCGATCTCTTCGCCGAGGGGGCGCTCTCCGCCGCCTTTGTCACCGTGTTCACCGAATACAACACCAACCGGGGGGCCGAGGCCACCTGGCGGCTGGCCGGCAACGTCATGGTGTTCTTCAGCCTGCTGATCAGCGTCTTCACCCTGGCCGCCATTTACTGGGCCGAGCCGCTCGTCGGCCTGCTGGCCCCGAATTTCGCGCTGATTCCCGGCAAGACCGAGTTGACCGTCCAGCTCACCCGGATCATGATGCCCTTTCTGCTCTGCGTCTCGCTGGCGGCGGTGGTGATGGGCATCCTCAACACCAAGGGCCGTTTTTTCATACCGGCGATGTCCTCCACCTTCTTCAACATCGGCTCGATCGTCGGCGGCCTGTCCCTGGCCTGGCTCTTTCCCCGCTTTGGCCAGCCGGCCATCGCCGGCATGGCCTGGGGCACCCTGATCGGCGGCATTCTCCAACTGCTGATGCAGGTGCCGACCCTGTTCAAGGTCGGTTTCCGGTTTCAGTTTGCCTGCAATCCGCTTGATCCGGGGCTACGGCGCATCCTGCTGCTCATGCTGCCGGCCACCATCGGCCTGTCGGCTACCCAGATCAACATCTTCATCAACACCAACTTTGCCGCCTCCTGCGTCGAAGGCTCGGTTTCCTGGCTCAACTACGCCTTCCGCCTGGTGCAACTGCCGATCGGGGTGTTCGGCGTGGCCCTGTCGATCGCGGTGATGCCGATTTTGGCCAAGCAGGCCGCACAGAAGGATCTGGTCAGCCTCAAACAGACCTTCACCTCCTCGCTGGTGCTGGTCTTCGCCCTGGCCGTTCCGGCCACCGCCGGCCTGATGCTGCTGGCCCGGCCGATCATCCGTCTGATCTTCGAGCACGGTGCCTTCACCGGCGCAGACACCATCCAGACCGCCGACGCCCTCACCTATTACGCCGTCGGCCTCTTCGCCTATTCGGCCATCAAGGTGATGGTGCCGGTGTTTTATGCCATCAACAATACCCGTTATCCGGTGATCGGCAGTTTCCTCGGCGTGGCGGCCAACGTCGGCACCATTTACCTGGTGATCGATGCGCTCCAGCACCGGGGCATCGCCCTGTCCACCTCCTGCGCTATGATCCTCAATTTTCTCTTTCTCGGCGTAGTGCTCTACCGTAAGTTGGACGGGTACCCGCTGGGGTATCTGCTGCGGGGATTGGCAAAAATCATGGCGGCTACCGGCCTGATGTGCGGCGGGATATGGGGGTTGGAATTACTGCTCGCGCCCTGGCAGCAGGGCGCGGCGTGGGCGCAGGCCGGGGTGCTGCTGCTGCTGGTCGGGGTGGCAGTGACCATATATGCGGTCGGCCTACAGGTTCTGCGGCTGCCGGAATTCACCCTGTTGACCGGCAAGCTGGCTCAGCGTCGGCGCAAATCGTAGAGCAGCTGCAACTGGGCGAGCAGACTGACCACCGCCGTGTCGACATGGAGGATGCGGCTGCCCATGGTGAAGCCGTAAAAGCCGCGGTCGAGGAATTGGCCGAGTTCGTAGTCGGACCAGCCGCCCTCGGGGCCGATGGCCAATAAGAGCCGCTGCTCGGACTGGCCGGACACCGGCAGGCCGGCCACCGTGCCGGCAACTCCGGGATGGGCGATCAGCCCCTGGCCGGCAAGGGTGGGCAGGACATCTTCGATGAAAGGTTTGAACTGCCGATGGATGCGGACCTCGGGCAGCCAGGTGTCCATGGCCTGCTCCATGCCTTCCAGGAGCAGGGCGCGAATTTTCTCCGGCGCCAGCACCGGGCTGTGAAAAAAGGATTTTTCGACCCGCCGCGAACGGATGAGGTGAAAGCGCCGCACCCCCAGCACGGTGGCCTGCTTGAGGATCCGCTGGAGCATGATTGGCCGGGGCAGGGCCAGAATCAACTCGAGCTGCAGCGTGCAATCTGGCTCCTGCGCCAGCTCCACCGCCAACCGCACGGTTTTCCCCTCGACCGCCGTCACTCGGCCACTGCCCAGCTTGCCGCCGATCACCCCCACCCGCACCGTGTCGCCCGCCTCCACCTTGAGCACTCGCAGCAGATGTTCGGCCCGGCGGGCAACGATGTTCGCCGTGCCCTCTTCGTCAAGCTCGGCGGGATCGAGCAGCAGCAGATTCAAACCGGCCTCCTCACAGCCGCAGCACCTTGTCCTCGAATTGCAGGGTGGCGAAATAGTCCTCGGGCCGTTCCTCGCGGCGGACGAGCCGCACCGTGCCGTCCTGGCCCAGAAGTAGTTCCTGGGGCCGAAGCTTGCCGTTGTAGTTGAACCCCATGGCGTGGCCGTGGGCGCCGGAATCCTGGATAATGAGGATATCGCCGTCAACGATGACCGGTAGCTCGCGCTGGACGGCGAACTTGTCGTTGTTCTCGCACAACGAGCCCACCACGTCCACCACTTCGGTGCCGGCGCCGCCGTCCTTGCCCAGAACATCGATATGGTGATAGGCCCCGTAGAGGGCCGGCCGCATCAGGGCCGACATGCAGGCGTCCACGCCGATATAGGTGCGGTAGATGTTTTTGCGGTTGATGGCCCTGGTCACCAGCACCCCGTGCGGGCCGGCCATATAGCGGCCGCTTTCCATGAACAGGGCCGGGCAGTAGCCGTTGCGGTCCTTGAAATCGACGAACAGGGCGGTGATCTCCTCGCCCATGGCCTGGATATTCAGGGGATCGATGCCCGGCAGGTAGGGAATGCCGAGCCCGCCGCCGATATTGATAAACTCGAAGTCGATGCCCAACTCCGCATGGATGCGGTCCACCAGTTCCAGCAACATGGCCGAGGTCTGAACCATGTAGCTGTAGTGGAGTTCGTTGGAGGCCAGCATGGTGTGCAGGCCGAACCGCTTCGCCCCTTTGGCTTGGGCCTGGCGATAGGCCTCGACGATCTGGTCGTGGCTGACCCCGTACTTGGCCTCTTCCGGCTTGCCGATAATGTCGTTGCCCTGGCGACGCGCGCCGGGATTGTAGCGGAAGCAGATCAATTCAGGCATCCGCGGCACCTTGTCGATCAGGGTGATGTCATCCAGGTTGAGGATGCAGCCGTCCTCGGCCGCCGCGGCCGCGAAATCCGCCGGGCTGGTGTTGTTGGAGGTGAACATGATCTCCTCCCCTCTTGCCCCCAGCTTCCGGGCCAGCATCAACTCGGTGACCGAACTGCAATCAAAGCCGAAGCCCATGTCTTGCATCAGGGCCATCACCGAGGGATTGGGCAGGGCCTTGACCGCGTAATACTCGCGGAACACCGGGATATCGGCAAAGGCCTCCTTGAGCCGGCGCCCGGTTTCGCGGATGCCCGCCTCGTCGTAGACGTGGAAGGGCGTGCCGTAATGGGCCACGATGGCCGGGAGGTGCGGAAAAAGACGATCTTTGAAGGGTTGGGACATCGGCATGGGCGGACCTCGTGTGTTCAACCGCGGATGGGAATGCGCGCGGTTTCCTTGTACGTGTGCAAAACGGCCGCGGTCCTGGTGGACGCGACCTCCTCGATGACAGCGATTTTTTCCCGGATAAGGCCTGCCAACTCGGCGGTGTCGGCCACCCGCACCTTGACCAGATAGCAGTCCTCGCCGGCCACATAATGCACTTCCTGCACCTCGGGAATGGCGGCCAGGGCTTCGCCGGTTTCCGGGCGATCGCCCACCGAGCGGGAGCGGATTTCGATGAAGGCGATCTGGCGGCGGTTGAAACGGGCCGGGTTGAGGCGCACCTCGTAGCCGTCGATCACCCCCTGGCGCTCCATCTTGCGGATGCGCTCCAGAACCGCCGAAGGCGCCATCTCCACCTTGCGGGCCACATCGACATTGGGGATGCGGGCCTTTTCCTGTAATATATTTAGTATTTTCAGACTGATATCGTCAAGCATCGGTCAAGGTCTCCATGCAAAGAACAATCGAAAACTCTGTCGCAACCGGCATGGGGCACTGGGAAACTCGCCATCTCTTCAAGAACAAAATTCATCAAAACAGGCTATACACAAAACACCATAGCATCACCCAGCGAATCGATCCATAATTATTCTCCATTGAATGCAAATCAACGAACACCTCTACAGCATTCGATCAAACCGCTCCAGGCGCTTCTCCTTGGACAGCAGGGCAAAATGCTGGTATCAACAAGAAAAATATGCGCCAACCTTATTGAAGGATACCGACTGCCGATGTTGCCGCTCTACCCCTTGTTCACCACGGCCCTGGCCCTGGCGCTGCTGCCGGTTCTGATCCCCCTGGCCTGCCGGAAAAAATACCGCGGCCGAATCGGCAAAAGGCTGGGCTGGGGTTTGGCCGCGCAGATGGCGTGGCTTCCCCCGGCCAAAGGTCCGACCCTGTGGATACACGCCCTCTCGGTGGGAGAAGTCACCTCCGCCGTGCCCCTGGTGTGCGGTCTGCGGGTCGCCTATCCCCAGGCACGGATCCTCTTTTCCGTCACCACCAAGGCCGGGGACGAAGTGGCCCGCAAGCTGCTGGCACCCCACGTCGATCTCATTCTTGTCGCACCCGTGGACGTGGGCGGGGTGGTGCCATATTTCACGCGGGTGATCCGACCCGACCTGTTTCTTTTGGTGGAAACCGATTTTTGGTGGCATTGGCTGCGCTGCCTGCGTCACCGACAAATCCCCACGGTTCTGGTCAACGGCCGGATCTCGGCGGCTTCTTTGACCCGTTATCGCCGATTTTCCCGTTTCTTTCTGCCGATGTTCCGGTCGTTTTCCCTGCTTGCCATGCAGACCGCCGCCGATGCGGACCAGATGGCCGCCCTGGGCGTGGAGGCGGACAAGATCGTTACCTTGGGCAATCTCAAGTTCGATACCAGCCTGCTGAGCGAAGCTGCGGTCAACCACGGAGCCCTGGCCATCCAGAAGGAACGGTACGGATTTGCCGTGGCGCCACCGCTCTGGGTGTGCGGTTCGACCCATCGCGGCGAGGAGGCCATCCTGTTCCGGGTGTACCGGCAGCTGCTTGCACGCATCGCCGATCTCCAACTGGTGCTGGCGCCGCGCAACATCGAGCGGGCGGGGGAAATCGTCGAACTCGCCGGCCAGCACGGCCTGGTTTGCCGCCGCTGGAGCCGCGATCGCCAAGAGCAAGGGCCGCTGCTCATCCTCGACACCATCGGCGAGTTGGCCGGATGCTACGCCATGGCCGAGGTGGCCTTTGTCGGCGGCAGCCTGGTGGCCTCGGGCGGCCACAATCCGATTGAGCCGGCCGCAGCTGCAGTGCCCACGCTTTTCGGCCCGCACATGGAGGATTTTGCCGAAATTGCCGCGGAACTGATCCGGTGCGGCGGCGCCCGCCAAGTCGACACGGAAGACAGTTTATACACCCTGCTCCACCAGATCCTCATTGACCGGGAACAGAGACGCTCGATGTCCGAGGCGGCAAGGGCCTGTGTTGTGGCTAACCGGGGCGTTGTCCGCAGGCACCTGGAAGCCATCGCCCCCTTGCTGTCCGGGATGTCCCAATCCCCATGGAAAGGTTGATCCGCAGCTGCACCGACAATCTGCTGGTCAGTGCCGCAATCTGTTTCATTGCCGGGGCCAGCGCCGCTTTTTATCTCACCCCTTGGTGGCCGGCCAACCCGGAACGGCTGGCCGTCATAGCTGTCCTGTTGTCCCTGCCCCTGCTCGCATTTCTGTTCATCCGTCGATTGCGGCCGCTGGCGGCGCTTTTCGCCTTGTTCCTGACCGGTCTGGTGCACACCCATGGGGCGCTGCAACCCGTCGACGATCCGCATCATATAGCTTTCTCGGTCACTCAGCCGACCAAGGTGACCCTGGTGGGCCGGATGATGACCATGGCCGAATACGACGGCGAGCAAACCCGGTGGGATCTGGACAGCGAAGCGCTGCTGCCGCACGACTCCGCCGGCCCCTCGGCATTCCGGCCCATCCGGGGCAAGGTCCGGCTCACCGTGCCCGGAGCCCTTGCCCCGGAATTTGTACCGGGCAAGAAGATGATGGTCATGGCCACCCTAGACCGCTTCCGCAATTACCAAACCCCAGGCGCCTTCGATTACCGCCTGCACCTGGCGGCACAAGACATCCTGTGCTCGGGCTGGATTCGCTCTCCCCGCGAAATCCTGTCGGTGGCGGAGCCGTTGCGGCCCGGCTGGCGCGATCTGTCCTTTTTGCCGGAACGCATCCGGCAGCAGGCCGCCGAGTTTTTTGCCGCCCAATTCGACCGTGATGAGGCCGGGTTTTTCCAGGCCCTGCTCATCGGCTCCACCGTCAATATCTCACCCCGCCTGATCGAGGCCTTCAAGGACAATGGCTGCTTTCATGTCCTGTCCATCTCCGGCCTCCACTTGGGGTTGCTCGGGGTGTTCTGCGCCGCCCTGTTCACCTGGCTGCTCAAGCGAAGCACCTGGCTGCTGCTCCATGTCCATGTGCCCACCCTGGCGCTGACGTTGACCGCGCCGATTTTGCTCTTCTACACCTTTATCGCCGGGTTCAATGTCCCTGCCGTCCGTTCGCTCATCACGGCGCTGTTGGTGCTGTTTGCGGTGATGGTTCGCAGGCAGCGGACCCTGATCCACCTGATTGCCGGTGCGGCCCTCATTGTCCTGGCCGTGACGCCGCTGGCACTTTTTACCGCTTCCTTCCAGCTTTCCTTTGCCGCAGTTCTGGCCATCAATCTGATCTACCCTCGCCTACCGCTGTTCCTGGCTCCGGAGGAAGCGTCCTCGGGCCTTTCGTCTCAAATCGGGCGAGCGGTTCGCGTCCTCCAGTCCATGCTGTATGTCTCCTTGGCCGCCACGGCCGGCACCTTGCCGATCCTGCTCTACCATTTCAACCGCGTCTCCCTGATCGGTCCGGTCATGAACCTGGTGATCGAACCGTTGCTCTGCCTGTGGGCCCTGCCCTGCGGCCTGCTGGCCTTGCCCTTGATTCCACTCTTTCCGAACCTGGCCGTTCTCCTGTGCGAGGTCGGCCGGCCGGCAATCGAACTGACGGTCTGGCTGAGCGAGGCCGTCGCCCGATTGCCCCACGCCTCGGTGTGGACGATCACTCCCAATGCGGGGGAAATCGTGTTGTACTACTGCCTCCTGATACTCCTGCTCCGCCCGGAGAAAACCGTTCGACGCCTGGTGCTGGCCCTGGGCCTGGCCCTCGTGCTGGCCGGCTCGTTCACCCGCTCGCTTTGGCTGCGCGAGACACGTCAGGAACTGACGGTCAGCTTTCTCGATGTCGGCCAAGGAACCTGTACTCTGGTGCAACTCCCCGACGGCGGTGCCATCCTGATCGACGGCGGCGCCTACCAAAGCGAACAGTTCGATCCCGGCCAGAGCCTGATCGCGCCCTTTCTTTGGCGGCAACGCATCTGGCGGCTGGACGGGCTGATCATCACCCATCCGCACCAGGACCACTACAATGGACTGTCCTTTGTCGCAGCCCGATTTCGGCCGCAGCGGGCAATCGTCAACGGCGACCCGGGCGAGGAGCCGGACTACCAGACCTTGATGCGGGCCATTCGGGCGCAGGGCGGCACGGTAAACATTGCCAAGGCTGGGGATGTGTTGCACGAAGGAGAGGAAGTGAAAATCGCCTGTCTCGGCATGAACGATCTGCCGGGACAGAGCGCAGCCGGATCGGTCAACGATCGCAGCCTGGTGGTGCGGCTTCAGTACAAAACGCGCAGCTTTCTCTTTCCGGGAGATATCGGCACTCCGAGTGAAAACCGGCTGCTTCGAGCAGGTATCGCCGTGCAATCCGATGTCCTGCTGGCTCCCCACCATGGCAGCCGTACCTCGGCCGGTGCATCTTTCATGGATGCGGTCGCCCCGGCTCTGATCGTGGTTTCTGCAGGCCGGCGAGGCCAGGGAACCCATCCGGCCAAAGAGCATCTCGCACGGTGGCGGCAACTTCACATTCCGACTTTGGTCACCGCACGGACCGGGACCGTAACCGTCCGAACCAACGGGAAGGACATGCGTGTCGCCACCCGGGCAGGGGAACGCCTGCGGTTTGGGAATGGCGGCGAGGATCTCTCTTGGTAACTGAAACTTGAAAAGCAGGAAATAATGCGGTATACTATAGGGTTAAGATACAAAGAAGGAATTGAATTCAAAGGGGAGAAACAACGATGGTGGTATTCGGGAGAAAATGTCCGGCCTGCGGTGGCAAAAACCTGATCGATCGTTCACCGAATTCCTGGCTTGCCACCCTGCCGACAGCTCGATCCTGCGCCTGCGCCAACTGTCATCAGCAGCTTGTCCTGCTGGCCACCTTTGCAATCGGCGTGGAGCAGCGGCGCTTCCCCCGCCTACAGCTGCCGTCTTTTTTCCTTGTCCGCATTCCGGCCACAAACCAATACGCCCGCATAAAAAACATCAGCGAAGGCGGCCTCTGCTTCGACCTGGATTACAACGCCCTGCCCCTCACCCGCCGTTCTCTCAGGCTGGATCTCTATAATTGCAACGACGGCTCATCCCTGGAACAGATTCCGGCAGAGATCGTCGCCACCTCCGAGCAGATCGTGGAAAACAACGGTTTCAAAACCACGGTCCTTAACAACTGCGCCCGGTTCGTCAACCTCAACCAGGCGCAGCGCAAAGTACTGGCCAACTGCCTGGTCCAGTACGCCATCTAGCCGCATCGGCAACGCGTCCCCTCAGGTCTCGGTGAAATCCGAGGGCTGGTGGCGCAAGAATTTCACAAACCGCGCCTTCTCGTAACTATTGGTGTAGGCATCCTCGGCACTGATCTTCTTCTTTTCCAACAGTTCGAAAATCGCATCGTCCAAGGTCTGCATGCCATACTTCTTGCCGGTCTGCATGATCGACGGGATCTGGTAGGTCTTGCCTTCGCGGATTAGGTTGCGAACCGCCGCCGTGCAGATCAAGATTTCCAATGCCGCCACCCGTCCCTTGACGTCGACTCGCCGAAACAGGGTCTGCGCGACTACGGCCCGCAGGGCGTCGGCCAAGGTGGAACGTACCTGCCCCTGCTGGTTGGCGGGGAAGATTTCCACCACGCGATCCACGGTCTTCATGGCATTGATGGTATGCAGGGTGCCGAACACCAGGTGCCCGGTCATGGCCGCCTCCATGGCCAGGGAAATGGTCTCCAGGTCGCGCATTTCGCCGACCAGGATGATGTCCGGATCCTCACGGAGGGCGCCACGCAAGGCGGCGGAAAAACTCTTGGTATGGGTGCCAACCTCCCGGTGGTTGATCACGCAACTCTGGCTTTTGTGCACAAACTCGATGGGGTCCTCGACAGTGAGGATGTGGTCTTTTCTGGTCCGGTTGCACTCGTCGAGGATCGCAGCGAGCGTGGTCGACTTACCCGAGCCGGTCGGCCCGGTGACCAGCACCAGTCCCTTGGGCAGGGAGGCCAGACGCGACACCACCTTGGGCAGCCCGAGTTGTTCGCAGGTCATGACGTCACTGGGAATTTCGCGGAATACCGCGCCGATGCCATATTTCTGCTGAAAAAAGTTGCAACGGTAGCGGGCCAGTCCCGGAATCTCGTAACCGAAATCGAGATCGCCACTTTCCTCGAAAATCTTGATTTTATCTTCCGGGCAAATCTCGTAGAGCATGCTCTTCAGGTATTCGTTGTCAAGTACCTTGAATTTCACGCGCTCCATATCGCCCCGGACACGCAGAACCGGTTGCTGCCCGGACATCAAATGGAGGTCGGATGCGCCTTCATCATTCATCAATTTGAAAAAAGCGTCAATTTGGGCCATGTGCGTTGCTCCTCATGCATTGTTCGCGGAAAATCGGCAAATCGTTCCTGTTGCAGGTTAGCAGAAATATCCTTTAATGTTGAAGCATTTCATGCAGATCGTGCAACTTTTCTTGCACGACCGTATCGATTTGCAAAGCAAAGTCGACCTCAGGAGGCCGTCAATTCGGCGATGTCCGCCCTGGCCCGCTCTGCCTGGGAAGGCGTGCAAGCCTTTGCGTTCATTGCCTGGTTGAAACACTGTTTTGCCCGGGTCAGTTTCTTGCCCAGCACATTCAGTCGACCGGCCAGCAGTAGTCCTTCCACATGGTCGCGCTGCAATTGCAGGCTTTGTCTGACCGCGACGCCGGCTTCGGTACGATTTCCCACATGCAGCAAAGCGCTGCCCAGCCGGCACCAGTGATCCGGGTTGAAATTGTCCAACGCCAGCGCCTTACGGCACAGGGTTAAACCGATGTCGTTGCCCTCCCCCTGTTCCACATACAATAAGCCCAGTGTGCTGAGCGAGATGCTGTCCTGGGGAAAAAGCTGCAAGGCACGCTGGCACGCCCTGACAGCTTCCTCGCCTCGGCCGTTTTGCCAGTAGGCCTGGCCCAGCAGACGAAACAGGAGGAATTCCCGATCGCTGCCCGGACACCCCCGCCAATGTTCGAATACTTTCAGGGCCTTGGCGTGGTCGCCCCGCTCGGCGTACAGTTTGCCCAAGGGCAGGAGCAGTTCCTGCGGCGAGGCCTTGCTTTGCGCCAGCAGCCGATAGGCCCGTTCGAAACACTCCAGGGCCTTTTCCCCTTGCCCCAGGGTTTGCTGCACATGCCCAAGGTTGACCAAGGCCATGTAATTGGCTGGCTCTTTGGCCAACACCTCCTGAAAACAGATCGCCGCCTGCCGCTCCTGCCCGCATTCCACCAACGTCACTCCCAGACTGTTGACCAGGTTCGGATCGCTGGGCTGCAAACGGAGCCCTCGGCGGTATTCGCGAATCGCGGCCCGGTAATCGCCTTCCTCGAAGAAAAAATCGCCGCTGACATTTAAGCTGACGTGGTCAAAGACGGTGGTCGTCTCCGGCCCGAGAAAAGAACCGTGCAGAAGCGCCTTGAGGCAATTGCCGGGGATGGCGCTTTTGACGTAGTCCAGACAAGGCCAGGACGCAACCCCGACGGCAAGCGAATCCTTGCCGCAATGTTCGCGAAAATGCGCCCTGATCGCGGCAACCGCCTCTTCCGTGGCGGCAGCATCGGCCTCTGGCAGGATGAACAGGGCTAGGTGCTCCTCCTCACCGAGAAAATCGATCTGCGACGTAGACAGGCCAGCCAGGGGCATGGAATCCGGCCACGCCATTCCCTTTGCCGGCTGTCCGCCGGCCTCCTGCCGAGCGGCAAGCACGAGCGTGAACCGGGGAAGTCCCCGCCAGCGCTGCTTCAGCCGCGCCAGTACCGCGGGCTGGCGCAACTGGAACGGATGGGGAAAACGCTCGTCAATGGTATCGATATCGCACAACCCGAAAGGTCCGCGTTTTTCGGCCAAGGCCAGGGCACGCCAAAGACGGTCCAGCACGTTGGCGGCGGGCGGGCAATCGCTGCCACTCACTTGCGCAAACCCGATCTGCACCCTGGTCAACCCCTCCTGCTTCAACTGACGTTGCAGGTAATGGGTCGTTTTCATGGCCTGCTCTCGGTTTTCCGCAGACAGCAACACCCCGAACACGCCGTAGCCAAATGAAAAGCAGTGCATCCGGGTCAGCGCTTGCAGCAGGTCGGCAATCTCCCGCAGCTTTTGGATGTTGCCTGCCGCCGTCCGCCGGTAAAAGGTCGTGTTCAACAAAAGGAAAAAAGCCGGCGCCCCCTCGGGATTTTCCTGCAGAAAGGTCATGGCCGCGCGCCTGTTGTACAGGTCGGCCTCGGGATCGATATATCCCCAATGCACCAATTCGAGTTCCTGCAGCAAAGTCGCCCGTACCTCCCGCAGCCAGCGACCCGACATCTTGCGCAGTAAGGCGGGATCGACATCGCCGATCAGCACGGCGACGCACTCTCCCGAAGGCAGATCCAACGGCAGAACCAACTGGTTGCCCAGCATGCCGGGTTCTCGGGAGATGGTCGCCTCCTCCGGGGATGCCGCCCCTGTTTGCATCGCCAGGGCCTGATCCAGAGGATGCACTGAACCGTCGGCGGCAAAAACGGCAAAGGAGACAGTGGCGGGTACAGGCAAAAGTCGTTGCGCTTCTTCAGCCATGGGCCGGCGCAGGATGTACAAATCGCTCAGGGAAAACATATCGGTTCGTAAAGAGGTACGGGTTACAAAAGAAGTGATCGAGACTGCGCCGGGTTCAGGCCCGCTCGTCCCTGCTCGACTGCAGGGCGGTCTGGAGACTGGCGAGCAGGGTATCGGTTTCGTCGATGGCGATCGTTCGGAGATCGAACAGCAGCTGACCATCCTCCACTCTGCCGATAACCGGAACAGCCGCTTGCCGCAGCCGGCGCTCCAACTGGCTGATCTTCATCGCGAGGGGCTTCACGGCCACGGCCCAACTGGCCAAATTCTGCTCCGGCATTGCGCCGCCGCCGACCTGGGACCAGATGTTCTGGACGGTAAAAACGGCATAATCCGCCAGCAGGACGTGCCATTGCTCGCAGAGCGCATGCGCACGTTCCGCCAGAACCGCCTCGGGCAGCGCGATCATCGCCAGGGTGGGAATTTCCCGCAACGCCTGGGCCTCATCGAGGTACAGCCTGAGCACCGATTCCAGCGTGGCCAGAGTCAACTTGTCGATGCGCAACGCCCGGTTCAGCGGATTGCTTTTAATTTGATCGATATAGTATTTTCGCCCCAACAGGATTCCGGCCTGCGGACCGCCCAACAGCTTGTCACCGCTGAAGGTCACGATGTCCATTCCGTAGGCGACCGCCTCCTGGACCGTCGGCTCCTTGGCCAGACCAAAGCGGCTCAAATCGATCAGGCAACCGGAGCCGAGATCCTCCATGACCGGGAGATCGTGTTTTTTCCCGAGCCGGATCAACTCGGCATCGCTCACCTCGCTGGTAAAGCCGATGATCCGGTAATTGCTGCAATGAACCCGGAGCAGTAGGCCCGTATCGTCGGTTATTGCCTGCTGATAGTCGCGCAAATGGGTCCGGTTGGTCGTGCCGACCTCAACCAGGCGGGCACCGCTTCGGCGCATGATGTCGGGAATCCGGAAGGAACCGCCGATTTCCACCAGCTGCCCGCGGGAAACGATCACCTCTTTGCCGCTAGCAAGGGTCTCTAGGGCAAGTAGAACCGCGGCAGCATTGTTATTGACCACCAGGGCGGATTCCGCACCGGTCAATTCACAGAGCAATCCTTCGACGTGGTGGTAGCGAGACCCGCGCTTGCCCGTATCCAGGTTCAGCTCCAGATTCGAATAGTGAGCCGCAGTCGCCTGCAGCGGAGCCATTGCCGCCGAGGGCAAAAGCGAACGACCCATATTGGTGTGCACGATCACGCCGGTACCATTGATGACGCGCCGCAGGCCAAGACTATGATATTGCCGGACAAAATTGGCTAATTCCTCTAGCAGACGTTGCCGGTCGGACACAATGACCCGGGTTTGCCGATTGGTCTGAATCGACTGTCGGACAATATCCAAAAAGTGGCGAACGCAAAATTTAAGCCGTTGCAAGGGAATGTCTTCCAGGGCACCGGATGCGACAAGCCACCCCATGCAGTCATTCACACTGGGTATATCCCTAAAAACAGATCGTTGCTGTGAGTCCATGCACAATATCGACTGCGCGCCCCATACATGAAAAGACATAAAGCAAAAGACCGCACTCGCGCGGCAAGCACCGGCAGAGTACGATAAAGCAGCCGCAGAAAGCAATTAAAAACAAAACAAATTCACCCCGTTGAAAACAAAATCCAAACAAAGCCGAACAAACCGAAAAAAGGCGTTGACATTCACTCGGGCTTTTTGTATTTTCGCCCTCCGTTGCCTCAAGGAAGTGCAAGCGTCGGACGAGAACATTTGAAAAGCGCTAAAAAAAATATTGCACAACCTTACAGCAACTGTTAAACTAGCAACCTCGCCTCAAGGTGAGGTTGGGAAATAGAAAGTTGAGTCTAAATGGAAGTATGAGTTTAGGCGTTTGATCTTTGAAAACTGAACAGTAAACGAGCGGGCCAAGATTTATTTGGTTTTGAATTGGTTTAAGCCAATCGATTGTGA
>JAITGO010000021.1 GCA_031280615.1 Desulfobulbus sp. | reverse complement strand
AACGCTTTGCCACTCGTGAAGAGATGCGCCACACCGTGTTTGAATATATTGAAGTTGATTACAACCGCATTCGCCGTCATAGTGCGAATGGCCGTATTAGTCCTATGGCGTTTGAAGCTCTCAAAGCAGCTTAACTGGATGTCCACTCAATACGGGCAGGATCACCCTTTTGTTTGACCACATCAACGGACAATGCTGGCAAAAAACACAAACTCTCAGGATTTACACCTTCTCCTATGTTGCTACCCTAGGGCAAGAGGGAGAAGAAGTCGGTATGGCCATGTTTTGCAGCCAATTGGCGGCTGTTAAGAGCATCCCGGTTGGTGGCGTTGGGATTGGCGCCATAGGCCAAAAGGGCCATGCCGATTTTGGTATGACCATTGAGAGCGGCAAACATGAGGGCCGTCCATCCTTCATGGGAGGCACGGTTCGGATCGGCCTTGTGCGTCAACAACAGATGGACGATTTCGGTGTGTCCATTCCAGGCCGCCGCCATCAGGGGCGTGCGACCATCGCGGTCGGCCAAATCGATCCGGGCGCCATGGTCGAGCAGTGTTGCGGCAATGGCGGCATGGCCCCTGATCGCGGCGAAAAAGAGAGCGGTACAGCCGTCCTTATTGCGATAATTGATGGCCGGAGAGTACTTGAGCAAGTCATCAACCACCTCCTTTCGACTATGCCAGACGGCGGTCAACAGGGGCGTATCACCAAAATCGTTGCGGCTGTCAATCGGAAGACCGGCACGGAGGAGGCGCTGCACCTCGTCGCGATCGCCTGCGGTCACAGCACGTAGAAGTTCCGTGATCGTTTGCGCTGCTTTGGCCGGTGGTGGAGCAGAAGCGGGAAGATTTTCCGGTTGTTGCAATTGTTTGATAGCAGGATCATGAACCAAATAGCGGGTGAATTTGGTCCCGGCTTTCGTGATGAGAGCGGCGACTTCGTCTTGAGCCCCTGGTGAAGCCGATGAAGCTGCGTAAGGCTGGCTCGCCGCCTGGCTGGAAAGCGTATGGGGCTGTGGTTCCTGCAGAGATTGAGGTTGAGGTGGCAGTGAAGGCCGGGTGGTTTCGCTTACCGTGGCGATTGTAGGTTCGGGAACATCTCGAAGCAACCACTGAGTGGTCCCAGTTCCGATCAGGAGGACAAGAGCAAGGACTGGCCAGTGAAAGGCTCGACGATTCGATTGCGGCAGAGTCGGAGTATCTGCTCGTTTACGTGAAAGTGATATTGGCGATGCGGGGAGAGGTTTGGCGTTGGGTACACATTTGGCTACCTTACCCATGCAGGCGCCATTGATTGTTGTTAAGCCGAGATGTTGCCCGAAGTAGAGTGCAATATCAGCAAGATGTAGCATGTCTCTGGGGAGAGCATCAGAGAGCGTATGAATCTGTTCCACCGCTTCGGATGTGAATAACGGCGTGCCTTGGTGGCCAGCGTAGCGTAGTCGGTGGTTGATGAGCGCACCGGTGTCTGCACTGGTGAGCGGTTGCAGCTCAACTTCAGCCACATTGCGATCGGTAAAGCTTTTCGGGGTCGCAGCGCGGCAGCACGCAAGCGGCTCGGTCCCGACAAAAAGGAGGATACAGGGACAGCCCTGGACGGTGGCCACTGCATGCCATTGCAGGAGCTCGGCAAGATCTGCGGGCTTCTGCCCGTCAGTATGGTCGATGGCGATAACTGGGGGCAGTCGCTGCCGGCCACCGTGCTGTTGGCAACTTGTGGCATGCGCTTCCAGTGTTTGGCGAACCGAAACCAACAGGCTGGGCGCATCATCGTATTGCCGGGTTCGGTCAATACGGTACCACTGGCGTCCGCCGAGGCTGTTGACAGCTAGATATCGAAGAAGAGCAGTTGTGCCGCTGCCGCCCTGGCCGGCCAGGAAGAGGAGAACCTCATGTTGTCCAAGTTGGGCATCAAGCCGATCTTTCGCATCGCGTGCGCCACTGGTCAGGTAGAAAACTGCCGGATCCGATGATAACGTGAATGGCAACCGATCAAGTAAAAAGTGTCTGAGATGCGCGGGAATCGAATCTTGCATCAGTTTTCGACAATGACCTCTACTCGACGATTTTGAGCTCGTCCCTCGGGGTTGTCTGTTCCATTCGGATGAGTATTGGCGGCGATAGGCGCAGCCATACCCAGGCCCTTGACCTCCATTCGCTCCCTGGCCACGCCACTGAAGACGAGCGAGCGCGCAACGCTTTCGGCACGGCGTTGGGAAAGCATAAGATTGTAGTCAGGGGTGCCGAAGCTATCGGTATGTCCTTCGACCGCCAGTTTGCGGCTGTCTATGCCCCGCTTATTGAGGATGGTGGCGACCGCCTGCATTTTAATTTGACTGTCAGTCCGCAGTTGATCGCTGTCAAAATCAAAAAGCAGCACCTCCGGGAAATTAATCTCCACGCCCCTGCTAGTTTCCTTGGCGGTTATATCGAGTTTTTTTGCTTCATTGATGACCATCTTGTTTTGCGCGCTCCGATCCATCGCACACCCGGAGGCAACAAGCAGGCAACAGATCAAACCGAAAAGGACTCTCTTCATAATCGACTCCGCAAATTGCTGTGATTTCCTTTGCTGTTCGCCTCAGAGGCCTGGGCGAAGCATATTCGGACCGTGAATCTGTACTGCAAAATAGATATCCTTGCGGTGAATCATTGTCAAGTCGAGCTTTTGGCTTGTTTCGGTTGGAGCAACCAGGTGGTTTCTGAGATGGGGCGTCAAATTCGGCCGCCATGCTATGAAAGACAGGCAAGTACACGAAAAGGAGTATCCAGCCACCCATCTTTTTGCTCCGAAGAATTGATGTCAACAGGGCATCGAGCCCGGTCGCATCGGGTCAAGGGCAAGGCGATTGCAGGGCTTCGGGTTTCTGGCCGGGGGAAGCCTCTGCAATCCCTTGTCGGCCTGGCCGGACAGGTTCGGAATCAGAAAAAGCGGAAGAAGTGGTGGACCGGGCCGTGGCCGCGGCCGATGGCATAGGAGGCCCCGGCCTTGAGAGCGCCGGTGATGTATTCCTTGGCCGAGTGGACCGCCTGCTCGACGGACTCTCCCTTGGCGATGAACGAAGCGATGGCCGAAGACAGGGTGCAGCCGGTCCCGTGGTTGTTGCGGGTGGCGATCCGTTCGCCCGACAGGATCACCATGCGGCGTTCGGCGGCCAGGTACAGGCTGTCGTCGCTGTTGCCGTTTTCGAGGTGGCCGCCTTTGATCAGCACGTTGGCGCACCCCAAAGCGGCCAGCTCGACGGCCGCCTGGGCGATATCCTCGGACGAAGCCAGCTCGCGGCCCAGCAGCATTGCGGCTTCCGGCAGGTTGGGGGTGAGCAGGTGAGCCATGGGGATGAGGTGCCGTTTGAGTGCGTCGATGGCTTCGTCCTGCAGTAATTTGTCGCCGCTCTGCGCCACCATGACCGGGTCGAGCACGATGGGGCAATGATCGAATTTTTTCAGGCATTCCGCGACAGTACAAATCAAGTCGGCCGAGAAGAGCATGCCGATTTTGATAGCGTCCGCCCCGATGTCCGTCAAGACCGCTTCCAGTTGAGCGGCAACGAATTCGACCGGGACCGCATGGATACCGGTGACGCCCAAGGTGTTCTGCGCAGTGAGTGCGGTGATGACACTCATGCCGTAACAGCCGTTGGCGGCAATGGTTTTCAGGTCCGCCTGGATGCCGGCTCCGCCCCCACTGTCTGAGCCGGCGATGGTCAAAACCCGCCGGTATGTTTTCATCCGTTCCATGAGATTTTTTTTATATTGGTTTGAATTGTCGTTTTTTTTAAACGAAGGGCGCTGTTCATCCCGGCGCGATCCGGCAGCGGGCCTCCAGCTCATCCGGCTGCAGAGAATACAAGGCGTCGAGCAGGTGGATGGCAAAGGTACCGGGGCCGGTGGCCCGTGTCCCGGCAATCTCCCCGGCAACACCGTAATAGGCCAAAGCGGTGGCCGCGGCGGTGAGCGGGTCGTTGTCCACGCTCAGGAAGGCACCGATCAGGGCGGAGGCCGAACAGCCGGTACCCGTGACATAGGGCATGAGTCGATGGCCGCCTTCGATCGTCAGGGTTCGGCGGCCATCGGTCACCAGGTCGGTGGCGCCGGTAAGGGCCAGGGTGGTTCCCAATTCGCGGGCAAGCCGACCGGCCTCGTCGCTGGCATCGGCGACCGTGTGGGTGGCGTCGACCCCCTTGGTCGAGCCGTCCTGCCCGGATAGCGACAGAATTTCCGAGGCATTGCCGCGCACAACGCTCACCCAGGTCTGAAACAGAATCGCCTTGGCGGCATTGGTCCGCAGCGCGGTGGCTCCCGCACCCACCGGATCGAGCACGATCGGCTTGCCCAAGGTGGAGGCCCGGCGGCCGGCCTTGATCATGGTGATCAGCCAGTCGTCGCTGAGGGTGCCGATGTTGAGCACCAGGGCCCCGGCCAGATCGACCATCTCCTCGACCTCGTTATCGGCATGCGCCATCACCGGCGAGGCGCCGCACGCCAGGAGCGCATTGGCGGTGGTGTCCATCACCACGAAATTGGTGATATTGTGGATCAGGGGTTTACTGTCCCGTATTTTCTTCAGGTTTTTGGCTGCTTTGCCGGCAAGTGCGGACATGAACGACCTCGGTCGGTAACAATGCGGATGAATTCGCTGCAAAAAACGGTAAATGGCGCAGAGTCGGCTGCGATGCTCGATCGTTGGCGGAAAAGCCGGCATGCTCCGTTCACCGCCTCGGCGGAGAAGGAAATTTGTCTATAGAGGATGCAACTGCGGGTGTCAAGGCGAAGATGGAGCCGTGTCGAGGGAGTGTGTTCGAGGCGGTCGAAATTTTTTACCAGTCCAGGGTGACGTGGACGGAGGTGGGGATATGGGCCGGGAAAATCGAATTTTTCCCTGCGGGAACGATTCCGAGAAAGTGCAGGGCGTGGGCCTCGGCGGCTCGATAATCGGCCATGGCGTCGCCAACGAACAGACAGCGGTCGGGAGTCAAGTCGTGGCGGGCGACGATATCGGCGATGATGGCCGGCTTGGCTTGGGGGGAACCATGGACTTCGGTAAACAAAGAGGCCAGGCCTTTGCGGACGGCGATCAGCCGCATCTCGTCGCCGGGCGTGCCGGAAACGACAAAGGTCGGGATGCCGGCCTGCTTGAGCCGCTTTAAGGTGGCAAGGGCACCGGCGAGCAAGGGTGCGGCCACCACTTCCTCCAGGACCAGGTCGGAAAAGGTGCGGCCGGCCTGGTCGAGTGCCGCCTCGGTCGGAGTTTGCCCGGCCAGGGCAGTAAAGCAATAACGGAGTTTTTCCTGCCGCGGCATGCCGCCGTTGTCCAAATGATAGCGGACCACCGCCTCCTGAACTGCGACCCCGTAGGCAGCGAACAAGGTGGCAAAGGCACGGATCTTGACCTGGGTGGAATCGGCGATTACGCCGTCGAAGTCGAAAAAGACCGCCTGCCAGGAAGAAGCATCGGGATGCATAGGCACGTTACGAAAAAAAGATGGTGTCAGGGGGCCGGGTATGCAAGGTGGTCGGCCGCCACCTTGCTACGAACTGCACGACAACATCGAACAGCCCGGCCGGTGCCGCGCCCATTCGGGCCGTTTGCTGGCAAACATCTCCTTGTCCGGCTGGTCGTCGTAGGGATGGCGCAGCACCTCCAGCAATTCGTCCACCAACGAATACTCTCCTGCCATCACTTTGTCGATGGCCAACTGGGCCAGATAGTTACGTAGCACGTACTTGGGGTTGACCGCATGCATCCGTTGCCTGCGTTCGGCGTCGGGACTGCCATCGCGCCGCACCCGCTCGGCATAACTCTCAAGCCAGGCGGCCAATTGGTCGCGGTAGGCACGGTTCAGTTGTTCCGGTCGATAATAAACCTCTTCCAGAGGTGCGCTCCGCAGTTCCGGCGGAATCCGATCCTTCACCGGCACCAGGGCCAGTTGCCGGAAAAACAAGGTCATGTCGGTCTCAACTTCCGGCAGCAAGCGGAGCAGATCCCGGAGCAACGGCCGATCTTGATTCGGTTCAAAGGCGATGAGTCCCAATTTCCGCGCCATCATCGCTTCCCAGCCGTCCTCGAAATGGCCGGTGAAGTCGCTCAACGACTGCTCCAACGGTTCGACACGGCCGATCAACGGCAAGAGGGCATCGGCCAGCCGGGCCAGGTTCCAATGGGCGATGGCGGGCTGGCGGCCAAAGCAATAACGGCGGCCCTTGGCATCGGTGGTGTTGGGGGTCCAGGTGGGATCGTAATCCTCTAGCCAGCCGTAGGGGCCGTAATCGATGGTCAAGCTGTGGATCGACATGTTGTCGGTGTTCATGACCCCGTGGACAAAGCCCACCCGCAGCCAATGCACCATCAGAGTGGCGGTGGCGCGGCAGATTTCCTCGAACCAGCGGCCGTAGATTTCGGGTGAAGGTTCGCCCAGATGAGGGAAGAAGGCGCGAATGCAGAAATCGGCCAGTTGCCTGAGTAGTCCGAAATCGCCTCGGGCGGCCAGGATCTCGAAATTGCCGAAACGGATGAACGAAGGCGCCAGACGGCAAACCACGGCGCCCGGTTCTTCCTCGGGGTGGCCGTCGTAGAACATGTCGCGCTCCACCGTATCGCCGGTCAGGATCAGGCTAAGCGCCCTGGTGGTGGGTATGCCCAGGTGGAACATGGCTTCGCTGCACAGGAATTCGCGTAGCGAGGAACGCAGCACGGCCAGGCCGTCGGCGTTGCGTGAATATGGGGTCGGCCCGGCCCCTTTCAACTGCACCATCCAGTGTTCGCCGAGTTTGTTCACCACCTCGCCCAGATTGATCGCCCGGCCGTCGCCCAATTGCCCGGCCCAGTTGCCGAACTGATGGCCACCGTAGCAGGCGGCATGCGGGTCCATGCCGGCCAGGAGTTGGTTGCCGGAAAATACGCGGGCAAACAGCTCGGTACGGCAGTCGCGCTCGGCAAGATCGAGCAGGGCTGCGGCTTCACGGGAATAGCTCACCAGTTGCGGCCGAGCCGTCTGCACCGGCAGCACGCGGGAATAACAGGCATCGAACACCTGCCGGCGCCGGTTCTCGGTCTCCGGATCGGCAGGCAAGTCGCGAGTGAAACGGTTATCGAAGCGTAGGACGGCCAGTGTTCCAACTGGTGTCGATGGTCGGCTCATCGTTAATCTCCCGGTTCAGGCTTGACGGACCACCATAAAGTGGTACACGCGCCGAAACACTTGCGGCAGGCGCGCAACCAGGGTATTGCTTGCTGCCATGCAATCGATCAAACCCGTATTGGCCGCGCTGACCATGGTATGCATCTGGTCCGGCTGGATAACTATTTCGCGCTACGGCGTCCATACCGACCTTCAACCGGCGGATATCACCCTGTTGCGTTATTGGACCGCTTTGCTGGTGGTGGCACCGTTTGCGGTGCGTTACCCTTGGCGCCGGTTCCGGCTTTGGCAACACCTGGTGGTGGGATTGGGCGTCGGCTTTCCCTACACCATGCTCTCGTTCTACGGACTGACCCATGTGCGGGCCGCCCATGCCGGTGTGGTGGTCAACGGTATGCTGCCTGTTTTGGGCGCCGTAGCGGCCTGGCTGCTGTTCCGACAGCGGCTCTCGCCCCACCGCTATGCCGCCATCGGCTTGATTTTTATTGCCAATTTTGTCATGACCGGCGGTTCGCTCCTGGCGCTCGACCAAGCCATGGGAATCGCTTTTCTGCTGGGAGCGGCGGGTTGCTACACCTGCCACATGGTCGGCATCCACCTGTATCGCATGAGCTGGCGGGACGCGGTGGTGATCGTGCCCCTGGTCAATGTGGCGATCTTTACTCCATTGTGGTACCTGTTTCCTACGGGCCTTGCGCGGGCTCCCTTGAAAGATATAGCGATTCAGGCCGGTTATCAAGGTGTGGTTGTTAATGTTCTGGCATTGATCTGCGTTGCCTACGCCATCCGCCACCTGGGCACGATCACCGTATCGTTGTTCATGTCCTTTGTGCCGGTGGCCACGGCCCTCTGGGCCTGGCTGCTGTTGGGCGAGGCGCTGACTCCTTGGGAATTTGCGGGCATTGCCGGCTGTTCGTTGGGTTTGTTCTGGTATTCCCGGGAGCCCAAAAAACCGAAGGCCATCGATCAAGCCGTTGCAACCGAAAAGGGATGAAGCAGCCGGAAAACCGGCCAGTCCCGCTGCCCAACCGAGCTTACTTCGGTTGGGCTTTTTTGTCTGAAGCCGATGCGACGGTTAAGCGTCCCATTTTCGCGAGCAGGTCTCCAACCTTGCTGCCACGGCCACGGTTTGATTGGCCCCGTGAAGCTTGGTAGAGCAAAAACCGAAAACATCCGTCCATCGAGGTGTTGGTTGGATAACAAGCTATATTGACTGATAATTTCCATTGATGGGGCGATTGCATTTTTTTTCTTAACTAAGAATACCGGTCAGCCGATAAGAAATCTGGGAAGGATTCTTGGCTCGTGAATCCAACAAAAACCACAGTCCGGACCGCATCCGGACCTGACCGATGAGTCGCCACGACAGACGGGCGATAAGGGAATGGTCATCGGCAATCCAATGGAGGGATATATGCGCTTTAGAATTGTGAAAGAAAGTAATGGCGAGGTTTATTTGATCGTTGTTTCCGGCGAGGTCGACGAGGATTCCGGTTGGGACTTGTTGCAGATTGCCCAGACCATGATGCTCATGCCCCATTGCCGGGAACTGGTGATCGATTTGCGGGGCGCGAAAATCGAAGACGACCTGTCGACCTTCGGCACCGATACCTTGGTTTCGGTTTTCGAGGAGAACCTGCTGGACAAGGACAGTGCCCTGGTTATTCGGTTTGGCGACAACGACGAAATCCGTCTGTGTTCCGATCAACTGCCGCTTGAATCCGTGCCGCCCTATGTCAACGTGCGCCTCGACGAGGCCAAGATGTACGGCCGGGCGATGCAATGGCTGGAGCAGGAGGCCCGGCTGTTGGTCAATTGACCCGCTTCATTTGCCGTTTTTTTAAGATTGCGCGAGATCGAAATCTCCATGGCCGAATGGCCGTGGAGATTTTTTTTTGGACAACTGCTCGCCAACCGCAGGAAGAGGCCCTCTAAAATTCGATCCCCTTTTGCGCCTTGATGCCACTGGGCAGAGGATGTTTGATTGCTTGCATCTCGGTGACGAGGTCGGCCGCTGCCAACAGAGGTTCCGGGGCATAGCGTCCGGTCACCACCACATGCTGTGCCGCCGGCCGGCTGTTCAGGACGTCCAGGCAGGGATCGAGCGCCAGCATTCGGTAGTGGAGCAGGTAGGTGAATTCGTCGAGCACCACGGTATGATAGATTCCGGAGTCGATCATGCTGCGGGCGAAGTCCCAGGCCTCGCGGGCCAGACGGGCGTCTTCCTCTATATTGTCTGATTTCCAGGTGAATCCCTTGCCCATCACATGGAAATCGATCAATCCCTCAAACCGTTTGACCGCGTCGAGTTCGCCGTAGTGCCATCCGCCCTTGATGAACTGAATGAAGCAAACCCGAAGCCCGTGGCCGGCTGCTCGCATGGCCATGCCGAAGGCGGCGGTGGTCTTGCCCTTGCCGTTGCCGGTGAACACGATCAGTAAGCCCTTGGCCATCAATTCCTCCTGGTGCTGGATATATGGGGTGGCGGCCGCTGCGCGGTAGACGGGTCAGGTCGCCAAGCTGCCGTCGGCGAGAAAGGCGGGATTCGGCAGGGGCACTGCATCCCATGGTGCGGTGACGGGATGCAGGTCGAATTGCTGGCGGGCCTGGACTGGCCAGGAAAAATCGACCGGTTGGCCGTTGCAGGCAATGCTGCCGATTTCGGTATGGGGTGGGCCGAAAGCCTCGACCGTATCCTTGATCGAGGCGATGCGGGGCATTGGCAGGAAAATCGGGTGCATCGTCCGCCACCGGTGGCGGAGCAGGAATTGCAGGTCGCCATGAAAGCGAAAACAGGCCTGCATCCCGTCCTCCCTGCGGTCCACTCAGGTGGTCGGCGCGCCTCGACCCCGGCCTATTGAATAAGCTCGATCGGGTTGGACACCGCTTCCGATGGCATCTGCTCAAACGGCTTTTCGCAGAACTCCATCTTGATTACGTATTTTCCCGGGGACAGATAGGCCGGCATCAGGGTGGTCAGGGAACGGGCCGCCTTGCGGTCGCCGATCCGGAGGCAGTCGTTCTCGTCGACGTGGTTGAGGCGGATGCCGGTGACCGGGTTGGCCAGGTTGTCGGCGCGAAAGATCTGGATAACCGGGTGGACGCCGAAATCGAAATCGCTCAGGCCGGAAAAGGACAGCTTGACCTTCTCCTTGGGACGGTAGCGGTCGAACTCGGTGGAAAGATACAGGTGGCGGTTGTAATCCGGTTCCTTGGCGCGGGTGCCGGAGGTGGCCGCTTCCCAGAAGCGGGGCTTGCCGGCGTCGAGATGCACGACCTTGCCGCCGTAATGGCCGATCCCGCCGCAATTCTTGGCCTTGATCGTGTTCCAGAGCCGTTTGCCGCTCACTTTCGGCAGCCAGAAATCGAGGGCGATGCCGTCCTGGTGGGTGCTGGTCCGGGCGACATTGTTGCCGTTGTCGCGGATGCGCTGGTTGTATTCCGGGCTGCGGTAGGCGGATTCGATATTGACGACTTTGCCGGGGGCCAACCGGTCAACGAAATAGCTGAGCATGAACAGCAGGCGGGGAGAGATGTGCTCGCCCTTTTCCTTGGTGGGGAAATCGAAAACCCAATCCACCTTGTTGAAGGCCTCTTCGTTGAACGAGCCGTCCTTGTTGAGCAGATTGACCTGAGCCTCGCGGTTGTTGCGCAGATTTTTCAGATGCAAGGCGCCGCTGCCCATGAAAAAAAAGCGGTCCGGCTGCTGGATGGCGGCATGCAAGGAACCGGCGAGCAGGAGGGTACAGGAGAGAAGGATACATGCCGATTTGAGAAAACGGGAAACAATGTGCATAGCGCTGCGCCGGTTCGACTTGGATGACAAGGAAAAGGAGAGGGTTGTTTGGTCTTAGTACTTATTCGGGCAAATGTTCGACCACGATGTTGCGGGTGCGGATGGCGGCGACCAGATCGTCGCGGGCCCGCAGCCTGCTCTTGATTTGCAGGTGCAGCCAGGAGCGCCATTCGTCCCGCCGTTCGGCATCCAGCGAACCGAGTTCCAAAGGCGGACTGTTGTCCAGCTGTACCCTGGCCTGTTGGATTTCTCCGCTCAGCCGGTCGTATTGTTCCCGAAACGCCGCTAAATCGCTGATGGTGGCGTAGTCGATGGTAAGGATCGGGGTCCCTGTCGTCTGTGCCATGCTTTCACCGTTTTTGTTGGCCGATTGATTCTGTGCAGGGAAAGTAGGGCATGGGGAGAAAAAAAGCAACTGGCAAGGTGAGGTTACCGGCCGTTTACAGGGGGATTTTACCGGATAGTGCCAGTCGTATTCCGTGAAGCCGGAAGACGGTCACTCAACCTGTCGGCATGTGCTCTCGACCTCCTGCCATTTATGCAGCAGCCGCTGTTCGGAAACCGGTTGAGCCGTCCCCAGTTCCGGGGCAAAAAGCGAAACCCGGAACTCCTCCAGCAACTCGCGATATGCCTCCTGGCAGGCCAGGCAAACCGGGGTGGAGTTGTTGAACCGAGCCATTTGGGCCAACCTGGCCTCGGGTGCCCGCAGCCGTTCGGCCTTTTTGTCGTCCTTTGCCGGTGCGTGTTCCGCCCGTTCGACCCGGAGGGCCAAGGCCTGGAGGTAACGGAGTTTGTGGCGCAGGCTGTCGGCCTGCCAGCGACGAAGAAAATCGGCCGGCACGATCTGTTCCAAGGCCGCAATATAGTCGTCGTACCGTTTTTCCTGGTAGCTTTTGGCTGCCTGTGCCCGGGTAACCCAGGCCATGATGCTGGAACTGACCGCCCGTCTCTGCCGCAGTGTTTCAACGATCGAGGTGAGTAGCGTACCCGTGGTGCGGAGCAGCCCCTGCTCGCCGACTCGGCGCACTGTTTCCAAAAAATGGGCACGAGTGGGCACTTCGCCGGTTGCGGTGGCAAAGAGGTGGTCGAGCAGAAAGGCCTCGAGATCGGATCGCAACTCGGCCGCCGAGCCGGTGCGGCCCAGGCTGAGCCAGGAGGCGGAATGGTTGATGACCGCCTCTTTGCACAGCTTGTGGAGCGCGGTCGTTTCCTTGGCGAAGTGGCGGGCGTATAGGGCATGCATGCCCAGCCTGTTCTGCCGCTTGGCCTGGGATTCGTCGTCGAGGTAGCGGAGACTCACGGTCTGGTGTTGAGGGTCGGGAAACAGGGCCGCGAACGCGAGTCCGGCGGTTCGGCCATCCGGATCGGCCAGGGCCAGCTTGCGGGGAAACGAGTCGAGATCGTCCTGGGTGATTTCCCGAACAGGCGGCAGGGCAGGGGCGGCGAGGCTGCCACCGCGAACCGTTTCGACTCGCAAAGCCTCGTGCATCCCGGCAAAGGATCGCCCGGCGGCAAGGGCTTTTCCCTGGTCGTCAACCACGAGAAACCGCATCCGCAGATGGGGGGGCAAAGTATCGGCCTGCCAGTCGCCGCGCGGCACGGGCACCTGATAGATCCGCAGGATGGCTCGTTCCAATTCCTGGTAAAGAGAGCCCTTGTACAGGGACAACCTGTCCATGATCCGGTCGACCGCGTCGGGCAGGGGCACCAGCCGGCGGCGGATCTGCTTGGGCAGCCGGCGGCACAGCAGCAGCAGTTTTTCCGGTAGCAGGCCGGGCACCAGCCACTCGAAGATCTGGGGATTGAGGTGGGGCAGGAGCTGGCGGGGCAGGCGGACCGTGACCCCGTCCGCTTCGTCGCCGGGGGCGAAGAGATAGCCTAACTCCAGCTCGAATTCACCGGCCCGGAGCGTGGCCGGGAACCGGTACAATTCCTCGGCATCGGGCACGGCCAGGCAGATATCCTCCTCGGCCATGCGTAAAAACGAGTCGTTTTTTTTGCCCCTCAGCAGGCGGTTTAGGGTAAAGCGGTCGTACACCTTGTCCAGGCGGGCGTCGTAGAATTGATAGAGGACCTCCGGATCGACCACGATATCGCGGCGTCGGAATCGTTCCTCCATCTCCTCGAACCGGGCAACCAGGGCCGTGTTGTGCTCGAGAAAGGGATATCGGCCGCCCAATTGGTTGTCGACCAGGGCCGAGCGGATGAAGATATCTCGGGCCTCTCGCATGGTTTTGTCGTTGATGCGGCCGTACTCGACCTTGCGGCCGGCAACGATGAGCAGGCCGAACAGACTGACCCGCTCCAGGGCCAGCACCTTGCCGCTGCGTTTCTCCCAGTGCGGCTCGGCCCAGGAACGTTTGCACAGCGGGCCGCCCAGCCGTTCCAGCCAGTCGACCTCGATGGCGGCCACGGTGCGGGCGAACAGCTGGCTGGTCTCGACGAACTCGGCCGCCACCGCCCATTGCGGCCCCTTGTGGTAGAGGCCGGATCCGGGAAAGAGGATCACCTCCCGGTTGCCGGCGGCAAGGTAGATATTTTTTTCTTTTTTCAGGCAGATGTTGCGCAAAAAACCGCTGGCCAGGGCCAGGTGGATGGTATCGTAACCGGCCGGCTCGGCGGCCGGGTCGATTTTCCATCGTTTCTGCGTTCGGAGCAGCCGATTGATCTGCTCGTGCACGTCGATCCACTCGCGCATCCGCTGCCAGGAAAGGAAATTGCTTTTGCAGAAGCGGGCGAGCCGCGATTTCGACGGCAGTTCCCCGCCGGGCACGAAAAAGGCGCGCCAGATGTTGAGTAGGGTGAGAAAATCCGAAGTCTTGTCGACAAACCGGCGATGCGCCTCGTCGGCCTTGTGTTCCTTGTCAGGCGGCCGCACCCGTGGATCCTGGATCGAGAGCGCCGCGGCCAGGATGGTGATTTCGCGGCTGGCGCCCAGAGCCATGGATTCGATGATGATCCGGGAGATGCGCGGATCGAGCGGCAAGCCGGCCATCAGGCGGCCGTTGACGGTGAGACGGTTTTCGCCGGTGATGGCTCCCAATTCTCTGAGCAGCCGGTATCCTTCGCGGATGGCCGGGTCGGGCGGTGGGTTGAGGAATGGAAAACGGGCCGGATCGCCCAGCTTCAGGTCGATCATCTGCAGGATGACTTCCGCCAGGTTGGCCCGCCGGATTTCCGGCAGGGTGAAGGGCTCGCGGCCGTTGAAATCCTCCTCGCTGTACAGGCGGATGCAGGTGCCCGGTCCGGTTCGGCCGCAGCGTCCGCGCCGCTGCTCGCAACTGGCGCGGGAGATGCGGCCCACCTTGAGGCTGGTGGTGCCGGTCCGGGGATTGTAGCGGGAAATCCTGGCCAGGCCGGTATCGACCACGAAACCGATGCCCGGGACGGTCAGCGAGGTTTCGGCCACGTTGGTGGCGACAATGATCTTGCGCCGGCCGGAAGAGTGGAAGACCCGGCGCTGATCGGCGGCGGGCAGGCGGCCGAACAGCGGTAGCAGCAGGTGGCTGTCGGCTAGGTGTTGCAGGCCGTCGAGGGTGTCGGCGATGTCGCGCTCGGTGGGCATGAACACCAAAATGTCACCCCCAAGCGGCTGCCGGGCCAGTTCCTCGACCGCGGCAATGGCCTGATCGACATAGGATTGATCGGGTTCGTCCTCGTCGGCAGCCTCGCGGTATAGGGTGGCAATCGGGTGGGTGCGGCCCGAGACCGAAACGATCGGCGCATTGTCGAAATGGCGACTGAAATGTTCAACATCGATGGTGGCCGAGCTGATGATCAGGTGGAGATCGGGCCGGGTCGGCAGCAGGTTCTTGAGATAGCCGAGCAAGAAGTCGATATTGAGACTGCGTTCGTGGGCCTCGTCGACAATCAAGGTGTCGTATTGCCGCAGGTGCGGATCCTGGCGGGTTTCGGCCAGCAGCACCCCGTCGGTCATGAATTTGATCAGGGTCGCCTCGGTGGTGCGGTCGTGAAAGCGGATCTTGACCCCGACCTTGTCCAGTGCCCCGATCTCTTCCGCCACCCGATCGGCCACGGACAGGGCGGCGATGCGGCGCGGCTGGGTGCAGCCGATCATGCCGGTTGTGCCCCGGCCCGCCTCGATGCACATCTTGGGCAATTGGGTGGTTTTGCCGCTGCCGGTGTCCCCGACCACAATCAGCACCCGGTGGTCGCGGATGGCTGCAACGAGGGCGTCCCGCCGTTCGCTGACCGGCAGTTCGGGGGGATAAGAAAGCTGCATGAAATTATGGAAATTTTCTTGAGGATGCCGCAACGTTCGGGGTACAATCGACAATCTGCCGCCGGTTCAGGCCTCTATACTTGAATTTTGCGGCCAACACATCCGAAATCATCCTATCGCACGCGAGGGCACATGAAAGCGATCAGAAAGGCCGTCATTCCGGTGGCGGGATTGGGAACGCGGTTTTTGCCGGCCACCAAGGCCATCCCCAAGGAAATGCTCACCATTGTCGACCGGCCCACCATCCAGTACATCGTCGAGGAGGCGGTGGCGTCGGGTATCGAAGAGATCATTCTGGTCACCAGTGCCGGCAAGTCGGCCATCGAGAACCATTTCGACTACGACTTTCAGCTGGACACCGTGCTGCGCGACCGCAACAAGGTCCAGATGCGGGAGGAACTGACCAACATCTCCAACCTGATCGACATTATCTCGGTGCGGCAGAAGGAACCGCTCGGCCTGGGCCATGCAATTTGGATGGCGCGCAATGTCGTCGGCGACGAGCCGTTCATGGTGCTGTTGGGCGACGACCTGGTGATGAGCAAGGTTGCCTGCTGTAAGCAGATGATCCAGCTGTACGAGCAGGTGGGCGAATCGATCGTAGCCGTGCAGCGCGTACCCATGGAGGAAACCCACCAGTACGGTATTGTCGAGGGCGCGGCGACCGAACACGAGCGGACCTTCAAGATCGACCGCATGGTGGAAAAACCGGCACCCGGCACCTGCAATTCGGACATGGCCATCATCGGCCGCTACCTGCTGATGCCGGAAATATTCGAGTACCTCGAAAAAACCACTCCCGGCCACGGCGGCGAAATCCAACTGACCGACGCGCTGCTGGCCCTTTCCAACAGGCGCGGGATGTATGCCTACGAATTCAGCGGCAAGCGCTACGATGCCGGCGATAAACTCGGCTACCTCAAGGCGATCGTCGACTTTGCCATGAGCCACAACAGTTTGGGAAAGTCTTTCCGTGAGTATTTGCGTAAAGTTTGTTCCGAAATGAACTGATTTTTCATTGTTTTGTACCTTGGTGCGTCCGGTGGATGTGCTGTATGAAGTCGCGGTCGACGCACCGCTGGTCACCACGCTGACCTATCGCCAGCCCGTCGGGAGAACGGAAACAAAAAAAATCCCGGCGGGCTGTTGTGTTCGGGTGCCTCTGGGCGGACGCCTTGCCATCGGCTACGTTCTGGGGCCCGCCGAGCCGCTGCCTGCAGGGGAACAGTCCTTTGTGATTAAGCCGATCGCCGAGGTGCTGACCGAAACCTCGATTTTCCCGCCCGATCTCATCGGTTTCTATCGTTGGATAGCCAACTATTACCTGCATCCCATTGGCGAGGTGCTGCGCACCGGCCTGCCATTGGCTCCAACTTCCCGCGGCAACCGCCAGTTCAAAGCCAAGACACGGCCGGTCTTGCTGCCGGGTCCATTGATGGCGCCCTTGCTCAATGTACGGCAAGGGTCCGATGTTGATGAGTTGGTTGAAGTTGTAGCTTCATCGGTGCAAATTTCCCTGAAGAAGTCGGAGCGGAAAGCTCTGTCTTTTTTTTGCGAAGATCTGATCCGCTCGAACTATCAACCGGTGCCCCGCGCCCTGCTGCTGGAGCGTTATCCCAGTGCCGGCCCCATGCTGAAGCGTTTGCAGGCATTGGGTATCCTCGAACAATCCGGCCAACGGGTGTTCCGCGATCCCTTTGGCGAGCCGGCGGAGACGCAAACACCGCCCGAACACCTGACAGCCGAACAACGACAGGTGCTGGAGGTTCTGCTGCCGGCCATCGATGCGCAGGTCTTTTCCCCCTTTCTTTTGTTCGGGGTGACCGGCTGCGGCAAGACCGAGGTCTATCTGCGCGCGGTCCAACACGCCCTGGCCGCACACAAAACCGCCCTGGTGCTGGTACCGGAAATCGCCTTGGCAAGCCAGTTGGAGGCCCATTTCCACGCCCGGTTCGGTTCCCGGCTGGCGCTTTTGCACAGTGGTCTCGGCGACGGCGAACGGTTCGACCAATGGCAAAATGTCCTGTCCGGGAAAGCCCGGGTGGTGCTGGGGGCGCGTTCGGCGGTTTTCGCCCCTCTGGAACGACTCGGTATCGTCATTGTCGACGAGGAGCATGAACCCGCGTACAAACAGGAAGACGGTTTGCGCTACAATGGCCGCGATTTGGCGGTCTTACGGGCGCAGATGGCGGGCTGCCCGGTGGTGCTCGGCTCGGCCACACCCTCGGTGGTCAGCTATCACCACTGCATGCAGGGAAAGTACACGCTGTTGACCATGCGCAAGCGGGTGGCCGAACAACCCCTGCCAACGGTCGAGATTGTCGATTTGGCCACGATCAGGCGTTCCCGCCCCGAGCTCGCCTTTTCCGACCAGTTGATCAGCGCCTTGGCCGAAACCCTGGAACAGGGCCGGCAAAGCCTGCTTTTCGTCAACCGGCGCGGTTTTTCTTCCTACATGGCCTGCCGCGACTGCGGCGCCATCCTGCAATGCAGGCATTGCCTGGTTTCCATGACCCTGCATCGGGGACAGCACACCTTACTCTGCCATTACTGCGGCTTCAGACAGCATCCGGCCACCTTATGTCCGGCCTGCGGTTCCGCCCGGATCAGCGGCGGCGGAATCGGCTCCGAACGGATCGAGGAGGAGGTGCGGCAACTCTTTCCCGAGGCCAGGGTGGCCCGGCTGGACAGCGACACCACCGGCAACCGCAAACACTATCAGGCCACGCTCAAGGCGGTGCGTTCGGGCCAGGTCGATGTCCTGGTCGGCACCCAGATGATTGCCAAGGGGCTGCATTTTCCCCGGATCACCCTGGTAGGGGTGGTATCGGCCGATACCGGGCTGGGCATGCCCGATTACAAGGCTGCGGAACGCACCTTCGCCCTGCTCTCCCAGGTGACCGGCCGGGCGGGACGGGGCAGCGATCCCGGTCGGGTGATCATCCAAACCTATCAACCGCACCATTACAGCATTGCCCTGGCCCGACAACACGATTACCGGGGCTTGTACGACCAGGAAATCGCGGTGCGCCGGCCTTTGGCATATCCTCCGTTCTCCCGCCTGGTGATCATCCGGTTCAGCGGCAGGAAAGAAGAGCGGGTGGAACAGGCGGCAATCCGGGTCGGGCGCTTTCTCCGCAGCCATTCTCAAGCAGAAAGAAGCGACATCTTGGGACCGACTCCGTCGCCGTTGGGCAAATTGAAAGACAAGGTCCGATGGCAATTGCTGGTCAAAAGCAACTCGCCTGCGGTCCTGCATGTACTTTGCGAGGCCGTGTCGACGGAGCGGAAACAACTCTGTCCCCACGACGTCACTCTGGGATTCGACGTGGATCCGGAAAATATGATGTAAAAAATGCCGGATCGGGAGAAGGGCAGGGGGGGATGCCCCGGCGGCAAGGAGGGAGAACCGCCGGGGCATCAGGGGAGAAGAGCTGAGGAGGGCTGAAGGGGGAGGAGGGAGGGGGTAGAACCTCGTTATGCTTTCTTGCCGTGGAGTCAGTTGTTGAACGACCGATAGTGTCTTTCCATCATGCCGTGGCCCATCATGCCCTGGCATCCGAAATCGTCGTCGCCCATGCCCATCATGCCTTTACCAGGGCCCATCGGCAGAGACAGCCCGGCTTCTCGGGCCTTGGCTCGCAGTTTTTCACGCAGTTCGAAGAGTTCGCCGGCCACCTGCGAAGCCTTGGCCGTGTCCGGGGTGCCAGCCTTCATCAAGGCTCGCATGACCGCGCGTTTTTCGGCCAACTCTTTTCTGATTGCAACAGTATCGTCTAAAAATTTATCATGCGCTTTCCGCATGTCGCTGCTCATTTGAGCCTGTTGAGCGGCATTGTTCTGTTTGTCCGTGGAAATGTGCTTTGGCGACTCGGCCAGAGCGGCTTGGCTGATTGCCAAGGTCAAACCACTGGTGAGAATAGCGGCCAGCATCAGTTTTTTCTTGGAAGGGGTCATTTCCATGGTCATCAACTCCTGAGAAGTGAGATTGAGTGGTAACGGGATTTGCCCTTGCCTAGCGACAATCGTGCCAGATAGTGCATTTATTTTTTATTTGCTGAAATAACGGATTTTTTTATGCCGATTCGTCTCTTGCCGCCCATCGATTCATCGGGGTTACTTTCCTGGTGGCTGTATCCATCCTATCCAGATGTCGAGGTCCGTCGTGGGTAAAATGTATTCAGAGCAAGAGGGCCGGCAGATAAAATCCGGGCAGGCCGAAATAAATGAGTACAGCCGCCTGTCGCGCCTTTTCATCCCTGGTGCGCTCCTTGCAAAAGAAAGGCGTATGAAGACAGGATTTTGGCAACGTTTCAATTCCCAATCGTCCTTGGCCTCCTCGCCGTGGCTGCTTGCCGCCGCCGCCGGCTTGCTGCTCATGATTGTGGTCACCTTTGCCTTTCACAACCTCCGCCTGGAAGAACGGCTGATGACCAATTCCATGTTGCAGAAGGCGGCAACCTTGATGCGGGTGATCCATTCCGGATCAAGGGCATCGTACTTCACCGATCTCAGGAAAGATTTCTGGAACAATGAGCCGTGGTACACTCATATTCAGCGGGTCATTGACCATCTTGTCGAAGATCCGGAACTCAGTTTCATCGCCTTGATCGATGCCAAGGGCAAGGTCATCGCCCACAGCGACCATGCCCAGGTCGGTTCCACCGCACCTTATCTCGTTGCCGACAAAGAAGAAGTCGAAACCGAAGAGCATCCGCGGTTGTTTTACCGCATAGAGAACATTCCCGATTTTGGACGCGTTTTCACAACGGTCCGCCATTTTCCGCCGGCATTTCCCGCCATGGCGCCGATGCTCACCCAGCCGATGTTCGAGCGGCACAGGGAATTCATGGGGCAGAAATTTCGCAATCCCGACAATCGGCGGCCGCCGTTGCGCATCTTTCCCGAAGGGCTGTCCCTGGGCGAACAGTATTATGTCGTCGTCGGCCTGGACATGAAAGAGTTTGACCGCACCCTCGGGCGGTTGCGGATGCAGATTTTCATGCTTTCCCTTGCCATGCTGCTGGTCGGGTTCGGCGGTTGGTTTTCCCTCTTGGCGGTGCAGGGATATCGGGTCTCCCAGAAGACCTTGGAAGACATGCAGGCCTTCACCTCGCTGTTGATTGCCAAGCTGCCGGTCGGCGTCATCGCCACGGATACCACCGGGCGGATCACCACCTGGAACAAGGCCATGACCCGGTTGACCGGTCTCGATCAGGCCAATACGGTTGGCAGGCGGCCGCAGGGCATCCTGCCCGAGCAACTGGCCGCTTTTTTTTCTCCGGAGGAATTGGTCGACGATCGGCAGGAGGAATCAGCGGAATATGGGGTACGGCTGGTTGTCGGCGGGCGGCGCTGCGAGTTGCTTTGTCATCCGCTGACCATCATCGACAGCGAACAGCTGTACATGGGCAACGTCTTGCTGGTTTCGGATGTGACTGAAATCAGGTCGCTGGAACAGCGCATGCGGGAAAGCGAGCGCCTGGCGGCGATGGGCAGGATGGCGGGCGGGGTTGCCCATGAAGTGCGCAACCCCTTGAGTTCCATCAAAGGGTTGGCGCTGCTGCTGAAAAACAAATTTGCGATCGGCAGCAAGGAACAGGATACCGCCGATCTGTTGATTCATGAAACCGAGAGAATGAATCGAACCATCACCGAGATGCTCAGTTTCACCCGTCCGGCGGCCTTGCATTTGGGGCGGGTGGACCTGGCTCGGTTGATGCGGCGCGGCCTGGAGTTGATCAAGGCGGAGGCCACGGAAAACGGCGTGGCGACATTTCTGGATGAGCAAGCGGAGCTGCTACCGGTGCTGGGCGATGCCGACCGGTTGCAACAGGTGATCATGAATGTGCTGCTCAACGGCTTGCAGGCCATGGAGCAGGGGGGAGTCCTGTCGGTGACGCTTGCCAACGGCGTTGATGGCCAGTCGGTGGAAGCAAGGATTCGGGATACCGGGGTCGGTATCGCCCCCGATCTGATGGCGCAGGTCTTCTTTCCCTACTTCACGACCAAGCAAAAAGGTACCGGTATTGGCCTGGCGATATCGCAGAAAATCATTGCCGAGCACGACGGCACCATCGAGCTGGAGAGTGAACCCGACCATGGAACCACGGTGACCATCCAGCTTCCCGCCTATCGGCACGAAGGATGATGGCAAGGTGGAGCAGCGTCGGTCAGGACGGCGAGCCGGCTTCGGGTGCGCTGAAATGCTGATCGAGAAATTCGCATTCGGCCGGAGTCAGGTCAAAACGGAATGCCGCCTCCCGCACCACGGCCTGCCGCTGTTTTTCCGGATGGTCCCGAAGCGTTTCCCCCATCCAGATCAACGCTTTTTTCAGTTTGTCCGACTTGGTCTGCACAGGTGATTGGGCGCTCATAGCTCTCCTGTTTTTCCTTGATAGCGGTTGCTTGTTGGTGATTGTACTGTTACATTGTAGCTAACCGGCAACAAAGCGGCGCCAGCGTTTGAGTTCCGCCGGCGCGCCGGGCGCGAGTCTTGACCGTCGCTGAAACAAGATGGTACACTAGACTAAAACAGGAAACAATACGGTAGCCATGGAGAGTTTGACGGGTAACTTTCTCATTTCCACGCCACAGATGCCTGATCCCCGGTTTCAGGAACAGGTGATATATATCTGTGCGCACAATGAAGAGGGTGCCATGGGCCTGGTGATCAACAATCCCAACCCGGAAATCACCTTGTTCGATGTCCTCCACGGTTCCAACCTGAACATTCCCGAAGGTTCCCTGCCTCCCGTGTACATCGGCGGACCGGTGGATGTCGATGCCGGATTTATTCTCTATGCCACCGAAACCCCGGACCGGTATGCCGTCGAAGTGAAGCCCGGCATCTATTTGAGCCGGGATTCCCGCCTGCTCGAGGATATTTCCCTCGGGCAGGGACCGCAGCATTTTCTCTTCATGCTGGGATATGCCGGCTGGGGCGCCGGCCAGTTGGAAGGCGAATTGATGGATAACGGCTGGTTGACCGTTCCCGGCGACATCGATATCCTTTTTCACACGCCGGATGGGGAAAAATGGCGAAAATCAGCCAAGGTATACGGTATCGACATCGCTGCGTTCGGTGATGTCATTGGCTATGCGTAAACGGCCGCGTCCCTTCGGTCCCACTTAACAATGCTCGCGCCGGCCCCTGTGGACCGGCGATTTTTTTTTGCCATGAACGACGAATCCCGACCACCATATCAGGTAAGCGATATTTTCGCCTGCGCCCGCTGCGGTTTTTGCTGCCAAGGCGAGACCACGGTGTCACTCGACCGGCACGACCAGGACCGAATGGTCGCGGCGCTGCACATGAGCCGCGAGGAGGTCGCCGCGAAGTATTGGCGGATCACCGGCTCGGTGGTGCAGATGCAAATCCGTGACGGACACTGTATTTTCTATCACCCGGATCAGGGGTGCACGGTCCATGAAGGCCGTCCCTGGCGATGCCGGCAGTGGCCGCTCCATCCGAGCATGCTGGCCGAGGAGGCTAATTTCCTGACAATCACCACCTCTTGCCCCGGATTCGCGCAGGAAATGGAATACGAGGAGTTTTGCCGGATATTTCGTGCCTTGCTTGCTCAGGGCGACGCCGGCAAGTTTGCGGCATGAGGTTTCTTATCCCCCTGGTCGGTAAAACCAGGGAGCCGTACCTCAATGCCGGCATCCGCGATTATGCCAACCGGCTCAGCCACTTTGTCCCGGTGGCCCTGCCGGTGCTCAGAGAGCGACATGGGCGCCGGGAGCCGGACGAAGCGATCAAGGCCGCCGAAGCGGCGCCCCTGTTGGAGCAGGCCGCCGCCGCCGGCCTGTGCGTGGCGCTCGATCCCGGCGGCATGTCTCCCGATTCCCATGAACTGGCCGGATTGTTGACCCAGTGGGAAGAGCGGGGCATTGGTACCGTCTGTTTTCTGATCGGCGGCCATCTGGGATTGCACCGTTCGGTGCTGGCCAGGGCGAATGTGGTCATGTCCCTTTCCCGTTTGACCTTCACCCACGAAATGACCCGGCTGATCCTGCTGGAACAGTTGTATCGGGCCTGCACCATCAAGGCCGGGCAAAAATATCACAAATAACCGTTGCGATCCGGCCTGTTCCCGAGATATCACTGATGCGGCAAGGGCGTTGCCCAAGCTGCCGGCCTCTTCAGCGTCGAAAAGCGCGGCCCGGGAGAGTTAGGCGGGGCGTTTGCGGAGGCAACAGCGGCTAGAACCATCGAGATGCTCCAAAACGACAGACCGCATCGACACGTGCAGGATTCAACCAAAACGTTGGTGGTGACCTGCGCCTGCGCCGAGGATTTGCTCCCCCTGGCCGCCGCCCTCGCCGAGGTGCTGGTTGCCGGCGACGTGCTTCTGCTGTCCGGGGGACTGGGGGCGGGCAAGACCACCTTGACCCAGGCGCTCGCCAAGGCCCTGGGGGTCGGCGACGACCAATACGTGTCCAGCCCGTCCTTTGCCCTGGTGCATGAATATGTTGGGCGCCTGCCGATGGTGCACATGGATCTGTACCGGCTTGATGATGAAGAGGATGTCGAGGCGGCCGGATTGCCCGATTTTTTCGATCGTTCGGCCGTCTGCGTGGTCGAGTGGCCGGACCGGCTGGGCGGGCTTGTCCCTGAAGAGCGGCTGGAGATCCTGATCGAGCACCAGCCGCCTGCGGCAAGACGCCTACATCTCGTGCCGCGGGGGAGCTCATGGCAACAGCGACTGGAGCGACTAGCCGCGCAATGGACACGATGTGGCGCATGTCCTCCGGAGAAGGATACGCCGGGGGAGGACATGCGGTAGCAGAAGGCGGAACAAGAATTTTCCCGGCGTTCGACCGGCATGGAACAGGAATTATGAAGAAAAAAATCGTCACGTTGGGGCCATGCCCGAAACACTACACCTACGACCAGGATAAGGCCTGCACGCCCGAGGAAACCGTGGCCCGTTTCCAGGAGCGGCTGCGCGCCACCCGTCTGGACGTGCTCAAGGAAATCCGCCGCATCGATAACGGCCGTCTCGACATCCCGGTTTATTTTTCGATGTGCGGCGAGGATGCGCTGCGGACCATCGGCAACAAAAAGCAGATGGGCAAGGGGTCGACCCCGGAGCAGTCGCGGGCCAGCGCCTGCATGGAGCTGGGGGAACGGTTCAGTTTCTTTAGCTTTCTCCGCGATGAAGACAATTTCCTCTACGGCGACTACGCCGCCATGGAAGCCTCGGGATACCCGGTTTTGCCGATCGAGGCCCTGCTGCAATCGGTCCATGACACCGCCCTGCCGCCTGCGTTGCTGCGGCAATTGCTGGCCGGTCTGCCGATGCGCTGGACCTGGGCGCTGCGCCTCGGTGACCAAACACCGCTTTTGGTGCCGTTCTCCTGGTTTTACGCCATCAACGAGTTCAACGGGCCGTCCGCGGGCAACACCTATGAAGAGGCGGTGCTCCAGGGCATCAGCGAGGTGGTGGAACGCCATGTTTGTGCCTTGATCACCCGCGATCGGATCGCCACTCCGGCCATCGATCCCACCTCGATCGCCGATCCGGTGGCCAAGGCGTTGCTGGCCAAGTTCAATCGCAATGGCATCGAGGTTCATCTTCGCGATTTTTCGCTCGATACCGGCATCCCCACCGTCGGTGCCCTGGCCTGGGACCCGTCCACCTTTCCCCAATCGAGCGAGATCGTCTACACCGCCGGCACCACCCCCGATGCCACCAAGGCCCTGATCCGCGCCCTTACCGAGGTGGCGCAGCTGGCCGGCGATTTCAACAGCGGCTCCAACTATGTGGCCAGCGGCCTGCCCAAACCGCTCAACCTGGACGAGGTCGACTACGTGGTTCACAGCGGCCGCACCGTCCGCCTGGATCAGATGGCCGACCTGCAAGCCGCGGACATCTTCCAGGAGGTGAACAACTGCGTGGCCGCGCTCAAACGGCAAGAAATGGACGTGTTGGTGGTTGACACCACCCATCCTGAACTGGGCATTCCGGCGGTTTACACCATCATTCCGGGCGCTCATTTCCGCGAGCGGGCCATGGGCGGTAACGCCGCCCTGTTCGCCGCCAAACTGGCGGCCGACCTGCTGGCGGGCGAGGCGCTGGACGCCAAGCTGGCCGACATGCAGCAGGTGCTTCCCGGTGCCTATTACCTCCACTTCTATCGAGGCCGCCATCTCTACGAACAGGGGAGGGCCGACGAGGCCTTGGCCTGCTTCGGCCAGGCCCTCACCCTGCAACCGGCAACGGAAGACCTGCCCTACCTGTGTTCCTATCAAGGGTCGTGTTTGCGCGACCTGGCCCGGTACGAAGAGGCGATCATGGTGCTCACCCAGGGGTTGGACTACGACGAGGAGCGGCCGGACATCTACAACACCCTGGGAGTCTGTTGCTACAAGATCGGCCGCCACGACGAGGCTGTCGGGCATTTCCGCCGGGCAGTGGAACTCAACCCGGTCTCGGCCATCGACTATGCCAACCTGGCGCTTAATCTGGAACGGCTGGGCGAACGGGAAGCGGCCATCGCCAACTATGAAATCGCCCTGTCCCAGGATGCGGCCATCGGCTTTGCGGTCGAGCGGCTGGCCGGGCTGTTGGCCGAAAAGGGAACGGATGCCGGAGGAAGGATGCCGTGAAACCCTGGCCGCAGCATCCACAGAAAATTCTGGTCCGATCGACCAATTGGATTGGCGATGCGGTCATGACCACGCCGGCGGTCCGCACCATCCGGGAGAGTTTTCCGGAGAGTGAAATCGTGATGCTGGTGCACCCCTGGGTGAGCGATGTGTTCCGCTACAGCCCCCGGGTGGACCGACTGATCATGTATGAGAAAAAAGGTCGCCACAAGGGGCTGGCCGGGATGTGGCGGCTGGCCGGCGAACTGCGGCAGGAGCGATTCGACTGCGCCATCCTGCTGCAGAACGCCTTTGAGGCGGCTTTGCTCGCGGTGCTGGCCGGCATTCCGGTGCGGGGCGGCTACACCACCGATGGCCGGGGCTTGCTGCTGACCCATGGGGTTCAAAAAATCAATGAGTTGAACAAAAAACATGAGGTCAATTATTACCAGCGGATCATGCGGGGGCTGGGGCTGAAAACCGCAGTCAACGAGTTGGAGCTGTTCATTCCCGGCGACCAGGTCGATGCGGCCAAGCGCCGGCTCGGTGAATTGACCGGCTTCCATCCGGCCGGCGCGCCGGTGATCGGGTTCAACCCCGGTGCCGCCTTTGGCCCGGCCAAGCGCTGGCCCACGGACAAATTCGCCGAACTGGCCCGCATCCTGTGTCGCCACACCGACTGCCGCATCCTGCTTTTCGGCAGCATGGCCGACCGCGATACCGCCGTGGCCGTCAAAAATTTTGCCGGGCCCGAGGCGGCCTCGCGGATGATCGACTTGACCGGTGCCACCAGTCTGATCGAAGCCATGGCCCTGATCGGGGAATGCGATGTCTTTGTCACCAACGATTCCGGTTTGATGCACGTGGCCGCCGCCCTGCACACGCCACTGGTGGCCATTTTCGGTTCCACCGACCATGTCGCCACCGGTCCTTTTTCGGATAACGCGGTGATCATCCGCAAGCCACTACCCTGCAGCCCCTGTAAAAAAAGCCATTGCCCGGAAAAGCATTTTCGCTGCATGAAACTGATCGACAGCGACGAGGTCGGCCAGGCCGTCCTGCGCATCCTCAAGGAGACGCGATGAGCGGTCACGGCCAGGAACAAAACGAACGTGCCCCGCTGAGGCCCGCGGTTTTTCTCGACCGGGACGGCACCATCAACGAGCAGATGGGCTACATCAATCACTTAAGCCGCTTTCACCTGCTGCCCAAGGTTGGCGAGGCCATCCGGCTCCTCAACCGGCACGGCCTGCCGGTGGTGGTGGTGACCAACCAATCCGGGCTGGCCCGTGGCTATTTTCCCGCCGCCCTGCTCGACGCGGTCCACGCCGAGATGGTTCGGCTCCTCGCCTTGGACGGCGCCCGGATCGATGGCTTGTATGTGTGCCCGCACCACCCCGAAGCCAAGGAAGAGCGCTATCGGCTGGCCTGTTCCTGCCGCAAGCCCAGGACTGGGTTGCTCGAACAGGCGGCCCGCGATATGGGGCTCGATCTCGCCCGTTCCTACATGGTTGGCGACCGCTGGTCGGATTTGCGTTGCGGCTCCGCGGCTGGGGCAACCTCTTTGCTGGTGCTGACCGGCTACGGACGGGGCGATCTGTGTTACATCGGTCCGAACCAGGCGGTGCAACCCGCCCACGTGGCCGAGGATCTCGCCTCGGCGGTGCAATGGATTCTCGAGCAAGAGCGGCAGCGCGGGGCATTGGCCCAATGAATCGGGCAAACACTTTTGATTTCGTTCAAGGAGACGACATGAAAACGCGACTGCGACAACTGACGGCCATCATCCTGCTGCTGCTGGTATCCGGGTGCGGCTACAACTCCCTGCAGGGCAAGGAGGAGGCGGTGTTCAAGGCATGGGGCGATATCGAGGCCAACCTGCAACGGCGCGCGGACCTGATCCCCAATCTGGTGGAAACCGTCAAGGGGTATGCCGGCCATGAGAAGGAAACCCTGGAGGCGGTGATCAATGCCCGCGCCAAGGCCACGGCAGTGCATCTGTCCACCAACGACCTGGGCAACGCCACGGCCATGCAGCAACTGCAGCAGACCCAGGGCGAGCTGGGCTCTGCCCTGTCCCGGTTGATGGTGGTGGCGGAACGGTATCCGGACCTCAAGGCCAACCAAAACTTCCTCGATTTGCAGAACCAGCTCGAAGGCACGGAGAACCGGATCAACGTGGCCCGCCAGCGTTACAACCAGGCGGTCGAGACCTTCAACAGCTCCATCCGGGCCTTTCCCGAAAGCCTGACCAACAGCCTGCTGCTCCATTTGGAGCGCAAGGAGTACTTCAAGGCCACCCAGGAGGCGCGCGAAGTACCCAAGGTCGATTTCCGGACCCGGTGAACGCAATGGCCGCCTTCCGTTTGCATGGCCCGCTTTTGACGCTCTGCTTGCTCGTGCTGCTGCTGGGCGGCTTGGCCGTTCCGGCCTGGGCGCTGGAGGTCCCGCCGCTGGCCGGCAGGGTCAACGACACCGCCCATGTGCTTTCCGTGGCAACGATTGATCTGCTCGACCGGTCGCTGGCGGAATTGGCCCGTAGCGAGTCGACCCAGATCGTGGTGCTGACCGTCCCCAGCCTGGAAGGAGAGTCGCTGGAACAGTACTCGCTCAAAGTGGCCGAGGCCTGGAAAATCGGCCAAAAAGGTTTGGATAACGGCGCCTTGCTGCTGGTGGCCGTGGCCGACCGCAAGATCCGCATCGAGACGGGCTATGGCCTGGAAGGCAAGTTGACCGATTTGGTGGCCGGCCGGATCATTCGGGAGAAAATCGTGCCCGCCTTCAAACGGGGTGCCTTTGACCAGGGAGTGATCGATGGGGTGTCGGCCATGGTGGCCGCCGTCAAGGGAGAATATGCGGGCAAGGGCGGTCTGGAACGGCAGCACCGCGACCAGGACTACGGTCCTTATTTCATCGTGCTGATGTTCGGATTGATTTTGATCGGCAAGCTCTTTCGCCGGGTCAAGCCGCTGGCGATCGGCCTGGGCGGGGTGTTTGCGCCCGCCCTGGCGGCAACTCTGTTTGTCGGGCTCTTCGGCTGGCTGATTCTGCTGGCGCTGGTGCCGCTCGGGATGCTGGGTGGCCTGCTCGCCAGCCTGTTGGCCGCCGGCGGCGGAAGACGCGGTTCTTATCCGGGCGGATTCATAGGCGGTTTCGGCGGTGGTTCGTTCGGTGGCGGCGGTTCGTTCAGCGGTGGTGGTGGCGGTTTTGGCGGAGGAGGCGCGTCGGGAGGATGGTGACCATGCGGATGTTGGCTCAACGGTTTCTGAGCAAAGAAGAGCAGCAGCGCGTTGCCGGGACAGTCGCGGAGATGGAGCGGTGCACCACCGGCGAGATCGTGCCCATGGTGGTTTCGGCCAGCCATTCCTACCCCGAGGCGGCCTTGATCGGCGCGGCTTGGTTGTCGGTGCCGACGGCCCTGATCGCCGCTTTGACCACCGGTTCCCTGTTGTGGTGGCACGATCGGCTGCTCTGGCTCTTTCTCGCCTTCCTGCTGCTGCTTTTTCCCCTGGCCCGGCTGCTGATGCGCCTGCCATGCCTATTACGATTGTTTATCAGCGAGCGGCGGGCCGAGGAGGAGGTGGAGCGGGCGGCCTTAAACCGTTTTTACGGGGAAAGGTTGCACGCCACCAAGGATGCGACCGGGGTACTGATCTATATCTCTGTTTTGGAACGCCGGGTCTGGATTTTGGGTGACCGCGGGATCAACGAGCGGATCGGCCCGCATGTCTGGCAAGGACTGATCGATACCTTGATAGCCGGGATCAGGGAGGGCCGCGCCGGCGAAACCCTGTGTGCGACCATCGAAAAAGTCGGCGTCATGCTCCACATCCATTTCCCGCCCGCGACCGATGACCGCAACGAATTGGACAATCTGCTGATTGCCGGTGAGGATGGCGTTCTGGCCCATCGCGGCCCGACCGCGGAAGAATCTCCCTTGGCTTGAAAGGCCGGCCACCGGTGATCGGACAAGACCAACGGCTACCTCGTTTTTTCGATCAATGCGCCCCGGGCCCGCTCCTGGTGGCCCACCGCGGCCACCGCGCCTGCTTTCCGGAAAACACCATGGCCGCGTTTGCGGACAGCCTGGGCCGCTGTGGCATGATCGAACTCGATGTCCGGCTCAGCAAGGACGGGGTGGCAATGGTCTGCCACGATCACCAGCTGGTCAGAACCACCGATGCCGTCCTGATGGCCGCCGAATTGGGATTGGCCAGTCTGGCCGTCGTCGATTGGCGGCTTGACCAATTGCGCCGGCTCGACACGGGGGCGTGGTTTCTGCGGCACGATCCCTTTGGCACCCTTGCCAGCGGCATCGCCGACCGTGGACAGGTACTCGCTTCCTTGCCCCTGCGGATCCCCACCCTGCGGGAAGTCCTGGCCTGGGCCGTTGTGCACCGGATGCCGCTGAATATCGAACTGAAGGACATGGAGCAGCCCCTGGTCAACGAGCGACTGGCGACTACGGTGATCCGCGAGGTGGCCGCTGCGCGGGCCGATGCCCTCGTCCTCCTTTCTTCCTTCAACCACCCCATGCTCCGCCTCTGCCGCAGCCTTGCGCCGACAATCGCCCTTGCCGTCCTGCAGGAGGGGGAACATCCACCCGATCCGATCGACTATCTCCGGGCTCTGGAGGCCTGTGCCTACCATCTTGCGGATACACTCGTCGATTTTGCCATTCTTCGGGCCATGAGGTCGGCTGGAATTCATGTCAATGTCTTCACGGTCAACGATCCGGTCCGGCAACGGCAGCTGTTCGGAGCGGGCGTAACCGGCGTCTTCACCGATTTCCTGCCGGATAAACAAACTGTTTCCCCTTCGGAGTAGGCGGGAAGAAATAATCCTGTTGTTGCCCGTTCAACCAAAAAACAGAGTGCCACTCAAATTCAGCCGATTTCACCTTGGACGGTATTTCGTTGAAATTTCCTGAGATTTTTCTCTCTGCATTCGTCGAATGACAAGCAGAAGCGTTCGGCACAATGACATCCCCAGTCACATTGACAATGCTGGGCAGATTGTCATCTCGAACAGCAGCGAGAGATCTCCTTCTACCAACCGGCTTCCGTAGTAAAGAACACCACCGATTGCCCGCGAACGAGCCTGGCTGAAGTTCGATGGTAATCAGAATCAGAATGAAAAAGGCCGCACCATGGTGCGGCCTCGTCGAGAAAAAAGACCGAAACGAACCTAGATGGCAAACAGGTCCGCGAAGTTGATATCCGCGCCCAGTACGCCGGCCCAGTTGCCGTTACAGTACACCGGAACCGAGATGGTAAGGCAAAAGGCATCGGTGGCTTCCGATTTGTACATGTCGGAGATATAGGATCTTTGCTTGTCCCGAACGTTGCGGAACCACTCCCTGTCGCTCCAGTCCCTGCCTTTCGATGCAGGATTGCACATCGTGGCCATGCCCTGGCGATGAATGCTACTTGAAATCTGCACACCCTCGGTATCGGTTACATACATCAATTCGAAGTAGGGCAGCTGTTGCAGATGCTGCTGCAGGGCCTTGTCGGTGCGATCGGTGGGCGCAAACAGATCCGGATCTTTGGCCACCGCAGCTACCGCCTCCTCAACCTGGCGATACTGGGGCAGAATGAACAGGCCGGTGGCCAGCAGCTGTTGCTCGGTCAAGGTTTTGATATTTTCCGCCAGCTCCGCCAGGTCGTTACTGTTGTTCTTTCCGTCCTTGCCGATATTGGCGATCTTGGCCAAAGCGTCGGCAAGCCGGGCCACCGCTTGCAATTGATCGCCCACCGAATTGATCACCGATTCCAGTTGTGCGTGGAATTGCCGGTGATTCTGGTGATCAACCTGCCGTAGGCCGGCCGAAGCCTCGCGGCTGCCCCGCACGCCCAACGCGACCCTTTCCTGCATCTGTTCCACCGCCCCGACGGTTTCCTTGATCAGTTCGCTGACCGCCAGGAGCGAATTCTTGACTTCCATGGCCGCCAGAGAGGTTTCCCGGGAGAGCTGCCGGATTTCCTGGGCAATGATCCCGAAACCGGCACCCTGCGCCCCAGCCCTTGCCGACTCGATGGATGCATTGAGGGAGAGCAGGCCGGTATGAACGACGATGTCGGAAATGTTTTCGATGATCGAATCGATGGTTCGCGACTGATGGTCCAACTGGGCCATGGTCCCGGTCAGCCGGTCGATGTCCTGTCCCATGGTGTGCATCCGCTGCATAACTTGGTCGGTGAGTATGCCGCTTCGACCGATTTCGTCGATGACCGTGGCAGAATGACGGCAGGCTTGGTCAACGCTTCCTGACGAAGCGGTGTGGCTGCCGATCGGGTAATGGCGGGTACTTTGATTCCGGTCGACACCGCCGAAGAGGGCCTCCGAGCACGGCGCGGACTGGTCGGAGGCGGCTGGGGTGAGCGGTGCCACGGCGGCTGTTTCGATACTGCCGCGAACGTGGCCGACCATAAAGGAATTCAACCGGGTGAAGGCCCGCTTGAACGCGGCCTGCGGCTGGCTGAAGGACCGGTTCGGTTCACGTTGGCCGGCAAGATCGTGCACAACGGTTTGGGCGCCTACGGCCAGACGTTTTTTCCCGACCAAGCGTAGCATGCTCAACATATGTTTATCCTCTGCAAGTGATTGAAAACCAATATGGGCGAAACGATGGGATGTGGGGCGGGATCCGGCGAACGTTGGCCCGGAGCGGCCGGGAAGATTCCTTGCGCTGCGTTGTCGAAGAGTTGCCGGTCAGTCGATTCGGCGTTCAGCCGCTCATCGTGGTTGATTTGCCTGTCGGTTGGGGTGCACGACCTGGCGAAACCGAGGGAACATGCCCGGCCTTGGGGTATTTGCCGTACCAAGGCTTTTATAGAGGGTTGCCCCGCCGAAGCGTTTTGCTTGCAGCAGAGTCGATGGGCGCGAATAAGCGGTCGATAACCGTTGAAGAGGTCGGGGGTGAATTTCATTTTCGTTTGTAGTTAATTTCCACTACTTAAACTATATTAAAATGATTATGTCAAGCGTGGGCGGAGAGATTTTATATTGAATTATTTCAGTTGATTGAAGCGATGGAATTGTTGTTGTTACGAATATTCATTGTTGGTGAAAATATGTATTTGTGGTGATGGCGGGGCAAACGAACCGAAGAATTTGGCAACCGTCCGCTCGGCTCCTTTTTCACTGATGTAAGGGGCGCGGCGAAAAAGGCGCCAAAAGAAGGCCCATGCAGCCTTGGCACCTTCATTGCGTCGAAGCGCGTGCGGTCAACCAGGGGCGAGCGGATAGTCGATGCCGATAACGTGGCGGTCAAGCCTCGATCGAATGAATGGAGTGTTAAACGAAACGACGGGGCATCATGAACCGCTTGCGGTGACTGTCGCAATCTCGCATACGCTTTTTTTGTTGGTTTTCACTGTCGAGATTGCCTCAAAAATTTATAGTAAAATATCTTTTTACCTTATGATTACTACCATGTAATACCATGTAATTTTTATATTTATCTCGTTGTGTATCGGTATTTTTTTCGATAAGTATTTTTCATTATCTTTTTTTGAATGTGCCTATATAATTTTTACTACAAAGGCAAAATTTGTTTTGTCTTATGACGGGCAAGCAGAGGTTCAAAGAGGAAAGGTAATGAAAAAAGGACGGCAAGGGCAATCCGAAAGGACAGGGGACGAGCGTGTTGTTTTTGGTGAAATTCTTGGCTGGGGTGCAATTCTCTTTGTTGTCATTCCCGGCAAGCGAGCTGTTTCAGCGCGTTTTTTGGAGTCTGACCGGTTCGCAGTTGATTTTGCGCTCGTTGGTCATGACGGGCCGTCGTCCGAAAAAAGGCTGCCTGTTGTACCTGTAGTCGCTACCGACCCTTCTTTACGAGCACCTACCCCGAAATACCGCCGGCCATCGTTTGGCTCTGTTCCCTTCTTATTTGCCAGGTGGCATTAGGAGGTGTGCCGATGTCCATCCTGCCCCGGCGCCTTTCCATCAAGTATCGTATGGCCGCTTCATTTTCCGCGGCCATTGCCGTCATCCTGCTCGCCTCCGGCCTGATCATCTATGCCGCCATCTACAACAAGGTGCGGAGCAACACCGTGGAGCGGCTGGCCATTTCCACGGCCTCGCTCAAGAATGTCGTGGAACAGGGCGCTGACATGGCCATGCACAACCATTTGCGCACACTTGCCAAAGCCAATATCGCCCAACTGGAGGGGTTGGAACGCCTGGTGCAATCCGGCCAACTCGACGCAGTCGAGGCCCGGGCCAAAGGAGAGAAAATGCTTCTGCGACAGTCCATTGGCGCCAATGGTTCCATCTATGCGTTGTCGAGCCAGGGAATCGCGCTCGTGCACACCAACCCGGCCTTGCGGCACGCCGATTTATCTGCGCATCAATTTGTTCAGCAACAGATGTTCAGCAAGAACGGATACCTCGAATACGAGTGGCAGAATCCCGACGATGCCCAGGTCCGTTCTAAGGCCCTGTATATGCTGTATTTTGCCCCATGGGATTGGATCGTCTCGGTGTCGTGCGATCGCCGGGACATGAGCTTTTTGACCAACGATCTCCGCAGGGGCCTGAAATCGTACCGTTTCGGCCAGATGGGCTACACCTTCGTGATCACCGCCGAGGGAACCTTGCTCTTGCATCCCTGGCTGCAGGGCAATGTGTTTTTGCATACCAACACCTTGGCCAAGTCGGTGTTTCATCGCATGGTCACGATGAAGAAAGGGATGTTTCGTTATGCATGGCAGGACAAAGAAGACGGCAGGCTCAAACAAAAAATCATCTCCTTCGACTATATTCCCGACCTGCGTTGGATCGTCGGTTCGACCGTTTACGAGGATGAGGTCTTCGCTCCCCTGTCCAATCTGGGGCGGATCATCGGCCTGGTCGTCGTTGGCGCCCTGGCGGTTGCGATCCTGTTCTGTCTGTTTTTCGGCTCGATGATCACCACCCCGCTCTCCCGCCTGGCCGGGCAGATGCAACGTGCCATCGAGGGCGATACTAGGGGGCGTGCCGACGAAGAGGCCCCCGGCGAAATCGGTCTGTTGGGGCTGCACGTCAACACCTACGTCGACCGGTTCCATCGGCCGTCCCAAATCGTCCACATCGAATCTGACAAGCAGACACAAACCGAGCAACAGTTGCACATTTATCGACAGGCGGTCGAATCTGCCCTGGAAGGCATCGTCATCACCGATGCTTCCGCCAATATCCTGGCCGTTAATCGTGCTTTTACCGAAATCACCGGCTATAGCGCCGAAGAGGTGCAGGGGTGCAATTGTCGGATACTGCAATCGGGCCGGCATGGAAGGGAATTCTACGAGCGCCTCTGGCGCGCGCTGGTGGAAGACGGCCGCTGGTCCGGCGAAATTTGGAATCGACGTAAGTCTGGCGAGATCTATCCCCAGATTCTGAGCATCAGCGCGATCAACGACTCGGGAAACACGCTCTCGCATTGCGTGGGACTTTTTCACGATATCAGCACCATGAAGCACCAGGAGGAGCGGATCGTTCATCAGGCCTACCACGATATCCTCACCGGGCTGCCCAATCGCTGTCTGGCCCTTGATCGGATCAAGGTGTCCATCGCCCATGTCAAGCGGCGGGGCACCAAGTTGGCGGTGGTTTTGCTCGATCTCGATAATTTCAAGAATGTCAATGACACGCTGGGGCACGAATACGGCGACATGCTGCTGATGCAGGTGGCCAAGCGGCTGGTAGCGGCTCTGAGGGAGGAAGATACCGTGGCCCGCCAGGGCGGCGACGAGTTCTTGATTCTGGTGGCGGCGATCGCTACGGAATCGGTCTTGCTCGAGATGGTCAAGAGGTTGATGGGCTGTTTTGCCGATCCCTTCAACGTGGCGGGTAACGACCTCTACATCACGGCCAGCGTCGGGGTAGCCTTGTATCCCGCTGCCGGCGACGATGCCGGCACCCTGACCAAGCATGCCGATATCGCCATGTATCATGCCAAGGCGAAGGGAAAAAACAATTACTGCCTGTTTACCTCCGATCTGGGCGAACGCATTACCATGCGGCAACAGTTGGAAATTCAACTCCGTCAGGCCGTGTTTGACAGTGAATTCACCGTGTTCTTCCAGCCGAAATTCGAGCCTGTCACCAACACCGTCGTCGGGGCCGAGGCTCTGGTACGGTGTCTGAACAAGGACGGCTGCGAGATCAATCTCAGCGAATTCATTTCCCTGGCGGAAGAGACCAACCTGATCGTGCCCTTGGGGGAACAAATTCTGGAATACGTTTGCCAGGTCCTCTGCACGCTTGAGTATCGCGGCTACCCGGACCTGACGATCGCGGTCAATTTGTCGCCTTTGCAGTTTGCCCAGGAAAACCTGGTGGAGCAGATCGCCGGCCTCTTGGCAAAATACAATATTGCCGGGTCGCGGCTTGAGCTGGAAGTCACCGAAACCACCATCATGACCAACCTGGCGAACACGGTGGCGACCCTCGACAAGCTGGTGCAGCTTGGCATTGCCGTCGCCATCGACGACTTCGGCACCGGCTATTCCTCGCTTTCCTACCTCAAGCAATTCCCGGTTCGAACCTTGAAGATAGACCGCTCCTTCATCCGCGATCTGCCGGATGATGCCAGCGATGCTCAGTTGGTGGAAACGATCATGCTCATGGCACACAACCTGGGCATCAGCGTGGTGGCCGAAGGCGTCGAGACCGAGGCGCAGGTCGAATGGCTCAAGCGCTACCGCTGCGAGCAAATTCAAGGATTCGTATACAGCAAGCCGCTGCCGGTCGATGAATTTATCGCCTTCCTCGATGCCAACGCGGTGGTGGGAAAGCGTGAGTCGACAGCTTGCATTAAGCTCCCCTGCGCGTGACGCGACAGTCCGGAGCTTTCGGGAATGCGCCACAAGGGGAACAAAGGTAACGAAGAGGCAAGGAAGACGATCGTACTGGCGAAGTTTGTAATGATTCACGCATGACACGGAGGAACAATGAACATTCGATCAATAGGTTTTCGGCTGATTGCTGGTGGGTGTCTGGCGGTTGCGATTCCACTGGTGGTGGTGGGGATCTTGGCGGTTTCCAAATCCGCCACTGCACTTTCCGACATCGCCCGGAACAATGCGGCGTCCCAGGCGGAAAAATTGGCGATGACCATCGGTTCAACCCTCGACGCCCAGGCAAAAACCGCCGCCGCCCATGCGGTCGATACCAATGTCCGCCTGATCGGGCAAAAGGTGAAAGAATTGGGGGTAAACAATGCGGCAGCGGACATTGCGACCCTGCGGCAGCAGATGAAGGATAAATTCAAGCAGCTGGACAACAGTTACCTCGGCATTTTCGTCACCGACGACAAGGGCTACATGTACACCGGCGAATTGGCGAGCGGCGAAGAGTACAAGGGCGTCAACCTGGCGGACACGGGGTATTTTCAGGAAGCGAAGGGCAGCGGTAAGGCGGTGGTCGGGGATATCGCGCCTTCGAAGGTGACCGGCGACGTCATTTATGTCCTCTGCGCCCCTATTTTTTCCTATTCCGGCGAGTTTCTCGGAGTCTTCGGCCTTTCGCTCAAGGCGCAGCAGTTGCTCAGCCACGTTTCCACGGTCAAGGTGGGCTCCACCGGCTACGCCTTCATGTGCGACCGCAGCGGCTTGATCGTCGCCCATCCCAGCAAGGAGTTGGAGATGAAACTGGATCTCAAAACCCTGGCCGGTATGGAGGCCATTACCAGGGAGATGTTGGCTGGCGGGCGAGGCGCGCAGGACTATGTGTTCAAGGACGTGCCGAAAATCGCGGGCTATGCTCCGGTTCCCGTCAAGCACTGGGGCATCGCCGTGACCCAGGATGAGGCCGAATTTTTGGCAGCAACCCATTCCATCCGTAATTCCATCGCCATGGTCACTCTGGTCACGGTGATGTTGGTCTGTGGCAGCGTCCTTCTGTTCTCTCGCAGCATCACCGTGCCGTTGAAGCGGGCCGTGGCCGGACTGACCGACATTGCCCAGGGGGAAGGGGATTTGACCATGCGGTTGCGGGTCAACTCCAAGGATGAGATTGGCGAGCTGGCACACTGGTTCAACCTGTTCATCGAAAAACTCCAGGGCATCGTGAAAAGGATTGCCGAAAACACCAGCTCCATCGACACTTCGGCCAACGATCTGGCCCGGGTGTCGGGCGATCTTTCCGGCAACTCCGAGGATACCTCCCGGCGTGCCGACAGCGTGGCGGCCGCCGCCGAGGAGATGACCGTCAATCTCAACAATGTGGCCGCCGCCATGGAACAGTCGACCACCAATACCTCGATGGTGGCGAGCGCCGCCGAGGAGATGACGGCGACCATCGGCGAGATTGCCAATAATGCCCAGAAGGCGCATGCCATCTCCCTGGCGGCCGTGGAGCAGGCCAATTCGACATCGGCCAAGATGGCGGAGTTGGGCAAGGCGGCCCAGGCGATCGGCAAGGTCACCGAGGCTATTACCGAAATCTCCGAACAAACCAATCTTTTGGCGCTCAACGCCACCATCGAGGCCGCCCGGGCCGGCGATGCCGGCAAAGGATTTGCCGTGGTGGCCAACGAAATCAAGGAGTTGGCCAAGCAAACCGCCTCCGCCACCCTGGACATCAAAAACCAGATCGGGGAGATGCAATCGACCACCGGCACCACGGTCGAGGAAATCAATCAGATTTCCCTGGTTATTCACAGCATCAATGAAATTGTGGCGGTGATCTCGTCGTCGGTGGCCGAACAGAACGCGGCCACCCAGGAAATTGCCACTAACATTGCCCAAGCCTCCTTGGGCATGAGCGAAGTCAACGAAAACGTCAGCCAGAGTTCCACGGTGGCGGCAACGATCACCAAGGATATCGTGACGGTCAACACGGCTTCCAGCGAAATATCCACGGGCAGCCAGATCGTTCGAAACAGCTCGGCCGATTTGCAGAGGCTGGCCGCGACCTTGAAGGAAATCGTCGAAGGATTCAAAGTGTGACCATTTGACGGGTGGATGAAGACTATGAGGACGTGCAACACGGCTTCGTTCTGGCGGACGGCGCTGATCATGGTTCCGCTGTTGGCGCTAGTGGGCGGCGGTTGGGGATTCTATCAGGCGGAACGGAAGGCCGCCAAGATCAGGGCCGGAAGGCAGTTGGACGCCGTGGCCCATGTGGCGGTGAAGCGGTTGGGGCAATGGCGGGCCGCCACCCGGTCCGATGCGGTTTTGCTGGCCGGAAGTGCTCAGCCGGATCACTTCCTGGCCGCGCATGCCTACAGACTGAAGGCCGATCTCGGTGGTTTCGATGGCGGACATATCGAAGAGATGGAAGCCGATTTCATTGATTCGCTTGCCATCTCCACTTCCACTTCCTGGACCAGGCCGACCCGGACCATGGAGGTGCTGCTGGTGCGGCGGGAAAGCGGTGGCGGCCAGGAGCAGGTGTGGCCGGCAGCCATGGTCGCATCCGGTTCTTTGGCCGCCATGGCTGCTGCCGGCCGAGTCGGGATAGTCGAGGGGGCGGATGACCGCGGCATTGAATCGCTGGCGGTCATCCGCCCCGTTCCCGGTACCAATAGCGTCGTGATCGTCAAGGACGATGCCGCCGAAATTTTCTCGCTCTGGCGCTTCCGCGCCGCCCTGCTCACGTTGGGATTCGCCGTCCTGGCCATGGGTGGTGGCGGCTTGGCAGCCCTTGTCCGGCACGCCCGGCAGAGGACGGCCAAGCCGGGCCTGTGTGCAACCGAGGCCCGGCTGTGCCATCGATTAGTCGATACCCGGCTGCATCTGCGGGAATATGCCGAAACGCACCGCCTGGATGAACTGCTGCCCAAGGCCCTGCATGAAACGGCGCTGCTGGCGGGCAGTTCGTTCGTTTTTCTCCAGACCGCCGGTCCGGAACGGAAAACACTGGCCATAAGGCGTACTCTCTCCCCGCAAAAAAACACCGGGGATCGTGCCGTGTTGCCGGCGGAATTTGAAACAATCAGCGATTTCGAGCAACACTGGCCGGATTTCCTGCATCACGAGCGGCCGACCATTGGCAATCGATTCGCACCGGAGCAAGGGGCGATCTCCGAACTTTGCCGGCAGCAGGTGGGAGATGGCCGCCACATCCTGGCACCGGTGCTCAGAAACAACACGGTGGTGGCGGTGCTCGGAGCGGCCGGCAGGGCGGCATCGTACCGGGATGAGGAGCTCGACATCATCGTGCAGATTGCCGAGGACATTTGGCGTCTTGTCGAACAAAAACAGGTCGAGGAGGCCCTGCTGGCCAGCGAACGGCGCTACCGGACCCTGTATCGCAGCATGATGGATGCCTTCGTGGTCATCGATCCGGGCGGCAACATCCGGGAATGCAACGAAGCCTACAGCAACATGCTGGGCTACTCGATCGATGAGCTCAAGCGTCTGAACGTGGTCGATATTACCCCGACACAGTGGCTGGCGTTTGAAAACGAGCATATCAAAAAACAGCTCGTCCACCAGGGCAGCCCACTCCTCTACGAGAAAGAATACCGCCGCAAGGACGGGACGATCTTTCCGGTCGAACTGCATACCTTTCTTATCGTCGACAGCGAGGGCACGCCGGAAGGAATGTCGGCGGTGGTGCGCGATATCACCGAACGCAGGCTGGCCCAGGAGGAGCGGAAACGGCTGCGCGAGCAGTTGACTCAAGCGCAAAAAATGGAGTCCGTGGGGCAGTTGGCTGGAGGTATTGCCCACGATTTCAACAATATGCTCAGCGTGATCCTCGGCTATGCCGAATTTGCTTCCCGAAAGACGGCACCATCGGATCCGGTGCAGGCGAGTCTTGAGGAGATCGTCGCCGCTGCCAGGCGTTCGACGGCGATTATCCGGCAGTTACTCACCTTTGCCCGCAAACAGGCTATCGCTCCCCAAACGCTCGACTTGAACGAGACCATGGACGGGATGTTGAAAATGCTGCAACGGCTCATCGGGGAGCACATCAGCTTGCAGTGGCTGCCCGGAAGGGATTTATGGCCGGTGTTCATGGATCCGTCGCAGGTGAACCAGGTGTTGGCCAACCTGTGCGTCAATGCCCGTGACGCCATGAAGGGCCAGGGCGGCACGATCACCATCGAAACCGGCCAGACTACCTTCGACGCCGCCCACTGCAACGTGCACGCCGGCTTTCTTCCCGGCGACTTCGTGATGCTGGCTGTCGGCGACAACGGCTGCGGCATGGAGAAGGGCATGCTGGACAAGATTTTCGAACCGTTCTTCACCACCAAGGCCATGGGCGAGGGAACCGGTCTCGGCCTAGCCACTGTGTACGGGATCGTCAGGCAGAACAACGGCTTCATCAATGTGCGCAGCGAGCCGGGCAAGGGGACGACTTTTCGTCTCTATCTGCCGCGGGCCGAAGGCCGGCCGGAAGAAAAAGCTGGCCCGGTGGAGTCGGAGCAAAAACCGCAGCGGCCCGGCCGCAAGGAAACGGTTCTGGTGGTGGAGGACGACGAAACGATTCTGAAACTCAACCAAATCATGCTGGAATATTTGGGCTATACCGTGCTGGCCGCCGCTTCTTCGGAGCAGGCCCTGCAAATGGCCCGACGACATGCCAAGGAGATCCGGCTTCTGATTACCGATTTCGTCATGCCGCAAATGAACGGCTGCGAGTTGGCCAGGGAGGTTCGGTCTCTCTGCCCGGCGGCCAAGGTGCTGTATGTGTCGGGCTACGCGGCCCATGAGATCGCGCGGCAATACACGTTGGACAAGGGCTCCGGGTTTTTGGAAAAGCCTTTTGCCTCGGATGAGTTGGTGCAGGCGATTCGGGAAGTGCTGGCAGCACAAGCGGATGCGCCGCCGGCCCTCGCCAGCGCTTAATCGGTTTTTGCGTGCAGTTCCCGCAAAAGTTTTCTGGCCATGGCGGCCAGCAGGGCCACGGCGGCGATCAAAACCAGCCATAGCACGATTTTTTGCCAGGAGACAGCGGCAAGTTTCGGTGGCTGTAGAGCCTGGTCGCCGGCGAGTGTGACCGGTGTGAGCGTTTTGATTCGGCGGATGTGGGATTCGCTGCCGGTATCCCGCACTGCCGCCAGCACCAGGTTGTCCTGGCCGGAAACGGTTTCGGCGGCAGCCTTGGCGCTGCCGAAGGTCAGGAGGTACGGTCCTTGGCCGCGACCGAGGAAAAGGATCTCTTGCCGTTTCCAGCCGAGTTCGAGCTCCGGCAAGGAGCCGCTGTGCTCCAGGCCGGCATGATCGGCAATGGCCCGGATGCGCCATTCCGTGGCAAAAACCGGAGGGCAGGTCGCCATTGGGTTGACCAGAGGCGTGCCTTCCAGGTCAAGGCGGTAAAAGTCGGAGCGGACGACCTGCCGCCAGGTCCCGCTGCCCGGTTCACGGGCCTCGATCGCGGCCCGGAGCAGGGAATTGGCCTTGGGAAAACGCAGCTGCACCGCACTCACCCCCACCTTGGCCCCCAGGCGATAAACCACCAAGCGCTGGCCTTGGTCTTCCGTGATCTGGCCGGCCGACAATCGCGTCCATTGCCACGGGTCGCCGGCAACGGGCTGGCCGGCCAGGGCGACGACCTTCTCCAGAAGCAAGGGCTCCCTGCAATCGATGCAATCCAGACGAATATACGAGAGAACCCTGCTGGGAAGCGAGATGCGGCGGGTAACCACCTGGCTGCCCTGATAGCTGAGGTCGGCCAGTACCGCCCGGTCGACCAGGGGCTGCCAATGCACCAGATCGTTGCTGTGCATCAGGGAGACGGTCACCAGTCCGGAGGCCGGGCTGCGCCAGTACAGTTCGAGCGTCAAAAGACCGGTCAAAGGCCCGGCCGCCTGCCACCGGGTGGCGTCGAACAGATAAGAGCTCGCCTGAGTCGATGGGCCGCGGGAGCCGGCATCCACCGAGAGCACCTTGCCGTCCGCTTGCAGAGCCACCCGCAACGAAAGATCGCCGGGTTGCTGCGATTCTTTGCCGGGCAGGGGAAAAAACGGAACGGGCTGGCGGACTTCCTCGCGGCTTTCGGCCACCGTGCGGATGACATGGGGCACCGCTTCGCCGGCGCCGTTGAACACCCGCACATCGGCCAGGTCCGGGCGAACGGCTTTTTCGTAAACAGCGACAGGCACTTCGAGCGCATGGATGCCGGTGCCGTCGGCTTCGGGCAGGGCCAGGCCGGCGGCAAAGTCGCCGGGGGCGAGCGAGGCGGCGGCCGTCGGCGGGCACGCAAGAGCAACAAGGGCAACAAGGGCAACAAGACACAGGCAGACGAACACGACGCGGGTCATGGGGTTGAATCCTCTGTTTTCGGGGGCAAGGGGGCGAAAAACCCGATGACCATCATCAGCAGGCCCACCACTAAAAAGGAAACGATGCGGCCGATGGCGCCGGTTCCGGCGAGATCGACGAAAAAGAGCTTGACCACGGTCAGACCAAGCAGCCCGGCTCCGGTCAGCCAGATTTGCCGGTGGTTTTTCCGGGCAGCCCAAACGGTCAGGGCCAGGGCGATCGCCGACCACAGCGCCGCCAAGGCCGCCTGCATGATCGAGGAGGCGAACAAGGCACTGGGCCGATAAGGCACCTCGGCAAAGACATGGACACTACGGCCGACCACCGTGTTCAGCCACAAAAACGCCAGGATTGCCACCAGGTAAAGCGGCAGTCCAGGGGTATGTTGCGTTGGCGGCCTGCGGACGACCCGATAACCGACCAACAGCAGGACAGCCGCTTCAGCCAGCTCCAGCGGATTGCACAGGGGCAGATAGGACAAAGGAGCCGGATTGCCGTTGGCGGCCAAGGAGATAACGGTCCACAGCAGTAAAACCGCCAGCGGCACGTCGGTACCGGTGCCGTGGTAGATCGGGGCAAAGCGTTCTACCGGCCAGGCCAGGAGGTCTCCTTTCCATTCGAGCAGGATGAGCAGTGCCGCCGGAACGGCTCCCCAGCATGCCAGTTCCCATGCCCCGGCCAGGCCGGGCAGTTGGCCGACGCGCCGTGCGATTTCGAGGGTCACGGCGGCGAGCAGTATCCACAGGGTCAGCCGGTGCCAGGCGAGAAGAATTTTATCGGGCAGTTCATCCTCAAAACGAAAGAGCAGGCCATATTGGAGCACCATGGCCAGCGGCCAGGCCAGCCAGCCCCAACCGCTCAACAGCGGGGTGTCTCCGCTGTTCAGAAACTGGAATCCCCAGACCAGCACCATGCAGGGCAGCAGGAGCAGAAGCGTGAACACCAGCCGCTGCCGTCCGCACCAATGGGCCACTGCAGCGAATCCCGCGGTGGAGGCCACGAAAAACAGGAGCAGGCCGGCAAAGAAATCCTGGCCGTACACATGGCGCTCCAACTCCGCGATGCCGCCGCCGTACCACCAGATTACCCCCCAGGCCAGAAATACCCAGGAAAGGAACGATTCCCAGCCGTTGTTGGGCTGGTTCTCCCGGTCGTGCTCCAGCCAGTCGGCGGAGAGCAGGGCCGCTGCCGCTATCAGGCCGCAGCCGAGAAAAAAGCGGTTGGCAAACAGCATGGCCGTGGCGTCGGTTGGCGATGACGCGGCAAAGGAGATTGCTGCCCCAAGCTGGAGCAGCACGCCGAATATTCGCGCCGAGACGCGGTGTTGCCGGATTCCGACCCAAACCATGGCCGCGCCTTCGATGGCCCAGGCCGCGCTGGTCCAATGGGGATCGAGCCCGAGCGGGATGGCGAGGCTGGCAAAGACAATGCCCAAGGCGAGAAAGGCTTCGGTCAGCAGCCGCATCCCTTGACCCACTCTGTTCCACAACAGCCGCGCCAGGCCGATGTACCAGCCGCCCAGCGCCAAGGCACTGAATGCGAGGCCATAACGAAAATCAGCGACCAGACTGGCCTGGAAGCCACCGGCCACAATCGGCAGACCGAAGACCAGGGGACCGTCGATGTAGCCGCGCAGGTGCAGGGGTTGGCGATGGGCGAACAGCACCGAGATCAGGCAGTACATCGCGAAAAACAGGACGAGAAAAGGCTCGGTGGTGGCAAAATGGGCGGGGGTGTAGGATGAGGCGCCCCAAAGGCCGGCAATGCCGAAGGTGAAGACAAAGCCGGTGAGGTTCAGTTCCCGCCAGGATTTGTACCAGGCAATGGCCAGGATGCCGCTGTTGAGAAGCGCGTAGTACGAAAATAAAAGCACATGGCTGCCGCCGCCGGACGACATCAGCACCGGGGCGAGAAAACCGCCCACCGAGCCGGCCACGGCCAAGCCCCTGGCATCCTGGAGGATGGCCAGGGCGCAGGACAGGCCGACCAGGCCGATCATCACCGCCAAAGCCAGCGGCAGGGGCAGCAGATGATAGAGCTTGGCTGCGGCAAAGACCACCAGGTAGAGGATGCCGATCCCGGCGCCCTCCAGGCCCAGGCCGTAGAGGGTATGCCGTTGCCGCAGCCGCCAGCCGAGCAGCAGCAGGGCAAGGGCACCGGCGGCCACGCCGGCCAGCCGCAGTTCGACGGGAAACATGTTGCGTTGGGCCGCGTAGCTCAGGAGAAAGGCGACGCCGAAAAACAGCACTACGATCCCGGCCTTGAGAATCGGATTGCCGCCGGTCAACCAGCGCCACAACTGGGCGAACAGATCGGGGAATTGGTTGGCGGGCGGAGACGGAAGTTTCGAGGTGGCTGCTGCGGCATCGGCAGGAGCGGTTGCCGCCTTGGCCGGCACCTGGGGCGTAACCACGGGATGCGCAGGGATTTTCGGTGGCTCGACCGCCTGCTCGAGCCATTCCATCTCATCCAGGTCATAGGTCGCGTCCATCTGCGGCGGCGGGTTCGCCTGGTTTGCTTCCCGGCGGGAGTCCTGCACGGGTTGGCCGACGATGCCGGGCGAGGTGGCCGTCCCGGCCATAGCCCGATCCTGCGGCGCAAGCGTGGGATGCGCGAGATGCGCGGGGGCCCCCGGAGGCTCAAACGTCTGTTCCTCCCTTTTTCCCTTCTTCTGGTTGTACGCCGTGTCCGGGTGCGGCGAAGAGGTTGTCCGAGCTGCTGCCTCCCTTGAGATAGATTGGGCGACCGAGGCTTCCAATTTGCCGATTCGGCCGCGCAGGACAGCCACCTCGATCAGGAGATAGACCACCAGGCCGGCCAACAGTCCGGGCACATATCCGCGGTAAGGAAAACCGATGCCAAAGTTGACTAAAAAAACAGCCACAAGGATCAATACAATGCGCATCGCTGGGAGCATAAGACGGTTCGAAAAAGAGGACGGTTAGTGGTTTTTGCGGAGCGAAGGCGGCGACAATGGTAAGCCGGGTTGGTTGCGGCAGGACTGGAGGCCACACCGCAGCCAGCAGGCGCAAGCGGCCCTTCTTACCCGCGCCGCTTTGGGCTCATAGGCCAAGGGGATCCGATGGGGGGGCGAGTTGGTGCAGCACCGCTTGGTTCCTGCCCAAATGCTTGGCCTTGTACAGGGCCCGGTCGGCCTGGGCGATGAATTCGTTTTGGTCGAATCCGGTGCTCACCGGCGCGGCACTGGCCACCCCGAGACTGACCGTGACCCGGAAATGCCGATATCCGTCGGTAAAATCGTTCTCGGCGATGGCATGGCAGAGGCGGTGCGCCACGATCATGGCTGTATCGCACGAGGTTTCCGGCAGGACAAAAACGAATTCTTCGCCACCGTAACGGGCCATCAGATCGTATTGACGGATGGCTTTCTTGGCCACCACGCATAGTTCCTTGAGAATGAAATCGCCGGTTTGATGGCCATAGTCGTCGTTGAATTGCTTGAAATAATCAATATCGGCCAGGATGATCGACAGGGAGCCGTGCTTGCTGATGGCCCGGTTGATTTCCGAACTCAAAAAGGTTTGGAAGTATCTATGATTGTAGATTTCGGTGAGTCCGTCGATGTTGACCAGCCGCTCCAGCAGCAGGTTTTTCTCGGTCAACTGCTTGCGGATGGCCTCCAGTTCCTGCTTGGCCCGGATCAATTCTCGGTGCATCTCCTCGTAGCTGTGATGGAGCATGCTGAGCCGGATGTTGGCTTCCTGGATGATTTCCGGAACCGGTCGCACCGAGTTGATGGGTACTTCGAAAAAATGGGCTGAGCGGGCTATTTCGCTGTGGATGATGGCGAGAAAGTTCTTGAGCGTCGGATCGTTCAGTCCGAACAGGCGGTCGGCCTGATCGTGGAGCTGCTGGTAAAGGCGCTGCGGGTCGTAGGCGTAGAAAATCTTGGTGACCAGATTGGACAGAAAGACAATGTTGACGATCTTTCGCTCATACGGGTCGTTGCCGGCATAGGTGTCAGGAGCGTGGTGGTGGCGGATTGCCGCCATGATGGCGGACGGCAGGCCCCAGGCCTTGGCCACCTCTGCTCCCAGGTCGGTGTGGGACAGGGCCAGCACTTCCTCCTCCAATTCCGTTTCGTCGACATCCCGGTCGCCGGTCGCCAGTTGTTCGAGGACGGTGTTGTAGCGGGTCGGCATGGTGAGGGCGAAAATCAACTGACCGATGTTCTGAAGAAGGCCAATGGTGAACAGGGTGTCGGGATCGACCTCGGGGACATGGGTGGCAAGCATTTTAGCTGCAGTGGCGCCCACCAGGGAACGTTCCCAGAACATCTCGAGGTTGAACAGGCTGTTTTCGGGCTGTTTGTCGAGAGAGAGAAAGGTGAAGTTCAACACCAGGCTCCGCACCGCATTGATGCCGAGTAGGGTCACGGCCTGGCTGACCGTGGTGATCTGCTGCTGGAAGTTGTAGAAGGAGGAATTGGCGACCTTGAGAATCTTGGCGGAAAGTGCCATGTCCTGGGCGATACAGTCGACAATGTCGGCCAGGGCGACGTCTTCCTTGCTGGTCAGCTCCAGCAGCCGGACCGCCATGGTCAGCAGGGTCGGCAACTGGGCCGAGGTGAGAATGTGGTGCAGGGCTTCGTCCTGGGGTTTCGACATGGCGGGTGCTTCAGCGTTCAATCGGGTTCATGGCATTGTCGCCAATGGAGCGAAAAGTGACAACCAACAATGGGCGACACGGTTTGTCATGCCTCACTCCTTGGCGAGATAGCGGAATTGCTTGTTTTTCTGGTCGAGTAACTGGGAAATCAAGAATTCCTTGCCGGAGCGGGCAAAGGCTTCGTGTCCTTCGCGCTCGCAGGTCGGACAGCAGTCGATGGGCAACTCGACCCCGAGGCAAGGTAGCAGGTGGCTGGAGCCGGTTTTGATCAGCCGCAGGCCGCGGCACTGGTCGCAGTCTTTCAATTCCTCCCGCTGTTTCTCCAGAATGCCGTCGGTATCGTAATAAATCTTGCGTTCACGGATGAAATACTCGCCCTGTTTTTCGAAGTCGCCCATGGGGGGATGGAAGTAGCTGTCCAGCACGTAGGCGCAGGTCTGCTTGATGGTTTCCATGATTTCGGGCGATTCGCGCAGGGCGGCGCGGTTGTAATCCGGCTCGCGAATCCCCGAGTAGTCGCAGCCGGCCATGGCCAGGCAGATGCCCAGGTTGACGTAGGGCAGGGCGCCCTTGATCGAATAGCCGCCCTCCAGCACCGCGATGTCCGGTTTGAGCAGCTCGTTGAGGCGGGCGTACCCCTGGGCCGAGAACTGCATGTTGGTGATCGGGTCGGAATAGTGGTTGTCCTGCCCGGCGGAGTTGATGATCAAATCCGGTTTGAAATCGGCCAGAATCGGCAGCACCACCTGTTCGATCGCATACAGGTAGCCATTGTCCGAGGTTTGCGGCGGCAGGGGCAGGTTGACGGTCTTGCCCAAGGCGTGGGGGCCGCCGTTTTCGTAGGGGAAGCCGGAGCCGGGATAGAGGGTGCGGCCGTCCTGGTGGAGGGAGATGAACAGCACGTCCGGATCGTGCCAATACACATCCTGGGTACCGTCGCCGTGGTGGCAGTCGGTGTCGACGATGGCGATCCGCTTGCGGCCGTAGTGCTCGCGAATCCACTCGATCATCACCGCCTCGATGTTGATGTTGCAGAAACCGCGGTTGCCGTGCACCACCTTCATGGCGTGGTGGCCGGGCGGGCGGACCAGGGCAAAGGCGCGCCGGGTTTCCCGTTCGAGGACCAGCCGGGCGGCTTGGATGGCGCCGCCGGCAGAAATGCGGTGCGATTCGGTGCAGATCGCCTCCACGGAAGGAAAGCAGAAATGGGCACGCATGATGTCCTGATCGGTGGCGAGCAAGGGGCGGTGCTCGCTGATGCCCTCGATGTCGAACAGGCCTTCTTCCCGGAATTGATCCTGGGTGTAGAGCAGACGCTCCTCCCGTTCGGGGTGAGTGGGCGAGATGGCCCAGTCAAAGGCCGGGAAGAAGATGACGCCAAGTGGGGTGGTGGCTTTCAGCATGGAGTGACCTGGGTGCTAGGGAAATGGCGGGGCAAGGGCGAATTCAGGCCGGGCCGGCGATCCGGATGGCTGCGGCGCCGTCTTCCAGCCGTCCGACCACGGCCGGCCGCACCTGGGCCTCGACCCGGATGTTCTTGCCGCTGGTGTAGCCGCCATCCACCATGTTGAAGGCGTCGGCCTGGGTGATCTGGATTTCGTCGGCCGGCATACCTACGCCGGCCTGGTTCAAATCGGCGGCCAGCAGCTTTTGGGCTTCGGCGGTGGCTTCCTGGAGAGTATATCCCCGGGCGATCGGCCGGAAGATGCCGAGCATCGGCACGGACAGGCGGCCGCGAGCGGTATCGACGGTCAGGCTGAGGTGGCTGGTGGTTCGGGTCAGGGCCGCGCCAATGGCGTTGGCCACCTCGTACAGCGGCGGTACGTTCACCTCCAGGCCCAGACGGTCGGCCAACAGTTGCTTGAACACCGCTGCCGGTCCGCCGATGGCGATCAGCCGGGCCGGGACGATCTCGCGGTCGGTCAGAATTTCGTGGATGGTGTAGACCGGCTTGGTGTTGATCTCCCCGACCAGAGCGTTGATTTTTGCGGCCAAGGTGTCGAGCGCCGCCTCGATCGCGGCCTGGGCCAACTGTTCCGGCACCAGTCGATGCTCGGCTGCCAGTGCGGCCAGGCCTTGGCGGGAGCGGTCGACATCGCCAAAGGCCGCCATGCCCGCGATATTGAATGCATCCATCAGGCTTGGGGCCGGACCGCCGGTCGCCATGCAGGGTCCGATCCGCTGCGGGCCGACAGTGACCCGTCCTTCATCAACCCGGATGAGGGAATCGCCGCCGATGCCGATCGACTCGACCCGGATGGCCCGCACCAGGGTGGGGCGCTTCTCGATGGCGATGCCTTCCCGTTCCAGCAGCGGCTGGCCGCCGGCAAAGACGGCGATATCGGTGGTGGTGCCGCCGATGTCGAGTACGATTAAATCCTGGTCCGTCCGGGTGGTGGCGAGAATGCCCATGACCGAGGCTGCGGGACCGGAGAAAATCGATTGCACCGGCATTTCCAGGGCTCGGGCCAGCGGCATGGTGCCGCCGTCGGCCTTGAGGATGTTGACCTCGGCCTGGAGCTGGAACCCCTTGAGACTGGCGGCCAGGGCGGCGGCAAAGGCGCGGAAGGTGCGCCAGACCGCGGAGTTGTAGTACAGGGTATGAATCCGGCGGCCGAAGTTGAGTTGGCCGGAAAGCAGATGGCCGCAGGAAATGAAGTCCGCATGGCCGGCCAGGGCTTCGATCATTAGGTTTTCATGGGCCGGATTGCGCGGCGAGAATTTGGAGGCCACGCCAAAGCATTTCACCCCCTGGTCGCGGCAGGCGGCAACGGCTTCTTCCAGATCCTGTTCGTCCACTGCCGAGGTTTCGGTGCCCAGATGATCGAGGCTGCCGTACACGAGGTGGTAATGGTCGCCGATGCGGTAATGATTCGGGGCGATGCCGGGCCCGGCCGACACCAGCATGCCCACCGGTTCGGTCTTGCCGGTGACGATGGCGTTGGTGGTCAGGGTGGTGCTCAGGTTGAGGGTCTGTACCCGGACCGGATCCTGGCCGACCAGGATTGCCTGCAAAACCTGGTTGATCGATTCCAGCAGGTTGTCGTGATGGGTCGGAACCTTGGCCGCAGCCACCAGCCGGTTGCCGTCGAGGAGCACCCCATCGGTGTGGGTGCCGCCGATATCGATTCCTATGCGCATGGCAACTCCTTGCCTGGAGGGAAAAAGGCGCGATCAGGTTGGGCGAAAACCGCAACCTGCCGATCGGTCAGCCGATTGCCTTGTAACTGCGATGCAATCATTGAGGCGTCAATCTTATTCTTCCAGCCCGCGAATGGCCTGGGCAAAGGCGAATTTGGCGCCCGGCTGGAAACAGACGATGTAGACGTCCTTTGGTTTGCCGTTGCGGTTCAAAAAGGACTGGATGGTATCCACGGCGATGTCGGCGGCTTCGTCCAGGGGGAAACCGTAGGAGCCGCAGCTGATCGCCGGGAAGGCTATGGATTGAATATCGTGTTGGAGGGCCAGTTCCAGGCACCGGCGGTAGCAATTGGCCAGCAGCGCCGGCTCGTTTTGGTGGCCGCCTTGCCAAATGGGGCCCACGGTATGGATCACGAACTTGGCCGGCAGGTTGTATCCCTTGGTAAGCACGGCCTGCCCGGTCGGACAGCCGCCGATGCCCCGGCATTCCTCCAGCAGTTCCGGACCGGCGGCCCTATGAATGGCGCCGTCGACCCCGCCGCCGCCCAAAAGCGTCTCATTGGCGGCGTTGACGATGGCATCGACCTGCATGGTGGTAATATCGGTTTCGACCAGATGAATCATCGCGATCTCCTTGCTGATGTTCAGGCATCGCCGGCCGGCGCATGCCGATAAAGGGCGGCGAACCGAGTGCCGTTGCGGCCGCGAATCACGCCGGCCTGAGGCAATGGACGCAAGGAACAATGGGACGGGACCATGCGCCGCCACCGGAATTATTGGCTCTGAAAAACGACGCCATACGAAAAATTTGTACGCGACAATTGGAAAAAGGTCAACGTTTCAAACAAAATAATGCCGGTTGCCACGGCAAGGGGCCGGGAGGAAACGTTGCGGCCGGCCGATGACGGCACCGGTAGCAAGTGAAGACAGTCAGACAAGCGGTTTGAGCGGTTGGCGGGATTCGATGGCCTTGGCCAGGGTATGTTCGTCGGCGTATTTGATATCCATGCCCATGGGAATGCCGCAGGCCAGGCGGCTGATTCGGACGTGGCTATCCTTGAGCAGTTCGGCAAGGTACGAGGCGGTGGCCTCTCCCGGCACGGTCGAACTGGTGGCGAGCAGTACCTCGTCGACCCGGCCGGAGGCAACCCGCTGCCGCAGTTCGCGAATTTTCAATTCCGCCGGTCCGATGCCGTCCATGGGGGCGATCACCCCGTGCAGGATGTGGTAGACGCCGCGAAAGGCGCCGGTTCTTTCAATGGCGATTTGGTCGCCGGGCTCCTCAACCACGCACACCAGCCGGGGGGTGCGGCTGGGGTCGCCGCAAATGGCGCAGGGATCGGTTTCGGAAAAGGTGAAGCAGTGGCGGCAGAGGCGGATGGCCTCGTGCAGGGCCAGCAGGTCGTCGGCCAGGTTCCTGGCATCGACGGCCGGCCGGCGCAGGATGTACAGGGCCAGGCGGGTGGCGGACTTGCGGCCGATACCGGGCAGCTTGGTCAAGTCGCCGATCAGCCGCTCCAGGGCCGGTGGGATCACCTGCATCTCAGAACAGTCCGGGAATATTGAAGCCGCCGGTCAGGCGCGACATCTCCGATTTGCCCAATTCCTTGGCCTTGTTCAACCCGTCGTTGACCGCCGAAACCACCAGATCCTGAAGCATCTCGACATTATCCGGCTGGACCAGGGCCTTTTCAATGGCTATCCCGAGCAACTTTCCCCGGCCGTTGAGAGTGGCCACCACCATGCCGGCCCCGGCGGAGCCGGAAACCTGCTGGTTGCCGAGATCGCTTTGCACGGTGGCCAATTTTTCCTGGAATTGCTGGGCTTGCTTCATCAATTCGTTGATATTCATGATAAACCTATGCGGGTTGATGTGAGGGCCCAACGGTCAGGGCACCGGGGGGTCTCGTTCTTCTTCGTCCGGTCCGATGGGAGGCTCGTCGCCGGATTTGGGGATGGCCTGCGGCGCGGCTGTAGCCCGATACCGCTGGCCGACACGGATTTCAGCCACCTGGCCGGTAAAGACATCGAGCGCGGTCAGCACCAGGGGATCGCTGGCCAGGGCCCGTCGCTCCTGGAGCGGTGCCAGGCCGTTGGCCGGATCGACGGCGCATGCGTCGGAACCGGGGACTTCGTAGCGAATCCGCATGTTTTCTTGGAAGAAATCGAGCACGAATTCGGTCAGGTCATTGATGGCATTGCGCTGTTTCAACAGAGTGCAATCGCTGCTGTCGGCAAAACGGATGATCAATTCCTCACCCTGGCGGTCCACGGAATCGGCCATCTGCAGGGAGGCGGCGACCCAGGGCTGCCGTTCCCGCACATACTTGAGGAATGCATCCCAATTTTGGCGGATACGTTTTTTCGCCGGCTCAGGCGGTTTGGGCTGGACGGTCGGGCGTTCTTCCGGTGCGGCGGCTGGGGCAGGGGAGGCCTGGGACTCCGTCGGAGGTGGTGGCTGTGGCTGTTCCGGCGGCACGGGCCGCTCGGCAGGGAGCGGCTGGGCTGGAGGGGCGATGGTCGGCTTTGCTGCTGTGGCCTGGTCTTGCGGGGGGGGCGGTTCCACTGGGCTGCTGGCCGGCAAGGACGATGGCTCGGAGCGGGTGGGGGCAAGCGGCGGTGCAGGTTGCGCGGTCGGCGGCGCAGCGCTGGTTTGCGGCTTTGGCCGGGGCGCAGAAGCAGTCGGTTGCCGCAAAATGGTGTCGATGGGCGTGTTGTCCAGCACCTGGTCCAGGCGGGCGATCAGGTCGGCGACCGGCACCACGTCCCGGAATTGGACGGCGCGGATGCAGACCATCTCCAGGGCCAGCCGCGGCTGTTGGGAAAAGGCAGCTTTTTCCAGGCCGTCAAGAAGCAGGTTGAACAGGGCGGTCAGGGTTTCCAATGAATGCGCCGCTGCAACCCGCATCAACTCCTGCAACTCGTCTTCGCTCACCTCGAGCATCTGGTAGGGTTCCCGGCTGACCTTGCAGACCACCAGGGCGCGAAACCAGGCCAGGAGATCGTTGCTGAACCGTCTGCTGTCCGACCCGTGGGCATACATCGCATCGAGCAGGGCATAGATCGCGGCCAAATCGCCGCGCAAAAGCGCATCTCCGACCTCGGCCACCAACTGGTGGCTCACCAGGCCGAGAACCTCGACCACCTCTTCGGTCCGGACTTCCTGGCCGCAATAGGAGAAGATCTGGTCCAGCAGGCTGAGCCCGTCCCGGACACTGCCGCCCGATTCGCGTACGATCATCTCCACAGCCGCGGGTTCCATCCGCACCCCTTCCATTTCAGCAAGGCGCAGGAAGTGGGTGGCCAGCTCCCGGTGGCCGATTCGTTTGAGTTCGTAGCGTTGGCAACGGGAGAGAATGGTCACCGGCACCTTGTGCAGTTCGGTAGTGGCGAACATGAAATAGACGTGGCCGGGCGGTTCCTCCAAGGTCTTCAACAGGGCGTTGAAGGCCTCGGTGGTCAACATGTGCACCTCGTCGATGATGATGATCTTGAAGCGCGAGTTGGTGGGCATGAAGCGGATTTTTTCCTTCAACTCGCGGATTTCCTGAATACCGCGGTTGGAGGCGCCGTCCACTTCCTGCAAATCGATGCTGGTCCCTTCGGTGATCTCCCGGCAGGAACGGCAGGCATTGCACGGTTCGGCCGCCGGCCCCTGTTCGCAGTTCAGGGCCTTGGCCATGATGCGCGCCAGGGTGGTTTTGCCGGTGCCGCGGACACCGCTGAAAATCAGGGCATGGGGAACCCGGTTCTGGGCAAGGGCGTTTTGCAGGGTGCGGACCACCGGTCTCTGGCCCACGACTTCGGCGAAGGACTGCGGGCGCGATTTTCTGGCGAGAACAAGGTACGACACGGCGGATACCGGCGGTCAAGGATCGGGGATACGAGGTTGGCGCTCGCCGTGAAAAAAGATAGCCGGGCACCCCCGGACACATAAGGAGGGCCACTACCGCTGCTTCCTTCCGGACCTGACGGGGTTTGTGATTCCTTATTGCCCGGGACCCGGCTATCAACCGATGAGCATGGGATAAGCGAAAAACAGCCACCTGGTAATATGGGGGGGAACCGAAAAGACAACCTCCGTTGCCACGCTTCCGGTACCGACCGTTTTTCGGTTTGCCGTATATACTCTTCCTGGTGGGGAGCGTCAAGGGGTTTTATGGCGGTTGGTCGGGATGATGCCGCCGGAGGCGCAGTGTTCCGGCGCCACGGTCGGGCCTCGTATCGTCCGACCGTCAGAACAAAAAAAGCCTTCCCGGCCCAAGATGGCCGAGAAGGCATGAAAAATCGGGCAAAAGGAAGAAATATTTACAAAAGTAAGTCCTTGCCAAGTATTTCCACCAGCTCGTCGGCGGCACGGGTGGGTGCCATGGTGCCGGTCTCGACCCGCTGCTTGATCGCGGGGAGCAATTTCTGGATTTCGGGATGTTGATAAAACCAGCGTTCCAGCCCCTCGTTCACTAAAAACCACATCCAACTCATAGCCTGATCCTGGCGTTTCTTGTCCAATTCGCCGGAGGCGGTCATGATTTTCTTGTGATTGTTGATGGTGGTCCAGACATCCATCAGGCCCACTTCTTCAAGAGCGCTGCAGGTCATGACCGGAGGTGCCCAGTTGGGCGAAGAGGGCGTAACCAGGTGAAGGGCGGTTTCGTACTGTTTTTTCGCTAATTTTGCACGGTTGATATTGTCGCCGTCCGCCTTGTTGACCACGATGGCATCGGCGACTTCCAAGACGCCTTTCTTGATTCCTTGGAGTTCGTCGCCGGCACCGGAGATCTGGAGCACCAGAAAGAAATCGACCATCGAGGCGACCGTGGTTTCCGACTGCCCCACGCCGACGGTCTCAACGATGATGACGTCGAATCCGGCTGCCTCGCAGATCAGCATGGATTCACGGGTTTTCCGGGCAACGCCGCCAAGGCTGCCACCGGAAGGGGAAGGCCTGATGAAGGCCATGTCGTTGACCGCCAGCTTCTCCATACGGGTTTTGTCGCCGAGAATGGAACCGCCGCTGCGGGTTGAACTGGGGTCGATGGCAAGAACAGCTACCCTGAGGCCAAGGGTGGTCAGCATGGTGCCAAAACTTTCGATGAAGGTGCTCTTGCCGGCACCGGGCACGCCGGTGATTCCCAGCCGTACCGCCTTGCCGGTGTGTGGGAGCAGCTCATTGATGACATGTTTGGCAATTTCCTGATGCGAGGGAAGAATGCTTTCGACCAGGGTGATGGCCCGGGCGAGCATCAGGCGATTGTTGTCCAGGACGCCTTGGATGTAGTAACTGGGATCTTTATGCATATCTGACCGTTGGTAAGGGTTGCGTCGTGCGAAAAACAAACGGACGGATTGTCGCCCGTCCGTTTGCCTTCGTGCCAATATGCGGAACTGTTACTGCTTATTTACAATACTTTGCCTCCAGCATGTCCATGACCTTGCCGGCGGACTCGGTGATTGGGGTGCCGGGGCCGTAGATGCCCTTGCAGCCGGCGTCAAAGAGGAATTGATAGTCGCTCGGCGGGATAACGCCACCGGCAACCACCATGATCTCGCCGGCGCCCTTCTCTTTCAGCTTCTGAATGAGTTCGGGAACCAGGGTTTTGTGGCCGGCTGCCAGCGAGGAAGCGCCGACGATGTGAACGTCGTTCTCGATGGCCATCTTGGCGGCTTCTTCGGGAGTCTGGAACATCGGGCTGATGTCGACGTCGAATCCGAGGTCGGCATACGAGGAGGCGACAACCTTGATACCGCGGTCATGGCCGTCCTGTCCCATCTTGGTGACAAGGATACGCGGTCGGCGGCCGGTTTTGGCCATAAAATCGTTGGTCCGCTTGCGCAGTCCTTCGATGACCTGGGCGGAATCGCTGCCGGCCTCGCTGTACTCGGAAGAGTACGCGCCGGATACACATTGGGTGGTGGCCACGAAACGGCCGAATACTTTTTCCATGGCGTCAGAAATTTCTCCAACGGTTGCTCTGGCTTTGGCGGCGGCGATGGCGACTTCCAGGAGGTTGCCGTTGCCGCTGGCTGCCTTGGTGACGGCCTCGAGGCAAGCCTGGCACTTGGCGTTGTCGCGGGTCTTTTTGATGTGGTTGATACGATCGATCTGCTCGAGACGAACCGAATCCGGGACCTCGAGGATTTCGAAGTCGAGCTTCTCGTCTTTGAGGCGGTACTTGTTGACACCGACGATGACATCCTTGCCTTGGTCGATACGAGCCTGGCGGCGGGCGGCGGATTCTTCGATGCGCAGTTTCGGCATGCCGGAAGCGATGGCCTTGGCCATGCCGCCCAGCTCTTCGATCTCGTTGATGATCTTCTCGGCGCCCTGCACGATCTGGTTGGTCAGCCACTCGATGTAATAGGAGCCGCCCAGCGGATCGGCCACCTTACAGACGTGGGTCTCTTCTTGGATGATGATCTGGGTGTTCCGGGCGATGCGAGCGGAGAACTCGGTCGGCAGACAAACGGCCTCGTCAAACGAGTTGGTGTGCAGCGACTGGGTGCCGCCCAGGGCAGCGGCCAGGGCCTCGATGGTGGTGCGGATGACGTTGTTGTACGGATCCTGCTCGGTGAGCGACCAGCCGGAGGTCTGGCAGTGGGTGCGCAGCATCGAAGATTGGGGCTTCTTCGGGTTGAACTGCTGCATTTGCTTGTACCACAGGTAACGAGCGGCACGGAGCATGGCGATTTCCATGAAGAAGTTCATGCCGATGCCGAAGAAGAAGCTCAAGCGGGGCGCAAAGGTATCGACATCCATGCCGGCCTTGATGGCGGCGCGTACGTACTCGACACCGTCGGCCAGGGTGAAGGCGGTCTGAAGAACCGAGTCGGCACCAGCTTCCATGATGTGGTAGCCACTGATGGAGATGGTGTTGTATTTAGGCATGTTCTTGGAGCTGAACGCCATGATGTCGGAGATAATCCGCATGGAGGGTTCCGGCGGATAGATGTAGGTGTTCCGGGTCAGGTACTCTTTGAGGATGTCGTTCTGGATGGTACCCTGCAGTTCTTCCTGCTTGACACCCTGCTCCTCGGCGGCACCGATCCACATGGCCAGAATCGGGATAACCGCGCCGTTCATGGTCATGGAAACGGACATCTGATCCAGCGGGATGCCGTCGAACAGGATCTTCATGTCCTCGATCGAGTCGATGGCCACGCCTGCTTTACCGATGTCGCCGGCCACGCGGGGGTTGTCCGAGTCGTAGCCGCGATGGGTGGAAAGGCTGAAAGCAACCGACAGGCCTTTTTGGCCGGCGGCGAGGTTCTTGCGATAAAATTCGTTGGACGCTTTGGCGGTGGAAAAACCAGCGTATTGACGGATGGTCCAGGGACGGCCGGCATACATGGTAGCCATCGGGCCGCGGGTATAGGGGGCCATGCCGGGAAACATGCTGAGGGCCTCGAGATTCTGGGTGTCCTCACCGGTATACAGCGGTTTGACGGTAATGCCTTCCGGAGACTTCCAGTTCAGCGTGTCAGGGGATTTGCCCTTCATCTGCTTGGTAGCCATTTCAAGCCATTGCTCATATCCTGTTGCCATGTCGCTTACTCCTTGTTGTTTATCTTAAGGGATTATCCCCAAGTTGAAAAAAGCCGGAACACCGACATCCGGCCCCTTAAGGAACCGGATGTCGGTACCGTCCGAATCGGTCAGCCGTCCTGGCTTTCGTTGCCGCGAAAACCGGGAAGCATGGTGTGTTAGTTGCGCTCGGAAATCTCGACCAGAACGCCGCCGGTGGCCTTAGGATGCAGGAAGGCGATCTTGGCGCCGCCGGCACCTATGCGCGGGGTCTTGTCGATCAGGGCCACGCCTTTTTCCTGCAGCTCCTTCAGGGCTTCCTCAATGTTCTCCACCCGGAAGGCCACATGCTGGAAGCCGCCCTTGCCACCGTTTTTCTCGATGAATTTGGCGATCGGACCATCGGGGGAGGTGGAAACCAGCAGCTCGACTTCACTGTCGCCAACCGGCAGAAAAACAGTGGTGACCTTCTGCTCTTCTACGGTCTCGGAACCTTCCACTTTGAGGCCCAGAACGTCGGCCCAGAATTTTTTGCCTTCGTCCATGTTGGGGACAGCGATGCCGAGATGATCGATTTTGAGAATTTTCATGCTATAAGCTCCTTTGTGGTGGGTGTTTGATCGGATAATGAAAGGAATTCAAAGGTACTGTTGCCAACGAAAAACGCCTCGGAACCGATGGGCGCAATCTGCCGCATGCCCGTGGGAGTCAACCCGACGGACAGCATGTATTTTCTTAAGTGTCGACGGCCTGGTTGAGTCTGTGTGGCTGAGATGCGGTACAAGATGCTGCAATGCTAAAATGTCAAAAGTGAATTTCTTGGCAAAAACAAAAAAAATCGTGCAATTCGGGCAGTGCCGCCAAAAAGCGGCACTGCCCGGGCGGTCCTCACTTATTTGGCAGCGCGTTTGACAAAGGCGCCGTTCGGATCCACGACTTCGCGGATCAGGCGGACTTCTTCAACCGTCGGGGCCGCGAACTGGGTGACATCCGGTGCCACCAGCAGCTCGAATCCGGTATTCTCCTGGATGGATTCAACCGTTTCTCCGGGGAAGGTGTGGAGGATGCGCATTCTCTTGCTCTTCTCCTCGAAGTCGAAAATACCCCTGGTGGTGATCAGCCGATACGGACCCTTACCCTGCATGCCGGCTTTCTGGCGGGCACCGGGGCTGCCGTCGAGATGGCCGGGGCTGGTCACGTAGGACAGCTTCTGGTTGAATTTTTTCTTGTCGTGGGGGACGATCAGGATGGTCCGCTCGCAGGAGGCGGCCATGTCGCTGGCACCGCCGGAACCCGGCAGGCGGACTTTCGGTTTGCCGTAGCCAGCCGGAAAGTCGCCCATCATGGTCGAGTTGAGGTTGCCGTACATATCCACCTCGGCGCCGCCGATGAATCCGAAATCGGCAAAACCGCGCTGGGTCAGCTCAAAAGCGCCATTCAAGCCCTTCACGTAGGAAGCGCCGGTGAAGGTCTTGGAGTCGCCGACCGAGATGGGCAGGCCGTGCTTCAAGGGCGGACCGACGGCACCTGCCTCGAAGACCGGGATCAGGCCCGGGGCATGGGTCAGAACGGCCAGGAGCGAGGCCACCATGGGGAGGCCGGTTCCGACAAAGACGATTTTATTGTCTTCCAGAATTTTAGCACCCGCCACAACAATGATTTCCTGGGCGGTGTAATCCGTTGAAACTGTCATGATGACTCCTTATGCAAAAGTTCCGTATGATTGATGACCCGCCGTATTACGCCAGACGTTCGCAGTGGTAGGCCTCTGCGAGCTGGTCGGCAATCAGCTTCTTGGTCGAGAATTTCTCGATATAGTCCTCGAAGGTTTCTACGCCGAAGATATTTTCGTCGAACCAGGCTTTCAATCCATCTGCGGAACCGCCTTTGACCATCGGAGCAATACAGCCGAGGTATTCGCGAATGGCGTCACCATTGAAATAGTAGTGGCGGCGGCAGGCACCCGGATAGGCGCCGAACGGCACGTGGATGACCGCGTCAACCGCCGGGAACGGAATCATGATATCCTTCGGATTGCTGACGAGCAGTTCGTGGGAGACAAGCTGTTCGCAGGTCACTATGGTATGGGCTGCCGCCATGGAGATTTCGGCGCAGGTGGCATCGGTGCCCCGGATGATGCAGTTGCCGTACATGTCGGCGGCCTGGACATGGATCAGGGCCACATTGGGGTTGCTGGCCGGGAGCAGGGCGATGGGACGGTTGGTGAAGGGACAGTCGACGATCTTGGTGCGGCTGGTGTTCTTGATGTCGCCGGCCAACGGTCCGCGGGTGGGAATGAAGGGCAGGCCCATGGCGCCGGCCTTGAAGCGGGCCGACATGTTATAGTTGCTCCAGTCCTCGAACTCGATCATGCCGCGCTCGGCCAGATAACGCCAGGCCTGTGCCAGGCCGAAGGCCTCGTGGCCCCAGTAGGCCAACTCGATCCGCTTGATCGAGCAATGATCGGGACGTGCCATCATGGCGCCGGCCAGCAGTTCCGGGGCCATGCCGGCAGATTGAAAGGAGAGGGTGAGGTCCTTGAATCCCTGCCGGATCATTTCATGGCAGATGGCAATTGGTTGACGGATATTGACAAAGCCGCCGATACCAACGTTGTCGCCAGGCTTGACGAAACGGGAAACTGCCTCCTTGAGCGTCATCCGTTTGTCTTTCATGGACTTGTCTTTGTTGACAAGGGCTTCCCTTGCTTCATCGGGTGATAGGCCTGTCCAGAACATTTTTGCGTTCGTTTCCAATGTGCACCTCTTTCCTGTCGTAAGCATTTGTGTTGCCCGAACGCCATTGGCTGGCATCCGGTTCCCCCTATACAAAAAAAAGACCGGTGAAGAACAACATCAATTGTTATTCTCTTGCCGGCCTTTTTTCTGGCGCGCTTGCTGCCATGACACCTTTTTTGCTTTGATTGATTTTGCTGTCATAGTTGAGCCATTTTCCTCTGTCGGTCTTCCCGAACCTGTCCGCCGAAGAACCTGCATTGTGACGCAATGGATAAACGATTTTTTTTGATCGCGCTCTTCCGGAAAAAATTTCAACTCGCTCGCTTGTTAATGCAACCTCATCTATCTTGCCCTGCCGGTGTACGGTGCGGCGGCAGGGAATATTAAAAAACTTTCACGGAAAAACAGTCTTTCCGGATTCGATCGGTAAAAGGTGAAGAAGTAAAAGTACAACTCATAAGTGCAAAACCTAGCTTCTACTATTGGAGAATGTGCTTTTTGTCAACAGCAAAAAATAAGGGAAGGCGGGCGGGAAAATGAACCGACACCGGAGAAGGCGCAAGAATAGTGAGTTAACAGAACCCCTCGGGAGTATTGATTTATTGCATGGACCAGTCTATATTTTCAGGCTGGCTGTCGGGCCCGTGCCCTGGGGGGAACCCGGTTCGACCGGGGAGAGCTGAAACCTGTTTTGCCTTGTGCTGCCTTTATTTCCATCGGGTTAGGCGATTTTTTCGCTTGGCAGGCAAGGAAAAATATGATAGTCGTCATATTGAGACAGAATTATGAATGTCTGAAGTGTTTTTTCCGGGAGTCCGAACGATATGGAATCGACGAAAATACGAATCGCCGATATTCTGCAACTCGACAATTCGTTTATCACCCTGTTTGCCCGCTTGGGCAAAAATTCGAACCGCTATGGCATTGTCTATATGCCTCCGGGCAGCACGCGACCCATGCAACTGTTTTCTTCGGAATTTGCCTTTCATTATAAGAATTTGGCTTCCGATTTCCAGGCCGGTTTCACCGCCGGGGCAATCGTCGGCCTGGCTCGGGAAAGGACGCCCGCCGATAAGTGGCGGAGCGACACCCTGGAGCGGAGCATGCAGGATAAAAACAGCATTTACCGGGGAATATTACGGATAATCGTCGAGGAAGACGGGATTCCGGTCTTCATGAATTCGACCTCGATCATCGGCAACATCGCCCCGGCCTTGGCGTATTTCCATCGGGGCAATCCCGTGAAGATTCAACAGTCCCTGGACCGCTACAACGACATCCAGAAAAGCATTGTCGCCCAAATCACGGCGGGCAGGCCGCTTGCCCCTGAACTGCGCAGCGAAAGCCGCAAGACCATCAATCGGGTCAGGTCGATCAACAAGGCGTTCGATACCTTGAGGCTGCCTGTCGCCTAACAAGCCATTCTCCCCATCGTCGGGTGCAAGGCATCCGCCGTTCCGCCCGTGCTCGCCGCCTCGTACTGTCCGCACGTGATATCTGGGCCGGTCGCCCCTCTTTTCGTTTGTCCGATTGGTCTGCCTGATTTCAGGTGACAATGCGAAGCGGCAATGCTTATATGCACAGCATCCGGCCAAGGTACGATGTGGCATCCCGGCCGACCCGCCAGACACAGCGAGGAGTCAACGATGTCCGGACATGCCGACAAGATCTATCTCGTTACCGGAGGAGCCCAGGGGATCGGCCGGGCCATCGTCGAACATCTGCTGCGGCACGATGCGACGGTAGCCTTTGTCGACCTGGATGTCGAGGCTGGCGAGGAATTGGCCGCGTACCTCGACCGGCCGGAGCGGGCCGCGTTTTTTGCCGCCGATGTCGGCGACGAACAGGCGGTACGCAACTGCATTGCGCAGACTGTCACCCGTTTCGGCGGCCTCGACGGACTTGTCAACAATGCCGGCATCGCTAGCCCGCCCCGCCCGCCTCTCACCGAATTGCGCCTTGAAGACTGGGAGCGCGTTTTACGGGTGAATCTCACCGGTGCCATGCTCATGGCCAAGCATGCCACCCCCCACCTGCAGCGGCGCCACGGTGCCATGGTCAACATCGCCTCCACCCGCGCCCTGCAATCCGAACCCAACACCGAAGCCTATACCGCCTCCAAGGGAGGGCTGGTCGCCCTGACCCATGCCCTGGCCGTCAGCTTTGCCCATCGCATCCGGGTCAATGCCGTTTTGCCGGGTTGGATCGAGGTCAGCGAACTGAGAAAACAGAGCGAGCGAACCGCTATCCGGTTGCGGCCGGAAGACCACGATCAGCACCCGGCCGGCCGGGTTGGCCTGCCCGGTGACGTGGCCGCACTGGTGGCCTTTCTGCTGTCGGAGGAAGCCGGGTTCATCACCGGCCAGGCCTTTGTGGTCGACGGCGGCATGACCAGAAAGATGATCTACGTAGACTAGGAGGGCAACCGTATGCGAGTCTTTTTCCGGCTGGTGCCCGCCTTCCTGTTGTTGGGCCTGTTCATGGGGCCGGGCATCGCGGCTCGGGCCGGCGACCGGCAGACACAGGGCGAGGAGCAGCTCGAGGCCCTGGTCAATCGAGCCGCAACCGGCAATCCCGAAATCCTGGTCTCGGAAGAACAGTGGCGGATGAGCGTTGCCCGGGCTCGCCAGGCCGGGGTGCTCGACGATCCGATGCTGATGCTGGGCGTCCAGAATGCACTGATCCGCGACCCCTTCAATTTCAGCCGGGATGCAATGACCTCCAAAGTGGTCGGCATCAGCCAGAAAGTGCCCTTTTTCGGCAAGCGCGACTTGATGCGGGAAGAGGCCGGCCTCGAATCCGAGGTCGAACGCTGGGCGGTCGAGGAGCGGCGGCTGGAGTTGCGGCGGCTGGTCAAGGAAACCTGGTACCAGATCTATCTGATTGACCGGTCCCTGGAAACGGTGCGGACCTCGGCTACCTTGCTGGACGATCTCGTCCGCCAGGCCGAATCGATGTACACGGTGGGTAAGGCCGGCCAGCAGGAGGTTTTCCAGGCCCAATTGGAGCGCTCGAAGATGGAGGAGTTGCGCCTTGGCCTGGAGCAGAGACGGGCCTCGTCGGCCGCCGCCCTCAATGCCCTGGTGTCCCGGCCGCCGGATACGGCCCTTTCCCCCATTGCACCCATCAAACTGCGGTCCCGGCCGCTGGTGGCCGCCGAACTCGAACGGCTGGCCGAAAGTCAACGACCGGCATTGAAGGCCCTGCAGGCCAAAATCGACAAGGGCCGGGCAGGGGAGCGGCTGGCCCGGAAAGAATTCTACCCCGATTTCACGGTTTCCCTGGAATACATGCAGCGCGAACCGGTCGACGACATGCGGGGCGACGATATGTATGCGGCGCAGCTGTCGTTCAACCTGCCGGTGCAGCAGGAGTGGCGCCGGGCCAAGGCCGCCGAGATGCAGGCCTCGATCCGGATGGCGATCCAGGAGCGGGCGGCGCTGCACAACCAGATCGGTAAGACGATCGCCGACGGGCTGGCGCAGTTGGAGCGCAGCCGCAAACTGGCCCAGCTCTACGAACAGGGCATGTTGGCCCAGGCCGGCGGCGCGGCCGAGGCGGCCATGGCCGGGTATCGGACCGGTAAGGCCACCTTTGCCGAGGTGCTCGCCGGCCGGGTGAACCTGTTCAATGCCGAACGGGAATACCATGGCGCCGTGGCCGAGCATCAGATCCAGCTGGCAGTGCTTGAAAACGTGATCGGCGGACCTTTGCCGCCGCCGCGCTGACCGGGACGGACCATTTTTTTTCGATTTCCATGGCATAAAGGAGCATCGATGAGAACGACCACAGCGGCGAAGACAGTGGCGGCGCTCGTCTGTCTGGCCCTGGCCCTGGCCGGCGGCTATTTGCTCGGCCTCAGCCGCCACGACCACGGCGCCACGGCTCCAACCGCAGGCGATGCGGCCAAGGTTCAATACACCTGCTCCATGCACCCGTTCATCATCCGCGATGCCCCCGGAGCCTGCCCGATCTGCGGCATGGCCCTGACGCCGGTGAAAACGGGAGTGGGCGCCGCTGACGGGGCGGCCAATGGACAAGAAGCCGCGCCGGGGAGCATTGAAATCGACCCGGTTACCCTGCAGAACATGGGGCTGCGGACCGAGCCGGCAACCCGCCGCGCCCTGCAGCGGACCATCCAGACCGTGGGCCTGGTCACGGCGGCCGATGACCGGCAGTTCGCGGTCACCGCCAAAATCGAGGGCTGGGTGGAGCGTTTGTACGTCAACCAACTGGGACAGCAGGTCAAGAAGGGGCAGCCGCTTTTGGACATCTACAGCCCCGAGCTGGTGGCGGCCCAGCAGGAATACCTGCTGGCAGTGGCCAACAGGCAACGGCTGGCAACCAGCCCCTATCCCGAAATCGCCGCCAACGCCGAACGGCTGGTGGAGGCGGCCCGCACCAGGATGCGCTACTGGGACATCAGCCCGGAACAGCTCCGCACCCTGGAACAGACCGGCCGGGTACGCAAGACCCTGACCCTGGCCAGCGAGTATGGCGGCGTGGTCGTCAAAAAGAGCGTCCTGGCCGGGGCACGGATCATGGCCGGGGAAGAGCTGTTGCAGATCGCCGACTTGTCGACGGTGTGGGTGTTGGCCGACATCTACGAGTACGAACTGCCGTGGGTCAGGATCGGGCAGGCGGTACGGGTGACGCTGCCTTATGTCGGTGATTCCGATGGCAAAACCGGCGGCGAATCCGTGGCCGGCACCATTGCCTATCTCTACCCCACCCTGGAAAGCGAGACCCGGACGGTCAAGGCCCGGATCGAGGTGGCCAATCCCGGCCTGAGCCTGAAGCCGGCCATGTACGCCCAGGTGGCCATTGCCGCCGGTGCCAGCGCCGAGACCTTGACGATACCGGCCAGCGCGGTGCTCAATTCCGGCCGGGAGCAGACGGTGTTCGTGGCCCTGGGCCAGGGACGGTTCGCGCCCCGCCAGGTGACCTGCGGCCTGCGCGACGACCAGGGCTTCATCCAAATTCTCTCCGGGCTTGACCCGGGCGAGGCCGTGGTGGTTTCGGCCCAGTTCATGCTCGATTCGGAAAGCCGGCTGCGCGAGGCCCTGGACAAGATGCTCGGCCCGAAGCCGGGCCAGACGGAGGCGCGCGCGCAGCAAACGCCGGCAGCCGCCCCGCCGGCTACCCATTCCAAGGACCTGGACGAGTTGTTCAAATGAAACGGCCGCATCCAATCGACCCTGCTCCCGGCAAAGGCCCGCAGGATGGATTGCGGCCGCATGCCCAAGACGCCGCGCGATCTGTGCCGGCAAACGAAGACGCGCGTGCCGTGCGGCTGCCGCGGCTTCTGCCGTTGACCACGGCCGTTCACCTTCTTGCCCCGAGCCGCTATGCTTGAAACCATCATTGCCTGGTCCATCCGCAACAAGTTCCTGGTGCTGCTCGCCACCCTGTTCGTGACGGTTTCGGGTATCTATTCCCTGCGGCAGACCCCGCTGGACGCCATCCCCGATCTATCCGACGTGCAAGTGATCGTCTTCACCGCTTATCCGGGCCAGGCGCCCCAGGTGGTGGAGGACCAGGTGACCTATCCGCTCACCACCCGCATGCTTTCGGTGCCGGGCGCCAAGGCGGTGCGCGGCTATTCCTTTTTCGGCTCTTCCTTTGTCTACATCATCTTCGAGGACGGCACCGACCTCTATTGGGCCCGTTCGCGGGTGCTCGAGTACCTCAACGCCAGCTCCGCCACTCTGCCCCAGGGAGTGCGCCCGACCCTGGGACCCGATGCCACCGGCGTGGGCTGGGTCTTTCAGTATACCGTGGAGAGCGACCGCCACAACCTCCAGGAACTACGCTCGATTCAGGACTGGTACCTGCGCTACGAGCTGACCTCGGTCGAGGGCGTGGCCGAGGTGGCCAGTTTGGGCGGCTTTGTCAAGCAGTACCAGGTGGCGATCGATCCCAACAAGCTGGCCGCCTACCGGATTCCGATCACCGAGGTGATGATGGCCATCCAGCGCGCCAACCTGGATGTCGGCGGCGGCGCCATCGAATCGGGCGAAACCGAGTTCGTGGTTCGCAGCAAGGGCTATATCCGCGGCCTGGACGACCTGGCCAATATCGTGGTGATGGCCACCGCCGAGGGCACACCGGTTCTGGTCCGCGACCTGGCCGAGGTGCGGCTCGGGCCGGAAATGCGGCGCGGGGTGGCCGAATCCGACGGCCAGGGGGAAACGGTCGGCGGCATCGTGGTCATGCGGTTTGGCGACAATGCCCTGGCCACCATAGAACGGGTCAAGGCCAAGCTGGAAAGCCTGAAGGCCGGCTTGCCCCCCGGAGTGACGATCAAGACCGCCTACGACCGCTCCGGCCTGATCCAGCGGGCCGTGGCCACCCTCAAGGAAAAACTGTTGGAGGAGTCCATCGTCGTCGCCCTGGTGACCCTGCTGTTCCTCGGCCACCTGCCCAGCGCCCTGGTGGCGGTCTGCACCCTGCCGGTGGCCATTCTCCTGGCGTTCGTGATCATGCATGCCCAGGGCATCAACGCCAACATCATGAGCCTGGGCGGCATCGCCATTGCCATCGGCGCCATGATTGACGCCGCCATCATCATGATCGAGAACGCCCACAAGCACCTGGAGCGCGACCGGGGCCGCAAGCCCCACTGGCAGATCGTGCTCGACGCCGCCGCCGAGGTCGGGCCGACGCTTTTTTATTCGCTGTTGGTGATCACCGTCTCCTTTGCCCCGGTCTTCACCCTCACCGAGCAGAGCGGCCGGATGTTCAAGCCCCTGGCCTTCACCAAGACCTATGCCATGGCCGCGGCGGCCCTGCTGTCGATTACCCTGGTGCCGGTGCTGATGGGCTGGTTCATCCGCGGCCGGATCAGGGCCGAGCGCGACAACCCCATCAACCGCTTGCTCATCCGGCTCTACCACCCCCTGGTCGATTGGGTGCTGACCTGGCGGAAGCTCACCCTGGTGCTTGCCCTGGCGGCCATGGCCTCCATTGCCTGGCCTTTGACCAAGCTGGGCTCCGAGTTCATGCCGCCGCTTTACGAGGGCGACCTCCTCTACATGCCCACCACCTTTCCCGGCCTGTCGGTGACCAAGGCCAAGGAGATTCTCCAGCAGACCGACCGGATCATCCGCCAGTTTCCGGAAGTGGCGCGGGTGTTCGGCAAGGTCGGCCGGGCCGAAACCGCCACCGACCCGGCGCCGATGATGATGCTTGAAACCACCATCATGCTCAAGCCGGAGAGCGAGTGGCGGCGGGTGCCGGTTGCGCGCTTCTATTCCGCCTGGCCCGATGGGCTCGCGTGGCTGAAACGGCCGCTGCGGCTGCTCTGGCCGGAGGAGGCGCCCATGACCGTCGACCAGCTGATCGAGCGGCTCAACAGCGCCATCATGTTTCCCGGCCTGACCAATGCCTGGACCATGCCGATCAAGACCCGGATCGACATGCTCTCCACCGGCATCAAGACCCCGGTGGGGATCAAGGTCATGGGCAACGATCTGGAAACGCTGGCTCGGATCGGCGAGCAGATCGAGGGCGTGGTCCGCACCTTGCCGGGCACCCTGAGCGCCATCGCCGAGCGGCCGGTGGGCGGCAACTATCTCGATATCGCCATCGACCGGGCCAAGGCGGCCCGGTACGGGATCAACGTCGGCACCATCCAGGAGATCATCCGGACGGCGGTGGGCGGCATGGCCGTCACCGAGACCATCGAGGGGCTGGAGCGCTACACCGTCAATGTGCGCTACGACCGCGATTTCCGCTCCGATCCCGATGCCCTGATGCGCGTTCTGGTCCCCGGTCCGGGCGGACGGCAGATACCGCTGGCCCAGTTGGCCGCCATCTCGGTCAACCGGGGCCCGGATGCGATCAAGAGCGAGAACGGCCGCCGCACCGCCTGGGTGTACGTCGACATCCAGGGCATCGACATCGGCACCTACGTGACCAATGCCCGCAAGACGGTGGAGACGCGCATCCAACTGCCCCCTGGCACCAACATCGTCTGGTCCGGCCAGTTCGAATACATGGAACAGGCGCGGGCCCGGCTGTTGACCATTATCCCGCTGACCGTTCTGATCATCTTCGTCATCATCTACCTGAGCACCAAGAGCCTGGTCAAGACCGGTATCGTGTTCCTGGCCGTGCCCTTTTCCCTGGTGGGCGCTTTCTGGCTGCTCTACCTGCTCGATTACCACCTGTCCATCGCGGTGTGGGTGGGGATCATTGCCTTGGCCGGGCTGGATGCGGAAACCGGGGTGGTGATGCTCCTCTACCTCGACCTGGCCCACAGGCGATGGGACGGGCAGGGGCGGATGCGCACCCGGGGCGACCTGGTCCAGGCCATCCATTTCGGCGCGGTGAAGCGCATTCGGCCGAAAATCATGACCATCTCGGTGATCATCGCCGGTCTGCTGCCGATCATGTGGAGCCACGGTGCCGGCGCCGACGTGATGAAACGGATCGCCGCGCCCATGGTGGGCGGGGTGGCCACTTCGGGCGTGATGGAACTCTTGGTGTACCCGGTGATTTTCTACCTCTGGCGCGGGCGGCGGCTGGATGCGAGCTCAGCGGTCACCTCGGATGCGCCCATCGACGAAACCTCGGACGAAACATCGAGTGAAACACCAACCGACAACCTTCCTCGTATCGAGGAGCCACTTCAGGAGAAACCCCCATGCAACGCTTGACCTTCATCCTTGCCCTCTGCGCCCTGCTGTCCCTGTCCACTTCAGCCAGCGCCCAAACCCCTGCCGGCCATGACCAGCACGCGCCGCCTCCGTCCCACGGCCACGACGCCGGCCAGATGATGCATACGAAATCGATCATGCTCGGCGAGCAAACGGTGACGGGCATCAAGGCCATGGCCCACCTCAACGAGGTCGGCGCCATGATGGCCCAAATGGGGCGGAAGGAAAACTACCATTTCATGGTGATGTTCAGCGATGCCGCCACCGGCGCGGCCGTCGAGCAGGGCACGGTGGCGGTGAAAATTACGCCTCCCAAGGGTGGCCAGGCCGGGGCTCCGATTCAATTGATGGGCATGGGCAACCATTTCGGGGCCGATATCGCCCTGCCCAAATCCGGCGAATACCGGTTCCAGGTGGGGAGCAAATTGGCCGATGGCACCACCCGCCAGTTTCAGTTCACCTATGTGGTGCCGTAACTGGCCCTAACGCCTAGTTGGTTGGGCGCTTCTTGCGCACGCCCCTGGTGGGCGGGGCGGCCAGTGGGTCGTCGGGCCAGAAGTGTTTGGGATAGCGTCCCTTGAGTTCCTTTTTTACCTCGGGATAGCCGCGTTGCCAGAAACCGGCCAGGTCGCCGGTGACCTGAATGGGGCGCTGGGCCGGGCTGAGCAGGTGCAGCAGCAACGGCACGCGGCCGTGGCAGATGGACGGCGTTTCGGCCAGGCCGAAGAGTTCCTGCAGGCGGACCGCCAGGATCGGCGGCCCGTCGATCCGGTATTCGATCCGGATTTTGGAACCGCTGGGCACGGTCCAGGTGGGAGGCGCATCCCGTTGCAGCCGCTGCTGCCGCTCCCAGTCGAGCAGCCCGGCCTGGATTTTTACCAGGTCGAGCTGGGCCAGCTGGCGGCCGGTGCTCATCCCGCTCAGATAGGGCGCCAGCCAGGCAAGATCGGCTGCCAGGGCCTCGTCGCTGCAATCGGGCCAGTCCACCTCCGGCTGCCAGGTCCGCAGGCCGAGGATGCGGGCCTGGAGTTGGCGGGCCTCGCGGCTCCAAGGCAGACGGGCGATTCCCAGCAGGTCGATGCCAGCCAGGAGGGCGGTTCGCACCGCTTCCGGGGCCGGATCGGGCAAGGGCTGTTCCGCCACCACGATCTCGCCCAACATCTCCCGCCGCACCGCCAGCACTCGCTCTTGGGCCGCGTCCCATTGTACCAATTCCTGAATGGTCAGCAGATGGCCATGGTCCTGCCGCAGGGCCTCAATGTCCATTGCTTCGGCCCAAAAGATGCGGCCTTCGCCCGGCCGGGCATCCAGATGGGGAATGACCAGGTATTCGTTGGCTGTCAGCGGGTCGTCCGGGGTAAGGGCAGCTCCTTGGCCCGTAGCCAGGAGATAGCGCTGCCGCTGACCGGGCCGCCGGCGGGCGATGCGGTCGGGATAGGCCGTTGCCAGCAGAAAACCGATCTCCTCGGTTGCGCGGCTTCCGGCTGCGTCGCCCATCAGCCGTTGCCATTGCCGGGCCGCCTGATCGATCCGGCGGCAGCAGGCGGGATCGCCGCCATCGCGGACAGTTGCCGCCTTGCCTTTGCTCCGCCATGTGTCGAGGAGCTTGATTCGGGTTTCCAGACTGGCGCCGGCCGTAGCGCCGCGTTGCAGGGGATCGCGTTCGGACAATAACGCCGCGAGATCGCAGGCCAGGGCGAGGCAACCGCGTGCACGGGCCGCGAGCAACAGATGGCCCAGGCGGGGATGGACCGGCAGGGCTGCCAGTTGTTTACCGACGGCAGTGAGACGGCCCTGAGCGTCAAGGGCTTGCAAAGCGCGCAGCAGGTCGCGGGCCTGGCGGAAGGGACCGGGGCGGGGCGGGTCGAGCCAGCGCAGCTCGCCGGGATCGGCCACGCCCCATGCCGCCAGTTCCAAGGCCAGGCCGGCCAGGTCGGCGTTGACGATCTCCGGCGGATGGAAGGGCGGCAGGCTGTGGTGGGTGCCCCTGGTCCACAGCCGCAGGCAGTAGCCCGGCCCGAGACGGCCCGCCCGGCCGGCGCGCTGATCTGCCGCCGCCTTGGAAACCCGGACCGTGGTCAACCGAGTCAGGCCGCAACCGGGATCGAAGGCGGGCAGCCGCGACCAGCCGCAATCGACCACGCAGTAGATGCCTTCGATGGTCAGGCTGGTTTCGGCGATCGAGGTGGCCAGGATGACCCGTTGTCGGCCATCGGCATCGGGGACGATGGCCCGGTCCTGTTCCTGGCGGGAAAGGTCGCCGTACAGAGGGGCGAGCACCAGGCCGGCGCATTCCGGGGCAGCGGCGAGCAGGTCGTTGGTTTCACGGATTTCACCGGTGCCGGGAAGAAAGGCCAGGATGTCGCCCTCCCGTTCCCGCAGCACCCGGCGGATGCCGGTGGCCGCGACTTGTGCGATCCGCCCCTGGGGTTCGCGGTCGAGATGGTCGATCTGGATTGGGTGGGCCCGCCCTTGGCCGGTCACCACCGGCACTCCGCCCAGCAGCCGGGCCAGCGGCTCGGTGTCGAGAGTGGCCGACATGACCAGCAGCCGCAAGTCCTCCCTGAGTTGGCAAAGATCCAGGCACAGGGCCAGGGCCAGGTCGGCATGGATCGAACGTTCGTGGAATTCGTCGAAGACGATCAGGCCGGTGTCGGCCAGGCCGGCATCGGTTTGCAGCCGCCGGGTGAGGATGCCCTCGGTCAGCACCTCAATCCGGGTTTCGGCGCCGATCGCTCGCTCAAAACGGATTCGGTAGCCCACGGTCCGGCCCACCGGCTCGGCCAGGAGCGTTGCCATCCGCGATGCCGCCGCCCTGGCTGCCAGCCGTCTCGGCTCGAGGATGAGGATTTTCTTGCCGGCCAGCCAAGGTTCGGCCAACAGCGCCAGGGGGACGACGGTGGTTTTGCCCGAACCGGGGGGCGCGGCCAAGACCGCGTGACCGGCTGCAAGCGCCGTCTTCAGCGCCGGCAGGACCGGCTGGATGGGCTGAGACGGGAGGGAAGGAGGCTGCACGGAATTCGATCAGGCGCGGGAAAACAGGGCGACAGGGCCGCGCCGCGCGGGCGGCAAACGCCGGTGGTGGCGGTCGTTCACGGCCAAGGTCAGCGGTTTGTCCCCGACATAGTTCTTTTCATATCGGAAACCGGCAAAAAGGGGTAGGGTGCGGCTGCCCTGCGGCGCCGGTTTGCCCGGCTTCGCCGTTTCCGCCTTCATTGTCCCCGGTTTCGCATGTTCAGCAGCCAGCAGCAATCGACGCAATCCCCCGAACAACTGCGCCAGGCCTTCGATACGGCCTGCACGGTCCACAGCCAGGGGCATCTGCCCGAGGCCCTCCAGCACTATCTGCTCCTGCTCAAGCATCTGCCTCATTTTCCCCTGCTTCATTACAACCTCGGCCTGGTGCGGTACGATCTCGGCGACTATGCCGAGGCGCTGCACGCCTTTGCCACGGCCGATACGCTGGCGCCCGCGGATGTGGATACCCTGTTCAACCTGGCGCTCTGTCACAAACAGACCGGCGATGCGGCGGCGGCCATCGCCACCTACCGGCGGCTCCTCGCCCTGGAGCCGGACCATGCCGATTGCCTGTACAATCTTGGCGGCTGCTACTTGGGCCGGCACGAGGACCAGGAGGCCATGGCCTGCTACCGGCAGGTGCTCGCGCTCCGGCCCGACTATTTGTCGGCGGTCAACAACCTTGCCTACCTGCACCATCGGGCCGGGGAAACCGAACAGGCCATCGCCCGTTACGGCCAGGTGCTGGAACAGCGGCCCGAGGACGAATCGGTCCGCTATCTGTTGGCGGCCCTGCTCGGCATCCCGCTCGATCAGGCGCCCGATGCCTATGTCCGCAACTTTTTCGATACCTATGCCGAGGGGTTCGAGCAGCATCTGGTCGACGGGCTGGGATATGACAATCCACGGCAGTTGCTCGCCTGCCTCGGCCACAGCCCGGCCGGCGGCACCCGCTACGCCCATGGCCTGGACCTCGGCTGCGGCACCGGCCTGAGCGGCCAGGCCTTCTGCGACACGGTCGCGGAACTCGACGGGGTCGACCTGTCCGCCAAGATGCTGGCGCAGGCGGTGCAAAAAGGCTGCTACGCCCGGCTTCACCACGACAGCATTCTCCACCATCTTGCAGACACCGAGGCGAGCTACGATTTTTTTCTCGCCACCGATGTCTTTATCTATGTGGGCGAACTGGAACCGATTTTTACGGCCGCGCGGACTACGGCCCGACCAGGGGCCCTGTTCTGTTTTTCCACCGAACGCCTGGATGCGGACGGTTACCGACTGCTGCCCACCGGCCGGTTCGCCTATGCGCCGGCCTACATCAAAGACGTTGCCGACCGCACCGGCTGGAGGGTGTTGACCCGGGAAGCGGTCCCTTTGCGCCGCCACGGCGATGCCTGGTTGGCGGGCGATGTCTGGATCTGCCGCCTGGTTCCGGGAGACGAAAACAACGGCTGGCAAACGGACCACTGAGCCGAACCACGCCTTCCCCGGCCTGGGAAAGGCGCATTTTCACCGCAAGGGGCGGCTGTACGGCCCACGCCCGCTCAAACAGCGATCGCTGATTTTCTGGATGAGCGTCTCGCCACTGATCGTATTGTATTCCTGATCGAAATAGACCAGCTCGATGGTCTCCCGGACCCGCTCGATGGTGATTTCCGGGGTCTGGCTGCTCACCCGCCAGGATAATTCCTGCTCCGCGACCTGCGGTTCGGACCCGTTGTCGCGCATCCGTGCGACCGAGGCAAAAAGTTCGCCGATCAGCCGGCAATGTTCTGATTTATCCTCGCCTCCCTGCGGTGTCCCTGGCGGGATTGACTGCTGCTGTGCCGCCGATTCCGTGGGGAGCGGGGATTGTTGTCCGGCAAGAGGCTGGTCGACGAAGGGCTGATCCGGTGCCGGGGCTGGCATCGCCGGTCTGGCCGAGGGGGCCGCCTGCGGTGCGGTTGGCGGGATGGCTTGCGGTTGAGGAACGGCCGGTGGCGCGGCGGCTATGGTCGGCTTGCATCGGTACCAGACAATGGCGGCGTCAGCCGAGGCATCGGCTGAGCCGGGTTGCATGCACATGCCCATGGATTTGAGCCGTTCGACGTTCTGGCGCATCTGCACGCAGGCGGTGTCGGCAGCCGGGCCTACGGTTTCCCAGCACAGTTGGGTGAGCGCCTGGTCCCGGTCGATCAATGCCTCGATTTCCGGCGTGATGTCGTGGGCGCTATCGGGTTGGGAAGGCAGGGGAGGCGCCCGGTCAAGGGCGGTTTCCAGGTCGACCTGGCCGGTGGCCGGACGAAACGTCGGACCTGCCGGGGCTGCGGCCGAACGGGGCGACGGAATCGTGGCCGGAGGAGGTGCCTTGTCCAATGCCGTTTCCGGTACCGCTTTGGCCGGCGGGCGTTTTTCCGCCGTCTTGACCTGGGGCGGCATCTTCTTGACCTTCAAGAACAAAAAGCCAGTCTGGGTGCTCCGGTTGTAGGACAGGATACTGCTGGTGAGCATGCCGGGCCAGTTGTACATCTCCTCGCCGCCCTGTTCTATTTTCTTGCTCTCGCCGAATTTGGCCATGGCTTCGGCCTTCACCGCGGCAAAGTTTTTAGGGCCGTTGAACAGGAGAATGGCCCCCTGGAGCCGATCCTTGGCAAAGGAGTAATTGATGCCGGTGAGCGTGGCCTTGCCGAAACGCAACGCCTCGTTTTCCAGGACATAGAGCGAGGCGCCGCTCTTGCCGCCCTCCTTGATGAGCACCAGTTTTTTGGTTTGTTGCAGCTCGGCGAGATTGCTGCCCCAACGCATGCCGTTGAAGCCGTCTAGATCGGCGCAAACGCCGGCCGGTGCCGACAGCAAGCAAAACAGCAGCAGAATCAGGAGAATAAACGACGGTTTCATAGGCATGGTGGGCGCGCCTAGCGGCGGTTGTTCCTGCTGGGAGTGACGACTAGGGCGATGCGTTCCATCGCTGCCCGAGAAAAATCCGGGTAATGCCGTTGCAGCCAGGCGCGTATGTCGGCCCCGGCCAAAGTCGGCGAAGTCGCATCGGCGAACAAGGCCTGCCAACAGGCAAGGGCGGCATGCAGTTCCGGGGCAAAGCAGGGATGCTCTCGATGGGGTGCGGCCAGCGGAGTATGCTCGTCCGGATTGGCCGGGTTGTTAGATTTTATGTGAATTGTGTGTGGTACGATTTTGTTTTTTTGTTCAAATTTTCGTGCGTCTTCCGGTCGGGCAAAGAGGGCGGCCGGCTTCAGCCCGATCATGCTGGTTTCGCCCCATTCCTCGCCCACCGAATTGGTGAGCACCATCGGCGCACCTGTGGCGTCCTGGCAGGCCAGCTCGGCCACGATCAATATCCGGTCGCACCGGCCCAGGATCTGCCGCAGCACTTCCAGGTCGGGCCGCACCTCTATGCGGTCGTATCGCGTCATGGCGGTCGGCTTGGCCTTGTTCTTACGCGGTCCTGGCGCTTTTCGGGCCGCCTTTTGTCCGGAGACCTCGGTGAAGCCGATCCACAGCGGCAAGGCGCCGTTGACCGCCAACTCCACGATCCGGTCTGGGCTTTGACGCCATCGGCGCGCCAATTCATCAAGGAAAATGCACTGATCGTCCTGCGGTGTCATGGAAATTTCCACTCGTCGGGTTGAATCGCGATGAGCCCGATGCCGCTGCATCTGGCTATTGAACCGCTAAGAGTCGGCAAGGTTCGACAAGAAGCGGCAAGAGAAGGTAGCAAGATCAAGCCATTGTGGGCAACCAAAAAGCGCGTCTTAGAGCTGAGGGCATGGAAACGAGGCGATATTGACGTCGAAATGGCTGCCGATCTGCCTAGGCCTTGCCCGTCACTGTCATTGCAGAAACCTGGTAAAAAGAGAAGTCAACCTGCTGCTGCCTGTTTTTTCCTTTCCAAGAGCACCCACCTTTTTCAGGTGTTTTTCTCATGTCCCCGCCAGAAAAATATCGGCCGCAATTCCGCGCCACTCTGGCAATATCATTGTTTCCTGCCACCCATCATGTACCCTGAGAATATACAGAATTCTATTTGCCACTCCATCGTATCGAGAGGCATCGACGCGGCCGGAGGACTGATCGGCCTTGATAGCGGCCTGGCTTTGCAGCGTGCTTTGCCGGAGCTGGAGAAGCAAAGGCTGATCGAGGAAAAGACGGAAACGGCAAAACGATAAGGAGAAGAGACATGGTCGATATTATCATCGGGGGTATTCCTCCCATCAATCCCCTCAGCTCGCCCCCCAGAAAAACCGGCGAAGGCAACATGTTCGAGGCGGAACTGCTCAACGTGCGCGATCCCCGCTACCGTGGCGCGGAAGCACAGCGCAAGGGTCGCCTGGATCCCCAGCGCGGCCGGGTGCTGACCCTGATGGTCCCCGACGGAACCATCCTGCCCAAGGATCTGGCCCCTGGCAAATACAAGGTGATGCTCAGATTCGTGAAAAAGTAAAAAGCGGGCCTCAGGGTGAACGCGCGGAAATGAGTCGGCACTATCGCTGAAACGTTGTGGCGCCTTTGGCCTGCATTCACCTGGCAGCGCCATTTGGCATGGCCGCCATCCGGCCGGCTGTTTGGCGGAGGTCGTCAGCCAAAGCCTGGGGCGCAAGCACACGGGCGCCATCGCCCCAGGAAAGAATCCATCGTTTCAATTCCAGCAGATGATTGACGGTCAGGACGAGGATCAGTGAATCGTCGCTGTGCTCTTCCACGCGCTGGGACGGATGCCATTGCCGTTCGCGGACGTAGGCCGCGGTTTTGGGAGCAAAATGGATGCGGACTTCGACCTCGTCCTTGCCCCAATGGATGCCGAAATGGCTGCCGAACAGTTTGCGGAAGTCGAAGGAGGTCGGCCGGACGAATTGCGCCGTGCCTTTCCGGGCGGCAGCCATGCGGGCCAGGCTGAAGGTGCGGATCGCCTGCCGCAGGTGGCAGTGGCCGACCACGTACCAGTCGCCCTCGAAGCGGACTCCGTGGTACGGGTCGATCTTACGCTGTGCCACTTCGCCGCCGGGACTGCGGTAGTCGATTATCAACCGGGTCGAACTGCGCAGGCAGTCGAATACCGTGGTCAGCACGTCCGGGAGAATGACGGTGGTAAAGGGCGGCAGCACGGTGAACAGCCCGTGGTCATGGCTGGGCAGTGCGACCATCCTGTCCGGCAGGCTTGCTTCGATTTTGCCGAACACCGAACGCAGGTTGTCGTAAATTGGCGTGCCTTCGTACTGGGTCAGGAGCTTCTCAGCCAGGTAGATGGCAAACAGGTCGCTTTCCCGAATGTTGATCGCCGGCAGCTGGTACTGCTCCTCGGTGTAGTAATAGCCGCGGTGCTGGGCGGAATATTCGATCGGAGCATCGAGTTCGTAGCGCATGTAGTCGAGATCGCGCTGAATGGTCCGAATGCTGACTTCCCACTCCTCCGCCAGGGAGCCGCAGTTGGGAAAACGCTTTTCCCGCAGCTTCCGGTCGATGAACAGCAGGCGGGTGTGCTGGGGTTTGTACTTGGCCATTTTCTTCGTTTTTCGAGCGTTGGCGGCTGTTGTGACTGGTTCGGCCTGGACGAACGGTTGCGCGTCCGGGATATGTTCCGGCCGCCGCATCCATGGACGGATTGCCCGGTGGCGCATCGAAGCGGGGCGGGCGGAAAAAACACGGGCGTCCAGAAAAAAAACTGGTCGGACGCTATTTGTCCGACCACTCAAGGTATCGTGGATGCGTAGAAAGCGCCACATCCATTTATTCGCCAAAGGAGAATACCATGGGATACCTGATTGCGTACTTGCTGCTGACCCTGACCATCGATCTGCTCCGTGAACTCTTCAATCCGGCCCCTGCCGAGAACAATGTCGCCGCTGTCCGCCGTTGTTTGTGGAGCGACAGCGAATTCGACTGCTACTCAAGAAATTTTTCAACCAACATGCCTCTGTTGTGGCCGACCAAGCCCGCGAAGGAGTGATGCTGGCATGTCGAATTTTTGGCAAGCAGGGCCAATAAAGAAATATGGGGGTAACACAAAAAAAAGTCACCCTTTAAAAATAACGTTGTAGTTGTCAGTTACATTTCTGGTTTAAGTGACATCGATCCATTCGCGCTTTCAAGCGCGTTCCAAGTACTGCATAAGCCCGCTTTCCAGCCAGGAAAGCGGGTTTTTTTTGTGGCTCGGCAATACCCCTGCCAATCTTGCCAGCCGTGGACAAGCGCAAGGACTCATGAGGTCGTTGCGCAGCTCCGCACCGAGATGAAAAAAATCCGGCCTCGGGAGGGCAACCTTGCTTTATCGCTAGATATTTCCGGAATTACGAAGGCTGCGCAGGAACGGTAATGACTATCTTTTTACAAACGATTGTGGCATACTCGACTTCTCTGCCGGGCGGCAATCCCCCCCTGTACGGTCTCAACTCCACGGTTGTATCGCCGCTCCCGGATTCGACATGGCAAGTGAGGAATATTTTATGCGTAGCGCGACTGCCATCAGCCATGAAGTAGACGATGTGTTCCAGACCGCACGGGAATTGGCCGACAGCATCCAGAAGCAGCTTGTCTTGCGACAACACTCGCTGGGGCTGGTTTTCTGCGATGCCGACACGGATGGAGCGGCCCTGACCGGAGAGCTGCAAACTCTTCTGGGCATGGAGATCGCCGGCATGACCACGCTTGCGGCCTTGAGCCCCCAGGGCCGCCACGAGGCCGCGATCGTGCTGACCGTGCTCACCGCCGACGACTGTCTCTTTGCTCCGGGCGTGTCCGCCTCGCTCAAGGCTGACGACTTCCAAGACCGCATCACCCGGACGTATCAAGCGACCGTTCCCCCGGGTTCGGACCAAGGTCCGGGCGTGATCCTCACCTTCTGCCCCTTTGGCCTGCCTTTTTCCGGAGACCATTATCCCGCCGTGCTTTCCAGGGTGGCGAATAACGCTCCCGTCATGGGCGGCGTCGCCTCGGACGACTACGACTACGAGCGCGCGCGCGTATTCCTTTCCGGCAAGGAATACCAAGATGCCATGGTGCTGGTCAGTCTATGGGGCAACGTGCGGCCCGTATTTGCGATTCGGCACGTCACTTCACGCTTTGCCGAGCGTATCCGCCGCGTCACCGAAGCGGAAAACAATATCGTGCGCAAGGTCGGAGAGGAAACCTTTGTCGAGTATCTGCAAGGCTTCGGCCTCAAGACCGATGTGGACGACCCCTTGCTGGCCTTCAACTCGTATCCCATGATGCTGCGGCAGGAAGATGGGGACGAGACGCCGATCATGCGGCACATCTCCGGCCTGAACCGGGCCGACGGGTCCGGATCCTTTGTCGGCGACGTTCCCGTCGGGGCCCAGGCCAACATCTGCATGATCAACAAGGCGGATATCGTCGCGGCCTGCAGGGAATCCATGCTGGCTTTGCTGAACGAGGGCCGGGCGCAATCCGACTATACCTATTCCACCATTCTGTGCATCTCCTGCTGCGGACGCTCCATGATCCTGAGCGGCGACGCAGGTGAAGAAGGGCGCATCCTGGCAGAGATGCTGCCCACAGGGTTGACGCTCGGCGGGGCCTACTGCCTGGGGGAGATTTGCCCCACCCGTTATAAAAACGGCCACGCCACCAACCGCTTCCACAACTGTTCCATCATTTTCTGCATGCTATGAGCCGCGTGAAGTACGATGCCCCCTGACGAAACCGCTGAAAAAAACAAGGAGAAGGAATACAGCTTACTGCTTCGTAAATATAAAAAGCTGGAGCGAGATTTCCGCGCCCTTTCCTTTACCCACGAGCAAACCGAGCGCCTGCGCGACACCAACGAGGCTGCCAAGGAACTCTCCAATTTCTATAACCGCCTGCTTCTGAAAAACACCCCCGGCATCACCTTCATGCTGGATTGCGCCCTCCGCTTCGTGCTGGGCAGCGCCAGGATGGTGGACTTCCTCGGCTACGCCGACCGGCGCGAGATGGTGGACATGCCCTTTGCCGCGCTTTTTGCCGCCGCCATGCCCGCGTCATGGATCGCCGCGACCGAGTTGCGTTGCCAAGAGGTGCTGGCAACCCGCCATCCCCACACCTATGAAGAAAGCGTGGCGATGAACCGGTTCGGGGAAATCGTCTTTCAACTGTCCATCACGCCGGCGGAAGAGGAAAATGGCGAATGCCGTGGCGTGGTGGTGATCATGAACGACATCTCCGAGTTGTCCCGTGCCAGGGAGGATGCCCTGCGCGCCAGTTCGGCCAAAAGCGATTTCCTGGCCAATATGAGCCACGAAATACGCACGCCCATCAACGCGATTATTGGCATGACCACCATCGGCAAGGCCGCCGCCGACCTGGAGAGAAAAAATTACGCCTTTGCCAAGATCGAGGGGGCTTCCGCCCACCTGCTGGGGGTGATCAACGATATTTTGGACATGTCCAAAATTGAGGCCGGCAAGTTCGAGTTGTCTTCAGTGGAGTTCAATTTTGAAAAACTGCTCCAACGAATCGCCAATGTCATCAATTTCCGGGTCGAGGAGAAGCACCAGCATTTCAGGATGCATATTGACGAAAAGATCCCGGATATGCTGGTGGCCGACGACCAGCGCCTATCCCAGGTCATCACCAACCTGCTTGCCAACGCCGTCAAGTTCACTCCGGAAGACGGCACCGTGCTCCTGAACGCGCATTACGAGGGAGAGGAGGGCGATCTGGTCGTCCTGCGCATCGAGGTGAGCGACACCGGCATCGGCATCGACGCCGAACAGCAGGCCCGTCTGTTCCAATCCTTCCAGCAGGCCGAAAGCAGCACCACGCGCAAGTTCGGCGGCACCGGGCTCGGCTTGGCCATTTCCAAACGCATCGTCGATATGATGGGCGGGAAGATCTGGGTGGAATCCGAGTCGGGGCACGGGGCAAGGTTCATCTTCACCATTTCGGCCGGACGGGGGACAACCGTTGCGGCCAAAGGCGTGCCCTCTGCCCTGGACTGGGCCGGAATCCGGGTGCTGGCGGTGGATGAGGAGCCGGATGTCCTGGAATATTTCAAAACAATTGCCGACACGATCGGCTTTGTCTGCGATACGGCTTCCGGCGGCCAGGCGGCCCTGGCCAGGATAGCGCACAACGAACCATACGACTTCTATTTCATCGACTGGGCCATGCCGGGTATCGACGGGTTGGAGCTGACTCGCCGGATCAAGGCGGACGACAACCGCCAGGCCACCGTGATCATGGTCTCATCCGTGGAATGGAGTGTGCTGGAGCGCGATGCGCGAAACGCAGGGGTGGACGGCTTCCTGCCCAAGCCGTTGTTTGCTTCGGCCATCGCCGACTGCATCAGTGCGCGTCTGAGCCTGAAGAAGGAGGCGGAAGAGCAATATGACGCGGTCGAGGAATACGAGTCCTATGCCGGCCACCGGATACTTTTGGCCGAAGACGTGGAGTTGAACCGGGAAATCGTTCTGTCGCTGCTTGAACCCACCGAACTGACCGTGGATTGCGCGGATAACGGCGCTGAGGCGGTGCGGATGTTCAGCGCCGATCCGGAGCGCTACGACATGATCTTTATGGATATCCACATGCCGGAAATGGATGGGTATGAAGCCACCCAGCGCATTCGGGCGCTGGATATCCCGTGGGCCGGACAGATCCCGATCGTGGCCATGACCGCCAATGTTTTTCGCGAAGATATCGAAAAATGCCTGGCCACGGGCATGGACGACCACATCGGCAAACCGCTGGATTTTAATGACGTTCTGGGAAAACTTCGCCGTTATCTAGCGAGGGGACGAAACGCATAGCGAACTGGTACCAGGCCTTGGCAGGCACTGGCGAGAGAGAAGACGCCCATTCGCCAACCGCTAACAACAGAAGCGGCCACGGTTTCCGGGCGATTCTTTTCCTCTTTCAGCGGCAATTCCCGTCCGCAATCCGCGGCCGGTTCACGTGCGCGGATCCCATTTTTTCAGGGCGGCATACAGCTCATCCGCATGGATCGGCTTGGTGATGTGGTCGTTCATCTTGTTGGCCAGGCTGAGTTCGCGGTCGCCGCTCATGGCGTGCGCGGTCATGGCCAGTACGGGCAGATCTTTATACCGCTCGTCGCTGCGGATTTCCCTGGTGGCGGTCAAGCCGTCCATATCCGGCATCTGAATATCCATGAGCACCAGGTCGAAGCTCGACTGTCGCAGCTGTGCAAGCGCTTCCCGGCCGGTACTGGCGACATCGACCACCACCCCCTTGGCCTGCAACATCTCCACCGCAATGAGTTTGTTGAACTCGTTGTCTTCCGCCAGAAGAACGCGCAACCCCTGCAAGGAGCTGTACGGATCGCTTTCCTGGCCGGGCGGTTGCCGCTCGAGCTCGGCGGCCGTTTCTTTGCTGGGATAGAGAAGATCGACGACGGCTCGGTGCAAACTCAGTGTCGTGATCGGTTTGCGCAGGATGCCCGTTTGGCCGTCGTAGGCCACATCTTTCAGAATATCGTCGTTGTGGGAGAACAGGGCATACAAGACGACGGGCGCCGCCTGCCGGTAGTGCGCTTCCAGGCGGGCGACCGCCAGCGGCACGGCCTGTTCCATGTCCTGCCAATCCATGATTACCAGTTGCACCTGCCGGGCTGCGTCCGTGGCCAGATAGGCATCCAGCGCCTGCATGCCGAGCGCGGTGTCGATATGGGCACACTGGAGCGCCCGGAGCTTGTCGCCGGCTGTGGCGAGCCAATCGTCGTTGTCGCCGCTCAACAGAACATGCAGCCGGTCCAGCATCGTGAGCGGCAGAGCCGGCTCACCCGTCGCAGACAAACCGAATTCCACGGAAAAATGGAAGGTGGTGCCGACATCCAGCTCGCTCTCGCACCAGATGGTTCCGTTCATCAGTTCGACCAGGCTTTTGCAAATGGCCAGGCCAAGGCCGGTGCCGCCGTATTTTCTGGTGGTTGAGGTGTCTGCCTGGGTAAAGGGAACAAAGAGCCGCGCCTTCTGCTGCGGGCTCATGCCGATGCCGGTATCGCGCACCGAGAAATTCAGCACCGCTTTGTCCGCTCCGCGTTTTTGTTCGTGCACGGTGAGGTACAGCGCCCCCTTGTGGGTGAACTTGATCGCGTTGTTCATCAAGTTGAGCAGTACCTGCTTGAGGCGGAGCGGATCGCCGACCAGCGCGGATGGGATGGTGTGCTCGATGTCCAGGTAGATTTCAAGCTTTTTGTCGATGAGTTGCTCGCGCACGATATCCGCCACGTCGACCACGACGGTTTCCAGGGAGAAGGAGATTTTTTCCATCTCCAGCCGGCCGGCCTCGATCTTCGAAAAATCGAGGATATCGTTGATGATGCGCAAAAGCAGGTTGGCCGACTGCTCGGTTTTGTTGAGATAGTCGCGCTGCTTGGCCGTCATTTCGGTTTGCAGCAGCAGGTAGGTCATGCCCAGGATGGCATTCATCGGCGTGCGGATTTCATGGCTCATGTTGGCCAGGAATTCGCTCTTGGCGCGGGCGCTTTCCTCGGCCAGATCGCGAGCCAGCCTCAACTCTTCTTCCGCCTTCCGCATTTCGGCCAGGGTCGCTTTCAGCTCCCGCAGATCGCGGGTATAGCCGGCCACGATGTAGCGGTCGCCATGTTTGACCCGAACCAGGGTGATCTCGGACGGCACCGGTTCACCGTTGAGCTTCTGGTGCATCCATTCGAATCGCTGCAAGCCGGAGGCAAAGGCCAGGTGGATCTTTTCGACCGCGAGTTCGGCCGATAGGCGGCCATTGGGCTGGTATTCGGGCGACAGCTCCATGAACCGTTCCAAATATTCCTGTTTGCCATTCAGCTCGAATAAACGGGCTGCCTCCAGGTTGCAGTCGATATTGTTGAGTTGATCGTCCCAGATATTGCAGCACAGCGGGGTGGCGTCCAGCATAATCTGGGTGCGCTCATCCGCCTCGCGCATCGCGGCCAGGCTGGCTTTCAATTCCCGTAAATCGCGGGTATAGCTGACCACAACGTATCGGTCGCCATGCTTGACCCGGACCAGGATGACCTCGGAGGGGATCAATTCGCCGTTGAGTTTCCGGTGCATCCATTCCAGTTTGCAGACCCCTGTCTCAAAGGCCTGCTTGGTGTTGGGAACGATGCGATCCGCCGACCGTTGCCCGTCGGGTTGGTGCTCCGGCGACAGTTCGATGAAGCGGTCCAGGTATTCCTGCTTGCTGCCGAGGTCAAACAGGCGTACCGCCTCCAGGTTGCAGTCGATGGGCTGGTATTGCTCATCCCAGATCATGCAGCACAGGGGCGTGGCGTCCAGCATGAGTTGGGTGCGTTCGTTCGCCTCCTGCATGGCGGCGAAGGTCGCTTTCAACTCCCGTAGATCGCGGGTATAGCCGGCCACGATATAGCGGTCGCCATGCTTGACCCGGACCAGGGTGATTTCGGACGGCACCGGCTCGCCGTCGAGTTTCCGATGCATCCACTCGAATCGTTGCACACCGGTTTCAAAGGCCAGGTTGATCTTTTCGACCGCAAGTTCGGCCGACAGGCGGCCATTGGGCTGGTATTCCGGCGACAGCTCCATGAATCGATCCAGATACTCCTGTTTTCCGCTCAGACCAAAGAGCCGCGCCGCCTCCAGGTTGCAGTCGATATTGTTGTAATTTTCGTCCCAGAAATTGCAGCAGAGCGGGGTGGCGTCGAGCATGATCTGGGTGCGTTCGTTCGCCTCCTGCATCGCGGCCAGGGTCGTTTTCAACTCCCGCAGATCGCGGGTATAGCCGGCCACGATATAGCGGCTGCCATGCTTGACCCGGACCAGGGTAATTTCGGCCGGAATGGGCTCGCCGTTGAGTTTGCGGTGCATCCATTCGTATTTTTGAAAGCCGGTTTCAAAGGCCAGGCGGAGTTTTTCAGCCGCATATTCGGCCGACAGGCGGTCATTGGGCTGATATTCCGGCGACAGCTCCCAGAACCGTTCCAGGTATTCCTGTTTGCTGCCTAGGTCGAACAAGCGCGCCGCTTCCAGGTTGCAATCGATGTTGTCGAATTGGTCGTCCCAAATGTTGCAGCAGAGCGGGGTGGCATCCAGCATGATCTGGGTGCGTTCGTCCGCTTCGCTCATGGCCGTCAAACTGGCTTTGAGCTCCCGCAGATCGCGGGTATAGCTGACCACGATGTATCGATCGCCGTGCTTGATCCGCACCAGGACGACTTCGGCCGGAATCGGCTCGCCGTCTACTTTCCGATGCATCCATTCCAGCTTGATCGATCCTGTCTCGAAAGCCAGCTTGATATTCTCGACACTGTGCTCCCTTGACCGTTGTCCGCCGGGTTGATATTCCGGCGACAACTCGTCGAACCGTTCCAGATATTCCTGCTTGCTGGCGAGCCCGAACAGGCGCACCGCTTCCAGGTTGCAATCGATGGGTTGGCACCGCTCATCCCAGATCGTGCAGCACAACGGGGTGGCGTCCAGCATCAACTGGGTGCGTTCGTTCGCCTCCTGCATTGCGGCCAAGCTGGCCTTGAGTTCTCGTAAATCGCGGATGTAGCTGACAACGATATGTTTATGATCGTGTTTAATCCGCACCAGGGTGATTTCTGCCGGAATCAGTTCGCCACCGGACGTCCGGTGCACCCATTCGAATCGCTGATAGCCGGTTTCAAAAGCCTGTTGTATTTTCTTGAGGGCATTGTCCGAAGACAGTGTGCCATCAGGTTGATATTTTGGAGATAATTCGATGAAGTGATCAAGATATTCCTGTTTGCTGGCCAAGCCGAACAAACGCAAGGCTTCCAAGTTACAATCGATGGTCTCGAGGCGTTCGTTCCAAAAACCGCAGACCAGTGGCGAGGCATCCAGCATGAGCCGGGCCCGTTCGCTGGATTCGAAGAGGTCGTCCAGGGAGCGTTCATCTTCCTGGGGGATATTTTTTTCCTCTTGCATGGAACAGATCAGACGTTTGTTTTGGATATCGTCTGTTTTTTTCAGCACTCCCGAGACGTCGATCGTGCGCCATGTGTCTGTTTTTTTGTTCAATACCCGATATGTTGCATGGTACGATCCGAACGTGCTGACGGCATTTTCAAGTTCACGGGCAACCCGCTGGGAGTCGTCGGGATGGCAGATATCGTTAAGGTAGGACGAGAGCGAAATATTTAATGATTTTTGCTGGACGCCAAAGGTTGCATTGATGAATGTTTCGCCATGGATGGATATATCCCCGGTGGTTGGATGGAATTTCCATATTGCCAACAGGCCGGTATCGATAATTGTTTGCAGATCGTCATTAACAGGCGGATCGGATGCTAGGCGATTCGGAAAAAACTTGAATAGCGTATCCATTAATGAGCGCATGGTTCACCGAACATTGCAATAGTTCATTTGATCATTGATGACGAAAAACCCACATATCGCCAATGCTGTCTCATCACCTTATGGCGAGACCTTTGGTAGCAGCAAAATGACAGACAGACGAGGCGCGGGAAGTGCCCCAAAAGCATCGGATCGGGGTCTGGCCGGAATTTGAATGGGGATCAGGCTCATTCCCGTACCCATGGCGTTCATGGGAATAAAACCGCAACAGGTACCTGTCTTATCGGCAGCGAGGCGGAATCGGTGGCAGCTTTTTTTACAAGCCGGCGGGCAGAGGTCGCCTGCCCCAGGCAATGGCTTCAGGCCCATCTCCAGGTTGGCAAGTGTGGTATCGCCCGGATGGAAATTTCCGCAATGGCACGCTGCTTTTTGTTCCCGCCTCCACCGAATTCGTTCACGGACAATACATACCATAGGTTCATCAATTTTAATCTCATTAATAGCGGCTATATTTGAAAATTTTGCCTCGAAGCTGTCGACGGACATCCGTTTCGATTCCGGTTCGGGCACCACTATTCGGCCGGCAATTCGATCTCCATTCAAGACAAGGTGCGATGGCACGGACAGATGCCGACGACGGTCGCGTGTATACGTAGTTTAACCTACTAAAAAACGTGATTTGGCCTACTCGATCAGCCGGTCCTTGGAGCGATTATTTCGACCTTGCCTTGCAGTGTTGTCCCGGATGGATTGTTGGGCCGTTGTCATCGTTGTTGTGGCCAACTCCAGCTTTGCTCCTTTCATCCCGTCAAATTTGCGTCTTTTTCGCGCCGCGACTGGAGGCAGGGCAGTTGACGGGAAAATCACTCCTGGCGCAATTGCTGCTTTACAAGGTGGGGGAAATAGCGTAATTCGTTATTCTGTTATTCGTATAACGGAACAAACCTTCGCCCTTCCATCCAACCCGTGCCTGTGACTCTGGATTCCCTGTTCCTGCAATCCAATACCCAATCGGTCGAGCCGGAAAACCCGGTGGCCGTCCCTCACGGCTGGCTCGATCCCGGCTTCGGAGAACGTTCGGCGGCTGAAGTGGAAGGCATTGTCCTTGCACGGAATCGCGGCGGAGAACACCTTCACAGGCTTGGTTATGACCGTGTGCCGATCGCACCGTGTCCGGCACGGCGTTTTTTGAAATCCCCTCGTAAAATCGAGGTATTGTCCATCATTGACAGGAGAAGACCATGAGAACCTTGCAGATCCTTACGCCCTTTTTTGCCTGCTGTCTGTTGCTGGCGGCGGCTCCTTTGCACGCAGCCGATGCCATCAACATCTCGGTGCCGGCTAGCATGACCGACGTCGTCAAAGAGTTGGCCGAACGGTACAAGGCCGCGGGCAAGGAGGTGGCCATTGTGCCCAATTTCGGCCCTTCCGGTGCTTTGGCCAAGCAGATCGACGAGGGCGCACCCGCCGATCTGTTTATCTCGGCCAACCAAAAATGGATGACCTATCTCCGCGACGCCAAGAAAATTGAGCCCCAAAGCGAGAAAATCCTGGCAGTCAACACCCTGGTCTTTGTCGGCGCCAAGAATCCGGCGGTGACCAAGCTGGCCGATATCGTGGGCCTCAAGCGGATCGCCATCGGCAGCCCCAAGAGCGTGCCGGCCGGCGAATACGCGGCGCAGGCCATGGAAAAGGCCGGCATCTACAAACAGCTGGAAGAGGGGCAGAAATTGGTGATGGCCAAGGATGTGCGTCAGTCGCTCATCTATGCCGACCGGGGCGAGGCGGACGGGGCCTTTGTCTATAAAACCGATGCCCTGATGGCCACCCAGGCAGTGATTCTGTTTGAGGTGCCGCAGGATCTGTACGACCAGGTGACCTACCCGATCGCCCTAACCGCGAATGGGGCCAAGCAGGCCGAGGCCAAGGCGTTCTACGATTTTCTCACTGGCCCGGAGGCGTTGAAGGTCTTCCTCAAATACGGTTTCAGCGCCCCGAAATAATCGACGGCGTGTTGCCAGGCGACCTCATGTTTTGGTTGCAGCCCGCGGATTTCGATGCCATCCGGCTCTCCTTCAAGGTGGCCTGCGCGGCCACCTTGCTCGCCACTCCCCTAGGCATCGGGGTCGCCTATCTTCTGGTGCATACCCGCATCCCGGGCAAATCCCTGATCGAGGGCATAGTCAACCTGCCCCTGGTGCTGCCGCCGGTGGTTATCGGCTATCTGCTGCTGGTGCTGTTCGGCCGCCGCGGCTGGATCGGCTCCTGGCTTTTGGAATACGACATCCAGGTGATCTTCACCCTGACCGGGGCGATCGTCGCCTCCGCCGTGGTCGGCTTTCCCCTGTTGGTCCGCTCGATCCGGCTGGGGATGGAATCGGTCGATCCCGCCTACCGCCAGGTGGCCCGCACCCTGGGCGCCAGCGGCTGGGACGCCTTTTTCACCGTGACCCTGCCGCTTTCCGGCAAGGCGGTCTTTGCCGGCATGACCCTGATGTTTGCCCGCAGCCTGGGCGAATTCGGTGCCACCATCATCCTGGCCGGCAACATTCCGGGCGTGACCCAGACCATTCCCCTGGCTATCTACGAATATACCAGCTCGCCCGGCGGCGACCGGATGGCGCTTTCGCTCTGTCTGGTGTCCATCGCCCTTTCTTTCATGGTTCTGCTGGTCAGCGGCGCGGCCGGCAAAACGCTGGATAGGAGATAGCCATGCGGCTGGTGGTCTCGGCGCACAAACAACTCGGCCGATTTCGTTTTCATGCCGATTGCGACCTGACCGGCCACCGTGTCGGCCTGTTCGGGCCCTCGGGCAGCGGCAAATCGACCCTGATGCACCTGATCGCCGGCCTGCTCAAGCCCGACCACGGCAGCATCCGCCTGGACGACACCGTGCTGTTCGACAGCCGGCTCGGCATCAACCTGCCGCCGGAACAGCGCCGGATCGGGGTGGTGTTCCAGCATGCCCATCTCTTTCCCCATCTGAGCGTGCGCCGCAACCTCCTCTACGGCTGGCGGCGCACGCCGGAGCCGCAGCGGCATATCGAACCGGAGGCGATTATCGAGGCGCTGCATCTCGGCCATCTACTTGACCGGGGAGTGAACCTCCTTTCCGGCGGCGAGCGCCAACGGGTCGCCCTGGGGCGGGCCGTGCTCACCTGCCCCCGCCTGATTCTCATGGACGAGCCGCTCACCGGTCTGGACGAGGAATTGAAATTCCAGATCATGCCCTACCTCAATTCCGTTTTCTCCAGGTTCGACATCCCCCTGCTGTTCATCAGCCATTCGCTGCTGGAAATGCGGCTGATGACCGAGCAGGTGCTGGTGATGGAGCAGGGGGAAACCAAACGGCAGACCAGTGCCGAAGAGTTGGCCCAGGCGGCCTGGGCCGCACCCCGGCAAGGCTATGTCAACCTGCTCAAGCTTGGCCGGCCGGAACCGCTGGGCGATTTGTGGAGCTATCAGTGGGGAGAGGCGCGGTTGATCCTCACCGAGCACGCCGAGCACCGGGAAAATGTCTTCGAGCTGGATGCCAGGGACATCCTGCTGTTCAAGCGCCATCCCGAGGCGACCAGCGCCCGTAACCTGCTGCCCTGCACGGTGCGCAAGCTGTTCACCGTGGGCAATAGGGTTAGGGTGGAGCTGCAGTGCGGCTCCCGGCAGCTGATCGTCCAGATCGTGCCCGAATCGATGCGGGAATTGGGGCTTGAAGAGGGCAGGGAAGTGGTGGCGGTGATCAAGGCCTCGTCTTTCCGCCGGCTGATCTAACCGAACGGGTGCAAGGTGCCGGGGCGGTTGCCCGCCCCGGGCGAGGTATTTTTTTCCTTAGGGCTGCCGGTCAGCCTTTCTTCGGGGCCGCAGGCACGCCGCTGCCGTGGCATTCCATGCAGTTGGGCTGGGCGTTGATGCCGTGGGTGGAGACCGGCGTCCAGTCGCCTTCCTCCTCGTATTTTCCGTCTTTCCAGGTATTGAGCAGCTCGACCAGGTGATAGGCGACGCTTGCCGCCACCCGGGCGCACCGGTCCTTGCGTTCGGGGCTGCCCAGAGGCTTGTCGGCCACTGCCATCCATTTGCCGACCGAGACATGGCACAGGGGCGACTCGCTGATGGTCAGCGGGATGTGGCCGGTGAACTTCGGCGTCTTCGGCTTGAACACCGGCATGGCTGTTTCGCAATACCATTGCATGATGTCGGTGCCGATCAGGTGGCCGGCCTCGGCCCCGACGATCCGGGGACCGATGATCAGGTTGGCGACAATGTTGGCCCCGGCATTCGAACCGCAGATCGTGCCCCAGCCAGCCATGCCGCCTTCGAGAAAGACAAAGGCATCGATGGGAAAGGAGGTGTACGGTTCGCCAATCTTTTCTCGCAGCTGGGTGAATACACTGCTGATGACCGCGCAGCCGCAGAACACCCGATACCATTCCTGGTAGGCGAGTTCGGCGGTGGCGGCCGGATCGAGTTTTTCGTACGGCCAGGGCCATTTTTCCGTGGTGCCGCCTGCGGCCCGGGCCGATTGCAGCCAACCGCTTAACGGCACCAGGGCGGCGGCCGTGGCCGCGGTTCCGGCGCCAAAAAGCCATTGTCGGCGGGATAGTCCCGTGGGTATTGCCTCGGTTGCGGCCAGGTTCTCGTCTTTCATCTGTTTTCCTCTTGGCGGATGAACCGCCTCATTTCTTGTTGTGGCACACCCCGCACTTGGCGAGTTCCTTGTCCTGTTGGAGGTGGCATTCCATGCACAAGGTATGGCCGGCCCGCTTGAGAGTGGCGATCCGTTCCGGCATGCCGGCCTTGCTGTTGTGGCAGGCTTCGCACGGTTCGATCTTTTGGCCGGCCACATACGCGCTTTTCTTTTTGTCCGGTCCCTTGCCATGATGGCAGCCGTCGCAGTCGAGCCATTGATGGAGCCGGTGCGGCAGGTAGGCCGGCTTGGCCACCTTTTCCGTATCGATGGCGGATTTGATCACCACCTGTTCCGGTCCCTTGCCGCCGCTGTCCTCCTTGCCCGCATCGGCCAATGCCGGATGGGTGCCGCAGGCGGCGAACAGGATGGCTGTTGCCACAAAATAAGAGGGAAAACGCATGATTACTCTCCTGATTGAAGATTGCTCTCTTGGTTGAAGAAAGATCGATCCGAGCCTTCGCTGTGGCACGGCCGACAAAATCCCATGCGTTATATTTTATGAAATATAATGCTGTCAATAAAAAAGGCGATCAAGCGCGGATCGTCGTTTGCGGAAAAAGCAGGGGAGGGGGGATTAGAGGCGTTCGGTTTCTATCCAGTCCTGAAAGCGTTCGACCAGCTGGAAGAATTCCCGGATGGCCTGCTTGCCGGCATCGGTCAGCCAGGCACCGCCGCCCCGTCGGCCACCGGCCTGTTTTTCGACCAACGGCTGGGGAGAGAGCATGTTCATGTCCTCGACCAGATGCCAGGCATGGCTGAAGCTCATCTGCATGGATTTGGCGGCAGCAGAGACCGAACCGTACTCGCCGATGCGCTCCAACAGGACAACGCGACCCCAGGAAAGGTAGGTCCGGCCTTCGTTCTCGATCCAGAGGCGGCCCTTGATCTGGAGCCCCCGATGGAGCTGCCCCGATGCCAGGGCATTGCTTTCATTTTCTTTTTTGACCTTGGGCATGTTGTCCTCGCGGGTAGCCATTGCCGATGCCGATGACGGCATTGGGGCAGGTTCTTTTCGTATCCTGCTAGGAATACTGAAATTTCGTTGGAGGAGCAATCACTATGTCGCGCCATCGGGATCGGCGAGCATTGGTTGCCCACGCCGGCCAGAGCCGGATATATACAGGCTTGCGGTAGCCTGTGGCCGCTCCTTGCTCCATTTCAATGACAACACCGCACTCCAGAGGTATCATGCAATGCTTTTTCATCGATGAAGCCGGAGAGGGTCGAAGCCGATGCACGGTCGGCGGGTGGAGACCAAGAACCCGCCAATCAACCGGATTGAGCGAGCGGCAGGGATAAGTGAAATTGCTATCATTAAAATTTATTCTTTGCTGTGGTAAAATAGATTTCCATTTTAATTTTGAATTTTGTAGATATAACAGTCACTTTTAAATTATTTTTAGCTTGGCGAAGCTTGTCGTTCAGTAATATTGATACGTGTGGCCGGGCGGCCCCAGGCTGATCGGGACCGAAGCGATTGAAAACGGGCCGAGTGATTTTTCTGCACAACAGGGGGGCCGGGCAACAGGATTGCGACCGGACCAGCGGATCGATCCCAAGTGAATTATATCAATCGAATTGACATAAAAGGAGAGCTGCCGCTCGCCCCAGGGTTGGCAAGGTGGTTCGAGGAGTTTGACGATGACAGAGACGAAATACAGTATTTGCGGGATGTGTGCGGTCCGCTGTCCGGTGAGCGTGCAGGTGGAAGACGGCCGGCCCGTGTGGATCGAGGGAAACACCCATGACGGCGGCATGGGCAGGAGCCTGTGCGCCAAGGGTGGTGCGGCCTTTGCCCAGCGCGAAGACCGGCAGCGGCCGGCTGCGCCCTTGCTGCGCCGGGGCCAGCGCGGGGCAGGGGAATGGCGGGAGGTCTCCTGGGACGAGGCCTACGATTACATCGTCAGCCGGCTGCGGCCCATCGTCGCCGAACACGGCGGCCGGTCGATTGTGCTGTCCGACCGGGGCGGCCCCTTTGCCGACCTGCGCCAAGCCTTTCTCAAGTCGTTGGGATCGCCCAACTACATCAATCACGATTGCACCTGCGGCCGCAACGTCCATCATGCCTCCAAATCGGTGTATGGCATGGGGCGAAAGGATTTTGCCTATGATTACGAAAACTCCCGCCACATCGTCCTGTTTGGCCGCAACATCACCGAATCGCTGAAGGTCAAGGAGGTGAAGAGCTTCCTCAAAGGCATCAAGAACGGCGCCCGCGTCACTTATATCGATCCGCGCGCCTCGGTGACCGCCGGCAAGGCCAGCCGCTATTGGCAGATCAAGCCCGGCACCGATTACGCCCTGCTGCTGGGAATCGCGCACTGTATCGTGGGCAACGGCTACTACGACCACGAATTCGTGGCCCGCTACGTCAACGGCCTGGCCGAATTCAAGAATTTTCTCGCCCCTTACACTCCGGAATGGGCGGCCGGCGAGTGCGGCATCGCGGCCGCGGAAATCGAGGCCTTTTGCCGCGAACTGAACGAGGATCGGCCCAAGGTGATCATCCATCCCGGCTGGATGCTGTCCCGCTACCGCGATTCCTTCTACGCCTCGCGGATGATCCATATCCTCAACGCGCTGTTGGGCAGCATCGAGCAGCCCGGCGGCCTTTTTTATCCCAAAGGCCCCAAGGATGCCGGCAAATCGGGCCTCAAGAGCCTGGCTTCGCTGGTGCCGGCGGTGAACGAGGAGCGGGCCGACGGCTGCGGCTCGCGCTACCCGCAGTGGGACAAGGGCGCGGGCATGCTCCAGACCGCCCTGGAGGCCATCGACACCGGCCTGCCCTATCCGGTCAAGGCCTACTTCGTCCACCGGCACAACCCCTTCATCGCCATGCCCGACACCAAAGAGCAGCGGCGGATTCTCGACCGGCTCGACCTGATCGTGGCCGTGGATGTCAACTTCAGCGAAACCGCCTGGTTTGCGGACGTGATCCTGCCGGAAAGCACCTTTCTCGAGCGCGATTCCATCCTGCGTACCGAAAAGGGGCTGAAGCCCGGTTTCGGCCGGCGGCAGCAATGTGTCAAGCCGCTGAACAACACCAAGGCCGGCTGGGAGATCTACCTCGAATTGGCCAAGCGGCTGGGCAAGGGGGAATATTTTCCCTTCAAGTCCATCGAGGACATCTGGCTCTACCAGTTGCAGGACACCGGCCTGACCAGCGCCGATTTCGATGCCAAGGGGTTTGTCAAGTTGAGCGACAAAGCCATCTGGTACGACCGCGACCAACTCAAATTCGGCACCGAGTCGGGCAAGATCGAGCTGGTCAACCCCCAGTGGGAAGCCATGGGCGTGCCGTCGCTGCCGGCCTATGCCGCGCCCACCGCGCCGCCGCCGGGCTCCTTCCGGCTGCTGTTCGGCCGCACCGGCTACCAGGCCCACGGCCAGCACCAGAACAACCCCATCCTCTGCGACCTGCTCGACGTCAACCGGCTGTGGATCCATCCCGTGGCCGCCAACCGGCTGGGCATCAAGGACGGCGACTTGGTCATGGTGGCCAACGGCGACCAGCAGGGCAAAATCGCCGCTTACGTCACCGACCGCATCCATCCGGAGGCGGTGTTCATGCTGCACGGCTTCGGCACCGATGTGCCGGCCAAGAAGCGGTCGTTCGGCAAGGGTCTGGCCGACCAGGTCTTCATGCAGGGCAAGCTGAAGGAATGGGACCAGGCCGGCGGCGGCCTCAATCTGGCGGAAAGTTTTGTCACCGTGACCCGGGCCTGAAACAGGAGCATCATCATGAGCGCATATATCGTCACCCAGAATGTGGCCGACTGTATCGGCTGCCGGGCCTGCGAGGTCCATTGCAAGGACAAGAACAATTCCGGCCCCGGCGCCTTCTACTGCCGGATGATCGAGGTCAGCCAAACCGCGGTCTCGCCGCCCCGGATCGATTTCGTGTATTTATCCTGCTTCCACTGCGAAAAACCCTGGTGCGTCGATGCCTGCCCCACCGGGGCCATGCGGCGGCGCGACCAGGACGGCATCGTCTTTGTCGAGGAGAGCGCCTGCGTCGGCTGCAAGGCCTGCATCACCGCTTGCCCCTGGACCGTGCCCCAGTGGAACCCCGATACCGGCAAGGTGGGTAAATGCGATCTGTGCAAGGACCGGATCGATGTCGGGCTGGAGCCGGCCTGCGTCACCAAGTGCACCACTGGCTGCCTGACCTTCACCACGCCCTCGGCCGCCTCCCAGGCGGCGCGGCAGGCCTTTGCCGAGCAAATGCTCCAGAACCTGCGGCGTTGAGCGGAGCGCGGCCATGGATACGCTGCCCAGGGAATATCTCGGCATTTTGCTGCTGCTCGTCTTCGGGGTGCTGTTCGGGGTGCTCACCCTTTTTCTGGGGCGGTTTTTTCGCCTCAGCAGGCCCTATCGGGAAAAACTGATCGCCTACGAGTCGGGCAACGAGCCCACCGAGGCGCCCCGGATGCGGTTTTCGGTGAAATTCTACCTGATTGCCATCCTGTTCGTGGTGTTCGACGTCGAAGCCATCTACCTGTACCCCTGGGCGGTGAGCTACGACCGGTTGGGCGTGTTCGCCCTGGTCGAGATGCTCCTGTTCATCGGCCTGCTGCTGGTCGGCTATGTCTATGCCTGGAAGAAGGAGGTGCTGCAATGGGAGAAATAGCCGATCCGGCCATGGTCCGGCTGGAGGAGGGCGTCCGGCTCATTCCCGGGGCCAACGCCATTCTCGGCCCGTTGAACAAACTGGTCAATTGGGGCCGGGCCGGTTCGATCTGGCCGGTGACCTTCGGCCTGGCCTGTTGCGCCATCGAGATGATGGATGCCGGCGCCGCGACCAACGATCTCGACCGCTTCGGCGTCCTCTTCCGCGCCAGCCCCCGCCAGGCCGACTGCATGGTGGTGGCCGGCACTCTGAGCAAGAAGATGGCGCCGGTGCTGCGGCGGGTCTACGACCAGATGCCCGAGCCCCGCTATGTCCTGGCCATGGGCAGCTGCGCCTGCAGCGGCGGGGTGTTCGACACCTATGCGGTCACTCAGGGCGTCGACCAGATCATCCCGGTGGACGTGTACGTGCCCGGCTGCCCGCCGCGCCCCGAGGCGTTGCTCGAAGGCTTTCTGCAACTTCAGGAAAAGATTCGCAAGGAACAATACCGATGGAGTCAATGGCGATAGCCGACCGGCTGCGGGCCGAATTTCCTGACGAAATTCTGCATAGCTACCTCAATCAGGGCCAGGCGGCGGCGGTCGTTCGGCCGGGGCGGATCGTCGACATCCTCCGCTGGCTGCGCACCACCGAGACCATCCGCATGGACCATCTCCGCGCCCTGTGCGGGGTGGACAATGCCCGCCGCCGGGAGCCGGGGCTGTCGCGGTTCGAGGTGGTCTACAATCTCTATTCCATCCCGTTGCGCCACGAAATCCGGGTGCGGGCCGAGGTGGGGGACAAGGACCCGGCCATCGATTCGGTGGTCGAACTCTGGCCCGGCGCCAACTGGCTCGAACGCGAGACTTTCGATCTGTTCGGCATCCATTTCAACAACCACCCCGATTTGCGGCGGGTGCTCCTGCCGGACGACTGGGTCGGCCATCCCCTGCGCAAGGACTACCCGCTCAAGGGCAAGGAGGAGTGGGCCGGCATGACCGAACTGCTGGCCAAGGTGCGGGAACTCGACCGGTTCGGTTTCGATCCGGACGGCCATGCCCACGGACAAACGGCACCCGAGGAGGACGAACCATGACCCGGCCGATCGCCAAGAACATGGAAATCCCGGTGGCCGACGGCGAGGGCGAGCGCTATTCCCTGCGCATGGGGCCGCAGCATCCGGCCACCCACGGCGTGCTGCGGGTCGATCTCGAACTGGACGGCGAAACCATCGTCGCCTGCACCCCCCAGGTGGGTTATCTCCATCGGGGTTTTGAAAAGCTGGCGGAAAACAAAACCTATGCCCAGACCCTGATCCTCACCGACCGGCTCGACTACATCGCCGCCATGGCCAACAACGTCGGCTACTGCGTGGCGGTGGAGCGGCTGCTCGGCATCTCGGTGCCCCTGCGCGCCCAGTACATCCGCACCATGGTGGCCGAGATGTCGCGGATCTGCTCGCATTTGCTCTGGCTGGCCACCCATGCCCTGGACATCGGCGCCATGACGGTCTTCCTCTACTGTTTCCGCGAACGCGAGATTCTGCTGGATCTGTTCGAGGAGCTGTGCGGGGCCCGGCTGACCTTTTCCTATCCCCGGATCGGTGGAGTCCGCCAGGATGTGACCGTCCGCTTCATCGACGAGTTGCAGCGTTTCCTCGACATCTTTCCCTCCCGGATCGAAGAATACGAAACCCTGATCGACACCAACCGCATCTGGCTCAAGCGCACGGTGGGGATCGGCAAGGTCACGGGCGAAGAGGCCCTGGCACTGGGCCTGACCGGCGCCTGCCTGCGCGGTTCGGGCGTGGATTACGACCTGCGCAAGCACCAGCCCTACGACGCCTACGGCCTGGTCGACTTCGAGGTGCCCCTGGGCAGCGACGGCGACATCTATGCCCGCTACCGCTGCCGCATGGAAGAAATGCACCAGTCGGAGCGGATCATCCAGCAGTGCATCGACCAACTGCCGCCCGGCCCGATCTTCGGCCCGGACGCTCCGGATCTGGTCATGCCCAACAAGGCGCCGGCCCGGATCGAAGCCGGGACCAACGCCTACGGCACCGGGCTGATCAAGCTCATCCGCGACCGCAACCTCTATCTTACCGGCGATGTCTACGTGGCCACCGAGGTGCCCAAGGGCGAACTGGGCTTCTATTTCATTTCCGACGGCAACAACCGCCCCTACCGGATGCACATCCGCTCGCCCTCGTTCATTCATATCGGGGCGCTGGCCGCGATTGCCAAAGGCGAGCTGATCGCCGACCTGATCGCCAACATCGGCAGCCTGGACGTGGTCCTGGGCGAGTCCGACCGGTGATCGCATTGTTAACCGAATGTTGAACCGAGGGCTTGTATGGATATCCTGCTGATGCTGCTGTGGATCGTGATCCTCTTTGCGGTGGTCATGCTCCATGTGGCCTACGCCACCTATTTCGAGCGCAAGATCATCGGCCACATGCAGGTGCGGCTGGGGCCGATGCGGGTCGGCTGGCACGGCCTGCTCCAGCCCATTGCCGACGGCATCAAGAGTTTTTTCAAGGAAGACATCGTCCCCGAGAACGCCGACCGGCCGACCTTCCTGGCCGCGCCGATCATCTGCCTGGTGGCGATGCTGACCTCGCTGGCGGTGCTGCCCTTTGCCAAAGGTTGGGTGCTGGCCGACATCGACATCGGCCTACTGTTCGTCTTTGCCATGAGCTCGCTGGCCAGCTACGGCGTGGTCCTGGCCGGCTGGTCGTCGAACTCCAAATACAGCTTTCTGGGCGGCATGCGTTCCATGGCCCAGGTCATCAGCTACGAGATCAGCATGGGGCTGAGCCTGGTCGGGGTGATGCTGCTGGCCGGCTCGCTCAATTTGAGCGAAATCGTCGAGGCCCAGGGCGACCGGTTCCTGGGCATGTACCTGATGCCGCAATGCATCGGTTTTTTCGTCTTCTTCATCAGCATGCTGGCCGAGACCAACCGGGTGCCCTTTGACCTGCCCGAGGCGGAAACCGAACTGGTTTCCGGCTACAGCACCGAATACAGCGGCATGCGGTACGCCATCTTCTTCATGGCCGAGTACATCGGCATGATGGTCATGGCCTCCATTGCCACCATCTGCTTTCTCGGCGGCTGGAACGGGCCTTTCCCGGTTCCTTTTTTCCCGCCGCTGTGGTTCGTGCTCAAAATTTATCTGTTCATGTTCCTGTTCATCTGGATCAGGGCCACCCTGCCACGCTACCGCTACGACCAGTTGATGGGGCTGGGTTGGAAGGTGCTGATCCCGATGGCGCTGGCCAACATCGTCCTCACCGCCTGTCTGAAGGCGATCCTCGACTAAGAGGTAGACAAGCATTATGCAGATTCGGTACAAACCCCGGCGCGGCCTTCTGGGCACGATTTTCCAGGTCGAAATCCTCCAGGGCATGGGCCTGACCTTAAAACGCCTTTTTTCCAGGCCGATCACCCGCCAGTATCCGGACGAGCGGCCGCGGATCCGCCCCGGTTTCCGCGGCCAGCACGCCTTGGTGCGCGATCCCGCCACCGGCGACTGCAAGTGCGTCGGCTGCATGCGCTGCGCCATGGTCTGCCCGTCGCGCTGCATCCGCATCCGGTCGCACAAGGACAAGGAGCCGGGCAGCCGCCGAATGATCGACTGCTACCGGATCGAGGCGCTGCGCTGCGTCTACTGCGGCTTTTGCGAGGAGGTCTGCCCGGTGAACGCCATCGTGCTCACCGAGGTGTTCGAGTACAGCAGCTGCGACCGGACCTCGCTGTATTTCACCAAGGAACAGTTGCTGTCCAATTGGGACCGGTTCGCGGCCCAACTGGACATGCCGGTCGATGCGTACGTCAATCCGTTCTGGCGGCCGCGCGGGCTTGCCGAACGCGATCTGCCCGCGCCGAAACGGCTGCCGGTGCCGCCCGAATGGAGCGGCGAGCAGCAGGTGGTGGGGCGGCAATGGCAACGGCATCTTCCCCCGGAACACGCATAAGGAGGCTCGATGTTTCCCCAGTTCTTTTTCGGCTACTGCGCCCTGATGATCGTGGCCAGCGGCCTGTTGGCCATCAGCCTGCGCAACCCGGTCCATTGCGTGCTCATGGTCCTGGTGCTGTTTTTCCACATGGCCGGGTTGTACCTGACCTTGAACGCCGAGTTTTTGGCCGCGGTGCAGATCATCGTCTACGCCGGCGCCATTCTGGTGCTCTACCTATTCGTGCTTTTCCTGGTCAGCCTGCGCGAGGAACTCCACTTGACCGCCTTCGTGCCCAATGCCTGGCTCGGACGGATCATCGCCACCGGCCTGGCCGTGGGCCTGATCGCCACCATACCCGCCTTCACCCTGGGCGAGAAGGGGGTGTGGACCGTCGACGCCATCCGCCAAGTTACCCATACCAAGGCCCTGGGCCAGGAACTGTTCGCCACCTACCTGCTGCCCTTTGAGATCGCCGGCCTTATTTTGCTGGTGGCCCTGATCGGCGGTTTGGTGCTGGCGCGACGGGATCAAGGCGGCGGTGAAAGCGACAGTGCAAGCGGCGGGACAGCCGGGGATGCCGGGCCGGAACCCGTCGCCGATTGCCGGGAGGTGGGTCGATGATCCCCCTGTCCTGGTACATGACCCTGGCGGTCATCTTGTTCTGCATCGGGGTGTGCGGCTTCCTCACCCGGCGCAACGTGATCGTCATGTTTTTGTCGATCGAGCTGATGCTCAACGGCGTCAACCTCAACCTGGTGGCGCTCAGCCATTTCCTCGACAGCGTCCGCGGCCAGGCCTTCACCTTCTTCATCATCACCGTGGCCGCGGCCGAGGCCGCCATCGGCCTGGGCATCGCCATCGCCCTCTATCGGAGCCGGCGCAGCGTGCACGTCGATACCATCAACCACCTCAAGGGATAAGAACATGCCGGCCTCCCTGCTCGCCATTCCGTTGTTGCCGCTGGCCTCTTTTGTCATCACCCTGCTTGCGGGCAGGCGCTGGGGGACGCGGGCCCACTGGCTGCCGATCGTCGCGGTGCTGCTCTCCTTTTGCTGCGCCTTGGCCGCCTTGTGCCGGGTCCGGTCGGGCGTGATCGTCAACCAGGATATCTACACCTGGATCCATTCCGGCAACCTGGTGGTCTCGGTCGGCTTTCTGGTCGATCAACTGACCGCGGTGATGCTGATCGTGGTCACCAGCGTCAGCTCCCTGGTGCATATCTATTCGGTGGGCTACATGAAGGGCGAGGAAGGGTATTATCGGTTTTTCGCCTATTTGAGTCTCTTTACCTTCTCGATGCTGATGCTGGTGCTGGCCAACAACTTCCTCCAGCTCTTTTTCGGCTGGGAGGCGGTGGGGCTGTCTTCCTATTTGCTGATCGGATTCTATTTCAACAAGCAGTCGGCCGCCGATGCCGGCAAGAAGGCCTTCATCGTCAACCGGTTCGGCGATTTCGGCTTTCTGCTCGGGCTGCTGCTGGTGTTCACCCTGTTCGGCAGCCTCCATTACCAGGAGGTGTTCAGCCGGGTCGGCGAGTTGGAGGGACAGACCATCAACTTGTTCGGCAGCCCGGTCAACGTCGCCACCCTGATCGCGCTCTTGCTCTTTTGCGGCGCGATCGGCAAGTCGGCCCAGATGCCGCTCCATGTCTGGCTGCCCGATGCCATGGAAGGGCCGACTCCGGTCAGCGCCTTGATCCATGCCGCCACCATGGTCACGGCCGGCGTCTTTCTGGTCGCCCGTTGCAGTCCGATTTTTTCCCTGTCGCCCGCGATCCTCAACCTAATCACCGTGCTCGGCGCCATCACCGCCCTGTTCGCCGCCACCATCGCCCTGGTCCAGACCGACATCAAGCGGGTGGTGGCCTATTCCACGGTCAGCCAGCTGGCCTACATGTTCATCGGCTGCGGGGTGGGCGCCTATTCGGCGGGCATCTTCCATCTGTTCACCCACGCCTTTTTCAAGGCCTTGCTCTTTCTCGGCTGCGGCTCGGTGATCCTGGGCATGCATCACGAGCAGGACCTGCGGGTCATGGGCGGCCTGAAGCGGCAAATGCCCGTCACCTACTGGACCTTTCTCCTGGCCTCGCTGTCCATTGCCGGCGTGCCCGGCCTGGCCGGTTTCTTCAGCAAGGACGAGATTCTGCTGATGGCCTTCAACACCGACCTGGCCGCCGGCAAGTTCGCCTGGGCCGTCGGCACCCTGGTGGCCTTCATGACCGCCTTCTACTCCTTCCGCCTCCTGTTCCTCGTTTTTCACGGCGAATTCCGGGGCAGCGAGGAGCAGCGGCATCACCTCCGCGAATCGCCGGCCGTGGTCACCTGGCCACTGATGCTGCTGGCGGCCGGCGCGGTGGCCGCGGGCTGGTTCGGTGTGCCGTCACTGCTGGGCGGCGACAACCACTGGGCCCATTTCCTCGCGCCGGTGCTGGGCCATCCCCATCTCCAAGTCAGCGCCACCACCGAGGCCCTGCTGATGGGCGGCTCGATCCTGGCCGGGGCATGCGGCATCGGTTTGGCCTACTATCTCTACCGCATGCGGCCGCACCTGCCCGGTGTGCTGGCCGAACGGCTGGCCCCGATCCACCGGCTGCTGCTCAACAAATACTATGTCGACGAGCTGTACGACCTGCTCCTGGTCCGGCCAACCTTGGCATTCGGCCGCAAGGTGGTGCTGGGTATCGTCGACCTGGCCTGTATCGAGGGGGTGGTCAACGGGCTACCCCGGCTGATCGCCCTGGCGGCCGAACGGTTGCGACGCCTTCAGGATGGGCAGGTTTCGCATTACCTGGCCTGGATGGGCGGTGGCGCCCTGGCCCTGGTGGCCATGCTGCTGATCGGCCTCTAACCCGAACTTTTACGGAAACCTCGCGATGTCCATGCCCTTGCTCAGCATCCTGATCTTCTTTCCCATCCTCGGCGGGCTGTCGCTCTTGTGCGTGCCCCGCCAGCAGACCGCCACCATCCGAACCCTGGCGCTCCTGGTCAGCCTGGTCGAGCTGTGCCTGACCCTGCCGCTGGTCCTGCTGTTCGACAAGTCGACCCACGTGATGCAATTCGTCGAGCAGCATGCCTGGATTCCGGCCCTGCGGATCAACTACAGCCTCGGCATCGACGGCATCAGCATCCTGTTTCTGCTGCTCACCGCCCTGATCATCGTGGTGTCGGTGCTGGTGTCCTGGGAGGCGATCACCGGCAAGGTGCAGGAATTCTTCGTTGCCATGCTGTTGCTGGAAGGCGCCATGATGGGCGTGTTCTGCGCTACCGATTTCATCTTGTTCTACGTGTTCTGGGAGGCGATGCTCATCCCGATGTTCCTGATCATCGGCATCTGGGGCGGGCCCAACCGGATCTACGCCACCGTCAAGTTCTTCCTCTACACCCTGGTGGGCAGCCTGCTGATGCTGGTCGGGATCATCCTCTTGTACCAGTACGGCGGCCGCACCTTCGATATCCTCAAGCTGGCCGGCCAGGCCTATCCGCTCAAGCTGCAGCTCATCCTCTTCTGGGCCTTTTTCGCCGCCTTTGCGGTCAAGGTGCCGATGTGGCCGGTGCACACCTGGCTGCCCGACGCCCACACCGAGGCCCCGGCCGCCGGTTCGGTGATCCTGGCCGGGGTGCTGATCAAGATGGGCGCCTACGGTTTTCTGCGCTTCTCTCTGCCCATCCTGCCGGACGCTACCCAGCTGATGATGCAGCCCATGCTGGCGCTGTCGGTGATCGCCATTGTCTACGGCGCGATCATCTGCCTGGCCCAGACCGATCTCAAGCGGTTGATCGCCTACAGCTCGGTCAGCCACATGGGTTTCGTCACCTTGGGCTTGTTTGCCTTGAACCAGCGGGGGCTGGAGGGCTCCATCCTGCAAATGATCAATCACGGCCTGGTTACCGGCGCCCTGTTTTTGGCGGTGGGCATGATCTACGAGCGCACCCATACCCGTGAAATCGCGGCCTACGGCGGCCTGGCCTCGACCATGCCGGTCTTTGCCGGCTTTTTCCTGCTCTTTACCCTGGCGGCGGTGGGCCTGCCCGGTACCAACGGCTTTGTCGGCGAGTTCCTCATCCTGCTGGGCGGGTTCGAAAGCCGGCCCTGGTCCGCGGTGATCGCCGCATCCGGCCTGATTCTCGGGGCCTGGTACATGCTCTGGCTCTACCAGCGCGTTTTTTTCAACGAGGTCAAGGAGGGCATGCAGGGGTTGGCGCCGCTCGATTTGCGGGAAATCGCCACCCTGGCGCCCATGGCGATCCTGATTTTGTGGATCGGACTCTATCCCAATGCCCTGCTCGGTTTTCTCCACGTCTCGGTGGGGCATCTGCTCGACCAGGTCCATGGCGTGGGCCTGGCCGGAACGGGAACAGCGCTGCCGTCCGCCCTGGCGCAGCTTCCCTGAACAAGGACGATTGCAAGCGAATTTGAACGAGGATCGACCATGATACAAACTGCGGCTGTCACCTGGACCGCCCTGGAACCCATCTTGCCGGAATTGCTGCTCGTCGGCATCGGCGTGCTGCTGATCGGCTGCGACCTGTTCATCCCCCGCCAACGGCAAGTGCTGCCCTGGCTGACCGTGGTCGGCTGCGCCACCGCCCTGCTCATGATCCTGGGCGCACGGCCTACCTCGGCCTTTGGCGGTATGTTCCTGGCCGACGGCTATGCCATGGTCTTCAAGGCCATCTGCCTGGGGGCGGTGATCCTGACCACCTTGATCAGCGAACAGTTCTGGCAGACCGTGGACGGGCGCCAGGGCGAGTACTACAGCCTGCTGATTTTCTCCCTGGTGGGGATGCTGCTCATGGCCTCGGCCGGCGACCTGATGGTGCTCTATCTCGGACTGGAATTGATGGCCCTGCCGATCTACGCCCTGGTGGGGATGCACAAACGCGACGGGCGGACCAGCGAGGCGGCGGTCAAGTATTTTCTTACGGGCGCCTTTGCCTCGGCCCTGCTGTTGTTCGGCATGTCGTTGCTTTACGGCCTGACCGGGACCACCGACATCGGCCGGATCGCCGAGGCGGCCGCCGCCATGAACGTGGCGGCCAATCCGGCCTTGCTGGCCGCGCTCGGCCTGCTGCTGGCGGGACTGTGCTTCAAGGTGGCGGTGGCCCCCTTTCACCTCTGGACCCCGGATGTGTACGAAGGGGCGCCGACCCTGGTCACCGCCTTGATGTCGATCGGGCCCAAGGCGGCCGGATTCGCCATTTTCGGCCGGGTCGTGTTCTATGGCCTGCCCGGCCTGCAAGACCATTGGGGACCGATCCTGGCGGTGCTGGCCCTGCTGACCATGGCGGTGGGCAACATCACCGCCCTCTGCCAGCAGAGCCTCAAGCGGATGCTGGCCTATTCCTCCATCGCCCATGCCGGCTACGCCCTGCTCGGCCTAGTGGCCGGCACCGAGGAAGGCATGGCCGCGACCATGGCCTACCTGGCCGTTTACCTGTTCATGAACCTGGGCGCTTTTGCGGTGCTCATCCTGCTGGCCGCGCCGGGGCAGTGCCGCGAGTCCCTGGACGACTGCAAGGGCCTGGCCGGCAAACATCCGGTGGTTGCCGCCCTGATGCTGGTCTTTCTTTTTTCCCTCACCGGCATTCCGCCCACCGGCGGCTTCATCGGCAAGTTCTACCTGCTCAAGGCGGCCTTCGTTGCCGGCTACCCTCTCACCGTGGTGGGCGCGGTGCTCTTCAGCGCCATCTCGGCCTTTTTCTATCTGCGGGTGGTCCGTCTCATGTACATGAGCGAGGCCGATCACAACGCTTGCCTGAGCTGCTCGCCGGGTATGCGCGCCGTCTTGGGCGTGTGCCTGGCCGGGGTGCTCGGCCTGGGATTTTTTCCCGGCCCTGTCCTTGGCTGGATTGTCGCGGCCCTGGCAGGGAGCTGAGACCGTTTCGCGTCGATAGCCTGTCCACGCCTGCCTGCGCCCTCCTGCCCGCCCCATCGGCTGTCCCTTTTTCGCCCCGTTGCCACCCGCCTTACCGGCTTTGCCCGTGCATGGGCAAGGCCCAGGTGCGGTCTCCGGAAAAATCACTACCTCCTGTCCCTAAACTGCGGTATGATTACATAATGTGGAAATTTCGTGAATCTCTGGATGGGAGGATGCAATGGGTGCGGAGATAAAAGCGGATGCAGGGGCCAAGGCGGCCGATCCCAAAAACGGAGCCGGCGGCAAGAGCGACAAGGTGTTCGATCTCTCCTCGCCGGAATGGTATCTCAACCGCGAATTGACCTGGCTCGAGTTCAACCGGCGGGTATTCAACGAAAGCACCGATGTGCGCAACCCGCTGCTCGAACGCGTCTTTTTTCTTGCGGTGATCGGCTCCAATCTCGACGAATTCTTCATGAAGCGGATCGGCGGCCTCAAACAGCAGATCGGGGCCGGGCTCAAGCTGTTGTCCCAGGATGGGCGGACGCCGCAGCAGCAGATCGACGAGAGCTATGCCATGGTCCGCGACCTTCTGGACAAGCAGGAGGCCATGGAACGCGAGCTGCTGGCCCAGTTGGCCAAGCAAAAGATCCTCATCGTCAAATACCGCGAACTCGACGAAGAGCAGCGCCAGAAAATGGGCAGCTATTTCCGCGACTCCATCTACCCCCTGCTGACGCCGCAGGGTATGGACCCGGCTCATCCCTTTCCCTTCATTTCCAATTTGTCGTTGAATCTCCTGGTGGCCACCCGGCTCAGCGACGCCGAGCATGTCTACCTCAACCGGATCAAGGTGCCCACCACCGGCACCGGCATCCCCCGGTTCATCCGGGTCGACCCGTCCAGGCATACCTATGTGCTGTTCGAGGACGTGATCGCCAACAACCTGGAGACCATCTTTCCCGGCATGGTGATCGAGAGCTGCGAACTCTTCCGGGTGACCCGCAACGCCATCACCGAACATCTGCCGGACCAGGCGGTGGACCTGCTGTCCATGATCGAGACCGCGCTACAGGATCGCAAGTTCGCCGAGGTGGTCCGGCTCGAGGTGGACCCGGCCATGACCCGCCAGCACCGGGGCATGCTGGCCTTTCAGCTGGGCATCAATTCCCGCAAGGACGTGTTCACCGTCGACGGCATCATGGGCAAGCGCGATCTGATGGAGATCGTGGGCATCGACAAGCCGGCGCTCCACTATCCCCCGCATCTGCCGCTGGACCACTACAAGCTTGCCGGCGATTTCCCGAACATTTTCCATCTGATCCGGGAAGAGGGTCCGTTTCTGCTCCAGCACCCCTACGAATCGTTCAGTTCCTCGGTGGAACGGTTTTTGCGCGAGGCCAGCACCGATCCCAAGGTGCTGGTGATCAAGATGACCCTCTATCGGACCTCGGCCAACTCGCAGATCATCCAGTACCTGCTGGATGCGGCCCGCAACGGCAAGCAGGTGGCGGTGGTGGTCGAGCTGATGGCCCGTTTCGACGAGTCGGCCAACATCCACTGGGCCACCTACCTGGAGCAGGCCGGCGTGCACGTCACCTACGGCGTGGTCGGCCTGAAGACCCACTCCAAGGTCATTTTCGTGGTCCGGCGCGACTATAACGGCCTCAGGCGCTACGCCCACATCGGCACCGGCAACTACCATGCCGGCACGGCCCGGGCCTACAGCGACCTCGGCCTGCTCACCTGCGCCCCCGACATTTGCAACGACCTCACCGAGTTTTTCAACTTCCTGACCCTCGGCTACTCGGCGCGAAATTACAAGAAGCTGCTGCCAGCCCCCCGGAAACTGAAGAAGACGCTGGTGGAGAACATCAAGCGGGAGATCGAGCACCAGGGCAAGGGCAACCAAGGGTTGATCCAACTCAAGAGTAACGCCCTCACCGACATGGACGTGATCTCCGCCCTGTACCAGGCCTCGCAGGCCGGGGTCAAGGTGGAGCTGATCATCCGCGACAGTTGTCTGTTGCGGCCCGGCATTCCGGGTTTGTCGGACAACATCCGGGTGACGTCCATCGTCGGCCGCTTCCTCGAACATGCGCGCATCTATTATTTCCGCAACAACGGCCAGGAAGAATATTACATCGGTTCGGCCGACCTGATGCGGCGCAATCTGGACCACCGGGTGGAAGTGATGGCGCCGATCGAGTCGCCGACTCTGCAGGCGCAGCTGCGGGAAATCCTCAATCTGCAGCTGGCGGACCGCCGCGGGGCCTGGGAGATGCAGGCCGACGGCAGCTATGTCCAGAGACGTCCCGATGCCAAGGAAGAGAAGCGTTCGGCCCAGGAATTGCTGATCGAAAAGAGCGAGAAACGCCTGGCCGAGGCCCGGCGGCTGTACAAAAAGCAGTCGTCGAAAAAGATTGCCAAGCGCAAGAGCAAGAACAAGTAAAGCAGCCAACCGGCCGGAAGGTTTTTTCCGGTCGGTTGGCTGGAATCAATCGGGGGACGCCAGGAAGATGTCGCGGTAAAGGGCGCGGTAGCGCTCCAGGGCGGTCCCATCGAGCCAGCGTTCGTAGGCGGCCCGGTAAGGGGCCGTCGGCCGCTGCGCGAGCAGGATGGCGTTGATCTTGTCGATCACCTCCTTGCCCCAGGCGTTTTTCGGGCAGGCCACGGCGCTCATCCAATCCCGGTAATTGCACTGGGTTTCTTCGACAGTCAGGGCTACGATCCGGTCCCGCAGGCCCATCTTTTCCGCATGATACAGGGCTTCGTCCGGCAGGGCGAGCAGGCCGTCGATTCGGTCGAGCATCAGCATCTTGAGGTAGTTGTCGGTGAGTTGCTGGCCGTTGTAATATACCAACTGCGCCTGCTGCCGACGCTGTGCGAGGATGGCATCGAGCGGAGCGCCGTAGGAGCGGTCCCGGCTTAAGCCGATGGCAATCCGCCTGTTCTGGAGCAGCGATTCGAGACTGACCCTTGCCGTCGGACCGAATTCGGCCTTCCTGTCCTTTTTGACGATGAACGTCGGGGGCATGACCAGCAGGCTGGGCAGGGAAAAGTACATGAAGGCCTCCCGTTCCGGCGTCCGGAACAGGCCCACGCCGCACACCTTCTCTCCATCCTTGAACTTCCGGAAGTGGCGGGTCACGTTGGTGATCATGATAAAATGGTCGTACTCGGGCAGGTGCTGCTGGAGCAAGGTGGTGACGATGTTGCCGTAGCCCTGGTTTTTCGCCGGCCCGTCCTGAATATTGAAGGGCGGCATGTTCGGCTCCATCCAGGTGATGGAATCCCTGGCAAGCAGTGGCTTGGCGGCCAGGACGGCCAAGAGCAGCCCCAGCGCCGGGACAACGAACAAGAACCGTGGCCGCATGGTTTGTTTGACACAATGCATCGACAGTTTACGTCCGCCGGTTACCGATGGCCCCGGTGTTTGTCTTTCCGGTGCCCGTCCCCGCGATGCTTGTTCCCGTGATACCGGTCTTTTCGATACTCGTCATGCCGATAGCCGTCCCGACGGTATTCATCGCGGGTGTAAATCCGTTGAGGCGGCCTGTTCTCGTAGCGGCGGTAGTCGTAATAGACCGGCCTGCGGGGCGGCGGCGGTGGGACAACGACGCGGCGGTAGTCGCGGTAGCGGGGCGCATAGACATCGCGGTACCAGGCGTCGTCGACGAAGTAGACCGGACGGCCGCAGGCGTTGTAGGCATTGCAGTGCTTGTACCAGTGCTTGAGGTGGCCGGGCGGCACCCGCAGATAGATCGGCGGATACCAGGTGCTGATTCGCCGGACGATCACCGGTTCGCTGTAGATCAGGCGCGGCTGGCCATAATTGCCGATGTCGATCCGGCCGTAGAAGCCGGGGTCGCCGATGCTGATCGAGACGCCGGCGCCGGCATCGCTCGTCAGTGCGACCAGCAGGAGGGTGAGGACGCTGGAGGCGGTGGCAAAGAATTTCATCTGTTTTTTCCTCATGCTAGGGGGCAGGGGAGCAAGGCGCGGCACCAAACCGGTCCGGGGCGGTCACGAAGACGGTTCCCAGAGGATCGGGTCCGTGCTGCCAGCCGTCTCGGCCCGGGGGCGGATCAAGCGGGTATGGCTGCCATCTTCCTGATTCTCGGCAACACTATAAATGATCCTAATCCGTCCGCCTAGAAAAAAGGGCGTATGGCCGGCCGGTGGGCCGGCCCGTGCCTTCCCGCTTGGCCGCCCGGCAGCACTGTGGTATAGAGCTGATTCCGGGAGCAACGGCATCGGGCCGTGCGGAATTCATGTGCACAAAGGAGCGGATACGTGGCGAATAAGGCGATTAAACGGATCATTGTGGCCGACTGCATCATGGCCGGCAGCCTGTTTCAGGAAGAGGGATACGACGTCGAACAAAGTGCCGATAATCTGGCCGACCTGCGGGGGCAGATCATCGTCGACTACCTCGAGGTGGAGTATCCCGGGGTGGAGGTCTGCGCCGACATCGCCATCCAGCGGGAAGCCGGTCCGGCCCGTCCGGTGGAAGTGGCCGTCTATGTCGGCGAAGAGGAGGTCGACCAGGTGGCGGCCGCCGCCATCCGGGAACGGCTGGCCGGGGTGCTGGCCGAGGGCACGGCGGATCGGTCCTGGGCGGTTCGGGCCAATTAGAAACCGAAGCCGATCTTGGTGGTAATGCCGTACCCGTCCGTATCGCCGTTGTTATTGGGCACGTCCTCCCTGTCCAGATAGTATTCGAGACTGAGGATGGCGGAATCGGAGATGGCCATGGAGGCCCGGGTCCGGTAGCGTTCCTCCGGCAGGTAGGCATGGAGTCCATCCGAGGCGCGCAGATAGCCGAAGGCCAGGGTGGTCTCCCGATGCATGAGTTCCGTGGAATAGGCCAACTCGCTGCTCCAGGCCACGGGATTGCTCTCCTCGCCCGCCGCAGCGAGATCGGCCGAGGTGCGGTTGTCCAGGGCGCGGATATAACCACCGGTGAGGGTGAACGACTTGTAGCTTGCCCCCAGGTTCAGGTTCACGCCGGGCAGCTTGTTGGTGGACGAACCGTCGTCGCGCGGTTCCTCCACGTCGGGCTTCATGCCGGTGGTGTCGCCGAGATTTTGAATCCACTCCACCTTGGCATTGACCGAGGTTTTTTTGTCCATGGCATACCGGTACGCCAGAGGAGCGCTGTCGGTACCGTTGCCGGAGGCGTGCAGGCCGCTGCCGTTTGCGGCGTGCGCTTTGCTGCGCGATGGCTGGAACGAATCCGCCTCGAAGTCGGGTTCCATGTCGATGGCGGACAGGCTCAAGTTTCTGGGGATCAGCCAGATGCCGGGCAGGGGCCGGAACGGGTTGCCGAAAAAGGGGGTGAACGGGCCCGCGTCGACATCGAGCGGTTGAATGGCAATCTCCCTGTTGGCGGCGGATCTGGGCGCCGATGTCGATGCGCCGCGCGGCAGGGAAAAGGCGAGCCGGCCAAAGGCCCAGCGCGTTTCCGGGGTGAGGAGAATGCGGTCGGTAATGTTCGGGTCAAAGGCCATGAGGCCGAGATCGGCAAAGGAGCGGAACAGGTACCTGTTGTCGACGATCATCCGGCACAAGCGGACAAACGGGGTCTGGCGCACTTTTTGGTTCGGGCCGGAACGGGGCGGGGCGGGGCGTTTTTGGAGCGCGGCCTTGGCCGGCGGGGCGGCCAGGCGCGGCTGGCGGGGCGCAGCCACCTTGCTGGCGGCGGCCGCCTGGCCGGGAGCAAGGAGGATGACGAGCAGGGCGGCAAGGAAGAGGTGTCGGGGCATCCTGCACCTGTTCGAAGGGCTGTGGCGTTGTGTTACACAAAACGCCGGGCGGGCGTGACAGTCCATATTGCTACCATAAAAACATTCTTCCGGGAATGCAAGCGGTCACAGGGCCGGTCCGAAGGGTGCGTGCGGTTGGGCCGGATCGGGCGGACGAGTGCAACCGCCCGCCCGGTCGTCGGAAGAACGACATTTTGACAAATACGGCCAGGTGGGGTAAGGAGCGAGGATTGATAGCGCAACGAATATGACCCCGATAGCGGTTTTGGTTTTCGATTCCCCGATGCTCCAATTCCTGTCCGCCATGCGTTCCGGTCCCTTGAATGCCGCACCTGTCCGAACCCGGCCCTTGAACCTGCGCTCTTGTGTCTTATGGCTTGCCCGCCGTTTCTGTCCGGTGGCCGTGGTGCTCGCGCTCCTGGCCGCCACCTGCCGGGCGGAACCGCCAACCCCAATCCATTCCTCTGCCAGGCTTACGCACATGGATCGACCAGAAATCACCCAGCTGCTGTTCCACCCCGTCCAGGTGGCCAGAACGACGCCGCCCGCCGGCGCGATCGACATCGATGTCCCGGTCGCCGATGGAGCGACCATCGCCTGCCGGCTGTACAGCCACGCTCCTGCCTCGCCCACCCTGATTTTCTTCCATGGCAACGGCGAGATCATCCCCGATTACGACGAGGTCGGCCCGATGTACGTCCGGGAACACCTCAACCTGTTGGTGACCGAATACCGCGGCTACGGCTGGAGCACCGGCTCGCCCCTGGCCAGCACCCTGTTGCCGGACAGCAACGCCGTGTTCCTGGCGCTCAAAAAATGGCTGGCCGGCCACGACTACACCGGCGCCCTGTTCGTCATGGGACGGTCCCTGGGCAGCGCCAGCGCCATCGACGTGGCCTGCACCCACCAGGAGGCGATCACCGGCCTGATCATCGAATCGGGATTCGCCAAGACCCTGCCCCTGGCCAAGGTGCTGGGGATCGATCTCGCCGGCATGGGCATCGGCGAGGAGCAGACCTTCGACAATACCGGCAAGATCGCGCGGATCACCAAACCGACCTTCATCCTCCACGGCCAGTACGATCAATTGATCCCCCTGTGGCAGGCGGAAACCCTCCAGGCGGAGAGCGGCGCCAGGAACAAGGAGATGCAGATCGTGCCCAGGGCCGGCCACAACACGCTGATCGCCGAGGCCGGTCCCCTGTACTTCCAGGCCATCAGGAAGTTCGTCGAAAAAGCGGCCGGCATTGCCCCGGATTGGCGGGAGCGGCGGCGGCAGTTCAAGGCGCAGCAAGCCAAACAAGCCGCAGGCGAGGCTCCATGACCGGCAAACGCACCGATTATCTCTCTTGGGACGAATACTTCATGGCGGTGGCCATCCTCTCCGGCCACCGTTCCAAGGATCCCAACACCCAGGTGGGCGCCTGCGTGGCCAACAGCCGGAACAAGATTGTCGGGGTCGGTTACAACGGCTTTCCCTGGCGCTGCTCGGACGACGAGCTGCCCTGGGCCCGGGAAGGCGCCTATCTCGATACCAAGTACCCCTATGTCTGCCACGCCGAGCTCAACGCGGTCCTGAACTCGATCACCAACGACCTGCAGGACTGCCGGCTCTACGTGGCCCTGTTTCCTTGCAACGAATGCACCAAGGTCATTATCCAGGCCGGTATCCGCGAGATCATCTATCTCTCCGACAAGTATAAGGAAACCGACTCGGTGCGGGCCTCGAAGATCATGCTGGAGAAATCGAGCACCGTCTACCGCCAATTCATCCCTCCCCGGGATTCCCTGGTCCTCAATTTCAAGGTGGACTGAAACCGGCGACCGGCCTTGCCGCCACCGGCCCCGCCCCATCTCAATCAAAGGAGTTGCATGCTTTTTCACACCCTGCCCCTGCCCGAATCCCTGAGCCAGGGAATTGCGGACGCGGGTTTCACCGAGTGCACCCCCATCCAGGCCCTGACCCTGCCCTTAAGCCTTGCGGGCAAGGATGTGGCCGGCCAGGGCCAAACCGGCACCGGCAAGACGGCCGCCTTTTTGATCACCCTGTTCGACCGGCTGTTGCGGGTGGACAACGGCGGCAACCAGCCGCGGGCCTTGATCCTGGCGCCGACCAGGGAGCTGGTGGTGCAGATCGAGCACGACGCCCGCCTGCTCGGCCTGCATTGCGGCTTCTCCATCCTGGCCGTGTACGGCGGGGTCGACTACGACAAGCAGCGCGAGACCCTGCGCGCCGGGGTCGACATCGTCATCGGCACGCCGGGGCGGTTGATCGATTACCTCAAGCAGGGGGTGTGCCGCCTCGACCACGTCCAGATGCTGGTGATCGACGAGGCCGACCGCATGTTCGACCTGGGCTTCATCGGCGATCTGCGCTACATCCTCCGCCGCCTGCCGTCCTATGACCGGCGGCAGAACCTGATGTTCTCCGCCACCCTCAACCACCGGGTGATGGAGCTGGCCTACGAGTTCATGAACATGCCGGAGCAGGTGAAGGTCAACCGCGACCATCTCACCGCCGACAACATCGAGGAAGTGCTCTACCACGTGGCCGGCAAGGAAAAATTTCCCCTGCTGCTGGGGCTGCTGCGCCGCGAGGCCATGGAACGGGTGATGATTTTCGTCAACACCAAGCGCGAGGGCGAACGGCTGCAGGCGCTGATGACGGCCAACGAGTGCACGAGCCGGATGATATCGGGCGATGTCCCCCAGGAAAAGCGGCTGCGGATCATGCGGGACTTCAAGGCGGGCAAACTGCCGATCCTGATCGCCACCGACGTGGCCTCCAGGGGACTGCATATCGAGGGGGTCTCCCATGTGATCAACTACGACCTGCCGGAAGACAGCGAGGATTATGTGCACCGGATCGGCCGCACCGCCAGGGCCGGGGCCACGGGCAAGGCCATTTCGCTGGCCGACGAACGGGGCGCCTTGTCGCTGGAGGACATCGAAACCTATATCGGCCACTCCATCCCCACCCAATGGGCCGAGGACGAACTGCTGGCCACCGAGTACAAGCGGGCGGCCAAAGTGCCCCGCAGCGGCGGCAAAGGAGGACCGGCCAGCCGTGCCGGCGAGGGCGCCGGCAAAAAACGTCCCCACCGACGGCGGCGGTAGCACAGGGCCAGGAGCTTTCGGGCAGTCTACAGGCTGATTCTGGGACGCGGCCGCCGGGCCGGATCGCGTTGGGGCGGCTTCGGATCGGCAGCCTGCCGCCGTTCATCCCGCTCGGCTGCCTTTTTGTTCGTTTCCCTGCCCAACAGCTCGGCGCAGTGGAAAAACACATACCAGTCGCCCCGTTCGCCTCCGGCCGCCAGCAGGCGCTGTTCATTTTTCGCCCGACGGCTCCGCAAGCCGGCCAGAGCCTGCACGGCCGTCGTGACCAGATGGATCAGGCCGACGGCTGCGACCAGGCCGATCAATGCAATATTCCAGGTCATATTCCACCTCCTTGTCGATGCGTTCGCGACCGGCCGGCACTTTTCCGTGCTGCCGCAGGCCGATGGCAACAGCCGGCCCGAACCGACCCGCTCATCTTTTTTTCACCACCAGGGTGGGGCACGACGAGAGGGAGGTCACCCGCTCGACCACACTCCCCATGAGAATGTCGCCCAGGGCGGTTCGGCCGTAGCTTCCCAGCACGATCAGTTCGATGTCCCTTTCCTGGCTGTAATTGACGATGGTCGCATAAGGCGAACCTTCCCGGATTTCGGTGACCACCCGCACCCCGAGGCGTTGGCCCTGGCCAGCCAGGGTTTGGAGCGGCGGAAAGCTCTTCTGTCGTGCCTCGTCCAGCACCCCGTAGAGGAAACCGCGCTCGACCGGGATGTCGAGCACGGTCAAGGCATGGACCTCGCCGCCAAAGGCAAGCGCCAGGCCAAGGGCCCGCTGCCCGGCTTCCATGCTGAAGCTCGATCCGTCTATTCCCACCAGAATTCGGGAAAAATGGACCTCGGCCTGCTCCGGCACCATCAGCACGTCGCAGGGACTGCCGCCGATCACCTTGGCCGCGGTCCGGCCGAGCAGCACCCGTTCTATCCGGGTCCTTTTGGGGTATCCCAGCAGCAACAGTCCGGCCTGTTGCTCTTCGGCGGTGCGAACGATCTCCTGCACCGGATCGCCCACGGTGTGGATGGTGCGCAGCTCCTGCCCGCTTGCGGCCGCGATTCGCCTCGCCTCCTCCAGGCATTGTTTGAACGGCTGGCTGAGCTGCTCGTCGGCATTGCTGATCTTCCAGCGATGCATGTTCCCTTCGTAGCGGGGCGTGACCGAGACCGCAACCAGCTCCGCCCTGAGGAAAAGCGCCAGCTCCAAGGCTTGGTGCAAGGCGGTCTGGCTGGCGTTTCCCGGATCGATGGCAACGAGGATGGTGGCGATACGCGCGGGCATGGTGAAGTCCTCCCGATGCCGCGGCGTTACGCCAAACCCGTTGCCGCCCGCTCCAGGCGCCGGGCCTTGAACAGGCTGGTCAGGATGATCGAGGCGCCGATCAACAGGGCCAGGCACATGATGCCGAAGCTCATCTTGTTCATGATCCCGACCAGGAAATCGTCGATTGCGATCAGGTGCAGCTCGTTGAGATACCTGGGCAGGGCCAGAAACCGGCTGACCGCCACGATCAGCATGATCATGGCCATGACGTATTTGACCATGTACTCCTTGACATAGGTGGTGCCGATCGCCCCCAGCTGCACCCCGAACAGCGAACCGGCCAGGATGATCAGGACCAGGCGGATGTCGACCATGCCGTAGTAGGCCCAGACCAGAGTGCCGCCAAGGCCCATCACGAAGGCGACCACCAGTTCGGTGGCCGAGGCCACGATGCTGGTGACCCCGACGATGTACATCAAACCGGGCACGCCGATGAAGCCGCCGACCGCGATGGTGGCGGCCAGCATGCCGGTGGCCAGGGCCACGGGGATGAGGAACCACACGCTGATGCGCAGGTTGGCCGCCTTGACCTCGATCATCGGCCAGAGTTCGATTTGCTGCAGGCGCTTGGCGATGTTCGGGCCGGAGTCGACTTCGGTCCGCGACCGCTTCATCCGCATGGCGTCGCGCATGACAAAGGAGCCGACCGTCACCAGCACCAGGACGAAGATCAAGGAAACGTAAAGGTTGGAGCCGGCCTGGCCCCAGGTGTCGAGAATGCGCTTCTGGACTATGATGCCCGCCTGGACGCCGATTTCGGCAAAAACGCCCATGATCAGGCCGAGCTTGATGTCCACCTGGCCGTATTTGTATCGCTTGATCGCCCCGACCAGGGCCTTGGGAAATTTGTGGCACATGTTGCTGGCCACCGCGACCGTGCCCGGAACTCCCAGGCTCATCATGCCCGGAGTGAGGACGAAAGCGCCGCCCGAACCGATGAAACCGCTGACCAGGCCGCCGATGAATCCGACCAGGAAGAGAAAGGCGATGGTGTAGGCGTTGAGATCGATAAACTGGATTACTTCACCGATGGGACCGTGCATGACTTTGCTCCTGTAGTCTGTGAACCGATTATGTCTGTGCCGCGTGCATGGATGAGGGCGCGGCGATGGTCAGCCTAACGATTGGCGCGGAAGACGCGCCTAGGCGTTGAGCCGCAGCCGGGGCCGGGTGTCGGGCCGGGGCGCTTTCACCGTACCGGTCACCTGTTTTGCCGGGGCGACCGGCTGGGCGCCGCTCTTCCTGGAGGCTTCGATCCCGAGCGCGGACCAGAACGAGCTGGTGAAGTTGCCGTGGAAATAGGAGACGGCAAATACCGTGGCCACCGGCAAGACGGCATAGACCCCGCCCTTGCTGAAATAGGTCATGACCAGATTCTGGTAGGCGAATACCGCTGCGTACAAGGCCGCGGTCAGGGCCCCGAAAAGAACGCACCGTTGCACGTATTGTTTTTTGCTGCTGGTGGACATGGCGAATACTCCTTTGGTGGTTGTGGTATGGAAAAGGGTTTTGCTGAAGATGCCTTGTTGGGCGGTGTTGACCGGGAACACGGGAATAGGAGCCGAGCGGGCCGCCTCTTCCAGGCGGATGCCCTTGTCGATGACGACAAACTCGATGCGCTTCTTGCTCCGGCACAACCGGCCGACCACATCGCCGATCTTGCCGAATTCGGCCAGGTGCTCCACCGTTACCTCCCGATATTGGGCCTTGACCGCCAGCTGGGCCGCGCTTTCCTGCATGGCAACGGCAAACAGCCGGCTGCGCCGGCCCCGGTTGAACAGGGGCAGGGTGTCGACATGGACCGCCAGGATCGCGTACCCCAGGCGCTGGGCCACGGAGGCCGCGTATTCCATCACGTGCTCGGACATGTGGCCGTTGCGGGTCACCGCCATGATGTAGGCGGGTTCGCGCGCTCTGACCGCTGCGGCGGCTCCGGTGACCGGCTCGGGCCGATTCGGACAATAGGCGGCTGGTTGATTCTGCATGGCAGTCGAAGATAATGGTTTAATGGGACGCGATAACTCGGTTTAATCAAGATGTATGCCAAGCGAGGAAATGTATTTATTTTATTGATATTGCGTAATAATCACTTTGTGCGTGCGGTTGAGAGGCGAGGTGAGGTTGTTGCACTATGAAACGATTGGCGGACTTGAGGGGGGCGGTTTGCAGATATTGCTGTTGCATTTTGCAATAAATGGGGCGAGCGGTGTTGCAGCGACACAGGCCGGGTGGAATCAAATGAAACGATGAGGGAGGGGGGCAACCACGAGGCGGGTGAGACAACAGGCGGCGATGGATGGTGGGTCTGCCGGCCAGGAACGACGTTTTCTCGGAGGGATGTCGGGCCGGGACGGCATTTTTATTGCAAGATTCTGGTCTCCGGGTAGAGAAAAAAAGACGGCCGCATCGCCCGCTGGCGGGCAGCGTCCGGTCCCTGATCGCCGCCCCCTGTTTCCGGACGGCAACGACAACAAGGAGCACCATGTACAACAAGGAGCACCATGTTTTTTAAGAAAAAAACACAACCGCGCGAAGAGCCCGAACCGCAGGCCGAAGCAACGGCTTCACCCCTGGCGCTGCTTCGCTCGCGGGCCGGGGCGGCCCAACTGCCTCACGAGGTCATGGAGGCGATTGCCGGCGAACTGGACAAGCTGGAAAAAACCGATGCGGCCATTGCCGAATATTCGGTGGGCATCAATTACATCGAGCTGCTCCTGGCCCTGCCCTGGAACGTCTTCAGCCAGCACAAGCTCGACCTGGCCCGGACCCAGGCCGTACTCGACACCTGGCACTACGGTCTGGGGCAGGTCAAGCAGCGGATTCTCGAATTTCTGGCCGCCAAGACCCTGTGCAGCAAGGCCAGGCAATCGATCCTCGTTGTCGACGACGAGGAGATCGCCCGCACCAATTTGATGCATGTGCTCGGCAAGGAGGGCTACGGTTGTTACGGGGCCGCCAACGGGGCCGAGGCCTTGGAGGTGATGGCCCGCGAAGAGATCGACCTGGTGGTGACCGACCTGAAAATGGAACAGATGGACGGTATCGAGCTGCTGGATCGGATCAACCGCAGCGCCCCGGAGGTACCGGTGATCATGGTCACCGGCTTTGCCACGGTCAGTTCGGCGGTGGATGCCCTGAAAAAAGGTGCCGCCCATTACCTGGGCAAACCGGTCAACCTCGACGAACTGCGGCGCACGGTCAGGGAGGTGTTGGAACAAAAGCTCTTTGTCCAGATGGGCAAGGGGCCGATCCTCTGCTTCACCGGCCCTCCCGGCACCGGCAAGACCTCGGTGGGCCGGGCCATCGCCGAGGCCCTGCAGCGGCAATTCATCCGCCTGTCCATGGCCGGGCTGCGCGACGAGGCCGAACTGCGCGGCCACCGGCGCACCTATGTCGGAGCCTTGCCCGGCCGGATCGTCACCGAGTTGAAACGGGCCGGGGTCAACAACCCGGTCTTCATGCTCGACGAGATCGACAAGATCGGCCAGGATTTTCGGGGCGACCCCGCCTCGGCCCTGCTCGAGGTGCTCGACCCGGAACAGAACGTCCATTTCACCGACCACTACCTGGAACTGCCCTTCGATCTTTCCCGGATCATGTTCATCGCCACGGCCAACGACCTGACCAAGCTGCCGGGCCCGCTGCTGGATCGGATGGAATGCATCGAATTCACCGGCTACACCGAGCGGGAAAAGCTGCATATCGCCCAGCAGTTCATCCTGCCCCGGCAGCTCAAGGTGGCGGGCTTGTCCAAATCCGCGGTCAAGCTGACCGGCGAGGCCCTGTCCAGGGTGATCAACGACTACACCAGGGAATCGGGCCTGCGCGGCCTGGAACGGCAGATTGCCGATGTCTGCCGGAAGATCGCCATGCTCTGCCTCAAGTCTGCGGACCGGCAGGAAGAGCAGCTCCTGATCGACGCCCCGGCGGTCGCCAAACTGCTCGGCCCCCGTAAGTTCCGGCGGGAGGCGGCCGAGGCTACGCCTCAGCCCGGCATCGCCACCGGCATGGTCTGGGCCGAGACCGGCGGCGAGATCATCAACGTCGAGGCGGCCCTGATGCCGGGTTCGGGCACCCTGCTACTGACCGGTTCGCTAGGCGAAGTTCTGCGCGAATCGGCTCAGACCGCGCTCAGCTTCCTGCGCAGCCGAGCCGGCGACTTCGGGATTGCCGAGGATTTCTTCAAGGGCGCCGATGTCCACATTCATTTTCCGTCCGGCGCCATTCCCAAGGATGGTCCCTCGGCCGGGATCACCATCTTTGCGGCCCTGCTGTCGCTGCTCACCAAGCGGCCGGCCCGGCGGGATGTGGCCCTGACCGGAGAAATGACCCTCACCGGCCGGATCCTGCCGGTCAGCGGCATCAGGGAAAAGGTACTGGCCGCCAAACGGGCCGGGGTGCAATTGGTGCTGCTGCCGCAGGCCAATCGGGAAGAGGTGGAAGCCCTGGAGGTCGATGTGGTGGAAGGTATCCGGCTGCAGTTGGTGGGCCAGGCGGGTGAAATCATCGAGCCCCTGTTTGCCCGCCAGAGTTTCATCCTGATGTCGTGATGGGTCGTTGACAGGGAAAGAAAAGGGTAGGGAAAAGAACGACTGTTTCGGTCCTAACTTGTGAAATGGTGTGGAATTTGGAGTGATCAACCAGAGTGTGGTTCCCGACCACTTGTTCCGTTTGACGGAGGCTCTGGTTTGGTTCAGCAGTTGTGACCACGTGAGAATACTTCCGACTGCACGCAGGTGAAATGTGTCTGGAGAGTGGTAAAATGGCAAGAGATAACCATCCAGCGCAGAGCGAGGCGGGGTCAGGGGGTAGGGCGATCGAATCAAATGGCAGAACTGTATGGTTTTTTTGAAAAAATAACCAAGAAGTACTGCAGGAATGTGATGAGTTGATTTTTGAGATAGAAATGAGTTGAATTGCTTATGCCAACTCTAGGTAAACACACTGATACAGTAAAATATACCAATTTATCCTTGTTAGAAGATCGGTATAAACGTATAGTCAAAATTCATTTGACAGCGCAAGATGTGCTGATCGACGAAACGTCAAACAGTAAATGGAGGAAATGTAACGCTTGGTAGCAATGCAAATGGTCTGATGGTGAATGATTGGCTTTTTTAACCGTGACGACAGGAGGTTGGCATGACGTGGAGCACAAAGACAACATTAACTGGCCTTGGCTTAGCTCTGGCGCTGGCATTGATCGGCCCTAGTTTAGCACTGAGCGAGACCGCCAGCACATCGTTTCGTTGGGCAGTGGAAAGTGTACCGCAACCAACGGTATGGTCCGATGCAGGGAATGTACTGATTACCAAGGCAGGCACAAGTGATGCGCAGCTAACGACAGGCATTGCTGGAAACGCCATCCAGCAAACAGGAAATCATCAATATTATAAATTCCCCATAGGTAGTATGAACCTGGATAAAGGTGTCATACGAATGCATGTTAAACATACCATTCCATCAGGACCTGATGGCAACACGTATAGAAATTTTTTCAGAACAACAAATATCGGTGCGAATTCAATAACAGCATATACATACAATAATTATATATTTTTTTATATATACGATGCCAGCGGAACGTGGCACAGAGCGTTTGGGCAGGCAACTTGGTCTGTTGATGTCTGGTATTTGTATGAATTTATTTGGGATGCTGATACAGGAGAAGTAACGATCAGAAGAGATGGGGTCGATTTGTTTCAATCCTTTACCCCTAGTTGGAGTTCTGCGTTACCTTCATTTGCAAATCAAGATATGTTTATTGGTCATGTGTATCCCCTAGGAGCTTTTGATGAGATATACATAGGCCAAAAAGAGGATAACCTTGAGCCGCCGGAAGGGTCAGCTAATTATCCACCTGAATGGGATGCTTTTGTCGAAAAGATCAATACATTTTTGCCTACCGCTTACCTCGGGATAAATAACTACTACGATGAATTTTATCTGCTCATGTCAAATCAGTCGTCTGTATTTAATATAAACAAGAAACCTATTTATTACGACCCTGCAAAATTTTTATTTGAATATTCTGAATTGGTATGGCCTAGTGCTACTGTTGACATGAAATTGTATTCAGAAAAATCTAATGAAATATTATCAGATTATTATAAAAATAAAAATCCTGCAGGATACGAGAGGTTTCCTTATGGACTTTTCTATATGTGGCATAATTCGGGAGAGGAAAAATGGTATGATGGGCTCGAGGCGCTGGCAACTCAGCAAAATTTTACCGATATCCCGCTTGGAAATGGATACCCAACAATTGGGTATTCCAGAGAGTTGGCCTATATAATAGAGGTAAGCATAGGGGCTCTAAAATCTAATATAAATGCAAATAATACATTGATATTAATAAGGCATGCTGTTGATCTTGCTCTAGGACATTTGGATCAGTTTCATACAGGTATTTTTTTAGATCAAACAGCGAGTCATGTCCGTCAGTCTTTTATGGTAGGAATTACTATGATGGCACTTATCGAATATTATGATCGCGTTGATCGTGATGATCGAATACCACCGATGATAAAGTCAAGCATCGATGATCTGTGGCACCAGCAAAAGATTGTTCTTGGAAATGATACAATATCTTTTTGGGCATGGGCTGATTATACTAATAATCAATGGATTAACAACGAAAATCGTCCATATCCAAATCATCCCAATTTAAATATGATGATTGGTCCAGCTTATGCTTGGTATGCTTTGTGGTTAAAGGAAAACGATCCGCAAAACATATCAATTGCTAAAGAATACATGGATAAATCTATTCAAATATGGGATGGTTATGTTGCAGGTGTCTATTTCACTAGACCTGACGAATTATGGGAGTTTAATAAATACATAGGAAATTTTTTGAAATATTACAGAAGCTTTTACGGAGTTACATGTGGAATTGAATCTATCGGCCAATGTGTCACTGAACAGGCTTGCGAGAACAATGGAGGAAACTGGAGCGGCGAAAGGTGCCAACATGCACCCGTAGCTGTTCCTGTTTCAGGCATTAAATTTCCTGAAGATACAGAAGAACAGACGCTTTTCTACTGGACGTGTGAAAGCGTACCCAGCCCATCGGTTATTTCAGATATAGGTGGCAAAACAATTGCCAAAACAGGGGGAAACGATGCCGTGACAGCGGCAGGGGATGTTGATAACGCCATACATTACACACAAACCCATGTGAGCTATGGATTTGATGCCGGGTTTGTTCCTGGTGACAAGGGCATAATACGGATGCATGTCAAGCATGACATCCCTTCAGGGCCAGACGCCAGCCGCTGGCGCGTTTTCTTCAAATCTACGAACACTGGCGTGGCCAATGCTCTATACGCGTATCAATACAACAATTACCTGTACTTTTATCTCTATGATTCTACGGGAACGATGCGACGTGCATATGGACAAGCTACATGGCAAACGGGCACATGGTACCTATACGAATTTGAATGGGATGCTGCGAATGGGGCGTTGATCGTCAGGCGCGACGGTAACATTCTGCTGCAAAGTATATCGACTTCATGGCTGGAAGCCGTTCCGTCTTTTGTGGGGCAGACAATAAAGATAGGCGATGTCTATCCACTTGGGGCGTACGACGAAATTTACGTAATCGGATTCGACTAATTTCCACGCGCATGCATGCCAAAGTACCGCATGGGTCACCCAGCAAACTCACCCATCTGTACGCATTGACGTACAGATGGGTATTGAACGCCTATTGCGTTTCCTCAATGGGGAGAAGATTCAACTGTCCGGATGCTCCAGGCCGTACCGCTTGATCTTGCGCCAGAGGGATACCCGGTCGATGCCGAGGATCTTGACCGCCGCCGACCGGTTGCCTTCCACCTCGTCGAGGACCTCCAAAATATAGCGTTTTTCGTGTTCTTCCAAGGTGGGCCAGTCCTGCCGCTGCTCGCGGACCGCGACCCCATCGCTGTCGCCGAAGGCGGCGGCGATGTGCCGGGCCTCGATGAGTTCGCCGTCGCAGGCGATCAACATCCGCTGGGCAATATTCTCCAGTTCCCTGATGTTGCCGGGATAATCGTAGAACATCAGCCGCCGTTCCGCCTCGGGCGACAACTGGGGCACGGTTCTGCCCGGGCGGACGTGCTTGGCGAGAAAATGGCGGACCAACAGGGGAATGTCGTCCTTGCGCTCGGCCAGAGAGGGCACGTTGATGGTCAGCACGTCGAGCCGGTAATACAAATCGGAGCGAAAGGTGCCGGCCTCGGCCTCGCGCTTGAGATCCTTGTTGGTGGCGGCCAGCACCCGGAAATCGACTGCGATCTCCTCGGTGCCTCCCACCCGGATCAAGGTCCGCTCCTGGAGCACGCGCAGCAGTTTCACCTGCATCGACAGCGGCAATTCGCCCACCTCGTCGAAAAAAACCGTGCCGCCCGCCGCTGTTTCCAATAAACCTTTCTTGGCCTTGCCGGCCCCGGTGAAGGCTCCTCGCTCGTAGCCGAACAGTTCGCTTGCGATCAGCTCCTCGGTGAAGACACCGCAATTGAAGGCCACAAACCGTTTCCTGGCCCTGGGACTGAGTTCGTGGATGGTCCGGGCGACCAGTTCCTTGCCGGTGCCGGTTTCCCCCTGGACCAGCACGTTACAGTCCAACTGCGACACCTGGTTGATGGTCTCCCGCAGGGCTTGCATCTTGGGGCTCTGGCCCACGATCCGTCCGGTACCCTTGCCGGCGTCGACCTGTTCGCGCAGGGTCTGGATTTCCCGCCGCAGCAGGCTTTTTTCCAGGGCCTTGTCGACGATCGCCCGCAATTCGTTGATTTTAAACGGCTTGGCCACGTAGTGATAGGCGCCCTTGCGCATGGCCTCGACCGCGGTGTCGACGCTGGCATGGCCGGTGATCATCACCACCTCGGCCGCAGGCCACAGCCGCTTGGCCTCCTCCAAAACCGCCATGCCGTCGACGCCCTGCATGCGCAGATCGGTCAAGACCAGGTCCACCTCTTCCTTGCGCAAGAAGGCCACGGCCTCCTGGCCGTTCGCGGCCAGCCGGACCGCATGGCCGTCCTTGGCGATGATGTGGGCCAGATTGTCGCGGGCGATGGGTTCGTCGTCGACCACCAGGATTGTGCGCTTGTGCATCGCTCTTGCTCAGTGTTCCTTGCTGCCGGGATAGGGAAGACGGATGAAAAAGGATGTACCCCGGCCGGGAGCGCTTTGCACGGTAATATTGCCCCGGTGCTGTTGAACGATGCCGTAGACCACCGACAGGCCGAGGCCGGTGCCCTGGCCCTCCTCCTTGGTGGTGAAGAAGGGGTCGAAGACCTTGGCCAGGTTTTTTTCGAGGATGCCCTGGCCGGTGTCGCGGATCTCGATCACCGCCTCCTGGGCCGCAATATCGACGGTGGCGGCGATGACGATCTCTCCCTGGCGCTCGATGGCCTGGGCCGCGTTGATGATCGTATTGATGAAAACTTCCTGCATCCGCTGCACGTCCATGGCCAGCACCAAATCGCCGGGAATGCGGATCGAAACGCCGATGTCCGGCGGCACCTGGCTCCTCGCCAGCAGAACCGACTTGTGGGCGACGTCGGCCAGCGAGGCCTGACGGAGGGCGAAGTCCTGGGTGCGGGCGAATTCGAGCAGGCTCTTGACCACGTCCCGGGCCCGCAGGGTTTCCTGGTCGATGTTGCGCAGCATCCGCTTGAGCAGGGGCGTGTCGCCGGAGTCGAACTCGTCGATGGCGATTTGGCAGGAGGTCGAGATGTTGTTGAGCGGGTTGTTCAATTGGTGGGCCACCCCGGCGGTCAAGGTGCCCAGGGAGGAGAGCTTTTCCGCCTGGATCAACTGATCCTGGCGGCGCTCGAGTTCCCGGACCATGATATTGCAGGCCTCCATCACCTGCTGGATCTCGTCCTTGCTGTTGATGACCTCGATCCGCCGGAACCGGCCCTGGGCAATGGCCTCGGTGGCCCGCTTGACCGCGGCCAGCGGCTTGAACACAAAGTTGACGATCAAGAGGGACAGGGCGATGCCGATAAGGATGGCCACCGACGACCAGATCACCAACTGCTCCCGCAGCAAGGTAATCATCGAGTGGATCAGCTTTTTCTCATCGTTGGCGATATCCTTGCTCATTTCCGATATTTTTTTGCCGTACTGCCGGATTTCCCCCGTGGTCTGGCCGTATTTTTCCGGATCGGTCTTCTTCAGGGCGAGCAATTCATAGATTTTTTTGGTGTACACCCCCATATTGGTGTCGAGTTCCTTTAGTTTCGGGGTGATGACCAGCTCCTCGTCGTGCCCGAGGATCGCGTCGCTGATCTCCGAGGTCTTCTGGATCATGGTGATGGTGTCGTAGAGCGAATCCTCGCTGCCGTAGAGAAAGTAATTCTTCTCGTATCGCCTCGATTCCAGGATATTGTTGTGGATATTGTAGGCCAGCTCCAGGATGCCGGTCTTCTTCTCGGTGGCCACCAGATCGTTGTAGGAGACGACCCCCATGATGGTCACCGAGGCGATGTAGAAGAACAGGACCAAGGTGATCTTGGCGATCATCCCGAAGCGAAGGAAGTGTTTCATGCAATCAACCTCGTCGCGGTCGTCGGCCCGCTCCCTGCCGTTTGCCGGGCGCCTGCCCGCGCTGTTTTCTGCTGCCCGATATTCAAGCATGCTCCATGCCAGGGCTTTCGGTGAAATGGCCCAATGCGCGGCGGCAGCCTTGGGCCCGTTCAGTACATCCGGTGGCGGAACAGCCAGGTGGCGAGCGATAGGGTCGCGATGGCAATGAGCGACATCGGCCACAGCTCGTGCCAGAAATACTCCATGCCGGCGCCTTCCAGGAAGACGCGGCGGACAATGACCAGGAAATACCGCATGGGGTCGAGATAGGTCAGAGCCTGCATGAAATTCGGCATGTTGGCGATGGGAGTGGAAAAACCGGAGAGGGTGACCGCTGGGACGATGAACAGAAAGGAGCCCAAAAGGGCCTGTTGGAGGGTGTTGGAAAAGGAGGAGATCATCAGGCCGATGCCGATGATCGACAGCACATAGATGACCAGGGCCGGCAACAGGGTGAGCATGTTGCCGACCAGGGGCACCCGGAACCAGTAGACCGCCACCGCCACGATGAGCACAGCCTCGCCGACCCCGACAATCAGGCCGGGCATGGCCTTGCCGATCAGGATTTCCCAGGGCCGGAGCGGGGTGACCAGCAGTTGGTCGAAGGTGCCGGCCTCGCGCTCGCGGGCCACCGACAGGGCCGTGACCACCAGGGTGACGATCATCGCCAGCAGGGCCACGATGCCGGGGACGATGAACCAGCGGCTCTCCAGGTTGGGGTTGAACCAGGCCCGCACCGCGAGCCGCGCCGGCAGGGGCGAGCCGGTGGTTTGTTCGATGCGCTCCTGGTTGAAGTCGGTGACGATGGTGCGGACGTAGTTGAGCGCCAGCATGGCGGTGTTGGAGTTGCGGCCGTCGATCAGCACCTGGACCGGGCAGCCCTCGCCCTTGGCAACCTCGGCCGAGCACTGTTGGCCGACATGGAGCACCAGCAGGGCGCCTTTGCGGTCGATCAGCGGCTTGATTTCCGCCTCCGACCGCAGGTAGCCGACCACCTCGAAGGCCGGTGAGCGCTCGAACCGGCCGACCAGGTCGCGGGAAAAAGCGCCGCCGTCCTCGTTGTAGATGGCCAGGGGCGCGTGCTCCAGGTCGAAGGTGGCGGCATAGCCGAAGATCAGAAGTTGGAGAATCGGGGGCACGATGACCGCCATCCGGCTTTTCTTGTCCCGGAACAGGGCAAGGAATTCCTTGACGATCAGTGCGAAAAGACGGGAACCCACGGCAATGCCTATTCGAGCCGCTTCCTGGTCCGGCGGTGGACCAGGCCGTGGAAGAAGAGGCCCATCGCCGCCAGGGCGGCCGCGTTGGGCAGAATGACGCTCCAGACGTCGCCGACCAGGAACAGGGTCTGGAGAATGGCCACATAGTAGCGGGCGGCGATCAGGTGGGTCACGCCCTGGATGACGGCGGGCATGGACTGGATGTCGAAGATGAAGCCCGAGAGGATGAAGGCCGGGAGAAAGGTGCTGACCATGGCCACCAAGGCCGCCACGAACTGCGACTTGAAGACCGTGGAAATGAAAAAGCCCATGCCCAGGGCTACCCAGAGAAACAGGGCCGAGACCGCGAACAGCAGCCAGAGCGAGCCGCGCACCGGCACGTGGAACAGGGTTTCGGCCATGACCAGGGAAAGCACCAGACCGCCCATGCCGAGAACGAAATAGGGGATCAGCTTGCCCAGCAGGATCTCGTTGACCGAAATCCGGGTCACCAGCAGCGATTCCATGGTGCCGCGCTCCCATTCGCGGGCGATCACCAGGGCGGTGAGCAGGGCGCCGATCAGGGTCATGACCACCGCCAGGATGCCCGGCACCAGGAAATCGGTGGAACGCACCTGGGGATTGAACCAGATGCGTTGTTCCAGTTGCACCGGCGAGCGCAGGGTCCTGCCTGCCTTTTCCGCCTGCTGTTCCAGCCAGCCGAACCAGATACCCTGGACGTAGCCGTCGATCAGGCGGGCGGTGTTGGCGTCGACCCCGTTGATCAGCACCCCGATCGGCGGCGATTGCTTGCTCAGGTAATCGGCGGCGAAATTCTGGCGCAGCCAAACGATGCCGTCGACGGTCGATGCCCGCAGGGCGCTTTCCGCCTCCTGGATCGACGGCAGATGGATGGGGGCGAAATAGGGCGAGTGTTCGAAGCCCCCGGCAAAGCTGAGCGAGGCGCTGTCCGGCTGTTCGATCACCAGGCCCATCCGGATGTTCGTGGCATCCAGGGAAACCCCGTAGCCGAAGATGAAGAGCAGCAGCAGGGGCAGGAAAAAGGCGATGGCGATGCTGGAGGGGTCGCGGACGACTTGCAGCCATTCCTTGCGGACAATGCCCTTGAGGCGGAGCAGCGGTCCTGGTTTCATGGCGTGGCCCCGGTTGGTTGACGGTGCTGCAGCAGGCCGATGAAGGCGTCTTCCATGGTGGCCTCGCTCCCCGCGCCGCCGCCGTGGCGCTCCTTCATTTCCTCGGGCGTGCCTTCGGCCAACACCCGGCCGTCGGCCATGATGACCAGGCGGTCGCAGTATTCGGCCTCTTCCATGAAATGGGTGGTGACCAGCACGGTGACGCCCTGGTCGGCCAGGCTGTTGATCTGGGCCCAGAAGTCGCGGCGGGCCAGGGGATCGACCCCGGAGGTGGGCTCGTCGAGGAACAGCACCTCGGGCTCGTGCATCAGGGCCACGGCCAGGGCCAGGCGTTGTTTGAACCCGAGCGGCAGATCCTGGCTTTCGCTGGCCGCATAGGGTTCGAGGTCGAAGGTGGCGAGCGCCCAGTCGATCTGGCGGCGGCGGCGGGCGCCGTGCAGCCCGTAGGCGCTGCTGAAGAAACGGAGATTCTGCCGCACGGTCAAGTTGCCGTACAGAGAGAATTTTTGCGCCATGTAGCCGATGCGGCCCCGGGCCGCGGCCGCGGCGGTGCGCAGGTTCAGGCCGGCCACGGTGCAGGTGCCGCTGGTGATGGGCAAGAGGCCGCAGAGCATGCGGAAGGTGGTGGTCTTGCCGGCGCCGTTGGCCCCCAGCAGGCCGAAGATTTCACCGGGCCGCACCCGGAAGCTGACCCGGTCGACCGCGAAGAAGGAACCGAACCGGCGCACCAGGTTGTCGACGGCGATCACGTCGTTGCCATTGGTTCGGCGGTCGAGTCCGCCCAGAGCGATCCGATTGCTTTCCCCGTCGGCGGCCTCGTCCTTGAGGGTGGCGACGAAATAATCCTCGAACCGGGGCGCTACTGGCAGGATCTCGGCCCCCGAAGGGTCGGACAGGTTGGCCAGGACCGGGGGCGTGCCATCGCGGCCGACCGCCCGCACCGAGGTGCCCAGGACCAGGGCGTCGAGGATCGCCGGATCGCGGCTCAGTTCGCGTTGCAGGGTGCGTTTGGCGAGCGCCGGCGCCCGGACGAGCCAGATGCGGCCGGCCATTTGCCGGCTGAAGGACCGGGGTTCGTCGTGGCCGAGGATGCGGCCGCAATGGATGAGCACCACCTCGGCGCAGCGTTCGGCCTCGTCGAGATAGGCGGTGCTGAGCAGCACGCTCATGCTCTCGGCCTCGACCAGGTGATAGACGATCTGCCACAGTTCCCGCCGGGAGACCGGGTCCACGCCCACGGTGGGCTCGTCGAGCAGTAGCAGCCGCGGCGGCCGCACCAGGGTGCAGACCAGGCCCAGCTTCTGCTTCATGCCGCCGGAGAGCCGTCCGGCAAGTCGTCCCTGAAATCCTTCCAACCCGGCCATGGCCAGCAGCTGCCGGTAGCGCCCGCTACGCTCCTGTGCCGGCACACCCTGGAGATCGGCATAGAGATCGAGGTTTTCCCGCACGCTCAAGTCTTCGTACAGGCCGAACCGCTGGGGCATGTAGCCGATCTGCGCCTGGACCGCCAGCGGATTGCGGACCACGTCTTCCCCCAAAACCCGCACGGTACCCCGGTCGGGAAGCAACAGGCCGGCGCACAGCCGCATCAGTGTGGTTTTGCCGGCCGCGTCCGGTCCGATCAGGCCGGTGACCCTGCCGGGCCGGATGGCGCAGCTCACCTCGCTCAAGGCCGCGACCCGCTTTTTTTCCACCACAAACCCCTTGTCCACCCGGTCGAGCGCCAGCACCGCCTCGGGCGGAAGGCCGGCGCTGGCGGGCGGCGAATTGGCGGGGGTTGGCTGGTGGACCATGGCAAGGGGATGGTAAGGCTGTGCGGCGGACAGAGGCGTACCGGCACGCCGCTTGATCGATCGGGTTTGCGGCATCATACCACAGCACCGGGGCATTGCACCCACCTTTGCGCGGCTGCGGCCGGGATTCTTCGTCGCCAATCGGTGCCGATCCGCAAGATAGCGCTTCGTTTTTTTGGCTGGATACAGTAAGTTTGGCGGCATTGCCGCAGAGCGTTTTTCGGTTTTCCCGGCCTTGATTGCCCGTTTTGCAACCAGATACCATGGACAGCGATTCGCCCATCACCATCATTACCGCATCGGAATTCCTTCGCCACGACACCGGCGGCAGCGACCACCCCGAAGCACCCGAACGGATGCTGGCGATCACCGATCGGCTCGCCGAGGGCTATCTGGCCAACCGCATCCATCACCTGCCGCCCCGGCCGGCCGAGCGCGAACAACTGCTGGCCTTTCATACCGAGGGCTGGCTGTTCCGCTTCGAGGAATCGGTGCTGAGCGGGCGTACCTATATCGACCATCCCGACAACCAGGTGGGCTACGATTCCTATGAAATCGCCACCTTGTCCGCCGGTTCGGGATTGGTGGGCGTCGATCTGGTCGAGGCGGAGCCCGGTGGGATCGTGTTCTGCCAGACCCGTCCGCCGGGGCACCACGCCGAACCCAACCAACCCTACGGCTTCTGCTTCTTCAACAACTGCGTGATCGCGGCCCGCTACTGGCAGCGACAGTATGGGCGGCGCCGGGTCTGCGTGTTCGATTTCGACGCCCACCACGGCAACGGCATCCAAACCGCCTTCGAGGAAGATGCCGAGACCAGCTATATCTCCATCCACGAACACCCCAGTTTCAGCTATCCGGGCACGGGTTGGGCCGAGGAACGGGGGATCGGCGCCGGTAAGGGCACCATCCTCAACCTGCCGTTGCCGCCGGGAGCGGGCGAGGAGCAGGTGTTGCGGATTTTTCCGAAAATACGTCAATTTTTACAAGAGAACCGGCCCGATGTCTTGATCGTCGGCGCCGGTTTCGACGCCCATCGCGACGACGACATGTCCGGGCTGGCCTTCACGGTCGAGCTGTACCGGAAACTGGGCGTCTTTGTCCATGAAATAGCCGAGGAATTCACCCAGAACCGGGTGGTGTCCATCCTGGAGGGCGGGTACAACCTGCGCCGGTTGGGCAGCTGCGTCGAAGCATATCTGCTGGGGCTGGCGGAGCGGGGCGCATGAAGGCAAGCAGCCTGCAAGCAGAGACGATCATGGGAGGATTGCCATGTTTATTCGTTACCATATGACCCCCTCGCCGATCACGGTCACGCCGGAGACGACCGTGGCCGAGGCGATGGACCTAGCGCAGCGGAAAAATATCCGCCATCTTTTGGTGGTGGACGACCGGGGCGAGCTCCAGGGCATCCTTTCCGACCGGGATCTGCGTTCGGCCCGGCCGTCGTCCGTGGCCCGCAGCCGGGAGCGGCACCGGGTCGAGGAGCAGGTCAACAATACCCCGGTGAGCGTGCTCATGACCCGCGACTGCCTGACCCTTAACCCCAACGCCACCCTCGACGACGCCTTGCTCCTCTTCCAATATCGCAAGATCGGCGCCCTGCCGGTGGTGAGCGACGAGGATAAGGTGGTCGGCATCTTCACCACCGCCGATCTGATGAACGCCTACCGCAGCCTGTTCGGCCTGGGCGAGAAGGGTTCGGTGCTGATCTCGATTGAGGATGTCGACGATCTCCAGGCCATGTCCCGGCTGGCGCGGGTGATGGAGGAAAAACAGGTTTCCTTCACCCGCCTGGTGCGGACGGGCGGCGGCGACAAACGCCGGGCCATGATTTATCTCCGTATCAACACCTATAATATCCGGGCCGTGCACAAGGCGCTCGAGGCCGCCGGCTTTACCATCCACGTCCCCGAAGAATTCAAGGAATAGAGACTGCTATGCTGGAAAAGCTGTTTACGCCCAGGTCGATCGCCCTGATCGGCGCCTCCCGGACCGAGGGCAAGGTCGGCTATTACACCATGTGCAATTTGGTGCAGAGCGGATTTACCGGACCGATCGTGCCGGTCAACCCGGCCGGAGGCGAGCTTTTCGGGCTCAAGGTGTATCCCCGGCTGGCGGATTATCCGGATCCGGTGGATATGGTGATGGTGGCGGTGCCGGCGGACCAGGTTCTGGCCGCGGCCCAGGACGCGGTGCGGAAGAAGGCCGGGACCCTGGTGGTCGTGGCCTCGGGTTTCAAGGAATCCGGCCGCCAGGGCCGGATCATCGAGCAGGAACTGATCGAGATCTGCCGCAAGGGCGGGGTGCGGCTACTCGGACCCAACTGCCTGGGGGTGATCAACACCAAGATCAACCTCAACGCCTCCTTTTCCAAACGTTCGCCCCAGGCCGGTCAACTGGCCATCCTTTCCCAGTCCGGCGCCCTGTGCACCGCCATGATGGACATTGCCGACGAGCGGGAGCTCGGGGTGTCCAAAGCGGTGTCCATCGGCAACAAGGCCGATATCACCGAGGTCGACATCCTTGCCGCCCTGGCCCATGACGAGGAAACCCGGGTGATCGTCGGCTACCTCGAGGATATCAGCGACGGCGACAAGTTCGTCAAGGCGGCCGAGGAGGCGAGTGCGCGCAAGCCGGTGGTGATCCTCAAGGCCGGAACCACCGTGGCCGGGGTCAAGGCCGCGGCCAGCCATACCGGCGTGCTGGCCGGCAAGGACACCGCCTACGGCGCCGCCTTCAAGCGAGCGGGCATCTGCCGGGCCGACAGCTTCGAGGCCCTATTCGATTACGCCACCGCCCTGGCCCTGCAGCCCACTCCCAAGGGCGACCGGGTGCTGATCATCACCAATTCGGGTGGCTCCTGTACCATGGCCGCCGATGCGGTGGAAAAGGCGGGCATGAGCGTCACCCCGCTGAGCGACCGGCTGGCCGCCCAGTTGCGTGAACAGCTGCCATCCGCCGCCTTCATCGACAATCCCATCGACATCTCCGCCGCCGCCGAACCCCGCCACTACGCCGCCGCCATCGATATTGCCGCTGCCGATCCGGACATCGATTCGATCCTGGTGGTGCTGGCGCCCCAGTACATGACCGAACCGGCGGCCACGGTGCGGGCGATCGTGGCCCATCTCGACGACAACACCCCGGTGATCGCCTCTTTTCTCGGCGGCAGCGACATCATGCCCTCGCGCAAGGAATTGGCCGCAGCGGGGCTGCCTTTCTACGAATCGCCGGAACGGGCGGTCGGTGCCCTCAAGACCATGCACGAGTACGGGGTCTGGAAGAACCGGCCGGCCCGCCATGTGGTCCGCTTTCCGGTCAACCGGCGACGGGTCGAGCGGATCATCACCCGACGGCAACGGACCAACCGCCTGCGGCTGGGCGAGGTCAAGTCCAAGGACATCCTCAAGGCCTACGGCTTCCGCGTGCCGCCGGGACGCCTCACTACCAGCCCGGAGGAGGCGATGGAAATCGCCCGTTTCATCGGGTTTCCGGTGGCGCTCAAGATCATCTCTCCTTCGATCGTCCACAAGTCGGACCTCGGCGGGGTGCGCCTCAACCTCGGTTCCGCCCAGGAGGTAGCCGACGCCTTCGACCTGATGATGCTGCGCATCAATAAACATGCGCCCAACGCGATCATCGGCGGCATTTACGTCGAGAAAATGGCGGAAAAGGGACTGGAGGTGATCATCGGCATGACCCGCGACCCCCAGTTCGGGCCGATGCTGATGTTCGGCCTCGGCGGCATCTTCGTCGAGGTGATGAAGGACGTCACCTTCCATCTGGCGCCGATCACCGAGAACGAGGCGGTGCAGATGCTCAAGTCGACCCGCTCCTACGAGTTGCTCCAGGGCAAGCGCGGCGTCAAGGAGGTCGACCTCCAGGCCATTGCCGTGGCCATGCAGCGCATCAGCCAGCTGACCACCGATTTTCCCCAGATCCTCGACCTGGAAATCAACCCGCTGATCGTCGGCGAGGTCGGCAACGAACCGGTGGTGGTCGATGCCAGCATGACCTTCGCGCCGCTCCCCGAAGAGCATTGAGCCGCGTCCCGGCGCATTGTCCGTTGTTTTGAAGAGGAAAGACCCATGGAATACGTGAAGGATTGGCAGGAAATCTATAATGACATGATCGCCACCCCGGCGCAGGCCCTGAGCCATCTCAAGTCCGGGCACCGGGTGTTCATCGGCACCGGCTGCGGCGCCCCGCAAGAGCTGATCGCCGCCATGACCGGCCGGGCCCGCTCGGTGTCCAATGTCGAGATCATCCAGCTGATCACCAAGGGCGACGCCCCCTATGCCGACAAGAAGATGTCGGACAGCTTCGCCATCAACGCTTTTTTCATCAGCTCCAACATTCGCGACGTCATCCAGGAGGGATTCGGCGACTACACCCCGATTCTCCTGTCCGACGTGCCCGGCCTGTTCAATTCGGGCAGCCTGCCGATCGATATCGCGTTAATTCAAGTGACGCCGCCCAACTGCTACGGCCAGGTGAGCCTCGGCATTTCGGTGGACATCACCCGCAGCGCCATCGACAACGCCTCGCTGGTGATCGCCGAGGTCAATCCCAACATGCCCTGGACCCATGGCGACACCCGGATCGACATTCACGATCTCGACATCCTGGTGCCGGTGGACCGCCCCATCCTCGAGCGGGAATTGCAGATTCCCAACGAGATCAGCCGCAAGATCTCCCAGACCGCCGCCGCTCTGATCCCCAACGGCTCGACCATCGAACTGGGACTGGGCCGGGTGCCGGGCTACGGCCGCATTCCCCAGGCGGTGATGGAATTTCTCAAGGATCGCAAGGACATCGGTTTCCACACCGAGATGATTTCCGACTCGATCATTCCCCTGATCGAGGCCGGCGCGGTGACCGGGGCGATGAAGTCGATCGACAAGGGCAAGATCACCGCCAGCTTCTGCATGGGCACCAAGAAGCTCTACGATTATATCGACGACAACCCGTTGTTCAGCTTCCGCCCCACCGAATACATCAACGACGCCAATGTCATCGGCAAGCACAAGCGGATGGTGGCGGTCAACATGGCCTTGGAAATCGACCTTACCGGCCAGGTCTGCTCCGACTCGGTGGGCGGACGTTTCTACTCCGGAATCGGCGGCCAGATCGACTTCAACCGCGGCGCCGCCCGTTCGGAATCGGGCCGGGCGATCATCACCCTGCCGTCGCTCAACCGGGAGGGCACCGAATCGCGGATCGTCTGCACCCTCCAGCCCGGCTCCGGGGTGACCATCAATCGGGCCAGCGTCCACTACGTGGTCACCGAATACGGCGTTGCCTACCTGCACGGCAAATCGATCCAGGAGCGGGTCATGGCCCTGATCTCCATCGCTCATCCCGATTTCCGGGAAAAGCTGTTCCGGGAAGCGGTGGAGGCCAAGTATCTCCGGCCCAACCTGGCCCGCTTTGCCAACCGCTTCCTGGCGCCGGTGGAGGAGTCGGTCCGGACCAACTATCTCATGCAGGACGGCACCGAGGTCACCTTCCGCTCGATCAAGCCCACCGACGAACCGCACATGCGCGACCTGATCTACAACCTCAGCCAGGAAACCATTTACTACCGGTTCATGAGCCACCAACAGCGGTTCACGCCCCGCCAGATCCAGGATTTCGTCTACATCGACCACCGCCGGGACGTGGCCCTGGTGGGCACCATCCCCGAGGCCCACGGCGAGCAGATCATTGCGGTCGGCACCTATTATCTCAATGAAAAGACCAATATGGCCGAGGTGGCCTTCGTGGTCCGCGACGGTTGGCAAAACAAGGGACTGGGGACCTTCGTCTTCCAGCACCTGACCAAGATTGCCAAGCGCAACGGCATTGCCGGCTTCACCGCCGAGGTGCTGCGCGAGAACGAACGCATGCAGGCGGTGTTCAACCACTCCAATCTCAAGGTGCAAAGCCGGCTGGAGGAAGGGGTCTATAGCTTTGTGATGGAATTCTAGCGGGACCGGCAGCAACTCCTACCGGTCGAAGGGCCTCTGGCTTTTCACGACCAACGGGAGAAAACCCAAACCGTATGGAGTGAGAATTCGTGCACGAGCGGCAAAGTCTCTCGTTCATGTGGCAGGGATTTGCGATGCATCGTTTGGTTACACACGGCGAACTCCGGTTGGGTAAGCCAACTCGCCGAAATTGCGGTATGACGAGAGATTTCTCGTTACTCCGAAATAGAAAAAGTGCCGTTTCCGCTGTTTTGCCGGACCAACCCAAGTAATACTCAGATGAAGGCACAGGATTTGGTCGAAAAAAGATCCTGCTCAGACTTGTCGTTTGGGCAGGATCTTGACAGGATCGCATGCAGGCAATTTTAGAAAAAATAGTAGAATTTATATTCTGGCTGATATTTACCGTGATCCTGTATTGGACAGGATATTACGTTTGGTCAGTGATCACCTTCGGTTATTCGCCAAAATTGGCGAATCGATTGATTGAAAGGTCTGTCTTTCGTTCGGTAATAGTTGAATATTTATTATCACAGGTTTTTCTTTTTATTTGTCTGTCTTTCATTATGGAAATAAATTGTATGACAAATTCGTTACATGGTAATCGATGCGATTTTTCCGGTACCAATCGGAGTGATAAGGAAAAAGCGATCTGAATTTTTTTGCATTCTATGGACATAACAAAAATACCGTTCAACAAATTTATTGAAATCATCGAATCGGATACCGCCGACCATGTGCTTGAGCTGGAGTTAAGGGATTGCGTGAAAAATCACTTGGGCACGTTTCACGCTAGTGCCCAGTTTGCACTTGCCGAAGCATGCAGTGGTTTGGCGCTGCAAAAACATTTCCCGCACCTGGAAAATTCGGTTGTTCCTATGCTGAGAAAATCGGATGTTAAATTTAAAAAACCGGCACAGACCCATATCCATGCAAGAGCCCGGATCGACATCACCGAAAAAGAGAAATTTGAGCAACAGCTGGAAAGGAAAGGGCGGGCAACCGTCATTGTTTTTATCGAAGTGCTGGATCAAGAGGGCACTGTTACCATGAACGGTTCATATGAATGGTTTGTGCAGAAATTGTGAACTCGATTCTTTGTGGGTAATCGTATATGGAAACGAATTGGGGAAAGTTAATTAATAATGATTGGTATATGTAGTTTTATTTAAATTTTAGATATATGTATATAAAATGAAAAGCATTATTTATATAGATTTATATGGAAATTTTAAAAAGGAGATCATTCGGATATTATGTTGTCGATAAATAAAATTCATGAAAAAATAGGTAAAGTCTTTCCGTTGAGAAAATATATTCGTTGTTCGTGTTCGTGTATTTTTTTAATTATTGGTGGTTTTTTTTTGAAAAAAAATAAATTTATTTTTAATTGTATAGATATACATTTTTTTTCTAATAAAAAATTATCAATTCCTGTTGTAACTGTTGATGAAATATTGGGTGGTGATGTTGACATAACCCTTAGTGAGCTACATGGTCGGGATGGAAATGTAACATTGTTAGAATTGGTTGTTATTGTAGGTCTGGTGAAGAAAAATAAGCCAAAATTAACGTTTGAAATTGGAACTTTTGATGGTAGGACAACGTTAAATGTCGCAATGAATCAAGATCAAGGAACAAAAGTGTTTACAATTGATATTAAACAGAGTGACATGAATAATGTGTCTAAGGTGCTTGCGGAGGGGGATCGTGAATATATAATAAAAGAAGAATCTGGCGTAAGGTTTAAAAAAAGATCGGCTATTGCTGAAATAATTCAACTTTATGGTGATTCGGCACGATACGATTTTTCTGAATATATGAATAAAATAGATTTTATGTTCATTGATGGATCCCACAGCTACGATTATGTTCTAAATGATTCACATGTAGCATTCTCTGTAGTGAAAAATGGAGGGATCATTTTATGGCACGATTATGGTTCTTGGGAAGGTGTGACCAAAGCGTTGGAACAGCTTCATGCTCAAGATCCTAAATTCTATGAAATTAAACATATCGAGGGGACATCGATTTGCATTCTACAAAAAAATACGGCTATTCCGTAATTTTTGAAGCAAAAATTTTTTATTAAATCCTTTGCTGGGCTATCTGACGATAGGAAAATTTGACTCATTTTTTTGCGAAGCGGTTGAGAGGAAAGACTCTTGAAAAATATTGACTGATATTGTTCAATTTGACATAGAGTACTAACTGCGCCAACATAAGGCAATACAGAGGAATATCCAGACTCGATCAATGCCGTGTTGCTGCAAAAAAACATTGATTCTTTGATTTCGCTCATGGACTAGCCACCACACCTATAATAAAACACATCGCAATCGCTCCCAAATATAACAACGTCTCAGCCAAACCCGCGAACGCCCACCGTGTCCTCCGCCTTCTACGACAGCAGCCGCCTTTTTGAAATCGTCTCCGATTTCACCCCGTCCGGCGACCAGCCCGCAGCCATCGACCGACTGGTCGCCGGCATCGAGGCCGGAGTGCGTGAACAGATACTCCTCGGTGTCACCGGCTCGGGCAAGACTTTCACCATGGCCCAGGTAGTGGCCCAGGTACAGCGGCCCACCCTGGTGATCGCTCCCAACAAGACCCTGGCCGCCCAATTGTTTGCCGAATTTCGCGAGTTGTTTCCCCACAATGCGGTGGAATATTTCGTCTCTTATTACGATTACTATCAGCCCGAGGCCTACATTCCGGCCTCCGACACCTATATCGAGAAGGATTCGTCGATCAACGACGCCATCGACAAGATGCGCCACTCGGCCACCCGTTCGCTGCTGACCAGGCGCGACGTGCTGATCGTGGCCTCGGTTTCCTGCATCTACGGCCTCGGCTCGCCCGAGGAATATCGGGACATGCATCTCTTTCTCCGCACCGGCGTGGACTTTCCGATGGAGGAGGTGTTGCGGCGCTTGGCCTTCATGCTCTACGAACGCAACGATTATTCCTTTCATCGCGGCACCTTCCGGGTGCGGGGAGACGTGCTCGACATCTTTCCGGTGCACGAGGAGGACCGAGCGGTGCGGGTCGAATTCTTCGGCGACACCATCGAGGCCATCGCCCTGATCGATCCCCTGCGGGGCGAGGTCCTGGCCGACGTCGAGGAGATGGCTGTTTTTCCCGGCAGCCACTTCGTCACCAGCCAGGAAAACCTCAAGACGGCCATGCGGGCGATCCAAGACGAATTGCAGGTGCGGCTGGCCGAGATGCAAGAGGCGTCGCGGCTGGTCGAGGCCCAGCGGCTGGAACAGCGCACCCTGTTCGATCTGGAGATGATCGCCGAGCTGGGTTACTGCAACGGCATCGAGAATTACAGCCGCCATCTCACCGGCAAGCCGCCCGGCGTGCCGCCGCCTAACCTGCTCGACTATTTTCCGGACGACTACCTGCTCGTCATCGACGAGTCGCACATTGCCGTGCCCCAGGTCGGCGGCATGTACAACGGCGACCGCTCGCGCAAGCAAACCCTGGTGGAGTACGGTTTCCGGCTGCCCTCGGCCCTGGACAACCGGCCGCTGCGCTTCGACGAGTTCGAGCGCCGCATCCGCCAGGTGGTCTACGTGTCGGCCACGCCCGGCCCTTATGAGCTGGCGCATGCCAAGGAGTATGTGGTCGAACAGCTGATCCGGCCCACCGGCCTGCTCGATCCGCGCATCGAGGTGCGGCCGGCCTCGACCCAGGTCGATGACCTGCTGGAAGAGATCCGGCTGCGTGCCGCTCGCAACGAAGCGGTGCTGGTTACCACCCTGACTAAGCGGATGGCCGAAGACTTGACCCAGTATTACGAGGAATTGGGGGTGCGGGTCCGCTATCTCCACTCCGACATCAAGACCCTGGAGCGGGTGGAGCTGATCCGCGATCTGCGCCAGCGCCAGTACGATGTGTTGATCGGCATCAACCTGCTGCGCGAGGGCCTGGACATCCCGGAGGTGTCGCTGGTGGCGGTGCTCGACGCCGATAAGGAGGGCTTTCTGCGCTCCGAACGTTCGCTGGTCCAGACCTGCGGCCGGGCGGCCCGCAACGCCGGCGGCACGGTCATCCTCTATGCCGATAGCGTGACCCGGTCGATGCGGGCCACCATCGACGAGACCAACCGGCGGCGGGCCATCCAGGAACGCTACAACCAAGAGCACGATATCGTGCCGCGGACCGTGATTTCGGAGATCAAGGACACCATGGCCCAGCATCTCAAGGCCTCGGGATGGATTGGGGCCGAGGATGCGGCCGGCCGCTCGGTGGCGGCCATGGCCGAGCCGGAGATCGTCTACCACAGCGTTGCCGAGATTCAACGCGAAATAGCGGAACTGGAAAACAAGATGCGCGAGGCGGCCCGACAACTGGCCTTCGAGGAGGCGGCTGGTTACCGGGACCGGATCAAGGAACTCAAGATGATGGAGCTGGCAGTTGGCTGATTTTTGGTATCGATGCGCCCTGGCGATAGTGCCCCGGATGGTGTATGGCCTGATCCGGCTGTGGTTCGCCACCTGCCGGGTGAAGGTACGGGGCGATGCCCCGCTTCGGCAATACGTGCAGACCGGCAAGACGGGCATTGCCGTCTTTTGGCACTATTCATTCTTGTTTCTTTTCTATTATTTCAGGAAGTTTCCCAGCGCGATCATGGTCAGCGCCAGCAAGGACGGCGAATATATTGCCCGCTTGGCGAGTCTGATGGGGCATGTGCCGGTCCGGGGATCGTCGCACCGGGGCGGGGTCAAGGCCCTGAAAGAAATGATCGAGCGGTTGCGCCAGGGACTCAATGGCGCTATCGTGGCCGACGGTTCCCAGGGACCGGCCCGGCAGGCCCAGGCCGGCTGCATCCTCATGGCCAGCAAAACGGGCCTGCCCATCTTTCCCGTTGCCTGGGCCGCCCGGCGGGTGCTGATCTTCAACAGCTGGGATCGGACCGCGGTGCCGCTGCCTTTCACCACCATCGTGGTTCGGCACGGCGAGCCCTTGTGGGTGGAGCCGGGAATCGGGGCGGAGCAGGTGGAGGCTTGGCGGCTTGAAGTAGAGCAGCGGCTCAACCGGCTGTACGAGGCCGCCTGGCATGAGGTCGGCCGCAAGACCCACGATGGCGGCAGGCCGGGGGCCGACAGGTTGTCCCCGCCACGGAACGAGCCGTCGCTGCGGGATGGAACAACGCATTATTAGGTTTTTTGCCGAACAAGACAGGGGTTGATCGTTGTGGAAACAGTCAGAAGCATGGTGCTGGCCGGATTGAGCGGCGGGTCGGGCAAATCGGTGGTCGCGGTTGGCTTGGTGGCGGCGTTGAGCAATCGCGGCAAGGGAGTGGTGTCGTTCAAGAAAGGGCCGGATTACATCGATGCCGGCTGGCTGGGCAAGGCTTCCGGCCAACCCTGCTACAATCTCGATCCCTACCTGATGTCGGCCGAGGCCATCACCACCACCTTTCAACGCCGCATCCACGGCAATGGCTTTGCCGTGGTTGAGGGCAATCGCGGCATTTTCGACGGAGTGAGCGCCGAGGGCGAGTTTTCCACCGCCGAATTGGCCCAACAGCTCGATCTGCCGGTGCTGTTGGTGATCAACTGCGCCAAGACCACCCGCACCGTGGCCGCCCTGGTCCTGGGATGCCAGGCCTTTGACCCCCGCATTCGTTTTGCTGGCGTCATTCTCAACCAGATCGCCACGGCCCGGCATGAGAAGGTGATCCGGCAATCCCTGGAAAAATACATCGATCTTCCGGTGCTCGGCATCATGCCCAGGCTGAAGAAGGATGTGTTTCCCATGCGCCATCTCGGGGTGACGCCGCACCAGGAATACGCGGCGGCCAGCGAGGCGGTGGCCAGCCTGGCGGTGTTGGCCGAGAACCATTTCGATCTGGATGCCATTGTCGGCCGTATGCGCGAAGTGGCGCCGCTGCCCCCGGAACAGGACGGCCAAGCCGCGTCAGAAGTGACCATCGGGGTGCTTCGCGACGCCGCCTTCCAGTTTTATTACCAGGAAAACCTGGAGGCCCTGGCCGCGGCCGGGGCCCGACTGGTGATGATCGACGCCCTCCGGTTCCAGGAATTGCCGCCGGATCTCGACGGCTTGTACATCGGCGGCGGTTTTCCCGAGACCAGCGCCAGAGAATTGGCCGACAACGCCGGGTTCCGCCGATCGGTGCGCGAACGCATCGACGCCGGATTGCCGGTTTACGCCGAGTGCGGCGGCTTGATCTATCTCGGCCGCTCCATCCTGCTCGACAATCGGGAATATCCCCTGGCCGGGGTGTTTCCGGTCACCTTCGCCATTGGCGCCAAGCCGCAGGCCCACGGCTATTCCGCCTTCACCGTGGAAAAGCCCAATAGTTTCTATCCGGTGGGGACCCGCATCAAGGGGCATGAATTCCGGTATTCGATCGTGCATCGATGGGACGGGACCACCGACGACCTGTCCCTTGCCATGAACCGAGGAACCGGCTTTCGCGATGGCCGCGACGGCCTGGTCAAGCGCAATGTCCTGGCCCTCTACACCCATGTCATGGCCTCGGGCACGCCGGAATGGGCGACCGGTTTTATCGCCGCCGCCCGCTCCTTTGCCGCCTGCGGGAAAACGGCTCCGCCGGCTTGAACCGCCCGATTCGTTGGCGTTGGTCGGGCCGGCCGCCGTTCCGGATGGGAAAACACCGCCGCCGCCAAGCTGGTTTTGACAATCATCCGGGCAGGTTCTATAATGGTGAAGGCCATCACTTTTCTTTTTCTTTTCAGGATGATGTAATGTGAAAACCTTATTGCCCGCCCTTGCCTGCCTGGTTGCCGCCTCGCTTTTGCCCCTTCCTGCCGCCGCTGCGGAAGGCGATGCCTCTTTTGTCACCTGGTTGCCGTTGGTGCTGGCCGTGGTGGTACTCATTGCCGTTATTTTGGCGATGGCTCCATGGCTGAAGCGGCAACGGCGCGACAAGGACGAGTTGGCCCTGCAACTGGACCTGGCCGAACAGGCCGTGGAGCGGGCACCGACCCCCATTCTTCGGCTGAATGCCGAGTTGCGGGTAGTGGCCGCCAACCAAAGCGCCCAGCAGGCGTATGCTCGGGAACAAGCTTCGCCGGTTGGCGCCGGCCTGCTCGATCTCTTGCCAGAACTGGCGGAACATCCCGAGATCGTGGCCCTGCGCGCCGGCGGACAGGAACGGGTAACCGTGCCGCCTAGCGCGAATCCACCGGCAGGGGAGCAACAGGCCGAGCCACCGGGGCAACTGGTATCGCTGGCCGCCCAGGGTGCAAGCCGGTTGTACTGGTTCGGGACCGTGGCGGCTCCACCGCAAGAGGCGCCATGCCCCTGCGAGCCCGATTCGTTTGCCGAGGAGTCGGCCCGGCGGATGAAGAGCGAGTTCATCGCCAACATCAATCACGAGGTTCGAACGCCGTTGAACGCCATCATCGGCTACACCGAAATGCTTGCCAATTCCCAGCTTGCGGCCAAGGAAAAACGCTTTGTGGCCATCATCCACAAAAGCAGCATGGCCCTGGTCTCGATCTTCAACGATATCATGGAGCTGTCCAAGATCGATTCCGATCGGCTCCAGATCACGGCCACTTCGGTACGTTTGCAGTCGATTGTCAACGATGTCGACGGGTTGTTCAAAGATCTCGCCGACGAGAAGGGCATTCGCTTCACCTGCCGAGTGGTTGACCGTCTGCCCGAATACGTGCGGTTCGACGGGGTGCGCTTGAAGCAGATCCTGCAAAACCTGGTCGGCAACGCGGTCAAGTTCACCAGCGAAGGGGCGGTGAGCTTGACCGTGGACGGAACACCCAGCGAAAACAAGCCCGAGTGCCTGAATCTGCGCTTTGTCATCGACGATACCGGTACCGGTATTACCGAGGCGGATCAGCGCAAGATTCTCGATCTCTTCCATCAGACCGAGGAGGAGGCCACCAAGCACTTCGGCGGGGTCGGCCTGGGCCTGACCCTGTGCAGCCGGTTGACGATGATGATGGGCGGCCGAATCGAACTCGAGAGCAAGGAAGGGGTGGGCAGCAAATTCATCCTCCTGTTCGACGAGGTGCCGTCGACCGAGCCGATTCAGCCCGTGCAGGAAGCGGTCCCGGCTGGCCGGACCGCGCAAGGGGCGCAGAAGAAATTGCTGGTCGTGGACGACGTCGAGCTGATCAAGGATGTGTTCCTCGACTTTTTCCAGGACAGCCCGTACCGGGTGTTCACTGCGGACACCGGCCCCGAAGCCCTGGCCATTGCCCGGAACGAACGGCCGGACCTGATTTTCATGGACATGAATCTGGCCGGGTCCAATGGCCGCGAAGTGACCAAACAGTTGCGTGAGGAGTCCGAGATCGCCTCGATTCCGGTGGTGGTCATGACAGGGCACATCCTCGAAGAGGCCGACTATCGCCCCCTGTTCGACGCCTTTTTGCAAAAACCCTTCCGGTTGGAGGAGCTGCAGGATGTGGTCGACCGCTTTGTCCACGTTACCGCGGAGCCGCCGCCGGCCCCGACCACGGGCGAAAGTACGACGGGCGAGGAAGACCAGATCCTTACGCTGCTCAATAACGATGCCTGGAATGACGAACTGGAAGAGTTGCGGCGGCAGGCCGCCTTTTCCGGCAGCCTGACCGATGCCGCCTTGTTGGGCACCAGCATGCGGCAACGGGGAGAGGCCGTGAACCAACCGATCCTGACCCGTTTGGGCGAAGAGTTGCTCCAACATGCCCAAGATCCCAATATTCTAGGCGTGGATCGCCTCCTCGCCAAATTGTCCCGGATGGCTCAGCGGAGCGAATCATGACCAAGAAAAAGCCCCTGATTTTTATTGTCGACGACGTTCCCGAGAACATTCAGATCGCCATATCGCAGTTGAAGGAACTCGATTGCGATTTTGCCTATGCCACCACCGGCGAACAGGCTCTGGAACGGATCGCGGCCACCTTGCCGCAATTGATCCTGATGGACGTCATGATGCCGGGAATAAGCGGCTTTCAGACCGTGGAGACGCTGAGCCAAAACCCGGCGACCCGCACCATTCCGGTTATTTTCCTGACCGCCCGCGCCGAGTCCGACGACGTGGTCCGAGGTTTCAGTCTCGGCGGCGTCGATTACGTCACCAAGCCGTTCAAAGGGGTCGAACTGCGTTCCCGGGTCCGCAACCATTTGGAGTTGCATGCATACCGGACCAATCTTGAACGGTTGGTCGAGGAGCGGACCCAAGAGGCGGAGTTGCTCAAGGATGTCATCATTGAGGCCATGGGCGAGCTCTCGGAATATCGCGATCCGGAAACAGGCAGCCACATCCACCGAACCAGGGCATATGTTGTCCTGTTGGCCGAGACCTTGGTGCAGCAGGGGCGTTTTCTCTCCCACTTGACCGAGGACTATGTGGTGCTGCTGGGGAAATCGGCGCCCTTGCACGATATCGGTAAGGTGGCGATTCGAGATTCGATCCTGCTCAAGCCCGGCAAACTGACGGTCGAAGAATTCGACGAGATGAAAAAACACACCCTGTATGGCGAGGAGGTCATTGCCAATTTGGAGCACATGGCCGGCCAGCCGACCTCCTTTCTCAACTGCGCCAAGGAAATCGCCGGCAGCCATCACGAAAAGTTCAATGGCAGCGGCTATCCGCGCGGGCTGGTGGGCGATGCGATCCCCCTGGCCGGGCGGATCATGGCGATAGCCGATGTGTACGATGCCCTGATCTCCAAACGGGTGTACAAGAGTTCCATGACTCATGATGAGGCCATGGGCATCATGCTCGAAGGCAAGGGCAGCCATTTCGACCCGGTGCTGATCGATGCTTTCGTCTCCGTGGAGCTGAAGTTCCGTGAAATCGCCGCCGCCAACGCCGATTGAAAGGCGTCCGGCGCAGGGGTTGCGCCTGGCCGGGCGCCTTTGCTCTCCGATGTTCCGCTTCCCTCGCTTCATATCCGACATTCAGCCATGAAAAGCTATCACAAGGAACTGTGGTTCAACGTGCCCACCCGGCGCGCGTTTGTCAACATCACCCCGGAGGTGGAACAATGCCTGGCGGAAAGCGGGGTCAAGGAGGGGCTCTTGCTCTGCAACGCCATGCACATCACGGCCTCGGTGTTCATCAATGACGACGAATCGGGTCTGCATCACGATTACGAACAATGGCTGGAGCGGCTGGCGCCGCACGAACCGGTCGACCAGTATCGGCACAATGGGTACGAGGACAATGCCGACGCCCATCTCAAACGCCAGATCATGGGCCGGGAGGTTGTGGTGGCGATTACCGGGGGAAAACTGCATCTCGGCACCTGGGAACAGATTTTTTACGGCGAATTCGACGGCCGGCGCAAGAAACGGGTGCTGGTCAAGATCATTGGCGAGTAGGCAGCGGCCAGCGTGTTGTCGATGTATCGAGGAGATCGAGTGAAAAAATCCTTCATGCCGGGGCCGGGTTGGCGGGGCCTGCTGACGGCGGCAGGCACGGCATTGCTGCTGGCCGCAACGGGATGCTCGAATCAGCCGGGAGGCAACGGCGAGGCCGGCGGCCTGACCCTGTACGGCACGGTCGATATCCGGGAGGTACAGCTGGCGTTCCAGGACGGGGGGCGGATTCTCGGGTTGACGGTCGACGAAGGGGCTGTGGTCGATCGAGGGCAGGTGGTTGCCGAACTCGATCCTGCCCGGTTTCGGATGGAGGCCGAACGGTTGGCCGGCGAAGTGGCGTCCCAGGCGCAGCAGGTGGCGCGGCTCAAGAGCGGCAGTCGGCCGCAGGAGATTGCGCGGGCCAGGGCGGCGGTTGCCTCTGCCAAGGCCAATCTCAAGGACGCGGAGCTGGTTCTGGCCCGGAAACAGGCGTTGCGGCTCCTGAACCGCATTTCGCAGCAGGAGGTGGACAGCGCCCTGGCCGGGATGGAAACCCGGCAGGCTAACCTCAAGACAGCGGAGGAGGATTTGTCGTTGGCGATCGAAGGACCGCGCCGGGAAGACATCGCCGCCGCCGAAGCCTCGTTGGCAGCCTTGCAGGCCGCCAGGGACCTGGCGGAACAGCGCCTGGCCGACACCCGGTTGCGTGCCCCGGCCGCCGGAGTGATCCGCAACCGCATCCTTGAGCCCGGCGCCATGGCTTCGGCCGGTGCCCCGGTCCTGACCATGGCCCTGACCAATCCGCTCTGGGTCCGGGCCTATATCAGCGAGCCCGATCTCGGCCGGATCCGAGAAGGCATGGGCGCTGAAATCCAGACCGACAGCCAGCCGGGCAAACGGTATAAGGGCTGGGTCGGGTTTATCTCGTCAACCGCTGAATTCACGCCGAAAACCGTCGAAACCACGGAGCTGCGCACCAAACTGGTCTACCGGGCCAGGATTTTCGTCTGCGATTCCGGCCAGGAACTCCGGCTGGGCATGCCGGTGACCGTAACAGTCGATACCAAGCAAAATCAGCAGGATAAAGCGACATGCGGTAACCGGTAGCAGGCGTCGATGTCCTTTTGATATACTTTTCTGCGGGCTGACAATCCGGGAAGGGCTTCCAGCTCTTCCCGGATTTTTTTTTCATGCAACTTTTCAGGCGACGGATACGGCGCGGTGCAGAGTACGACCCGCCAATCCCAATGGGCAATCTCTCAAAACATCTTATTGCCGAAGGTATCGCGATACACCATGTCGGCGACCGCTTTGCGCGGTGGACCCGCTTTCTGCTCGACTGCCGGCCGGCCGATAGGGAGAACGGCAACGGCCTCGTAGCCCTCTGGCAAGGCAACCAGTTGCTTGCAGGCGTTATGATCCAGCAGGCCGACCACCACCGTTCCCAACCCCATTTCGTGGGCCCGCAGGCAGAGAGTCTGGGTGGCAATGCCTAGGTCGAACATGAACCAGTTGGCGAACTTGGTGTTTTCTTTACCGCCGTAACAGCCGGAGACGCCTGTCTTTGCACAAACGACAATCAGCGCGGAAGCGGTCTGGGAACATTTGGTCGCGGGATTGGTCCCCTTATCCATCCTGTAGGTTTCGGTTATCTTCTGGATCAATTCCTTATCCCGCACCACCACGAATTCCCATACTTGGGTGTTTCCCCAGGAGGGGGCCCAACGGACGGCTTCAAAAAGCTGCTGCAATTCCTGATCCGTGACAACATCGTCGGTAAACCTTCGCACACTGCGCCTTTTCAGTATGGCTTCCTGTAGTTCCATCCTGCAACCTCCGTTGTGTTTGCGTTGAATTCCTTGGCAAAAAGCGTTCGACAAGAAATGGATTGATGCGCGTACGTCTCATTAAAACATTGCCTTGTTCCTGCGCAACACATTCTCGCCAAGATGGGATTGCAAGCGCTGCGCAAAAAGGAGGGGCCGGTATGGTTGCGTTGCCGACAAGGGGAGGGGATTCGGACGGAACTGGCGGTGTTGCCAAAAGAATTTGTGGACCGGGCAAGCGGGGATGCCGTTTGGACGTTCTCGATCTGAGTCGAGGATTGCCTTTTGCCCGGCACCACAAAATACCACCGGGGGGAGGGCAATACCCCGGTGGTATTTTGTTTATGGCAACGGCTTACGGCAACGAGAGACGGAGTGCCCGTCGGGAAAGAGTGACAGGGATTGCGTCTGTCTCAACCCGAAGTGCGTTTTGGCGCCCGTGTCCTAAACGGTGAATTCGTTGACCAGGGTTTGCAGGTCGACCGCCATTTTCTGCAGCGACTGGGCGCTGTTTTCCACTTTACGGCTGCTCTGGGCAAACTCCTCGGCCGAACTGTGGATCGTGTTGATGTCGGAAACGATATTCGACGCCATCACGGAACTTTCGCTGACATGTTCGTTGACCTCGTGGATGCCCACCGAGGCCTGGGAGATGTTGACCGCGATTTCCTCCGTGGCGGCGGACTGTTCGCTGACACTGGCCGCTATGGAGCTGACGATCTGGCTGACCTCCTCGATGGACGAACTCGCGGTGTTGATCTCCTCCCTGGTGTCATGCGTGGTTGTCTGAATCAAGGTGATTTGGTCCTTGATGTCGAGGGTCGCCAGGGCGGTTTGTTTCGCCAGCTCCTTGATTTCGTTGGCCACCACGGCAAATCCCTTGCCCGCTTCTCCGGCACGCGCGGCCTCGATGGTGGCGTTGAGCGCCAACAGGTTGGTCTGCTCGGAAATATCGTTAATGGTCCCGGTCACCTTGCCAATTGTCTGGGCAACCTGGCCCAGATTATCCATTTTCTCGCTGGCACTGCCGGCCTGTGCCACGGCATTGGCGGTCACCAAGTTGGCTTTTTCCGCATTGTGCGCGATTTCGCCGATAGTTGCCGACATCTCCTCCGAACTGCTGGCCACCATGGCCGTGTTGGTGGTGGATTGTTCCATGGCCGCGGCAATGACGTGCATGTTGGAGCTCATTTCGGTGGCGGCGGTGGAAACATTGCTGGCCGACTGCGATGTCGCTCCCGCTCCTTTCGACATGATGCCGGCGAGATGGGTCAAGGTTGCGGAGGCATCGTTGATATCCTTCGCATTGCCGGCAAAACACCGGATCATCTCTTGGAGTTTTTCGAGAAAACCATTGAACGAGCGGGCCAGCTCGCCCAGTTCGTCGCGGCCTTTGGCCGTCAACCGCTTGGTGAGGTTGCCGGCTGCCACTTCTTCCAGCACTTCCACCATGTGCCTGATCGGCTTGCTGATCGAACCGGCCATCACCAGCCACACCAAGCCCGTCAGGGCGACCGCGCCGGCGCTGACCGCAAGCAGCACGATCCGCGAGCGCTGATTCATCTCGGCGATCCGATCGGAGGCTTCGGTGAATTCGGCTTGATCGGCTTCGGCGGTGATGATCCAGTCCCACGGTTGAAAATAGACGAAGCGGGCGGTGCGCAGATGGTCGGCGCCTTGCGCCTCGCCGGTGCTGAACCGTTGATCGCCGGCGGCGCGCGCTGTCAGGCTTTTGGCGGTTTCCAGCCGTTCACGGATATAGGGCTTTCCTTGCAAGTCTTTCAAGTCAATGGCATTTTCGCCATCTTTCTTGCCTTTGGGTGCAATGATGTAGGTCCCGCTGCTGTCAAGCACCGAGACATAGCCGGTGCGGCCGATTTTCATGTCGACGAATGCCTGGCGCAGGCTTTTGACGTTTTCCTGGGGAATGCCGACATAGAGCATGCCGACCACTTCCTTGTCCCCATTGAAAATGGGCTTGTAGGCAGTGATGTACCAGGTGTTGACCACAAAGGCCCGACCCCGGTAGATATCGCCGTTTAAGACGGTCCGCACCACCTGGTTGGAGGTGCCGTCCGGCTGCAGGGCGGGAATAAAGGTGCCAATGGCCCGTTTGCCGCTCTGGTCGATCACGTTGGTCGCCACCCGCAGCATGTCTCCCTTGTTGCCCATACGCTGAAAAATCGTGCAGGTGACATCCAGAAGGGCATGCACCGAATCAACGACCGGGACCACGCTCTTGGGATCGCTGATCTGGCCCAGCCATTGGGACCCGATCACCATCTTGGGCAACGAAACGGAGTGCTGCTCTTTGTTGGTCTGGTTGATTGCCTGCCACGTGGCCATTTCCGACGAGAATCCGATTTCGCCAGTTTGCCCCACCAACTCCTCGGTGACGCGCAAGGCAGCATCGATATTTTTTTGGGTCACTTCCTGGTGCGATTCGGCCAAGGTGTATAAATCCTCGACTATTTGATCTAAATTCGCATAAGCCAACTCCAGGCTTTTCTCTTTTCCCAGTTCGACAACCTGCTCGTTCTGCTTGAACACTGTAGCGAGGATAACGGCAAGTGGGATAAATGACAGGGTAATGCCGACAAGAAAAAGCTTGGTTCGTAATTTTAACGTATTGAACATAGTTGTCCCGTGTCTGGATTGTGATGTGCGAATATTGGATATGGTGAGATCGTGTATGCACTATTTTAGATTGATACGATCTATTGAGTCAAGTGTTGTTGTCCGATGGTGCGTATTGATAGCGGAAATGGGCGAGATGGATGAAGGAAAAATATGGCAATTCGGTAGAATGTAAAATTCTATCGTCGATATGTATGATGATGGAGGAAAATGAGAATAACTGCAATCTTTGGAAAAACAGAGAATCGCCTGAAGATTCAGGGGCAAAGGGCGACAAGCGGAGGGGATAATATTTTTGTTTTTTCGGATGGGCTGGAATTTTGTGCAACTCTTTCCCATCGTTCATATAGTGAGTGCATATCCCTTGTGGAAAATCGCCGGTCGGCAGCCTCGTTTACGGTTGATTCTTCGCCATGCCTGCATTTGGCAGAGCATGCGGCGTACATTGCATGCGAGCAAAAAAGGTTTCGGCGCTCCGGGCATGTTGGCGGACCATTGTAATCAATTTCAATTATCAGTGCGTGGCAATGAAAAAGCAGCAATATTCTCCTTGGTTGATTTGGTTGGAAAAACTTTTCGATTGGACCTATGAGCAAAACCGATCGATCAAAGTGATTGTGATTCTCTCTTTATTGACGAGTATCGTTTTAGTGTGTCTGTTGGTGTACACAACCGGAGGCAGCAAATATGTGTATGTGCATTCGATGTATATTCCGGTTTTGTTCGCAGGATCCTTTTTTGGCGTAGGAGGCGGGATCTTGATGGCAGTGATCGGGGGAATTGCATTGGGTCCGCTGATGCCGGTCAATACAATAACCGGAGAAGAACAATCGATGCTCAACTGGGTGTACAGGATGGGATTTTTCGTCCTGGTCGGGATATTCAGCGGCATGGCCAGTACCTTGGCAAAACGATACATAGCACAGTTGAAATGGATTTCCCTGCACGATGCCTTTACCCATCTTCCTAACAGAAGGGCGTTGTTTAAGACGATTTCCGAGGAAGACCTAGGTAACGATCCGACGACCGTTACCAACTTGGCGATCATATCGCTTGAAAATTCAACGGAACTCAAAAGCACCTTCGGGCCAGATATAATAGATGAGGCAATTGTCCAGTTGGTTTCGCATATTCACGATACCAATATCAGCCATAACATCTATCACGCCGAGAGCACGATCATTGCCTTGTTGATTCGTTGTAATCAACATCAGGGTGAAGAACTGCAAAAAATCCTGTTCGATACTTCAAGGCAGGCCATCACCTATAAAGGCGTACCTCTCCACGTTGACACCAGAATGGGTACCGTGCAAATGAGCGAGAAATCGCGACCGCCCGAGGAATATTTGAAACAGGCCGAGGTCGCCTTGGCCACGGCCCGGCAAAAGGGCAAGGACAGCGCCGTCTACCAGCCGGATCTCAAGGATGTGGCGGAAAAGAATTTGGCGATGTTAGGAGAGTTGGAAGAGGCGATAGCGAAAGATCAGCTTTCCCTGCATTATCAGCCGAAAGTGGACATCGCCACCGGCATGGTGCACGGAGCCGAGGCCTTGCTGCGCTGGGAGCATCCGCAACGGGGGAATATCCCTCCGGGTTCGTTCATCCCGCGTGCCGAAGAGAGCACATTGATTCACTCCGTTACCGAGATTGTCCTGCGCCGGGCCATGGAAACGGTCAGCGCCATGCACCGCCAGAAGATCGTGCTGCCCATTGCGGTCAATGTGTCCACCAGAAATTTGGCGCAGCCGAATTTTACCGATACGGTGGCGCGTCTTCTCGATCAATACCACGTAAGCGGCCCGGAACTGGAAATCGAGGTGACGGAGAGTGCCCTTATGATGGATGCCGAGCATGCCATTGCGGAACTCAACAAGCTGAGCAAGATGAACATCCTGATCACCATCGACGATTTCGGCACCGGCTATTCGTCGCTGCAATACCTGCACCGGTTGCCGGTTTCAATTCTCAAGGTCGATCAATCGTTTATCCGCCGGTTGCATCACGATCGGCAAGCCATATCCATTGTCGAGGCCGCCGTGAGCATGGCGCACAGTTTGGGGATGAAGGTGGTGGCCGAAGGAGTGGATACGCCGGAAGTGTACGAGGTGCTGCGCAATATCGGTTGCGACATGGCGCAGGGCTTTTTGATTGCAAGCCCCCTGCCCGAAGCGGCGTTCACGGCTTGGTATCGGCAATGCGAGGGGAAATATCGGCCCCAACAGGCACCGGGCAGGGCTGAACCCGAATCGGGCAATCGGCCCGCACTTGCGCGGCCCGGGCCCGGCCCTGTATATCGCGGCGAGTTCGAATCCTGCACCCCGGCTCGCCGTTGAAAAAGAGACAGGCGCGGCGAGCCGTTGGCAGCGAAAACCTTGCCGGGGCCGAGATGCGGGATGTCGGTTGGTCGAAAGAACGGGGCGCTGGAACCCGTTGGTGGAAAACTGGCTGTTTCCGGGCGCTACATTTGTCCGCGGGAGGCCACGCAGCCGATCCCGTTCTGGGCCGGGCCACTTCGGTGCGGGCCTCCCGCAGGCAAACAAACCGGAGCTTTTTCAGCATCCTGCAGAATGTTCCGGACATGCATCGGTTTTCCACTGATGGCCAGGGGATAAAAAGGGGGGCATCGGCTGCCGCCTGCCTTGCCTGGCCGAAAATCCGACGCGGTCCGATCCGCTCGAATCAGAAACTGAATTTATTCACCAGTTGTTCCAATTGCTCGGCCAGGGCGGCCAACTCCTGAGCCCGTGCCAGCACCTGGCCGGCGCCTTCGTCGACTTGAAGCGATTGCTGGTTGATGCCGTGGATGTCGCGACTGATGGCGCTGACCACCTCGGTCGAAAGGCTCACATTTTCATTGACCTCGGCAATGCCTTGCGAGGCCTGGGCGATATTGCCGGCGATCTCGTTGGTGGCCGCCGACTGTTCTTCCACTGCCGTGGCGATGGCGTTGATCACCGAGTTGATTTCGACGATCACCTTGGAAATTGCGGCCATATCCTCGATGGTGGCGTTGGTGGTGGTCTGCATTTCGCCGATCTGGTTTTTGATGTCCACGGTCGCGTCCGCGGTCTGCTTGGCGAGTTCCTTGATCTCGTTGGCAACCACCGCAAAGCCCTTGCCGGCATCGCCGGCCCGCGCCGCCTCGATGGTGGCGTTCAGGGCCAACAGGTTGGTCTGCTCGGAAATTTCGGTGATCGTTTCGGTGACCTTGCCGATTTTCTGGGCCGATTCCTCCAGCTCCCTCATCTTGACCGAGGTCGTTGTCGACTGTTGGACCGCGGCATCGGCAATCGCCCTGGCCTTTTCGGCGCTTTCGGCAATCTCGTTGACCGTTGCGGTCATTTCCTCGGTGGAGGCGGCGATGATGCTGACATTGGCGGTGGACTGCTCCATGGACGCGGAAACCGACTGGAAATTGACGGTCATCTGCTCGGAGGCCTCGGCCACCGAGCTGGATTTGCCGGAGGTCTCCTGGGCGGCTGAGGACAACTGTTTGGAAACCGTTGTCATGCTGTCCGAAGATGCGGCCAGGGTCTCGACGTTGCTTGCCACGCTGGCAATGACTCCCTGTAGTTTTTCGACAAAAATATTGAAGAAACGGGCCAGGCGGCCGATTTCGTCGTTGCTGCGCACCAGCAGCCGTTTGGTCAAGTCGCCCTCGCCCTGGGCGATGTCCTGCATCAGGGCCGATAGCTTGTCGAGCGGCGAGAACACCGAGCGCATCAGCACGACAACCATGCCTGCCATTAACAGGGCCACGCCGATTTCAAGGAGAATGGCGATCAGCACATAGGTGTGCAGGGCCTGGTTGGTCCGGTCGGCTTCCGCACCGGTGCGGGCGTCGAGCTCGGTGAAAAAATCATTCACCGGCTTCATGATGGAATCCACGGCCGCGTGGTAGTTCTCGTCAAAGAGGATGCGCACGGCAAACTCGCGGGGCTGCTCCCCCTCCTTCATCTTCCACGGTCCTTCGGCAAAGGCGCCGGCGGCCACCACCTTCATGGCCTGGGCCTCGGTGGCAATCAAGCCATCCGAATTGGCGCGGGCTTTCTCCAGCAGCGAAAGTTCTTTCTGGGAAAAGCCCAACTCCTCCATGATCTTTTTTTGTTCAAGCCGCTTTCCCGGATGCAGGAGAGGATGCACATCTGCCGGTCGGGCGGCCTTGCCGGATTGCCAGTCGACGATCTGCCAATAGGCGTCGCTGTACTTCTTGTCGCCGGTAGCGGCGTAGGTTCGGCAAAGATTGGTGAGCGAACTGGAGCTCTGGCGGAATTCGTTGGCGATCAGGTAGGAAAGATACCGCCGTACCTGGGCGTCGTTGGCGCTGGTGGCGCGATCGTTGACCACCTTTTGCAGGGCAATGGCAGCAATCAGCAAAACGCCCACTCCCAGCGAAAACACGACAAACATTTTCTTGAGCGAGCGTTGCGATTCCTTGTTGTGTTCCACGGTGGAATTCTCCTGAACAAGTGGTGGTCAGTGGGTATGGCGCAAGGCAGGATCGTTATAGCGGCTTAACAACGCGCTTTTTCCGATTCCGGCTGCATTGTTTCGTCCCGAGAGCGGCCTTGGGCGGGGTGTCGATGCACCCGCCCAAGGGCCGCTGGCCGCGAGAGTTTGTAGGGGGGTCAGATCTTGAAGTGATCGACCATGACTTTCAGCCTGTCGGAAATCCGTTTCAGATCCTCGGCATTGACCTTCACCTGGTTGCTGGCCTCGCTCAATTCGTTGGCGCTTTGGCTGACCTCGGCGATATCACGGGCAATTTCCTGGGCCGCGATCGAACTCTGGGCAACGTTCTCGTTGACCTCGGTAATGCCCTGCGAGGCTTGGGCGACGTTCTCGGCGATTTCCTTGGTGGTGACCGATTGCTCCTCGACGGCGGAAGCGATGGTGGCCACGATTCTGTCGACGTCGACGATGACCGAGCTGATTTCGTTGATCTCCTTGACCGTGACGCCGGTGGCCAG
>JAITGO010000006.1 GCA_031280615.1 Desulfobulbus sp. | reverse complement strand
ATCATGCAGATCATGGTGATGAGTTTGCTGGTGTCGGCGGACTTGACCGCATGTTCCGCAGTGCTGTCCGCGATGTTGTTCATTTTGTCGACCAGGGCGTTGATCGCCTTGGTGAGCACTTGGATATTGGCATGTCCTTCGTTGAGCTGCAGGCTCGACATGGAGCGGAAGTTTTCCATGGCCTTGCGCAGGGGGATATCGGCGGTGGACAGGGCCTTGTTCATTTCCTGCATCAGCGGCTTCAGCTGGGTGTCAAGAATCTGGGCACCCTGGGTATAGTCGCCTTGAGCGACCAGGTCCTTGATCCGGGCTATTCCCTGGTAGAATTGTTTGTGCAGAGGCCTGATGGTGTCGGCCGCTGCCTTGATGGTCGGATTGTTCGTGTTCACATTGGCAAGCCATTTGCCCAATTGCGTGGCCTGGTCGTCGGTGCCGCCCTCAAAGGGGATGCGTTTTTGCACCAGATCCGCGGTCTTGGCCCTGCCGGTCCGCAGTTCTATTTCAAAGGTGTCGAGATCGTGCTGCATGCTGTAAGGGTTGAGGATGTCCAGCTCCACCAGTTCCTTGGAATAGGCAATGAGTTGATTATTGCTTTTGACAGTGGATTCCGCAGCTTGAATATAGGCTTTCCATTCGCTTTCGACCTGTTTGCTGATCGGCTTGGCCAGGAAACCTTCCTGAGTTTTGGCCCGCTCTTCCCGGATTGCGGTCAATAGCTGAAGCGCATTTTGTCGGTCTGCGGCGCTCAGGTAAGGGCTCAGCAGGGTGTTGACCTCGGCAAAGCCCGCATAGAGGGTTTTCTGCATGATCAAGCAGTCCTGAAGGCCTTCGGAAGTTTGATCGGCAATAAAACTCAAGTCGTTGCGCAACTTGTTTTGCTGCCAGAAGGACAAAAGCCCGACGACCAAAATAAGCAAAGCCGTCAGGGTGAAGCCCCCCATGAGTTTTGTTCCCAGTTTACAATTCTTCAACATCGTCATGCCTCCATTGCTCTAAGCGTGGAACTGAGTAAGTAAATCGTGTTGCCTCTCGCTGCTCTCCAGCTTATCGATGCAACAAAATGCTTCAAAAATTTTTTCACCGACACGCCATGGTGGACCAACCCGTCTCAGGCGCGCTTCTCCGAAAACTGTCATGGCCGGCAACCAGCGCAACCAGCTGCCTGGTCATGGTTTGATTGTATGCGTGAAGTTGCAGGGCAATGAGGTGCCTGCGGCAGCCATGGCTGAAAATCGGCTCCAACGGCAAGCATGGCGAATAACCGTATCCTGCATAGGGTCCATCGGCACGGGAATTGAGAGGGTGTTCCGGTTATACATGCAATAGGTGGCCGCAGGGCGATGTTGTGCCGGTGTTTATTGATCGGAATATTTTTATTCTTTGCGGTTGCAACACTATGGAGCGATGCAGATTCAACCGACGATTGTGGCTTGCTTATCGGACGAAACAATACACAGATTTATTTATTTATCGTACCGATAGATAGCGAACTATGCATTTCCATAATCTTGCATCAGTACATCTCATTAATTCCCATGGTATATTTACCAGTATTTTTGTCAAATAAGGATTGGTGCAGAAAAGTGATTTACATAAAATTAGGTATGGATTTGTTTGAATATAATTTTGGAAAATCAAGCGATTATCTGGAGCTTGAGTGACACAATGTGCCAGATGGAAGGGCGACGATGGGGGATTCGAGCCGGATTCGACCCATGGCGGGATATTGGAAAAATTCCGAGAAATAAAGATGTTGTGGCTGGAAATGCAGGAGAATGCCGCGTTACTGCGTTAACCGGCAAGGCAAAAACGCGAGTGCATCTTGTTTTTTAAGGCATCGCGGCCAGGCAATCCTGGCCGAGGCGGGGATACAGGCAAGCGTGGTTGCCTTGTCCGGAGGTCTGCAATCAGGAGGGGGCGGAGTCCGATTCCTCGGCATGCATCCGGTTGATCTGCAAGCCGGCGGCCCACAGTCCGTCGATCAGCCGGTCCAGGTTGTCGCCCTGCACCTTCAAGGTGACCAGCTGGTGCTCTTCGGAATAGTCGTGCAGCACCGCGATGCCGAGGATTGCGATCTCGCATTTCTTGAAGACCTGGAGCATCGCATAAAAGGAGGCGGGCTTGCGGTCGATCTTGATTTCAATGCGGGCGCCCTGTTTCCGGGCGGCGAAAATTTCGAGCAGGGCGTCGAAGATGTTCGTTTCGGTGATGATGCCCACCAGTTGCTCGTCCTGGAGCACCGGCAGCGAACCGAATTTATGGCTCCGCATCAAAAGCGCCGCCTGCTCCAGCGGCGTGGACGGATCGACGGTGATCGGCGTGGAGGTCATGATGGCGCCGGCCTTGATGTAGCCGGTGCGTTCCAGGTCTTCCGGGCTGGCGCTGGGATCGAAAATGGAGGGCATGGCGCGGAAGAGGTCTTCCTGGCCGATGATGCCGACCAATTTGCCCTCGTCGACCACCGGCACCCGGCGGATGCGATGCTCCCGCAAGAGGCGCTCGACCTCGATAATCGGCTGATCGCTGGTGACGGTGAGGACGTTGCTGGTCATCCACAGTTTGACGAACATGGGCGGTCTCCGGGAATTATCCTCTTTTTTTGTTGGGCAGGACCAGGATATAGCGGAGGCCCTCCTTGTTGGCCGCCTCTTCCTTGAGACGGAAATGGACATTCTCAAGGGTCGCGTCCACAATCATGCGGCTGTTGCCGATGCGGATCTCAGTGCCGGCAAAGACCTGGCCTTTGACCGTGATGGTGCAGGCCAGGGCATGGGTGACCCCGTTGTCCTCTGTTTCCAGTTCCTTGGGGACGGCCAGGTTGAGGCGCGCGAACTGTTTGCGGTTGGCGCGGTGGGCCTCGATCAGTTCTTCCAACTCATCGCGTTCCGTCTGCGATTTCTTGCGGGTCTGCATTTTCTCGATCGCTTGGAGCTGCTCGGCAATGGCGCGCTGCAACTCGAAATAGCGGTCCAGTTGTTCGAACGCCACGCCGGCCGCCAGCATCGATGGCGTCGCGATGTCCGAGCCGACGGTGCCGGTGGTGAGGGAGGCGTAGGCGACCAACTGGGAGGCCATGATCCGGACCGATGGATTGCAATGCAGATCGCCCATGGCGTGTAGCCGGCAGTAGGACCCGTGCTGGCGGAGGATGGTCTTGCCGCCGCTTTGGCTCCGGCCTTGGATGGCAAAGCCGAGATCGATGTCACCGCGGGCCTTCACCGAGGCGAAGGTGCCGACGACCCCGCCCCGGATCACCACGTTGGCATCGGAGCGCACCATTGCCTTCTCGACGTCGCCGCCGACCAGGATGTCGCCCAGGGCATTGACCTTGAATTTCGGTCTGATCGACCCCCGGATATCCACGGCGTCGCGAGTCACGATATTGCCGGTCTCGAAGTCGACATCCCTTGCCACGACGTGATGGGAACTGACCCGCACCGAATTCTCGGTGACCATGGACAGCACGCCGTTGCGCAGGGCCCTGAGCTCGCCGGTCGTCTCGTCCAAAGCGGCATCGTCCATGGCCCGGACCTCAAAGTCCTTGCCGGGCAGCGGGGCAACGACCTCGCCGAACACGTCACGGCCGGCAATGCCCTCGGTGGGCGGAATCTTGACGGCGATGAGTTGATTCTTGCTCACCCCGACGAACATGTTGCGTTCGCGGAAATCGATTTCGCCGTTGCCCATGATCTTGCCGGGCATGGGGCCGACCTCCATGGCGAATCGGAGATATGCGTCGGTGCCGTTGACCGGGCGGATGCCCAGGGCCACGACTTCCTGCTGGGGAAGATTCAGGCGGGCGCACCGCTCCAGACAATGCTCGATGGCCTGGGAAAGCCGGCCGAAAACAACGCCTTCCTCGTCGAGTACCTCCAGGATGGCGTCGCGGTTCGGCAGGCTGTGGCCGGGGAGCGGGGGAATGAGCGATAAAATCGCCTGCATGTGGCCTGGGGTGGGGTCGATCAGCCGTTCGATACTGATACATTGATATTCGAGAGATTGCTTGCCCGCGGAAAGGTAGTGCGGATAGCCGCTGACCGTGGCGGCCAGCTTCTTGCCGTCGGTGTGGGGGGCGACATTGGCTCCCGGTTCGATGACCAGTTCCGCCGGGAACGGGCAGGAAACCTCCTGGCCGTAGATATTCATGCCGGTTTGCGGTGCAATTCTCGGGCCGGGGCCGGCCACCACCTCGCCCTTGCGGATCAGCGGCACCAGCAGCAGTTCTCGCTGGCAGGCCTGGCCGGAGGCATCGGTCTGGTCGATATTCCTGGAGACGGAGGCAAAACACGGATGAAACCCCCTACGGCCGACCACCGGCGGCGTGCCCACAGCCACCGTGACCGGTTCGACCAGCGCCTCGCCGGCATCGATCCGGCGTTGGACAAAATCGACGGCGGTCAGGTTAAGGCCGTAGACAATGCCCTGGCGGAGCAGCAGGCGGTGGAGCTGGTCACCTATGGCAAGGCGCAGATCGCTATCGGCCGAGGCGGCATCCTGCAAGAGGGCGCTGAGTTGATCGGCTGGAATATGTAGATAGTAAAATACTCGGTTCACGACTCACGGCTCGGGGCTGAAACTCTATGTGACTGAAAGGCTAACACAATGTTTTCCAGAGAACAAGGATGTCACGGCCTTCCTCCTTGGCTGGAAACGCAGAAATCGCATGAATTGGCGGGAAAATCCAGGTTGCCTGTCGCCAACATTGTACAAAAAACGGCGTAGGATGAGAGGTAGCAGATTTAAGGACTGATTTTTGGGCAAAATATAAAAAAAACAACGCAGTGAAATGAACAATATCGAGGGCTGGAAGGCGGGGCTTATGTGCGGCGGTGCAAGTCCGCCATGTATTCCTCCCACTCCACCGGCAGCAGGGATTTTTTTTTGTTGTTGCACTCCTTGCAGCAGGGAACGAGATTGTCCTTGGTGCTGCGGCCGCCCCGGGTCAAGGGAATGACATGGTCCATGGTCAGGTTATGGTAGCCGACCTGCCGGCCGCAGTACCAGCAGGTGCCGGAGGCGGTTTTCTGCTGCCACCAGCGGCTTTTGCGCAAAGCTCTGGCCTTGTTGCGCTCGGCCTTGATCAGGGCTTCGTCGATGGCGTCCAGGGGAAAGTATGCTTCGTGCTTCACGCAGCAGGACCTCCGGCCAGTATCCGGCGGACTCGGCCCGCCAGGTACAGCGAACCGGCCACGCAGACCAGGTCGTCGGGTTCCGCCTGCGCCAACATACGCTCCACCGCCTGTTCCACGGTATCGCACCAGTCGGTCCTGGCGCGGAGTGCGGGCGGCAGGCTGGCATGCAGCATCTGCGGCGCCGCAAAGCGCGGCGACTCGGTGCGGGTGAGCATCACCGTTTTCGCCAGGGCCAGGAGGTCGAGAAGTGGCGGCCCCATGTGCTTGTCCGCCATGTTGCCCCAGATCAGCAACAGCCGGCAGTCGGGGTAGTCGGCACGCAGCGCCTGGGCCAGCGCGACCACGCCCGCCTCGTTGTGGGCGCCGTCCAGGAGCACCCGCAGGTCCTTTCCCCGGTGCCGGACCGCCAGCAGTTCCATGCGGCACGGCCAACGGACCTGGCGCAAGCCGGTTGCAATCGTCTTGGGAGGAACCGGGAAAATCGGTGCCAGCAGCTCGAGCGCCGCCAGGGCCACTCCGGCGTTGACCACCTGATGGGCGCCCTGGAGCATCAGGGGTAGAGCCGCCAGCTTTTTCCCGGTGGGGCCTTGGTAGTTGAATGTGCCGGGCGCGGCTGTCTGGGCCGAAAAATCGCGGCCGAACAGCGCCAGCGGGCTGTGCACCTGTTGGCAACGAGCCTCGATCACCGCTACCGCTTCGGTTGCCCTGCCGGAAAAGACGGTGGGCACCTCGGCCTTGACGATCCCCGCCTTTTCGCCGGCAATGGCGGCAACGGTCGGCCCGAGATGCTGTTCGTGATCGCGGCTGATATCGGTGATGATGGCGATGCGCGGCGTGACCACGTTGGTGGCGTCGAGCCGGCCGCCCATGCCGGTTTCCAGGATGGCGGCGTCGACCCTCTGTTCCGCAAACCACATGAGGGCCAGCAGGGTGGTGCATTCGAAATAGGTGGGCTGGTGATCGCGGCTGCCGGTCAGGGCGGCCAGCCTGGTTATCAGTGCGGCGAAATCGGTTTCCGAGATGAGGCGGTCGTTGATCCGGAATCGTTCCCGGACGTCGACCAGGTGCGGCGAGGAGTAGAAGCCGGTCCGGAAACCGGCGGCCGAAAGCAGCGCCAGCAGGCTCGCGCCCACCGAGCCCTTGCCGTTGGTGCCGGCGATATGGATGATCTGCAGCCGATCCTGGGGATTGCCCAGCTCGGCCAGCAGGCTGCGGGTGCGGTCCAGGCCGAGCTTGATGGTGAAGAGCTGGCGTTGGGCCAGCCAGTCTTCGGCCTGGTGGAAGGTCATGGGTGCGGGCATGGCGGCAATGCGGCCTATTCGAGCGGCTCGAGTTTGGCGTAATCGAGATGGAGGATCTTGCTGCCGTGGCGGTCGAAATGGACCTCCACCCGGCGTGGGCCCGGAATCGAGGCAATCCGGCCGGGGCCGAAAAAGGCATGGTTGACCCGCATCCCCTCGGCATAGTCGGGGTGGGGCACGGTTTTTCTCGACATCGAAGCCGGGGACGCCATCGGCTGGTAGTGGCTGGTCAACGGCGCGGTGACAGTGCCGGCCCGGTCAAGGCTTCGGTATAAGCCGGGGCTGATCTCCCGCAGGAAGGGCGACATCGCGGTGCGCATCTGCTGCCGGTCGGGGGTGACCATCTCTTTGGGGTAGGTCAGGTAGAGCTGGTTTCGGGCCCGGGTCGCGGCCACGTACAGCAGCCGCCGCTCCTCCTCCCACTGTTCGCCCGGCGTGGCGTTGAGGTGGGGGAAACGTCCCTCGGCCAGGCCGATGACAAAGACCGTGTCCCACTCCAGTCCCTTGGCCGAGTGGATGGTGGAGAGCACCAGCCGGGTGTCGTCGGCCAAGGCATCGGCTGCGACCCCGGTTTCGGGCGGGTCGAGCGCGGTATCGTCGACAAAGGCTTGCAGGTCGCCGTAACCGGCGATCAGGGCCTTGATCTGGTCGAGTTCCCGGCGCCTTTTGGGATAGTCGTCGTAATACATTTTTTCAAACACCGGCTCGTAATAGCGCATGACCAGATCAAATTGATCGGAAGGGGTCAGCTCCGGCTGCCGCAATCGCTCCAGGGTGGCGGTCAAAAGTTCGAACTGGGTTTTCCAGGCCGGGCCCGGCCGGTAGGCGGCCAGGGCCGCAAAGGGCGAGTCCGTGGCCCGGAGGGTGGCCAGGATTTTTTGCACCGTCTTGGGGCCGACCTTGTCGAGCTGCAGCAGGATGCGGTTCCAGCTCAGGTTGTCCCAGGGGTTGATCACCACCCGGAAAAAGGAGAGCAGATCCTTGATATGGGCCGATTCGGTCAGCTTGAGGCCGCCGCGTTTGTCGAAGTCGACGGCGTGGCTGGCCAGCTCGATCTCCAGCTTGAACGAGTGGAAGCCGGAACGGAACAGCACCGCGATTTCGTGGAGCGGCACGCCTTCCTGCCGGCGCTGCTCAATGGCCTCGACCACAAAGCGCGCCTCGGCGGCTTCGGTGGGCGCGGCCACCAGTTGAGGCCTGTCGCCGTCGGTTTTACTGGTGAAAAGCGTTTTGGCGAATTTTTTCTCGGCGTGGGCGATGATGTCGTTGGTCAGTTGCAGGATCGGCTCGGTGGAACGGTAGTTTTCCTCGAGCTTGACAATGGCGGTGCCGGGAAACTGCTCAGGAAAGCGCATGATGTTGGAAAAATCCGCCCCCCGGAAACTGTAGATCGATTGGGCGTCGTCGCCGACCACCATCACGTTGCTGTGGCGATAGGCCAACAACCGCACGATTTCGGCCTGGAGCAGATTGGTGTCCTGGTATTCGTCCACCAGGATGTGCTGGAAGCGGGTCGACAATTCGTCGCGGGCAACTTCCGATTCGGCCAGCAGCCGCTTCCAGTTGATGAGCAAATCGTCGTAATCCATCAAGCCGTGATCGAGCTTGAACTGACGGTAATGCTCGGCGATCGTGTAGAAATCGTTTATGAATTCAGTAAGATGAATGTGGTCGCCGTAGACGAGTTGCTCAATGGTGGTCGCCCGGTTGACCGCTCCGGAGATCAGGTTCAGCACCACCCGTTTAGAGGGGAAGCGCTTGCCGGCCCCAGCCATGCCCAGGGAGGATTTGAGCAGGTTGACGATGCCCTCGGCATCGCCCCGGTCGATGATGGTGAAATTGGAGCCCAAGCCGAGGTGATGGCCGTAGCGGCGGAGCAGGATATTGGCGGTGGCGTGGAAGGTTCCGCCCATGACCCGGCGGCAGGTTCCGGCGGTCAGTTCGGCGGCACGGCCGAGCATTTCCTGGGCGGCCCGGCGGGTGAAGGTCAGCAGCAGGATCGATTCGGGCGGCACGCCCCGGTCGATGAGATGGGCCATCCGGTAGACCAGGGTACGGGTCTTGCCCGATCCGGCCCCGGCAATCACCAGGATGGGGCCGTCACCATGGTTGACGGCGGCGTGTTGGGCGCGATTGAGCTGCTCGGCAAACGAAGAGGAGGAAGGCATCGCGGCCCGATCGAAAAGCGGAAGGACAGGGGAGTGCATAGCCGCTCTTCTACCACAGCGGCACCAGGGGCGCAATGCCTGTTGACACCGGCGGCTGCCACTGGGTAAAGTCGCAGACTCCCCGGTTCGTCGCGGCCTAAAGTCCGGCGGATTCGGTTTGATGCGCAGTGCAGACGGATTTTTGACAAAGAGCCACAGCCCATGATACAGCCAGAGCACGTATTTACGGAACAGGTTCTCCGGTCGTTGTTTCCGCCGGAGCGCTCCGATGATTTTTTCGACGCCCTATTCGGCGATGCCAGCGAAGGCGCCTACGACATCGCCTTGACCTATGCGGGGTACGACCAAAAGGCCAACACCCTGGATTTTCTCCTTAACTTGCACGAGAGGCCGGGGCGCTGCCTGGCCTGCAACCTGACCTACGGCCTGCCGGAAGTCTTTGGCCGGCATCCGGTGATCAATATCAAGGGATTGGTGGGAGAGATCGAACAGGTGCTCGGCAACGACCTGCGCTGCGCGGATTGGCAGCTGGGCCGCACCGAGCAAAAAGGACGCTCGCTGCACAGCATCCCGCTACGGATTCAGCTGGCGAAAAAATAAGCCGGTATCGGGAGAGGTTCCCGGCCTGCCGGCTGATTGGCGGTGTCGGCGACAGGGACGGTTGCAGGTGGCGCTAGCTGACCGCCACCTGCGCCCCGCCGTTGGCCTTGGCCTGATAGAGGATGTCGTCGGCCTGTTCGAGCCAGCTTTGGATACTCAAGTCCGGCCGCCACTCGATCAAGCCGATGCTGACCGCCAATTTTCCGGCCTTGGTCGTAAGATCGAGTCGCTCCACCGCCAGGCAAAGCCGCTCTGCCAGAAATTTGGCATCTTGCAGGCTGGTGTCGGGCAGGACCAGGAGAAACTCGTCGCCGCCCATGCGGACCAGCAGGTCGGAGAGACGGATTTCCCGCTGCAATGCCTCTGCAACCTGTCTCAGCACCTGGTCACCCATGAAATGGCCCATGGTGTCGTTGACCGCCTTGAAACGATCCAGGTCAAGCGCGGCCAGGGTGAGGGGCCGGCAGTGCCGGCGGGCCTGTTCGATGATGGAGCCGATCCGTTCCTTGAACACAAAGCGGTTGGGCAGGCCGGTGAGGCTGTCCCGGTGGGCTTGGGCAAAGATCTCCTCGTATTCCAGGGCTCGCTTCAACGGTTCGGCCAGGATGACCAGGGACTCGTCGATGAATTGCAGTTCGTCCTCGACTAGGGCCTTGCCCTTGGTCAGGATGACCAGCATGCCCTCGCAGTCGGCGGCGTTGAACGTCCATTTGTGGATCTTGAAGCCGGCGGCCTGGGTGGCATCCGGCGTCAGGTTCATCGGCTGTTCCAAGATTTCCTGCGCCAATTGGATGGCTTCCCGTCTCTTGGGCCCGTGGTGGGAGCAGAACATGTGCATGCGCTGCCGGGCCGGATTGTGGTAGCCGATCAACTCGTGGTCGACAAATTCCATGAGCCAGATGGAATAGGCCTCGATCATGGAAGGCAGGTCGAGAATTCCCGCCATCCTCTGATAGAGCGTGTTGATTTTCTGGAGTTTTTCCGATTGGTGCCGGTAGTGGTACAGTTCGGACAGCAGATTTTCCACCCTGGAGGCAACCTGAAAGTCAACTTGATCGTCGAGCATTTGCACGTTCATAGCAATCCCACAATCGGCTTGGAAGACATGGCGGCGAGGCGTTGGCGCTCGAGGCGGAGCGCATCGCACAGTGAGTAATTATCTGTAGAAAGCGATTTTCATGCCTGTTGTACAATAATTTGTATTATTTAATGATAACGGTAGGTTCTGTTGACGATTTTCGGTCGAGGAGAGCGGATGGCATTCGGTTGTCAAATTTTCGACGAATAGGGATGGCGAACAGGCCGGACAAGGGGAGGCAATGGGAAGCGAATTGAATCTGGGCCAGATGTTCGTGGCCGGTTTTCTCGGCCGCGAGGTCGAGGCGGACCATTGGCTTGCCCGGTCCTTGGCCGAGGATCGGCTGGGCGGGGTGATCCTCTTTAGCCGCAATGTCGACGGCTCGGTGCAAAACATCGAATCGCCCCGGCAGCTCAAGCAGCTGATCGCCGGATTGTGTCAATTTGCCGCCATTCCACCCTTGGTCGCCATCGATCAGGAGGGCGGCAAAATCTGCCGGCTGGCGCCGAAAAACGGCTTCTTACCCTCCCGCAGCGCTGCGGAACTGGCCGCCGAAGGGGTGGCGGCCACGGCGCGGGCCGCCGAGTGCATGGCTGCGGAATTGGCCGAGTACGGGATTAACCTCAATTTCGCACCGGTGGTCGACCTCAACCTCAATCCGGACAATCCGATCATCGGCCGCTACCAGCGGAGCTTCGGCGCCGATCCGGCCCAGGTGGTGGCCCATGCCCGTGCCTACATCGAGGCCCACCACCGCCGGGGCATCGGCTGCTGCCTCAAGCATTTTCCCGGCCACGGCAGCGCCGGCAGCGATTCGCACCTCGGTTTCGTCGACACCACGGCCCAGTGGCAGGCAATCGAACTGGAACCCTATCGGCAAATATTGGCCGCAGGCTATGCTGACGGAATCATGACAGCACACCTGATCAATCGCCGGCTCGACCCGTCCGGGCTTCCGGCCACCCTGTCGCCGGCCATGGTAACCGGGCAATTGCGGCAGGAACTCGGGTTTGGCGGAGTGGTGTTCAGCGACGATATGCAGATGCGCGCCATCAGCGCGGGCTGGCCGTATGCCGAAGCCGTGCAACGGGCGGTGCTGGCCGGGGTGGATGTGGTGGTGGTCGGCAACAACCTCAGCCCGACCGAACACGCGGTGCGGGAAGGCATCGAGGCGATCGAGGCCCTGCTTGACAGCGGCCGGATAGAACCGCAACGTATTCAGTGTTCACTGGCGCGTATAGCGCGCTTCAAGGCAATGATCGCAGGACAACAACCATGGAATTTCCCCGCCCCACCCACAACCTGGTCATAGGCTATGCCGCCTGGCTGTTCGGCTTTATCGGCGCCCACCGTTTTTACTACGGCAAGCCGGTATCCGGCACCATCTACTTTTTTACCCTGGGCCTGTTGGGCATCGGTTGGCTGGTCGATCTCTTCCTCATCCCAGGAATGGACCGGGAAGCGGAAATCCGCTCCATTCCCGGACCGATCGACTACAACGTGGCCTGGCTGCTCCTGGTTTTCCTGGGCTTGTTCGGTGCCCACCGCTTTTATCTGGGCAAGATAGGGACCGGTGTCCTCTACCTGTTCACCGTCGGTTTGTGCGGGTTGGGCTATATCTACGATATGTGGACCCTTAACGACCAAATCACCCTGGTCAACGGCAGCGCCCTCCCTGGCAGAATCGAACGCTCTTGATTGAAACGGGAGGCAGGCGACGGGACAAGCCGGGCAGGGCGGCGCTCAGGGGCAGCAAAGCACCTGGTTGCCGCCTGCGGCCTTGGCCTGGAGCAGACAGCGCTCGGCCAGCAGTAGCAGATCCTCGGCGGTGGCGTTGCGCTTGGCGTTGTCCGGAGTGAAACCGGCGATCCCGAAACTGGCACTGCAGGCCAGGGTGCGGCCATCTTCGGTCTGGCCGAGTTGGGCGCATCGCTCCCTCATCCGGGTCGCCACCCGGCCGGCCCCGCTGATCGGGGTCTCGGGCAGGACCACCAGAAATTCGTCCCCGCCCCATCGGGCAATGGTGTCGATATCCTGACGGGTCACCTGAGCCGCAGCCTCGGCAAAACCGGCCAAGACCGTGTCGCCGGCCTGGTGGCCGAAGGCCTCGTTGATTCGCGCCAAGCCGTCGAGGTCGCAGAGGATGATCGAGAGGGGATGGCGATAGCGGAGGGAGCGGCGCAGTTCCCGGTGCAAAAGGCCGGGGATGTGCGGCCGGGCGTAACAGCCGGTGAGGGAATCGGTGAGCGAAAGCTGCTCGATCCGCGCCAGCAGGCGGTGCTCCTGCTGAAGAAGTTCGAATTGGCGCACGGTATCGATCAGGATGGCGGCCAGGATGTGCGGCGGCGTGCTTTCCGGTACCACCCGAAAGACAGAGCGGCTGTTGGCCAGCGGCAACAGCTCGGCCAGTCGATCGTCCGGCACCAGGAGCAAGGGCACGGGGCCGGCCTGCGAGTCGACCTGCTCGATCAACTCCAGGCCGTCCATGTCGGGCAGCCGGGCGGCGACGAGCATCCCGTTCCAGGGCGTCGGTCGGGCTAGGGCTTCGAGGCCGTCTTGGCCGCTTGTTGCCACTGTTGCCTCGAATGAGGTCGAAAAATCAGCAAAAAAGGACTCGAAGTTCAGGTGCTGGCTAATAATCAGGAAGGGTGAAGGCATGGCTCTGCTCCAGGCAACGGCGATGGAAGATCACTCTATAAAAAAGCATACCATCCTGGCCGCAAAATGAGGAGTACTCTTTTCGTTGGCAAGGGCGGCGGATCGCGCTATAAGGCCGCTGAAGGAGCACAAGCATGAACGAGGACATTCGCGGCTGCAAGCCGGAAATACACTATCCCTGCCGCTGGCAGTTTCGTCTGATCGGGGAAGAGCGCAACGCCATGGTCGCGGCCATCGGCCGGGTGGTGGACCTGGCCGCCTGCGCGATTGCCGATGGCAACGTCAGCACCGGCGGCCGTTATCTGAGCGTGATCGTGGAAACCACGGTCGACGACGAAGCCGAACGGTTGCGCCTGTATCGGCAGTTTGCCGACGATCCGGCCGTCAAGGTGGTGTTATGAGCACCTTTGCGCCGGAAGAGGACAAGCCCCTGGTCGACAACAAGGTCATCCCGGTGATGCGGGAGGCGATCGTCACCATGCAGATGCTGCTGTTCAAGGTTTTGCGGCAGAGCATCCACGACCGGTATGTCGACCGGACCGAGCCTGAGCACACGATGCTGGCCGGGGCGGTGATTAACAACCTGTTCGGCACCCTGCCCTCGGATGCGGCGGTGGCTGCCTTTGGCGCCGCCAACCGCGAACTGGTCGAACGGGAATTGCGGGAACTCGCCGCCACCTGTGCCCCGCTTTTGCCCTTGCTCACCGATACCCTGCGGATGAAGACCATCTGCGACAACCAGGAAGGCATCCACTCCATTCCCACCTTGCTGATAGCCAAGGCGCTCGGCATTCTTCAGGAGAACCGCGAGTTGCCGTTGCCCTCTACCTTCATGCTCCAGGTGCGCTGCCTGGCCGCCGAGCATGGACTTATCGAGCCGATGGCTCCCGCCCCCGAAGCACCACCAGCGTAGCCCCCCAGGAACCGCCGGTTTCGTCTGCCAGACGGAATTCGGCCACCATCTCCAGCCGGCCAAGCAGGGCGTGCACCGTCCGCCGCAAGGTACCGGTCCCCTTGCCGTGAACGATGCGCACCCGTAGGATGCCGAGCCGTTGGCATTCCTCCAGATAGTCCGGAACGAGCGTCTTGATATCCGCCGGATGGAAGGCGTGCAAATCCAGGGTGCCATCGATGGGCAGGGGTACCGGTTCGAGCTCATCCACGGGACATTCTCCGCGCTTCAAGCAAATCCAGGGCTGCGGCGGCGGTCCGCCGCGAGGCACCCGGCCCGCCCAGACGGCTGCGTACTTCGGCCAGCCCGGTCAGCATCGCCTGTCGTTTTGCGTCATCCTGCAGCATGATCAAGGTAGCCTGGGCGAGCTGTTCGGGACTGGCCGCGTCCTGCAGGAGTTCGGGGATGACCTCGCGTTCGGCGATCAGGTTGACCAGGGAAAAAAAGCGCAGGCCCCGGATCAACAGCCGCCCCAGCCAGTAGGTGCGGGGGCTCATCCGGTAGGCGGCCACGGTCGGTATCCCCAGGATGCCCAGTTCAAGCACCACCGTGCCCGAGGCTGCCATCGCCGCGTCGCAGGCCGCCATCATCGCGTACCGGTCCTCGTTGATCACCCGGATGTCGAGGCGTTCCTGCCAGGCGGCCAAACCATGTCGGTCGAGCAGGTCGCGGCTGATGGTCGGCGCCAGCGGAAGCAGAAAGGTGGCCTGGGGCAGTTTTTGGCCGATCAGGCCGGCCGCGGCCAGGAAAACCGGCAGCAGGGTGGCGATTTCCTTGCGTCTGCTGCCGGGCAACAGACCGATCAGGGGCCGGTCGAGTTCGATGCCGTGCCGGTTTCTGAATGCCTCGGGCGAGAGTCCGGGCTTGACCGAATCGAGCAACGGATGGCCGACAAAATCGACCTCCACGCCATGACGGGCGTAAAAGGCGGGCTCAAAGGGAAGGATGACTGCCATGCGGTCGACCAGGCGCTTGATGGTGCGAACCCGGCCGCTGCGCCAGGCCCAAATCTGGGGACTGATGTAGTAAAAGATTGGAATACCGAGTTTCTTCGCCTTTTTGGCCAGTAGGAAATTGAAGTCCGGGTAGTCGATCAGGATCAACAGATCGGGGCGGCGGGTGCGCATGCGCTCGATCAGAGCCCGGCGGGCGCGTAGAATATCGCCCAAATGGCCGAGCACCTCCATCACGCCCACCACGGCCAGCTTGGCGGCATCGGCCAGCAGTTCCACGCCCGCGCCCTGCAATTCCCGGCCGCCCATGCCGCAGAAGCGCAGCCGCGGATCAAGCGCCAGCATGGCTTGAACCAGGCGGGCGCCGTGCAGATCGCCCGACGCCTCGCCGGCCACGATCATGACCTCGCGCCCCTGTGCATTCTCTTGCATGGCAGCCATCGGCGGTCAGTGGCTCTTGAGGTAGGGCAAGAGGTCGGCGTGGCCCTCGTCACGAAGGAGCTGCTCAATCCGCTCGCGGTTGCCGTGGATCTGGGCGATCACCTGCAGGGCCACGTCCAGGGCGCGGCGGCCTTCTTCGCCACTGACCGCCGGCTCGCTGCGTTCGCGAACATGCTGAATGAAATCGATGAGTTCCAGTTCAAGGGCATCCTGATCCTGGAAGGCCGACTTGTTGATTTCCGGCACCGGATTGCCGCCGTCCCGTCCTGGCTGCAGCCGCACTTCCATGATTTCCTTGCGGCCGAAATCGACCGACAGGTACTGGCCGGGTTGAAAGATCCGCATCCGCCGCATGGTTTCCATGGATATGCGGCTCACCGTGATGTTGGCGGTGCAGCCGTTGGCAAAGATCAGGCGGGCATTGGCAATGTCGGTCAGGTGGGTGATGACCGGGGTGCCGGCGGTGAGGATCGAGACGATCGGCGACTTGACGATGGACAGCACGATGTCGATGTCGTGGATCATCAGGTCGAGCACCACATCCACGTCCGTGCCCCGTTCCTTGAACACCGAGATGCGGTGCGCCTCGATGAACAGCGGATGGGTGAGCAGGGGCTGCATGGCCAGCACCGCCGGATTGAAGCGCTCCAGATGCCCCACTTGGAGGATGCACTGTCGGTCGCGGGCCAGTCGGATCAGGTCGTCGGCCTCGGTCAGGGTGGTGGTAATGGGCTTTTCCACCAAGACATCGACCCGCTGCAGCAGGCAGGCCTTGGCCACCTCGTGATGCAGGCTGGTCGGCACCACCACCGACACCGCGTCGACCTGGGTGAGCAGCTCATGGTAATCGGCATAAGGCCGGGTGGCGCATTCATCGGCGATTTGCCGGGCCCGATCCGGGTCGGTGTCGGCCACGCCCACCAATTCGACATCGGGCATGGCCGCATATTTCTGAGCATGAAAACGTCCCAAATATCCAACACCTATAACTCCAACTTTAACGACTTTCTTCATGTTTGGCTGTTTCCTTTTGGCTGGTGCGTCCCCTCGGGCAGGCAGTGCGCTCAGATGCCGAGGTAGGCGCTTTGAACGGCAGGGGTGCGGCGAAGCGCCTCGGCCGTGTCGTGCATGACGATACGCCCGTTCTCCAGGACATATCCTCGATCCGCAACCTGCAGGGCCAGGTTGGCGTTCTGCTCCACCAACAAAATGGTGGTGTGCTGTTCCTTGTTGATTGCGGCAACGATCTCGAACAGATGCTTGGTCATGAGCGGTGCCAGGCCCATGGAGGGCTCGTCGAGCAGCAGCAGCCGGGGCCTGGCCATCAGTGCCCTGGAGATGGCCAGCATCTGCTGCTCGCCGCCGGACAGGGTGCCTCCGGGCTGGTGGCGCCGCTGCTGCAAGACCGGGAATAGGCGGTAGACCTGTTCCCGATCCACGGCCACCTGTCGCCGGTCCCGGCGAAGAAAAGCCCCCAGGTCGAGGTTTTCCGCCACGCTCAATTCGGGAAAGATATGGCGGCCCTCGGGCACTTGGCAGATCCCGAGCCGGACCAGGGCCTCTGGCGCCAGACCGGTGATCGGCCGACCTTCAAACAGGATTTCGCCCCGATGGGGTGGCACCAGGCCGCTGATGGCCATCAGGGTCGTGGTCTTGCCGGCACCGTTGGCGCCGATCAGGGTGACGATTTCCCCCGGACCGACCCGAAGGCTGACCTGGTGCAGCGCCTGGATGCTGCCGTAGGCGACGTCGATCCCGCGCAATTCAAGCATCGGTTGTCTCCTCGCCCAGGTAGGCACGGATCACCGCCGGGTGGCGTCGTACCTCGTCGGGTGTGCCTTCGGCGATCAGGCAGCCGAAATCCATGGCAAAGATGTGGTCGGACAGGCGCATTACCAGTTTCATGTCGTGTTCGATCAGCAAGATGGACAACCCGTCGCCTCGGATGGAGGCGATCAAGGCTTCCAGTTCCGCGGTTTCCTGCGGATTCATGCCTGCCGCCGGCTCGTCGAGCAAAAGCAGTTGGGGACCGGTGGCCAGGGCCCGGGCGATTTCCAGCCGGCGTTGGGCGCCGTACGGGAGGTTCCGGGCCAACTCATCGGCCTGATCGATCAACCCGATCCGGTCGAGTAAAGCAAGGCACATGCCAACGGTTTCCCTTTCCTCGCGCACCGTGGCCGAGGGCCGGAAGATGGCCCCGAACAGCTTGGCGGTCGTGCGGCAGTGACGGCCGACCATCACGTTCTCCAGCACGGTCATGTTGGGGAAAAGGCGGATATTCTGGAAGGTGCGCGCCAGCCCCGCCGCAGTGATTCGATGGGGCGACAGGCCGTGCAGCCGCCGTTGCGGCCGTCCCGGCGGGTTCAGCAGCACCTGGCCGCCGGTGGGGCGGTACATCCCGGTCAGGCAGTTGAACAAGGTGGTCTTGCCGGCACCGTTGGGGCCGATCAAGGCCACGATTTCACCGGGAAGAATGCGAAGATCCATCCGGTCCAGGGCGCGGATGCCGCCGAAATCCATGGTCAGGCCGCTGACAATGAGCAAAGGGTGCATGACTGTGTCAATAATGCCACGAATTACCGGCTGGGTGAGTAAGTTTGACGCGGTGGCGACATGAGACCGCGCGGACGGACGATCATCATGACCACCAGCACGGCCCCGAATACCAGCATGCGGTATTCGGCCAGGGCGCGCAGATATTCGGGCAGCAGCATGAGAATCAGGGCGGCGAGCACCACCCCGGCGATCGACCCCATGCCGCCCAGTACCACAATGCAGAGAATGATCGCCGATTCCAGGAAGGTAAAGCTGGCTGGATTGATGAAGGTGGTCTTGGCGGCGAACAGCACGCCGGCCATTCCGGCCCAGGCCGCGCCCAGGGCAAAGGCGGTCAGTTTGATGGCGGTTTTGTCGATGCCCATGGCCTGGCAGGCGATTTCGTCTTCGCGCAGGGCGAACCAGGCCCGGCCAATGCGCGAGTGGCGCAGGCGGTTAACCACGAAGACGGTCGCCAGCGCCATGGCAACGGTGAGATAGTACTGGTAGACCAGAGATTGATCCAGGGTCATGTCGAGGCCGAATAAGCCCGGCCGGGGGATGTCGGCAATGCCGCTCGGTCCCTGGGAAAAGGCGCCCCAGTTTTCCAGGACCAGGCGGATGATCTCGCCGAATCCCAGAGTAACGATGGCCAGGTAATCGCCCCGCAGCCGCAGCACCGGAAAGCCGAGCAGGATGCCGAACAGCGCCCCCAGCAGGCCGCCGATGGGCAACGCAATCCAGAAGCCCAGGTTGAAATGGAGATGGAGCAAGCCGTAAGTATAGGCCCCCACCGCGTAAAAGGCCACATAGCCGAGATCGAGCAGGCCCGCGAACCCGACCACGATGTTCAGCCCCAGCCCCAGAATCACGTACATCAGGGCCGTGGTCATGATGTTGACCTGATAGGTGGAGAACACCAAGGGAAAGGCCAGGAAAAACAGCATGGCAAGAGTGCCAAGCGGCAGCAGGCGCTCCGGCCGGAACAGTAGCGGTAGCTTGGGCTGCGGAGCGGTCTGGTCCGGAAGCCGGCGCAGGCGCTCCACCCTGGCGGCCCGGTAAGCGGCGAGCAGCCGGCAAGCCAGGGCGACGGCCGCGCTGACGCCACCCACCCACACCAGGTTGGCCCAGCGCCAGGTCACGCTCTGCTCGGCCGGATCGACCTTGATCACCAGCAGAGGAAAGGTGAGGAACATGAACCAGAGGCCGGTGAGTAGGGCGTGGCGGATATCTTTTCCGGTGGGCATGGGCAGGTTCTTCATGGGTACGATTCACACCTTTTCCGTCGCAGCTTTGCCCAGCAGGCCGGCGGGTCGGAAAATGAGAATCAGCACCAGCAGGGAAAAGGCGAAGACATCCTCGTAGTCGCTGGAAACATAGCCGGTGGCAAAGGCTTCGGTCAGGCCGAGGACAAAGCTGCCCAGCACCGCGCCGGGGATCGAGCCGATGCCGCCCAATACCGCGGCGGTAAAGGCCTTTATGCCGGCGATGAAGCCGATGGCGAAGTTGATCTGGCCGATGTGGGAAGCGATCAGCAGACCGCCGACGGCTGCCAGGGCCGAGCCGGTGACAAAGGTGAGGGAAATGATCCGATCGACATTTATGCCGACCAACAGGGCCATTTTCCGGTCCTGGGCCGTGGCGCGCATGGCCTTGCCGGTCCGGGTGAACTTGATCAGCAGGGTCAGCGCCGTCATCACCAAGGTCGAGACCGCCAGGATGGTCAGGCCGGAGGAATCGACGATGGCGCCGTAAGGTTCGAGAAAGGCGAATTCCGGCACCAGCGAGGGAAAGGGAACGAAATCCGAGGTCTGGGCCAGCAGGACGTAATTCTGCAGGAAGATGGACATGCCGATGGCGGAGATCAGGGGCGCGAGCCGGGGCGCGTCGCGCAGGGGCCGGTAGGCCAGCCGCTCGACGGTAAAGCCGTAGGCCCCGGCCCAGATGGCGGCCGCCAGGGCTGCCAGGACCAGGATGGCCGGCAGGGGCAGGCCGTAGATCGACAGCACCGAGGAAACGATCAGGGCGGTGAAGGCGCCGATCATGTACATCTCGCCGTGGGCAAAGTTGATCAGGCCGATAATGCCGTAGACCATGGTGTAGCCCAAAGCGATCAGGGCGTAGATCGCCCCTCTGGTTAGGCCGCTGAACAAGAGCTCGAGGAAGTACTCCACAAGGACGCTCCGGAGCGGGTCAGGCCGTGCGGCGGACCGGGCGCGACAAGGCGCCTATCGCCTGTCCGTGCCCCCGGGTCATCGGACCTGGACGAATTGCCCGTCGCGGGCCTGGTACAAGGTGACCCCGATGCCGACCGGTTCGCCCTTGGCGTCGAACTTGATGGGACCGAAGGGAGTGGCCACCTCCTCGCTGTGCAGGATGCGCGCCATTGCTTCCGGGTCGGTGGAGCCCGCCTTGGCAATGGCGTTGGTCAGGGCCAGGGCCGCGGCCACGGCATTGTCGAAGAAGGCGCCCGGATTGGTCCCCTCGGCCTGCCTGAATTTTTCTTGATAGGCCTTGGTGACGGAATTGTCGGAGGCATCGGCGGGGCCGGTGGCATACACGCCCTCGGCATCCTTGCCGGCCACCTTGATGAAGGTGTCGTTCTTGACGCCGTCGTCGGAGACAAAGGGGGTGGCGAGCCGTTTCTGCCGCATCTGGCCGACGAGCTTCGAGGCTTCGGGATGGTAGCCGCCGAAGAGGACCGCTTCCGCTCCCGAGCGCTTGATTTTCTGAACTACGGCCGAGTAATCGACCGCGCCGGGGGTGATGCCTTCAAACAGCACCACCTGCGCCTTGCCGGACCGCTCGATCAGGGATTTGGCAAACTCGGCCAGTCCCTTGCCATAGTCGCCTTTGTCATGGAGCACCGCGATCTTGCCGGCCTTGAGGGTTTGCAGGGCAAAGTCGACCTGGGCCGCGGCCTGGACGTCGTCGGCGGCAATGGTCCGGAAAAAGAACGGATATTCACCGTCTCGATTGAGCAGGGAACTGGTTGCCGAAGGCGATATGACCAGCACCTTGGCGGCTTGATAGATCGGCAGGGCCGCCTTGGTGGGCCCGGAGCAGATATGTCCGATGACCGCCTTGACCCCGCCGGCGACCAGCTTGGTAGCGCTGTTGGTGGCCAGTTCCGGTTTACAGGCGTCGTCTTCGACCAGCAGCTCAACCGGCCTGCCCTGGATGCCGCCCCGGGCGTTGATTTCCTTGACCACCAGCTGGACCGCTTTCAGGGGCGGCAGGCCATAGGGTGCCAAATCGCCGCTGAGGGAGCCGGCAAATCCTATCTTGATGGGTTCGGAAGCCAATGATGTTTCGGCGACGCAGGCCGAAAAGGCCAGCGCTGCGAGTCCGAAGAGAAAAAATTGCGCATGCGACACGATGGCAGCCTCATTTGGGATTGAATTGCAAAAGCGGCGGGAATGCTCTACTGTGCCTTTTTTCATACCGTATTCTTTTTTTTTTGCACTAAAAATGACCGGATCGAAGCGGCGGCGGCCATGGGCCCCCGTTGTCCGGCCGGCGCGTCCATCATGGAAACGAACTCGTTGTTTTTTACCTTCGGCCGTCCTTTCTCTCCCCTGTACAGCTTGGCCATGCGCCTGCGCGAATCGCTGTACCGGCGGGGAACGCTGCCTTCCTACCGGTTCGAGGTGCCGGTGGTCAGTGTCGGCAACCTGACCATGGGCGGCACCGGCAAAACGCCGATGGTGCAGTACCTGGCCCGTCTGCTCCAGGAACACGGTTTCCGGCCCGCCATTGTCAGCCGCGGCTACGGTGGCGCGGCGCGGGGCAAGGTGAATTTGGTGTCCGACGGCAGCAACCTGCTGCTCGATGCCCATGCCGCCGGCGACGAGCCGCGACTGTTGGCCGAAACCCTACCCGGCGTGCCGGTGCTGACTGGCATCGTTCGCAGATTGCCGGCCCGCCGTGCTCTGGAACTGGGAGCCGACGTGCTATTGCTCGACGACGGCTTCCAGCATCTGCCGATCGTTCGCGACATCGATTTGGTGCTGTTCAACACCGATCGCCTGGCCGGCAATTCCCGGGTTTTTCCCGGCGGCGACCTGCGGGAACCGGTCGCAGCCCTGCGCCGCGCCACCGGTTTTGTCATGACCGGAGTGCACGAGGCCAACCGGGAACGGGCCGAACGGTTCGCCGACCTGCTCCGTTCGAAATTTCCGGATATCCCGGTCGCCTTTGCCGGTTTGCAGTTGGAAGGCCTGGTAGAGATCGCCCCCTCCGGCATGATCGTCCCGGCCGAGGCCGCTCCGTTCGAAAAGACACCTTGCTTCGGCTTCTGCGGCATCGCCCACCCCGAACTGTTCCGCCAGACCTTGATCGCCCAGGGTTTTTCCTTGGCCGGTTTCCTTGCCCTGGCCGATCATCAGCGCTACAGCGAGGCGCAGTTGGACCGGCTGCTCGGCCAGGCGCGGAAATCAGGAGCCCAGTGGCTGCTGGCCACGGAAAAGGATCTGGTCAAGCTGGCCGACCGGGCGGGGCAGCTACCGCTGCCCCTGTACGGTTTGCGCATGCGGGTGGCAGCCGATGCGGATTTTTCCCGCACCATCCTTAAGCAACTCAGCTCCCGGTCGATACCGCGCTGAAGCCGGCGGGCCTTTGTGTCGAATCGGCCACATTTTCACTGGATTATGCAATCTGTGTGTTTTTTGCCACAGGTTCGTGGCGGATGGTATCGGCGATTTTAAAGAAATGTCAAGATTTTATCCTTTTGATTTTTCATACAAAAAATACAGAGTTATCCGTACGGGAGGCCTTTTGGCTCGGGTGGTTTGATTGTTGCATAAAGTTTAAAAAATTTTACTTTTCCCGTTTACTCGCTTGTCATAGGCATTCAACATGGCACCTCAAATAGAGCCGTATCAATACACCCTCCAACGCCCGGTTAGCTGCTGCGGCGTTGGCCTCCATACCGGCCGGACCGTCAACCTGACCATCAATCCGGCCCCGGCGAACACCGGCATCCAGTTCCTTCGTTCCGACATCGCCGGCCGCCCCGTCATCCCGGCGCGGGTGGAGCGGGTGGTCAGCACCACTTTGGCCACCACCATCGGCGAAGGTTCGTGCACCGTTTCCACCACCGAGCATCTGTTGGCGGCGTTGCGGGGATGCGGTGTCGACAACGCGGTGATCGACCTCGATTCCCACGAAGTGCCGATCATGGACGGCAGCGCCGGACCGTTCGTCCGCCTGCTGAAGACCGCCGGTTTGAGCCGGCAGCATTCCCTGCGCAAGATGCTGCGGATCACCCGGCCAATCAGCCTTGCCGACGGTAATAAATCGATTCGGATCGAGCCCTACGACGGCTACAGGGTTTCCGCCCGGATTCAGTTCGACGACGCCCTGATCAGCGAGCAGCGCTATTCGATGGAAGTGACGCCGGAACGGTTCGGCAAGGAAATTGCCCGGGCCCGCACCTTCGGCTTTGTCGAGCAGGTAGAGCAGCTCTGGCAAAACGGCCTGGCCCTGGGCGGCACCCTGGATAACGTAATCGCCATCCACTGGAACCGGCGCTCCATCCTCAACGAGGACGGCCTGCGGTTTGACGACGAATTCATCCGCCACAAAGTGCTTGACCTCATCGGCGACATGACTCTGCTCGGCTCGCCGGTGCTCGGCCATGTGATTGCCGACCGGTCCGGCCATGGCCTGCACCGCGCCTTCATGCAGGCGGTCATCGACAATCCCCAGTCTTGGGAGTACGTGGCCTTCAAGCAGCAGGGCGCTGCCCTGTGCCGCCAGAAGGTGCAGTCCACCAGGGATTCGGGCCGCCGTTTCGCCCCTTTCTTCGCTCCGGCGGGCGAGGTGATGAGCACCCGGCCGGCGTGCGCCGTCTGAGTCGGAGGCGGGCAGCGAAAAAAACAAGGTGTGCCCACTGCAGAAAACCGCCGGTTTTGCCGGCGGTTTTTTTTTGCCGTCACCGTCACCGGTGAGGACAACGGTTGTCGCTCGTGGTCAAGCCGCGTATAATGACGCTGCCATTGTAACTTTCTTTTTTTTCATCATTCGGAACAGTTCAAGAAAACGAGCATGGGCACGACACGTATCTCCATTGGCTTTGTCGGCGGCGGCCAGATGGCCGAGGCCATGGTCCGCGGCATTCTGGCCGCCGGCCTGGCCGTACCGGAACAGATAACCATTGCCGAACCGATGCCGGCTCGCCGCGAATCTCTTGCAAAAGAGTACGGCGTTACCTGCACCCAGGATCCGGCTATCCTCTGCCAAAAAAGCGAAGTTCTGGTTTTGGCAGTCAAGCCGCAGCTGGCCGCGACGGTGTTGGCCGCCTACCGGCCCCTGGTCGACGAGCGGCACCTGGTCTTTTCGATCATGGCCGGAGTCACCCTGCGTGCCCTGGCCGAGGCGTTCAGCGTCCCGGTCCGGCTGATCCGGGTGATGCCCAATACCCCGGCCCTGGTACTGGCCGGTGCCGCTGCCTTCAGTCCCAACGACCAGGTTACCGACCGCGACCGGGAGATCGCCATGGCCCTGTTTTCCGCGGTGGGCACCTGCGTCGAGGTGCCGGAGCATCTGCTCGATGCGGTGACCGGCTTGAGCGGCAGCGGTCCGGGCTATGTGTTCGCCTTTATCGAGGCCATGATCGATGCCGGGGTGCTGGCCGGCCTGCCCCGGCCCGTGGCCGAACAACTGACCGTGCAAACCGTGCTGGGTTCGGCCCGGCTTGCCCAGGAAAGCGGCGAACATCCGGCCATGCTCAAGGGCCGGGTTACCTCGCCCGGCGGCACCACCATTGCCGGCCTGCAGGTGCTGGAAAAAGGGGCCTTGCGGGGGGTTGTCATGGATGCGGTGGTGGCGGCGACCGAACGATCGAGGGCCTTGGGCGGATGAAGATCGAATATGCGGGAGTGATCACCCGGCCGGACAGTCCCGAGGTGGAGCGGATCGGTCGGGAGATGATTGCCTGGTTCAGCCGGCGCGGGATCAAGGCGGAGTTGAACGGCATCGAACCGGGGATGGACCTCGTGATCGTGCTCGGCGGCGACGGTACCCTGCTCCATGTGGCGGAAAAGGCCAGCCGCTATCAGCTGCCCGTTCTGGGCGTCCACCTGGGGCACTTGGGTTTTCTCACCGAGGTGGCCGTCGATGAGCGGTATCATGCCCTGGAGACGCTGCTGGCCGCGGAGGAGGTCCGCATGGAAAAGCGGATCATGCTGTCCGCCGCCTATGTGAACGGGATGACCGGCAAGAAAAGTGCCTCGGTCCATGCCCTGAATGAGGTGGTCATCGTCAAGAAAAGCACCGAGGCCATGATCCGGCTGCGGTGCTGGGCGGGCAGGGAATATGTCACCACTTACCGGGCCGACGGACTGATCATGTCGACCCCCACCGGATCGACGGCCTACAACCTTTCCGCCGGAGGGCCGGTGGTCCATGCCGAGCTGGAGGCCATCGTCCTCACCCCGATCTGCCCCTTCATGCTCGAATCGCGGCCGGTGCTGCTCGGCTCCCGCCAGAAGGTCACCACCCAACTGCTGGCCCCGGCCGGCCAGGTCAAGGTGATCGTCGACGGTGAGCTGCAATGGACCATCACCGAAAACGACTACCTGCTGGTGAAAAAGGCCTCCAAGCCGCTGTTGATCATCAGCTCGCCGTGGAAGAGCTACTTCAACATCCTGCGCAACAAGCTCAACTGGGGCGGGGCGAGCGTCGACGTGCCCCTGCCGGAGAAGGTCTGCAAGTATTGCTGATCCCTCCGGGCCGCCCGAGTCCCGGACTTACCGTTTGCGTCGCTGCACGTTGTATTTCTTCATCTTGTACTGGAGCAGGCTCTTGGTGATCCCCAGCTGCTCGGCGGCCCGGGCCTGGACGTAGAAATTGTCTTCCAGGGCCTTGCGCACCAGCTTCTCCTCGATGCCGTTCAGCACCTCGGCCAGGCTGAGATGTTCCGGAATGAACTGGCTAATCTCCAGGCTCGTGCTCCATTCGTGGGCGCTGGCCAATTCCATGGAATCGGGATGGACGTCCTCGGGCTCGATCCGGTCGCCGTTGCAGAGAATGGCGGCCCGCTCGATGGTGTTTTCCAGCTCCCGCACATTGCCTTCCCAGGGCAGGCTGACCAGAAGCCGCAGGGCTTCGGGTGAGATATCGAGCGATTTCCCCAGGTTCTGGCTGTTTTTTTCGATGAAGTGGGTGACCAGGGCCGGAATGTCGTCCACCCGTTCGCGCAGCGGCGACAGATGGATGTGGATCACATTGAGCCGGTAATAGAGGTCTTCCCGGAAATGCCCTTTTTCGACCTCGTCCTTGAGATCCTTGTTGGTGGCGGCCAAAATGCGGACATCGACCTGCTGGGTGACCGAACCCCCGACCCGCTCGAAGCATTTTTCCTGGAGCACGCGCAACAGCTTGGCCTGGAGCTGAGGCGGCATCTCCCCGATCTCGTCGAGAAAGAGGGTACCGGAATCGGCCAGTTCGAACCGGCCCTTGCGCATGGCCACCGCATCGGTAAAGGCCCCTTTTTCGTGGCCGAAGAGTTCGCTTTCCAAAAGATGTTCGGACAGGGCGGCGCAGTTGACCGAGATGAAGGGCGCGTCCTTGCGTGGGCTCAAGTTGTGGATGGCCCGGGCGACCAGCTCCTTGCCGGTGCCCGATTCCCCGGTGATCAGCACCGAGGAAGGGGTGGGCGCCACCTTCTCGATCAATTGGTAGACCGCCCGCATCGGCGCGCTCTTGCCGATCATGCCGCCGAAGCCGGAACGTGGGGTGGCCTCGTCCCGCAATCGCCTGATTTCCCGGATCAATCCGTAATGCTCGACCGCCTTGGTCACGCTGGCCAGCAGTTGCTGGTTGGAAAAGGGCTTGGCCAGATAGGTGAAGGCGCCCAGCCGCATGGCCTCGACCGCCTTTTCCACCTCGGCGTAGGCGGTGATGAGGATCACGGGCAGCTCGCGGTTGTACTCCTTGATTTTGGACAGAAATTCGATGCCATCCATGCCGGGCATCTTCATGTCCGACACCACCAGGTCCAGGTCGGTGCTGTACACGATGGGCAGGCCGGCAATGCCGCTGTCGGCGGTGAAGACCTCGTAGCCTTCGTCCCTGAGAATCTCGGCCAGAATAATCTGGTAGTTGGGTTCGTCATCGACAATGAGAATGGTGTGCATGGCGACTTGAGCGGGAAGAAAGGTTAATGATGCAGCCCGGTTAGTCGGGCGGTGAGTTGCTCGAGGATGGAGCAGGGCGGGCAAAATCCCATGTTTTTGCCGGCAAGACGGTGGACGGGCCGGGTGTTGCCGTGAAAATCGCTGCCTCCGGTCACCAGCAGCCCGAGTTCGGCCGCCAGTGCCTTCAGGTGCTTTTTCATCCTGCGGGTGTGGGTCGGATAGTGCAATTCCATGCCGTCGAGACCGCGGCGGGCCAGTTCGCGGACCAGGGCCGGCTGGGCGACCATCGTCGGGTCGATCTGTCCCGGATGGGCCAAGACGGCCACGCCGCCGGCCCGATGGATCATGCCGATGGTCTCGACGGCGGAGTAGCTGAACCGCCCCTCCCAGGCCGGCCGGTGGCGGCCGAGATAGCGACGGAAGGCCGCGTCGAAGCTGTCCACCACCCCCTTGGCCATCAACAGCCGGGCGATGTGCGGTCGGCCGGTCTGGCCGCAACGGGAAATCACCCCGACTTCCTCGGCGGTAATGTCGATCCCCAGGTTCTGCAGCTTCTGGATGATAGCGGCGTTGCGCCGCTCCCGCCCCTCCTGGAGCGGAACCAGCCAGCGCAGCAATTCGGCGTTGGCCGGATCGATGCCGTAGCCGAGGATGTGAATGGTGCGCTCGTGCAAACTGGTGCTGATCTCCACCCCGGAAATGACCGCGATTCCAACCTCGGTGCCCAGGCGGCGGATCTCCTCGACCCCCTCGACGGTGTCGTGGTCGGTCAGGGCCAGGCCCCGCAGACCGTTGGCCACCGCCAAGGCAACCAGCTCCGCCGGGGTGCAATTGCCGTCGGAATAGATAGAATGGGTGTGGAGATCGATGCACATGGACAAGGCCGGGTTGCGGGATGGACGGGGCGGGGCCGAAAAGACGGGCTGCTCTGCCAAAGCACTGTACTCATGGCCCGGACATCGCGCAATAACCAAATGAAATCGCCTGGTAAAGCACAGGTTGTCAATGACGGACCCCATTCTTATTATTGAAGGAAATTTCACACAAGGAGCAACGGGCCATGGCCGGACAACAGATGCGCATCGACGAGTTCAGGATCGAACAGGAACCCTACTATTTGCCTATCGGCAACGAGTTGGCTATTGCCGAGGCCGCGTACCGCGATGGCACGCCGCTTTTGCTCAAGGGGCCGACCGGCTGCGGCAAGACCCGGTTCATGCAGTATCTGGCCTGGCGGCTGCAACGTCCCCTAGTCACGGTCTCCTGTCACGACGATCTTTCCACCTCCGATCTGGTGGGCCGCTATTTGATCCGCGCCAGCGAAGCGGTCTGGACCGACGGGCCGCTGACCATGGCGGTCAGGGCCGGGGCCATCTGCTACTTGGATGAAATCGTCGAGGCGCGCAAGGATACCACCGTGGTCATCCATCCCCTGGCCGACGACCGGCGCCAATTGCCCATCGAGAAGCGGGGGGAATTGTTGACCGCACCGCCCGAATTCATGCTGGCGGTGTCCTACAACCCCGGCTACCAGAGCGTGCTCAAGGATCTCAAGGCCTCGACCCGGCAACGGTTCGTGGCCCTGTCTTTCGACTATCCGGCAGCGGAGAAGGAAGTGGAGATCGTCTGCCGGGAGGGGCGGCTTGCGCCGGAATTGGCCAAGTCGCTGGTCAAGCTGGCAGTGATGACCCGCGGACTCAAGGATTCGGGTCTGGCCGAAGGGGCCTCCACCCGGCTGCTCATCCAGACCGGCAAGCTGATCGGCCGGGGCATTCCGGTCAAGGCGGCCTGCCGGGCCTCGATCAGCGAGGCGCTCACCGATGACCGGGAATTGCTGGCCGCTTTGGACGAGATGGTCAGCTCGCTGTTTTGACGGATATGGATCTCGAACGACTCAAGGAGAAATTCTACCTGCTGGTGGCTCCCAGCCTGCCCAACGAATGGGACGTGGAGGATGCGCTCGGCCCGCTGGCTGAGAGCGAGTCCGCCTGTCTCGATGAGATTTTTGCACAAATTCCGGCTATCTGGCCGGTGTCGCATGCCTTGTGTTTCGCCTATCTCTCTGCTGCCGGTCCGGCTCTCTGCTATTTAGCGCTGGATGAACTCTCCCTGTGGGTGCACACGCTGCTCGATCGCTATGAAACCGCTGGCCTGCATGGCGCCCAGTTGTTCATGGCCGATGTCGACCAGCAGTTCGCCCGGCCGCTGCGCGGCCAGGGCTGCCTGCGTCTGGCCGATGTCCGCTCCCGGCTGCAACCTTATGTCAACGGCCTTGCCGGCCGCGAGCTGCCCTTGATTGCCGCCGTCGAGGCTGCCACCGATTCGGAGGCCATCTTTCTGCCCGGAGAGGTGGGGGTGTTTGCCGAACAGGAGGAGAATTTCCTCCTCTACAAACTGATGGTTTCCTTCCAGTGGGCCAGCCTCGCCGCCGGGGTTTTCATTGCGCCCCGTTTTCTCGCCCTGCACCGCAAGAGCGCCCATCCCCTCGATTGTTTTTTTTCGGAATTTCCGCAGCCGGACCATGCTCGCCGACTGTTCCACCTGTTGGAGACCGGCCGGGTGCTGGAATTCCTGCGGCAGGAGTTGCCGGGGTTGATGCGGTCGATGGCGCCGTTGCTGCCCCGTTTGCCCCTGACCGGCGACGAGGCGACCGAACCCAATGTGCTGGACTGGCTGCAACGGGGGCTGCTGCGCGGGCAATGGCCCGCTGACGGTCATTCCCCGTTGACGGATCGGGCCATGGCCCTGATGCGCCATGGCGCGGGACTTGCTGCGGACAATGCGGCCAGCTTGGAGGCGGTGCGGGAATTGATGGTGCTGCTGCCGCCGGAAGAAGACCTGGCAACCACCCGCCCCTTGATCTTCCAGGGCATCTTCAGGCTGCAGGAAATGCGCAACCTGGGTATGAAACAGCGGATGGACAAGGAGTTGCGGTTGATGCAAGCCACCTCGATATCCTTGCCCGCAGTACCCAAACAGGCCGATACCGATGTTCATTCCGGCGGAGGCGAGGGGCAGGGATACGATGCCGCCCTGATCATGGAAATGGAACGTGCCTGGGACCAGTTGACCCCGTTCATGCAGTCCCAGGCTCAGCAGATCGGCATCAACGAGATGCCGCCACCGACCGGCAAGCCCTCCCAAGAACACGGGCCGACCCAGGCAGTCCAGGAGACGGTAAGCGCCACCGAGGGGCGGGCGGGTTCGGCCATTGCCCGCAGCCCGCATGCCGGCGGCAGGAAGGGCGAGGAAATGGCCGAGCCGGTGGTGTACGACGAATGGGATTACCGGCGCAAGGGGTTTCGGAAAAAGTGGTGCGTGGTCAGCGAAAAGGAACTGCCGCCGGTCCAGAACGCCTTTATCGAACAGACCCTGAAAAAATACCGGGGCCAGATTCGCCGCCTGCGCCATCAGTTCGAACTGCTGCAGACCGGCGAACGGTTCGTCCGGCGGCAGCGGGAAGGCAACGATATCGATATCGATGCCCTGGTGGAGTCCCGGATCGACATCGCCGCCGGCCTTCCTCCCTCGGATCGGCTCTTTATCCGCCTGACGCGGGACCATCGCGACATTGCCGTCACCTTTCTGGTGGACATGTCCAATTCCACTTCCGGCTGGGTCGGCCAGTCGATCAAGGAGGCCCTGGTCCTGATCTGCGAGGCCATGGAAGTGCTGGACGACCGCTATGCCATCTACGGTTTTTCCGGGATGCGACGGCTGCGCTGCGAGATTTTCCCGGTCAAGCGGATCGACGAGCGCTACAGCAAAACGGTCCGGCAGCGGATCAGCGCCATCGGTCCGCGCGAATACACCCGCATGGCCCCGGCCATTCGCCACATGACCTCGCTTTTTGCCCGGGTGGAGGCCAAAATTCGCCTGCTGATCGTGCTGTCCGACGGCAAACCTGAGGATTACGACGACTACAAGGGCGATTACGCCATCGAGGATACCCGCCATGCCCTTCTGGAGGCCAAGGCCAAGGGCGTCCATCCCTTCTGCATTACCATCGACCGCCAGGCGCACGAATACATGGCCCACATGTACGGCGAGGTCAATTACATCTTCATCGACAAGATTCAGCGGCTGCCGGCGCGGATGTCGGAAATCTATCGAACCTTAACCAGTTGACCGACGTCGGCCGCGCAAGTGCTACCCGCTTCTTCTCCTTGAATATTCCTGCCTATACGAGTAAACGAACTTCATGTCCCCCTGCGGAGGTGCGGACGAGGGACAGCAAACCGTTGCCAGGAGGAGCCCCGTGCCGTCTTGCTTGAATCGCCGAACGATCGTCTGGACCGTGCTGCAGCTGGTGGGTATGGCGGTGTATTTCCTTGCGTTGGCCGGGCCGTGCGTTGCCCAGGACAAGGCCGGGGACGAGACCGCCCGCCGTCTCAAGGCCGAGGCTTACCGTGCCTATTACGGGGTGAATCAGCCGGTCAATTACACCCTGGCCTTGCAACTGTATCTTCAAGCGGCGGAACGGGGCGACGCCGAGGCCCAGTTCGTGGCCGGCGGCATGCTGTACCAGGGGCAGGGGGCCGACCCGGATAAGCGCAACGGTTTCAAATGGCTACTGGCGGCGGCGGAGCAGGGTAAGGTGTCGCCCGAGTCCCTGGCCATCATCGGTGCCATGTATTTGCGGGGCAGCACGGTGCCGCAGAACTATCTGGAAGCAAAAAAGTGGCTGGCCAAGGCCGCGGCCCAGGGCAATCTCGCCGCCCAGAACGATCTCGCCTACCTGTACTACAACGGGCTCGGGGGCGATCGCGATTACAAGAAGGCCTTGGAGCTTTACGAAAAGGCCGCTTTCCAGGGGGATGCCATGGCCCAGGCCAACACGGGCCTGATGTACGCAACCGGTACCGGCACCGATACCGACAAGGCCAAGGGCTATGCCTGGTATTCCCTGGCCGCCAGCCGCGGCAATGCGGGGGCTGCGGTCAACCGCAACAATTTGATGATGAACATGTCCTGGGAGGAATTGAACCGGGCCCAAGCCCTGTCGCTGGAGCTGTATCGCCAGGTGGAAAAAATGTCGGAACCGAAGCAAATCGTCCCGGAAAAGCAGGAACAGCCGGACCAATAAATCCTATCCTTCTTCCGTGGCGTGCTGTGCAAGCAGCACCGCCACGATATCCTCGATGCGGTCGCAGGCATAGAGCGCCTGCCGCATGCGGGCCGCGCCGCTTACCCCGGTCAGCAGCTTGGCCGTCTGATTCTTTACCCTAAACAACACCTTGGGCAACGGAAGAAACTGTTGCGCCAATTGCAGATAGCGCTGAATGAGCGGCATCCGTCCGGCCAGCGAAACCGGGCGTTCGTCCGATCCGAACAGCCACGGGTTGGCGAGCGCCCCCCGGCCGACCATCACCCCGTCGCACCCGGTGGCCGCGATCATGGCCAGGCCGTCGGCCCGGGTGAGGACATCGCCGTTGCCGATCACCGGAATCGAGACCGCGTTTTTCACGGCCCGGATCACGTCCCAGTCCGCCTTGCCGCCAAACCCCTGGGCCCAGGTGCGGCCGTGGACGACCACGGCCGCTGCCCCGGCATCCTCGGCCATGGCCGCGAATTCCGGGGCAATGATGTGCTCGTTGCTCCAGCCGCTGCGGAATTTGACCGTCACCGGCAGGGTGGAATGGGCGCATACCGCCCGAATGATGGCCTCGGCCCGGCCCGGTTCCTTCATCAGGGCCGCACCGCATCCTTTCTTGACCACCTTCCGCACCGGACACCCCATGTTGATGTCGATCAGGTCCACCGGCAACCCGGTGACGATGGCCGTTGCCCGGGCCATGATCTCGGGGTCGCTGCCAAACAGTTGGACCGCGAAAGGCCGTTCCTCGGGCACGGTCACAAGCAGTTCGTAGGTTTTCTGCTGATCGAAGATCAAGCCATGGCAACTGACCATCTCGGAAACGCAGAGGGCCGCCCCGGACTCCCGACAGAGACGCCGGAAGGGCAGGTCGGTATAGCCGGCCAGGGGGGCCAGGATCAGGGAAGAAGGGAGGCGGAGCGGGCCGATGGCCAGGGGAGGAAAATCCGGTGGAGAAGTCGGCTGCATAGGAGAAGAAAAAACAGGCCACCGCGACCCGGAAGCGGTTTCAAGGGCGCGGTGGCAGTGAACAGGAAGGATTTCAGGGCACAGTAGCCTGCGGCTGGGTTTGCGGCTGGGCCTGTTGCTGAGTCTGGTGCTGGGGAAATACTTCCAGCGTTCTAACAGGCGGGGAACTGGTTTGTTGTTGGGCCTGTTGCTGTGTCTGCTGCTGGAGCTGTTGCTTGCGAATTTTATTGAGGGCGCCGATATAGATGTCCTCGGAGAGATCGTCGATGATCTTGTTCAGGGCTTGTTCGTCCGCAGCCGAGCTGACCGTCGACATCGAGTAGTCGGCCGAGTACAGCTTGTCCCGCACCTCCCACAACACCTTGCCGGTCGCCTTGTCCTTGAGGGCGTAGCGGACGATGAGGTTGACCTTGGTACCGGTAACTTCGGAAACGGTGTTCCAACTCACGCTGGGCAGATCGATGGACAGGATCTCGCCGGTCAGGATCAGGTCGGCCCCGGCCTTTTCCTTGGTTATGGAAACGGAAGAAGATTTTTGGAACCAGCGGCCAAGGGACTGGTAGATCTTCATGTCGATCTCCAGCTTGTTGGTGCGGTTCTGCCAGGTCGGCATGTAGATGGCATGGGGCGGTCCTTCGTACACATGGGGAAACGTGTAGCCGCAGCCGCCCAACAGAAGCGCGGCCAGCAGCAGCATTTTCCAATCCCAAAAAGCGCGTTTCAGCATGATACTCCTTGTGTTCATCAGTATGGCAACGGTGGCGAGAGTCGAGAGACGGCGGCCGTCATGTCACAAGACGATATTGACCAGTTTCCTCGGAACCACGATGATTTTTTTCGGTTTTTGCCCGGCAAGCACCTTGGCGACTTTCTCTTCGTCCAGGGCCAGTTGCTGCAGGGCGGCCTCGTCGGCATCGGCGTCGACCAGCAGTTTGCCCCGCACCTTGCCGTTGACCTGGACGACGATGGTGATCTCGTCCTCCTTGGCGGCGTCTGCATTGAAGGCCGGCCAGGCGGCATCGTTCAAGGGCTGGCCGTGGCCGGTTGCCTGCCACAATTCCTCGCAAAAATGAGGCGCCATGGGAAAGAGCAGGGTGAGGATGGTCTCCAGGGATTCGCGCAGCACCGAGGCGTCAACCGGTTCGTCGGCCGGCGCGGCCACCAGGTTGACCAGTTCCATGATCCCGGAGATGGCGGTATTGAAGTGAAAATTGCTCTCGATCGACTCGGTCACCCGTTTGATGGTCTGGTGGGTCTTTCGGTGCAGGGCCCGGGACCCGGCATTGAGCTTGGTCAGATCGACGGCGGCGGCTTGATCGAAGCAGGCGCGCTGGTTCATGACCATCCGGAAGACCCGGTTGAGAAAGCGCGATGCCCCTTCCACCCCTTGGGCGTTCCATTCCAAATCCCGCTCCGGTGGGGCGGCGAACAGGGAAAACAGCCGGACCGTATCGGCGCCGTACTGCTCGATCAGATCGTTGGGATCGACCACGTTGCCCTTTGATTTGGACATCTTGGCCCCATCCTTGATGACCATCCCTTGGGTGAGTAGGTTAGTGAAGGGCTCGTCCACCGTCAAGTAACCGAGATCGCGCAGCATCTTGGTGAAGAACCGGGCGTAGAGGAGATGAAGGATAGCGTGCTCGACGCCACCGATATACTGGTCGACCGGCAGCCAGTAGGCGGCCGCCTCCTTGTCGATGGGGGCGCTGTCGAGGTTGGGGCTGGTATAGCGGGCAAAATACCAGGACGACTCGACGAAGGTGTCGAGGGTGTCGGTCTCTCGCCGGGCCGGCCGGCCGCAGTCGGGGCAGGTGGCGGCAATAAAATCGAGCTGCTGGTGCAGCGGGCTGTGAGTGCCTGCCGGTTCGTTTGCGCCGGGCAACAGGATGGGCAGATCGGATGCGGGCACCGGCACGATGCCGCAGCTGTCGCAGTGGATCACCGGAATGGGGGCGCCCCAGTAGCGTTGGCGGGATATCCCCCAGTCGCGTAGCCGATAGGTCACATGGGGCGCGCCGAATTGCCGTTGCTGGGCTTCGGCGATGATCGCCTGTTGGGCGGCAATCGATTCCATGCCGGTAAACTGACCGGAATGTACCAGCAGCCCCGGTCCCTCGGCGGCTTCTGCCATGGTGGCTGGATCGAGGGGATCGCCTTCCGGTTGCACGACCACCCGGATGGGCAAGTCGTAGGCGCGAGCAAACTCGAAATCACGCTGATCGTGGGCCGGAACGGCCATCACCGCCCCGGTTCCGTATTCCATCAGCACGAAGTTGGCGACATAGATCGGAATCCGCTCGTTGGTAAAGGGGTTGATGCAATAACTGCCGGTGAACACGCCCCGTTTGTCGAGTTCTTGGTCGAGGCCGGCCCGTTGCTTGGCGAGCACGGTCTCAAGCACAAAGGTTCGGACCTCTTCTTCCTGCGGCTTGCCCTGGACCAGCATGTCGATCATGGGGTGTTCCACCGCCAGGGACATGAAGGTGACGCCGAAGACGGTGTCCGGCCGTGTGGTGAAGATGGCGATCGACTGGTCGCTGTTCTCGACCTGGAACCGGCAGGACAGACCGGTGGACTTGCCGATCCAGTTGCGCTGCATGGTGACCACCTTTTCCGGCCAGCCGGTGAGCTGATCCAGATCGGCCAGCAGTTCTTCGGCGTAGCTGGTGATCTTGAAAAACCAACCGTGCATGGTCTTGGGCAGAACCGGCTGGTCGCAGCGCCAGCAAGCGCCGTCGATCACCTGCTCGCGGGCGAGCACGGTCTGGCAGTCGTCGCACCAGTTGACCGTGGTCTCCTTGCGATAAATCAGCCCCTTTGCCAACATCTCGAGGAAAAGTCGCTGCTCCCAGCGGTAGTAGTCGGGGCGACAGGTGGCCAGTTCGCGCTCCCAGTCGTAGCTGAGCCCCATGGCCTTGAGCTGGCCGCGCATGTAGTCGATGTTGTCGTAGGTCCAGGCGGCGGGATGGATGCCGCGTTTCATCGCCGCATTCTCTGCGGGCAGGCCAAAGGCGTCCCAACCCATGGGATGGAGGACATTGAATCCTTGCATGCGTTTGTAACGGGCAATGACGTCGCCGATGGAATAGTTGCGCACATGCCCCATGTGGATGCGGCCGGAGGGGTAGGGGAACATTTCCAGCACGTAGTATTTAGGGCGATCGGAGCGATGGCTGACTTTCCAGGTCTTTTCCTCTTCCCAGCGTTGTTGCCAGCGCTGTTCGATGGTCTTGAAATCGTAGCGGTCGTTGGTCGGCGGGGTGGGTTGCATAAGATCCTTGTGGCTCAGTGAATGTCGAAGTCAGCGGCCGGCTCGGGGGCGAAATCGATGGCAGGCAGACGGCCGGTATAGTTTTCAAAGGTGGTGTATTCGCCGAGAAAGGTCAGCTTGATCACGCCGGTCGGGCCGTTGCGCTGTTTACCGATGATGACTTCGGCCAGGCCGCGGTTCGGGTTGTCCTCGGCCCGGTTGTATACCTCGTCGCGGTAGATGAACACGATGACGTCGGCGTCCTGCTCGATGGCGCCCGATTCGCGCAGATCGGCGAGTTGGGGCCGTTTATCGGTGCGGTTTTCCAGGCTGCGGTTGAGCTGCGAAAGGGCCAGCACCGGCACGTCCAGTTCCTTGGCCATCGCCTTGAGCGAGCGGGAGATGTCGGAAATTTCCTGAGCGCGGTTTTCCGCGCTGCTCTTGCCCTGCATCAATTGGAGATAGTCGACCACGATCAGGCCGAGGTTGTGCTCGGACTTGAGCCGCCTGGCTTTGGCCCGCATTTCCAGGACGGTCAGGCCGGCGGTGTCGTCAATGAAGATGGGTGCGTCGGACAGCATGCCGGTGGCGCGGGTCAGTTTCGGCCAGTCGTTTTCGTGGAGCTTGCCGGTGCGGATGCGTTGGGAATCGATCCGCCCCAGGGAACAGAGCATGCGTAGCGCCAGGGATTCAGTGGACATTTCCAGGCTGAACACCGCCACCGGGATCTTGCCGATCAGGGCGGCATGCTGGACGATGTTCATCGCCAGGGCGGTCTTGCCCATGGAAGGGCGGGCGGCAAGAATAATCATTTCAGCCGGTTGCAGGCCGGCGGTCATCCGGTCCAACTCTTCGTAGCCGGTGGCCACGCCGGTGATGTGCTCCTGCCGGTCAAACAGTTTGGTGATCCGGTCAAAGGCCCGCGGCACCACCGCCGACATGGGTTGAAAGCCCATGCCTTTGTTGGAATGGGCGATTTCAAAGATGGTTTTTTCCGCCTGATCGACCAGGGTCTCAATGTCGTCTTGGGAATCGAAGCAGCGGGCCGCCACCTCGGAAGCGGTCTGGATCAGGCGGCGGAGAATCGATTTTTTCCGGATGATCTGGGCATGGTGCCCCAAGGTGCCGGTGAAGGGGATGATGTCGGTCAGCGCGGCGAGATAGGAAGCGCCGCCGATCTCTTCCAGCTTGTTCTGGTCGCCCAGCAGGCTGGTGACCGTGATCAGGTCGTGGGGTTCACGCCTTTCGAACAGGGCCAGCATGGCCGCATAGATCGTCTTGTGGGCGTCGCGGTAGAAGTCGTCGGGCGCAAGCACCTCGACCACATGCAACAGGGCCTTGTCCTGCAAGAGAATCGTTCCCAGAACCGCCTGTTCCGCCTCGATGTTTTGCGGAGGAATCATTTTGCTGGAGAGCGTGACGACAGCGGGAACAGTCTGTTGCATGGAGTCTTTCGTGGCGTGCATCAAGGGTGGAAGACGTGTTTCGCCGCAACTATACCTGTCTGGTCGGGGAATGGCACGTCGAAAAATGCAAGTGCCTTTTCTGGAACCAGAAAAGGCACTTAAGCCGGGTTACCCGGTATGGATGCAATAGATTGAATGCGGCGAAAACGAGTAGACGCTTCTCAGTACATCGGTCGGGAGGTTGCATCCACAGGCAGACCGCGGGCCGCGCGGGCTCCTTACTGGATATCGCCGATGGACTCCGGAACGACCTGGACCTGAATGGAAGCGGTGGTCTGGTAGCCGGTCTTGATCGTCACGGCAAATTCGCCGATCGTTTTGATCGGTTCCGGCAGAATCACGGCTTTTTTATCCACGCTAATGCCGAGTTCCTGTAGAGCCAGGGCAACGTCGTTGTTGGTGACCGAACCGAACAGGCGATTTTCCTCGCCAACCCGCTTGCTCAGCGTGACGACCTTGTCTGCAAGCTGCGCAGCCAGACCTTCGGCCTTCTTTTTTTGTTCGGCCAAACGGGCGGCGATGGCCTGTTTTTCCTTCTCCAGCTGCGCCAGGGATGCCTTAGTGACTAACACCGCCTTTTGTTTTGGAATGAGAAAATTGCGGGCATAGCCGGGCTTAACCTTGACGACCTCACCTTCCTGGCCCAGTGTTTCAATGGTTTCTTTCAAGATGATTTCCATGGATCAGACCCTCTTTGTGGTATCTTGTATTGCAGTGGTCAAACGAGCCGGGCGAAGCTTGGTGTCGATACGATCGCTCGGTCGTCATGCATTGGTTTCTTTTGTTTTTCTGAAGTTGCACCAGACATCGACCAATCCCAGCACGGCAACCAGCATCAGGCCGTAAGTCTGCAAAAAGACGAGAAAGTACAAAATCATTCGCACGAACGGCGGCAGGCGCCATCGTTCGAACAGGGCAATGAGCACGGCCAGCCCCTGGAAAAAATAGAGCGTGCCCGAGATCATTACCAGCCAGCTGCCAACATTTTGCAGGGAATCCTGACCGAACAGCGCAACCCCAATGGCTCCGATGGGGAGCCAGATCAGATGATCGGGCAGACGCCAAGCCGCGTATGGACCCCATGGGGCTGCGCCGGTCAACCGGCCGCACAGGCTGTTGATCAGTGCCATGTTCAGCCACACGGTGAACAGGACCATCACCGACAGCAGGCCGGGAAGAATACGGGGAATGGTTTCCCGCATGGCGGCCGTGGCCTCGGTCAATCCCAGAATCATTTCCGGAGAAAGGCCGGCATCTTTGGACTTGGACAGTTCCAAGGTCTGCGCCAGGCCGAGGTCAAGCACTTTGAGCAGCAGGTCGTAAGGATTGGTTCCGGTCAGCATCCCGTATACCGCCCAAAACAGCAGCCAGACGATGCCGAGCGCCGCCAAGCCCTTGCCGCCGCTTTTTGCGGCCGGATCCCCGGCCCGGGCGCTACAGAAGAGCGCAACCCCCAAGGGCGCCAGAGTCAGGGAGAAAACAAACATCTCGCTCTGCTGCACCAACAGCGCGCCCGCACCCGCCACAACCAAGCCTATGACCACGAGTCTCAAACCTCTCGTGGCGCCATGCATGGCAAGCGGGATGAACACGGGTATCGCCAAGAATCCTGTCAGCCACCCCAGTACGGAGGGTACCGCAGCGGGCAGGAAAAACAGGCCAATCAGGAGCAAAAGTTGGCCGGGTGGCAAGGAGAACGACTGCCGCCCGGTCCCGGAACCATTCATCCCTCGGAAAATACGTTAAAACTGGGTGTTTCCCATGTAGGGCAGCAGGGCCAGCTGACGGGCCCTCTTGACCGCCTCGGTCAACTGCCGTTGGTGCTTGGCACAGGTGCCGTAAATCCGGCGGGGCACGATCTTGCCTCGTTCGGTGACGAAATTTTTAAGGGTTTTCGCGTCCTTGTAATCAATGACAATTTCCTTGTCGGTACAAAAACGGCAGACACGGCGGCGGGAAAACACTTTTTTCTGCTGAGACATATGCGGAACTCCTTGCGTTAAACTGAGCACGAAACGGCGAATTATTCTTCCGAGGCTTCCTCTTCCAGAGGCTCGCCGTCAAAATCGTCGCCTTCCGAATTTTCGGATTGCGCCTTGGCGCGGGCTGCGGCTTTTTCCGCGATATGCTGTTTTTCGGCCTCAATGGCCTCAGCATTCATGTTGTCACCCAATTTGACCGTCAGGTAACGGAGAACCCGGTCGTCGATTCTGAAGATACGCTCGATTTCGTCAACCGTCTTGCCGGGAGCGGCATAGTTCATGTAGACATAATAACCCTGAATCTCCCGGTTGATTTCGTAGGCTAGTCGCTTGACTCCCCATCGATCCAGGCAGATGATCGCGCCGCCGTCGTTGGTGACGATGGCATTGGTACGATCGATGATTTCGGTGCATTGATCCTCGCCCAGATTCGGGCGCAGAATATACGTGGTTTCGTAATGACGCATGATTCCTCCTCGTGGTCTGATTGGCCCTCGCTTCTATCCTAACGGTGAGAGCGAGAAGGTTATGTAAGATGAAACAATTAAAATAGTAGAGAATGACAGGAAATGTCAAGAGAAAAGCAGGTTAGGGGGGAGAAGGTTTGACCGAGCGCTTTTCCTGTTCCTTGATGCGCCGCCATTGCTCTCGCAACGCCTGTTCGTCGGTGATTGGGGTATCGCCAAAAACATGGGGATGACGCCGGACCATCTTGGCAATAATGCCCTCGATGGCATCCCCGGTGCTAAATCGGTCCTGCTCGTTGAACATCGCGGCCAGCATGGCCAGGATGAAATACACATCCCCCATTTCCTCGCAGACGGCCCGCTCGTCGCCGCTGTCGATGGCCTCGGCCAACTCCCGGCATTCTTCCAGCAGGTATTTTTTTAAGGAAAGCGGTGTCTGTTTGATATCCCAGGGACAGCCGTCGGGGCTGCGCAGAGTGGCGACCAGCCGTTCCAGGCGTGCGAAGGCCGAGTCGGTCTCGTGGTCCGGCGGGAGTTCCATGCCGGTCAGCGGGTTGCAAGCAGGCGCAAGGCCTGTTCGATCCGCTTGTGTTCCGCGGCGCGCGGATCGCTGAGAATTGCGTCCAGACGGTCGAGCAGGTTGCGCTGGTTGCCGTTGACGATCTCCAGATCCTGGATGGTTTGCGACGCCGAAAGTTCGGTGACATTCATCGCCTCCCGGAGGTCGCCGGCGTTTTTCAGCATGGCCTTGACCTCGGCGATCTTGTCCAGTCGAAGAAACAGCTCGTCAAAGTTGATCGGTTTTTCGAGGTAATCGACGGCCCCTTTCTTCATGGCGTCAACCGCCGTATCGACCGAGGAATGGGCTGTGATGACAATGACGTCGATATCGACGCTTTTTTCCTTGGCGATTTTCAGCAACTCAATGCCGCCGATTTGTCCGGGCATGACCAGGTCGGTGATCACCACGTCGAAAATGGTGGCATCGAGCAGCCGGGCCGCCTCGGTACCGTCTACGGCTACGGTCACCTCGTAGCCCGCATTTTTCAAACGGCGTTCAAAGAGATTGCGGATTACCGGGTCGTCATCGGCAACAAGAATGGTCATTGTGTTCATAAGCGTACCTTGATCAATTGCGGGCGGTTCGAAGATCAGTGCAACTGATAAAATATCGACCGAAGATGCCGTTTGGGAATGAACCGCGGGCAAATTCCGGTAAGGGATTCGGTTGATCCGATGAGCAGGTAACCGTCGGGTTCAAGAATATCGGCGATTTTGTTGAAGAGTTTTTTCCGGTCTTCCAGGGTGAAATAGATGGCCACATTGCGACAGAGGACGACATCGAATTTGCCCAAACCGGTGAACGGCTGCATCAGATTGAATTTCTGAAACTTGACCATGGAGCGGGTCAGGTCGTTGATTTTCCAGGTTTGGCCGGATGGAGTGAAATATTTGGTCAGCTTGTCCCGGGACAATCCGCGTTCTATCTCGAATTTATTGAATTTTCCGCTGCTGGCCTGGGCAATGGCCGCATCGGAAATATCGGTGCCCAGGAGTTTGATGGAATACTTGGACAGATCGCCCAGCAATTCCTGGAGCAGGATCGCCACCGAATATAACTCCTGACCGGTGGAACTGGCGGCGCTCCAGACCTTCAGATTGGTTTTGAGGGCGGAGGCTTTCGAAGCACGGGCATCGATCAGTTCGGGAAAAATTTTATGCTGCAGCAGTTGGAAGGGCCCGGTGTCACGAAAAAAGAGGGTTTCATTGGTGGAGATGGCATCGATAATTTTCCGCTCGATGGCCTTGGTGGCATCAGCTTTGGATTTTTTATACAGATCCTGATAGCTGACGCACCCATGCTCATCGGCGATGGCATTTAACCGGGTTTCCAGGAGGTACTTCTTGCTCTCATCCAAATATATTCCTGAAATATCGTATATATATTTGGTGACGAGCTTGATTTCTTCCGAAAGTATTTTCAGCATGAGGTCCGTCGTTTTCAGAAATCCTTTATTTCACCGACTTCATTATCTCAGCAGCGATTCTGTCCAGCGGCGCAACCACATCAGTCAGCCCCAATTCGGCCGGGATCTTGGGCATGCCATAGACAACGCAGGTTGCCTCGTCCTGGCCAATAACAAGCGCCCCCTTTTGTTTGAGTACCTGCAACCCCTTGGTGCCATCCGATCCCATGCCGGTCATGATCACCGCCGTGGTCCGCCCCACATAGTAATCCGCCACCGAACGAAAGAGATAATCGGCGGATGGCCGGCATGAATTTTCAGGAGGATCATTGGTGATTTTGATCTGGCGATTGGTTCCGTCCGCAGAGGCGACCAATTTCATCTGTTTACCACCGGGTGCGATATATGCAACATTTGCTTGCAAAATTTCGCTGTCCTGAGCCTCCTTTACGGTCAGGGCGCATTTGGTGTCGAGGCTGTTCGCCAGGGATTTGGTGAACACCGCCGGCATATGTTGCACAATGACGATCGGTACCCCAAGGTCGCCGGGCAGCATGGGCATCATCCGGGCCAGGGCATTGGGGCCCCCGGTGGAAATGCCGATGGCGACGATTTCCGATTTCCCTTGGCGACGCACCAGTGGGGCGGCCGGCGTGCCCACCTTGGTCCTGGCGGCGGCCGCGCTGTCGGTTTGGGGCCGCAGCAACCCCCCTGTCATCGGCTTGCGGGGCATGGCGGCGCGGCTCCCACCCTGCATGCTGCCGATGGTGGTTCGCCCGGTTTGAAAGGCCTTGATCAACGGAGTGAGCAGGGTGCGAAGGTGCTGCTTGCTGTCGTTGATGTTGGTGGTGTTGGGCTTGAGGATGAAGTCGTATGCCCCCAGTTCCAAGGCCCGCATGGTCATGTCGCCACCTTCGCTGGTCAGGGTGGACACCATGATGGCCGAAACCTGGGGAGCATGCTGTTGCAGATACTGCAAAACCTCGATCCCGTTCATTTCCGGCATCTCGATATCGAGGGTGAGCAGATCGGGCTTGAGGTTCTGAATTTTCGCCACCGCGATTTTGCCGTTATGGGCGACGCCCACCACCTCCACCCCGGGCATTTCGGCCAGGATATCACTGACGGCCTTACGATATACGATGGTGTCGTCGACCACTAATACTTTGATTTTTTTGCTGAACATGTACGGGGAAAGGTAAGGGAAGCGATGATATGGATCGGTGAAGGGAAAATTAACGCTCAAGTCCCCGGCCGAGATTGTCCGATTCGAGGCGAAGTACCTCTTTGACGTCGAGAATCCCGATCAGTTTGTTTTCGGTCTTGTAGACACCGGTGAAAAAGGAACCCTGGATACCGCTCATGTTGGCGGGTGCGGGTTCGATCCGATCCGGATCGGCCATGATGACGTCGCTGATTTTCGAAACCAGCAGGCCGACATGTTCGCCCGGGGCGTTGATGATGATGTTGCGTGAATCGTTGCTGATTTCCACTCTGCCCAGCCCGAGTTTCTGGCCAAGGTCGATGATGGTGACAATCTGGCCGCGCAGATTGAGAATGCCGACCATGTAGTCCGGTGCCTGGGGCACCTTGGTCATTTCCATGAGCTTATTGATTTCCTGGATCTTGAGGATATCCATGCCGCACAGAGCATGTCCCACATAAAAAGTGGCAAGTTCAATGGTGGTTTTCGTCTCTTTGCTTGATTCAGCCATGCGTTTCTCCAGCGTGCTTGAAAAAATATCCGCAAGCGCAACAGCGGTCCGGACTCTCAGACCTTGTCATGTCGTGCAGCATGTTCCAGTTCAGGGGGAATTCGGGCCAATGGTCAGGCGGCCATCGCTTCCTTGGCGTACCGGTGTACGCTGGCCATCAATCGTTCTTTGTCCAGTTTGATGTGGTATTCGTCCACTCCAACCGCCTTGCCGCGGGCAATGTCCTCGTCCGCCGCCAGGGTGGTCAGGGCGATGACCGGCAGGTGTCCGAACCGTTTGTCACCCTTTATTTTCTCGGTCAGAATGAACCCGTCCATGTTAGGCATCTCGATGTCGGTCACCACCATGGTGATTTCATCGCTCTGTTGTTGAAGAATATTCCAAGCGACCAGGCCGTCTTCGGCCTCGATCACGTTGAAGCCCGCTTCTTCCATGTACCCCTTGACCTGGTGGCGGAAGAAATTCGAGTCTTCGACGATCAGGATAGTTGGCACCTGGGCCTCGTCAATCTGGATTTCGGCGTAGGCGGCATGGTCCTCAAACCATTGCGGATTGGAAATTTTCATGATTTCGAAAATGTCGACCAGCATGGTCGTGCGGCCGCCGATAATGGCCGAACCCATGATCCCCTGTTGCTTGAGGGTAACGTCGTCGATATCGGCGTTGATCTCAATGGCGTCGATGGGACCGATGGCCAGCAGGCCGACATCTTTGCCGGCCAGATGGAACACGATGACCAGCAGATCGTCCCGGTCATCCAGCGGCATGACCGAGGCCACCTCGTCGATACTGATCAAGGGCAGGCTGCCGCCGCGGTACTGCATGACCCGTCGGCCACCCACTTCCTCGATATCCTTGCGTTTGATCTTTTCCACCCGTTCCACTTGATTGAGCGGCACGCCGAAATGCTCGTGAATCGAACTGGAAAAGGTGAGCAACGACTGTTTGTCACGGGATTTGGTGATCGCTTCCTTGGCGGCATCGGCAAGCTCGGCCGCCCGTTCGGAGCCGTCGAGCGAGGTGAGTCCGGCCATCCGGGCGATATTGGAAACATCGAGAATCAGGGCGATACGGCCGTCCCCCATGATGGTGGCGCCGGCGTATCCCTGGCATTGCTGTAAATGGCGCCCCAGCGGCTTGATGACGATTTCCTCGGAATCGTGCAGCCGGTCGACGATCAGACCGTACTTCATGGCTCCGGTCGAAACCACCACGATGTTCAGCGCGCTGGAGGCACTCTGGCGTCGTTCCGTACCCTTGCGTTCCTGGCTGGCATGAACTCCCTGCTCGGCGGCAGGTGTACTCTCGTCCCGGAAGAGCGGGCTGGATTTGGATCTCCGGTCGGCAATGTTGTGTCGTTGGTCGGGCAGGAGTTCGTCCTGGACCGGATCGTAATAAGTGGGAGTGATGCCGAAAACGTCGGACATGCGGATCAGCGGCAGCAGATTGCCACGCAGGCGCACCACTTCGGCGTCACCGACCCGTTCCACCCGTTCCACGACCTTGGACGCCGGGATGCGGAGTAGCTCTTCCAGGTTCACCTGGGGGATGGCGTAGCGTTCGCCGCCGGTCATGACGATCTGGCAAGGAATAATGGCCAGTGTCAGGGGCAGTTTGATGCTGATGGTCGTGCTCTTGCCGACCTCGGAATCCATTTCGATGGAACCGCCCAACTGATCGAGGTTGGTTTTGACCACATCCATGCCCACGCCCCGGCCGGAAACGTCGGTGACTTTCTTGGCCGTGGAAAAACCGGGAAGCAGGATGAGGTTGATCCGTTCCTTTTCCGACATAACCTTGGCCTGGTCGGCGGTGATCAACCCCTTCTTGACCGCCGCTTCCGCGATCACCTCGCCATCCAGGCCCTTGCCGTCGTCGCTGATCTCGATTACCACCTGGCCAGCGGCATGGTATGCCTTCAGGACGATCAATCCCTTGGCATCTTTTCCTTTCTTGAGGCGGTCGCTGGGCGTCTCGACGCCGTGATCGACGGAATTGCGAATGAGATGGGTGAGCGGATCGTTGATCGCCTCGATGATGGTCTTGTCGAGTTCGACATCCTTGCCGACAATGGTCAGATCGATCTGCTTGCCGAGTTTCTTGGAGAGATCGCGCACCACCCGCGGAAATTTGTTGAACACATTGCCGATGGGCTGCATGCGGGTGAGCATGATGGCTTCCTGGAGTTCCGAGGTCACCAGATCGATGCGTTGACCTACGGCCTCGGCATTGCGCACATCGCCGGAGGTGATGGTCTGCAGGAGCTGGTTGCGGGAAAGCACCAGCTCGCCGGCCAGGTTCATCAGTTGGTCGAGCAGGCTGACCGTCACCCGGATGGTGGTATCCGTCTTTTGGGCGCCGCCGGAGGAACGGCGTGTTTTCGTCCCGGCCGTGGCCTCCGAGGCGGCCGTCTCCTGATCACTTTCGTGGTCTGTTTCGTGCTCGGCCTCGACGTCGTGTTCATCCATCGCTTCCGCCTCGTCCTCGACTTCGGTCGGCACTTCCGCCTGGAGTTCCTCAACCACCTGCGGTGGTGGCGACGCAATCTCGCTCGGCTTGGCGGGCGCCGGTTCGGCGCGTTCCGGCTGGGGAGCTTTTTTGGCGGTGGCAACCGGGGCTTCGCCGCCCTCGAAGATCGTATTCAAGGCCGCGGTGTGGCTGGTGATATCGACCGTATTGCTGTTGCCGACATCCTCGATCAAACTCTGCAACTCATCGGCGGCCAGAAGCAGGACATTGACGATATTGGGGGTGGGGACCAGCTTGCCGCTGCGAATCAGTCCCAACACGTTTTCCGCGGCATGCGCCAGGTCCTGAATGACGGTCAGGCCCATGAAGCCGGCGCCGCCCTTGATGGAATGGGCCGCCCGAAAAACTTTGTTGACCAGTTCGACATCGATGTCGGCGCCACCTTCTTCGATGGCGAGCAGATCGTTTTCGATATCGGCCAAATGTTCAAGGGATTCTTCTACAAATCCTTGTAATATTTCATCATCTTCGATAGACATATCCGTGCTCCCTTACAGCAATGAAAGTGTGTTCAGCCCGAAGCGATCCCTGGTTGTTTTTCCCTTGAAACCATTGGGAATCTTGGACTCAAAAGTATTGTACGTGCCCGAAAGTGATTGTACAGAGATTTTTGGACGAGGGCTCTTGGCGGCAAGAGTGGAGGAATGCGCGCCCGTGCGGATCAAGGTCCGTCCGGGGCGAAAAAACAAGCGGCGGAAAAAGACGAAGCGCCTTGGTCCGCTCGGGTAGGATGGAACGAGTGAAAAAAGCGGGTCAGTTCCCGATGGCGTGCAGGGTCACAGTGTAGGTAACGACTCTTCCGGCCAGGGGATGGTTGTAGTCGATGGTCACCGATTCCTTGCCGGCGGCAAGAACCGTGGCCGGAACCTGGTGGCTGGCTCCTTCCTTTTCCAGGTTGAGCGAGAGAACCATGCCGGGTTTGGGATCGATGCGGTCGGCGAAAACCTTGCGGGGAACTTCCTGCACCAGCCCCTGGTGATAAGGGCCGAAGGCATCCTCGGGTTGGATGTGCACGGTCTTGGTCTGTCCGGGTTCCATGCCCAGCAAAGACGCCTCGACCGCTCTGAGAATACGGCCCGAGCCGATGGCCAGGGTGAGCGGCTTGCCTTCCGGGCTGGCATCGATGACTTCGCCGGAGGGCAAGGTGGCGGTATAGCTGACCGAGACGACATCAAAAAGCTGGACAGGGCACATGGAAAGAATCCTCGCGGATAAAACGTTATTTAGAAAAATGGGGCCACTATAGTCGCTGCGCAGCCGTTTGACAAGAATCCCGGCGAGATGATGAAGACTTGACAAAGCGGCCGTGAAGGCATAAATGTGCAAACCCCACATATGCCGTGCCAAAAACGGGGTAGGAAACGCCACCCCGTGCCTAGGGCTCCATTCTTGCTTGTACAGGAACACCATGATTGAACTGAATTTCGCCAAGACCGTCGATGGTCTTTTGCCCGCCGTTGTCCAGGATTTCAAGACGGACGAAGTGCTCATGCTGGCCTACATCAACCGCCTGGCCTGGGAAAAAACCCTGACAACCGGCAGGGCCCATTATTGGAGCCGCTCCCGCTCCAGCCTGTGGCTGAAAGGCGAAACCTCCGGTAACGTGCAGCTCATCAAGGAGATCCTGGTTGATTGCGACCAGGACACGGTGGTGTACAAGGTCGAGCAGTTGGGCGGAGCGGCGTGCCACACCGGATACCGCAGCTGCTTTTACCGCAAGGTGGAGGGCGACAGCCTGAACGTGTGCGAGCAGGAGCGCGTTTTCGATCCGGCCGCGGTGTACGGCACCAAATGACCGCTTCGCGATCCATGCAAGATGAATCATTGATTGAACAGGTAACAATATGAATTTGTTGAAATTGGGTATTCCTAAAGGCAGTCTGGAAGACGCCACCATCGCCTTGTTCGCCAAGTCGGGCTGGCAGATTAAACTGGCCTCGCGCAACTATTTTCCCGAAGTCGACGATCCCGAACTTTCCTGTTCGATCTGCCGGCCGCAGGAAATGTCGCGCTATGTGGAATCCGGCATGCTCGACGCCGGCATCACCGGCAAGGACTGGACCCTGGAAAACGAGTCGGATGTCGAAATCGTAGCCGACCTGGTGTATTCTAAGGTCAGCAGGAAGCCCACCCGCTGGGTGATCGCGGTGCCCGGCGATTCGGATATCACCAGGGTCGAACAGCTGGACGGCAAGCGCATCTCCACCGAGCTGGTGAACGTCACCCGCAAATTTTTCGAACAGCGCGGGCTGGCGGTGGAGATCACTTTTTCCTGGGGCGCGACCGAGGCCAAGGCGGTGTCCGGCCTGGCCGACGCCATCGTCGAGGTCACCGAGACCGAATCGACCATCCGGGCTCACGGCTTGCGCGTCATCCACGAACTGATGCAATCCAATACCCAGTTGGTCGCCAGCAAAGCCGCCATGGCCGATCCGTGGAAACGCGAGAAGATTGAAAACATCGCCATGCTGCTGCGGGGCGCCCTGCGGGCGGACAGGATCGTCGGCCTGAAGATGAACGTTGCCAAAGACCAGCTGGATTCGGTGATTACCATGCTGCCCAGCCTGAACGCCCCTACCGTGGCCCAACTGTACAAGCAGGAGTGGTTTTCGGTGGAGACGGTCATCTCCCAACATCAGGTGCGCGATTTGGTGCCGAAGCTGAAGAAGGCCGGCGCGGAAGGCATCATCGAGTATTCCCTGAACAAGGTCATCTGAACGGCAAGCGACTGCCCGTGGGCTTAGAGGAGAAGAAAATGGAGTTCAACAAGACACAGTTTCTCCTCTCAGCCCATGCCAGCCGGCAATTGCCGCCGCCGGAGCATGCGGAAATCGCCTTTGCCGGCCGCTCCAACGTCGGCAAGTCGAGCCTGATCAACCGGCTGGTCGGCCGCACCAATCTGGTCAAGACCAGCGCCAAGCCGGGCAAGACCCAAAGTCTCAACTATTTTCTGGTGGATGAGAGCCTGTATCTGGTCGATCTGCCCGGATACGGCTTTGCCCGGGTGTCGCAGCAGGTGCGGCAGGAATGGCGGGGCTTGATCACCGACTATATCGAAACCCGAACCACCCTGGCCTGCGTGGTGGTGATCATCGATCTGCGGCATGAACTCAAAACCTTGGATCGCGAGTTGATCGACTGGCTGCTCTATCTGGGGACGCCCATGCTGCCGATCTACACCAAGGCGGACAAACTGTCCCGCAATCAGCAGGAAAAGAATGCCGCCGCCCTAGATGCCGGCCTGACTTTGAACGCCGGCGACCGTCTCCTGTTTTCCGCCCGGACCGGGCTGGGGGTGGAGGCCCTGCGCCAGCGGCTGGCCGCCGTTGTCCAGACGGCCGACGCTGCCCGCTGTGCCGGAAGCCTGCCGGCTACTGATCCGATTTAAGCACCGCGAGAAAGGCCCGCTGGGGAATGTCGACATTGCCCACGGTCTTCATCCGTTTCTTTCCTTCCTTCTGTTTTTCCAATAATTTCCGTTTACGGGAGATGTCGCCGCCATAACATTTGGCGGTAACGTCCTTGCGCAGGGCCGAGATGGTTTCCCGGGCAACGATGGTGCTGCCGATGGCCGCCTGGATGGCGATCTTGAACATCTGGCGGGGAATCTCCTCTTTCAGCCGCTCGCACGCCTTCAGGCCGCGTTCCCTGGCCTTGTTTCTGTGGGTGAGTTGGGAGAGAGCGTCGACCTGTTCGCCGTTCACCAGGATGTCGAGCTTGATCAGGTCGCTGGGGCGGTAGTCGATCAGTTCGTAATCGAACGAGCCGTAGCCCTGGGTCACCGACTTGAGCCTGTCGTAAAAATCGTAGATCACTTCGGCCAGCGGCAGTTCGCAGATGAACTCGATGCGGCCGGGCATGGGGTAGTGGTATTTGGTGTTTTCGCCCCGCCGTTCCATGCACAGGGTCATGACCACGCCCATGTAGCGTTCCGGGATGTGGATGGTCGCCTTGATGTAGGGCTCCTCGACCCGGGCGATGGTGCTGGGATCGGGAAAGTAGGAGGGGTTGTCGACCTCGAGCATGGTCTTGTTCTGGAGATAGAATTTGTATTTGACCGTGGGCACGGTCAGGATGAGGTTGATGTCGAATTCGCGCTCCAACCGTTCCTGGACCACTTCGAGGTGGAGCAGGCCGAGGAATCCGCAGCGGAAGCCAAAGCCGAGCGCCGCCGAGGAATCTTTCTGAAAGGTGAGGGCGGCGTCGTTGAGTTTCAGCTTTTCCAGGGCAGCGGCCAGTTCCTCGTACTCGTCGGTGGAGATCGGGTACAGCGACGAAAAGACGACCTGCTGCACTTCCTTGAAGCCGGGCAGGGGGGCCGGGCAGGGGCGCTCCTTGAGGGTGACGGTGTCGCCGGGCCGGGTGTCGGAGACGGTTTTCACCCCGGCGACGATGTAGCCGACCTCGCCGGCGGAAAGTTGCGGCCGCGGCTCGCGGCGCAGGCGGAAAATACCCAACTCCTCGACCCGGTACTCGGCGCCGTTGGACATGAACACGATATGGTCGCCGGTTTTGATCGTGCCGTTGACAATGCGGACCGAAATGACCGTGCCGCGATAGGGGTCGTATTGGGCATCGAAGATCAGCGCTTCCAGCGGCTTGTTCGGATCGCCCTTGGGCGGCGGCAGAAGCCGGGCCACGGCATTGAGCAGTTCGCGCACGCCCTGGCCGGTCTTGGCGGAGCACATCTGGACGGTGTCGCCTTCAAGTCCCAGATCCTCCTCGATCTGGGCGGCGACCTTTTCCGGTTCGGCTGCCGGCAAATCGATCTTGTTGATCACCGGGATGACCTCCAGGTCGTTCTCCATGGCCAGGTAAAGATTGGCCAAGGTCTGGGCCTCGATCCCCTGGGCCGCGTCGATCAGCAGCAGGGCGCCTTCGCATGAGGCAAGGGCGCGGGAGACCTCGTAGCTGAAATCCACGTGGCCGGGGGTGTCGACCAGATTCAGGGTATAGGTCGCGCCATCCTCGGCGACAAAGGGCAGGCAGATGGTCTGCGACTTGATGGTGATGCCGCGCTCCCGCTCAATGTCCATGGTATCGAGAATTTGGTCCTTGAATTCCCGATCGGTGACGATGTCGCAGAGCTGGATCATCCGATCGGCGAGGGTGGACTTGCCATGATCGATATGGGCTATTATGCTGAAATTTCTTATTTTATCCATGGAGGGCGTAAGCATCATAAGGCCTGAAAGGGTGGGTTGAAGCCGCTATCCTTAGCATAAATTGCCGCAAAAAAAAACTCTTCACCCGATTCCTGACTTATTCATGTGTTTTTTTTTTGTTTTCGGGTAGGCTGATACCGAAAACCCTGCATGCGAGTCCTTTCTCCTTGCAGGGTTGCGTTTTCTTACGGTAGGCAAAAAACATGAGCGATCAGAGCGAAAACGACAATCTGGAGTTTGACGAGCAGCCGCAGCACGCCCTGATGCTGACCAGTCAGGACGACAATTTGCCGGCGCTCAGCAACCCGGCCCTGCACCGCTACCTCCAGGAAATCAGCCAGTACGAGCTGCTCAGCCGGGAGGAAACCGAAGCGCTGGCCATGCGCTTTCAGGAAACCGGCGATCCCGACGCCGCCTATCGGCTGGTCTCCTCGAATCTCCGCCTGGTGGTCAAGGTGGCCATGGATTTCCAGAAATACTGGATGCAGAACTTCATGGATCTCATCCAGGAGGGGAATGTGGGACTGGTCCAGGCGACCAAGAAATTCGATCCCTATCGCGGGGTCAAATTTTCCTATTACGCCGCCTACTGGATCCGCGCCTATATCCTCAAGTTCATCATGGACAACTGGCGGCTGGTCAAGATCGGCACCACCCAGGCCCAGCGCAAGCTCTTCTTCAGCCTGAACAAGGAAAAGAAATTCCTTGAATCGCAAGGGTTCAAACCCGAGGTCAAGTTGTTGGCCGAACGGTTGAATGTCAAGGAGAGCGAAGTGATCGAGATGGGGCAGCGCATGGACAACTGGGACGTCTCCCTGGAAGCTCCGGTGCGCAGCGATTCCGAGGATGAACAAAAAAATTTCCTGCCCCACGACGGACCGGGCATCGAGGAAATGGTCGCCAGCCAGGAAATGCGCGAACGCTTGGCAGTGATTCTGGCCGATCTCAGCACGCGGCTCAACGACAAGGAACAGGTCATCCTGACCACCCGGTTATTGAGCGACGAGCCCAAAACGCTGCAAACCATTGCCGACGAGTTCAACATCTCCCGTGAGCGCGTCCGGCAAATAGAGGCTAATTTACTGAAAAAATTGCGGAAACAGTTCGAGAAAGAAATGCCTGACATCCAGGATTTCCTCAGCGGCGACGGAGTGATCCTCGCAGCCGGACCAGACAATCAGCTTTCCTGACCGCTTCGCTTTTCTCCCATTTCCATCCCCCTTATCAGCTTGTTGTCTACCCCCATGAACGTACCGTTACTTGATTTGAAACCGCAATTGGCCGCCCTGCGTCCTCAGATTATCGAAGCCGTCACTCGTGTCATTGACTCCACCGGCTATATCCTTGGGCCCGAGGTCACCGGCCTGGAACGGAAGATCGCCCAATACTGCGGCACAGAGTATGGCGTGGGCTTGAGTTCCGGCACCGATGCCCTGTTGGCAGCGTTGATGTCGCTGGAAATAGGTCCGGGCGACCTGGTGCTGACGACCCCTTACACCTTTTTTGCCACCATGGGCACGATCCTGCGGGTCGGGGCACAACCGCTGTTCGTCGATATCGAGCCCGAGAGCTTCAACATCGACCCCGAGCGGGTGGCGGAGGCGCTGGCGGCCGACCGCAAGAACGGAGGCAAGATCAAGGCGATCATCCCGGTCCACCTGTACGGCCAATGCGCCGACATGCGGAGGATCGCAGCCTTGGCAGCCGAATACGGCGTGCCGGTGATCGAAGATGCCGCCCAGGCCATCGGTGCCGAATGTCCGTACGAAGAGAATGGCGCCGTGACCTGGAAAAAGGCCGGATCAATGGGGTTATGTGGCTGTTTTTCCTTTTTTCCCAGCAAAAATCTTGGCGGGATCGGCGATGGCGGCATGTTGACCACCTCGGATCGCCATTTTGTCGAAGTCGTGCTCTCCAATCGCAACCACGGGGCCGAACCGAAATATTACCATTCGCGAGTGGGCGGCAATTTCCGGCTTGATCCGATCCAGGCCGCAGTTTTGACAGTCAAGTTGGACCATCTCGACAACTGGCACGCGGCAAGACGCCGGAATGCAGACCGATACCGCCAGCTCTTCCGCGATACCGGGCTGGTCGGCGAGAAAGTGGCCCTGCCGCAAGCGGTGTATGCCGACCTGCCAGGAGCCGATTCGCACAACCATCACATTTACAACCAGTTCGTCATTCTTGTCTCCAAACGCGACGAGCTGCGGCAATATCTCCAGGAACATTCCGTGGGATGCGAGATTTACTATCCCCTTTGCCTGCATCAACAGGAATGCCTCCGTCCGGACCAGTATAAGCGGCAATCCTTTCCGGTGGCGCAGCAGGCGGCGGCCAATTCCCTGGCCCTGCCCATTTTTCCTGAACTGGTCGACGAACAACTGGTTTATGTAGTTGAAACTATCCAGAAATTTTATCGTACCTGCTGAAAGGGCCGCGTGAGCGCCGCTGCACCGGCGCCCGGACGGTTCGCACCGTACGTATCGAACGCTTAATAATCAAAAGTGGTACCGGAAAGCGTTGGGAATATCCCAGCGCTTTCTTCTTGTCAGCACTTATAACATCCATGGGAGGATGAGCAATGGTGGAACGTATCCCGATGTCCTTGACTGGAAACCAGCAACTTCGGGACGAGCTGGAACGGCTTGAGCGGATGGAACGCCCTGAAATCGTCAAGGCGATCGAGGTGGCCCGGGCGCATGGCGATCTCAGTGAGAACGCCGAATACCATGCGGCCAAGGAGCGGCAAAGCCTGGTCGAGGGAAGGATTCTCGAGTTGAAGGATAAAATCAGCCGGGTCGAACTCATCGACTGCTCCAAGGTTTCCACCAATCGGGCCGTTTTCGGCACCGTTGTCACCCTGATGGACCTGATCACCGAAACCGAGGCCACCTACCAGCTGCTGGGACCCGAGGAAGCGGACGTGAAAAAAGGTTCGATCTCGGTTTTTTCGCCTTTGGGCAGGGCGCTGCTCGGCAAGGAAGTGGGCGACGAGGTGAAGACCAAGACCCCCGGAGGGATGCGCGAATTCGAGATTATCGCCATCGAGGCCTCAACCATTCGTTAGGCCGCGGCCCAGGCCGTTGACGTAAGGAAGCTCCGGCCGGAAAGGATGGGCGGTCGCCCGGGCCGGAGCGGATACAAGGGGGATCAGTTCGACGGAACCAGCAAACCGCTCTGGAACAGGCCGGTCAGCTGGGCGCTCACATCGGCCGGCGTATAGGGGCAGTTGCTGTCCGTGTGCCAGCATATGGAGATTTCGTCCAGGGCGCCGAACACGACCTGCTGGGCGATGTCCGGTTTGATATCCGGGCGGAAGGTTCCATCCGCCTGTCCCTCTTCGATGATCGTGGCAATGATCTTCAGGTATTCGTTGAAGGTGTTTTTCCTGTATTCGCGGATAATCTTGGTGGTCTGGCGCAGCTCGATGTGAATGACTTCGGAGAGATAGCGGTTTTTCTTCATCTCTTCGAGATGGTTGGCGATGAAGATCTCGAGCTTGATTCTGGCGCTGGTTTCCTTGGCCAGCAACAGGTTGACATGCTCGATCAGTTTGCCGATCTCCTGTTCGAAAACCGAGAGGAGAATGTCGAATTTGTTGTTGAAGTAAAGGTAGATGGTGCCATCGGCCACCTTGGCTTCCTTGGCTATATCGGAGATCCTGGCGTTGAAGAAGCCCTTCTTGGCGAAAACCTTGGTGGCGGCGCGAATGATCTTCCTGTGTTTGTCCGTTGATTTCATTTAATATGTTGCGACTGACAATTGCCGAGAAAATGAATGAATCCTCATTCCGAAACTACCAGTATACCGGGTAAATTGTCAAGAAAAATGCCTATATCTTGTTCCGGAGCACGGGAGGAAGGCCGTGAGGCGGCCGATAATTTTGCTGGACGGGACTTGGGGCGATTTATTAAAAAGTGAAGAATCAAGGATTCATCAAGGCAACGAGGAGGAGAGCATGAAGGTGTTGGTGATCGGGGGAGGCGGCCGCGAGCATGCCTTGGTTTGGAAGCTGAAGCAATCCGCAAAGGTAGATGCGATTTTTTGTGCACCCGGCAACGCGGGCATTAAATCTTTGGCCCAATGCGTGGATATTGGCGCCGGCGATATCGACGGCCTGCTGGAATTTGCCTTGAAGGAACGGATCGATTTGACGGTGGTCGGGCCCGAAGAGCCGCTGACCAAGGGCATTGTCGACCTTTTCCGCCAACACGGATTGCGGATTTTCGGGCCCGATCGGCTGGGCGCCGTGCTCGAAGGCAGCAAGGTTTTCACCAAGGATTTCCTCAAAAAATACGGGATTGACAGCGCCCGCTACGAAACCTTTGCCAAACGGGGGGCGGCGAAGAAATTCATCCGCTCCATCGGCGTGCCGTGCGTGATCAAAGCCGACGGCCTCGCCGCCGGCAAGGGAGTGATCATTGCCGCGACTCTCGAGGAGGCCGACCAGGCGGTTGACCTGATCATGAAGGAGAAGGCCTTTGGCACCGCCGGCAACCAGGTGGTGATCGAGGAATTCCTCCAGGGCGAAGAGGCCTCTTTTCTCGCCTTTACCGACGGTACCACCGTGCTGCCCCTGCCTTCGTCGCAGGACCACAAGGCCATCTTCGACGGCGACAAGGGCCCGAATACCGGGGGGATGGGCGCCTATTCGCCGGCACCGGTGATCACCGACGCACTGGCCGCGCGGGTGATGGAGGAGGTGATGCTGCCGACGGTTCGTGGCATGGCGGCGGAAGGTCGGCCCTACAAGGGTGTGCTCTACGCCGGTCTGATGATCGACGGCGACCGGATCAAGGTGCTCGAATTCAACTGCCGTTTCGGCGATCCCGAATGCCAGCCCCTGCTGATGCGGCTGCAAAGCGATTTGGTCGAGATTTTCGAGGCATGCATCGACGGAACGCTTGATCGGGTACGGATGAAGATCGACCCGCGGCCGACGGTCTGCGTGGTGCTGGCCTCGGAGGGCTATCCCGGCAAGTATGCCACCGGCAAGGCAATCGACGGTTTGCAGGCGGCGGCCCAAGTGGAAGGTGTCGAGGTCTTCCACGCCGGCACTGCCATGAAAGGAAGACAGGTCGTGACCAGCGGCGGTCGGGTGTTGGGGGTGACGGCCACGGGCAGCAGCATACGCGAGGCCATCGACCGGGCCTATGCCGCGGCCAAGGAGATCACCTGGCCGGGATGCTATTACCGCCGCGACATCGGCCATCGGGCGCTGTCGCGCTTGGAGGCGAGCCGGCGGCCAGTGGTGGGCATCGTCATGGGCAGCGATTCGGATTTGCCGGTAATGCAGGCGGCAGCCGATTTCCTGCGATCGGTCGGCATTGAGTTCGAAATGCGCATCACCTCGGCCCACCGAACCCCGGAGCAGGCCTGCGCCTATGCCAAAACGGCACGGGACCGCGGCCTTCGATTGATCATTGCCGGCGCGGGCATGGCCGCCCACCTGGCCGGCGTCCTGGCGGCCCATACCACCTTGCCCGTCATCGGGGTGCCGCTGGATGCGTCGTCGTTAAACGGTTTGGACGCCTTGCTGTCCACGGTGCAGATGCCGCCCGGCATCCCGGTCGCCACCATGGGCATCGGCAAGGCCGGGGCCAAGAATGCGGCAGTGCTGGCGGTGCGCATCCTGGCGCTCGGCGACAGCGGTTTGCAGGAGCGGCTGGAGCAGCATGCCCGGAAGATGGCCGATGAGGTTGCGGCCAAAAACGAGGCCCTGAACGGGTGAACTGGCCTGTCGCCGCCGACCGGGAAGGGCTGGCCCATGCCGCCAACCTGCTGCGGGCGGGTGGGGTGGTCGCTTTTCCGACCGAGACCTATTACGGCTTGGCGGTTGACCCTTTCAATCGCCGGGCTCTTGATCGGTTGTTCGCCATCAAGCGGCGGCCGCGCCAGCTGCCGATCCTGGTCCTGGTCTCCGGCCGCGAACAATTGCCGCAATTGACCGACGCGCTGCCAATGGTCTATCAGCATTTAATCGAACGCTTCTGGCCCGGCCCGCTGACCTTGGTGTGCCCGGCCCTGCCTTCGTTGCCGATGCAGTTGACCGGGGACACCCGCACCGTCGGCGTGCGCCAATCGCCCCACGAGACGGCAGCGGCCCTCATCGCCGCTTTCGGTGGTCCGGTGACCGCCACCAGCGCCAATATCACCGGTTTTCCGGCATCGATATCCGCCCGCGAGGTGGCCAGGACCTTTGCCGACGAGATCGATCTGATCGTCGATGGCGGCGTGACGCCCGGCGGCTGTGGATCGACCCTGGTCGGCCTGGACCGAGATCAACTCCGGTGTATCCGGGAAGGCAAGATCGCATTCGCCGCAGTGCAGGAAGCTGCTGCGGATTTTTACCAGAAACGATAACAACCAATGGAGGCTGCAATGGCCGACATACAGTGGAATAAGGCGTTTGCCCTGGACCAGACGGCCGGGGACGAGGAACTTCTGGAGGAATTGTTGACCCTGTTTCGCACTTCCTCGGTCGATGATTATCTCCAGTTGCAACAGGCGGTGGCGAACGGCGACGCCGAGGCGGTGGTCCGGGCCGCCCACAGCTTGAAAGGCTCGTCGGCGAGCTTGGGTCTGGAGGGCATCCGATGGCTGGCCGCCGACATGGAGGCGGACGGCCGGAAAAATTCGGTGGCCGTGGCCAGGGAAAACCTGGCAGCCATGGGCGAATTGCTGGAGCAGCTCAACAACCTATAGGCACCTGCAAGGCGCTTGTTCGCCTTGGGCCACCTTAAAGCCATGCAGTCGGCGGGCAAAGACGCCGGGGCCGCGAAGATCCCCTGCGTCTCCGGACGGTTTTGTTGGCAACAAAAAGGCCCCTGGCGATTGCCGACTGAACCGATGAAGGCGGCAGCAAAAAAGGCCCAGCGACCATAACGGTCGAACAGCCGATCGATGTCGCGATGGATGGGAAAGGTAGGGTCGGAGTAGCGCTCGAACACGTACCCAACAGGGTCATCTTGCCGTTGTCGATGTGGAGGGCAAGGTCATCCCAGAGCACCCCCGGCAAATCGGCGTGGAGCAAAATTTCGCTTTCATTTTCCAGAATATCCCCCTCAGGCGCGATCACAGGCCTGTGCCGCACCAATTCGGCCGGCTGTTCCTTGCGGGCAACAACTCGATTCTCGTCCATAAAGGATCCTCTTGTTCGTTCGTACGAATCGCCGACGTTATTTGCTGATTTGCCGGGGTTGGGCAGCCTCGGGTTCTCGGCCGAGATGCTCTGGGGCAGGCAGTCGGTCAGGGCAACGTTTAAGTTGCCGCAGCCGGTGATCGAATTGCTCAGCGTGGCGGCCAGACAGCTGGCCGCAAACAAAAAACGCTCCTCGACCAATTCCTCGATTCGGCCGTCAAGGTCAACGGTCTGCCGCGCGACCTGCTGGTTGAAATCTCTGTTCAGCGGCTGATGCCAGTCCTCAGCGCCGAGCAGGAGCTTGATGCCGATATGGGGGAAGATCGAACAGGTCGAGCAGGGCCGGATGTCGGAACGCTATCCCTGGACCAAGTCGGGACTTATGGACTTTGCCGGACCCACCGGCTACGCCGCCCCCGTTGCCAAGCGTCCTGTTCGGGGCGGCTTCGGGCCCAGCCGATTCGCCGTCAAAAAACGCATCCCTTTAATCCGAAGGAGGACACCATGCATAACCATCTGCTCATTGCCGCTATCACTCTGTTCGCCCTGGGAGGAACAGCGTTCGGTGCCAATCAGGACAACCCGCAAGCCTGCCAGCAAACCCTGCAGACCAACTGTGCCCGGTGCCACGGTTTGCAGCAGGTCTGCGCTAAACTGGATCAGCCCGATACCAACTGGAAGGCCATTGTCGCCACCATGGGACAACGGGGCAATATGGGACAGGAAGTCCAGGATGCAGTGGTCGCCTGCCTGACCAAAAGCGGCGATCCCAAAAAATTCCCCTGCGATAAATGACAAAAGGCCAAAATCGCTTTGCAGCCGAGGCTTTTGGCCTCTTGTCTCCTCGCGCGATCCGCGCCCACTCGCCCGGCATCTGCAGGACAAGGCTTCCGTCGGTTCGGTTCGGGGGCAGTGGCACCACTGTATCGGGGTAAGATCTGTGCGCACCGGGCACATCCACATCGATGGGGGAATGGGGGAGGGCGGCGGCCAAGTACTGCGGGCGGCCCTGGCCTTGTCCGCCGGGCTGGGCAAACCGTTTACCATTGCCGGTATCAGGCGAGCCCGCCGCAAGCCGGGACTCAGGAAACAACATCTCTGCGCAGTCAACGCCGTGGCCGCGATTTGCAGGGCCAAATGCTCAGGGGTTTGGGCCGATTCCGATCGTTTGAGTTTTGAGCCGGGTCCGGTGCAACCGGGCGAATATCTGTTCGATATTCGGGGAGCGGGCAGTTGCACCCTGGTGTTGCAGGCCGTGCTGCCGCACCTGCTCATGGCCTCCGGTCCGAGCCGGGTAACCGTTCGCGGCGCCACTCACACGACCAATGCGCCATCCTATGATTTTTTTGCCGAAACCCTGCTGCCCGTTCTGACCAAGCTCGGTCCGAAGCTGCAGGTCCGCCTGGATCGCCACGGCTTCGGGGCCGGTGGCGGCAGCATGACGGTGGAGATACTGCCGGCATCCGAGCCGCAACGGCTGGAGTGGGACAACCAGTACGGCACTCTTTCCGCAAGCGCTGCGTGGCGTTTTTGTATCCTGGCGGCCAATCTGCCGGATGGCCTGGCCGAATATGAAGCCGAGCAGATTGTGGAGTCGTTGTGGGGCGGATTGTTTCCGGGCGATATGGAAGGGCTGAGGCAATTCGCCCGCGAGCATCTGCACGGCGGTTGGCCGCATATCGAACGTGTTCCCGATGCCGATGGCCCCGGCAACGTGATCTTGTGGAAAAGCGTCCAGGCCACGGGAACGCGTGTGCTCGGTGCCTACGGCGGCACCAGCAGGACAAGCGCCCGCCAGGCTGCCGAGGAAATCTGCGCCCGCCTGGCCTATTACCGCGAATATTGGGGCAATGCCGACCGCTATCTCGCCGATCAGCTCATTGTGCCGCTCGCGCTGGGCCGGGGCGGGTTTTTCTTCTGCCAGACTCCCACCCTCCACACCCGAACCTGTTGCGCAGTGACCGGACTTTTCACCGGTAAAAGCGTTGCGGTCCAGCAGTTGCACGATATGCCGCATTGGAAAATCGAAGTGCCCGGCGCGGTATAGCCGCGGGCACTGCATGGATCAACAGCTTCGCTTCACCCGTTTTTTTTCTTCCCGGTTGCGAATGTCCCTTGGCCCTGATTGTTCCGGGTTCGCTTTTTTTCCACGGAAAAACCGAATTTTCCGATCACTTGCCCCAGGGTAAAATATTTGCCGTGGGCAAAAGCGATCGGTTCCGCCCCGGCCAGGTCGAAGGCCCCGGTGCGGGGATCGATGTACTGCTGGTCGGCCTTGACGTTGACCACCTCGGCCAGGAACATGTCGTGGGTGCCCAGAGGCCTGATATCGAAAACCCGGCATTCGATATTGATCGGCGCCTCGACCACGATCGGCGCCTTGACCTTGGCCGCCGATCCGGGGGTCAGGCGCATCTCTTCGAATTTACGGTACTGTCTTCCGGAGCGCACGCCGCACCAGTCGGTGGCGCGCGCCAGCTTCCGCGTGGTGAGATTGATGACGAATTCCCGGGTGCGGGTCAGGATGGCATGGGAATGCCGCTCCGGTCGGACCGAAATATAGCAGAGCGGCGGATCGGAGCAGAGGATGCCGGTCCAGGCGATGGTGATGATGTTGTATTCCTCGGGGGTTTCGCCCAGGCTGACCATGACCGCCGGCAGGGGATAGAGGGTGGTGCCCGGTTTCCAGTCGACTTTATTCATTGCGGTGTGGGGGAAGGTGATTGATGCCGGTGCTCACGGTTGCCTGAGGCGGCCGCGGCTGAGGGAGAAAAAGACGCCGGTCGAGCAGAGCAGGGCCGAAATGAGGAACACGGTCCGGACGCTTTGCAAAAACCGGTCGAAATTCGCGGGCCCGATGGTTTCGTGACCCACCAGCAGAGAGAGTACCACCATGGCAATGGCCATGCTCATCATCTGGCCCATCAACCGCATGGTGGCCACCACGCCCGAGGCCAGGCCGTAATGCTCCTTGTCCACCGCACCCATGATCGCGCTCATGTTCGGCGAGGAAAACAAGGCAAAGCCAAAGCCGATCAGCACCAGGTTGCAGCCAATCCCCACCAGGCCGCTGTCGGGATGCAAGCGACTGAAGACCAGCATGCCGGCCACGGTGACCGCCATGCCGGCGCTGGCCAGCAGGCGCGGTTCGATGCGGTCGGAAAGCCGTCCGGCCACCGGCGAGAAGAGCGCCATCACCATCGGTTGGACCATGAGCAGCATGCCGGCGTTCCGGGGTGGCATGCCCTTGAGGTATTGCAGATACAGACTCATGAGAAAGGTGACCGCAAAGGTGGAGGAATAGTTGAGCAGGGCGGCCAAGCTGGAAAAGGCGAAGGTCCGGTTGGCGGTGAACAGGGCGACTTCGAACAGGGGATGCGCGGTTCGCTGCTGTTGGCGGAAAAAGAGCGCCAGCCCGGCCAGGCCGACGGCGGCCAAGGCCGCACCGCTCAAGGACGGCAGGATCGATGCCCCGTAGATCAGGGCCAGAATGGCAACGGAGTAGATCAGGCTGCCGGCGACGTCGAGTCGCTGGCCGGGTCCGTCGGCCCATTCTCCCCGGAGAAAAGCCAGGGTGATGGCGATGGCGCCGACGCCGAGCGGCAACATGATCAGGAAGATGGAACGCCAGCCGAACTGCTGAATCAGCACGCCGCCGGCAAAAGGGCCGACCGACAGGCCGACATAGACGGCGGCCACGTAGATGCCTATGGCCCGGCCTCTCTTGTGGGGCGGAAAGATGGAGGTCAGGATCGCCATGCCGGTGGTGACGAATAGTCCGGCACCGACCCCCTGGCAGGCCCGGAAGACCAGCAGCCAGGCCGCGCTGTCGGCAAAGGCCGCCGTGGTGGAAGCCAGGGTGTAGATTGCCAGGCCGGCGGTGAACACCTTTTTGCGGCCATGGATATCGGCGATTTTGCCCGCCGGCAGCAACACCATTGCCACTGCCAGCAGGTAGGAGGTGGCAACCCAGCTCAACTGGACGGCAGTCAGGCCCAGATCGGCCTGGATCACCGGCAGGGCCACGTTGACCGAGGAGATCATGAATGGTCCTAGAAAGGAGGTCAGGGTGGCGACCAGCAGGGCCGACCTTTCCAGGGAGGTGGCGGCTGCCGGCGATGGTGCGGCTGTGGGGGGCATGGCGACGAAATGCTGCTGATTGGCTATTTATTGCAGTCCAAGGGGAGGGCGGAGAGGAACAGCAGCAGGAATGGCAAACATCGCGGTCGCATCATCTAAGCCTCCTTGGGGTGAGAGTCCGCCTGCTCGGGCCAGGGCCGCAGCAGGCAAAAAACGATATGACGCCTACAACCCGGCATTGGCCGGTGCCAGATTGCCGGCGCCATTTTTACAGTCAGAACGGTTATCGGCCGAACATCCCCTTGAGTAAATTACCCGGGCTTTCCTGTTTCGGCCGGGATTCGGTCTTCGATTTACCCTGTCCCTGCGGAGCCTGGCCAAGGGCGGTCCGGCAGGGATCCGCGTCGGCGGAGGCCTTGTCGATCAGCATTTCACCGACCGTCGACAGACCGCCGGTGGCAAGACCCGCGCCGACCGAGGCTGCGGTTTTCAGGGTGCCGGCCGCATCGATGCCGATCGACGGTTTGGCGATGGTGCCGCCGACCCGGACCAGGCCGGCCAAGGGGGTGGTCAGGGAGAGGCCGACCCCGCCGCGCGGCTGGGGCTTGATGCCGAGGTCGAGTTTTTCCGAACGGAGATCGACCGTGCCCGAGCCCACCACATCCACCTGGCCGGTGCGCAGGGCAATGCCCTTGTCGGCGGTGGCCACGCCGTCGCGGATGACGAACCGGACCGCCGCGCATTCCATCTGAGTGGCATCCTCTTTCTTGGCAAAGGGGTTGATGGCTCCCAGCACCTGGAAGAGCAGGTCGCCGGCGGCCACATCCACCGCCTTGTTGCGCAGCCGGCCTTCGCCGACACTGACGCTGGTCTCGCCGGTGGCCGAGGCCATGAGGGCGCGGACCGTCTCGCCGCTGCTCTTCAAATCCGCCTTGATGTCGCTTTTGCCACCGACAATCGGCCCCTTGGCGTCCAGCTTGCCCAGTTCGACCTGGCGCCCGTTCAGCCGCAGGGCGGCGGTCGGGGTTTTGCCCGAGGCATCCAGGGCGACCTCGCCCTCAATGGTGCCTCCGGCCAGTCCCAGCCGCAGCGGCTTGATCGCCAGATGGCCGTTGTTCAACTGGATGGTTGCGGCCACATCGGACAGTTGCAGGGTGTCGTGGATCAGCTTGCCGATCTGGAGGGAGAGGTCGGCATCCACCGACCGCAGAGCGGCCACTGGCAGCGGGTCGTTGGGAAAGACCCGGCCGTCGCTTTGGGGCTTGGCAGCGGCTTCCGGCGCTTTCTCATGGGCACCGGGCGTCGGGGCAGACACGAAATCGCCGACATTGATAGTGTTGGCCGACAGCTTGCCAACAATTTTTGGCCGGGCAGCCAGTTGTACGCCCAAATCGCCGCCCAGATCGCTGCTGCCGGCCGTCATCTTGAGATCGGCCATTTTCCAGGCACTGCCACCGCCTTGCAGGTGGCCGGCCAGTTTGATCGGTCCCTTGCCGGCATAATCGGCACCGGCCAGTTTGGCCGCGGCCGCCGGATTGTCGCTGGTGATCGTCACCGGCATATCCACGGCCAGCGCACCGGCCAGGTCCTTGACCGTGCCGGTGGCGCTGACCAGAACCAGCCCGGCCTGGCCGACTTCGGCCGCCACGTTGGTCAGGTCAAACCGTTTGCCGTTGTCCTGCAATTGGGCCGCCACCTTGAAAGGACCGACGCTCGCGGGCAGATGCGGCTGGTTGAGCTTGGCCAATCGCAGGACCTCGGCCAGTTCCGCGCCCTGGACGGTCGCTTTCAGGTTGATGCCGCTGAAGGCCGCGAGATTGGCGATTGTGCCCTCGACATGTGCCGTGGCCCCTGGCAGCTGGATCGTCAGGTTGAGTGGCCAAGGCTTGTTGCCGAGTATGGCCTGCGGTCCGCCGATGGTGCCGTTGAGCTCAAGATGATGGCCGAGCACCTCTGCCAGCAGCCGCAACGCCAGCGAGTCGCCGCCGGCCCGGTCGGGCTGCAGGGTCAGCTCCTGAACCTTGACCGTTTCGGTCTTTTTGGTGCTGCGGTCATACCAGGCGACAATCCCGTTGGTCATTTTCAACTCATTGATCGTGAATCGGAACGCGCTCTCGCTGCCGGCCGGCTGTTTTTGCTCCTGTTTTTGCTCCGCCGGTTTGGCTTCGCCCGGCTGGGCAGGCACGGTGAAATCGAGATTGCCCGGTCCCTTGGCCTCGGTTTCGACCAGGATATCGGGCGACGACAGAATCAGGCGGTTGACCACGATCTCCTTTTTCAGCAAGGGGAGCAGGGCCATTTCCATTTCAAAGCCACCGATCTTGACCATTTCCGGCCGGGTCGCCCCTGCTGGATTGGAAAGGGTGATGCCCTTGGCCGCCACGCTGGGCACCAGGCCGAGATGTAATTCCAGTGGGCCTGAAATGGCGAGTGTCCGGCCGGTGGCGGTTTTCACCTGGGTGGTGAGCACCTCCTTGACCTGGTCGAGGTTGATCGATTTGATGGCAACGACCGCACCCACCACCAGCACTGCCACCAGGATCACCAAGACCGCTCCGATTTTCGTCAGGGTTTGGATACGCATAGCTGTTCCTCCTGGATGAAGAAAACGACGGCGCCCTCGGTTATGGCCGGCGGGCGCGTGATATCGGACAAGCTGCAACCGCTCAATCTTGCGGCGGTCTCTGTAACAGGGAACGACAAAACACAAGATTTAACTTGTTGTTTTAATATAAATTTATAATAACAATCCCATCATCTTGGAAGGCATTTTTTGCAAAAGAAAATCCGCCTGCCCGCATTTTTCAGGAGAAGACCCATGCCACCGCTCATCGCCTTTATCGGATGGCACAATTCCGGAAAAACAACGCTCGCCCGCCAGGTTGTGAGCCATCTGCGGGCCAAGGGCCATACGGTGGCGGTGATCAAGTCGACCAAAGAAAGCGGCATTGTTTTTGATCGGCCCGGTTCCGATACCTCCCGCTACAAAGAGGCCGGGGCCGAGGGGGTGGCGCTGGTGGCGCCGGACCAGCTGATCGTGCAACGTCAGCCCCTGGCCTGCGATCTGCCGGAACTGGCCGAGCGGCTTTTCCCGGAAGCGGACATCGTGCTGGCCGAGGGATTCAAGCATGCCGAGGTGCTGAAGATCGAAGTGCGCCGGGATGCCCAGGCGCCTCTGCTCCGCGACCAGGTCGCGGGAGTGATCGCCGTGGCGGCCGATCCGCCCCTGGTGGGCGAGCACTGTTTTCGGCTTGATCAAAGCCGCGAAATCGCCGAATTGATCGAACGCCGCCTTTTGGCCTCCCGTCCCTGTTCCTGATTCGCTCCCCGGCTCCGGAGAAGATACCCATGGCCGATTCCCTCACCAACCCGTCCGAGAAAGCAGGCCTGCCGCCCGGCACCCTGGTACATGTCGGCCCGGCCCCGACCGCGGCCGGCCGTGTCACTCTCTACCGTTACACCGCCGATCAGTTCGAGACTTTCCCGGTCATCGGGCTGGACGATATCCTGCGGCATCGTGGCCAGGGCGCCTCGCTCTGGGTGCATTGCGAGGGCTTGGACATGATCGATCTGATCGAGGCCATCGGCCGCCATTTCAATGTCCATCCCTTGGTGCTGGAAGATATCCTCAACACCCATCAACGCCCGAAATTCGAGGAATTTGACGACTATTTGTTTGCGGTGGTGAAAGTCCTGCGCAGCGGCCGGGCACTGAAAGTCCGCCATGAGCAGGTGAGCCTCCTCCTGTTCGCCGATGTGCTCTTTACCTTCAGGGAAACGGCCGACGATCTGTTCAACGCCGTCAAGCTGCGGCTGTCCGGGGCCAAGGGGCGCATCCGTATCTTGGGGCTTGATTATCTCGCCTACACGATTTTGGACACGACGGTGGATAATTATTTTGTCCTTGCCGACACCATGGAGGATGCGATCGAGGCTGCGGAGAGCGATCTCCTCCACCAGCCGAAGCCGAAAACTTTCGCCACCATCCAGTTGCTCAGGCGGGAGATGGTGTTGGTCCGCAAGGCGATCGCGCCGCTGCGCGAGATGCTGCTTGCCCTCCAACGGAGTGAAAGCCCACTGGTCCAGGAAAGAAATCTGCCCTATTTCCGCGATGTGTTCGACCACACCCTGCGGGTGATCGACACCATGGATTCCCTCCGCGACCTGCTCAACGGCATGCTGGATATCTATCTGTCCAGCGTCAGCAACCGCATGAACGAGATCATGAAGGTACTGACCCTCTTTGCCTCCATTTTCATCCCGCTGACCTTCATCGCCGGGGTGTACGGCATGAATTTCGACTACATGCCGGAATTGCACTGGCGCTGGGCCTATCCGGTGCTGTGGATTTTTTTCATTGCGCTTCCCGTGTTTCTTATCCACCTGTTCAAGCGGAAAAAATGGCTGTGACTTCCTGGCCGCCGCAGTATTCGCGGCCAGGAATATTGTCCGGCGAAGCCTCGGTGGATTACCGGAGGCCGCCGCCTGGCAGAAACGGGTTGTAGCGGTTGGCCACCATCACCATCCAGGCGGTGGCGCAGGTGCTGGGAATGGGATTGGCGTACCAGCCAAAGGGGATGAGATACCGCTTGCTGGCGTACAGGTATGGCTTGGTTGAGAGCGTGAACAGTTGGTCGTATTGCTCGGGAGTTCCAGGGAAACCTGCTGCTGCATAGTTGTCGATTCGCAGAGTGTCCATGGCACTCAGCATGGCCTGTTCGTCCTGGCGGAGAAGGTCGACCATGCGGCTGGCCTGCGGTGCCTGGGGAGAAGCGCGGTCGATGGCTTGGTAATGGGCGATCATCGCCCGGACCATGGTGATGGCCCCGGCCGTCCATTCCCCGGACAGCACCCCCTGGCGATAGCGTTCGTCCGGGCCGAGGCCGTTGCCGTCCTGGTCGGAAAACCCCACCCCCCGGATGACGGTGTCCGTGCCGTAGCCGCCCCAGCGTTTGACCTGTTGCCAGGTAGTGAAGCTCGCACCAAATCCGAACCAATCGTCGATCACCGCTGGCTCTAATGCGGCAACGCCCCAGGTATTGACATCGACCGCCTTGGGGGACAGGCTGGGCAGCCACCGGCTTTCGGCGCCGGGCTTGTCCAGCAGGCCGCCCTGGACAAAGGCGCCATCCTGCCAGGCATACTTTTTCAGAAACGAGAGCATTCCCTCGGTGCTACGTCCGGGGGCGAGCTGGCCACCATGGAGCATGGCCCGGCACAGGCGAAGCCCATCGGCAATGACCTTCTTGTCGGCTGGCGCAAGGGTGTCGTCCCGCTTTAAAGTGGTTGTCAGGGTGGCTTCGAGAATGCGCAGGCCGGCGTAGACGGAGAAGGTATTTTCCACCGAGACGAACGACGGATCGACCAATTCCTCTCCTTGGTTGGCGACCGTACCTGCCGGGGCGTAATACACCCCGCCCTGCGGCGCTTGCATGGCGGCGAAGGCCGGCAGTACTGCCAGGGCATTGGCCACGGCCTGCTCGCGGAAGGGGACATAGCCGTCTGCGCGGCCATGGACAAAGTGGAGATGGGCGGCCTGGAGCGGGCCGATGAAAAAAGCCCAGGCGTTTTCGCCGGTGATCGGTTTCCAGTCGGTCCAACTGATCACGCCGGGGCGATAGTCGGTGTTGCCGGCCGGTAGGTTCGCGGCGGTGATGAAACGCGCATACGGCGTGTCGATAAAGGGATCGGGCGAGAGCCAATCCCGCGGGAGCATGCGGAAACTGTAGGCTCGTGCGGCCTCGGCGATGTGCTGCTGGTTGTAGACGAACACCGATCCGACCGAGCGGGCACGGGTCTGCAGGGGCGAGGGATGGCGGCTGTCGCCGTAATGGCCGGCCGCCAGCAGTCGGTTTTGGGCGTTCACCAAGCCATAGGCATCCTGGCCCTCGGCCAGCGGCAAGTGGTTGAGCCGGTGGCCGAGCATCACCGCTATCTGCCAGGTCGCGGCATCGTAAATATTGCTGCCGTTGTGGGTGTTGACCCGTTCGGTCTGGAGATCGCCGCCAGGTGTTTTTTGCGGCAACAGGGTAAAGGCCAGCGGATCGTAGCGATCGATCACCGTGCAGTCGGCCGTCGGACAGACGTGTCGGCCCCAGTAGGCGGCGCTGTCGTGAAAACTCAAGGGAAGGCGCTGGCCGCGCAGATCGCCGGCGCCGGCGGTATACAGGATGCCGCCGTTCTGACGATCGCTGACCAGAAAACGGTAGCTGGCGGCCAATTCGGGCAAAACGCTTCGATCCGTCGCCGACAGGGTCGGCCCTGGTGCCAATATCAACGGGAACAGACATGCGGCGAGCACGGGCCCGCCAACCCGGATGCGTTTGTTCATGGCACGTTCAAGGCTTCTGGCAAATGGTTGCGCCCAACAGTTCGGCCTCGGCCAGGAGTTCGGTTTTGCCGGCCACCGCGCCCTTGCCGTCCACACCTCTGGCCAGCAATTCGCCGCTGAAGGTGAATTCCATGGCATCGAAGGCGTAGCGAATGGTGCGGCGGGCGCCCTCGAAAATCTTGTCACTGTCGGCGGCGGCAACGCTGACCATGTAGCCGTGCCGGTATTCGCGCTCCGGCTTAATTTCGCCGAGCAGGTATTTACGGCTCCACAGAACCTGGCACCGGTCGATGAAGGCCTTGGCCTGGGCCGTGACCCCGAAGAAATAGATGGGCGAGCCGATGACGATCCGGTGGGCGGCCTCGATCTTATCGTAAAGCGGGGTCATGTCGTCTTTAAAGATGCACACCCCTTCGGTTTCGCAGTGGCCGCAGCCGGTGCAGGGATGGATGTCCAGTTGGGGCAGATCGATTTGTTCGGCCTTGAAGCCGGAGCGATGGATGACCGTTTCGATGCGCTCCAGCAACAGGTCGGTGTTGCCGCGTTTGCGAGGGCTGCCGTTGAAGAGAAGTATGTTCATGATTGCCTTGGGGGAAGAAGGAACAGGAACAAATACGGTTTGCCACGACATGATAGCGGATGGCGGCCAAGAACGCACGGGTCAAGAACCGGTATGGTTCGGAAACCACCCGTGGCCGTTTTGACTTGGTGCGGAAAAAAGGACACAAAATGAGAGCGTTTAGGACATAATCTCCGTTTCCTGTGCTATCGGGCGATATACCATTCGAGCGGTTGCACACAGTCACCCATGCTTGATGAAAGTCCCTTCGTCCAGTTCGATAAAGGCCGTGCGAAGTTCCTCCGCGGTGTTCATAACAATTGGACCTCCCCATTCCACAGGTTCGTGGAGAGGCTTTCCAGCCGCCAGCACAAAACGGGCTCCGGCTTCCGATGCGGTGACGGAAAACGAATCGCCGCCGCCGCAAAGAACGGCCCTTTTAGGGCCGATGGGGTGTTTTGTGCCTTCGAAATGGCATTCTCCCGAAAATGTGTAGATGAAAAGTGTCTCTTCCGGATCGGTGGGCAGATTCCAAGCCTGGCCAGGTTGGACCGTCACATCAAGAAAGGTGAGATGTGTGTAATCGCTTTTGGCCGCTCCGGGAGTTCCCTTGTACGTCCCGGCGACCACCAGAATATCGGCGGATGCCTCTCGCAACACCGGGATCTGGCTTGCGATAATATCCCGATAAGCGGGGGCGACCATTTTTTTCGCACACGGCAGATTGATCCACAGTTGCAGGCCGAACATATGCGGGGACGCTTTTGGCATTTCCTGATGCAAAATACCGCTGCCCGCCGTCATCCACTGGCAGCATCCGCTGTGAATGACGCCTTTGTTGCCTAAGCTGTCTTCGTGCTCAACGGTGCCCTCCACCAAATATGTGAAAGTTTCCATGCCCCGATGAGGGTGCATGGGAAAGCCTCTTGTGTAGTCGTCCGGATTGGTGGAGTCAAAAGCATCGAGCAGGAGGAACGGATCAAAGGCCTTGACCGTCCCGTTGCTGAGCACACGCGTGAGTTTGACGCCAGCTCCATCCATTCCGGGCCTGCCAGTGATAATGTCTTGTACGGTGCGCATAGTCATCACATGTACTCCTTATGGAAGTGGGAAACGGCCGCCTCGCTTGGTTGGAGAGCGGCGTGGAGGCTGTACGCCTTCCCCTAAAAGCATATCGCTGCAAAGGCGGTGAAGCCCAGCAAATACAGGGCATATCTATTGGTTTGCCCATAAATAGCAACGCAACTTATCCATCACTTCTTCGATATCCAGTGGTTTGCCGATATGGGCGTTCATGCCGGCAGTGAAGCATCGTTCCACATCCTCGCGAAAAACATTGGCTGTCATGGCCACAATGGGCACGGTTTTGGCCTGTGGGCAATCCAGGGCACGGATACGGCGCGTGGCCTCATATCCGTCCATTTCGGGCATGTGCACATCCATGAAAATTATGTCATAGCGTTCGGGCAGTTCGCTGAACATGCGCAGCGCCTCTGCGCCGTTCTCCGCGCAATCAATGGTCAGATGGGTCGGTTCAAGCAGAGCCAGCACGATCTCCTGATTGAGCATCACATCTTCAACCAGCAACAGGCAAGAGCCGGCGAGGTCCGGAACGTCGTCGTCCGTTCCTTGCCGGGCCAGGAGTATGGGCTCCTTGCCGAGAGAATCATTGATGCAATTGGCAATGCCCGAGGCGAACAGTGGTTTGGACAGGAATTTTTCGACCCCGGCCGCTTTGGCATCCTTCTCCAAAATGCTCCATTCGGCGGAGGATACCATGAAGATGACGGAGGGTTCCGTCGTATGTCCCTTGATCCATTGGGTCAGTTCAATGCCGTTCATGCCCGGAATTTTCCAGTCCACGAAATAGAGGTCATAGTGCCCATTTTTCTCAATCAACGCGCGGGCGTCCTCCCCGGAGGCGGCCACGTCGCAGGTGACGCCCAGTTGCCGTGTCAGTGTCAGAAAATAATCCAGCATGACCGGATCGTCATCCACTGCCAGCACGCGGATATTGCTCCAGTTTGCCCCCAGCCGGAGAAGGCTTGCCTGACTTGTCTTGCCCGGCATGAGCCGCACGGTGAAGGTGAATACGGCGCCCTGGCCGAGTTCGGATTCCAACCAGATGGAGCCGCCCATCATTTCCACGATGCGCTTTGATATGGCAAGCCCGAGACCGGTGCCACCGAACTTGCGCGACACCCCGGCATCGGCCTGTTCAAAGGATGAAAACAGCCGGCCTTGTTCCTCCTTGGCTATGCCCACGCCGGTGTCTTTCACGGCAATGCGCAATGTGCACATGCCTTCGGCGTCGGTTTCCTCCAGGTACGCACCAAGATGCACACCGCCCCCTTCGGGCGTAAATTTGACGGCATTGGACAGCAGGTTGGTGATGACCTGTGTCAGGCGTTGTTCATCGCCAACCAGGAACGCGGGTATTTTCGGGTCAAGATACAGGGTAAATTTCTGATGTTTTTCCTCCACCCGAAAATTGATGATGTCCGTCACCTTTTTCAGCATGGATTCGAAGGAGAATTCTACAGAGAACAGCTCAAGCTTGTTGGCTTCAATCTTCGACATATCCAAAATGTCGTTAATAACGCCGAGTAGATGCCGGGAAGCTTCCGCTATTTTCGTCAGGCAATAGTCTTTTTTCTCCAAATCGGCGCTGGTGGATTGGGCGATTGCCGTCATGCCGATGATGGCGTTCATGGGGGTGCGCATTTCATGGCTCATAGTGGCCAGAAAGTCGCTTTTGGCGGCGCTCGCGCGCTGGGCTTCCAACGAAGCGGCGGCTGCCCGTTCCGCATGGGTCTGCGCCTCGAGGGTCTTGCCCTCGGCAAGGAGAATCATGTTTTTGAGATTGTTCACCATGTCGCGCAACGCCCCGGCCAGCACACCTACTTCACCTTCGCCCCGCACGGCCAGTGCAGCGTCCAGATCGCCCCGCGACACCTTGAGCGCATATCGGATGCAATCGCTCAAGGTGTTCGTCACCTCGCGCACAAAGTACCAAATGACAGCCGTCAACCCGAGGACGACCAGAGCGATGAACAAGGCGATTCTCCAACCAAGTTCACTGACCGGGGCGTGGAATTCGGTAGCAGGGCAGGCGATCAGAGACCACCAATCAACGTTTTGCGCCCGTTCGGTAAAAAACAACATGCGCTGCCCGTCCAGCTCCTCTTCGAAAGAGGCGCGTTCGCCGTTTATCGCTGTAAGCCGTTGCAACAAAGACTCTGGAATTTTTTCCCCAAGCCTTCCACTGTCCCGATGCCCTATGATCATGCCCGTTTTGGCGACAATCATGGCATATCCATGCTCATACAGCAGGGTTACCGGAGCTACGTGGTGGATATTGATCTCGTCCAGCCGGACAGCGGCCAGGAGTACGCCGAGAACCTTTCCATTGAGACCGGAGCGCACCGGTACGGAAATGAACACCACCAGCCGGCCCGTCTGGCGACTCTGTTCCACATCGGAGATGAAAGGACGTCCGGCCATGGACTGCTGGAAATAGTCCCTGTCATCCCTCTTGCCTCCTCTGCTGCCGGAGGTACTGGCCACGATAACTCCCTGGCTGTTCAAAGCGGTCATGCTGTTATAGAGCGGCTGACGCTCGATCATCTCTCGCATTTCCTCTTCCAACTCATCCGGGTTTTCCTGCCCCTCGTCCCGCAACAGACGTTTGACGCCGGGCTCCGCAGCAATCGAGGATAGATCGAGGCGTGCGGTGTTGATCGTCTGGTCCATGGATACGCATAGATTGTGCGCGGAGCGGAGGCCATCGCTCTGTGAGGCGCTGAGGATGACCCTACTGCTCGCCTGGAGGCAGAGATACCCTATCAGGAGTCCGCTGAGGAGTACGGCGCATAAAATTGGAGCCAACAGGCACATACGGATTGTTTTCATCTATAGTTCCCGTTTTATTCGTGACCTGTCCCTTGTAATCGAACCAGTTGCCAAGTTAGTTTTTACGGCGATACTCTCTTTCGGCGAAGCCCCAAAGGAGCCGAAATACGGAATCCGGCGCTGGTGAATGAGATTCCCCAGGCACTGTGGGGACGGACAATAGTAATATTGTCATGGCAAGGCCACCGCTCAATCACTATTTGCGTTTCCTTGAGCGCGTAAAAGATCTCGTATCGCTACATCTGCTGCGTGGCCTGTATAGGCAGGAGCAGCTAGGCCGGTCAGGGCTTGGCCGCCTGTTGTGCGAACTGCGGCCGCCCGAGCCAAAGCGGAGAGGAGATTCCTTCCCGGTACGCCTGCAACGCCTCGGGTGAGGAGTTGACCCGCAGGTTGCTGAAGGAGCCGTCCTTGTTTTCCCACCGTTCGTGCCAATAGACGGCCAGCCGCACGCGCGGGTACTTGCGGGGCAGATCCCGCAGGGCCGCGGCAATGAACCCGGCCTTGTCGCCGGGCGGATATTCGCCCACCCCCCATTCCGCGACAAAGACGGGTTTTTCCGCGTCCAGTTTGCAGATTTCGGCATAGGGTTCGGCCATCATGTCGCCAAACTCGGCCCATCCCTCGGAACGGGCCATTTTGCCATAAACGCTCAAGCCGAGCCAATCCACATACTGGGCGCCCGGATAGTAGTTGCCCATCCGGTTCCAGGCGGCCCGGGGCGAACTGAAATTGTTGGCATGGAAGCCCCACAGGATATTGGTTGCCTTCCGGGCGCGGACCCGGTCGACCACATAGCGATAGGTCTGCTTGTACAACTCGGGGCCTTCGTACGCATTCCGGCCGTCCTTGCGGCCGGCCACCTTGCCGTTGCCGTAGAATTTGCCGGACCAGGGAAACCAGGTGCCGTTCATCTCCAATCCCCAGGCCACCAGCAGCGGCTTGCCGTACTGCCGGGCCGCATCGGCCCAGTCGTCGATGTACTTGTCCCACTTGCCGGCAAGGATATCCCGCAGACCGAACCGGTCCGGCCCCCGTGCCTCGCTGTACGGCTTGTCCCAGGGCGACCAGAAAAGCAGCGGCACGGCCCCGTAGCCTGCGACGATGCGCACGGTCTTGTCCGGAAAGGCGCGGTCGCCCCAGAAATTGCCGAACGCCACCACGGCCAGCGGTTTGCCGGTGAGCCGTTCGAAGGCGGTGAGGGCATCGTAGGTCACCTGCGATTCTCCTTCGCCGAAATCGACATAGGCGCCGGAATAGACCGCGTTTTGGGGCATGATCAGGGCCTGCGATCCGTCGGTCGCGGCCGGACCCTTTTCCGCCGCTGCGGTTGTATCCTTTTCCCGGCAACCGGTGCCAAGAGACAACAGCAACAGCAGGAGCAGGAGACAGGCGGCCCGCGGCCGCTTCGATACGAGCATGGAGGGGATCATGTGCTGTTTTGAACGTGTTTAGGCTTGATAGGGAACGGAGGCGGTACGGTCGAGTTTGCCCCAGCCGACCCACACCCCCCTGAGGGCCCTGAGGATCGCCCGAATGACCACGATGTTGAGTACCGGCCGATAGATGAATCGCATCGGCAGTATCAGCCAGGTCTGGGCCAGCGGCTCCCTTTCCACCAGGCAGGCGACCGTTGCCAGCAAGAGATCGGCGGCAAGGAAAACGAGAAAGTAGAGATAGAGAGCCGAGTTGGCCGGACTCAGGGCCAGCGACAGCAGCAGGGCTAGATCGATGACCGAGCCCAGGGCGACCAGAATGATGTTGAAAAACCAGGCACTGGGCAGGCTGAACCAACCAAGGGCCGGATATTGGGGGTTGAACAGCAGCTCGCGATGTTTCCAAAGGCATTGCAAGGTGCCGAAGGCCCAGCGGAACCGCTGCTTGGCAAAGGCACGCACCGTTTCCGGGGCCTCGGTCCAGGCCACGGCCCGGGACGCATAGTGAACGGTGTAGCCCTGTTTGTGCAGGGCCAGGGTCAGGTCGGTGTCCTCGGCCAGGGTTTCGGTGCTGATGCCGCCGACCGCCTGGATGGCGCTGAGTCGGAGGGCGCTGACCGCGCCGGGGACCACGGTGATGCAGTTGAGCCGGTGGTATGCCCGTCGATCGAGGTTGAAGCCGCAGGTGTATTCCAGCGATTGGAACCGGGCGACCAGGGTCTTGGGGTTGCCGACCTTGGCCCGGCCGGACACCGCGCCCACCTTCTGGTCGGCAAAAGGCCGGATGAGATGGCCGATGGTCTGGGGGGTGAATTGGGTATCGGCATCCAGGCTGACCACAAAGGCGTGGCTGATTGCCTCCATCCCGTTGCGCAGGGCCATGGCCTTGCCGAGATTGACCTGGCGGATCAGGCAGATGCGGGGATCGTCCTCGGCCATGGCGGCGACAATCGCGGCGGTGGTGTCCTGGGAGCCGTCGTCGACCACCACCACCTCCATGGTGCCGGGATAGTCGGTGTTGAGCACCGAGCGGAGGGTGTCGTGGATCACCTTTTCTTCGTTATAGGCAGCAATCAGGACGCTGACCGGCGGGCAGAAGGATTGGCCATCGTCCTTGTTGCGCTCGTCGTGCCACCGGCTGCGGATGGCCAGCCAGGAGACCACCAGGGTTCGCAGCACGGTCAGGCCCGTGGCGAGAATCATGAAGGCCCAGAAGAAATTGGTCAGCTCGTGCAGGGCGGTGAAGCCGCTGTCGCTGATCATCCGGGTGACGGGCTGTTGGTTGTCCTGCACGGCGGGCATCAGTTGTACGGCCGGGATGTCGAGCAGCTCCGGCAGGGACAGAATCCGGTCGCCCCGGGCGTTGAGGTAGTCGATGATGAGCGGCAAGGTCGCCACGGTCTGGCTGCGGTCGCCGCCGGCATCGTGCAGCAGGACCACGTTGCCTCCGCGCATCCGGCCGTGCTGGATGCGGTCGAACATGACCTCGACCCCGGGCTTGTCCCAATCTTCCGGGTCGATGTCCTCGGTCACCGTGAGATAACCCATCTGCTGCGCCAGCTTGATCGGCACCAGTTCCTCCTGCTCGTGGGGATTGGTGTCGGCATTGTAGGGCGGCCGGAACAGGGTGGTGGAATGGCCGGTGATCGATTCGAGCAGTCGTTGGGTGGCGTTGAATTCCAGGTGGGCGCGCTCCTCGGAGACCTGGGCGATATTGGGATGGCTATAGGTATGCACCCCGATCATGTGGCCTTCGTTCAGGATGCGTTGCACCAGCTTGGGATGCTTTTCCATGTTGGCGCCGATCATGAAAAAAGTGGCCTTGACCTGCTTGGCCTTGAGGATGTCGAGGATCTGGGGGGTCCATTTCTTGTCCGGCCCGTCGTCGAAGGTGAGGGTCACGCCGTCGCTTGGTCCCTGGCCCTGATGGATGATCGTCAGGTAGCCGGGAAAGGTTTGGTAGGTTGCGGTCAACATCGCCCCGACACCGCCTTTTTTGTCGACCAGGATGCTGCGGGTGCCGTCGCTCCGTTCGTCCTCGATGCTGATCAGGTTGCCGCGGCCGATCTGGGCGATATCGTCGCCGGGCTTGATGGTTTCCAGCCGCGCCAGTTGATCCCGGGACGGCAGCGTATCGAAGGCAAGCCCCAAGACATCCCAAATGGCCGGGTCTTCGGTACCCAACTTGTTGATGGCGATGCCACCGACGTGGAACGACCGGGCCGCCGTCAACTGGTTGAGGAAGGTGATGGCGTCGAGAAACCAGATGGTGTGGACGGTTTGGCCGGTTTCGTAGACAAAGTGGGGATTCAGCGAGGGCCGGCTGAAGGTGCAGGTGGTTTGCGCCGAGCGTTTCGCCCGGCTCATCACATCGGCAAAGCTGAGGAGTTCCGCCGACTTGTTGCCCTCGGCCCAGTCGTAGCCATAGGTACCCAGGGAAATGACCCATTGGCCGGGGGAACCGTAGCCGCCGGCCAGGGTCGACAGCCAGCCATTGAAGAATTCGCGCGAGGCGATCGGACCGGGCTTGTCGGACTCGGCATGCTCGTCATGGAGCATGGCAACGAAATGATCGATCGATCCGGCGATCCGGTCGAGATCGTACATCTTGAGATCCTGGCCGGTGGAGACGCATAGCCACAGCTCCAGGTGGGCCCGGTGCAGAGCGGCGGCGATCCTGGCGAGAAAGGCGCTCATGTTGCCTTTGTAGCTGGGATCGATCTGCTGCCAGTCGAGCACCACACCGCCCGCCTGCATGGTGGCAAGGGTGTCGACGAGGTGGGCGATGAATCGGTCCTGCCGGTCAAGCGGACCGTTGATCAGGGATTCCACGGCTTCGACCATCCAGGCATCGCCGGGGCCGAGGTTGCTGAGCAAGGGCATGAGTATGGCGCCCTGTTCCCGGATCGACTCGACCAACTGCGGATCCGCCGTCGATTTCAGCTTGCCGACCTCGGCGTCGAAACTCAGCCAATCCGGGCAGACATGGGTGAGTTTCTCCAGGTTTTCCTTCAGGGAATCGAGACTGTCCGGATTCCAGCTTTCGTAGAATCCCAGCCTGATTTCCCCGGATCGTATCGGTGGCACGGCGGCTTCGGCCGTCTTGTCGTGTCCGGCTGTCGCCGGATGGCGGCGCGTACCGGCAGCGGCTTGCTCGGTTTTACCCTCCTTGTGTTTCTTGGCATAGTGCAGCCACAAGCGTTTGGCGGGCTGCTCGCTGTCCTGCATCGTTTTTTTGCTCTGCTGGGCCTTGCTGGCGCGCAGCAGCTGTTCCACCGCCGGCGGCACGGCAAAGGGGGAGGGCAGGACCAGTGTCTGGATAAAGAGGACAATGGCAACGAACACCAGCAGGCCGGCCGCGAACATCAAGCGGCGAAATCGGGGCCAACGCTTGCCGCGCCGGTCGAGAAAGACAAAGGATTCCTTGTCCACGGCGTTGCCCGGGGCAGGGGGATGGTCGGATTCGCGATCCAGGGGTGCGTGGCTCATGACAACTTGGGGGATCCTCCGGCAGGGTGCCGGTCAAAAGAAAGTCGCGTAAGGCTAAGGGGCCATTGGTTTTCATTGTACCAAGGCCAAGGCTGCAAGAAAAACCACGCTGTGGGTAACGTGGTCTCTTCAGCAAGGTCGCTGGCTGGAGATATAGTATACGGTCGGGCCGGGCAAGATCAATCGGTGCGATGAAATTTTTCCGCCAAATCGATCAAGTCGTTTTTTTTCGGAAAATAGAAGACCATCGCCGCTGCAGCCAGGGCTGAGAGCAGCAGCAGATCGGTCGGATTCCTGCCCACCAGAAACAGAATGAGGCCATACAGGGCAATCGCCTCGACCAGGGCCAGGGTGACGATCATGGCGGTGGTGTAGCGCTGGACCACGGGGTGTTGGCGCGATTTGGAAGGGGCGGGCGGCTTCCTGGCCGCCAGCAGCAGCCGTCGCGCCAGCCAGGAAACCGCCAAGGTCATTCCGGCGGCGGCATACAGCAGCAGGCGCAATTGCCCGTAGAAGTCGGCTGTCACATTGGCCGCCGCCTCGCCCAGAAGAAAGGGAACGGCAATGACGTACATGACCAGCGACCCCGCCAGGGCATACCAGATCGTCTTGAGCATGACCATCCCCTTGTCGAGTTCCTGTGCCGATATCATGGGGCCTCCCGGCGGTGCGGCCGCGCTTGGTAATTGGTCCGTTCCCGGCGGCGGACATGCCGGAAACGACGAAAGGTGATCTCCACGTTCATAGCATGCGCATACCGCCTTGGCAACTCGCAACCCTGCGGTCGCACGACAAATTGTTGCCAGGAGAAGACAGCCCCCCGACGGCTGCGGCCGCTCCGGATGGTTGGTCCCGGTTGCAGCGGCAACGATTGTTTGAAAATGCATGAAAACGCAGGGGCAGCGGTCCTTTTTTCTTCGGCCGCCTTATAGTTACGGGACCAGGCGAGCTGGCAAATGGCAGGGGAGCGGCACCGACGGCGCAGTCCCGCACGGAAAAAGACTCCGGCCGGCACCTGGGGATATACAAGGAAATTTCTCGGTCAATCTCATTGTCTCGATTGATTGCATTGATCCTTCAACAACGGTCCGGGATCCAAAATGGAACAGAAAACATCCCCTCCTGTGGCGGAACGTTCGCTGCGTGTTATTCCCTGGCTGGTGGCCATGGCCTTTTTCATGCAGATGCTGGACAGCACCATTCTCAATACGGCCATCCCCACCATTGCCAAAAGTTTGCACGCCAGTCCCTTACGGATGCAATCGGTGGTGATTGCCTACCTGATCACCGTGGCCATGCTGATTCCCACTTCCGGCTGGCTTGCCGACCGCTTCGGCACCAAACGGGTTTTCATCGCCGCCATTGCGGTGTTCTGCCTGGGATCGTTTTTGTGCGTCATCTCCGGGACCTTGCAGCAAATGGTGCTCAGCCGCATTGTCCAGGGGGTGGGCGGAGCGCTCATGGCCCCGGTCGGGCGGTTGATCGTCCTGCGAGTATTCCCCCGGCATCAATTGGTCCAGGTACTGAGTTTAATCACCATCCCCGGTATGATCGGCCCCCTGCTGGGACCCGCGGTGGGCGGCATCCTGGTGCAATATGTGAGCTGGCACTGGATTTTTCTTATCAATTTGCCGGTGGGGCTGGTGGGCGGCATCCTGGCGATGAAATATCTGCCCGAGCCCGAAGGCACCCAAAGCGATCCCTTCGATTGGCTGGGGTTTTTCCTGTTCGGCGCCGCGATGGCGGCCATCACCGTGGCAATCGAGGGGATGGGCGAGCTGGAAATCGCCTGGCCGTTGACCTTAAGCGTGTTGGCGTGCGGTCTGGCGAGCCTGGGCGGCTATTGCCTGCATGCCTGGCGCACGGCGCATCCCCTGTTCGCCCTGACCGTCTTTAAAATCCGCAGCTTCAGCGTGGGCATTGCCGGCAATTTTTTCGCCCGTTTGGGCAGCGGTGCCATGCCGTTTCTTCTGCCCCTGCTGCTTCAGGTGGCTCTGGGATTTTCCCCTGCGGTGGCCGGACTGACCATGATTCCCAGTTCGTTGTGCGCCATATTCAGCAAATTGATCGTGCCGGGTATGATCCGACGATTCGGTTTCCGTCGCATCCTGGTGATCAACACCGTGTGCCTGGGCAGCTTCATCGCCTCGTTCGCCACCATCGGCGCCGATACCCCCTACTGGTTGATCATTGTCCATCTGGTGCTGTTCGGGGCGGTCAATTCCATCCAGTTCACGGCCATGAACACGGTCACGCTCATCGATCTGCCGACGGAACACGCGGCCGGCGGCAACAGCATCCTCTCGGTGGTGATGCAGATCGCCATTAGCTTCGGGGTCTCGTTTTCCGCGCTGATGCTGAGCCTGCTGGTGGGGCCGGTGGACGCCTCGCACAGCCGGAGTCCGGAAGTGCTGGCGGCCTTTCAAACCACCTTCATGCTGGTGGGCGGCGGCTCGATCCTGGCCACCTTGATCTTCTACCTGCTGCCCAAAAAAATGGCCGAACCCTCTCCGCCCGCCGATGTGTCCCAACCCCATTGAGCCGGATTGCTCAGGGGTTGCGATGGACAGCGGTTGCTTTTGGATGCGGCCGGGTCTCATGCCGCCGCGGTTCAGGTCCTGCCTGCCTCCAGCAACCAGGCGAGGACCTTTTGGATTCGCGCATCCCAGCAAGACCACTCGTGTCCGCCCGATCCTTCCTCATACTGCACCGCGACTCCGAGCGATTCGGTGTGCCGGTGGAAGCGCACATTATCCGCATACAAAAAATCCTCGGTGCCGCACCACTGATACAATGAAGGCTGAGGTTTGCCTTGCCGTACCATCCGTTGGGCGAGAAAAAACAGGTCGTTGGGACTGTTTGCCAGGGTGTCGGCCTCGCCGAAGATTTGGCGCAACTCATCGAGGCCAGCGGCTTGGTCGTCTTGCGCGAGGCGGGCAATGTCCATTACTCCCGAGAGGCTTGCCGCTGCCGCATAGCGGCTCGGATAGCTCATGGCCAGCTTGAAGGCCCCGTATCCGCCCATGGACAGGCCGGCCACGAAGTTGTCCTGTCGCTTGGTCGAGAGCGGAAAAGAGTGGCGGGCAACGGCGGGTACCTCCTCGCTGATGAAGGTCCAATAACGCGGGCCGGAGCGCATGTCGGCATAAAAGCTTCGACCCACGGCTGGCATGACCACCGCCAGTTCCATCCCTTCGACATAACGCTCAATGGCGGTGCGTCGTTGCCAGACGGTGTGGTCGTCCGACAGACCGTGCAGCAGGTACAGGGTCGGATAGCGCCGTCGTCCCGCGGAACCGGCGCGCTGGCATCCGCCCGTTCCGGGATCGGGCAGGATCACGGTCATGGCCGACATCAATCCCAGGACCTGCGAAAAGAAATGGCAGTGAATAAGCGCCATGTATCTCCTCCCCAATGACGCGGCGATGGCCGGGCGGCAGGCTGTGCTGCCCGTGCTTGCCGCCTACTTGATCAGCCGCCGCCGCATGGCCATCAGGCCGACGACCAGAAAAATCAGCGCAAAACAAAAGAGGTAGGCCAAGCTGGCCCAGGGACTGGTTTCCGAAAAACCCAGGCAGCAGAAACGGGTCAACTCCACCAGATGGTACAGGGGAAAGGCATAGGCAGCATGCTGGGCCCAGACCGGCAGCCCCGCGGTTGGAAAAAAGGTGCCGCTGAAGAGGAACATCGGGGTGATGAAGAGAAAAATCGGCAGGTTGAACATGTCGATCGACGGGGTGAAGCCGGTGAAGAACATCCCCACCGCGCCAAAGGCCAGTCCGCCCAGAAAGGCCAGGGGAAGCAGCAGCAACCCCTGGGGAAAAGCGACGAACCCGAACAGTCCCAGCACCACGGCCATGATCAAGGCGGCGGCGGTGGCCTTGGTGGCACTCCAGACGATTTCGGCCAGAATGATCTCTTCCAGCGAAAGCGGCGTGGCCATCATGCCGTCGAAGGTCTTTTGATAATACATCCGGACAAAGGAGGCGTAGGTGGTCTCGAAAAACGAGTTGTACATGATCGAGATGGCGATCAGGGCCGGAGCCATGAATTTGGTGTAGGCCATCGGCTGGCCGGCATAGCTCAGCCCTTCGATCAGCCCCTGGAAACCGAGGCCGAATGCGAGGATGTAGAAGGCGGGCTCCAGGAGCGGCACCAGAAAATTGACCTTCCAAATTTTGCGGTAAACCACCAGGTTTCGCCGCCAGACCGTCAAAAAACGCCAGGAAAGATTGGTGAAGGCGAGCATTATTCGCGCAGCTCCCTGCCGGTGAGACGAAGGAAAACATCCTCCAGGGTGGCGGAGCGGAAGGTGCACTGCCGGCTGCAGAATCCTTCGCGGAGCGCCTGTTCGATGGCAAGATCGCCGTTGCTGTAGATGATGAACCGGTTGGCCAACTCGTCGTAATCCACCTGGTGGCTGCGCAGGAATTGGCGGAGTCCTTCCCGTTCCGGGCTGTCGATTTCGATGATCGAGCGGCCGACATGCTCGTTGATCAGGCTGGCCGGCGTTCCTTCCACCAGAATCCGGCCGTGGTCCATGATCACCAGCCGGTCGCAGAGTTGGGCGGCCTCCTCCATGTAGTGAGTGGTGAGGATGAAGGTCTTGCCGCGGGCGCGTAGGGCGTGCAGCCGTTCCCACAGCAGATGCCGCGATTGGGGATCGAGCCCAGTGGTCGGTTCGTCGAGGATGATCAGCTCGGGATCGTTGATCAGTGCCCGGGCCAGGGTCAGCCGCCGGGCCAGGCCGCCGGAAAGCTCGCCCACCTTGGCCTCCCTTTTTTTGTCCAGGGCGAAGAATTGGAGCAATTCCTCGGCCCGTTCGCTGGCCAGATGCCGGGGAATGCGAAAATAGCCGGCAAAGATCAACAGGTTCTGGAAAACGGTCAGGTCGGGATCGAGGGTGTTGTCTTGCTGGCAGATCCCGATCCGGGACCGGATGAGTCGCCACTGGGTGGCGATATCGAGCCCGAGAATGCTGATGGTGCCGGAGTTGGGTGGAGAAAAGCCGTACATCATCCGGATGGTCGAGGTCTTGCCGGCGCCGTTGGGCCCGAGCAGGCCGAAACATTCGCCGGTGCGCACCGCAAAGGAAACGGAGTCCACCGCAACCAGGCCATTGAACCGTTTGCCCAGGTTGTTCACCCGGAGAATGCAATCCGCGTTATCCACGCCTTTGCTGTTCATGGCAAATACTCAAATCAAGGTGTCGTGGCGAAGCAGGGTATGCAGGCTGCGGCGGGCCGCCAGGCATCTGCCGTCCTCGGCATAGGTGGTCGGGTGGACCACGGGAACCGGGTGGTGGTTGAGTTCGGTATCGACGTTGGCAAAGGTGAAGAGGCAGGAGTTGGAGAGGGCCTTGGCGGTCCGGTCCCGGCTGAGCCGTTCGATTCCGGCCTCGACGCACACATAACTGTCTTCGGTATAGACCACCCGGGCGGTGAAATGGAGCTTGTCGCCCATGCGGACCGGATGGAAAAAGTTGATCCGGTTGACGCCGGCGATGATCGACCGATGGGGCGCCACCAGTTCCGAGCAGATCGACGAGAGTTCGTAGGCCCGGCGGATCAGGTAGCCGCCAAAGATGGTGAAGGGCACGTTCTCCTGGTCCGGATAGGTTCGTTCCCAGGCGCTGGCGTCCAGCCGGCCGCACAACAGACCGGAAAAGCCGGGGTCGTCCTGGGCCTGGTGCAGGGCCGAGAGCATTGCATATTCGCTCTTGTTGGGCGGCTCCAGGCGGGCCGCCTGCTGGTGGCGATATTCCTCGCGCCGGGCAAGCGCCTTGCCGGCTCGCCGTTTCTCGACCGGGTCGGCATAGTCGAGCGGCGGCAACGGGACGCTGGTGACGTCCTCGCCATAGCCGGAACGCGCCACCATGGTGAAATAGCAGGAGGCGATGTGTAGGGCCGGGTCGCCGGGCTGCTCCACCCGGATGCCGATTTCAAGCGAACTGCGGCCGATTTGATTGATGGTGGCGGCAAAGGTGAGGTCGCGGGTCACATCGACGGCATCGCGGACCACGATATTATCGATGGCGGCGGTGACCACCCTGGCGGTGGGGTGGAATTGGTTGACATAGTTCAGCGCGGCTTCCTCGGCCACCTTGTCGAGGATTTCCAGCAGCAGGCCGAAGCGCATGTTGCCCTGGATGGGTTCGTCCACCACCATGTAGCGGCGGCGCAGGGCCGGATCGCTGCCCAGGGGCAGGCTGCGGTGATAGACGGTATCGCGTGGTTGGGTCATCTCGGTTTCCTTTTGTGCTGTTGGCGCGCACCCGAAAGGCATGCTTCTCGTTAGCGGGAAATTGTAGAGAGGATGCGGCCCCTTGGCAAGGCCGATCTCGCACCCTCCGCGATTTGGGCCATATGTCCGCGACACGAATGTTTGGGTGCCAATGCTGATTTGCTCGCTAAATCGATATGATGGAGCAAAATATACAAAAAGAAATTTTCGATTATTTGACAATTGGTAGTTGGTATTTATGGTTGTGGGTAAGAAAGAAAACGATAAAAATTTGAATCATCTGCCACGGATACCAATGCGAGGTACGTCATGGAACATAAACTTCCCGTCTTACCCTATGCTTACGATGCCCTGGAACCTTTCATCGATGCCCGCACCATGGAAATCCACCATGGCAAGCATCATCAAGCCTATATCACCAACCTCAACGCCGCGCTCAAGGACCATGTCGCCTTGGCCGACCTGAGCCTCGAAGCCTTGTTACGCAATCTCGGCGAGGTGCCGGAATCCATTCGCACCGAGGTGCGCAATCACGGTGGCGGCCATGCCAATCACAGCTTTTTCTGGCCAACGCTCAAAACCGGGATCAGGCCGGAAGGGCCGGTGGTGGAGGCTATCGGCAAGCGGTTCGGCAATCTGGAGGCGTTCAGGGAGCAATTCACCTCGACCGCGGTCAAGCTGTTCGGCAGCGGGTGGGCCTGGCTGGTGGTCGACAACGGCATCCTGAACATTGTGACCACGCCCAACCAGGACAGCCCGATTATGGCCGGCATGACCCCGGTGCTTGGCCTCGATGTGTGGGAGCACGCCTATTACCTGCTGTACCAGAATCGGCGGCCCGAGTATGTCGCTGCATTTTTCAACGTAATCAACTGGGATACAATCAACGAACACTATCTTGCCGCCATCAAGTGAGGCAATGCCGGCCATGAGGGGCGTTTGTCGCCTCTTGCGGCCGATCCGGGGATTGGGACCCTATCGGTTGATTCCCCCATATATGATTTGTTGACAATCATCGGCCACGGCGTAGTATATCCCGGAATGGGAGGAATTATTACGTCGTGGCCTTGGTTCTGTTGTGTACAGGGAGCAGCATGCTTTCGCGGTGCTGTTTTTTTCGGGGACGCATATAGTGAGGAGGATCGAATGGATAAGTACATCGTTGCCGTTGTGGTGGGAAGTTTGCGTAAGGATTCGTTCAATGGCCGCCTGGCCGAGGGATTGGCCAAACTGGCGCCACCGGAATTTGTCTTCAAGCGGGTGGAAATCGGCGATCTGCCGTTGTACAACCAGGATGACGACGGCCAGGACGGCCCGGCCGTCAAACGGTTGAAAGATGAGATCAGAGCGGCCAATGCCCTGCTTTTCGTCACCCCCGAATACAACCGTTCCATGCCGGGGGTGTTGAAAAACGCCCTCGATATCGCCTCGCGGCCCTATGGCCAGAGCGTGTGGGCCGGCAAGCCCGCCGGGGTGATCGGCGTCTCGGTCGGGGCGATCGGCACGGCCCTAGCCCAGCAGCATCTTCGCAACGTGTTGGCGTATCTCGATGTCCCGACCCTGGGGCAACCGGAGACGTTTCTTCAATATCGGGAAGGGATGTTCGCCGCCGACGGCGGCATCGGCACCGAGAGCAGGCCCTTGCTGCAAGCTTGGATGGATCGATATGTGGCGTGGGTCAAGCGGCATGTCCATTGATCGTCTGTCGCCCCGGGGGGGAAGATGATCGATTCTTTTCGTGATCTCCATTTACCGCGAGTATGCCATGCCCTTTGACATCCACCAACTCGGCGTTTTGTGGGAAAGCGATTGGGTGCAGATTTCGATTCACCTCCTGGCCGCCCTGGTGGTCGGCAGCATAATCGGCTTTGAACGAAGCTATCACGGCAGGCCGGCGGGGTTTCGCACCCATACCCTGGTGTGCTTGGCATCGAGCCTGCTGATGATGATCACCTACTATCAATGGAAATGGCTACCCGGCGTGCCCTTGGACACGGTGCGCACCGATCCGACCCGGATGGCCCAAGGAATCATGACCGGAATCGGTTTTTTGGGGGCCGGGGTCATCTACAAAGAGGGCCGCAGTGTCCGCGGCTTGACCACCTCCGCCTCCATCTGGATAACCGCTGCCATCGGTATCCTCCTGGGGGTGGGCTTCTATTTCCCGGCCATTGCCGCCACGATGCTGACCGTGGGCGTTTTGTCGGTTTTTCGCCGGATCGAGGCGAAAATGCCTTCAAATTTTTATGCGCATCACATTTTGTGCTTTGATCGCGACAAGGTGATGTCGGAACAGGAGGTGCGGAGCTTGTTGATGGACCATGGGTTCACCGTGGCCAACATGAGCTATCGTGTTTCCGACGATGGCCGTCTGTTTGAGTACAAGATGGCTATCGGCACCATCGATCACAATAAAATATCCAGTTTGGTGGAGACCTTGCGAAAACGTGACGATGTCCGGTCGTTTCGCATTTCCCCGACCGGGGATTGAAATTTTTCAGTGACTCCGGCGTTGTCGAATCGCGTTATCCTCGGTTGCCCCGAAGGAGGCATGGGGCGCCACGCCCCTTGGCCTGCACAAACGCAAGATGTTTTCCGGCCGGTCCGACGAGCGCGGCGAATGTCAACGGGAAGCACAGCCACCCCGCTCCCACTTCATCGTGTTTGATGGGGAACTGGAAGCCTCGCCTGCGGGCAGGCCGTTGCCTTGAAGACAAAAAAACCGTCTCTCCATGAGGGGAGACGGTTTTTTTGTTCCAGGGGCGTGGGTGTCGGCCGGAAGCTGCTCGCGTCCGCCTGGGATTGGTTCCGTTTTTTTATTCGCCGGTAGGCTGAGGCATCTGCGCCCGGGCCTTGCTCCGTTCGATCGATTGCAGGGCCAGGTAATTGGCGCCGAACTTTTTCATGTTGCCCATCTCGACGTCAAAGGCATCGTAATGGCCTTCCTCGTCGACCACCAGATCCTCGAAAATCTTCTTCGACACGCTGTCGGCATTGGTTCCGCATTCATTGGCCCAAAGGTTGTAGCTTTTGGCGCTGTCCAATTCCATCTGCCGGGCCATGGCCAGCATCTCGTTGACATCCTGCACCGAGGAAACCGGGCCGGCGCTGACCATTGCCACATCGCCGCCAAGAAAAAGAATGCGCTCGGCCAGCCGCTCGACATGAAGCATCTCTGCGATGGCGGTCCGTTTGAACAGACCGGCCAGGAGATCGTAACCTTGATCGTCGCAATGGAAATGGAAGTACATGTACTGGTGCAAGGCGGCAATTTCTTCGCTCACCGCCTGGTTGAGGAGTTTGATGCTGTTCTCGTGCATGCTGTTCACCTGTGTTTTCGGTTGAAGGGGTTGAAGGGGAAAACGTCCGTTCTATAGCACTGTTCGCATGTTCCGTCGACAGGAACGAATAACGGGCGGGTGGCGCCTTGCCAACCCGCCCGTTGTTGCCTGCTCGATCGCCGTTGCCGGCCAGGCCGCAGGTTACACCGGCACCTCGCTCATGGGGATGCCCACCGCCGCGGCCACGCCCTTGCCGTACTCGGGATCGGCCTTGAAGCAGTTGCCGATATGGCGGATCTTGATTTCCCTGGGCGCATCGCCCAAGGCCCGCGCGGTGTTGCCGAACAGGGCCTCTTGTTGGTCCTTGGTCATCAGCCGGAAGAGCTTGCCCGGCTGGGTGAAGTAGTCGTTGTCGTCCTCGCGGGCGTTCCAATGGGCGGCGGCACCGCTGAGGCTGAGCGGCGGCTCGGAAAAATCGGGCTGTTCCTGCCACTCGCCATAGCTGTTGGGTTCATAACCAAGGGTTGAACCGTAATTGCCGTCCACCCGCATCTGGCCGTCGCGGTGATAGCTGTGGAAGGGGCAACGGGCTTTGTTGACCGGAATGAGGTGGTGGTTGACGCCCAAGCGGTAGCGCTGGGCATCGCCGTAGGAAAAGAGGCGGCCCTGGAGCATCTTGTCCGGCGAAAAGCTGATGCCCGGGACCACGTTGGCCGGATTGAAGGCCGACTGTTCGACTTCGCCGAAGTAGTTCTCCGGATTGCGGTTGAGTTCAAGCACCCCTACCTCGACTAGGGGCGCGTCGCCGTGGAGCCAGACCTTGGTCAGGTCAAAGGGGTGATAGGGCAGCTTGGCGGCCTGATCCTCGGTCATGACCTGGACATATAAGGTCCAGCGGGGAAATTCCTTGCGTTCGATCGCATCGTAAAGATCGCGTTGATGGCTTTCGCGGTCCTGGCCGACCAAGGCCTCGGCTTCGGCGTCGGTCAGGTTCTTGATGCCCTGCTGCGATTTGAGGTGGAACTTGCACCAGTACCGCTCGTTTTTGGCATTGATGAAGCTGAAGGTATGGCTGCCGAAACCGTGCATGTGTCGGTAGGTGGCCGGAATGCCGCGGTCGCTCATCACCACGGTCACTTGGTGCAGGGCCTCGGGCAGGGAGGACCAGAAATCCCAGTTGTTCCTGGCGCTGCGCAGGTTGGTGCGCGGGTCGCGCTTGACCGCGTGGTTGAGATCCGGGAACTTGAGCGGGTCACGGAGGAAAAACACTGGGGTGTTGTTGCCGACCAGATCCCAGTTGCCTTCCTCGGTGTAGAATTTAATGGCAAAACCGCGGATATCCCGCTCGGCGTCGGCGGCACCGCGTTCGCCGGCCACGGTGGAGAAGCGGACGAACAATTCGGTTTTCTTGCCGATCTGGGAGAAGATTTTGGCCCGGGTGTAGGAGCTGATGTCATGGGTGACGGTGAAGGTGCCGTACGCCCCCGAACCTTTGGCGTGCATGCGGCGCTCGGGAATGACCTCGCGGTCGAAATGAGCCAGTTTTTCAAGGAACCACACATCTTGCAGCAGTTGCGGCCCGCGCGGCCCGGCGGTCATGACATTCTGGTTGTCGGGAACCGGAGCGCCCGCGTTGGTGGTCAGCTTTTTTTTGCTGTTGTCCATCCTGTTCCTCCTACGTTGTGATTATTGGCGAGCTTTTCCATGGAGCGGATTCCATGGCTACGTTGACCAATCTACCGAAAACAATAATGCCTGTCAAGTCTAAATAGGAAAATATCTTAAAATCGGACTTGCAATCAGAATAGCAAATTAAGTAAAATTTTCTACTTATTTTTATGTATTGAAAATCTAACTGTTTTGAGGCAGTCCTTGGCTATCTTCGCCCCACAGAAGCGTGCTGGCTCTCCGATCAGGGAACGGGCCGGGAATGGACGATAGGGGAGAACGAATCATTCTTTGCGCAACCCGCCTTTTTTTATTTGATTTTTCCGGGCGATCCATGGGAAAGGAAAAAGAGTGTCCCGCCTTGAGCGGCAGGGAATCCATGAGGTAACGGCAAGCCAACAAAGGAAAAACATATGCCCAAGGAACCGACCGGCTGCACGGCGCCCGGATACCTGGATGAGCTGGAAACCAAGGATAAGCTCCTGGCCTCCATCCACAAGATTTCCAGCCTGCTGACACGGCCGATCTCGCTTGACACCATCCTCACCGCGATCGTCAAGGAAATATCGCATGTGTTCGATTTCACGCGCCTGGCTATTTTCTTGACCGACCGCGACCGGCAACTGCTCGAGTGCCGCTACATCCACGGCTTCAGCCCGGACGACTCGGAACGGGCCCTGCGCTTTCCCTACCGGCTCCTCAGCCACGATTGCGTCGAAACCAAGGTGGCCCGCCTGGGCAAGACCATCTATGTCAAGGATTATCAAGACGATGCCCGGATGAGCGAGGTCGACCTCAAGGTCAGCCAGATCATGCGGCGGGTATCCACCGTGGCTGCGCCGCTGAAAATCAAGAAGGACGTGATCGGCCTGATCACCGCCGACCGGGGCGACAACAGGCTGGTGATGACCAGGAAGGATGTGGCCGCCTTTTCGACCTTTGCCAACCAGGCCAGCATTGTCATCGAAAATGCCCGGTTGCAGGAACAGAATAAAAAAAAGATCAAGCAATTGCTCACCTTGCAGGAAATCGGCAAGAAGGCGAGTGCCGCCTTCAATCTGGAGAAACTGTTCCAGGTGATCAGCGTCAGTGCCACCAAAATCACCAGGGCCTCCTGTTGTCTACTCTTCATGCTCGACGACGAAGGCCGCGAACTCAGTGTGGTTGCGGCCAGGGGAGGGGAGAAGAGCGCCTACGACTTGCGGCTCAAGCTCGGGGCCGGCCTGGTGGGTTGGGTGGCCAAGACCGGGACTGCGGTGCTGACCGACGATGTCCGCACCGAGCCCCGCTACCTGGAAATCATTCCGGGCATTGTTTCCCAGCTTTCCGTGCCGTTGATCGGCGACAAACGGGTGATCGGGGTGTTGCACGTCGCCAGCCCCGACCGGGCGGCCTTTTCCGAGGACGACCTCAAGCTGCTGCTCATTTTTGCCGGCCATTGCGCCAGCCTGATCAAAAACGCGCGGCTCTACGACCAGGTGATGACCGAACGCAACTTCCGGGAAAACATCCTGGAAAGCTCCCCGGCCAGCATGGTGACCATCAACCTGAAAAAGGAGATCACCTCGGTGAACCGCAAAACCGAGGAGCTGTTCCGCTTCAAGCGCAGGTACGTGCTGGGGGCCAAGGTCGAGGCGGTATTTTCCGACGATATCGTCCAACTGGTCGATTTAGCCATCGATCGGCACGCGGTGGTCGACAACAAGGAAATCCAACTCCCGCACAAGGACGGTACCGACACCGCCCTGGGGATCACCTCCTCCCTACTGCGCAATCACCAGGGCAACCTGATCGGGGCCATGTTCATCATCCGCGATTTGACCGAGGAAAAGCGGACCGAAGAACTGATCAGGCGCATCGACCGGCTGACCTCACTGGGGCAACTGTCGGCGGGCATTGCCCACGAAATCCGTAACCCGCTCAGCAGCATCAATTTCAATGTCCAACTGCTGGCCAAGAAGAACGCGCTGGCCCATGATGCCGGCAACCTGTTGGCCGACACCCAGGAGGGGATCGACCGGATCAGGACCCTGGTCAAGGGCATGCTCGATTTTGCCAAGCCTTCGCTTCCGGCCCTGAAAAGCGACTCCCTGGCCCGGGTGGTGCAAGGATCGATCGGCTTGATGGATTCCCAGTTCAGGGAAAAGGGGGTCGAGGTCCGCTGCGTGCTGCCGGACAACCTGCCGCCGGTGATCATGGACGTCCACCAGATTCAGCAGGTGCTGGTCAATCTGTTGCTCAACGCCATGGAAGCCATGCCCGAAGGCGGCACCATCGGGGTGCGCTGCCGAGTAGAACGGAGCGGCAGACGGCGCGGCGACCAGGTGGTTTTGCAGATATCGGACCAGGGCAGCGGCATCTCCCGCGACAATCTTTCCCGCATTTTCAACCCCTTCTTCACCACCAAACCGGAAGGAACCGGCCTGGGCCTGGCCATTGTCCACAAAATCCTGGAACAGCACCAGGTCTCGGTGGACGTGGCCAGCGACAAAAACCGGGGCACGGCCTTTACCCTGAAATTTCCGGTCCATTTCAGTGAGGGCCCGCGATGCACCGATACAAGATCCTGATCGTCGACGACGATCGCCTGCTCCAGAACTCGCTGCTCGCCATTTTATCCGAGAAATACGATCCCATGATTGCCGGCAGCGGCGAAGAAGCCCTGCGGGTGCTGCAGAAGACCGCGATCGACCTGATTCTGCTGGACATCCGTCTGCCGGGCATCGACGGCATCGAAACCCTGCACCAGATCAAGAAGTTGGGGGCCGATACCCCGATCATCATGATGACCGCCTACGAGGACGTCAAAACCGTGATCCACTCGATGAAGGAGGGCGCCAGCGATTACCTAGTCAAGCCGCTGGAAATCGAGATGTTCGAGCTGGTGATCGAAAAGGCCCTGGAAAACCTGCGCCTGAAAAAGGAGGTGCAGGAGCTGCGGCGGGTTTATCTCAAGGCATTCAAGCTGGAGCACGTGGTCAGCGAGAGCGAGGGCATCAAGGCGGTGTTCGAGTTCGCCGACAAGGTGGCCCGCAGCTATGACACCACGGTGCTGATCGAGGGAGGCAGCGGGGTGGGTAAAGAAGTGGTCGCCCGGATGATCCACCACCGCAGCAGCCGCTACGACAAGCCCTTTGTCGGCATCAACTGCGGCGCCATCAGCAAGGAACTGCTGGAAAGCGAGTTGTTCGGCTACGAAAAGGGCGCCTTCACCGGCGGCCTGCAGGAGGGCAAGAAAGGCAAGATCGAGATGGCCGACAGCGGCACTCTGCTGCTCGACGAAGTCAGCGAGCTGCACCCGGCGGCCCAGGTGAACCTGCTTCGCTTTCTCGAGGAGCGGGAGTTTTATCCGGTGGGCGGCACCCGGAAGAAAAAGGTCGATGTGCGGGTGATCGCCGCCACCAACAAGAGCCTGGCGACTCAGGTCCAGGAGGGCACCTTCCGCGAGGATTTGTATTACCGCCTGAACGTGGCCAGGGTGTATGTGCCGCCGCTGGTGGAGCGCAAGGCCGATATCGTGCCGCTCACCGAGTTGTTCATGAACCGGTTCAATGAAAAATTCATCAAGAATTTCAGGGGGATCTCGCCGGAAGCCAGGAAAATGCTAGTGCAGTATCCCTGGCGGGGCAACATCCGGGAGTTGAAAAATGCCGTGGAACGGGTGGTGTTGATGGAGGACGGCGAACAGATCGAGGCGGCCCACCTGGCCTTTCTGGCCTTTCCGTATCACGGCGGCCAAGCGGGGCAGCCACCCAAGGTGCCGGACCTGCGCCTGCCGCCCGAAGGAATTCAACTTGACGAGGTGATCAAGGATTTGATCGTCCAGGCGCTGGCAATGAGCGGCGCCAACAAAACCCAGGCCGCCAAGCTGCTCGGCATTTCCCGGCCCACCCTGATCTACCGGATCGAGAAGCATGGCATCCGGGTTTGAGGCATTATTGAAAGAGGCGGACGCCGCACCGGCCCACCGGCCATGTGAGCGGCGCCTGCGCGGATGAAACTCCATGCCCTGAACCCTGAACCCTGAACCCTGAACCCTGAACCCTGAACCGATTTTACGGGTCGCCAACCGAAAAACAAGGGGAGTTTTTGCGTCTTTTTATGCCATACGATACGTTTTCCCTCGCAATTTTTTTGGGTTCAACATAAGGAAAACCAGGCGGAATCAATCAACAAACCTTATGCTTTAAAGCAAGAAACGCGGCTGCGAGCGGCAGGGTTGGTCAACAGCCTATTGCCGGCGGATACGTTTTCTTGCAGATCGAATTACGCGCCTTCTTCCCGGCCTAGCGGAAAAGTGGCGCATCGTGTTGTTTGCCGCCGATGGCGCCCGCAAGGCCATCGGCCCACACATTATTCCTGAGCAAACGAGGTGAGCTATGATCGAGTCATTGTACGCATTCCTGGTTAAAATCGGGTTTCAACATCCCCTCCACCCCGCCCTGACCCACATCCCCATGGGAATGGTGATGGGCTGCTTTTTCTTCGGCTTCCTGTACTGGTACGCCCAAAAAACCGCTTTTCAGAAAACCTGCCTGCACTGTTCGGTGCTGGCGCTGATTTTCATCGTGCCGACCATTGTCGCCGGCCTGCTCGACTGGCAGCACCTCTACGGCGGCCAGTTCCGTCCGCTGATCGTGGTCAAGATGGTGCTGGCAGTGGCGCTGACCGGCTTGCTGGCCTATTCCGTCCGGCTCAATACCCAGAACGCAGAGGCAAAGAAGCTCTTTCTCATCTACTGCGGTTGCCTGGCCTGCGCCGTCGGGCTCGGGTTTTCCGGCGGCGAACTGGTCTACGGAGGCTGAATCCGGGGCGGCCCGTGGTCCGCGGTTTGTGCATCAGATCCTGTCCGCGGACCCAAGCGGCGCCGGGAACAATGAGTAAACCTGGTGGTGTCGATATCCTTTATCCCTCAAACTGAAAGGAGGTATCCCATGTCCTTGACCAAATCCGCATTCGCCCTGCTGGGCGCCGCCAGCCTGTCCCTGCTGCTTGCGGGCAATCTCCATGCCGTCGAATATCAGCATTCGCTGACCGCCGGCCAAATGAGCTTTGCCTGGAGCGTTGCCGGCGACAACCTTGCCGTCAAGCTTTCCGCTCCCACCACCGGCTGGGTGGCGGTCGGCTTCAATCCCACCGACACCATGAAGGACGCCAACATCGTCATCGGTTATGTCAAGGATGGCAAGGTGGAGATTTCAGACGATGTCGGCACCCAACCCACCATGCACGGCCAGGATGTCAGCCGGGGCGGCACCGACAACGTCACCGTGATCGGCGGCAGCGAAACCGGCAATACCACCACCTTGGAATTCTCCATCCCGCTGAAGAGCGGCGATCCCAACGACGGGGTCATCGATCCCAAGGCCGACACCAAGGTCATGCTCGCCTATGGTCCTGACCGCGATTCCTTCAAGCTCAAACATCAGTTCGCCACCACCGTGACCGTCAACCTGGACAGCGGCGCCAAGAAATGAGCTCAAGGCGGACCACCGGCCGGCTGTCGCTGCTGCTGGTTCTGTTGCTGCTGGCTTGGCCGGCGCAGGCGCCGGGGCACGGCCCGGATGGGCACCAGAGCCATCACGATGCCGCCCCGACGGCCGAAGAGCATGCCGGCCACGGCCACAGCCAGCCAATGGAGCCGTCGCCGGAGGAAAAGGCCGTCAACCCGGCCCTCTGGGTGGAGGAGAAGACCGGCGCCACTGTGCCGCTTGACCTGGAGTTCCGCAACGAACGGGGAGAGCGGGTTAGCCTGCGCCAGCTGATCGACCGGCCGATCCTGCTCTTGCCCGTCTACTACCGCTGCCCCACCGGCTGCTCCTTCGAATTGGCCAACCTGGCCGATGCGATCCGCCGCAGCCGGCACCGGATCGACAGTTTCCGGGCGATCAGCCTGAGCTTCGACGCCGAGGAGACTCCGGCGGTCGCGGCCCAGGTCCGGCCCAACTACGTCGCCCTGCTGGGCAAGGATTTTCCCCAGGACGCCTGGGTGTTTCTCACCGGCGATTCCGGGGCCATTGCCCGGCTGACCCAGGCCGTGGGCTTTGCCTTCCAGAAAAAGGACGATGGCACCTTTGTCCATCCCTCGGCACTGGTGGCACTCGACCGCAACGGGCGAATTATCAAGTACGTGTACGGCTCCTTCATTTCCGGTGACGTCGATCTGGCCCTGGCTGAGGCGGCCAAGGGCACTCCGGCGAGTTCCATCCGGCGCCTGCTGGAATTCTGCTTCCCCGCCAATCCCCGCCAGACCCAGCAGGTCCTGACCGTGCTGAAGATCGGCAGCGGGGTGTTGCTCGTTCTGGGCGGAATAGGCCTGGCCCTGTTTTTGCGCCGGAAACCAACCGATCAACCGAAGTTCGACCCGTGACCATGGCGACCACACCTTCCTTTTTCGAGACGCCGGCGCCTGCCGGGCTGACGGGCATCAAGGCCTGGCTGCTGACCCACGACCACAAGCGGCTGGGCCTGATGTATTTGTGGGCGGTTTTGTTCTGGTTTGCCCTTGCCCTGGTGATCGGGCTGCTGCTCCGGCTCGAGTTGATGACCATGGGTCGGACGATCATGTCGGCCGGCGTCTACAACTCCGCCTTCACCCTTCATGGGGTGATCATGATTTTTTTGTTCGTCATCCCAGGCATTCCGGCGATCTTCGGCAATTTTTTCCTGCCGATCCAGCTGGGGACCGACGACGTCTTCTTTCCCCGGCTCAACCTGCTTTCGTGGTATTTGTACATCTTGGGCGGCCTGCTGGCGATTGTCTCCCTGTTCACCGCCGGCGGCTTTCCCGATACCGGCTGGACCTTTTACGTGCCCTTCAGCATCGGCACCAAGCACAACGTGCCCATGACGGTGTTCGCGGCCTTTATCCTGGGCATGTCCTCGATGCTGACCGGGCTCAACTTCATCACCACCGTGCATCGCAAGCGCTCCCCGAACATGGGCTGGATGCAGATTCCGCTCTTCACCTGGTCGCTCTATGCCACGGCCTGGGTGCAGGTGCTGGCCACTCCGGTCATTTCCATCACCTTGCTGTTGGTGATCGCCGAACGGCTGCTCAATATCGGCCTGTTCGATCCGGGCCGGGGCGGCGATCCCATCCTCTACCAGCACCTGTTCTGGATGTATTCCCACCCGGCGGTCTATGTCATGATCCTGCCCGGCATGGGCGTTGTCTCGGAGATCATCCCCACCTTTTCCCGCAAGGCCATCTTCGGTTACAAGGCGATCGTCTTTTCCTCCATGGGCATCGCCATCGCCGGGTCGCTGGTCTGGGCGCACCACATGTATACCAGCGGCATGAGCGACACCGCGATCTTCGTCTTTTCCCTGCTTACCTTCCTGGTGGCCATTCCGACCGCGGTCAAGGTGTTTTCCTGGGTTTCCACCCTGTATAAGGCCTCGATCGAAATGAGCCCGCCGCTGCTGTACGCCCTGATCTTCATCTATCTGTTCTCAGTCGGCGGACTGACCGGGCTGGTGTTGGGTGCGGCCGGGCCGGACATCCATGTCCACGACACCCATTTCGTGGTGGCTCATTTCCATTTCACCATGTTCGGCGGCACCGGTTTCGCCTTCTTCGCGGCCCTGCATTTCTGGTGGCCCAAGATGTTCGGCATCATGTACAATTTCCGCCGGGCATATATCGCCGCCACCCTGACCACGGTGGGCTTCCTGTTTCACTATGTGCCCATGTTCATTCTCGGCATGATGGGCATGCCCCGGCGCTCCTACGACTATCTGCCGCAATTCGCCCAGGGCAACGCCCTGGCAACTGTCGGCGGCATCCTGCTGTTCACCGGGATTGCGCTGATGCTCGTCAACCTGCTGCTGAGCTTCCGCTCCCGTATCGCGGCACCGGCCAACCCCTGGGGCGGATGCACCCTGGAATGGACCGTGCCGTCGCCGCCTCCGCTGCACAACTTCCTCCGCCAACCTGACATTCAGGATTATCCGTATGATTTCACAGAGATCTTGCGCAAGTCATAACACGGGCAAGCACCATGGCCGGCGGGCATGACCAGACGGGCAGCCGCATCGGCATGTGGCTGTTCCTCTATACCGAAATCATCCTATTCGGGGGGCTGTTCGTCCTCTATGCCGCCTATTTTCACGAATACCCCCGTGCTTTCGCCGAGAACGGCCGCGAGCTGAACCGGGTGATCGGCGCGGCCAACACGGTCCTGCTGCTGATCTCCAGTTTCACCGTGGCCGCGTCGCTGACCGCGCTGCGGCAGCGGGCGCAGCGGTTGTGCATGGGGCTGCTGGCCGTTTCGCTCGGTTGCGGCGCCCTGTTTCTGGTGAATAAATACTTTGAATGGGGCCACAAGTTTGCCGTGGGCCTCTATCCCAATTCTCCGGCCATGGCTGGGGCGCCGGCAGGAAAAAACATCTTTTTCGGCCTGTATTACGTCATCACCGGCCTCCACGGCCTGCACGTGCTGATCGGCATGAGCCTGCTCGCGCTCAGTTTGGTGCTGGTTCATCGCCAACGGATCACGGCGGACCGGGTGACGATCCTGGAGAATTCAGGCCTCTACTGGCATTTGGTCGACTTGATCTGGATTTTCGTTTTTCCGCTTTTCTACCTGATCCTGTGAATACAAGGAGCCACGATGGATTCCGGCGAACAGCATCTTTCCTCCTTTCTCTCCCTGGCCCTGGTCCTGGCCGCCCTGTTGGCGCTCACCGGCCTGACCGTGGCGATGAGCTACGTCGACCTGGGGCGGTTCAACGTGCCGCTGACCCTGGGCATCGCCGGTACCAAGGTCTCGCTGGTGCTGTTGTATTTCATGCACCTCCGTTACGAGAACCGCGCGGTGGTCTATTCCTTTCTCGGCACAATCGGCTTTTTGGCGATCATGATCAGCTTTACTTTCTGGGATGTGGCATTCCGCTAACCGTCGAGGAACGTGAACCATGGATCCTGTAGTCGGCATAGATCGGGCCTTTTGGTATATCCTCGTCGTTTCCGCCATTTTCCTGACCGGCATCACCCTGGTCATGATCTATTTCGTCGTCCGCTACCGCCGCAGCCGCCATCCCCAGCCGGCCGATATCCGCGGCAACTGGCAGCTGGAGGTGCTGTGGACCGTGATTCCCACGGTTATTGCCCTGTCGATGTTCGCGGTGGGGTGGAAATCCTATACCGGCCTGCGGGCCGTCCCGGCCGGGGCGGTGCAGATCGAGGTGTTGGCCCAGATGTTTTCCTGGATCTTTGTCTACGCCAACGACAAGGAATCCGAGAATTTGCTGGTGGTGCCGGAACATACGCCGATCAAGCTCAACATCAATTCCCTGGACGTGATCCACAGCTTTTCTCTGCCCGCCTTCCGAGTCAAGGCCGATGCGGTCAAGGGCTTGCCCACCTATGTCTGGTTCCAGAGCGGCGATCCGGGGGAGTTCGATATCATGTGCGCCGAATACTGCGGGATCGGCCATTCGAAAATGCTGGCCAAGCTCAAGGTGGTGCCGCGTGGGGAGTATGACGCGTGGCTGGAACGGGAAGAGCAATAGCCGGCCGATGGCCGGGCTGGCCGCCACCGCCTTGGCCTGGAGCCAGGCCTTGAAGGTGGCCCGCTGTCTGCCGATGGCCGCGACCGCCGGTTTCGGCTTTATTGCGCAGCGGCCGCAACTCGATGCCGCCCTGGGCATCGTGGTCGGCGGGGTATTGTTTCTGGCCTGCGGTTGCGCCGGGATCAACAGCGTGCAGGAGGCGCGGATCGACCGGTTGTATCGCCGGACCTGGGCGCGCCCCCTGGCCACCGGCCAAATCCGCCCCGGCCCTGCCCTAGCCGTCAGTGCAATGCTGGCAACCGGCGGCCTGGCCGTTCTGGCCGGGTACGGCTGGAGTAATGGCCTGCCGCTTTCGTTGGGGCTTGCCGCCCTGATCCTGTACAACGGCCTCTACACCCCGCTCAAGCAAGTCACGGTGTTCGCCCTGATTCCCGGCGGTGTGGCGGGCAGCCTACCGCCACTCATCGGCTGGACCGCAGCCGGCGGTGGTCTTGCCGAGCCTCGCATCTGGCTGCTGTTCTCACTCTTTTTTCTCTGGCAAATTCCGCACTTCTGTCTGATCCTGCTCTGCCATGCCGACGATTACCGCGCCGTGGAGCGACCTTCGTTGATCCGCTTGTTTCCGGCCCCACGGCTCAGGCGAATCGCCCTGGTCTGGATCGCCGCCCTGGCGGTGACGGCACTGACCCTGGCCCTGGACGACCTGCTCCAGCCGGCCTCACGTCTGGCCTTGGCGGGCATGGCCTTGTTCCTGACTCTGATTCCGGGCCAGCGGCTGCTGGGTGGCCGCGCCGACGATGCCCGCCTATCGCTGTGGTTGCTCAACGCCGGCTTTTTCCTTACCTTGCTGGCCGTGACCGTGGCCCAACTCTGGCCAACCGGATGAAGGTCGGAGAGATGGATTGAAAAAGTGAATTCCGATCCGTTATTCTGGGGAGACAGAAGAGATGCCCGTGGACACATAATCGTGGCATAGCCCAGATACGTCTAGTGTATGCTTGTCGGAAGTTCCAAAAATTCAAGACAAAGCGGCTCCTTCGCAGTCCTTACTGCAAACGACTCGATTGTCCACTTCCAACTGAAGTGGAACACCAGCCGGTATCCGGCATCCTGTTCAGTCCGCCCACACTCCGATCCCCGATAATCGATCCGCAGCATGATCCAACTATCCTTTGGGCGGCTTAAACGTCAGGATGTTTGCAGAGAGCGGCAGGCGGAAGGAAAGGGGTGAATGGTTCTGGGGGTGGAACTGGTAGGCCGGCCCGTCCGAAATGGTTGACCAACATCCGGGTCAGCGGCAAATCGTCGTCAACTACCAAAATATGCGCCACAATACGCAAAACCGGTGAAGAGTTGTGAAAATGAGCCAAGGAAGCGGGCCCAATGGTCGTGCTTGCGCCGTGCCTGACCGCACATGGGGTTGCCTCAAAATTGGTTGTCGGCAAACAATCCTAGTACAGCGCAATCATTCTTGTTAGGAACCTATGCGTTATTTTGTGTGACAAAATGATTGGCATTGCCCAAGACAGTGACGAGGATATTGGCTGGATCGAACGACAAAAGGCACGTTTTTTCGCCATATTGGCGTCTTGCTGGCCGGTATCAGGTTTACTTGGCCCGACTATTGGTTAACCAATTTGCAATGGTTGTATATTTTGCTTGTGCGCCAGGTGTTTTTGTATTACTGGTTAACCAATAAGCAGGAGGTGTGAGCCGTGACATCGTCGCTTGCCAAAGAAGACAGAAAGTACACCTACACGGTGCTGATCGAGCGGATTGGCGCCATGATCCGTAACGGCGAGCTGCAGCCGGGCAGCAAGCTGCCGCCCGAACGAAAAATGGCGGAGATGTTCGGGGTGTCCCGCAGCAGTCTGCGGCAGGCCTTCCAGGCCCTGGCGGAGCGGGGCATTATCGAGAGCCGGCAAGGAGATGGCACCTATTTGTTGGCCGCCATCGAAACCCCCTTGTCCACCGATGCCATTGCCGATGCCATCAGCGAACAGAGTGGCCTGTTGTACGAAGTCGTCGAGTTTCGGCGATTGGTCGAACCACCGATCGCCGCCCTGGCGGCTCGACGGATTTCGGCCGAAGGCATAGACCGGTTGAAAATATTGGTCTGCGATCAACAGCGGGCCTTGACGGTCGGCCGCGACGCCGACGGTTTCGACGCCGAGTTCCATCAGGTGCTGGCGGAAAGTGCCGGCAACCGAGTGATTGCCCGGGTGATGTCCGCCATTCAGTCGATCGTGAACGAAAGCCGGTCGGTCTGGCTGCAGACCAGTGAACGCCGGTTAGCCTCGATGGAAGGGCACCTGCGGATCATTGACGCCTTGGAGGCCAGGGACGCGGCGGCGGCCAGCCTGGCCATGGAGCGGCACATCGCCGAGATCGAACGGCACATCTTCGGCGAGCATCAGGAAACATCGCAGCAAGTAGCGCGGGAAGAACCGGACGGCACGATCCGTCCACCCAAATCAAACATCTCGGAGTGATGCAAGGAGAAGCAGGTCATGTCTGTAGAGATTATCGTGATGTATCTGGTTGTGGGATTGATCGCCGGGGTGTTGGCCGGTCTCCTGGGCGTTGGCGGGGGGGTGGTGATCGTGCCGATGTTGGTCTTTTGCTTTACCAAGCAGGGCATTCAGCCCGACCAGATCATGCATATCGCCCTGGGCACCTCGCTGGCCAGCATTATTTTTACCTCGATCTCGAGTTTCATGGCCCACCACAAACGCGGTGCGGTGGAATGGGTGATCGTCAAGCGGATCGTCCCCGGCATCCTGATCGGCACCTTTTCCGGCACGTTTGTCGCCTCGCGGTTGCCCACCGGCTTTTTGAAGGGGTTTTTCTGCCTGTTTCTCTTTGTGATCGCCACTCAGATGCTGTTCAACAAAAAACCCTCGGCCTCGCGCGATCTACCCGGTACCGGCGGCATGTTCGGCATGGGATCGCTCATCGGCGTGGTCTCGGCCCTGGTCGGCATTGGCGGCGGCTCCCTTTCGGTACCCTTCATGATTTGGTGCAATGTCGCCGCTCACCGGGCCATCGGCACCTCGGCCGCCATCGGTTTTCCCATCGCTATTGCCGGTGCTGCCGGCTATATCGTCAACAACCTGGGGGGAGCCGATCTGCCGCCGTACAGCCTCGGCTTTGTTTATCTGCCCGCCCTGGTCGGCATCGTGTGCGCCAGCATGTTGACTGCACCCATTGGCGTCAAATTGGCCCATGCCTTGCCGGTGGATAAACTCAAGCGTATTTTTGCCCTGTTCCTCTACGCGGTCGCCGCCAAGATGGCTTGGGGCCTGATCTTCTGACAACAGACCAAAGCTCCAAAAGCCAAAAAAAACGACGCCCCGTTGTGCAGCCGGGGCGTCGTGATCAAAACGCTTGGTGCCTGGTGGGGCCAGGCGTTTACTGCATGGTGGATGTCATGGGCGTTGCGGTCCCGCGCCTGGTCCTTGCTGCTGCATCCGTTGTTGTTCTTCCTGCCGGCGCTGTGCTTCCTGCTGTTGCTGCCGCTGTGCTTCTTCTTGCTGGCGGCGCATATTTTCCTGCTGCATCCGCTGCTGATCGGCTTGGCGACGCTGGACCTCTTGCTGTTGCTGCCGCTGGGCTTCTTCCTGCTGGCGTCGCATGTTTTCCTGCTGCATCCGCTGCTGGTCGTCCTGGCGGCGTTGGACCTCCTGTTGTTGCTGCCGCTGTGTTTCTTCTTGCTGACGACGCCTGTTTTCCTGCTGCATCCGCTGCTGGTCGTCCTGACGGCGTTGGACCTCCTGTTGTTGCTGCCGTTGACCATCTTCTTGCTGACGACGCATGTTTTCTTGTTGCATCCGCTGCTGGTCGTCCTGACGGCGTTGGAATTCCTGTTGTCTCCGGGGATCTTCCTGCCGGCTTGCTCCCGGGTCGCGCGGTTGCCGACGTTGCTGGAAAGACGGGCCGCCTTCCTGGGGCGACATCTCCCGAGGCGACCTGATCCGCCTTTCGGTTCCCTGATCCCCAGGTTCGCGCGGCCCCAGATTGCCTCTTTCCCGATCCCGATCCTGCGGGTCGTGCCGCCGATCGCCGGAGGTCTTTTCCGTCTCAACCGCAGGTGTCGCCGGAGCGGTGTCTTGCATTACCCGGTCGCGTGCGTCCTGAGCTGAGCGCATCCGCCGCCAGTCATCCTTCTGGCCCGGCATCGGCCGCCCCTGACCGACATCGCCGCCACCGCGCTGGTTGGTTGGCTCGGGCCCGGTGTGCATGAGCTGCCGCTGGCGATCCTTGGGCTTCAACTCCTGGGTCGGGAAGGAAACGCGTTCGGCCGGTTGGTTGGCTTGGCCGGCACCCACCACTTTGTTGCTCAGCAAGGGACCGCGGATGGTCGTTGTCGTCGGTATCGCGGTCACAGTGGCCTTGTCGAGATCCTGGCGGATCTGCTCCCGGCCGAGAGGGCCGGCATTCTGGAAGAGCCGGCGATTATTGTCGATCCGGCCGAGAACGGTGGCATGCGGCTTGCGGTCCACCTTGGTGTCGTTGAAGGTGAACCGTCGCCGGTCGGTATCGTAGCTGCCGATGACGTTCTTGTTGATCACCGGGGCGGGCTTGTATTTATTGACAATGGCCGTCCTGCTCAGCCGTTGAACAAATGGGGTGTAGCGGTTGCCGCGGTAGAGGCGGTCGGCGGAAACGATGACCGCGCGGTCGAGATAACGGTATCGATCGATATTGAGGTTGATCGCAGGCCCACGGTTGATCACCACCCCTCGGCGTCCCCAGGGGCGATGGCAGTAGTAGTCCTCATTCGGTGCCAGGGGGACCCAGCCGATGGTGGAGCCGCTGTGAATCCAGCCGACCCGGCCCGGATACCAGCCAAAGGCGATGAACAGGCTGGGGGCGGTGTCGACGATCCGGACCACCGGCGGCATCCAGTACCAACTCCGGAAGGAATCGACCCACACCCATGAGCCGTAATGGTGGGTGACATAGCCAAAGGGTTCGGCCGGAATCCAGCAGTTGTCGCCATAGTAGACGCTCCAGCGGCCTTCGGTAAAAGGGCGCCAGCCCGGATCGATCCTGGTCGGCCGCCACATGCTGCGATAATCGCCTTCGTAATAGACGCGTTCCCAGCGCCCGTTTTCTTCCAGGGCATAGGATTCGTCGCGGATCTGCTCGGGCAGATATTCGGCCCCCTTACTCTGGGAGCGCAGCCGCTTGGCCCAGAGACTGTCGCGCTGGCCGTTCCAGTCGTCCCAGGCCGCATCGACCGTTCCGTTGCCGCGGGCAATACCGCGTCGGTCGGCGATCAGCGAGGCATCCCGCTCCCGGACCTCGTAGCGGCTGCCGGTGGCCTCGTGGACGAAATCGACATTGCCGCGCACGGCGATCAATTCCATCGAATCGTCCCCCACATACAGGTCGAAAACCGCGCCTTCCGGCGCGACTACGTAGCCGAACGGGGTGGTCGCCTTGATCACCGCATCGCGGTTCTTGTTGTACATCCGGGCCAGGCCGGAAGCCACGTCGACGGTGGTTGCCTCGGGATTGAGGGCGATCATTTGCAGTTGGGTGTTGCCGCCGATCCGGATCCAGGTCCGGTTGGGCAGGAGGAATTCCGCCTTGGTGCCGTTTTCGGCGTACAGGGCGTCCTCCAGGCCGAAGGGTGCATCCTGGACCGTTGCCACCCAGTCCTTGTTTTCGGCGACATAGCGCAGCAGCTTGCCTTCCAGATGCGCGATCCGGCCCACCATAATGCCGTCCTGATCGTCATCGGCCGCGGCCCAGGTGCCGAACAGCAGCGGCACCCAGCAGAAAAACAGCAGAAAAAGGGGAATTCGTCCGGTTATGGGCATGGTTGTCTCCTTGATGTCGGTTACCGGGGTGCGTGTCTGGCTGGGCGGCCGGATAAGATGCCGCCCGAAACATAGACGGTAGTGTAAAGATTTGGGCCGAGGAACGCAACGGATTGCACACGCCGCCGGGCAGGGGAAATCGATTTTATCTATTTATCTGTACGATCAATCCGAGAACGGGGTGGGGCGGCTGAAGTCGGGATTATAGTGGCCGGCGCTGGCCATGTCCTGCAGCCAGCCGTTGGTAAAACCGAGCCGTTCCAGTTCGGCGACCACCTGTTCGTACTCCGCCGGCGCAAGCGGCCGGTTGAGCGGCGGGCAGTTGTCCATGGCGGCGGTCGGCTGATACTGGGCCATCAGCGATAGGGTGAGGCGGGGCGAGAGTTCGTGCGCCAGAAACCGGAGCACCTGCAGACTGTTCGCCACGGCGCCGGGCAAGACCAGGTGGCGGACGATCAGCCCGCGTTCCGCCTGGCCGTTGTCGTCGAGATGGAGGATGTTGCCTTTCTGGCGATACATCTCCGTCAGCGCCGCTGCCGCGACTTCCGGATAATCGGCGGCGCCGGACAAGGTCCGGGCCAGGTGCGGATTGCCGTATTTGCAGTCCGGCAGATAGACATCGATCCACTCCTCCAGGGCTCGCAGGGTCCGGACTTGGTCGTAGCCGTTGCTGTTGTAGACCACAATCGGGCGAAAGCCGCGTCGTCGCACCGCCGCGATGATGGCCACCATCTGCGGCACCATGTGCGAAGGCGAGACAAAGCCGAGCCGGTGGACGCCGGTTTCCAGAATGGCGGCAATGGCTTCGGCCGCCTGTTCCGGCGAGTGAAAAGCCGTGGGGACGGGCCGATGGTTGCCGGAAATCTGGTGATTCTGGCAGAAGCGGCACTGCAGGTTGCAGTGAGCGAAAAACACGTTGCAAATACCTTGGGGACCGCTGATCGCCGGTTCCTCGCCCCGGTGCAGGGTGATGGCGGCAATGTTCATCCCTGCGTCGGTCCGGCAAAAACCATGATCGCCATCGGTCCGGTCGCAGCCGCATACGCGTGGGCAGATGCGGCAGGATTGCAGGGAAGAGGGGGAGAGATCCGGTTGGATGGCAGTCGGCATGGTCGCGATTGTTTCCGTCTCTAAAAAAGGCTGGTTGTACAATGAGGTCGAAAGTCCCCCGGGGTATCCCGCGGTGGCGGTTGTCCGGAAATCAACTGGTCCCCGGCCGCAATCTACGGTATACCGGTTCAGATTGTCCTTCCGGCTGATTTCTTCAACTCGCAGACAAAAAACATGGACGAGCAGAGCCATTTATCTTCGCGCCTGCGCACCAGTTGCCGCTCCTCGGTCGCCAGCGCGCTGCTGATTCTCAAATATGTGGTCCCGCTGCATATCGCCGCCGATCTGCTGCTCTATTTCGATGCCCTGCGGCCCCTGACCGTTGTTTTTGCGCCTCTGACCGCACTCTTCGACCTGCCGCCCGAGGCGGCGATGGCCTTGGCGGGCGGGGTACTGCTCAACATCTATGCCGGCATCGCCTTTGCCGCGCCGTTGGGCCTGACCCCGTACCAATGGACCATTCTCGGGGTTTTTCTCGGGGTCTGCCATTCGATGCTGGTGGAATGCGCCGTCATGGCCCGGCTGGGCATCGCCACCGTTTACTCCGTGGTGCTGCGTACCGTCGGGGCTTGTTTGGCGGTCGGGTCGGTACTGATGCTGCCGGCATCGCTATTCGGTTCGGTCCAGCAGGCGGGCACGACCGCCGCACCCCAATACACCGGTCTGGGGCAGGTGCTCGTCCATTCGTTGGGTAGCGCCCTGGTTTTGGCCGCCAAGATCATCCTTTTGATCAGCGCGGTCATCGTGACCATGGACCTGTTGCGAACGACCGCCCTGGTGCGTCGGCACCTGGCCCGGGTCAACACCGCCCTGTCCATCGTCGCCGGCCAGCTGCTCGGCATCACCTACGGGGCCGGCATCCTGTTGCATGAAGCGGATCGGGGCACGCTCAGCCGGGAGGATATTTTTTATATCGGCACCTTTCTCATGATCTGCCACTCGCTGGTCGAGGATGTGCTGTTGTTTGTCCTGTTCGGGGCCAGTTATTGGGTTATAATCGGGGTCCGTCTAGCGGCGGCCCTGTTGCTGAGCAGCCTGCTGCTGCGCCTGTTCCGGACGACCGCCCTGGGCCGGGTCGTTCGCCGCTGAAACGCGCAGTTCCGGCTAATTGCCATCAGCCCGCAACGCGCAACCGACGCACCCGACCCGAGGAGAGCGACCTTGCCCAAGCCCGCTTCAAGCCACCGCAACGGTCCCCTGGCCACCATCTACTTTTGCACCGTCGTCACCCTGTGCACCTTGTACGCGGCACAGCCGATTCAGCCGGTTTTCCAGCAGGAATTCGACCTGAGCTCCTTTCAGGCCATCCTGTTTACCACCTTGATGATGCTGCCGCTCGGGTTTGCGCCAATGTTCTACGGCGTGTTGCTGGAATCGTTTTCGGCCCGGACGATCGTCCGCATTGCCATCCTGCTGCTCGGTCTGCTCGAACTGATTTTCAGTTTGACCGGTAACTACCTGTTACTCCTCATCTTGCGCGGCATCCAAGGTATGGCCATCCCGGCGATTTTAACCTCGCTGGTCAGCTACATTTCGTTCACCGCCCCGAAGGAGGATATCCAGACGGCCGTGGCCCGTTACATCGCCGCCACCATTCTGGGCGGTTTCCTCGGTCGCTTGCTCTCCGGCCTGTTCACCGATCTGTTCGGCTGGCGTTTTTTCTTCTTCCTGCTCGGCCTGCTTTTGCTCTGGGGCTTTTTCCTGCTGCGTAATCTCAAACAAGACGCCAATCTGGCATACAGCCGGCCCACCATGGCCCAGGTGGCGGAGCTGGTACGGCAGCCCCAATTCCTGTGGCTTTACTGCGCCATCTTTGCCGTGTTTTTCGTGTTCGCCGGCCTGCTCAACTTTCTGCCGTTCCAGCTCAAACTTATCGATCCCGGCGTAGGCGAAACCGGTATCGGCCTCATGTATTCCGGGTATGTGATGGGCATTCTGGTCTCACTCAACGTCCGTCGGCTGATCCGCCTGTTCGGCACCGAAATCCGGGTGGCCATGGCCGGGCTGTTGCTCTATGTCGCGGGCATCGGCGGCTTCATGATCCCGGACCGTTCGACCATGTTCGCGGCCATGTTCGTCTTCTGCACCGGCATGTTCATGGCCCACGCGCTGCTTTCCGGCTATGTCAACACCCTGGCCCGAAGCAAGAAGGGCATTGCCAACGGCGTCTACATCTCGTTCTACTACCTCGGCGGCACCGTCGGCTCCTTCGCGCCGGGCGTACTTTACGAGCATTTCGGTTGGAGGGCGTTTCTGGGCGGGCTCATTGCCATGGTGGGCTGGGCCATGTTCTGCCTGTACCGGCTGCAACGGGCAGTCGCGACGGTACATCCGGCCGACAAAGGCGGCAAAGGCGACGATTGAGGCCATCGGCACCAGCCGCCGCTCCCTCGGCCGGGACATGAATGAGGGCAGTTGCGGCGGGTAGTGAGGGCAAACAGGGGAGGGAAGGGGACCGGTGCCGCGCCCTTTTGCATGCATCCACCAAACAAAAACCCGGCCGCCCCTGGGCGGGGTCCGGGCCGGGTTTGCTGGCGATCGACGGGTCAGCGGCTGGTGCGCAGGCAGCAGATCATGGTTTTGTAGACCAGCTTGGCGGCGAGCAGGTGGGCATGCAGCCCGTTTTTCTGGGGGACCAGGCCGGTGACGTCAAAGCCGACGATCGCCTTTTCCCGGGCCACCATCCGGATCAGGTTGTTGAGCGTGTACCAATCGAGGCCGCCGGGCTCGGGCTTGGCCACCGCAGGCATGCAGGCCGGATCGAGAATGTCCAGGTGAATGGCCAGATATACGGATTCACTCAACACATCAATGGCATCGGCCGCGGCGTTGAGGCCGTTGTTATAGATGTCGCGGGCAAAGACCAGGTTGTCGATATGGATTTTGCTTTTTTCCGTCCTGGCCATGCTCCGGATGCCGATATGGGACACCATGCATTTTTCCTGGACCCGCGCCATGACATCGGGTTCGTCGGGCGCGATCGGATCGATCAGGTGCGGGTGGGCGCCGAGGTGGAGAACGCTGAGATTGTTGTCCTGGGCCAGGGCGGCACGGACCAATCCCTCGGTGATCAAGTGGCTGCCACCGATGGCGGCGACCAGTTTACCTTTCTTGAAATGGGTGCTGCTTTGGTTGGCAATCTCATCCAGAACGTCCTGCCGGTTGTCCGGACAGACCAGGGGCTCCAGGGTTTGCGGACTCAACTCGTTGAGGTCGGTGTTGGTCTCGACATCGTAGTCCGACAGCATCTGCGAGGCCTGGAGAATGGCTTCCGGTCCCTTGTCCATGCCGGGAATGCGGCCGGTGCCACTGTAGGGGATAGGCAGGATAACGGCTTTGACCTGGTTGTACGGAGGCTTTTTTGCCGATAAATTGAGGAAATTCATTCGTCAACACCTCAAAAGCGCAAATTCATAATAACAGAGGGTCCTTGGCTTGAAGACGAGAGTCTGTCAGTCATATTCCTCGTCGTAACGGTCATCAGATTCATCGAGATCTGCATCGATATCGTCATCGAGCAGTTTGAGGCGCAGGGGATCGAGCGTCCGAATCATGAATTCGGCCTCGCAGTCGTTGCAGTAGACAATATCCTCTTCCTCGCAAAAGCCATCCACGATGATGTCGCCGCCACAGATCGAACACTCCTCGACCTGGACATCTTCTTCATCGTGCTCTTTATCAACAGCCATGGGTACCCCTACTCGATTGGGTTTATGAAGTCAGGCGTCTGGCCTGTCCTTGTTGCTCTCAGGCCGCCGCGGTCGGGAATCGCTCCTTTCCTGGCGGGCATATGTTCGCAGATGGAAATATACCGCATCCGCTCTGTCAATAAAAAATTGGTAATTTATAACAATACCTGCGAGGTGGCTTCCGAATGCGACAGGTCGCGGTGGGGCCGGCGAAAGTCGGTGGCGACCGCTTTTTTTTGAGAAGCGGGCAGAGCGGGAATGGCCGGGAATGTTTGCTGCCCGGTAATTTGCTTGCATTTTACCGAAAGACCCGTTAAGCGGAAACCAGTCGCCCAACCTGCGGAAAGAAGACCCAACCTCTGTCTGGCCAAGGCGACGCCGCGCCAGGCAAAAGACGCTATTACGGAATGAGGTGTGAGATGCATGTTGTCGCCTTCAACGGCAGCGCCCGCAAAAACGGCAATACCGCGATGATGATCGGCTATCTGTTCGAGGAACTCGAAAAGGAAGGGATTTCCACCGAGTTGGTCCAACTGTCCGGTGAACATCCCCATGGCTGCATCGCCTGCTACCAGTGCTTCAAGAACAAAAACCGGCGCTGCGTCGTGACCGACGACTGCATCAACAGCTGCATCGAGAAAATGGAGACAGCCGAGGCCATTGTCATGGCCTCGCCCACCTACATCGCCGATATCTCCACCGAAACCAAGGCGTTGATCGACCGGGCCGCCATGACTGCGCGGGCCAATGGCGATCTGTTCAAGCGCAAGCTGGGCGCCGCCATCGTTACCCAGCGCAGGGCGGGCGGAGTGCATGCCTTTGACTCCATCAACCATTTCTTTACCATCAGCCAGATGATCGTGGTCGGTTCGTCGTATTGGAACATCGGGATGGGCCGGGAGAAAGGCGAGGTGGCCGAAGACAGGGAAGGGATCGCCACCATGCGCGACCTGGGTGGCAACATGACTTGGCTGTTGAAAAAGATCCACGGCTGAGCAGTGGCCGACAGAGGCAAGACGCGGCACCCGCTTGCCACCATCAATCGGAACGATCAAGCAACTTCTTGATTTGTTAAAATTTAATTTGACCGGCGCCCGGTAACACCATATAACAATAACTAATACCACGACCGGACAAGGGGCACGAGGGCCGATAGCCCGTGGATTGGAATTTCAGCGCTTGGAGAAGGATATGCTGGCGATTTGCGAAGAGTGTTCCAAAAAATACAACATTGACGAATCCAAGATGAAAGGGGAACGGGCCCGTTTTTCCTGCCAGGAGTGCGGCCATATCATCGTGGTGGTGAAGCAGAAGAACGGAACCCATGCCCCGAACGCCACATTCGGCTCCACCGGTTCCGGCAATGAATCGGCCTGATCTCTCCCCAAGAAGAGATCGGTCGCACCGACACTGTTAATCCATGCTGCTACCGCGCGAAAAGCCCTACCTGGACGGGCTGAACAGCTATTACCTGCACCTGGAGCGATTCATCGAACACATGCAGGGCGAGATCGGCTCAGGGGGAGTGCATTGCCTGTCGCCCAACTTGGAGATGATGATCTACTTCAATGAATACGAGGTGATCAGCAATCTGCTCCAGGAAAAAGGCCAACAGGCAAGCTTTGCCGCTACCCATGAAACCGCCCGTAGCGCCTTCTACGGTTCCATATACTCGGTCAGGGTCTTTCAGCTCGACCCCAACGCCATTTTCTTTTGGGCGCAGATGCAGCCGTTCCAGCGGGCCAAGGCCTCGCTGAAATCGACCGAAATTCCCTTGCCCGACCTCATCTTCCGCCTCAAGCAGAAACAGTTTTCCGGATTCATCGATGTGCAGCTGATCAAGAAGAACGACGGCGGCACCCTGTTTTTCAACGAAGGGGAACGGGTCGGCGGATCGTACTCCTGGGGCAAGGGAGGCATGAGCACCTCCGATGAAGACTACAATTCCCTGCTCAGCCGAATTCAACTGAACGAAGGCAATTTCACCTTCGGTACCTTCCTCAAGGAGTGAGCGGCGACGGGCCGCCAGTCTCGCATCCACTCGCTGTTCCGTTCTTTTCTTTCCCCGTTCCCTCCCACCCCTTGCCAGCCAATTGGCCGCAGGCAGCGGCAATGTCCTCCCCCCTGCTTTGACGGATAAAGACCGTATAGCCACGGTTGCGTAGGATGAGCTGAAAACGGAGAATCCGTTCCGGACTGGGGCTTGCAAAAGCAGGATTACCGGCGGGGTTCACTGCCAGCAGGTTGATCTTGCACGGTACCTCCCGCAAGAGCGAGGCCAGCTGTTCCGCGTCGCGGTCGCTGTCGTTGATGCCTGCGAGCAGGGTGTATTCGAACATGATCCGTTTTCGCCGCTTCTGGCGGTAACTCCGGCAAGTTTCGACCAATTCCGCAATGGGATAGCGGTTGTTGACCGGCATCAGCCTGCTCCGGACTTCATCGTTCGCCGCGTGCAGGGAAACCGCCAGGTTGACGTCGGTGAGGTCGCCGAGTTTCTTCATTTGCGGCACCAGTCCGCAGGTGGAGACGGTGATCCGCCGATTGGAAAAATCCAGGCCGCGCTGTTCGGTGAAAATGGAGATGGCGTCAAGGAGATGGTCGAGATTGGCCAGCGGCTCGCCCATCCCCATAAACACCAGGTTGGTGAGCGGACCTCGATCGTGGGCCAGGGTCCAATCCCGGACCGCGCAGACCTGGTTGACGATTTCCGCGGTGCTCAGGTTGCGGATGAACCCCATGGTGCCGGTCAGGCAAAAGCCACAGCCCATAGCACAGCCCACCTGCGACGAGACGCAGAGGGTGTTGCGATCCTCCTCGGGAATCAGCACCGACTCGATCAATCGTCCATCTTCCAGGAGAAAGGCGAATTTGACCGCGCCGTCGCGAGAACATTCCACTCGGTAATCGTCAAACCGGCTCATGGTCGCCGAACGGGCGAGAACGGCGCGGAATTCCTTGGCCAGGTCGGTCATCTGGGAAAAATCGGCGATGCCGGGCTTGTAGATCCAGGCCAGCAGTTGTCGCCCCCGGAATGAGGGCTGGCCCAGGGATTCGACAAAACGGACCAGTTGCTCCTGGGTGAGATTTTTGAGGTCGGTTTTCGGTGTTTGTGCGTTCATCCGGCAAGTGAAGTGTTTTTGGTAATTGTCTGTTTGAATAAGTTGATTGCAGCCTGTCTAGAGGGCGCGCCACAACTCCGGCTTGAGTGGCAGCAAGCCGGCCACGGCCCGCTCGATGGTGGCCAGCATGCCTGCTCGATCCTTGGGCAGGCGGCCGCTTAAGGAAAAATAATTCGAGGCGTGATTGGCATGAAACTGGGTGCGAAACGGCTCCAGTTGCTCCAACAGACAGTGCAATTCTTGAAATAGTTGGACAGGGTCGGGCAGGACAAAGCGCCCGGCGCGCATTAGTCGGTACAGCGGAGTATCGGGAAGCAGCATCAGGGTGAGAACCGCGATTTGATGCGGTTGCATGCGGCTGAGCACGCGGGCGGTGGCGCTTGCATGGGCAAGCGAATTTTCCGTTCCGGCAATGCCCAACAAACAGGTGATCGACAGGAAAATAGCGGCATTGCGGACCCGCTGGCCGGCCTCGATCATTTGGACGCTGTCGACACCCTTGGCAATGGACCGCAGGGTGGGGTCGTGGCCGGTTTCCAGCCCCATGTAGAGCCGGCTCAGCCCCAATCGTTTATAGTCGGTGAGTTCGGCATCGGTTTTGGCCAGAATGTTCTGGCAGGTGGCATAGGAACTTATCCGGCGGATCCACGGCAGTTTATGCCGGATCCGCTCCAGCAGGGCGATCAACTGCACATGGGGCAGGGCCAGGGCATCGCCGTCGGCAAGAAACAAGGTGGTGTGGCGCTGGCACCAGGTGGCGGCAAAGTCGAGATCGGTCTCGATTTGTTGCCAAGGCTTGATCCGAAAGGGTTTGTCGCGGTAGGCGCCGCAGAAGGTGCACCGGTTGTGGGAGCAACCGGTCGAGACCTGGAGGATCAGGGAAAAGGCCTCGCTGGGCGGGCGGATGATGTCGCCTTGATAGTCCACGGGCAGCGGGCAAGCCCGGACCGCGGCGGGCGGCCACGGTCCGGGCGGCAGAGTGCAATCAGCCGTTTTTCTTTGCGAAATCGGCCATGAAGGCCACCAGTTTTTCCACACCTTCCTTGGGAAAGGCATTATAGATCGAGGCGCGGCAGCCGCCCACCGAACGATGTCCTTTGAGTCCGTCGAGCCCGATGGCACCGGCTTCGCGGATGAATTGCGCCTCCAGCTCCGGCGTGGGCAGATTGAAGGTGACATTCATCAGGGAACGGGATTCCTTCTCCGCATGGCCCCGGTACAGCGCAAGGCTGTCGATCGCCTCGTACAGCGGCGCCGCCTTTTCGCGGTTGATCTTCTCGATGGCTGCCGCGCCGCCCATCTGCTTGAGCCAGCGCATGACCAGGCCGACACAGTAGAGGGAGAAGCAGGGCGGAGTGTTGAACATGGAGTCCTTGTCCGCATGGGTTTTGTATTTGAGCATGGTCGGCACCTTGTCGCCGACTCGGTCGAGCAGATCTTCTCGGACGATCGCCACGGTCACCCCGGCCGGGCCCATGTTTTTTTGGGCACCCGCAAAGATCAACCCGAATTTGGAGACATCCACCGGCCGGGACAAAATATCCGAGGACATGTCGGCGATCAGCATGATGTCCTTGGCGGGCATGGTGGGGAACTGGGTCCCGTAAATGGTGTTGTTGGTGACAAAATACAGGTATTGGCTGTCGGCCGAAACCGTGTATTCGTCATCGCGCGGCACGCGCTTGTACGTGATCTCCTCGCTGGAATAGGCGACTTCCACCTGGCCGAACAGCTTGGCTTCCTTGATCGCCTTTTTCGCCCACACGCCGGTATTAAGGTAGGTGGCTTTCTGGCCGCTGCCCAAAAGGTTCATGGGCACCATGAAGAATTGGCTCGAAGCGCCGCCCTGGAGAAAGAGCACCTTGTAATTGTTCGGAATGCCCATCAATTCCCGGATCAGGGCTTCGGTCTCCTCGGCCACGGCCATGAAGGCCTTGGAACGGTGGCTGAGTTCGATCAGGCCGATGCCGGAATTCTTGAAGTTGACGATATCGGCCGCCGCTTCCTGAAGCACGGCAGGGGGCAGGGTAGCGGGACCGGGGCTGAAATTGAAAATTCGTTCGGGCATTGGTGTTCTTCTCCTTGGAACAGAAGGGGTGATTGAAAATACAATTATCGGCGAATCTGCCGCAGGGCTTCATAAAGAACGATACCCGCGGCCATCGCGAGATTGAGGCTGCGGATATGGGGATTGCTCATGGGGATTGTTAAACAGCGGTCACTATACAGTGCCAGAATATTTTCCGGCAAGCCTTTTGTCTCCTTGCCGAAGATCAGTTTATCGCCGGGTTTGAACCGGACTTCGGTATAGGATCGGTTGGTTTTGGTGGTGAGAAAATACAGATGCCGTTCGTCTTGATCCTGCAGAAAGGCCTCGAAGTTATCCCAATTGTTGATCCGGACATGGGGCCAGTAATCGAGCCCGGCCCGTTTGAGATGCTTGTTGTCGACAGAAAAACCCAAAGGATGCACCAGGTCGAGAACGGTGTCGGTGGCGCCGCACAGGCGGGCAATGGAACCGGTGTTGGGCGGTATTTCAGGTTCCACCAGGACGATATGCAGATCGGATGCGGACATGGTAACGGTTGGGCACGGAAACGGGAAAATTGTCCTCGTATGTACTGAAAATGGATAGATGTTGCAAATTTAAAAATACGTCTTAAATTCTTCACTCCATTTTTGATGGCGTAGTGACGCACCTGCCCGCGCCTTCTGCGTCGGCGGTCTGGCGAGCAAAAGCGTCGGGGCCATCACTCTGGCGGGTTTGCGGCCTTTCCCTTTACATTTTCAGTATGTTATCCCTTTTTTGTGCGGACACAATCATGGCATTGATCGTTCAAAAGTTTGGTGGGACCTCGGTGGGTTCCACGGATAAAATCAAGACGGTGGCGCAACGGGTGCTGAAAAACCACCGGCAAGGCAACCGCATGGTGGTCGTGCTATCGGCCATGTCCGGCGAGACCGACCGGCTAACCGGCCTGGCCCTGGCCATGCAGCACATCCCCGACCAACGGGAGATGGACATGCTGCTGGCCACCGGCGAACAGGTGACGGTTTCGTTGTTTGCCATGGCGGTCAAGGAAATGGGGGGCGATGCCGTCTCATTGCTGGGCGACCAGGTTGCCATCCACACCGACAACATGCACACCAAGGCCCGGATTTATTCGATCGATCCGGACCTGATCAACAAACACCTCGAGCAGGGGAAAATAGTGGTCATCGCCGGTTTTCAGGGCGTGACCGATTCCGGGGATATCACCACCTTGGGACGGGGCGGATCCGATACCACCGCCGTGGCCCTGGCAGCGGCGATGCGGGCCGATGCCTGCGAAATCTTCACCGATGTCGAGGGTGTGTATACCACTGATCCCAACGTCTGCCCGCAAGCTCGGAAAATCGATTATATCAGCTACGACGAAATGCTGGAGTTGGCCAGTTTGGGGGCCAAGGTCTTGGATATCCGGTCGGTTGGACTGGCGAAACGGTTCTCCGTGCCGGTACATGTCCGTTCCACTTTTTCAGAAAACATTGGCACCTGGGTTGTCGAGGAGGACAAGATCATGGAATCCATGCTGGTTTCCGGCATTACCTACAGCAAGAACGAAGCTCGAATCACCATTAAACAGGTTCCCGATCAACCCGGAATCGCGGCAAAAGTCTTTCTGCCCATTTCCGATGCCGGTATCCTGGTCGACATGATCATCCAAAACACCACCGATGGTCGCCTGACCGACATGACCTTCACCGTCCTGCGACGCGACTACGATCGGGCCATGGAACTGTTGAAAAAGGTGGCGGCCGATATCGGTGCCCAGGCCGTGAGCGGGGACGAGAGTATCGCCAAGGTGTCGATTGTCGGCGTTGGCATGCGCAACCATCCGGGGATCGCCTCGACCATGTTCCAGATCCTGGCCAAGGAAGGGGTCAATATGATGATGGTGTCGACCTCGGAAATCAAGGTTTCCTGCATCATTGCCGAGAAATACACCGAATTGGCGGTTCGGGCCCTGCACGACGCCTTTGCTCTGGATAAAGACAATCTACCGGTGGAAGAAGCCGAATAACACCCGATACCATGGCCAGAGTCATCGAGCTGTACGATACCACCCTGCGGGATGGAACCCAGGCCGAGAATTTCAATCTCTCGGTCGACGATAAAATCAAGGTCTGCCGGCAACTCGACCGGATCGGTATTGATTTCATCGAAGGCGGCTGGCCGGGTTCCAATCCCCTGGCCGTCGATTTCTTCAAGCGGATGCAGGATGTGGAGCTCAAGCAGGCGAAACTGGCCGCCTTTGGTTCGACCCGCCATTTTCACAAGAAACCGGAAGACGATGCCAATCTCCAGGCCCTGCTCGCGGCCCGGACCCCGGCGGTCACCATCTTCGGCAAAAGCTGGGATATTCACGTTATCGATGCGTTACGGATCGAACTTGAAGATAACTTGCAACTTATAGAGGACTCGCTTGCGTATCTGCGGCCCCGTGTCCAGCACCTGATCTACGATGCCGAACACTTCTTCGACGGATTTAAAAATAACCGCGAATATTGCCTGGCCACCTTGGGCAGGGCGATTGCCGGCGGCGCCGAAACCATCGTGCTTTGCGACACCAACGGCGGCACCTTGCCACACCAGATCCCGGAAATCGTGCAAAGGGTAATGCAATACCGCGTCGAGCAGGGCAGCCAGGTCCGCATCGGTATCCATGGTCATAACGATTCCGAAACCGGCGTGGCCAACGCCTTGATGAGCGTGCATGCCGGAGCAACTCATGTCCAAGGAACAATCAACGGATTCGGCGAACGCTGCGGCAACGCCAATCTGACCTCGATCATCCCGGCCCTGGTGTTCAAAATGGGGCTGGAGTGCAAGGTGGGTAAGCGGATCGACCAGTTGTACACCACGGCCCGCATGGTTGACGAACTGGCCAACCTGCCACACAACCGCTATCAGCCGTATGTGGGCGAATCGGCCTTTGCCCACAAGGGCGGCATCCATGTCAGCGCCGTGCAGCGCAACCCCATGACCTATGAGCACATTGCCCCGGAAAAGGTCGGCAACGCGCGCCGGGTGCTCATCTCCGACCAGTCGGGCAAGGCCAATGTCCTGATGAAAGCGCAAAAATACGGGCTGAACATCGACCAGGACGATCCGACAATGGCAGCCATCGTCAGCGAACTGAAAAATCTGGAAAATCAGGGGTATCAATATGAAGCTGCCGAAGCCAGCTTCGAACTTTTGATGCGCCGATCCTTGGGATTGCAACGGGAATTTTTCCAGCTCGAGGCCTTTCGAGTGCTGCACCACAACCACGACAAGGCCAAGCAGCCGATAACCGAGGCCACCATCCGACTCTATGTCAATGGCAGTGAAGTGCACACCGCCTCCATGGGCGAGGGACCGGTGAACGCCCTAGATCGCGCCCTGCGCAAGGCCTTGGTCAGATTTTATCCGAATCTTGAAGAGATGGACCTCACGGACTACAAGGTGCGGGTCTTGACCGGCGAGCACGGCACCGGCGCCAAGGTTCGGGTTTTGGTGGAGAGCAAGGATCTGGAGGAGAGCTGGGGGACGGTCGGGGTGTCGGTCAATATCATCGAGGCAAGTTGGCAGGCCTTGGTGGACAGCATCAACTACAAGCTGATGAAGGATGAAAAGCATCGATGCTGAGTCCGGCCGTGGACAAGCAAAGCAGCAAGGACAAGCAAGTGCTTGTCCTTTTTCTTTTGGTGTGCGGCATCCTCGGCTTGCCGCTTTTGCAACCCCACTCTCCTCCGTATGCGCCGGTTTATGCCGTGGAACGCCTGGCCCACACCGAACGATGGCAGGTGGTCAACATTCCTGCCGCCGATTGCCGTTCCCGGCAAATGGATGGAGAGGGTGGAGAAATGCTTCATCAAACTTTTCATCATCCTGATGCATCTATCTGTTTTTCCGATCTAAGCAACTGGTGCCCGTTGCCCCCCGAGTTTGCCTTGTTTTTTCGTTGTCCCTTGCCGATCAACCAGAGCCGCCTTGAAGATCTCATGATGCTGCCCGGTATCGGCCCCCATCGCGCCGCGCTGTTGCTGGACGAACGCCGGAAAAAAGGACGATTACACGGTGCTGAGGACTTGCTGGCCGTCCCAGGAATCGGGCCGGCCACGCTGCAGCGACTCTTACCCTTGATCAGTTTCGAATGATTGCCACCGCGCCCGCAATTGCCGCGCCGGTCCTGGCCCTGGTCGGTCCCACTGCCATCGGCAAGACCGCCTTGTCGCTCCGGATTGCGTCCCAATTTTGCTGCGAGATCATCTCCATGGATTCGATGCAGGTGTATCGATACATGGATATCGGCACCGCCAAGGCCAGCCAGGAGGAACAACGGCAGGTGGTACATCACTTGATCGACATGGTCGATCCGGACGAGCAGTACGATGCGGCTCGATTCGTCCAGGACGCCCTAGCGGCCATCGCCAGTATCCACGGCCGTGGCCACATGCCATTGCTCACCGGTGGTACCGGACTGTATCTTTCGTCCTTAATCAGTGGCATGTTCGACATAATTAAAGTCCCGGATCACATTCGAGCCAATCTACGTCAACGCCTCGAGCAGGAGGGGAGGGCAGCCTTGTACCGGGAACTCATGGGCGTGGATCGGGAAAGCGGTGAACGGATCCACGTCAACGACACGCAGCGCCTGCTGCGGGGGCTTGAAATTTTTCATGCCACCGGCATCCCCTGGTCGCAGCATGTCCGCAATCAACCCCAACACCGGGCCGAATCGCGGTTTTCCCGGCTGCTCTTGGTGGGATTGAACTGCGAGCGTGAAGTGCTTTACGATCGCATTCGACAACGTTCAATCGCCATGATGCGCGACGAATTTGCTCAAGAAGTTGAAGGACTGCTGGCCCGGGGATACGGAAGCGAACTCCCTTCGATGCAATCGATCGGCTATAGGCACATGCTTACCTATCTTGCCGGGGATTGTGACCACCAAACCGCTCTCTCCACCTTGATTCGAGACACCCGCCGCTATGCCAAACGCCAGTTAACCTGGTTCAGGAACCAACAACAAGTTGCCTGGCATCAGGTTGAGCGGCCCGATACGGTTCTTGCGACCATCGACCGCTTTCTCAATTCCTGACGGGAACAGGCCGGATGATACATGCCAACCCAAATTATACGGTAGCCTGTAGCGGCAGCGATCAGGAAAGGGCGTTCGGTGACGCGATTGCCAGGGAATTCGGCCTTGCCCCCCAGGTGGGAGAAATTCTTTTTTCTCGTAATATCGATACCTTAGAAAAGGCGAAAGAGTTTCTGTGCCCTCAGTTGAGCATGTTGCCGCCGCCGGAATCCATGAAAGGAATGCGCGAGGCCGTGGCGTGCATTCTCGCAACCTGCGACAATGACCAACCGATTTTCATCCATGGCGATTACGACGTCGACGGGATCAGCGCCACGGCACTGCTGGTTTCCTTTTTCCGGGAACTGGGCCGGCAAACCTATTCCCACATCCCTAATCGATTGCAGGAAAGCTATGGCTTGTCCATCGATTCCATCGACCGACTGATAGCGCAAAGGCCAGGACAGGGCGGGGTATTGATTTCGGTCGATTGCGGTATTTCGGCCGTGGCGGAGGTTGCTTATGCCCGGCAGCGAGGACTCCGGGTCGTCATTACCGATCACCATGAACCACGGGGCGTGCTGCCCGACGCCGACGCGATTCTTGATCCCAAGCAACCGGGATGCAATTTTCCTTACTCGACGCTGGCCGGGGTGGGCGTGGCATTTTATCTGCTCATGGCACTACGCAAGGCGATGGGAATCCGCATCAACTTGAAGCAGTATCTCGATTTGGTGGCACTGGGCACGGTTGCCGATGTGGTGCCACTGACCGGGGTGAATCGTATTTTGGTTCGAGCGGGACTTGAAGTGTTGACCGCAACCGACCGTCCCGGACTCCTTTCTCTCTATTCACATGCCGGGATGGGAAAACGCGAGATTCTCTCGGAAGATATTGCATACAAATTGGCGCCCAGAATCAATGCTGCCGGCCGGCTGGGGCAACCGGAAACAGGATTGGCGCTTTTGCTGGCCAACGACATGGAAAGCGCCCAGAATGCTGCCAGCACATTGGAGCAAATGAACAGCGCTCGAAAGCAACTTGAAATCGACGAATTGGCATCGGCAGAAGCAGTCTGCGCCGAACAAGTGGAGGCCGGCAGAAACGGATTGGTCGTTTACCAGCCTCAGTGCCATGCCGGGGTTCTGGGCATCCTCGCATCCAGGCTGGTGGACAAGCACCAAAGGCCGGTACTTGTCTTTGCCGATGAGCACAAGGGTGGGGCAGGGGGGATCATCCGGGGATCTGGGCGCTCTGTCAAAGGGATCAATCTTTTCCAAATACTTACTCGCTGCGATCAATGGATTGAACAATTCGGCGGTCATGCCATGGCAATCGGCTTGACTATAAAACAAGAAAACCTGGAAAGTTTTGCCGATGATTTTAACCAAAACATCGGCATGTTGGAGTGCAAATTGCAAACAATGAATCAAGTTTGGATCGATTATTGTCTGCCCAATGCCTCAATGCTGACCGACCGTCTGATGCAAGCCGTGCAACGCTTGCAACCGTTTGGGGAGGGTAATCCGGAGCCCATTTTTTTACTACCAGAACAGCAGTTGATTGCTCCTAAAAAAAGGAACGGGCACCTGATGTTCCACCTTCAAGGACAGGGGCGGATCTTCCCGGGCATCGGCTTTCATCTGGGGCAGCCTCACCTCGACACAACCAAGCCGGCCGATGTGTTGTTCCGTTTGAAGCGCTCATGGTTCAGAGGGGTGGAGCGGAACCAACTCCAGGCAACCATGCTTGTATCATCCTGATATAAATATATTAAACAAAATTTAACATAATATATATTATGCGACATTTTAATGTTGTATAAAGCTGAGGCTGTATAACCAGACACTGAAATTTAAATCAACGGTTTCTGTTCTTAAGACAACACCGTGTTTAACCGTTGATATTTGCTTTGCTGCAAACGAAATTGGTTGAATTTCGAAGAAGAACCATGCCACAGTTCGCGATTAAATCATAAAAATCAAGCTGCCCGATTTCGACCAGCTTGCCTTGATCGATTTTGCTGCAACGCAGACGCAAACATGGTTACACAGTTTCTGTTCTCTCGTTCAGGTCTCGCGGCAAACTGATACCCGTGTTCTTTCTGAGAAGTTGATCGGCCCAGATGTTTAAGCTCGATTGCGGACAATCTGTTGATGTGCAGTTGATTTCCTTTAATTGACGAATAGAGCTAACAAACATCTCCCCTTCCCTGTCGCAGATACTGTTTTTTCTGTCGCATATCTGACTGGCCATGCCTCCGAACTATGAGATGTTTCTCGGTTTGGTGCAGATGCAACGGACATAAAACTTGGCCTTGTTGTTTTGGTGGTGTAATTTAACAAATTTGGTGAGTTCTACTTTACAGCGACATGTTGAGCCATAACGCGTTTTTTAGATAACGCGTTAAATGTGTCTTTTAACTAAATGTATTTCCTTTTATTTTTAATATTTAATTAGGCGAGCTTTTATGAATCGTGACATATATCAAGAACCTTTGGTTTCCCGTTACACCAGCCGTGCCATGCAAGAATTGTTTTCCGAGCGATACAAGTTTACCCACTGGCGCAAATGCTGGGTGGCCTTGGCCGAAGCCCAACACGAACTCGGGTTGACAGCGGTGACCGCTGAGATGGTCGCAGAGCTCAAGGCTCACATTGACGATATCGATTATGATGTGGCCGCCGCCAAAGAACGTGAAATTCGCCACGATGTCATGGCCCATGTCTTTGCCTACGGCCAACAGTGCCCGCTTGCCGAACCGATCATCCATCTCGGCGCGACATCGCAGTTTGTGGTCTGCAACACGGACTTGCTTATCCAGAAACGTGCCTTGCGATTGATTAAGGGGGCCTTGCTCAAAGTAATCGCCAATCTCGCGAATTTCTGTGAGAATAACAAGGATATCGCAACATTAGGCTACACCCATTACCAGCCGGCACAACCGACAACCGTAGGTAAGAGGAATACGCTGTATCTCCAAGATTTATTGATGGACCTTGATTACATCGAACACCTGGAAACCCAGATTAAGGCCAGGGGAGCCAAGGGAACGGTCGGTACCCAGGCCACCTTCATCGAACTATTCAATGGCAATCATGAAAAAGTTCGCGAGCTCGACCGGTTAATTTCCCGAAAAATCGGTTTTGACGAAGCCTTTCCGGTCACCGGCCAAACCTATCCCCGTAAGCTTGACATGAAAACCGCGGAAACCCTGTCCGGTATCGGCGCTTCTGCCCACAAATTCGCGGTCGATCTACGGCTACTCTCCAACCTCAAGGTGCAGGAAGAACCTTTTGAGAGCAAACAGGTCGGCAGTTCCGCCATGGCATACAAACGCAATCCGATGCGGGCCGAGCGGATGACCGGTCTTGCTCGAAAACTAATGGGATTGCCGATCAATTTTGCTGCAACAGCAGCCAATCAGTGGTTTGAGCGCACTCTGGACGACTCGGCCATTCGACGGATGGATATGGCACAGGCCTTTCTGTTGACCGATGCCATCTTGAAGTTGTACATCAATATCACTAGCAATATGGTTGTGTATCCAAAGCAAATCGAAAAACATTTGCGCGAAGAGCTGCCTTTTATGGCCACGGAAAAAATTCTGATGGCCTGTGTCGAACGCGGTAATAGTCGACAGGAAATGCATGAGGTGATACGGGAGCATTCGGTTGCATCCGGCCTTGCTGTCAAGAATAACGGCGAGTCGAACAACCTGCTCGAATTGCTGGCCAGGGATAGCCGTATCCCCTTCGACCGGGTGGAATTGGAAAGCCTGATCGGCGATTATCAACAATTTACCGGCCGTGCTTCCATGCAAACAACGGAATTTCTTCGAGAACAGGTCAAACCGGTCCTTGAGCGTTACAAAGACATCGTTGCCCAGGATGTCGATGCATCTCTGAGTGTTTAATGTCCCATACCAGCCAGCCCGTCGTTGCCATGCCTATGATCGTTGAATGGTTTCTCTTGATCCGACCGGAAAAAATCAGCTGGCTCCGCTTTATCCTCGAAGGATACGATGGGCTGGCCATCCTTTCCACCCTTGCGGTTGAACGCGGCCTGGTGCGCATCCAGACACTTGACTGCAATATGGTGCCAACCATGCGACTTCTTAATGAATTGGCTGAAAAGTTGAGCCCATTTCCTTCTCAATCCACTGATGATCGAGCGTTGATGGCATGAGCAAGAATCTGTACATTAAAACCTTTGGCTGTCAGATGAACGAGCGGGACTCGGAAATCATCGAACAGCTGCTTGCCCAAGAAGGGTATGTCGCCACCGCCGAACCCAAAGGTGCGGACCTCATCCTGATCAATACCTGCAGTATCAGGGAGAAGGCGGAGCAGAAGGTCTTTTCCCTGCTCGGCTCCCTGCGGCCGGAAAAGCAAAAAAATCCAAAGCTGCTCCTCGGCGTGACCGGCTGCGTTGCCCAACAGGAAGGGGAACAGATTCGCGAGCGCATGCCCCATGTCGACCTGATCGTGGGCACCCAGCAAATCTACCGGCTACCGGAACTGCTGGATCGCCTGAGCCAGGGGGTGACCAACAAGGAGATCGCCACCAACATGGAAGCCTCCTTTAGCATCCCCCCTTTTCAGAAACTCCTGAACAATACATCCCCTTCCCTTCCTGCGGCCGCGTATGGTTTCAAGCGATTTGTCACCATCATGCAGGGCTGCGACAACTTCTGCAGCTACTGCGTGGTTCCGGGTACCAGGGGGCGTGAGATCAGCCGGCCAATGGCCGATATCCTGGAAGAGGTGGAAATCCTGGTGTCGCAAGGAGTTCGGGAAATCACTCTGTTAGGCCAAAATGTCAACTCCTATGGCACCGCCAACCAGGTTGCCGAACAACCGGTCGATTTTCCTCGATTACTGCGGGAAGTGGCTGCGATCAAAGGGGTGCAGCGATTGCGCTTCACCACTTCCCACCCCAAAGATCTCACCGAAGAACTCATGCGTTGTTTTGCCGAGATCGACAATCTTTGCCCTCATTTCCATCTGCCGGTCCAATCGGGTTCCAATGCGGTGCTGCGCCGGATGAACCGAAAATATACGGTGGAAAGCTATCTGGAAAAGGTGGAGCTGCTCAGGCGATATCGGCCCGACATTGCCCTAGCGACCGATATCATTGTCGGTTTTCCCGGCGAGACCGACGATGACTTCCAGGCGACTATGGACTTGCTCAATCGCGTACGGTTTCACGGCTCCTTTTCCTTCAAGTATTCGGACCGCCCCCACACTCGCTCCGCAGAATTCGGCGATAAAATCCCAGAAGAGGTAAAAAGCGCGCGGCTTGCGGTGTTTCAGGAACGGCAGGATGCAATTTCTTTCGAGCGAAACCGTGAGCAGATAGGAAAAAAAGTTGAAGTGATGATCGAGGGGGTGAATGAGACCGGCCTCAAGGGCCGCTCCGCGGGTAACCACATGGTGCACTGTTCGGATGTGGTCACTTCTCTGCTTCCTGGCGATCTTGCCACGGTGCGCATCCAGCACGCCGGTAAGCACTCCTTGAAAGGCGTGCTTGAGAACTGATGGTAACAATTTGACGCAAGGTGCCAAAACAACATGATTGATCTGCACACCCACACTTTTTTCAGCGATGGCGCCCTGGTTCCGGCCGAGCACGTTCGCCGGGTCGAAGTGCTCGGATACACGGCCATAGCCATCACCGACCACGCCGATTCCTCCAATATTCACCTCCTGATCCCGGCGCTGCTCAAGGCAGCCAGGGATTTGAATCCGCATACGGCCACCCGGCTGATTGTCGGGGTCGAATTGACCCATGTGCCCCCAGCTTTGATCGCCCCCCTGACTCGGGAATCGCGGGCCTTGGGGGCCCAGCTGGTGGTGGTGCATGGCGAAACCCCGGTAGAACCGGTTGTCCCGGGAACCAACCGGGCCGCTTTGGAAGCGGGCGTCGACGTTCTGGCGCATCCCGGTTTCATCACCGAAGAGGAAGCGAAGCTGGCGGCAAAGAACAATATCCTGTTGGAATTGTCCGGCCGCAAGGGGCACAGCCTGACCAACGGCCATGTGGCCCGGATGGCAACCCTGGCCAATGCGCCCTTGGCCATCAATGCCGACGCGCATGCACCGGGTGATTTCCTCACCGCTGCCATGGCGGAAACCGTGGGGCTGGGGGCCGGACTCAGCCGGGAGCAATACCAGTTGGTCCGGCGCAACATGGCGGCCCTGGTCGAGCGCCTGCCTTCAATCGACTAACACCTTAATAATTAGAAAATCAAATGCATTATCAAGGCACGGTCTATCGGCCGCCCAGCGAGGCCAACAGCATTCTGCTGCAGGTCACCACCGGTTGCTCGCACAACAAATGCACCTTTTGCGGCATGTATAAGGGACAGCGGTTTTCCATTACTCCCGACGAGATTGTTTATGCCGACATCGACTATGCCGCCCGCCATTTCCCCCATGCCCGCCGACTGTTTCTTTGCGATGGCGATGCCCTGATCCTGCCGCAAAACAGATTGCGGACCATTCTCGTTCGGATTCGGGAGAAACTGCCCCATCTCGACCGGGTCGGCATTTACGCCAATTGCAAGAGTCTCAAAGCGAAAACCATCGAGGAACTGGAGGAATTGCGTCGCCTTGGCCTGAAGATCGCCTACATGGGACTGGAAAGCGGTGACGACCATACCTTGACGGCCATCAATAAAGGGGCGACCGCTGCGGACATGATCGCCATGGCGGGCAAGGCCAAGGCAGCCGGCATCAAGTTGTCCGTGACCGTGCTGCTCGGTATTGCCGGTCCGGATCGGTCCCCGGTGCATGCCGAGGAAACCGGCCGGGTGCTGAGTGCCATCGACCCGGAGTATGTGGGGGCACTCAGCCTGATGATCGAACCACAGACCAAGCTGCACGCCGACGTCTTGGCCGGCGATTTCGTTGTCCCCGGTCCCCTGGCTATTTTGGGCGAGTTGCGCGCCATGATCGCCGCCACCAATCTGAGCAACGGCCTGTTCCACGCCAACCATGCCTCCAATTATCTTCCGGTACGGGCCAAATTGCCGGAAGAGAAGGCGGCGACCCTTGACCTGATCGATCAAGCTCTGGTCGGCAACCTGTCGCTGCGGCCTGAATTTCTTCGGGCTCTGTGAGCAATTCTCGCCCGACATTCCTATTCCTGGATCAACCAAACACGCCTGCGGCCCCGGAACGGCGCCCAACCTCCATCCCAAGAAGCCATGAAACCGGCGATCATCGATACCGACTACATCGAATTGGACAAGCTGCTCAAACGGGAGAATCTGGCAGCCAGCGGCGGCGAGGCCCGCTTTCTGGTCAGCCAAGGCTTGGCATCGGTCAACGGGGAGGTGGAAGCAAGGAAGCGGCGCAAGCTCTACCCCGGAGATCGGGTCGTCTGCCTTGGGGTCGAGTTGCGGGTGGAGGCACGGCCCTGTTCCGCTCCGGAAAACGGGTCGGAACAGGGCCGGCTAAATCGATAGGCTTGCGCCGGACGAAAAAAGAAAAAGAATCAGCGGGTCAGCCGTTCCTGGGCTTCCTGGTAGCGGCGGCGGGTTTTGTCCAGAATGTCCGCCGGAACCGGCGGCGGCGGCGGTTGCTTGTTCCAGGCAAGGCCCGAGAGATAGTCGCGTAGAAACTGTTTGTCGAAACTTGGCTGGCCCTGGCCTGGTTGGTATTGGTCCAACGGCCAGAAACGCGAGGAATCCGGCGTGAGGACCTCGTCGACCAGGATCAAGGTATCGCCGTCCAGGCCCATCTCGAATTTGGTGTCCGCGATAATGATGCCCTTGGTGCGGGCATAATCGGCGGCACGCTGGTAGAGCTGCAGACTGACGGCCGCCATCTTTTCGGTCAGCTCCGCTCCGACCGCCTCCCGCATACGTTCAAGAGAAATATTCTCATCGTGCAGGCCCTGTTCGGCCTTGGTGGAGGGAGTGAACAACGGTTGGGGAAACCGGTCCGATTCGCGCATCCCCGTGGGCAGGGCAAAGCCGCACACAGTCGTATCTTTCTTGTAGGCGCTCCAGAACGAGCCGCTCAGATATCCCCGGACAATGCACTCGATTGGCACCACCTTGGTTCGCTTAACCAGCATGGAGCGGCCCTCCAACTGATCGCGGTACTGATGGCAGATCGCGGGAAATTGGTCGATCTCGGCGCTGATCAGGTGGTTGGGTACGATGTCGGCCAGCAGCTTGAACCAAAACAGGGAAATCTCGGTCAGCATCCTGCCCTTGCCGGGGATGGGATCGGCCATGACCACATCGTAGGCAGAAATCCGGTCGGTGGCCACCATCAGCAGTTTATCGGGGTGGCCGGGAATTTCGTACATATCGCGCACCTTGCCCCGGTGCAACAGGTGCAGATCCGGACAATCGGTGGCCAGCACAGCCTTGCTCATTGTTTCACTCCTTTGCTTGATTAGACAACATGACGATCGCTGCCGCCCACTGTGGTCATTGCCGGCACAAAATGCAACCGTCTTTTGATCGTGCCGGCATCCTTGACAAGTTGTGTCGGCACCTTACAATTTTCCTAAACCGCGCCAACCTCAATCCCAACAATCCCAACCAGGAGGTGCAGCCATGCCGTACGTCCGTTTCATAGACCGGCCGACATTCCGCAACCCGTGGGCCGAATTCGAGCGCATCCGCCAGGGACTCGACGAATTGTCCCGGTCGTACGCCGAAAAGAGCAAGGGCCAGGGCCGGGCCAATGTCTATCCGGCGCTCAATATTTACGAAGAAGCCGACCGGCTGGTGGTTACCGCCGAGTTGCCCGGCGTCAAGGCGTCGGATCTCGATCTGTCCATCGAGGGGGACACCCTCACCCTTCAGGGCAAGCGCGAGCGACGGCAAAACGAAGCCGGGATTTCCTATCATCGCCGTGAAATCCAATCCGGCGGCTTCAGCCGAGCCATCGCCCTGCCGACCAAAGTGGATGCGGAGCATGTCGGTGCCCGGTTGGTCGACGGCATGCTCACCATCACCCTGATGAAGGCTTCCGCCGTCACCCCGCGCCAAATCCAAGTCACCGCCGAATAGGAGGAGGATGCCATGAGCGAACAGGAATTGAAGGTCCAGGAAAAGAAAACGGCCCGGCCCGGCGGCGAAAATACCAAAAACGAGACCTACTTCGCCCCACATGTCGACATCTACGAAACCGATCGCGAGGTGACGGTGATTGCCGACATGCCAGGGGTAACGGTGGAGGGGGTCGACCTGGCTCTGGAAGACAACATCCTCACCATCCAGGGCCATCGGGCACCTCAGGCACAACCGGGCCGGATTATCCTCGAGGAGTACGAAATCGGCCATTATCTCCGGCGGTTCACCGTGGCCGAGAGCATCGACCAGGAGAAAATCGCAGCCTCCCTGGCCGACGGTGTGCTCACCGTGCGCCTCCCCAAGGCTGTGCCGGCGCAACCACGGAAAATCGAGGTCAAACTTGGCTGACCGGTTGTTCGGTCGGCCATCTCTCAACCATCAACGATTCTTCGCCTTGGTCAACTCGGGACAGGCGGGATTGGAGTAGTCGACCAGTTCCGCCACCAACGAGCCGATCACGATCCTGGAATGGATCTCCACCGGTACCCTGCACCGGTCGTCGGTGAGCCAGAGGGTGGTGTTGCCGCTTTTCTCGTACAGCCCCTTGAATTCCATTTTGGGCTGGACCACCAAGGTTGCTTTTTTGCCAAACATGGTTTCCCGCTCTTCCCGGTTGACGAGCGACACCTGCACCTCATGCCGCTTTCTGTCGGCAAAGGTCGGAACCACAATGGGTTCACCCTCGCGGAGCACCAGGGCCCTGGTGATGATGAACGAGGCGAATTCGTTGTAAACCGAACCGGTGAGCTCGAACTGTTGCTCCTCTTCCTTGTTTTTCCGGTACCAAACCATCCGCTTGTCCTGATCGTAACGGGTCAGTCGGGTAATTTTCTTGCCGAATCCCTCCTTTTGCTCGACCTCGTAGCGGTACGGTAGCTTCATCGGCCCGCTGACGAAGCAGACGAACCGGTCGTCCACCGGATAAAACACCTCCAGCGGGCCGTAATCCTTGACCTTTGCCGAGATGGCATAGGCGTCTTCCCTGCCCTGCTGCTTGTGGATATCCATGTAGATATCGCCGATCTTGAGGCCGCCGCTCCAGCTGACCGCATAGTGCAGGATCTCGGCCCCGGAAAAGACGACGGCGAGCACTTCCGGATCGACCTGCGAAGGCCGGGTTTCGGTGGGCTCGGCTTCGGCCGCGGCAACCGGACCGCTCAGCAGGATGGTCAGCAGACAGACGATAATGGCCAAGGGCATGTCAGGCACCGGTTGCCAAGGCAAGGCAGGTGGCAACGAAAAGGGTCAGGGAAATCAAGCCGTTCATGGAAAAAAACGATTGTTTGATCCGGGAGAGATCCTTGGGCGTGACGATGAGATGCTGGTAGAACAACGCCCCGCCCGTGACCGCGATGCCGCCGTAATACCAGTAGTTGAGTCCGGTTTGCAGCCCGGTCAGGATGAAGAGGAGAAAGGCCAGGACATGAAAGGCCACGGCGATCCGGAAACCGTTTTGGCGGCCAAAGATCGAGGGCATGGAAAACAGGCCGGCCTCGCGGTCGAAATCGGCGTCCAGACAGGCGTAGACGCAGTCGAATCCGGCCACCCAGAACAGCACGCCCAACGACAGCACCCACGGATATCCCTGAAAACTGGCGGATACCGCCACCCAGCCGCCCAAAGGGGAGAAGGCCAGCGCCAGCCCGAGCACCACGTGGCACAGCCAGGTGAACCGTTTGGTGAGCGAGTAGAAAAGCGTCAGCCCCAGGGCCAACGGTGCCAGCTGCAGGGTCAGGGGATTGAGCATGAAACAGGCGAAAAAGAACAGCAAACCCGCCACGATCACCATGGCCCAGGATTCGAGTAGGCTCACCTGGCCGGCCGGCAGGGCGCGGCTGGCTGTACGGGGATTGGCGGCGTCGAAGCGGCAGTCGACGATTCGGTTGAACCCCATAGCGCAGGTACGGGCACCGACCATGGCCAGGATCACCCAAAAAAACACCTGCAACGAGGGGAGCCCCCGGGCGGCGAGAAAGGCGCCCATCAGGGCAAAAGGCATGGCGAACACCGTGTGTTCGAACTTGATCATCTCCAACAGGATTTTGAGTTTGTGCCACATGCTCATCCCTCCTGCCAACGATCTATACGTCCATCTTCCACCGGGATGCCCAGCACATCGCAAAGCCGGGCGGCAAAATGGCGGGCCAAGTCCTCGGTGGTGCGCGGGTGATGGTAGAACGAGGGCATGGGCGGGCAGATGATCGCCCCGGCCTCGTGGGCGGCCAGCATGTTGCGTAGATGGGTCCGGTTGAGCGGCGTTTCCCGCACGGCCAGCAGCAGGGGGCGCCGTTCCTTGAGGGCGACATCGGCGCTGCGGTGGATCAGATTGCCGCAACAGCCGTTGGCAATGGCCGCCAGGCTGCCCATGCTGCACGGCAGTACGACCATGGCGTCGTAACGGGCGGACCCGGAAGCCGGTGGCGCGAAGAAATCCTCGGGCGCAAACCAACTGCTCACCAGAGGCAACTGTTCCGGCACCAGGCCCAATTCAAAGGCCAGCACCTTGCGCCCCGTCTCGGAGGCGATGCCGTGGACCTCGATGGATTGATCGGCCAGCAACTCGAGCAGGGCCGGGAGATAGAGCATGCCGGTGGCGCCGGTGATGCCCAGAAGAATGCGTCGACACTGCGCCATGCTCACTCCTTGATGCCGATGTAGATAGAGACGATGCCGAAAGTCAGCGGCAACCGGGTCGCCGTTGCGAAACCGGCATCGCGCATCATGGTCAGCAGTTCCTCCGGCTCGTAGAAGGCGGCGATCGAGGATGCCAGATATTGATACGCCTCCTTGTCGCCGGAAATCAGCCCGGCGATGGCCGGCAGCACCCGGTTCAAATAGAAAGTGTAGATGGGTGCGACGATCGGGTTGGTGGGCCGGGAAAATTCAAGAATCAGCAGCTTGCCCGCAGGCCGCAGGATGCGGTGCATTTCGCGCAGGCCCTGCAGGGTCCGGGACAGGTTGCGCACCCCGAAGGCCACGGTGCAGCCCCAGAACATGCCGGACGGAGCCGGAATGACCTCGCCGTCGCCGCAGACCGGAACAATCCGGTCCCTGCGGTTATCGTCCGGAAGGGCCCTGGCACCGGCTCGCAGCATGTCCTCGCAGAAATCGACGGCCAGCACTCTTCTGGCTTCGGCCTGGCGGGTCAGCTCCAGGGCCAGCGGCAAGGTGCCGGCACAGAGATCGAGCACCCAGCCGTCGGGGAATGCGCGCAGCAGCCGGGTGGTCCGCCAGCGCCAGTAACGGTCGATCTGCAGGGAGAGCAGCGAATTGAGGAGATCGTACCGGCCGCTGATCGAAGAAAATTTCTCGCGAACGAATTTCTTCTTGGCGTCAGGGGATTGCATATCGTTCATGCGGGCATCGTTGGCATACTCCGGCCGGGGGTTGCGGCCGGGTTTATTGGAATATCTTCAGGGGCAGGGCCGAGGGCGGTGCCTCGCCACGGTCGATCAAATACTGGAAGAAACGCTCCAGAGCCTGGCATTTCACCGGTGAAAGGTCGTGCTGGATGCCCATGAGATAGGCCGAACAGGTTTCGCAATCCATGGGAATGCGGCGGGCAACCCGGTCGCAGATCTCGGCCATCCGCACAGCGCCCTGCTGTCGGCATTCGACCAGCATCTTGCGGATGGCCCTGGCGTTTTCCGGCTGTTCGGTCAAAAATGCCTCGCGCACCGCGCACACCGAAAACACAAAGGGCAGGCCGGTTCTCTCGTGCCACACCTCGCCCAGATCCAGCTGCACCGGATACGGTCCTCCGGACCGCAGCCGCAGGGCGTCGTCGCCGATAGCCAGCACCGCGCTGACGCCATCCAGCCGCACGCCTTCGCCGCAGACCTCGCCGATCTCGTAGCGCGGCTTGACCCGATAGAATTCCTCCAGAATGATCTTAACCAGGCGGACCGAGGTGTCGGATTGGCCGGTCAGGCGGATCAGTTTGTCGTCCAGGGTTTCGGGTTCGGCCTGGGAAAAGAGGAAAACCGAGCCCACCGGGCCGGTGGCACTGATCGAGAGGTCGGCCAGGATCTGGTAGTGCTCGGGCCGGGCGGCATAGGCATAGGAAGAGACAAAGCCCATGTCGATCCGGTCCTCGGCCAGCAACATGTTGAGTTGGCTCGGCTGCCCCTCGACCACCTGCCAGTCGGCCGGCAGGATCTGTTCCTTCCATATCTCGTAGATAGGGGCAACGTTTATATAATTCACCATGCCTATGCGTGCCATCGATCGTGCCTCACTGCAAAATCCGGTCTAACTCGGCCTGTTCGCCGTGTTCCACCAAAAAACGATAGAGCTGTTCCTCGTTCTCCACATCCTCGGGCAGCGGCACGGCCAGCAAATCCGCCTTTTTGCCGGCAGCCAGGGTGCCCAGATGCCTGTCCATGCCCAGGGCCTGGGCTCCGCCAAGAGTGGCCATGCGGAAGATCTCCGCCGCCTGCACCGCGGGATGCGCCATGGCCAGCAGCCGCATTTCCCGCCACAGGGAAAGCCGTGGATTGCTGGCCGAGCTGTCGGTGCCTAAAGCCGGCAACATACCATGATCGAGATAGGCGCGCACCGGTGGCGTGCCGGTGCGCAGAAATTGATTGCTGCCAGGGCAAAGGCAGACCTTGACGCCCTCCCCGGCCATGATCCGGATTTCCTCGTCGGTCACATGGATGGCGTGAATGCACAGGGTGCGGCTGTCGAGCAGGCCGAGATCGCGGAAATAGTGGATCGTGCCGCCGCTGCCACGGGGAACGAAGGAACCGTCCCAAAAGCCGCGCTGGCGGATGAATTCCACCATCTCCCCCCTGCCCTCCCGGATCATTTCGCCTTCGGCTGCGGGTTCGGCGGTGTGGATGGGAAAGACATGTCCCAGCGTTCTGGCCCGTTCCTTCAGCCGACGCAGCAGGCGGGGATGTGTGGAGTACGGGGCGTGGCCGGAACAGAGCGCGGCATCGTCTTCTTGTGCAAGCCGTTGCATGTTTTTGGCCAGGCTGCGTTCGGCCAGGCCGAGATATTCCGCAAAAGGCAGCAACTGGCCGGGAAAAGAGGCGGCCAACGAGCGGCCGATGCCGGTGTTGCCGATATCGGCCAGCAGGCCGATGCCGCTGCGATACTGGTTTTCGGCAATACGGCGGGCTGCCTGTTCTGCCAGCTCCCCGGTCGCGCCGAGGCGGTCACGGAGCTGCAACAGTCGGTTGATCCAGCCGGTGAAGGCGGTATCGAGGGGCGAGGCGGCCAAGGCGGCCAAATGCGAAAGTTCCAGATGAATGTGGGCGTTGACCAACGCCGGGGTCAGGGCCATGCGGCGGTGTTCGTTCACCGTTGCCCCTGGATATTGCCGGCCAAGCCGCGCGGTTTCGCCGACCTCGAGCAGCATGCCGTCTTTTTCGGCGACTCCGCCGTTTCTGATGGGAGCGCCGTCGACCGGGACGACCCAGGCGGCACTGTGAATGCGGATCGAGTCGGGGGCCATCACACCAAGGTGTAATCCATCAACCGCTGCCTGGGAGTGAAACCGGCATCGGTCACCAGGCGCCTGATTTCCTCTTCCGACAGCCGGAAACGGACTCCGGCCGCGGCCACCACGTTTTCCTCGATCATGGTGGAGCCGAAGTCGTTGGCGCCGAAAAAAAGCGACAGTTGGGCAATCTTCGGTCCCTGGGTCACCCAGGAGGCCTGGATGTTCGGGACATTGTCCAGGAAAATCCGGCTTAGGGCCAGGATGCGCAGATAGCTGATCGCCGTGGTCTTGTCGATGGCGCGGGCGGCGGCCAAGGGGGTATGGTCGGGTTGGAACGGCCAGGGAATGAAGGCGGTGAAACCATTGGTCTTATCTTGCAGGTCGCGCACCCGTTGCAAATGCTCAAGCCGCTCCGCCATGGTCTCGATGTGGCCGAACATCATGGTGGCCGTGGTGCGCAGGCCAAGGTCGTGGGCAGTGGCCATCACTTCGATCCATTGATCCGCATCGCACTTGTTCGGCGCCAGTTCCCGCCGCACCCGATTACTGAGGATTTCGGCGCCGCCTCCGGGAATGGAATCGAGTCCGGCGGCCATCAGCCGCTTGATCACCGTTGTCACCGAACAACCGGATATCCGGGAAAAATGTACGATCTCCGGCGGGGAAAATCCATGAATATGGATGCCGGTGGCCTTCATGAACCGGAGCATGTCCTCGTAAAACTCCAGGGGCAAATCCGGATGCAGGCCGCCCTGAAGCAGGATCTGGGTGCCTCCCAGGGCCTGGGTTTCTGCGATTTTCTGCGCCAGTTCCGCCTTGGTCAGCACCCCGCCGCCTCCTTCTTCCGGCGCCTTGAAAAACGCGCAGAACTTGCAGGCGGAGATACAGACATCGGTGTAGTTGATGTTGCGGTCGATCACATAGGTGACCAGCGGTTCCGGATGCAGCCGCATGCGGATGGCATGGGCCAGAAAACCCAGTTGATGGAGGCTGGCCTGTTGCGCCAGGCACAAGAATTCCTCGCCGTCGATCCGCTGGCCGGACTCAATTTTCGCGATGATGGTCTGCAACATACCGCTCAATAGGTAGCCAGGACATTATAGAGGGTGTCGCGTTGCACCGGCTGCCGTCCCGCCTCCTGGATCAGCCGGATCAGGGTCTTATGGCCGAGCGCCTGCTCGGTTTCCGCTCCGGCCATGTGGGTGATCACCTCTTCCTTGACCGTGCCGTCCATATCGTCCGCGCCAAAGGCCAGGGCCACCTGAGCCATTTTGGGGCCGATCATCACCCAGTAGGCCTTGATGTGGGGAAAGTTGTCGAGCATCAGCCGGCTGACCGCGATATTCTTGAGGTCGTTGATCCCGGTGGTGCTGGCGTGTTCCGCCATGGCGGTATTCTTGGGATGAAAAGCCAGGGGGATGAAGGCCAGAAAACCGCCGGTCTCGTCCTGGGCGCGGCGCAGGGCATCGAAATGCTCAAGCCGCTCTTCGATGGTTTCGATGTGGCCGTAGAGCATGGTGGCGTTGGTCTTCAACCCCAGCCGATGCGCGGTTTTCGCCACTTCGATCCAGCCTTCGCCGGACAATTTTTTCTCGCAGGTCGCCTGGCGGATGCGCGGACTGAACACCTCGGCCCCGCCGCCGGGCATCGAACCGAGGCCGGCATCGATCAATTGGCGCAGGGTCTGTTCCACCGATAAGCCCGCCATCTGGGCCAGGTGGTGGATCTCGACGCAGGTGAAGGCCTGGATGTGTACTTCGGGCCGCACCTCTTTGATTCCACGCAACATGTCGAGATAATAAGAAAAAGGCAGCTCAGGATGAAGGCCGCCGACAATGTGTACCTCGTCGATCGGCTCGTCGAGCCGCTGCCTGACCTTGTCATTGACCTCTTCCAAGGTCATCTCGTAGGCCAGGGCATGGCCTTTTTCCTTGCCGAATGCGCAGAACTTGCACAAATTGATGCAGATGTTCGAATAGTTGACGTGTTGATTGTAGATGAAAAAGGCTTGGTTGCCGTTTTTCCGTTCCCTGACGATGTTGGCCAGGTAGCCCAGGGCAAGGATGTTGGGATGCCGGTACAAGGTGGCACCGTCGGCAAGGGTCAACCGTTCGCCGCCTTTGACTTTTTCCAGAATTCTTCCCAAACCTGCTTGTTCGATATACGCATCCATAACGTGCACGGACCTCGAAAACAAAAAAAGAAGCCCCTTGAAAAGGGGCTTGGCTCCATCAAAATTGGTACAAAGACTAATCGAGGAAGAAACGGAGCTTTTCCCGGCGGCTGGAGTGCCGCAATCGGTTGAGCGCCTTCTTTTCGATCTGCCGGATGCGCTCGCGGGAAACGTTGAACCGTTTGCCGATTTCCTCCAAGGTGTATTCCGCCTTTTCGCCGATGCCGAACCGCAGTCGGATGATCTTTTCCTCGCGGTCGGTCAGGGTCGATAGCACTTCGGTCACCCGATGGGCCAGTTCCCTGTTCTGCACCGCGTCGTAAGGCGATTCGGATTCCTGGTTCTCGAGGAAATCGCCCAAGGTCGAGTCGTCGTCGCCGACCGGGGTTTCGAGGGAAATGGGCTCGCGCGAGGCTTCCAGGATGGCCAGGATCTTGTCCATGGGCAAGTCGGTCATCTTGGAGATTTCCACCGGGGTCGGTTCGCGGCCCAGTTCTTTCAACAGCGAATAGAAGGCCTTGAAGAACTGGCTCCGCAACTCCAGGAAATGCACCGGCAACCGGATGGTGCGGGTCTTGTCGAGGATGGCCCGGGTGATGGCCTGGCGAATCCACCAGGAGGCATAGGTGGAAAACTTATTGCCTTTTTTGTAGTCAAAACGAAAAACGGCCCGCATCAGGCCGAGGTTGCCTTCCTGGATCAGGTCGGCCAGGGTCAACCCCTGATGCATGTAACGTTTGGCAATGGACACCACCAGGCGCAGATTGGCCCGGATCATCGAATCCTTGGCAAATTCGATCGAACGGTTGTAGGCTTCGATTTTGGTGTTCAACTCGAACAGCTCGCGCCTTTCCGGATAATTCCGGTTGGCAATGCTGACACAGTGCCGCATATAATTGAGCTGTTGCTTTTTCGGCTTGAGGGTCGGGTCGCGGCGTTGCCAGAGGTCGATGCGGTCGACCAGCATCTTGATCTCGGACACGCCGGATTGATCCTGGCGGATGGCATCGATGATGGCATCGAATCCCTCCCGGATCGTCTTGGAATACTTGGCTTCCTCTTCCGGGGTCAACAGGTCGAACTGGCCCATTTCCCGCAAGTAGGTGGTGGTGGTTTCCTCGGATTCGTGCTCTTCGCTGTCAGGCAGGCTGTCGGAAACCGTTTCGTCTTCGCCGCACTTTTTCCCGGTCCATTCTTCGCCGGAAAGGGTCTTGCGCTTGCCCGATTCTTCCTGGGTGACAATCTCGATATTGTTTTCGCCCAGAAAATCGAAAAGTTCTTCGATGGCCCCGGGATCTTTTATCTGTTCGGGGAGGAGTTCGTTGAGATGTTGAAAGGTAATACAACCTTCGTCTTTTCCGGCCTCAAGAAGGTCATTTTTTATACCAGAGAGCACCGCCTTCTCCTATCGATTTGTGCGTGGACACAAAGGTTTTAAAGACAAAAAGAATTTTATAGAATACTCTCTTGCAAGAAAAAAGCAACCGGAGAGTACCCTTCATGCGAAAAAAAATAGAGACGCGACCCTTTTCATCGACTGGGCACTCACGCCGCAAGCCCCTTGTTTCCTCGGACGGAAAATAAAAATATGAAGAACAATGGAACATTCGTAAACATTCTCCAACAAAGGTCAAGCGGAATTTTGCTGCCGATTTTCTCCCTTCCCGGCCCCCATGGCATCGGCGACCTGGGGCCATCCGCCCGGCGGTTTATCGATTTTCTCAAGGCAGGTGGCCAAAGCTGCTGGCAGATTCTGCCCATCGGTCCCGTCAACCCGCTGTTCGGCAATTCCCCCTACATGAGCCCTTCGGCCTTTGCCGGCTCCCCGCTGCTGATCAGCCCCGAACTGCTGGTGGGCCAGGATCTGCTTCGGCCGGAAGAGGCCGAACCTCCGGACTTTTCCGAATACAGCGTCGACTACGACCGGGCCGCCCAGCACAAAAACAAACTGCTGGCCTTGGCGTGGCAGCGGTTTCAGCGCCGTTCCGACCGGGCCGACTTGCTCAAAGAGTTTGTACGCAGCCATCCCTGGTGCATCGATTATGCCCTGTTCGTGGCCCTCAAGCAGCGTTATCGCGACAAACCGTGGTACGAGTGGCCGGAAGACATTCGCCAACGCCGACCCGGGGCGCTGGCCCAGGCCCAACGCGCCCTGCAGGACCAGATCGACGCCGTGGTGTTCAACCAACACCTTTTTTTCGATCAATGGACGGCATTGCGGAACTATGCGCAGCAACAAGGCATTGGCCTCATTGGAGACCTGCCCATCTATGTGGCATTGGACAGCTCCGATGTCTGGGCCAATCAGGGAATTTTCCAGCTCGACGACAGCGGCACCTCAACCGATGTGGCCGGAGTGCCGCCCGATTACTTCAGCGCCACCGGACAGCGCTGGGGCAATCCGCTCTATCGCTGGAGCGCCGACGATGCGGCAATCCGCACTCAACTGTGGGATTGGTGGGAACAGCGCCTACGGCTGAATTTCCTGCTGGCCGACACACTCCGTATCGACCATTTCCGAGGATTTTCGGCCTATTGGGCGGTTGATGCGATGGAGGAAACCGCCATCAACGGTCGCTGGCTGCCGGGTCCGGGCCAGCCCTTTTTCGAAGAAATGGATCGACGGTTGGGGGGAATGTCCATCATTGCCGAGGATCTCGGCCTGATCACTCCGGACGTGGCGTTATTGCGGGACAACCTGGGCTATCCGGGAATGAAGATCCTGCTTTTTGCCTTCGACGGCAATCCCCGGAACACGTATCTTCCCTACAATATTGAAAAAAACAGCGTGGTCTACACCGGCACCCACGACAACGACACTGCGGTCGGCTGGTTTCTCAGCCCTGAGGTTACCGGGGAGAGCAAACAACGGGCCAAGCGGTTCGTCAACCGGAACGACGACCATGCCGGTTCCTTCCATCAGGAACTGATCCACCTTGCCCTGTCCGCGCCGGCCAATCTCGCGATGCTGCCGATGCAGGATGTGCTCGGCTTTGGCAACGACTGCCGCCTGAACGTCCCCGGCATTCTTGCCGACAATTGGCAGTGGCGATGCGCCGGCCGCTACCTCAACGCTGAAGTCGCGGCCTGGCTGCACAGCTTGACCGATTTGTTCGGCAGGCTGCCGCAACCGACCGATTGCCAGTCTCAATAGCGAGCGCCGCCGATGACGGCCAGGGCACCGGCAACTCCCGGTTCCGGAGTAAAGGAGACCAACATCGGCCTCGATAAGGGCGCAGCATACACGTGCACGGCTTGGTGCACGCCAAGTGGAGGCAATGCAACCACCGGCGGCACATCGAACGAAGCGAGCGAACGGCTCAAACCTTGGCCCGTGGCCTTCAAGAAGGCTTCTTTCCTGCTCCAAAGGGAAAAAAAGAATGCCTGTTGCTCGGCGGTGACGCAGCTCTCGATGGCGGCAGATTCCCTGGCAGTGAAAAACGACTGCGCAATTTCCGCATATTCGCAAACAGGGCGAATTCGTTCCACATCGACCCCGATTCGACACCCCAGGGCCAGCGCGATACAGGCCAACCCTTGAGTGTGCGAGACGTTGAACGCCAGACCTTCGCCGTCTTGCATCCCACACAATAAAGGCTTGCCCCAGGCGTTGCAGGTTAGCCGCATCTTGCCGGGCGAGATGTCCAGGCAATGTGCCAACAGGCGTCGCAGTACGCTACGCACCAGGATGAACCGATGCCGGTCTCGATCAAAACGAAATCGTGCGGCCCGCTGCCATTCATCCGCCGATAGCCCGGAACAAGCGTGCTGCGGTAGATCGTGGAGCTGATCGCAGTCAAACAGATACAGCTGGATGGCCTTGTCGTTCACTCCCACCGGTTCGGGCGACAGCAACCACTGTCGCTCAAGGCGATGGAAGTGAATTTCCACCGAAACGTTCGGATGCACGATCGGCATGCGCCGGTGTTTGACCGCTAATAACGGCATGCGATCGGTCGCTTTCCGGCTGACGCAACAAACCTGAGATATGGCGGCGCAACTCGACGAGCACCAAGTCCTGGGCACTTTTGATGAAAAAATGGTTGCCCGCAAACATGCGGCAGCAAAAAACACCGGTGCTGTGCCGCTGCCAGGTCTCGAGTTCTTCCTGCGCCACCTCCTTGTCCGCCAAACCGCCGTACACCGTCAGCGGACATGGCAACGGCGCTTCCTCGGCATACACATAGGTTTCGTCCACGGTAAAATCCGCGCGCAAGAGCGGCAGGTAGAAGGCCATGAGCTCCTTGTTTGCAAGCAACACTTCAGGGGTAGCCTCGTAGCGGCGTAATTCCTCGATGAAAACATGTTCCGGCAATTGATGGAGCGGACGCGGTTCCCGCAAATGCGGCGCCCGGCTGCCGGCGACAAAGAGATGCCGGGGTTGCGGTTGATGCTTCTTGCGCAGCAAACGGGCCAGTTCAAAGGCGAGTTTCGCGCCCAGGCTGTGGCCGAAAAAGGCAAAGGGTTTGTTCAGAAAAGGCAGCAAGCCTGCAAACATCTGTTCCACCAGCAGCCGAAGATCGGTGTGGGGCGCCTCGGCGATCCTGTTTTCCCGTCCCGGCAGCTGCACGCCGCAGACCTGCACGCCAACGGGTAGGTGTTCTTGCCATTGGCGAAATATCGACGCTCCCCCGCCCGCATAAGGAAAACAAAACAACCTGAAATCAGGCTCCGAACCGGGGGATGGGGGAAAAATCCAGGGAGTGTGAGAGGAATGGTTCAATCGCATGTCCAGGTCTCCTTGCGGTTGGAGTTGTCCAAAGAGAAGCGGTCTTCCCGATAGAGGATCGGATCGGGCACGGCACGGATCGCCTCTTTCCGGCGGACATGCCGCGGCTTGCCGCACTGACGCATCGCCGCGACCCACAAATTGGCCAGCGCCACCAAATACGACTCACTCTGAAATACGGGAATTTCACGGGATTCGACCGCATGCCGGAGCGTGGCAAGCGCGCCATGAATGCCTTCCGGCCAGTGGATGGCGAAGATGTCGGCATAGGACGGCGCGTCTCCCGGAGTAAACTGCACCGTGGTCGGCTCGTGGCCGGCCCGGCGACCGGCGTGAAGATGGCGCCCCATGACCGTATCCGGCTCATGCCCATGGGGCGACAGCTCCGGCGAGCCGGATCGGGGATACCCCTGGGTCCAGATCACGGGGCCGAAGGGGCTGAGCAAAACAACGTTGCCGCTTTCCGAACCGATGCAGATCCGGTGCATGACGAGGTAGTTGTGCACTGCGTCGTCCGGATCGAAATAATGTTGTATTTTCAGATAGACCGGTATGCCAGCCAAGGTGCCTTCGATACATTTGAACGGTGCCGGACCGGTCTCTGGCCAAGCGGCCGCTGCGATTTCTTGGCCGAAAGAATCGCGCAGGGCGAACGGCTCGAGACCGCCCAAGGCCTGGCCCACGATATCCAGGGCGGAATACGGCAGGGCGGTGGTGATGTCGATGAACAGCGGCCGTTCGTGGCGGCTGCTCTGCCGCGCATAATCGATGAAGGTTTGCACTGCCCGGACATGCACAAAGTGGCTGTTGACATGGTAGTGCATCCCCAGCCGGCGCGACAGACGCAGGCATTCGAGCAGATCCGCGGGATGGAGCGGATGCTCCTGGACGATATGGATGCCCCGCTGCAGCAATTCCATGGCGATTCTGGTGCCGTTGCCGCCCAACAGGGTCGACTTGACGGCCACGCAGGCCATGTCGATATCTCCAGGCAGCTGGGCGGTGTTCGTGTACAGGGGCACGCCCAGTTCCTGCGCCAGGGCACGCGACCGACCGCTCCCCGCCGCCAGGATGCCGGCAAGCTCGAAGTCGTATGGTTGCCGCACAAAAGCGGAAAGATAAAACCGGCCGTAATTGGTGCCGCAAACGAGCACTCGAGGTTTGGATCGCATCGCGTTCAACTCCGCCGGACATGGAGAAGATGGCCGGCCAGCCGCCCGCCCAAGGCAAGGATGGTCAGTACCGGCGGCACGGCCAGGGATTCGGGCAGAACGCTGGCATCGGCCACGTAGAGATTGTCGAACCGGGTCTTGAGATTGGCATCGACAATATCGCCAATCCGGCAGGTTCCAGCCGGATGCACCGCCGAAATCCGGGAAAACCAGATATCTCTCGCCCCAGCGTTCTCCAGGACGTCCTTGGCCAGCCGTTTGCCGTATTCGAGTTTATTGCAATCGCTTGCGGTCAAGGGCTTGTGGATCTTGCCTTGGGCATCCAGCGAGCCGTTGCTGTCGTCGGCGATCTCGACCAACAGGGACAGGGCCTGCTTGCCCGCGAACATCCGGCCCCGAATCCCCTGCTCCCGCAACATCTGCATATAGACCATGCCTGGAACGGTCGCATCGGCCAGGGTCACACCGTGTTCGAGCAGTACTCCTGCCTGGCGGTTGGATTCGCTTTGGCCGGACAATTGCCGCTTGCCGTCGACATAACCGAAAGCAATCACGTAGGGATCGTTGAACAGGGAATGTCCGGCCTCGGCCAAGCCGGAATTTCTCAAAATCTGCGGCGAGCCGATGCCGCCCGCAGCCAGGACGATGGTTTCGGCGCAAATCCGGACAGTCCCCTTGCGCCTGTGCACCGCCTCCACTCCGACGGCCCGGTTACTCTCGATCAATACTTTTTCGCAACGGGTGGCATTTAACAAGGTGGCGCCATTGCCGACCGCCTCGAGCACCCAGCGGCGCGCATCCCAGCGTGCGCCGGTCCGGTCGCCCATGAACAGGGATCCTTGCTTGAATTTGGCGGGATCGACGAAAAAACGATCGCAATTCTTCCAGGGCAAACCGAGTTGCCGGGCCGATTGGGCCAGCATCCCCGCCTTTTCGCCCAGCTGTCCGTCCGTCAGCGGCCTGATGACGATGTCGTTTTTGATGGCCCGAATCTCGTCCTCGAGATCGATGCCGTGCGCCCTGAATTTTTCCCAAGGCGGTTCTTCGCACACTCCGGCGTACATCATGGTGCTGCCGCCGGTGGTCAACCCCCGGACCATTTTCATGACCGGCTCGGAACCGGTGCGCATGACGCTTTTTTTCAGCAGGCGCAAGCCACCGAAATACCGGATGGGGCTGGCCCATGGTCCGGGGTTTGGCGGATGGTCGTTTCCCCATTCGAGGACGATCACCCGTTTGCCGGCGGCGCTCAGTTTCCTGGCCACCGCCGCGCCGCCCGGACCGGAACCGACCACAACCACCTCGGCGGTCATCGTTTGTGTCGTTGCCATGCATGTATCCTTACGATGTTATTTTTTATGGAGTGACGCGGGAGTCGATCCGTCCCGCAACCCGAACCAGCAGATTTTCCCGGCAAAGGGATAGGTGGGCAGGGAAATGCGCCGTCCGCCGCTGCCCGCGCCATACCCCAGCCAATCGACATCGGCACCGGCCTCGTAATAGCGGGCCAGGGCCCGGACCGTGTGGCCCTGCGGTTCCTCGTTCGGACCGGGTGCGGCCAGCCACAGCCCTCGATGAACCACCGAGGTTTTCCAAGGGGCAAAGCAAGAAGAAGCCGCGCCGATTTCCACAAAACAGCCGGCTTGCTGTTGGATCAAACCGGCAAGTTCGGCACCGGGTGATGCCGTTTCCCGCCCGGGCAACTCAAAGCGCCGATCCGGCCTGGGTTCCTCGGCGCGGCCGTCCGGCCCCAGCAACGAAATGCCGGTCTGCCGCACATCGATGGAATCGAATTCGTCCTCCGGCGACCGTGCCAGCAGTTCCAGGCCTTGCTCGGGGACGATGCCTGCGGCCAGGCAAGAAGCCGTAAAACGTCCGATGCCGCATCCGGCAACCGCATCCGGCCGTACTCCCCAGGATATCCACAGGGCGGCCAGTCCACGCTGCACCACATAGGCAAGGCATTGCCGGGCGAGTTCGTCATGCACTGCTGATTCGCCGGCCAAAACGGCATGAAGGGAAAGGCTCGTCAGGTGGGCGAACAGGGGCTGGCAGGCATCGATCACCGCGCCGAATCCGGGATGGGCCGCATGGAAAAGCCGATAGCCTTGGTCGGCAACGCGGTCGGAAAACAAAAAAAATGTCGGATGTTCCGCTTGCGTCAGCCGCGTGTTTTCTTCCGCCGACAGCGGCACGGCCGTGTCCAGGGCAATGGCCAGCGCCTTGTGGTCGGCGGCGGCCAGCGCCAGCCGATGGCGATAGTGCGGCCTGCCCACGTTGCTGGTCCAACAGATGTCGGCAAACGCTGCTTCCGGATGCGTGGCTAAAAAATGGCGATATTTTTCGATCAGTTGTGCAAGCGCCGCCGTGCTTTTTGCCGACAGGGTCAACAGGCGGCAGCCCGATTCCGGGGGAGTTTCGAGCGCTGTCGGCTCCTCGGGCTTCGGCGCTTCCTCCAAGACGACATGGGCGTTGGTGCCGCCGATGGCAAAGGCGTTCACTCCCGCCCGTCTGGGGTGGCCGCTGCTTTCCGGCCAGGGGCGCAAGCGGTCCACCACGTAAAAAGGGGTGCCTTGCAACTGGGGATTGGGGGTTTCGTAATGAAGGCTGGGCGGCAACTCGCCATGCTTGAGAGCGAGGATCGTCTTGATCAACCCGGCGATGCCGGCAGCCTGGGTCAGATGGCCGATATTGGTTTTGACCGAACCGATGCCGCAGTACGGGGCTTCGCTTGTACCGCCAAAGGCCCTGGCCAGCGATTCGATTTCGATGGAATCGCCGATGAAGGTGCCGGTGCCATTGGCTTCCACGTAGGAAACCGTCCGGGGATCGACCCCAGCCATGGCCATGGCCTCGCCGATCACCGCGGCCTGTCCTTCCGGGCTGGGTGAACGGTAATCGACCCTGGCCATGCCGCTGTTGTTGACGGCGGTTCCCCGGATCACCGCATGGATCTGGTCCCGGTTGGCCAGGGCGTCCCGCAGGCGCTTGAGCACCACGATTCCCGCACCGCTGCCCGGCACCACGCCTCCCGCCCGGAGATCGAATGCCCGGCAGCGGCCATCCGGGGCGAGCAGCGCCCCTTCCTCGTACAGATAGCCGTGGTTCTGCGGCACGAACAGCGCCGAAGCCCCAGCCAGGGTCATGTCGCATTCGCCGCTTTGCAGGCTTTCGCAGGCAAGGTGCACTGCCACCAATGAGGAGGAACAAGCGGTCTGGACATTGATGCAGGGACCGGTCAAATCAAGACAATAGGCGATGCGCATGCTGCCCTGGTCAACCGCGTTGCCCAAGATCGCCTGTAAACTTTTGACTGTTCCCTGGGGGATCAAAACCGGCGCCAGTACGCCGGTGTAGGTGCTGGTTCGCAGGCTGGTGAACACGCCGGTGGCGATGTCGCTGGTCGTCTCCGCCGATTTGTCGGCAAATTGGCCGGCATCTTCCATGGCCTCGTAAGCGCAGGCCAGCAACAGGCGCTGCTGCGGATCGATGTAGACCGCGTCCTCTTCGCTGTAGCCGAAGAATTCCGCATCGAACCGGTCGTAATCGGCGATCGTGCCCCGTTTGTTGACATAGTTGGGGTGTCGGTAAAGCTGTTCCGGAATGCCGGTTGCCCGCAGTTGTTCTTCGGTGAACGTGGAGAGCGTTTCCACTCCGTCCCGCAGATTCGCCCAAAAGGCCTCCGGGGTATCGGCGCCGGAAAAACGGCAACTCATGCCGATAATCGCTATTGTTTCTCTATCGCTGTACAATTCAGTCATAACTTATCGAAATTAGATGTATCTATCAACTTGACCCGCGCGAATTCAGGGAAAAAGTATCCCGGATTCCGGCGTCAGGCGCTGCAGCTTCAATCCTGTTTCCTGGGCCAACTCCTCCAGAGTGAAGGTGTGCCAGAAATTGGTATTCTCGATCACGCAGGGCGGGCCGCCGCCTCCGCTGATCCGCCACCTGGCCTTGATCCGCATCAGATCGCCCCGTTCGGCCTTGCCGGAATACACCGCCTCGTAGCTGCGACGGCCGATCTGCTCGCCCTCCACCAATTTCTGTTCGAAATCCACCGACTTGCCGATGGGAAGCAATTCGACGAACATGGGGGCACCCGCCTCCAGCTTCGGGATCAGCCGGCGCCAGAGAAGCTGCCGTTCCTCCTGGTCAAAGTGACCGAGCACGCCGTACGCCACGATCACGCTCAGCTTTTCCGGCAGCGGCACGGCATGGATCGGGTCGCTGTAAATCGTGACCCGTTGGCGCAGATCCCTATCTTGCATGACCCGGTGCATCAGCACGGCCCGCATGGTGGTGGAGGGTTCGACCGCGATGATCTCCACTTCCGGCAGCGTTTCGGCGATGGCCAGGACCGTTCTTCCGGTCCCCGAACCGATGTCGAGCACCGGCCCTCCGATAGTGCCGAGCCGTCCGAGTTCCTGCCGGAACATCTGTTCGCTTCGGGAAAAGGATTGAAGGCTTAAAGGATAGAATTCCGCCACTTTGGTGTAGTTCCTGTATGCGCCGTTCTTTGCCGGCATGGCTTCTGCAAGTGTCATGCGCCTCTCCCCGGTTGGATAAAAATATTCATGGATTCCGTCACGATTGCACCCCGGTGGGCCTTCTCCGCAACGAGGCGCCGCGCCGTTTTGCTCGGCCCGCGGCCTGCAACGGTTGCTGGCGATCGCCCTGCCCTGCCGGTTGAACGAGGAAGCGGGCCAATTGTTCAACCGACGGGTGGGTGAAGAAATCCACCACACTGACCTCGCGTTCGAGCAGACGGCTGAGGTGATTCTGCATGCGCACGATGTCGAGCGAATTGGCGCCTAAGGCGAAGAACTGCGCCGTCGGATCGACCTCGTCCAAACTGAGCACTTCGGCCACCACCCCGGCGATCTTTCGTTCTTCCTCGTTCAACGGCCGCCTCGGGAGAATGCCGGCCGGTGCCGCTGCCAGGATACGTGGTGGCGGCAGGGCGCGGCGATCCACCTTGCCATTGTCGCTGAGAGGTAAGGCCGCCAAAACCCGCATCTCGGCCGGAATCATGTAATCGGGCAGCAGGGTGCGGAGAAAGACCGTCAGCGCCTCGGGCTCGGGCGAAGGACCATCGGCCGAAGCCACCAGATAGGCGACCAGGTGTTTTTCTTCGTTCCTGGCGGTATCGAAACCCAGCACCAAAGCTTCTTCCACCTGGGGATGGCGTTTCAAGGCCGCTTCGATTTCGCCCGGTTCGATGCGGTAGCCGTTGATCTTGAGTTGAAAATCCTTCCGGCCGAGAAATTCGATGGCGCCATCGGGCAAATATCTGCCCAGATCGCCGGTGCGGTACAGGCGCTTGCCGCTTTGCGGATGCACGATGAAACTGGCCGCTGTTTTGTCCCGGTCTTGCCAATATCCCTGCGCCAGGCCGATGCCGCCGATATACAGCTCGCCCGCGACCCAGTCCGGGCAGTCTCGCAGCCCTTGGTTCAGGACATGCATTTTTTGGTTCGCCAGGGGGAAACCGTAGGGAATGCTTGGCCAGTCCGTGGTGTCTGCGTCCACGGCAAAAGAAATCGACCAGATCGAGGCCTCGGTGGCACCGCCCAGGCTGACCAGCCGCGCCTGGGGCGCCAGGGTGCGGATGCCGGCGGGCAGGTCCGTGGGCAGCCAGTCGCCGCTGAGCAGGACCAGACGCAAATCCGGCAGCAAGGCGTCTTCCCTGCCTTGGACAAAGGCCACCAACATCCGCATCAGGGCCGGTACGGAATTCCACACCGTGACCTTTTCCTGCTGCATGAGCTCAAGCCAATGGGCGGGATTCTTGCCTTGGGTGGGATGCGGCAGCACCAGGGTTGCCCCGGCGGCCAGGGTGCCGAAGATATCGTAGACCGACAGATCGAAATGCAACTGCGACAAGCCCAGAATCCGGTCGTCGCCGTCGATTGCCCAGTGCCGGTTGATATCGGCGATGGTATTGACCGCGCCCCGATGATCGATCGTCACCCCTTTGGGCTGGCCGGTGGAACCGGAGGTATAGATGACATAGGCCAGGTCGTCTTGACGCAGCTGCGGCCGGGGCACAACCGACGGGGCATTGTCGTCGACCGCATCGTCTTCGCGCACTGCCAGAGGGGTAACCATCTTCGGCCATTGCAGGCTGTCCAGCAGCCAGGGTTGGGTCAGGGCATATCGGACCCGGCCGTCTGCCAAAAGAAAAGCCAGGCGCTCCGCAGGCAGGTCGGGAGCAATGGGCAAATACGCCGCCCCGGCGATCAGTGTGCCCAATACGGCCGCCACCTGCTCCCAGCCCTTTTCCATGACCACCGCGACCAGTTCGTTTTTGCCTGCCCCTTTTTGGGCAAGAAGTGCGGCCAAACGTTCGGCGCGGTTCGCCAACTCGCCATAGCTAAAGCGGCGCCGGGTGTCGATCACCGCGGTCTTGTCCGGATTGTGCCGTGCCTGTCGCAAAAACAATTCATGCAGCAGTTCCGGCGGCGTTTCGGCTTCGGTGGCATTGATCTCGGTTCGCCGCTCCTGCTGTTCGGCCGGCAGGCAAGACGGCAACGGATCGTTCCAGGCGTTTTCGTCCCCGGCCAATTGCTCCACAAGGTGGCAATAGGCGGCAAACATCGTCTCGATCAGGCCGTCCGGAAATACATCGACCACATGGTCCCAATGCACGGCCAACTCGCCTTCGAACACGCCCACCTGATTGTCGAGCACCACCTGGGGCGTCTGGCTGACATTGTGGATCATCCGGCCTAGGAGGCCGATGGCCTGGTGATCGTCCCGGTCGTTCTGCTCCATACCGAGGAAGCTGGTGAACACCACCGGCATGATGGCCGCCTGGGGCGTACCACGCTGCCGCGCCAACTCGCGCAACACCTTGACGCCGCCGAAATAGCGGTGGTCGAGCCCTTGCCAGAGTTCCTGTTGGACCGTTCCGGCCTGCCGGAAGAAGGGCTCTTCCGGTGAACGACGGACCGGCAACAGCTGCACCGAGGTGAAATCGCCGACAATATCCATCACCTGGGCATGCAGCGGCAAGCGGTTAAAAAAGGAGACGTTCACGGTAAAGGTTTCGCTGTTGCTCCAGGTGGCCAGAATATGGGCATAGGCGGTCAGCAACACCCCGGCCATGGTCAGATTGCGTTGGCTGGCCTTGGTTTGCAGACTTTCCCGCAGGGTGGAGGGAAACCGCCGGCTCAATCGCCGAAAACGCGGCCGGTCGACCTGGGCAAGGGGCATGGCCAGTGGCAGCACCGGGGCCGGAGGCAGATCGGCCAGCCTGGCCAGATGGTACTCCCGGTCGCGCTGGAAGAGCGGGGTTTCCCTGAAAGCCGCATCCGCCAGGACATAATCCCGGTAGGACAATTCCAGCGATGGCAGCATTGGGTCGGATTCCCGATAAAAGCGGCTCCAGTCCGAAAAAATGATCCCCATGCTCCACCCGTCCAGGATGAGGGCGTCGAAGCTTAAATGCAGCCGGTTGGTAACCTCGTCGATCCGGCTGATCCGGATGTCGAACAGCGGCCAGGTGTCGACCGGGTGCATCTGCTGCTCCATCTCCTGGCGTATCGCCAGCAGGGCCTCCTGCCGGGCTTCGGGGATCAGTTCTCTGAAATCCTCGGTCCGGAAAGGGGACTCCGGCACGGTTGCCAGGATGCGTTGGCTACCGTCGGCCAGCAGGACGGCCCGCAGCATCTCGTGCCGAATCACCACTTTGTGCCAGGCGCGTTCGAGCCGTTCCGGGTCCATGTCCACGGTTTCGATCTCGAAATAGGTATGGGTAGCCACATTGCCCAATTCATAGACAGCGCTGCGGCCCAGCCAATAGGCCTGTTGGACGTCGGTGAGCGGAAACGGCTCGTGCCGCGCATCCGGATCGGGCCGCACCTGGGGGACGGGAACATATTCCTCTTGGCCGGCACCCTTCCCTGCCGCCGCGACCAAGGCCTTGGCCATGCCGGCAACGGTCGGCACCTGGAACAGCTCGGTCAGCGACAGCTCCACCTGAAAGGCCTTGAAAAAGGCGTTGGTCAACTCGACCGCGTTGAGGGAATCGCCGCCGGCCTCGAAAAAGTTGGTATGCAGATCGATCCGCGATTGTTTCAACACCTGTTGCCAGATGGCCGCCACCGCCGCTTCCTGCTCGGTCGCCGCTTCTTCGTCCATCCGGTCCGGGCGCACGGCGGCCATGGCGGCATGTTCCGGCACGGCCAAGGCCCTGCGGTCGACCTTGCCGTTGGCGGTCAGCGGTAATTGCGGCAAAAAAACCAATATTTCCGGAATCATGTACTCAGGCAGAATGGCACGCAGCGCGGTTTTGATCGCCGTGTCGGCCGGAGCCGCGCCGTTGTCGTCGGCACTGACCAGCCAGGCGGCCAGGAACGGATTGCCTGTCTCACGCTCGACCCGCTGCACCACCGCATCCCGCAACCCGGGCAGGGATTTCAGCACGTTTTCGATCTCGCCAAGTTCGATCCGATGGCCTCGAATCTTGACCTGGTTGTCGTCGCGGCCCAAAAAATCGATGGTGCCGTCCGGCAGGTATCGCCCACGGTCGCCCGTGGCGTACAGCCATTCGCCGGTCCGGGGGTGCATGAAAAACGATGCCTTGGTTTTCCCGGCATCGGCCCAGTATCCCCGCGCCAGGCCCACACCGCCGATGTACAGCCCGCCCCGGACCCAATCCGGGCATTCTTTCAAGGTCTCGTCGAGCACATACATCCTCTGGTTCGCCATGGGCCGGCCGTAGGGAATGGGCGCTGGGATGGGCGTTTTCCGGGAATGCGCCGCCAAAACCGGATGGCAGATAGACCAGATCGAGGCTTCGGTGGCCCCGCCCAAGCCCACCACTTCGACCTGCGGGTACAGGGTTCTTATCGCGGCCGGCAACTCCGGAGCAATCCAGTCGCCGCTCAAGAGCGCAAGCCGCAGCAAGGCGGTGACTTCTTCGGGGCGTATTGCGGCGTACTGCACCAACATGTGCATCAGGGCCGGCACCGAGTTCCAGACGGTGACCCGATGTTCGCGCATGCGCCGCAACCAATGGCCCGGGTCCTTCAGACCGTCCGGATCGGGGAGCACCAGGGTGGCTCCGGCAGCCAGGGTGCCGAACAGGTCGTACACCGAGAGATCGAAATGCAGGGCGGAAATCCCGAAAATTCGGTCCTCCGGTCCCACGCCGAAGCGACGATTCATATCCTTGATGGTGTTGACCGCGCCGCTGTGATCGATCATCACTCCCTTGGGCAGACCGGTCGAGCCGGAGGTATAGATGACGTAGGCCAGATCCTTGGGCTGCTGCACAAAATCCGGCAGAGGCGCGACCAGATCCGCCTCGGCCAGTTCTTCCGCCACCATCAGCTGGACGCTGTCGGGCCAGGGGTGCGCATGCCGCAGGTGCTCCTGGGTGCACACCAGGCGCACCTGGCCGTCGGCAAGCACATGGTGCAGCCGTTCGGGCGGCATGTCGGCGGCAATGGGCAGATAGGCCGCCCCGGCCATGAGAATACCCAGGGCGGCCGCGACCTGCTCCCACCCCTTGTCCATGACAATGGCAACCAGGGTGTTGGGTTCGGCCCCGGCCGCGCGGAGCCTACGGCCGATCGTGCCGGCATGGGCCGCCAGTTGACGATAGCTGATGCTGGTCCGGCCCGCGAGAATGGCCGGCTGGTCCGGCCGCAAGGCGGCCTGTTCCGCAAAAAGTTCATGGAGCAGCTGCGGACCGGCAAACATCTCGGCGGTGGCGTTCATGGCCCGGTGTCGAGCCCGCTGCCGGGCCGGCAGGTGCAGCACCTCGTCCTGCTGCCACAGATCGGCATCCGTGGCCAGACCGACCAACAATTCCAGGTAGGCGGCCATCATGTCCTCGATCATGCCGTCCGGGAAAAATTCCCTGGCCGTATCCCAGACCAGCAGCAACCGGCCCGAAATTTCAAAGGCCTGGTGATCGAGCAAGACCTGCGGGGTCTGGGAAATGCCGTAGACAAAGTCGCCCAGGCTGCTTTTGCCAATGGCATCCTCGTCGCTCCGGCTCAGCCCGAGCGCGCTGGTAAAGACAATCGGCATGCCGTCGCCGGTTCCGCCTTGAGCCTGTCCTCTCTCCCGCAGCAGCTCGACGCCGCTGTAGCAGGGATGGTCCAGATCGTCCCAGAGCTGTTGTTGCAGGTTGAGGCAGCGCTGGGCAAACGAGCGGCCCTGGCCGCTGTCCACCGCCAGCAGGGTGAGCGAGGTGAAATCGCCGACAATGGCATCGATCTGCGCGTGGAGGGGCAGGCGATTGAACATGGTCAGGTTGATGGTGAAGCGCGACTGGCCGGACCAGGTACCCAGCACCTCGGCATAGGCCGCCAACAGCAGGCCGGACGGGCTGACGCCCATGGTCTGGGCCCGTTGTTTCAGGCTGCTCCAGTTCTCGCTCGACACCTCCTCGTGCAGCCGATGGAACCGGTAGCGGTCGCCGGCAAGGGGCTGGCGGGCCAGGGGCAAACGCGGCGCCGGCGGCAGTTGCTCCATCCGGTCGTGCCAATAGGTACGGTCGCGCTGGTAGGCGGCACTTTTTCCGATTGCCGCCTCGTTGAGCATATAGTCGCGGAAGGACAGTTGCGGCCGCTGCAGGGAGGTGGCCGGGTCGGCATAAAGCCGCGACCAGCCGTTCAGGACGTGGAACATGCTCCAGCCGTCAAGGATCAGGTTGTCCAGGCTGATGTGGATGCGGGCGCGATTGGGGCCGTACAGGGAGACCCGCACGTCGAACAGGGGCCACCGGTCGATGGGCAGCACCTGGTGCGACATCTCCATCCGCACCTCGGCCAGGCCCTTTTCCGCGTCCGGAAGCGCAAGCGCGGTGAAATCGTGGCAGGTCAAATGGTATTTCGGCACCTCGGCCAGAATCTGCTGGTTGGTGCCGTTTTCGAGAAACACGGCCCGCAGCATGCCATGGTGGGCGATCAAGCGTTGCCAGGCGGCCTCGGCCCTGGCCAAATCCAGATCGACGGTGTCGTATTCGAAGTAGCAGTGTGCTGCGACCCGGCCCAGGGGATACAGGCCGCTGCGGCCGACCACGTAGGCGTGCTGCACGGAGGACAGCGGAAAAGGCAGGTGTTCCCCCTCTGGATCGGCAACGATTTGGGGCAGATCCGTTCTCGATGCGCTGTCTTGCCGGGATTCCTTGGCTTCGATATGCAGGCAGGCAGCCAGCTCGCGGACGGTCGGATGGGCAAAAAGCATGCGCAGAGGCAGCGAAACCTCGAATCGATCCCGCACCTTGGCCGCGATCCGGGTGGCCAACAGCGAATCCCCACCCAATTCGAAGAAGTTGGCCGACACGCTGACCTGCTCCAACTGCAAGACATCCGCCCAGATTGCGGCCAACTGCCGCTCCGTTGTGGTGGCGGCAGCAGTGAATTGACCGGCGTCACCGCGTTCCGCTCCCTGCGGGGCAACCAGCGCCTTGCGGTCGATCTTGCCGTTGCCGGTCAGGGGAAAGGCGGCCAGTGGCACGCAATGGGCCGGCCGCATGTAGTCCGGGAGCTTGTGGGCAAGGAAGTCCTGGAGCAGCTCCGGGGCAAAGACCCGGACCCGATTCGGAGCTTGCGCCATGAGCACGGTCTGGCCCAAGACCGCCGACATCTCGCCGAACGGCACCTCAACGCGGTGGAATCCGGCCTCGTCCAAAACAGCGGCCCACCGGCGGTGATTTAAAAACGGTTGCCTGGTGGCGGCCCGTTCATCGGTGAACCGGAGAAAACCATCTTCGAGCAAGGCGGCGCTGAGTTGTTGTAGATGGCTGTTCACGGTGCCTTCCCGCGCCAGCAGCAGGCCGCCAGGAGCGAGCAGGCTTTGAAGGTTGGCGAGCGCGGTGGGAATGTGAGCGGCCCGGTGCAGGGCCTGGTCGGCGACGATCAGGTCAAAGGCATACAGGGGCCATCCTTGCAGAACCGGTTCCCGGTCGATGTCGAGCAGGCGGATGTCGGCCGAGGGCAAGTCGGCACAGGCTGCCTGCAAGTGCTCGACAAAAAAGAGCGACTGCTCGCTGAAGGTGCAATGGACAGGCAACGATGCCACTTGGTCCAACCAGGCGCGGGCCGCCTTGAGGCTGCGGGTACCGAGGTGGAGGATTCTGAGCGGCTTGGCCTCGGATGCCTGCCGGGCCAGGACACCGGTCACGGCCTGCATGATCTCCAGGGTTGCGGCCGCGCCCGGCAGCAGGCAGGACAGCGATTCCGGCGTCAGTTGGTTTTCCTCGGCAAAGAAGACCTCCAACGCCTGCCGTTCGCCGCGCAGCAACGGTACGCAGAACGGTTCGACCCGTTGCAGCCAGGCATGGACCGCCTCGGCCGTATCGGTGGCATCGGCTGCGGTACCGCCGTCTTCGGCAATCGGTTCGGTTGAGCCGATTGAGCGGCTCGGCGGTATTTCGGGCCAGGCAACAGGCTCGGCAACAAAGGTATCGTTTGCTTTCCGCACCAAGCCCGCCCGCACCATGATGGCCAGCCATTGCCGGAAAAGCTCGTGATAACGGGGTGCAATCCTCGATTTTTCGAGCAATACCTCAATGGAATGTGGCTCATCGGTCCGAGCAAACAGCCCCAAGGCGTTCAGGGTGCGGGCCATGGCCGCCAGGGCCATCCGTTCGATTGTCCAATGCAAGGTTTTCAGGACCGCCGGGTCGATTTGGCCCCTATCCAGCCGCATTCGTTGTTCCGCGCCGGCCAGGCGACCCTGCCAACGCGCATCCGCCTCCTGGGCCTCGATTTCCCGAATCAGGGACAGCTCGTCCTGCTGCGGTTGCAGGGTCAGGAACGCGCACAATTGGTTATCCGCTCCCACGGTGACCACCGTTTCCAGGACCGCGGAATGGCTCTTGATGGCAGCCTCCACCTCGCCCAGTTCCACCCGATAGCCGTTGATCTTGACCTGGTGATCCTCGCGGCCGAGGAACTCGATATCGCCCGAGGGCAGATAGCGGCCTAGGTCGCCGGTTTTGTACAGGCGTTCGCCGGAGTCCGGATGCCGCAAAAACACGGCCTCGGTCTTGTTGGCATCCTGCCAGTATCCATGGGCCAGGCCGATGCCGCCGATGTAGAGTTGCCCGCTCGTCCAGTCGGGCCTGAGTTGCATGGCCGTATCGAGCACGTACAACCGTTGATTGGCCAGCGGCCGGCCATAGGGAATGCTGTTCCAGTCGGCGGGAATCTCGCGGTCCACGGGATAGACATTGGACCAGATGGAGGCCTCGGTGGCGCCTCCCAGGGCGACCACCCTGCCCCCGCCGGTCATGGTTCGGATCTTGGCGGGCAGGTCCACCGGAATCCAATCGCCGCTCAACAGCGCCAACCGCAGGGACGGATACAGGGTGCCGGTCTGGTGCCGGTGTTCCACCAGCATACGCATCATGGCCGGTACGGAATTCCAGATGGTGACCTTGTGCCGCCGAATCAACTCCACCCAATGCGCCGGTTCCTTGACCGCGTCGCTCTCCGGCAGGACAATGCCGGCACCGGCTGCCAAGGCACCGAAGATATCGTAGACCGAGAGGTCGAAGCCCAGATTGGCCAGGGCCAGCACCCGGTCGTCCGGCCCCACGCCAAAACGACGGTTGATATCGACAATGGTGTTGACCGCGCCCCGGTGGTCGATCATCACGCCCTTGGGTTGGCCGGTGGAACCGGAGGTGTAGAGGACATAGGCCAAATCTTCCGGTTGCTGGACCGGCGCGGGCAAGAGCGTTTCACCCTCGCCCTCGTCAAGATCGTCGACGGCAATCAGTGCGATGCTCTCTGGCCAATCCAGGGCTGGCAGCAGCCACGACTGGGTGAGCACGGTGCGGACCGCGCCTTCCGTCAGCAGATGGTGCAGGCGCTCGCGCGGTTGGGACGGATCGATGGGCAGATAGGCTCCGCCGGCAACCAAAACGGCCAGCGCCGCCACCACCTGCTCCCACCCTTTTTCCATGACCACGGCGGTCAGGCTGTTCACCGTCGGACCTTGGTCGCGGAGCAGCAGGGCCAGATGCCGGGACCGCCGCGCCAATTGTCCGTAGCTCAGGCTGCGGCCGGGGGCGATGACCGCGGGATGGTCGGGTCGTTCCGCGACCCGGTCCGCAAAAAGGGTGTGCAGCAGATCCCGGCATTCGGGTGCCCGGGTGGCATTGATCTCCTCCCTGCGTTGCTGCTGGCTTGCCGGCAGCAGGTCGAACCGCCGTTGTTGCCAGCTCGCCTCGTCCGTGGCCAGTTGCCGGAGAACGCGGCCGTAGGCGGCAAACATCTGCTCCAGCATGTTTTCCGGAAACAGGCCGGCCACGGCATCCCAGACGAGCACCAATGCGCCGTCCTGCTCGTACACCTGGTGATCCAGCCAGATCTGGGGTGTTTGGCTGATATTGTAGACCAGGCGGCCCAGCCAGTTGTTTGCCGAGGTATTGTCGGCAAGTTGGTCGACCCCCAGGGCGCTGGTGAAGACAACCGGCATGAAGCCGCCGCCGTATTCCTTGCGCTGCCGGGCCAGTTCGCGCTGGATTTGGACACCGCCCACCAGGGGATGGTCGAGGTCCTGCCACAATTGGCGTTGCAGGGCACGGGCCCGGTCGACGAAATGTTCCCCCTGGCCGTTGTCCACCGCCAGCAAGGTCAGCGAAGTAAAATCGCCGATCAACTCATTGACCTGGGCATGGAGCGGCAAGCGGTCGAACTGGGTCAGGTTGAGGGTAAACTGCGGACTCTTGCTCCAAAAGGCGATAATCTCGGCAAAAACCGCCAACAACATTCCGGACGGAGTGATCCCGGCAGCCCTGCCCTTTTGCCGCAACGCCTGCCAGGTTGTTGCATCGAGACGATCCGCCAGGCGGGTGAAACGATGCTCCTGCAGTTCGCCGGGGCCGCACGCCAGCGGCAATTCCGGGGCCGGCGGCAGTTCCGGGATTCTGGCAAACCAGTATTCCCGATCCTTCCGGTCGTGCGACGAATCGCGCAGCGCCTCGCGGGCCAGGACATAGTCCCTGAAGGAAAGCGCCAACTCCGGCAGAGCGCCTTCGGGCTCGTCATAGAGCCGCCGCCACTCGCTGAGCAGATGGAACATGCTCCAGCCATCGAAGATGAGGTTGTCGAAACCGATGTGCAGGCGCACGTCTTGGTCGGGCATCAGCGTGGCCCGGACATCGAACAGCGGCCACTGATCGCTGGGCAACACCTGGTGGGACATGGCCTTCCGCAGCCGCATCAGCTCGACTTCGGCCTGGGCGAAGCTGTGATCCCGCAGGTCGAGCACCCGGATGCGATAGGGTTCCACCTGGGCAAGAATGCGCTGGCGGCCGTCGGCCAGCATCACCGCCCGCATCATGTCATGTTGGTCGATAAGCCGCTGCCAGGCGCGATTGGCGCGCTCGAGGTCAAGCGTTTCGGCATCGAGTTCGAAATAGCAATGCGAGGCCACCTGCCCCAGAACATAATCGCCGCTACGGCCGATCAGGTAGGCTTGCTGGATCTCGGTGAGCGGAAACGGCTCATGCCGGTTGGGTGCATCCGGAACGAGTGGCGGATAAGCAGGGGAAGCAGCCGTATTTTCGGCGGACTGGTCGTCGTTTTGCCCAAGTGCCCTCGCCAATTCGGCCAGGCTTGGATTGGCGAAGAACTGCTCCAGCGACAGGGCGAGCCCCAATTCGTTCTTGATCCGGGTGACGATCCGGATCGCCAACAGGGAATCGCCGCCCAGTTCGAAAAAATTGTCGTGCCGGCCCGGCCGCAGCGACAGCACCTCCTGCCAGACGGCCGCCAGCTTGGTTTCCAGCGGTCCCTGGGGCGTGCGGTCGCCGCCGGTGCGCTCTTCCTGCACGGCAACCTGCGGCAGGGCGGAGCGGTCGAGCTTGCCGTTGGCGGTCAGTGGCAGGGTTGCCAACAAGGTATAGATCGCCGGCACCATGTAGGACGGCACCTGTTGTTCGAGGAAAGCGCTCAGCCGGTCCGGGCAAAATTGACGCACCCGCAGCGGCGACCGGGCCACCAGCACGTGCTGCTCGAAAAAGGCGGCGCCCAGTTCGTTACGCTCGGGAAAGGTTGCCAGGGGCTCCAGGCCGCTGGCCGCCAGCAGGGCTTGCCACCTGTCCACCGATAGCAGGGGCAGGTTGTCCTTGAGCCGTTCGTCGGCGAAATGGCTCAGTCCCTCGATAAAGCCGATGCTGAGCATTTGCAGGCGGATGTTTCTGGTGCCCTCGAGAATGACGAAATGGCCGCCGGGAGCCAGCAGTCTGCCGAGCGCGGCCAGGGTGGTGTTCAGGTGGCGGGCGTCGTGCAGGACGTTGGCGGCCAGGACCAGGTCGAAGCTGTGCGGCGTGAATCCCTGCAGCAGCGGATCCCGGTCGATGTCGAGCTGCCGGTATTCCACGAAGGGATAGGCCTTGAATTTTTCCTGGGCCCCGGCCACGAAAAAGGCGGTGATGTCGGTATACAGGTAGCGGGTCCGGTTGGCCGGCAAATGCGGCAGGACCGAGGCGGCGGTGCCGCCGGTGCCGGCGCCGATTTCCAGAATCCGTAGCGGACGGTCGGCCGGCAGGGCCGCAACAATAGCCGCCACGATTTGGCCGACGATGCGGTTGTAGTAGTCGGCCAGGGGATTGTGTTGATAGAGCGCTTCGGTGACATGCCAGGAACCTTCGGGGAAAAAAAGTTGCAGCGGGTTGAGTTCTCCCCGCAGCAGGGCGGGATGGCTGGCGCAGCACTGGCGCAGGTAATCGAGCAGGATGACGGCGTGGGCATCCCGCTGCGCGGCGGCGGTGATTTTCTCCCAGCGCGCGGCCAGTTGTTCCGGCGAGGTTGCCGTTGCCAGGGCCCGCGTGCCGACCCAGGTCTGGGCGTCTTCCCGGTGCAACAGCCCCTCTTCGGTCAGGACTGCCAGCCATTGGCCCAGCAGGCGGCGATATTCGTCCTTGATGCGGCAGCGCCTGAGCAAGAGGTCAAGCGTGTACCGCTCCCCTTCCCGGATGAACACGCCCATGGCATTCAGGCTTTGGCAGATCATCGGTATGGCCAGGTCTTCCATCCCTTGCCAGAATTGGGTGTATGCTTCGCGCACGTCCCGAGCGGGCAGTCGGCCGGCCTGTTGCCGCCCGGCCTGCACCAGGCTGTGGGCAAGACGGGTTGCCTGGTCCTCGTCCTGCACCAATTCGTCGAAAAGCGAGGCATCGGCCGAATCGGCCACGACATAGGCGGCCAAGTGCCTGCTTTTACCCGGCGTGCCGATTGCCGTGACTACCGCCTCCTGCACGCCGGGATGGCGGCGCAGCAAGGTCTCGATTTCGCCGGTTTCAATCCGGTGCCCCCGGATCTTCACCTGGAAATCGCGCCGGCCGAGGAATTCGAGATGGCCGTCGGCCATGTACCGCCCCAGGTCGCCGGTGCGGTACCAGCGCAGGTTGTCGCGTACCACAAACCGTTCGGCGGTCAACTCCGGTGCCCCCCGATAGCCCTTGGCCAGGCCGGCGCCGCCAATCCACAGCTCACCGGCTACGTGATCCGGGCAGTCGCGGCCCAGCTCGTCGACGACCCGGTAAGCCTGGGAACGCAAGGGCTGGCCGTAGGGAATGGATTGCCATTGTTCCGGCAGCGGCAAGGAAACATCGAACGCATTGGACCAGATGGCCGCCTCGGTGGCACCGCCCAGGGCCGCCACCCGGCAGGATGGAGCCGCAGCCCGCAGCCTGCCCGGCAAATCGAGCCCGATCCAGTCGCCTGAGAGCAGTGCCAATCGCAGCGGCAGCGGATGGGATGCGGTGGATTCCGCCACGTGCAGCAGCATGTCCAGAAGCATCGGCACCGAATTCCACAGGGTCGCCTGGTGTCGGCGTACCAGCTCCAGCCATTGGCTTGCATCGCGCCGGTGCTCTTCGCCCACCAAAACCAGGGAACCGCCCCGACCCAGCAGTCCGAAGATATCGTAGACCGACAGGTCGAAATCGAGAGAGGAAACCGCCAGCACCCGGTCGGTTTCCCGGACCTCGTAACGGGTGTTGATGTCGTCGACGGTGTTCCAGGCGGCCCGGTGGCTGACTTCCACGCCCTTGGGCGTCCCGGTCGAACCCGAGGTGAAGATGATATAGGCCGACTGGTCGGGATGCACGTCCATCGGCTGCGGCAGCGCCTGCACTTGGCCGGCGGCGGCGATATCGAGCGGCGTGCAGTCCGGCGGCCAGGGCAGGCTGGACAACCGGCCGCCATCGGTGAGGACATGGGCGATGGCGGCCTGGCTGTGCACGGATCGACGGCGGGACGCGGGTTGGTCGATGCCCACCGGCACATAGGTGGCGCCCAGGGCCAGAATGCCGAGGGCGGCCGCGATCTGGTCCGCGCCCCTGGGCAGGGTGATAGCGACCGCGTCGTTGCCGGCCACGCCATGGTGCTTGAGCAAGGCCGCCACCCGAAGTGCCTGGTCGGCCAGCTGACCGTACCGAATCGGCCCGCGCTGCGGATCGATCAGGGCGATGCGCTCCGGGGATGCAGCCGCGTGGCGGAAGAAATCACGATGCAGGCATTGTTCCGTTTTTTCCGGCATGGCTGCGGGCAAGGCCAACGCCTGCTGCCAACGGTTGGCCTGGGGCGAGCCGGCCAGCAGGTCGCAGGCGGTCTGCCACTGCTTTGCATCGGCGATCAAGGTGTCGAGCAGCCGAGCATAGGCGGCAAACATCTGATCGACCAGGCCCTCCGGGAAAAGCGCGTCCACCGCGTCCCAGGCCAGGAGCAGTCCGTCCTCGTCCTCGTAGGTCTGGAAATCGAGCCACACCTGCGGGGTCTGGCTGATCATCCAGTGCAGCCGGCCAAGCTGTTCCCTGCATTCGGGACCGATCAGCGACGTTCCCAGATTCGAGGCAAAGACCACCGGCGCCACGGTCCTCTCTCCGGTTCGCAGGCGGGCGAGATCGCGTAACACCTGCACCCCGGAATAGCGCGCATGGGCTACGTCCTGATGGAATTGGGACTGGATGTCGTGCGCCCGCTGGACAAAGGTCCGCACCTGGCTGCAATCGATTGCCAGCAACAACAGGTTGGTGAAATCGGCGACAACCTGGGCGAGTTCGTCGGCATGCTCCTGCCGGTCGAAGAGCGGGATGTTGATCAAAAACCGCGAGGTGGCGCTCCAGCGGTCGAGCACCTCGGCATAGGCGGTCAACAGCACCATGGCCGGGGTCAGATGATGGCTGGCGGCGTGGCGCTGTAACTGTTGCCAGGCCGCCAGGGGCAGGCGGTGCAAACGCCTTTTGAATTCAGGGGCTCGCATCTTTTCCGGTTGGAGGGCAAGCGGCAAGCCGGGGGCGCCGGGAAGCTCGGACAGGCGTTTTTGCCAATACCGGCGGGCAAGGTCCAGGTCGTATTCCTGGCTGGCGGCTTCCCGGCGAAGATAGGCGGCAAAACTCCAGCCAGCCGGTGCCGCCAGGGGCAATTGTCCCGCATAGGCGCGCGCCAGGTCGCGGAGGACGAGGTGCAGGCTGTGCACGTCGGCGACCAGCAGGTCAAGATCGAAGTGGAGACGGGTGCGGCGCTCCGGAAGCAGGCTCAATTCAAGCCCGGCCACCTCACCCAGCTCCACGCGCAGCAGGCGATGCGACAGGCGTGCCCTGGTGGCCGCCAACGCCTCTTCGCGCTGCGCCGGAGCATGGGCGCGGAGGTCGTGCACCGTTATTGTCGAAGAAAACGGAGTCTCCAGGATTTCCTGCTCGCCCTGTTCGAGAAAACGGGCCCGCAGCATGGGGTGATGCCGCTGCACGCGCAACCAGGCGGTATGCAGCCGTTCGGGGTCCACGCCCTTGCCATCGATTTCAAGGTAGGCGTGACAGGAAATATCGCCCAGGGGCTGATCCGGCCGCCGGCCGATCCAATAGGCGTACTGCACGTCGCTCAAGGCAAAGGGCCCTTTGTCGTGCGCCTCCGGCAGTTCGACATGGAGGGCTTTTTTCCTGCTTTGCCGCAAGGTGAGAAACCGGGACCAGTCGTCCAGCCGGGGCCGTTCCATCAGGGCGGCAAAGCTCACGTCCATGCCGGCGCGCCGCCATTTGTTGACCAGGCGCATCACCTGCATCGAATCCACTCCCAGTTCGACGAGATTGTCCTCCATGCCGATGGCAACGGCCTCGGACAGCATCTCCTGAATATCCTTTTTCATTTCCGCAAGACTGAGGATGGGCTGGGCGGTTGTCTGGGGCATATTGAGCGGCGTGTCGAACATGGGCGTTTTCCTTGTGATCAGATACAAAAAAGGCGGGTGGAAACCAGGCAAACGCACCGTGACGGTTGCCGTGCCTGGACGACGGGGAATGCCCCCGATACGTTCAATCGATAAATCGGCGTGTTACGCTAGGCTGTCACGTCGTCACCAATGGGGCCATGTGCCGCCAGTTCATGGCTGTCATCTGGCCGAGCATGAAATGGGCGACATCCGCCCGGGAAATTTTGCCGGCCCTGACCCCGGCGAGGTCGGTCCGTACCGCATAGGCGCCGGTCAACGGACCGTTGGTCAAAAAAACCGGCCGCACGATCACCCAATCGCGGTCGGATTCCCGGATGGCGCGCTCCTGCCGCTCCTTGTCGTCGTACATGGTGCGCAACAACACCGGCCGGATCAGCCTGTCGTACACGAAGCCGCCATGGCCCCGGCTGTCGCCGGCCCCTATTCCGGTGACGCACACCAATTTTCCGACCCTGTGCGCCCGCATGGCGGCAAGGACATGGGCCGTGCCGGTTGAAAACAGGGAAATGGGAGTGCAACTCGGCCGGCAGCCGATGGCCAGGCCGACCGCATCCTGCCCGACTGTGGCTCGGTACACCGCATCCGGGTCGCGGATGTCGCCTTGCACCACCTGCAACAGGCCGCCGGTTTGCTTGAAGGTGGACGGGTTGCGGACCAGCGCCGTAACCCGGTGGCCGCCGGCCAGGGCCTGTTCGACCAGATGCGCGCCTATGCCGCGGCTGGCTCCGATAACGAGAATATTCACGGCGTCGTCTTGCTCCTCGGGATGGAATGATCCGGTATTGGGTCGCTTGTTGCGCACCGTTGCTTACGCATGCACCAGGTAACGGGACACGCTGCTGATCTTTTCGCAGGTTTCCTCGATTTCCCGTTCCGGGGTGGATTTCTCGACAATACCCGCCCCCACCTGCATCCAGGCCTGCCGTTCCTGTTGGTAGACGCTCCGTAGCACCAGGGCCGCATCGAGCGCGCCGGTATGGTCGGCCACCATTACGCATCCCGCATACAGGCCGCGCGGGCAGGGCTCCATCCGGGCAATCGCCGCCAAGGACTCTTTCTTGGGGATGCCGGTGGCCGTGACCGCCGGAAAGAGCGCATCGAAGGCGTGCCAAGCGGTATAGCCGTTCGCCAGCTGCCCCTTGAGACGCGATGCCAGATGCTGCACCGAGTTCCGCCGCGAAACCGACATGAAGTCGTTGACGCAGACCGAACCATGCCGGCAGACCTTGCACAATTCGGCAAAGGCCAGTTGGACGGAAACCGCGTGTTCGTGGACCTCCTTGGTGTCGTTGAGCAATTCGTCGCGCAGACGGCACTCCTCTTCTTCGTTGGCGCCCATGGAGCGGGTGCCGGCCAGGGGGCGAGTGCTGACCCAGCCGTCCGCATCGGCCTCGAGCACGGTTTCCGGGCTGAAGCCGCAGGCTTGCAGGCCGTCCAGCTTGAGCAGGTAGGAACGGGCAGGGGTGTTCGGCCGACGGCCGGCCACGTAGCTGGCCGGCATGTCGATCGGCCGCGCCAGGGGGATAGCGCGGGAAAGGATGACCTTCTTGTAGTTGCGGGACGAGATTTCCCGCACCGCCTCGGTCACGGCCTGGCCGTAGATTTCGGTATTGCAGGTGCGCATATCCGGGACCGCGAGCCGGCGGGTGCGGATGCGTTCCTCGAGATCCATCACTCGCTGCGACCGGCCGTTGTCCCGTAAGATCTCCTGCTGGATGGACTCGAACAGATCGACGAGGCGCTGAAAAGATGCTGTCTCCATGGCGCGCAAGCTCGCCCAATTATCCTTCAGGTGCACCTCATAGGCCGGGACAAACAGTTGCAGCAGGTCATGCACTGGTTCGGCCGCCTCTAGGTGATAGGTATGGCGCGCCAGTTCGAAATGGGCGATGCCGTAGACCCGCCACTTGTCCAGCGGCAGGGAGCGCAATGCCCGGTGGACGGAATCGGCGGCAGTGCCGCTGGGCCAGGAAAACACCTGTTCTCCCGCTTCCAGCGTCGTGGTTTGCACGTTGAAGCGTAGCCGGGCCGCCACCCCGAACCCCAGGAACCATTCCCCGCCCCGTTCGTAGACCAGATAGTCTTCCGCCAGCCCGGACTCGGCGAAAAGTCCGGCATACAGCAAGGGATCGCCCTGGAATGGCAGTGTTTTCTCGCAAAATGCCTGTTGCGGACAGACTGTGTTCGTGTTCATGGCAACCTCGTATCGTTGTGCGTGGATGGAATCGGTTTTCGGGTCAGCCGGCGGCCATGGCGACCAGTTTGCGTTTGTCGATTTTTCCCGCTCCGGTCAGGGGCCAGAAGTCGATCAACTCGAGTTGATCCGGGATTTTGTGGCGAGCCGCCCCGTTAGCCAGCATGAAGGCGCGGATTGCCGGCAGATCCAGGGTGGCGCCCTTGGCCATCACGAACACGCAACTGCGTTCGCCCAGATGTTCATCCGGCAACGGAACCAGCGCGGCATCCTGGATATCGGGATGCGCTTTCAGCATGGCCTCGATTTCCGGGGCGGCGATCTTTTCCCCAGCGCGATTGACGATGTCCTTGATCCGTCCCTCGACAACGAAATTGCCCTCGGCCGTGAGCCGCACCCAATCGCCGGAGCGGTAAAAGCCATCCTTGGTAAAGGAGCTTTTGTTCTGCGCCTCGGCACAATAGTATCCCCGGATGGTATACGGGCCGCGCACCTGCAATTCGCCGGCTTCGCCATGGGCAACGTCCTTGCCGTCCGCATCGACGATGCGGATTTCGTCGTCGTCGGAGAGCGGCCGTCCTTGGGTATGGAGGACTGTTGCTTCGGAATCGTCCGGTCGGGTGTAGCACAGCAGTCCTTCGGCCATGCCGAACACCTGCTGCAGCAGGCAGCCCAGCGTCGGCCCGACCCGGGCGGCCAGTTTGGGGTCGAGAGCGGAACCGCCCACCTGGAGCAGAACCAGGGAAGACAAATCGGCGCGTTCCCATTCGCAGGCATTGAGCCAAAGATTGACCAGAGGCGGCACCAGGGCGGTATGGGTCACCCGTTCCCGTTCGATCAGGGGGAAGGCTTCTTCAAAGGCCGGGGAGCGGGTCAGCACGACCTTGCCGCCGACCGAAAAGGTTCCGATGATGCCGGGACAAGCCAGGGGGAAATTATGGGCGACCGGCAGCGCCGCCAAGTACACGGTGTCGGCGGAAAATCCGCACAATTTGGCCGATTCGCGGGCATTGTAGGCATAGTCCGCATGGGTGCGCGGAATGAGTTTCGAGGTTCCGGTCGTGCCGCCGGAAAGCAGCAGCACGGCCGTGGCCGTGGCGCTGGGTTGGCCGTCGTCGGCATAGGTTGCGTTCGGAATCTCGATCTGGCAGGTGACGCCGTGGTCATCGGTCCAGGCCCCGTCGACCAGGACATAACGCAGGCAGTTGTGCCGTTCCTGCGCCTTTTCCGCCAGGGCACGATGGTCGTACCCCAGAAAGGCGGCGGTGGTGATGTAGGCCGTCGGCCTGGCCAGGGCGCAAAAGGCGTCGATATCTCTTTCGCGGTTGGCCATCATCATCATGACCGGGACGACGCCGAGGCGAAACAGAGCAAAGGCGGTGACAACGAATGCCGTGCTATTGGGCAGTTGCAGCAAGACGCGGTCGCCGCAACGCAATCCCAGGCGATGTAGGCCGACAGCCATTGCATCCACCCGCCGGTCAAGATCGAGATAGGAAAGACGGTCCTCACCGTCGACCAGGGCAATCCGTTCGCCGTGGGTTTTCGCCCACCTGCGGAGCTGTTGGCCCAGAGGCCAGGGTTGCCAATACCCCTTTTCCTGATAGCTTCGGGCCGCCTGTTGATATCGTTCTTCAGTTTGGATAAGCATAATTAATTAGTTTAACCTAAATTTAAACGACAAAAAAAATTGCCGCGTTGCTTGTCGTGTTTGCCGCCCTTCACCGCAAGCGAAAGGTGAAAGGCAGCACGATCATGGTGTTGACCGGTTGTCCCTGGATCTTGCCGGGGATAAACCGCATCTTAGCCGCAGCCTCCAAGGCGGCGTCCTCGAAATATCCGGCCGGAACGGCGGCAAGCACCGAGCACACCTGCGGCTGGCCGGCCTTGTCCACAACCAATTGCACCATGACCTCGCCCTCGACCTCCATCCGCCGAGCCTTAAGCGGATATTCCGGTGACACCCGCCGGGCGATCGAGGGCCGTTGGTCCACATGATCGGCCTTGTAGGCCGCAACCCCGCCGAATCGCTGCGGCTGCGGCCCACGTTGTTCGGGCACCGGGGCTACGGGCGCCTCTGGGACGACCGGGGCCGGCGGCGTTTCGGGCATGGGCGCATCGACCTTTTTATGCACGCTGATCTTCTTGCTCTTCGGCGGCTCCACCGATTTTTTCGGTGGTTGAGGCGGTTCGACCGGTGTCACCGGTTTGGGCCGCTGCGGTTCCGGAGGCGGTTCGACCGGCATGGGGGCGGGTGCTTCCGGCAAGGCCAGTTCAGCCAGCTGTACGCGGTACACCGGCTCGTCGACCCGCGATTCCTGCCCGGCAAAGAAGAAAAGCATTCCCGCAGCGGTGCCATGCACGCAGAGCGAAAAGAGCAAAAACAACAAGCGCCGCAAGATCAGCCCTCTACCCTTTTGGTTTAAGGCCCGCAGCGCGATATACCGACCGAGTGTCCGCCGCTGCCCCGTCACGCGCGCCGGCATCCGCTTCCGTGCCGTCCCCGCCCCCTCGCTGGGGCGGGGCAATCGTGACCAATCCCACGTTGGTGATGCCGGCGCTGCGAATGGTGCCCATCACCTCCATCACCACCCCGTAATCGACCTTGCTGTCGGCGCGCACGAAAAGCTGCCGGCCGGGATTACGGACATTGATCGTCAGCACCGAAACCAAATCCGCCGGGGCTACTTCATGGGTATCCAGAAAAAGCGCGCCGTTTTCCTTGACGGTCAGGATCGTGTGGTCGCTTTCCGTGGCCAGGGTCTCGCTGTGTTCCACCTTGGGCAGTTGCACATCCAGCCCCTCGGTCATCATCGGCGCGGTTACCATGAAAATGATGAGCAGCACCAGCATGACGTCGACAAAGGGCGTGACATTGATTTCCGCCACGAAATCGTCCTGTCCGGAAGAATTGGTCACGGTTGCCGTTCTCCTGCGAAAGAAAGGCCGGTCTCGTGCCGGGCGACCTCATGCTGCATCCGGTTGAGCAATTGTCCGGCATAGTTGATGCAAACGCCCTCGATGGCGGTCAATTTGGCGCGGAAGATGTTATAGCCGCAGGTGGCGGGGATGGCGACGAACAACCCCACGGCCGTGGCGATGAGCGCCTCGGCAATGCCCGGCGCCACCGTGGCCAGGGAAACGCTTTTCATCTGGGCGATGGCCTGAAAGGAATGCATGATCCCCCAGACCGTGCCGAACAGGCCGATAAAGGGCGCGGTGTTGGCGGTGGTCGCCAGCAGGGCCAGGGAGGATTTCAGGCGGGCCATTTCCTCGGCAATGCCGAAATGCAGCGCCCGGCGCACATTGTCGTTGAGCAGCTTCTCCGCGTCGCCGGTGATGTTGATGCGGTTGAATTCCCGCACCGCCCGCCGGGTGATGCCGAATAGGGGCGAGGACGCATTCTTCTCCAGGCCGTTCAAGGCGGCGGGGAGCGATTGGGCGCTGTCAAAGGCAACCAATCCCCGGTCGGTGCGTTTCTGGGCGAACAGCAGGGCGATCCATTTGCCGCCCATATAGGCCCAGCTCATCACGGACATGAAGAGCAAAAAGGCCAGGACGCACTTGGAGACAAAGGTTGCCTGCACGATGGCGTTCAGCATGGACTCCATAATCGAGATACCTCGCGAGCACAAAGGCGATCAGAACTTGTAGGCCACCAGCAGGCCGAAGGAACCCGGTTCACCTTCCTGGATGAGCGTTCCGCCCAGCCATTTCATGCTGCGTTCCTCGTACTCTTCGTTAAAGATATTGCGGCCCCAGAGCATGATGTCGAATTTCTCCCCCTCGTAGCCCATCCTGGCGTTGACCAGGGTGCGGCCGTCGACCTTGAGGTCGTTTTCCGCACTGGAATAGTTGGAGCTCACCCCCACCACATCGGCGCCGATGTACCAGCCGGATTCCCAGCGGTACACGATTCCGGCGGCATAGGAAAACTCGGGTGCCCCCGGCGTCTTGTTGCCGCTGTAGTCGCGCGCGTTGTAGCCTTCGGTGGCCCAATCCTTGATCTCGCTTTCCAGGTAGCCGAGCGAGCCGGTCAGGGTCAGGCCGGGCATGGGTTTGTACTGCACATCCAGCTCGACGCCGTAGGATTCGACCTTGGCGGCATTCACCACATACCGTTCGAACGGCGACACGTATTCCACCACTTGCTTGTCATCGACATCGATGTAGAAAGCGGCCAGGTTCATCATCAGCCGGTTGTCCAGCATCTTGCTCTTGATGCCCACTTCATAGTTCCAGCTGTATTCGGGCTCGTAGGAGAACAAGTCCTGGCTCATGGCGAAATAGTTGTCGAAGCCACCGGACAGATAGCCCCGGCTGACCTTGCCATAGGTCATCACCTGCGGTGCCAGGTCGTAGGAGATGCTGGCGCTCGGCAAAAACACCGTGTCTTCGACCGTGTCCTCCAGGTGCATCGTCCCCATTCCCATCATGCCCGAATTCACGTCCTTCTTGCCTTCCAGGCGCGCATATTCGATCCGGCTTCCCAGGTTGAAATGCCATTTTTCCCACATGTGCAGGGTGCCCTGGGCAAACAGCGCCCCGCCCAGATCGTCCTGGTCGGTGACATGGTCGGTGATGCTGTAGTTGCCGGTCTGGATGTCCTCGCTGTACACGTAAATGCCGGCCAGCCAGTCGAAACGCCGGCCCTGGCCGGGCTTGGAGGCGATGCGCAGCTCCTCGCTCCAGATATCGACGTCGTAGTCGGCGTTGAACACCGGGTACTGGGGATAAAGATCCACCGGGGTCATATCCATGTCGTACATGTAGTCCTGGCTGTAGCTGTGTCGCCCGGTCACCGAGGTGATGTCGACCTCGGCGCCGTGGTATTCGGCCTTCAATATCTGGGCATTGGCGTCGACGGAATTCTTGTTGGGCCCGTTCCAGGCAATTTCATTGCGGTCGGTGGCAAACGGTCCGTCCGAGAACCGGTAGACGCCGATCCCGTCCGCCTCGTGCTGCCCCTGGAGGATCAGGGACACGTCCCAGGCGGCGGTCGGAGTCCATCTGGTGGTGACCCGGCCGTTGAAATGCTGGGCGCGGGTGGCGTCTTCCAGGCTGCCGGGAGCGGTATTTTCCATCCAGCCGTCGGTGGTATAGTTTTGGAGCGCCACTTTCATGGCCAGGGTGTCCTGCACCAGGGGCACGTTGACCGTGGCGCCCTCCCGGTATATGGGTACGCCGCCCCGGGCGTCCCACATGCCGATCTCGCCGAACACCTTGCCGCCGAATTCGTCGGTGGGCTGGCTGGTGATCACGTTGATGACCCCGGCTTCGGAGTTGCGGCCGTAGAGGGTGCCCTGCGGTCCTTTCAAGACCTCGACCCGCTCGATATCCAGGAAATCCAGATTCTGCATCTGGTGGATGGGATAATTGACGCCGTCGACATACAGGCCGGTGGCCGAGAAAAGCGACCCCTGCTGCGGCGAGATACCACGGATGGAGATGATGTTTTCCGTGCTGTTTTTCTTGACGAACACGTTGGGGACGTAATCGGTCAGATCGTACAATTTCTCGACATGCCGTTCCTCGATCGCGCTTTTGGTATAGGCGCTGACGCTGCCGGGAATGCGCTGGACATCCTGTGCGGTTTTTTCCGCAGTGACCACAATCGGTTCCAGGTAATACAAGTCGTTTTTCTTCTCCTCTTCCGCACCGTAGCCGACGGCCAGCAACTGCGGGACAAAGACGGCGGTCATGCACAAGCTCCTGCGAATCCTCATTTCCCCTCCCTTATCTCAAACTATATGGTTCGTTAAATTTTTTAAGAACGGCTAACAGTGTACTCTGTTCCTCGTTTCCGTTCTGTCATTCCGGGAATATTTTTTTGCTTTTCATGCACGGCGATCCGTTCGTCTCCCCTCAAGCGGGCCGCATACTCCAGCCGGCGGACCGGCCCTGCAAGGTCCACAGATGCTGGTACAGGCCGGTTTCGGCCAGCAGTTGTTCGTGGGTGCCCTGCTCGATCACCCGGCCGTGGTCCAGCACCACGATCCAATCGGCCCTGCGGATGGTCCGCAGCCGGTGGGCGATGATCAGCACGGTCTTGTTGGCGACCAGGGCATTGATGGCCCGTTGCACATAGATTTCGTTTTCCGGGTCCAGGGAGGCGGTGGCCTCGTCGAGCAGGATGATCGGAGCATCCTTGAGCAAGGCCCTGGCAATGGAAATGCGCTGCTTCTCGCCACCGGACAAGGTGCAGCCGCCCTCTCCCACCGGGGTGTCGTAGCCCTGGGGCAAGGCCGCGATGAAGTCGTGGCAGCATGCTTTTTTGGCCGCCTCTTCCACCTCCCGGCGGGTGGCGTTTTTCCGGCCGACGGCAATATTGTTCCCGATGCTGTCCCGAAAGAGGTACACATCTTGGAACACCATGGAAATGCGCGCCAAAATGCTTTCGGGATCGCAGGTCGCAAGGTCGTGTCCGGCCAGGGAGATGGTCCCCTGGCGCACATCCCAGAACCTGGCGATCAGGCGGGTGATGGTGGACTTGCCACTGCCCGACGGCCCGACCAGGGCGGTGACCCTGCCGGCCGGAGCCAGGAAGCTGACCTCTTGCAGTACATCGGTATGGCGGTAGGCAAAACTGACCCGATCAAAGCGGATGTCGCCGCCGCAAGGGGCCTGCCCGGTGCCGGGCAACGGCGGTTCCTGCCGAATTTCCATGATGCGGTCGGCGCTCAAGGCGGTGTAGCGCAGCTCGGCGTAGTGGACCAGGGCCACCGAAAGCGGCTCCACCACCCGCATGCCCAGCAGCAAAAACAACAGGAAGATCGGCAGGGACAGTTCGCCGCCGACCAGGAGAAAGGTGCCGATCAAGAGCATCAGGGTCAGGCCGGAACGCAAGGCGGCGATGGCGATCAGCACGATGGGCACCACCATGATTTCCATCCGCAGCGATTCGCGCTTCAGCCGGGCAAAGGCCTCGCGCAGCGCCTCGAACCGTTCGCCGCTCAAATTGTGGGATTTGATCTCCCGCATGCCGAGCAGATATTCCTGTAGTCGGCCGGCGCAATCCTCCCTGGCCCGGACATGCCGCCCGCTTATTTTCTTCTGCAGCCCGGACGACAGCCACATAATGCCGAAACAGAGCGGCAGCGGCAGGAACATGGCCAGGGCCATCTGCGGGCTGAACAAGAGCATGATCAAAAAGACGACCACCGGCAGAATGACCGCGCTGGCCAACTGCGGCACGTAAAAGGAGACCGTGGTCTCCACATTGCTGTAATCGTTGAGCAGCATGGTGGTGAGGGTGGCGGGATCGCGGCGGCCGAAAAAACCGAGCGGCAGCTTGCGCAGATGCTCCGCCAGCTCGGTCCTGCCGATTGCCGAAAGGTGGTAGGCCGTCATCGCCGTCTTCTCGTGGGCCCGGGCCCTGGCCGCGTATTCCACCAGCATCCACCCCGCCAACAGGGCGCAGATGCCCCACAGTTTTTCCATGTGCATCGCCTGCCCACGGGCATAGGCGAGGTAGATGGTGTCGAAGACCGCGAAGATGAGCAAGCTGGGGACGATCTGGCAAAAACCGGTCGCCAGGGACACCAGGCAGGGTTCGAGCAGGGCCTTGGGATTGCCGCCCGTGATGTTGTACAGAAAACGCTTCATGCCGCCTCCTTGATTGCGTCGCTTTCCTTGGCTGGCAGATGCCATGCCTCCGCGTCGGTGTAGGCCTCCCACATGCGCCGGTACAGCCCCTGGGCGGCGAGCAACTCCTCATGCCGTCCGCGTTCGGCGATCCGGCCTCGATCCATCACCAAGATCTGGTCCGCCTCGCGGATCGAGGCGAGCCGGTGGGCGATGACCAGCACGGTCTTGCCCTTGATCAGCGAGTTGATGCCCTGCTGGATCAAGGCTTCGTTTTCCGGGTCGGCAAAGGCGGTGGCCTCGTCCAGCACCAGGATCGGCGCATTCTTGAGCAGGGCCCTGGCAATGGCCAGGCGCTGCCCTTCGCCGCCCGAAAGATAGGTGCCCCCCTCGCCGATCCGAGTTGCGTATCCGTCGGGCAGGGCCGAAATGAATTCGTGGCAGCGGGCCGCCTTGGCCGCCGCCACTACCTGCTCCCGACCGATATCCGGCCGGCCCATGCGGATGTTTTCCTCGATGGTGTCGTGAAACAGGTGCACGTCCTGGAAGACGAAGGAAACCGTGTCCATCAGTTGGGCGGTGCCGATCTCGCGGATGTCCACCCCGCCGATCCGGATTGCGCCCGAACCCACGTCCCAGAAGCGGGGAATGAGATTGGCGATGGTGGACTTGCCGCTGCCCGACGGCCCGACCAGGGCGGTGACGGTGTTTTCCTCGGCCACGAAACTCACCCCGGCCAGGGCTTCCGGCGCGGCGACGTCATCGGCCCCGGCATAGGAGAAATGGACCGCATCGAAGGCAACGGCATGCGTCCGGGGCACGGTGGGCCGGGCCGGTTCCGCCAGGGGAACCATGGCGAACAGGGCATCGATCCGTTCCACGCCTTCGGCGATCATCCGCAAATTGCCGCCGATGTTCAGGAGTTTGAGCACGGGCATCGGCAGGCCGGGCGCCATGACCAAGAAAAGCAGCAGGGTCACGGCAAAGGAGGAAGGATCGGGCTCGCTACCAAGCAGGTACAGGCCCGTTGGCAGGACAAAGGCCAGGATCGAGGAGAGGATCACGAAAAACAGGGTATAGGGGTGCTTGTAGGTCCGGCTGATCTGCTCGGCTTGCTCCCGGTAGCCTTCGATGGCGGCGTGAAATCCCAAAAAGGAGCGGACCGTGATTCCGAAGACCTTGACCGCAGGCATGCCGCGCACGTATTCCACCCCGGCCGCGTTCATCTTTTCCAGGGCATCGTGGTATTGCCGGGTGTGTTCGCGGGCCTTTTGGCCTTGAAACACCATGGCCTGCATGACGAAAGCCGCGACGATGGGCAGGGTGCAGGCCAGGGCCAGGCGCCAATCCAGCACGAACATGCCTGCCAGCATGAGCAGCGGCAGGGAGACGGCACCGGCGAGATCGGGCAATTGATGGGCGATGAACGACTCGATTTTCTCGACATTGACTTCCAGCGTCTTCCTGATGGTGCCGATCGATTCCCGGGTGTGGAATCCCATGGGTAGGGCGGCCAGGTGCTGTGCCAGGCGGATGCGCAGGTTGTAGAGGATGTCGAACGCGGCATAGTGGGAGGCAATGGCGCTTGCGTACAACAGGGCCAGGGCGGCCAGGAGGGCGACAAAGGCCGCGATGGCCCAGAAAAGCAGCAGGTTTACGTCGTTGGCGGACGGGTCCGCGGCATGGCGGAGCAACTCCCTGAGGATGTGGTAGGCCGAGAGAAAGGGAGTCAGCATCAACAGCGAGCTGACGATTGCCAAGCAGCAGGCCAGCATCAGGAGCCTCCGCTTGGCGTCCGCAATTTCCAGTAACCGGGCAATGCCTGTCTTTTTTTTCGTCGTTCGCATGTTCGCTATCCTGTCGACTCGGGTTCATGGATGGCGATTAGTACGATGAATCGGCGGAATCTTCCGTCACCTGGCGAATATTTTTTTGTTGTTGCGGAACCGAGTGGCACCCTTGCCGGTCCGGTCCGCCTGGCCTCCAAGCTCAGAGAAAGGCCGGCGGACGGACCGGGGCGGGAAAACCGGAACGGCTACGCCCTTGCCTTGTGCAGGGACCATTGCTTGGCCCGCTGCTGGACCTCCCACATCTGGCAGTACCGTCCCTGTTGCGCCAGTAACTGTGCGTGGGTGCCCTGCTCGACCAGGCGGCCGTCGTCAATGACCAGGATGCTCTCCGCCTTCATGATGGTGGAGAGCCGATGGGCGATGACGATCACCGTCCGGTTGCGCACCAGGGTATCGATGGCGCGCTGGACCTCCACTTCGCTTTCGGTGTCGAGCGAGGCGGTGGGTTCGTCGAGAATGACGATGGGGGCATTCTTCAACATGGCGCGGGCAATGCTGATCCGCTGGCGTTCGCCGCCGGAAAGGGTGCCGCCGATATCGCCGATCCGTGTTTGGTAGCCTTGGGGGAGTTGGTCGATGAAATCGTGGCAGTACGCCGCCCGGGCGGCCGCCTCGACCTCGCTGTCGCTGGCCTCCGGCCGCCCCATGCGGATATTGTTGAAAATTGTGTCGTCGAACAGGTAGACGTCCTGGAAAACGACCGAAAGGCAATTCATCAGCGTTTCTTGCTGCAGGGTCCGGAGGTCGCAATTGCCGATGCGGACCAGCCCGGACTGGGGATCGGCATAGCGCATGATCAGTTTGGCAACCGTGGTTTTTCCCGATCCCGAAGGGCCGACCAGCGCGGTCAACGAGTTGGGTGGCAACGAAAAGCTGACCTGGGCCAGGGTCCTGCTCTCCTGCCCCTTATAGGCAAAATCGACCTGCTCGAAGGTAACGGAATAGCGGTCGGGCTGCCCGGCTGCGGGGAGCACGGGCAGATCTTCAATGGCCAGCAGTTCCCGGATACGGGCAAAAGAGGATTCGACGACATCGAGCACGGTCGTGACATTGACGAAAATCGTCAGGGGCTCGGACAAGCGGCTGATCATCACCAGGAGGGCGGCGAGTACCGGAACGGTGCAGGTGCCGCCCAAAACCCGATAGGTCCCCAATGCCAGGACCGTCAACAGGCCGAGTTCCACCAAGGTGGATATCAACAGCGCGGGCAGGGTCGCCTCGATCAGCCCGTTGGCCTGCGCGGCTCTCAGGCTTGCGATCGAGGCTTGCATTCGGCCCGATTTTTCCCCAACCTGGTTGACGGCCCGCAGCACCGGCAGGCCCTGGATGTATTCGATGCTGTCCGACTCGACATCGGCATAGGCCCGGGTCACCTCTCTTTTCTCCTCGTGCGACGACCGCCGCCGCCAACGGTAAATAGGCACGGCCAGGGGAAAAAGAAGTACCAGGACCAACGACAGCCGCCAATCGGCCCACAAGGTGCCCACGATCACCACTGTCGGCACGACCAGGGTCTGGAGGATCAACGAGGCAACCACTCCCATGTGCAGTACGGCATTGTCCACACAGAGCGAAAGCGTGGCGTTCAAATCCCCGATCCTGTGGCCGGACAGCGCCTCCAGGGGCATGCGTCGCAACCGGTCGCCCAGTTTTTCCCGCAGTCGGTGGGTGACATCGACGATGGCGCCGGTGTAATCGAAGTTATGGGCCAGCCAACGGCAGCAGAGGTCCAGCGCTCCCAGCACTGCCATCGCCACCAGCCACCAGCCGGCGGCGCGCAGATCGGGCGGACTGGCGAAAAGCGCCTGCAGCAAGGGATAGAAGCAGAGATAGGCGCACCCCTGGGCAAAAAAGGAGAGCGCGAACAACAGCAGGATGCGTTTGAGCAGGCCGGCCTCTTTGTCGGCGATCATCAAGGCCAGCCGGTATGCTTCGCGGAGAGTGAGCAGACGTTTGCCGGTATCGTTGTTCATGCCCGCACCTCGCTCTGCTTGAGATCCCATTGTTGCGCCGTCTCGAAATTGCGCCACAACCGCTGGTACACGCCTTCTCGGTCGACCAGTTGCCCGTGGCTGCCGATCTCCGCCACCTCGCCTTTATCGAAGACCACAATCTGGTCCACGTCCTTGATGGTGGCCAGGCGATGGGCAATGACGATGACGGTCCGGTCGCGCATCAGGTTGGCGAGCGCCTCGATGATCTCCTCCTCGTTTTCCGGATCGGCAAAAGCCGTGGCTTCGTCGAGAATTACCACCGGCGCTTCCCGCAGGATGGCGCGGGCGATGGTGATCCGCTGGCGCTGACCGCCTGAAAGCCGGGTTCCCCGGTCGCCGGCCCGGGTTTGGTACCCTTCCGGCAGAGAGAGAATGAAATCGTGGATCCTGGCAGCCTCGGCGGCGGCAACCACCTGCTCGAAAGACGCCTCGGGCCGGGCCATGCGAATATTGGCCTCGATGCTGTCCTGGAACAGGAAGGTATCCTGGAAAACAAAGGAAACCGTGGCCATCAGCGTCTCGGGAAGCATGTCGCGGATATCCGTGCCACCGATCCGAATCCGGCCGGCAGTAACATCCCAGAACCGGGGAATCAACTTGGCCACCGTGCTTTTACCGGCACCGGACGGCCCGACCAGGGCGGTCACCGTGCCCGGCGCAGCGGTGAAGCTGACATCTTTCAAGGCATCCTACTGCCTGTTTTCATATCTGAACCAAACCCGGTCGAACCGGACCGACGCATCCTTGGGCTGCTGCGGAGCGCTGGTCTTCGACAAAACGGGCACATTCAGGATTTCCTGGATGCGCAAGGCGCTGGCCTGGGATTTCTTGATGAAATTGTTCAACCACATTAAGGGCATCAACGCGTCGGCCATGCCGGTGCTGAGCAACAGGGCCGCGATCAATGAAGGGAAATCCAGGCTGCCATGGCCCAGCAACACCATGCCCACACCGACAACGGCAATCAGGGTGGGCACGGGACTGAGTATCAACATCCCCAGGCGGGCCGATATCCCGGTGGCGGCTATCCATTTTTTGAGTGCCAGACGATAGCCGGCCAGGGCTTCCTGAAAACGGCGGAAAGAGCCCGAACCGTCGTCGAAGGTCCGCACTACCGGCATGGCTTGGACAAACTCGATCACCGCCGCATTGATCCGCTCCTGACTCTGGGCGTATTCTTTACGGAGGGAGGCGGAATCCCGCATGACGAAATACATCAGCAGGGCGCCGAAACAAAGCAAGGCGATGCTGGTCGCAGCCAGCCGCCAGTCGACGAGCATGAGCATGATCAGCGAAGCCACCGGCGCCACCACGCTGCGGCCGATGAACGGGGTGCTGTCGGCCACAAAGGCATGCAGGTTGCGGACATCGTCCAACAGCACTTTTTTCAGGGTCCCGGAACCGGAGGACACCACAAATCCCAGAGGCACCTCGGCCAGATGGGCGGACAGTCGGGTCCGCAGGATCTGTTCGAGCCGGAAGGCGCCAAGATGGGAGATCCTGAAGGCGGCATTGCGACAGGCAAAGGCGAACACGGTTGCCTGACGTTGCCTAAAACGAATCGGCAAAACCTTCCGTCATATCGAGAATAAATTCTTGCCATTGCGGAATTGCTCGGTGCGATTCCGTTGCCAGTGGTTTTGATGACAGAAAAAATTCCGCAGATGAAAGAGCGACGACGCGCTACATTGTATGGTTTGCGCGCGTCCAGGGATGATTGCACCCCTTGATGCGTAGCCGCTACCGAACGATGAACAAAAAACCACTGCCGACATCGTATGAACAATAACCTGCCGTTTCCCTGTTTCGATCGCTCCGTTCTCCGCATCCGCCTGACAATGGCGCTGTGCCTGCTTTTGTGCGCCTTGTCGGCCAACGGATGCGGTGGTGGCGATGCCGCCGACAGGGCGCAAGGATACGTGGAGGGCGAGTATGTCTACGTGGCCTCGCCGTTTGGCGGCCGCCTGGAGACGTTGAAGGTGCGGCGCGGACAAGCCGTGTTGCCCGGTGCCGGCCTGTTTGACCTGGAAGCGGTGGAAGAACGAGAAGAGGTGGCGCGGGCCGAGCGGGAACTGGCGGCCCAGAAGGCTGTTCTGGCGGATTTGCGCCTGGGCAAACGCCCTCCGGAACTGGAGGCGATCCGTGCCCAGCTGGCCGGAGCCAAGGCCGAGGAGGAGCGCTCCGCCAAGCAGCTTCGGCGCGACACGGCGCAAAGAACCTCCGGGGCCATTTCCCAGGCAGACCTGGAAACCAGCCAGACCCGGCATACCGCCGATGCCCAGAAGGTCAGGGAACTGGCCGCGCAACTGGAGGTGGCGGAGTTGGCGGCCCGCGAGCACCAAATCGAGGCCCAGGCCGCTCTGGTTGGGAAAGCGGAAGCCGCTCTGGTCGAATGCCGTTGGCGCCTGGCGCAGAAGTCGCTGCTGGTGCCGGTTGCGGCTCCTGCCCCGTGCCTGGTGGTGGACACCCTGTTTCGCATCGGGGAATGGATTCCCCCGGGCACGCCGGTGGTCAAACTGCTGCCGCCGGACAAGGTCAAAATCCGTTTTTTCGTTCCTGAACAGACAGTCACCCGCTTACGCCTGGGGCAACGGGTTTTGGTGCGGGTGGACGGCTGGCAGGAGCCGGTTGCCTGCCGCATCTCGTTTGTGGGGCCGGAGGCGGAATACACCCCGCCGGTCATCTACAGTAACGACACCCGGAAGAAATTGATCTTTCCGGTGGAGGCCCACCCGGATCCACCGCCCGATTTCACCGCATCTCAGTCGCAGGACCAACAGGAACAACCCGCCCGCGTCCCCACGCGGCCGCCGTTGCATCCAGGCTTGCCCGTGACCGTGGAACTGCCATGAGCGCCCTGCCCGCTCCGGCCATCGCGGTTCGGGGATTGAACAAATACTTTGGCGGCCGGCATGTGGTGAAAGACCTGTCGCTCACCGTGGCGCCAGGGGAAATTTTTGGGTTTCTCGGTCCCAACGGTAGCGGCAAAACCACCTCGATCCGCATGCTGTGCGGCCTGTTGACCCCGGATTCCGGTACCGGCACCTGCCTGGGGCTGGATATCCGCAGCCAAAGCATCATCATCCGCAGCCATGTCGGCTACATGACCCAACGGTTTTCCTTTTGGGAAGATCTGACCATTCGGGAAAATTTGGCCTTTACCGCCCGTATTTACCGTGTGCCCGAGCGCCGCGCGGCCGTGGAGCGGGTGTTGGCCGACCTGAACCTGCACGGCCGGGCCGATCAATTGGCCGGCAATCTATCCGGAGGCTGGAAACAGCGTCTGGCCCTGGCCGCCTGCATGCTGCACGACCCGCGCCTGTTGCTGCTGGACGAACCCACCGCCGGGGTGGATCCCAAGGCCCGGCGGGATTTTTGGGACAACATCCATCACCTGGCCGCCAAGGGCATGTCCGTGCTGGTCAGCACCCACTACATGGACGAAGCGGAGCGGTGCCACAAGCTGGCGTATATCGCCGATGGCGTGCTGCTGGCCCAGGGCACGGCGGCCGAAATGATCGAACGGGAAAATTTGGCCACCTTTGCCGTCAGCGGCGCCGAACCGGCCGTCGCGGGCCGAATACTGGACGGCCAGCCCGGGGTGGAGCAAACCGTGGCCTTCGGCGCGACTCTGCACGTCACCGGACGAAACAAGGAGACCCTGGCCGTCACCTTGGCCGAAGTGGCGCAAGAGCACGATGCCCTCCAGATACGCCCCATCCCCACCGGCTTGGAAGAGGTGTTCATTCACCTCATGGGCCGGAAAGATGGCGCGGCCGCCGATAACGAGCCCACCTGCGGGCAATCCGGCGAGCAATCCGCCGAACAATCGCTGCCGATTGCTTCCCCCCCTGCACAACCCGCTGCCGGCATTGCCTTTTCCTTGATCCGCTGGTGGGGCATCGTGCTCAAGGAGTTTCTGCAACTGCGGCGGGATCGCATGACCTTCGGCATGACCATCGGCCTGCCCATCGTCCAGGTCATGCTGTTCGGTTTCGCGATCAACATGGATCCCAAGCATATGGACACCGCCGTCCTGGCCGGAGAACACAGCGAATTCACTCGTTCTTTTCTGTCGGCAATGGACAACAGCGGCTACTTTTCCTTTGTGGAGGAATTGCCGAGCGAAGAGGCCGGCCGCCAAGCCCTGGAACAGGGCCGGGTCCAGTTTGTCCTGACCATCCCGCCCGATTTTTCCCGCCGTCTGGTCCGCGGCGAGCGGCCGTCCCTGTTGCTGGAAGCCGATGCCACGGATCCGGCAGCCTCTTCCCGGGCGGTCTCTTCGATGCTGATGCTGATCCGTTCCGTATCGACCCGCGATTTCCAGGGCCCCCTCCTCTCCCTGCGCGCCTCGCAGCCCGCTTTCGATGTACGGGTGCACAATCTGTACAATCCGGAATGGAGTTCCCAATACAACATCATCCCCGGCCTCATCGGCACGGTGCTCAACATGACCATGGTGATGATGACCGGCCTGGCCATGACCCGCGAACGCGAGCGCGGCACCATGGAAAACCTGCTGGCCGCACCGGTCAGGCCCCTGGAAGTGATCAGCGGCAAGATCGTGCCCTATGTGTTCATCGGCCTGACTCAGGTTACGCTCATTCTGCTGGCGGCTCGTTTTCTCTTTCATGTCCCCTGCCTCGGCAGCCTGGCGGCCGTGTATGTCTCCGCCCTACTCTTCATCACTGCCTGCCTGGCCATGGGCATCACCTTTTCTTCGCTGGCCCGCAACCAGATGCAGGCCATGCAGCTCACCTTTTTTTATTTCCTGCCGGGCGTGCTCATTTCCGGCTTCATGTTTCCCTTTTCCGGTATGCCGCCGTGGGCCCAGCACATCGGTAATGTGCTGCCCGTCACCCATTTTTTGCGGCTTATCCGGAGCATCATGCTCAAGGGGGCGGATCTCTGGCAGATGTGGGTGCATATCTGGCCCATTGCCCTTTTCACCGTTGTCGCCATTGGGGTGGCTGTCAAATGCTACAAAAAAACCTTGGACTAAAAACGACCTGCCTGGTCCTGTTGTGCCTGCTGCCTGCCGGATGCACGGTGGGCCCGGATTTCAAGCCCCTTGAGCCGGCCGGGGCTTCGCGATTTACCGAAGAACGGCAGCCCGAGGCCATTGCCGGCATTCCTGCCGATGAGGACCGGGGCGTGGCCGGCAATGCCCAGGTGTTGGTGCCGGGTCCGCCGCATACCCAGTGGTGGGAGCAACTCGGCAACGAGAAAATGAGCGGCCTGGTGGAACGAGCCTTGAGCCATAGTCCCGACCTGGCGCGCATCAGGGCCGTGTTGCGCCAGGCCGAGGAAACCTGGCGGGTCGAAGCGGGAGAGGTGTGGTTTCCCGCCCTGGATTTGACCGCCTCGGCCACGCCGCAACAGCTCAACATGGCCCAGATGGGCTCCTCCGGTTCGTTGCCCGCCAGCATGCCCTATGCCCCCAGTCCCTTCACCCAGTACACCGCAGGGGTGAACCTCAGATATACCCTGGATATTCTCGGTCAGGGCCGGCGGCAACTGGAAGCACTGGCCGCCCAGGTCGACCGGCAACAATACGCCCTGGAGGCGGCTCGGCTTTCCCTGGCCGGCACCGTCGCGGTGGCGGCGGTCCGGGATGCCGAAACCAGGGCCTCGATTGCAACCGTCCGGACCATGCTCGATATCCGTCGGCAGCAGGTGGCAATCGCGCAAGCCAAAAACAAAGCGGGCGGGGCTTCGACGTATGCGGTAAGCACGGCGAAAAACGACTTGGCCGACCTGGCGGCCACCTTGCCCCCGCTCGAACAGACCCTATCGGCCAATCGGCATCAATTGGCCATTCTTCTCGGCAGTCCGCCTTCCGAGGCGCATTTGCCCGAATTTTCCCTGGAGGATTTCACCTTGCCCACCCGCCTTCCCCTTGCCCTGCCCGGCGAGGTGGTGCGTGGCCGGCCGGATGTCCGCGAGGCCGAGGCGCTGGTGCATCAAGCCACGGCTGAGGTTGGGGTGGCGGTTGCCGACCTGTATCCCGGCATCACCCTGGTTGGCAGCGCCGGCTACAGCGTGTCGCGGCCCATCGATGACAAGCCCGCCCTCTTTCTCGACCATGCCGGGGTGTGGAGCGTGGGCATCTCCCTGTTTCAGCCGCTGTTTCAAGGCGGAGCCCTGCAAGCCCGCAAGCGTATGAAGGAGGCCGGGGCCGAAGAGGCGCATGCCGCTTGGCAGCAGGTGGTGTTGCGCGCCTATGCCGATGTGGCCGATTGCCTGGGCGCTCTGGGAACCGGAGCCCGCACCTTGGTTGCCACGGCGGACGCGGCCCACGAGGCCCGCACCAGGTATCTGCTGGCACAGCATCAGTATGATTTGGGGGCGATCAACCTTGCGGATCTGCTGGAGGCAGATCTCAAATGGCGGCAGGCAATGCTGGCGGAGACCGAGGCGCGGGCAAACCGTTTCGTCCAGACCCTGGCCCTGCTGCAGGCCACCGCCGCAGCTCCGGAAAGGGATCGGGAACGCCTCTCGTTGGCGCGGTATCGGGAGGGGAAATGAACGGATGAACGGCCGGCCCGTTCAAACCGTGGTTTCGGCCGAGTTCAGTTCCGTTTGATACCGTTTCGGCTGGATGCCGTACTGGTCGAAGAACGCCCGGGAAAGATGGCTGGGGGTGGCAAAACCGCATTCGTACGCCACCTCCGAAACGCTTTTCCTGGTGTCTTCCAGCATTTTCTTGGCGCATTCCAGCCGCCGCGTCCGCAAGACGCCAAAAACCGTGTCGTGGTGGACCAGCCGGAACAGCTTGTTCAACCTGGTGTGCGTCAGCCCCACCTTTTTCGCCAGACAGAGCAAGGAAGGCGGCGAAGCCAGATCCCGCATCAGCAGGTCGTGTACCCGCTGGACCGCCTCCAATTCGAAGGCGGCGGTCTTCTTGCACTCTTCCCCGGATAAATCGAGCAGGCTGAGTTGATTGTAAAAAAGCTCCATGGCCTTGTATTCCAGGAAAACCTTTTTCAGCCCCCGGTTCAGCATCGGACAATCCAGAATCTGCCTGACCGTGATCTCCAGGGGAAGCGGCAAGGTGAACTCCCGGTAAAAGAACGCCTTGGTCATTTCGGCCATGAGATTCCTGACCTGCTCCACCGAGCTCGCCTCGGTCTGCCGCGTCAATTGGTGCAAGGTGTTCGGCGCGATCAGCAAGGCGATCGATCGCAGGGGGCAACCGGCCTCGGTGACGCATGTGCCGCGGGTATCCGGCACATAGGAAATGGAATACTGTTTCGATGCGATCCGGCCGGAGACCTTGGTACCGTCGTTGTGGACGATGCGAATCCGGGTGCTGCCGGAAAGACAGTATAAAAATTGGATGGGAGGGTTCGAGGTCTCGTAATCGAAACAAAGCGGCGTGCCGAGAGGCGGCACATTTTGCACCGCCAACTTGATACCCGGCCGGATTTGATACTCATCCCAGATCAGGTTTTCTTTCTTTTCTGCCATCCATTGGTATTCGCTGCGCGCAGGACTTTGCCAATGTTGCGTCTCCATCCTTCCCCTCCCTGAAAATGCGGCGCTTGCCAGGAACATCCGGTGCGCCCGAACTTCTTTTTTTACAAGGCGCCTCGCCCGACGCGCGCTGTTCTGCGCCTTTTTTTCTGATGTCCCTGTCACTGGAGCTGGCCCAGTCAAGCTCTGTCCGCCATCTGCCAAGGAGCCGATTATCCGGACCTGCTTTCGGCAACTGTACTTGGAGCAACAGGATTCCAGCCAGATAGGTCAAACAGGAAACGTTCCAAACCTATACGGTCAAAATCAGGGAGTCAATATATTTTTAGGGATAATTAATTTTAAAGAGAAAGGAGCCCCAACTCGGTTTGTTCTCCCCGGTGGGGTGCAACGCATGTTCTGGCCCGGAAGAGAGCCAAAATGGGAGGATTCGTCCTTTTAAAACAGAGAGTCGTGTCGACAAAGAGCGCTTTGCCGCCTCGGAGCGCCGTGCCCTTTGACGGTTCCCAAAACAAACGACGACCGGTGGCGGAACTAGGCAGGCCGTCTGGCAAGGTCCTTTTGGCACGGGCAATTTGCTGTGTCGTGTGGGGGTGGAACGATGCTATTCGGTAAACCCTTTTTCCTGCATCATGGCAGCATTGTTGAACAAGGCCATGCCGGTCTTCATGTGTCGAAATTGCAAGAAGCGGTAGAAATTTTCCTTTCCCGGTGAGGCATACAAGATCACGTTGAAGTGAGGCAACCGGTCGAGAAGATTATTGATAACGACGGTGCCGACACCCTTTCTTTGGTATTCGGGCGCCACCGCAATATCGTAAAACGCGGCTTGATACACCCCATCCGAAATGGCACGGCCAAAACCGATAAGCGTTCCCTTGTCCCAGGCAAACACGGTGGCATAACTGCCTTGGAAAGCGCGGCGATGGATATCATCGGTGTAATTTCCCATGCCAACTCTTTTGAGGATCTGGCGGACAAGGTCAAAATCAACAACAGAGCAATCAAACGTTATGTCGATGTTCATAATACAAACCTCGGGGCAATATGTTGCAACGAACGGTCAACGTTCATCGAGCCAATCGCGTGCAATCGATATCAATCGATGGCCATGCAATGCCATGGAGTTTTTTTGTTTCTCGGCGGGCTCCAACCCGTTTTCTGGCCGCTTGTGCCATTAACCCGGCCAATATCCCACTTGTCAACCGATACGGCTGCCCACAGCAACGATACGCAGGCCAAGCCTCCCCACAATCAATTTCCTGTTCGATTTCCCAGCCAAGCCCTTTCGGCCCGTCCAAGGGCAACCACATGGTTACAAAGGAAACAGTCGTGCCGGTAAGGTTGGGCATTTTTTTCCGACCGCTGGGTATCCGTGTCGTGAGGAATATTTTTCAAATAACGGAAATTTACCCTGTTGGCAATTAAGACCGATTATTGGCACGCGCCCTGCTGCCCATAACCGGTTGTTTCAATTTTCTTTCCACCCATTGAATTTGCTATGAAAAAATTATTTTTGTCCACATTGATTCTTTTGCTGGCCACCGGTGGTTTGCTGGTTGCACCTCAATATACAGGGGCTGCCAAAGAATCGGTGGCCTGGAAGGCGATGAGCAGTGAAGCGGCCAAAATAGCTTCTTTTCCATGGAGCCGGGATTTATTGGTTTTGTTTGTGCATGCGGAAACAAGCAGTAAAACTCAACAATTGCACGAGGCGTTCAAAAAACTGTTGGATGACGCCTTGGACAATCGCGATGAAAGCGATTTCCGCGAGGACAAACGAACTTCACAATCCTTGCAGCACAAAAAGGCGGCCTGTTCCTGGCGGCCGCGCTGATGCCTCGACAACGCCCACTTCTTGATTCCCCTCCTTCGTCAACATCAATAACACAAGGATACGCCATGACTTTTCAACACACAGGTATAGCGCTGCTGCACAATCCCAATCTGAATCGGGGATCCGCTTTCACAAATCAGGAACGTCGCGACAAGGGATTGGAAGGGTTGCTTCCGGTTGCGGTGGACACTCTCGCAATCCAGGTAGCTCGCATCCACGTACAATTGAATACCCTCGACAATGACCTGCAGAAATATCTTTTGCTCTCGGATCTCCAGGCAAGAAACCAGACCCTCTTTTTTGCGGTGATCATGTCCGATCCAGTAACGTTCATCCCGCTTGTGTACACCCCGACCGTGGGCGAGGCCTGCCAGAGATTCGATCATTTCTTCCGTGCCGCCCGAGGTGTGTACCTGCCGATTACTGCCAAGGGCCGGCTCAAGCGGTTGTTGGCCAACTGGCCTTACAAGGACGTGCGTTTTATCGTTGCCACCGACGGTGAACGAATCCTCGGCCTTGGCGATCTGGGCGTGAACGGAATGGGCATTCCTGTCGGTAAATTAGCGCTCTATACGGCCGTTGCCGGCGTGCCGCCCGAATTGACCCTGTCGGTGACCCTGGACGTGGGCACCAACAACCAACTGTATCTGGACGACCCGCTGTATCTGGGCCTCAGGCAGCATCGCGTGCGCGGTGCGGAATACGATGCTTTTATCGATGAATTCGTCCAGGCGGTGCAGGACTTGTATCCGAACTGCTGCTTGCAATGGGAAGACCTGGCCAACATCAACGCGGTGCCGATCCTGGAGCGGTACAAGAACAAAATCTGCACCTACAACGACGATATCCAAGGGACGGCGGCAGTCGCGCTGGCCGGTATTTACGGAGCGCTGAGGATTTCCGGCCAAAAACTGACCGAACAACGATTTCTGTTCATGGGCGCGGGGTCGGCGGGGACCGGGATTGCGGAGTTGATCAGCGAGGCCATGGTGCTGGAAGGGCTTGCTATCGAACAAGCGCGCGCCCGCTGCTGGCTGTTCGATGTGAACGGGCTCCTCCAGACATCCCGCACCGATATTGCCGATTTCCAGCGACCTTTCACCCATGTCCATCCGCCGACAAAATCTTTCGTGAAGGCTGTCGAATCGATCAGGCCAACGGCAATCATTGGGGTCAGCACCGTTCCCAAGCTGTTCAGCCAGCAGATTATCGAGGCCATGTCCCGCATCAATCGGCGGCCGATCATTTTTCCCTACACCAACCCGACGTCGCGCTCGGAATGCACGGCGGAAGAGGCGTACCGTTGGTCGAACGGCAAGGCGATCTTTGCCAGCGGAAGTCCCTTTGCTCCCGTGAGTTTCAATGGTCAAAAATTCGTGCCGGGCCAGGGAAACAATATCTATATTTTTCCGGCTATAGGCATGGCGGTGCTCGCCACCGAGGCCACGCGGGTGACTCAGGCGATGTTCATTGTGGCTGCCAGGGCCGTTGCCGAACAGGTGACCCCGGAATCGCTGGCCATGGGGCTGATTTACCCGCCGCAGTCCCAGATTCTGGACGCTTCTTTGAAAACGGCAGCGAAAATTGCCGAATATGCCTATGATCACGGGCTGGCCCGCGTGGCCCGGCCGAACGATATCGAGGCGCATATCCGTGCCTTGGCCTACAAACCGGCGTATCGTTGAAACTTCGGCAAAGACTGCGCCAATCCCGCACAGCCCGGCGGGACGACAGCCGGACCCACAACAAAAAACGCCTTGCAATCGCGAAAGATTGCAAGGCGTTTTTTTTATGTATGGCGGAGAAGGATGTCTATCGCATTCTTCTCGACAAGGAGCCGCCCCGCCTTGCTCTCCTGCGAACCGGTTGATCGGGTGCTGGATCAATGGAATGACCATCGGGAATCTTGAAAATTAATTGCAGTAATCCGCAGTGAATTTATCTGTCAACTTGTTGACTTATCGATAATATGTTATTGTTTTCATCGTTTTGAAAAACCTCGCCACCCTCTGACCCGATGGGGACCCGCCATGATTCAACCCGGCTTTTTCGATCTGCAAGACCGCTTGCACAAAATCGACAAGAACGGTGACCCGCTGACCAAGATCAACGAGACGGTCAACTGGGATATGTTTCGCCCGGCACTCGAAAAGGCCCGTGACAAAGGCCGGCAGTCCACCGTGGGTCCGAAGGGGTATGATGTCATCCTGCTGTTCAAGATTCTCATCCTGCAGTCGCTGTACAATCTGTCGGATGACGCGACCGAGTTTCAGATTCTCGATCGGCATTCTTTCGGTCGCTTTCTTGATCTGCACCTCAGCCAGAAGGTTCCGGATGCCACCACCATCTGGCGTTTCCGGGAAGACCTGATCAAAGCCGGCATAGTGGAGCATCTCTTTGCGACCTTCGATGCGTACCTTCACGACCATGGTTTCATGGCAATGAAGGGGCAGATCGTGGATGCCAGTATCGTCAATGTGCCCAAACAGCGGAACAGCCGGGAGGAAAATGCCCGGATCAAAGCGGGCGACATCCCTACGGACTGGTCGGAGAACAAGCGGCGTCAAAAAGACGTGGATGCGCATTGGACCAAGAAGAACGGCAAACATTTTTATGGCTACAAAAACCACATCTCGGTGGATGTGAAGCACAAGCTGATCCGAAGCTATGCGGTAACCGATGCGGCACGGCACGACAGCAAGGTGTTTGAGCAGCTTTTCTCCGACAACACCAGCAAGGCGGTGTGGGCGGATTCGGCCTATCGCTCGGCGGAACGGTTGGAGCGTCTGGCTAAGGACGGTTTTCGTGAACACATCCAACGCAAGGGGAACCGCAACCATCCTCTGACGGCCAGAGAACAGGAAGGCAACAGGACCAGGTCCAAGATCCGTTCGCGGGTCGAGCACATCTTTGGTGTGCAGGCCCAGCGGGCGGGGAATTTGCTGGTGCGCACGATCGGCATAGCCCGAGCTCGAGCCAAGATCGGTTTACGCAACTTGGCGTACAACATTGACCGAATGGGAATGCTCCTGGCTGCCCACAGGTGAAATGCGCCCGGAGATCGGCACAATGGCGAAAAAACGCCATCGAACGTGAAATGAGGCACCGTCAAGGGGTAAAACCGAGTGGATTACAACCCAGAACAGCATGATCTTTGCGAAAAAATTTCCCGGTGAATGCTGACGGGAAGTACTGAGCTATATTTCAAGATTCCCCATCAGGACAAAACCAGGAAATACGGGCCAGGGTAATGAAGATTTCACTACTTCAGCAGTGATGTAGTTTCAGATAAGCAATTTTTAAGACTTTGGGCACCGAATTGGCTTGACAAAAATGTATTGTTTGTTTCAACCGTACAACATTGGTGCGTTCTTTGTCATCTCATCAACACAAGGAGGAAAGCATGAAATTGAGGCACGCTCTGTTGTTACCGGCTGCATTGACCTTAGGCCTGTCTTGCCAAGCGTTTGTCGCTCCATCCGAGGCCACTGCAAGTGGGAGCGGAACCGGTATTGCACAGGTTTCCAGCGATCCAGAGAATCCTGCCATCGGCGATGTTTGGATCAACACCACCGATCATACGATGAATTGGGCGGATGCCGGTGGAGTGACGAAGGTCTCGGGCATGTTCACAGCATGGAACACCACCTCGGACAATTTGATTACATCGCAAAATATACGATATTTAGGAGCGTTCAGGGTTCCCAACGGAACGATTGGTTGCTCAAACTGGAATACTTGCGTATTTAGTTATGGTGGTGGCCCAATAGGATTCAACAAAGACGGTAATGGCGGTTCCGGTTCGTTGTTCATGGGTGGTCACATAGTGGCAGGATTAACGGCAGAAATTACAATCCCATCTATCGTCAACAGCTCAAATATAGACGATTTGAACACGGCTTCAGTTCTTCAGAGTTTTGTTGATATTACTGAGGGGAATAGAAAAAACGTTAACTTGGAGCGACTAATGGTGGAAGCGTCTATAACGGTGGATTTTTGGTATGGGGGGACAAACTCATCGGATCTGTTTATACATATTATGACGGCGGGAGCCAATACCTGTCGCACTATACGTCGGGGTTGAACCTGTCAACGAATGGTGATTTTTCCGGAATGTTCAAATTATCAAATGTCGCGGCTAGGCTTGCTGGCGGTTATATGTGCGAAATACCGGCATCACAACAGGCAGCATTTGGTGGACCAGCTTTGACCGGACAATCCGGCCTATCAGTTATATCGACATCCTCTTCGGGACCGGCTGCATCGGTGTTTGATCCATCGCAGCTGGGCGTTACAGACCCTGTTCCAGCGACACAGCTCGTATACTACCCAGTAAATCACCCGTTAGCTCAAACGGACACACAGAACACCCTTTTCAATTTAACGTCGACGGTGACTGGAATTGTCTTCCCAGAAGGATATGCTTCAGTCCTGTTTTTCGGTAGACATGGGAGTGGAGAATATTGTTATGGAAATGGGACGTCGGATCAATCTCTAGCCGGGCTTCCGTCGGGGGACGGGGCTACATATTGTTACGACCCAACTGACGCATCAAAAGGACCGCACGCGTACCCGTATAAATATCAAGTGTGGGCATATAGTGCCTCCGATTTGCTCAGTGTAAAAAATGGAACAAAACAACCTTGGGAGATAGCTCCATATTCCGTCTGGAATTTTGATCTGCCATTTAGCAACAGCAACGGGAGCGGACACATTTTGGGGGTCGCTTATGATAATGCGTCCAGAAAAATTTACGTATCCCAAAAAAGCGGTGATCTTGTCGGCCAATACAGCAGAAATCCTGTTGTCCACGTCTTGCAGATAGATGAGCCTTGATTCTTCCCCATCGTGCGACGCTTCCCAATTGAGCCTTTGCACCGATTCAGATCATGCTCCAGCGCCGGCATCGCAGAAGCTGTACCGGTTATTGGGAAAGATGGTTAACAGCCCGTTGAAAAACACGAAATCATCGCAACTGAGCCACTACAGATAGAGCATCTTCGAGAGCAATTTTCTGGCAGTGCAGTGAAAGCAGACGAAAATCTTTTTTCAACGGGCTGGTAAGGGAGTGGAAAATTGAGCCAAAGCTCCGATCTCCGATAAATCGATTTTCCCTGCTTTCTGAAAACATGCTGAAAACAAAATCGGGTCGCCGGCATTACGCCGACGACCCGATTTTGTTACTAAAAATGGCGGAGAAGGAGAGATTCGAACTCTCGGTACTTGCGTACACACGCGTTCCAGGCGTGCACCTTAAACCACTCGGTCACCTCTCCGGAGTGTAAGCGACCATCCGGTCCCCGGCAGCGCCGGGCAACGGGAACATTTTTCTATCCTGAGTCCTGCTTTTTTACAATAGAAAATTAACGGCGGCTCCGAAAAAACTCCTGCAGCAGCCGGCCGCATTCCTCGGCGCACACCCCGGCGGTGATCGAGAATTGATGGTTGAGCAGGCCATCGGCGCCAATCCGGTATTTGGACACCACCCCGCCGCCCTTGGGGTCGGTCGCCCCGAACACCAGTCGCCCGATCCGCGCATGCACCAGCAAGGCGGCGCACATGGGGCAGGGTTCCAGGGTCACATAGACCGTCACGCCGGGCAGCCGGTAATTGCCCGCAACCAGCGCGGCCTGGCGGAGCGCCCGCATTTCCGCATGGCCGGAAGGATCGGCGGCGGCAATGCAGTTGTTGCCCGCTTCCGCCAGAACTGCTCCGTCGCTGTCCATCACCACCGCGCCCACCGGCACCTCGCCCATTTCGGCGGATTGCCTGGCCAGGCAAAGGGCCCGTGCCATCATCAGGCAATCCTGCCCTAAATTATCTAAAGAAGACTTAGTTGACTGCATTATTACGTATTTGACGAATCCTATCGCGCTACCGGTTGCATTTTTAAAGGCGTTGTTTATAATTACGAAATAGGTATTGCAATCACCAAATCGAAACGAATTCCAGGAGAAGGTTTATGGCCGAGAAAAAAGCATCTGTTCTTGCCTACAAATGCCCGCCGGAGAGCAGGACGAGCATCGAGACCGCCCTGGCTGGCAATTTCAATCTCACCTTTCAGCACGACCCCTCACTTTTCCAGATCGAGGTCAGCAAACGGCCCTACGATGTCATCTTCATGAATTATTATCCGGAGAATGACAATAAATTTGGCCTCCTGGAAGATGTGCAGGAGCAGACGCCGTCCACACCGGTGATCCTCACCTGCGAGTCCGAGGATGCGGTGCGGCTCGACGAGCAGGTGGAGCCGATCGTCTACGACATTCTCAACCTGCCCCTGTCGCCCGGCCGGGTCAAACGGACGGTCAGCCATGCCCTGAACAAACGGCAGCAGGACAACGAACTGGCCTATTTACGCCGCACCCAGAATATTGTCTACAGCTTTGACCGGCTCATCGCCGAGAGCGACAACTTCAAGGTGGTGCTCAACAGCCTGCGGAAATTCGCCTCCACCGACGCCACCCTGTTGATTACGGGCAACACCGGCACAGGCAAAAGCTACCTCTCCGGTACGGTCCACTACAACTCTCCCCGCCGCGACCATCCCTTCATCAAGATCAACTGTGCCAACATCCCGGAAACATTGCTCGAATCCGAACTGTTCGGTCACGAGAAAGGGGCGTTCACCGGGGCGGACAAGCAACGGATAGGCCGTTTCGAACAGGCCAACGGCGGCACCATCTTTCTCGATGAAATCGGGGAGATACCGCTGGAAATTCAGTCGAAGCTGCTCAGGGTGCTGGAGGACAAATCCTTTGAAAGAGTAGGCGGCAACAAGACCATCAAGGTCGATGTCCGCCTCATCGCCGCCACCAACCAGGATTTATCGACCTTGATCGCCTCGGGCAAGTTCCGGGAAGATCTCTATTACCGGATCAGCGTGCTGCCGATTCATTTGCCGCCGCTCAAGGATCGCCCCCGCTGCCTGGCGCCCCTGGCCCGCAAGCTCCTGAAGAAATTCACCACCTCGCTGAACAAGGGCAACATCAAGGATTTCACCCCGGAGGTTCTGGCCATGATGCAGGGCTACGACTGGCCGGGCAACATCCGCCAGCTGGCCAACACCATCGAGCGAGCGGTCATCCTCGAGGAAGAGAACCTGATCGGCCTGTCCTCGCTCCATATTCCGGAACTGAACCGGAGCATGACGCCGTTGATCCAGGTGACCGAGCCGCTGGAAGCCCACGAGCGGGAACTCATCCTCAAGGCGCTGGCCGAGAACATCTGGGTGCAGAAGGATGCGGCCCGCTGCCTGGGCATCAGCCCCCGCGCCCTGAACTACAAAATCAAGAAATTCGGTATCACCCACCAGAACTGGCGCAAACACAAGAAGGACTGAACCGGCCGCCTTAGTGTAGGTGGCCGCCGGTGCTCGACATGGTCAGGTTACCGTTTTTCACTCCACGCAAGGCAATCAGTTTTTCCGCCAGTTCGCGCACCTGTGAGGCTCGTCCCTTGACGATGGTCACCTCCAGGCAGTTGTGGTGATCCATGTGGACGTGGGTGGTCGAGGTGATCTGGTGGTGGTACTCGTGCTGCAGTTCGGTGATTTTCTCCTGCAGTTGCGGCTGGTGGTGGTTGTACACCAGGGTCACTACCCCGACCACCTCGCTGTCCTGTTCCCATTCCTCGTTGACCAGCACGCTCCTGATCAAATCGCGGATCGCCTCGGAACGGTTGGAGTATTTGCGGCGCACCAGATATTCGTCGAATTGGCCGAGGAGCTTTTCATCCATCGAAACCGAAAATCGCAAGAGCATGGCAATCAGGTCTCCTTTTCCAGTTCCTTGAGTTTTTCCAGGATCGCCTTGGCCTCGACGCGCACCTTATCCGGCACACTCGTGTCCTTGCTGGCCCGCACAAGATACTGCTTGGCCATCTTCATCTTGCCCCGGTACAGGTTGTACTTGCCCAAATAAAAGCCGCTCACCCCTTCCTTGCCGCGATTGGCCGCCAACTGTCCCAAATCGTAATACACCTGGGGGTATTCGGGCATGGCCAGGGCCACCCGTTGCAGCATCTGCTCCGCCCTGGGATAGTTGCCGGTCATCAACTCGATCTTGCCCAACTGGTAGGCGCCGTACACGTCGTTCGGATCGCGCCGGAAGGCCTGCTCCAAAATGCGCCTGCCCTCGTCGTAGTTGCCGCTGTTCATCAGCAGCACCGTCTTGTCGATCTCCAAAATCTCTTTTTGCGGATACTGTTCCCGCACGAGCGCCAGTTGATTGAGCGCCTCCGGATAGTTGCGGTCTTCCGCCGCGAGCAGAGCCAGGCCGTAATGGGCCATGATCTGCTGTTCCTTGTCCGTGCCCGCCGCGGTCGAGGCCATGGTGCAGTAGGTCCGCAGGTTGTCGAGATCCGAGGATTGCACCAGCACCCGGTATTTGAAACGGAGAAAATCGAAATTATCGGTTTTGATATAATGTTGAGGCGTCCCCTTGTGCCGCAGCATGTCCAGCAGCGACTCGACATACCCCAACCGGGCGTCCGGGTTGGGATGGGTCAGGAGATACTGCGGCACCTCGCTGCCCATGCTGTACCGGCTGACGCGCCGCATGCTCTTGAGCATGTCCTCCATGGCCGAGGGATTGCGGCCCATTTGCTGCATCCAGCCGAAGGAGAGTCGGTCGGCTTGTTCTTCGTCCTCGCGGCTGTACTGCAGATTGGCCGCCTGGCCCGCTGCCAGCGAACCGGTCAGTAATCCCTGCGACAACCCCGGAACCCCCAGGGCCAGCCCGGCAATGCCGGCAATCAGGGACAGGGCGCTTATCTTGGTACTTTTGTCGAGTCGCTGGGCAATGTGGCGGCTGACCACATGGCCGATTTCGTGGGCAAGAACGCTCACCAACTGATCCTCGTTGTTCATCGCCTCGATCAGGCCGGTATAGAAAAAGACCAGCCCGGCCGGCGCGGCAAAGGCGTTGAACTGGTTGCTCTGCACCACGAAAAAGCGATACTCGAAAGGCTGGGGGCCGATGGTCGCCAGGACCTTTCTGCCCAAGGTGTTGATATACTGGCTGATATCCGGGTCGTCCAGGACCGGAAATTGCCTGCGGACCGAAAAGAGCAATTGCTCGCCGATCTTGCGTTCCTCGCTGACGGTCAGGGCCAGGGCGGCCAGCGGCGACAGCAGGTAGAACAGGAGAACGAAAACGGCAAGCCAGCGGGATGCGCGAAGTTGTCTGATCATGGGAAATATCCGGTAAGTCGTACGCAGATTGGTCTGAAAATCGGGGCCAAGGCCGCATCGCTCCGGCCGCTCTGCCCGCAAGGTACTGTGTTCGCCCGCTGGCCGCAATGCCGAAGACGCGCCGGGGCCGCCGTCAGGGAAGCCTCATCGGGGAAAAAAGTCTTTTGCCCCCGAGGAGATGCAAAGTAGATGCAAGGAACCGGCCAATCCAAGCCGCCCTTGCCTGGACCGGCATCTTCCTGTTGCCCTGCGGCGGCCCCTCGGGTAGTGTAGCGCATTCTTACATAGGTTGCGCTGCCATGGTTCCCTTGCTTGATATCGATCAATTTTCCCTTGCCTTCCGCGACGCCGAAGGCGGTCTTTCCCCGGTGCTGGACCGGATCGCCTTTCGCATTGCCGAAGGCGAGACCCACGCCCTGGTCGGCGAATCCGGTTCCGGCAAATCGGTCACCGCGCTGTCCATCCTCCGTCTGCTGGAGGAGACGAACGAGATCCAGACCAGCGGCGCCATCCTCTTTGAAGGGCACGATCTGAGCCTGTTGGACAAACCGTCGATCCGGGCCATCCGCGGCAACCGGATCGCCATGATCTTCCAGGAACCGATGACCGCCCTCAACCCGGTCTACACCATCGGCGACCAGTTGATGGAACCGTTGATGCTCCATCAGCGCCTCGGCAAGAAAGAGGCCTTCGAGCGCGCCCTGCACCTGTTGGAACGCACCGGCATCGACAACCCGCAGAACCGGATCGGCAGCTACCCGCACCAATTGTCCGGCGGCCAGCGCCAACGGGTGATCATTGCCATGGCCCTGGCCTGCCAGCCGCGGCTGCTCATCGCCGACGAGCCCACCACCGCCCTGGATGTCACCATCCAGAACCAAATCCTCGACCTCATCCAAGATATCCAGCGGGAATACGGGATGTCGGTTCTGCTCATCACCCACGACCTGCCCATGGTGCGCCAGATCGCCGACACGGTTTCGATCATGCATGGCGGACGCATTGTCGAACAGGGCCCAGTGGCGGATTTGTTCGCCAGCCCGCGCGAGGCATACACCCGCCGCCTGCTGGCCGCCGTGCCCGATGGCGTGCAGCAGACCCGGCCAGGCGGCGACAAGCTGATCGAGCTCAACAACATCACCTGCGCCTTTGCCCTGAAAACCGGTTGGACCGACTGGTTGCGGCGAAAACGGCCGGTGTTCAAAGCCGTGGACGATGTCAGCCTGAGCCTGCGTGCCGGCACCACCTTGGGCGTGGTGGGCGAATCGGGTTCGGGCAAGTCCACCTTGGCCCTCTGCCTGCTCGGACTCATCCGCTACCAAGGCCAGGTGCTTTATTTTCCCGAGCCCGGCGTCAGCCACTGTCTCTCGACCCTGAGCGGCAGCCGGTTCCGGCCGCTGCGCAAGGAGTTGCAGATCGTGTTCCAGGATCCCTTCTCCTCCCTGTCGCCGCGCATGACCATCGAGCAGATCATTGCCGAGGGGCTGGTGGTCCACGGCCTCGGCGGCACCAAGGCGGAGCGGCGATTGTTGGTGGAGCAGGCCCTGCGCGACGTCGAGCTCGATCCGGCCCTGGCCGGCCGGTTTCCGCACGAGTTTTCCGGAGGCCAGCGCCAGCGCATCGCCATTGCCCGCGCCATCATCCTGCGGCCAAAACTGCTGATTCTGGACGAGCCCACCAGCGCCCTGGACATGACCATCCAGAAGCAGGTGCTCGAATTGTTGCAGCACCTGCAAAACCGCTATCAACTGACCTATATTTTCATCACCCACGACCTGCGGACCGTGCGTTCGCTGGCCGACCACCTGGCCGTGATGCAGCGGGGCCGCATCGTCGAAAGCGGCCCGGCCGCCGCCCTTTTCGCCAACCCGCAACAGGAATACACCCAACGCCTTTTTGCCGCCGCCTTCCATAGAACCTGAAATCTGGAGCATAACGCCATGATCTATCGCGCCGTTTTCCATGTCGATCTCGACGAAATCAAACCGCTGACCATTGCCCTGGCCAATGCCGGCAACCTGCTGCGCGCCATTCCGGAAAAACACTACGACCTAGTCATCCTGTTCAACGGCCCTGCGGTCAACCTGTTGCAAGCCGAGCAGTGTGCGGCCTACCGCGAGGAAATCTGGCAATTGCAGCAGGCCAGAGTGGCCTTCAAGGTCTGCCGCAATGCCCTGAATCGCTTCAATGTCGATCCGGAAAGCCTGATCGAGGGGTGCGAGATCGTCCCGGCCGGCATCGTGGCCCTGATCGAACTCCAGCAAGACGGCTACGCCTACATCAAGCCCTGATTTTTCTGTTCTGTTTTGTTCCGATGCGGGCCATGGCGGCTGTGCCCTGCCCCGCATCATTGATTGATCTGTCCTTCATTCCACATCTTAACCGTTGGCAAAGCCCACCGTAATATCGGGCATCCAATCACTCTGGCGAATGCATCGTGAAGAAAAGCAGCGGTCCATTCGCCAGGCAATACCCCTGAGCACCGACAAGAAAACCGATCGAAGCGGCATGCGCGGCCGTACCCATGGCATCATCTGAACAAGTCAACCAAGACCAGCAGGTCTCCCCGCTTTCATCGGCCTTTCTTGCCACCGTCAGCCATGGGCCGGGCGTTTACCTGATGCTCGGCAAGAGGCAGGTCCTCTATGTGGGCAAGGCCCGCGACCTGCGCAAACGCCTGAGCCAGTACGCCCATTTCGCCGGTCCCGTCCATTCCAAGACCGCGGTCATGCTCACCCATGTCCAACGGGTGGAGACCATCCTCACTACCACCGAGAAGGAGGCGCTGATCCTCGAGGCCTCGCTGATCAAGCAGCATCGGCCGCGCTACAACGTCATCCTCCGCGACGACAAGAACTATCCCCTGATCAAGGTCACCACCCGCGATCCCTGGCCCAGGGTCACGGTCACGCGCAAGCGGCTGCGCGACGGCAACCGCTATTTCGGTCCCTATGCCTCGTCCACGGCCATGCGCGCCACCCTGCAACTGCTCCACAGCCAATTCCCCTTGCGGCGTTGCGCCGCGGTCCGCGAACGTCAGCGTCCCTGCCTCAACTATCAGATGGGCCGCTGCCTGGCGCCCTGCGCCGGCAAGGTGCAACCGGAGGTCTACCAGGCCATGGTGCGCGATGTGCTCCTGATTCTGGAAGGCAAGACCGGCGAGGTCATCGGCAATTTGACTGCCAGGATGGAGCGGGCCGCAGCGAACCTGGCCTTTGAGCAGGCGGCCCACCTGCGCGACCAGATCCAGGCCCTGGGCCGGACCCTCGAACATCAAGCCGTGGCGGCCGAGCATCACCTCGACCAGGATGTGTTCGGCATCCACCGCCAGGACGCCGCGGTCGGTATTGCCCTGCTGTTCGTGCGCGGCGGCATGATCACCGGGGCCCAATCCTTTTTCCTGGCCGATCCCTTGGGCGAAGACGACAGCCTGCTCGCCCAGACGATCCTGCAGTACTATTCCGCCGAGCGCCAGCCACCTCGCGAATTGCTGCTACCCTTTGCCATCGAGGATCAGGCCCTGGTGGAAGAGCGGCTGGCCGAACTGCGCGACGGCCCGGTTTCGATCGGCTCTCCACAGCGGGGCAAACGGATGCAACTGATGCGGATGGCCGCGGCCAATGCCGCCCAGGTCCTCGAGGAACGGGCCAAAAAAGAGCTTTCCTGGGAGACGCTGGCCGCCTCGCTCCAGGCCAAACTGCGGCTGGCCAACCGCCCTGAGCGGATCGAGTGCCTCGACATCTCCAATCTTTTGGGCAAGCAGGCGGTCGGCTCCCTGGTCTGTTTCGTCCAGGGCGAAAAGGCCGCCGGTCTATACCGGCACTACCGAATTAAATCGCAGGACACCCCCGACGATTACGCCATGATGCGCGAGGTGCTGGAGCGGCGGATCGACAAAGGAGTGCAGGAGGACAATCTGCCCGACATGCTGCTGCTCGATGGCGGCAAGGGGCAATTGCAGGTGGCGGTGGAAGTTTTGGCCCGGTTCGACTGCCTCCAGCGAATCGACCTGGTGGCCATTGCCAAGGAAAAGGCCGACGAAGGGGAAAAGCTTTTCCGGCCGGGCCGCAAGAATCCGGTGCTGCTGCCGGCACATGCCCCGGCCTTGCTCTACCTGATGCGCATCCGCGACGAGGCCCACCGCTTCGGCATCACCTTTCACCGCAAATTGCGGGGCAAGGCACAGCTGCACTCCCGCCTCGACACCATCGAGGGGATCGGCCCGAAACGAAAGCGGCTGCTGCTCCAGGCCATGGGCAGCTTCAAGCGGATTGCCGGGGCCACGGTCGAGGAGTTGGCCGCCGTCGCCGGCATCGGGCCGGAACTGGCCCGGCAGATCCACGACCGGCTACGCGGGGAGAACGACCATGCAGCCGAATGAACGGACCATGGCCGGCCTCAAGGCCGGTTGCATCTGCAAGGGGATCAAGCTGCTTCGGCTGATCGAGGCCATCGACAACGGCGCCACCACCTTTGCCGAAGTGGCAGCGGCCACCGGCATCGGCGACGGGCCGTGCAAGGGAAAGAGGTGCGGGGAAAAGGTGCGGCAGCTGCTTGCCGAGCGCCGCTAGAGCGAGCCGCGCTAGGCAGCCATCGGGCTGTCAGCCGTTATTGCGGCGGCTCAAAGGAGATCCGGGTGACTTCGTAGGCGAGGAGTTCGTAGAGTTGTGCCTTGCGTTCTTCGTCGAGATCGATGAATTGGGCCGCAAACTTGCCGTCTTCGCCGCTGCGGACCACCTTGCCCCGCAGCTCGAACGGCTCGGCCGGCTGGTCGTTGCGGGCGGAGAACTCAAGGCGCATCCCGATCTCGTCGCCCACGGCGGGCGCCTCTGCCTGGGCTTGGATGGCACAGCCGCTGATCGAAATGTCGATCAGCTGGCCGATATCGACCTGCCCGTTCCGCTCGCATTGGACCTGCATGAAATTGAGCGAAAAGCGGATGCCGTCGCGCTTGGCCAACTCCTCCAGCTTTTGTTCCGCTTCTTCCAAGCTGTGGACGTACAGGGTGCGGTAACTGTGGATCCGGGCCGAAAAGTTGGCCAGTTGCTTGTAGCTGAGGTTGTCGTCGCTGATGATCCGGACAATGGACCCGACATGGTTGGCTATCAGGAAATCGATGATTTTCTTGTAGATGGGCAGCCCGGTGACATAGAGGATGTTGCACTGCGAGACATCGCTCACCACATCGAAGCCTTTTTTCAGGTCCGCGACGCAAAAACGGATGTCAGTGTAGAGCTTCTGCATCATTTTCGCATCGATGTTGCCCGCAATCGTCAGGTACAGTCTGTTTTTCTTGATATTCGCCGTCGTCTTGACCGGCTTTTGTCCTTTTGCCATGCCGTACCGAGTGTGAGTGTCCGGAGTATCGCTTCAGGCCATGGCGAGAAAATCCCACGGCAAAGGTATTGTATATGAACCGCTAACCTGCTGTCAAAAATGAATAATGTTTTCCATGCACAAACTGTCGGTTCGCCGGAGGCGGCCCAGCGTGCCGGCATTGGCTTGCACCTCCGGGCGGCAATCGTTCTGGCGGTCCTGGCCCTGCTCGCCTTGGTTGCCGGCGCCTCCTCATCCTGCCCGCCGGCGACGCAGCGGCTATATCGCCAGGTTGTCATTTTGGGCGACCCGCACCTGCCGGGCCGGCATCTGGCCGCCAAGGAACAGGTGCGCCGTACCATCAACGGCTGGCGCGATGTCGATCTGGTGGTGGCGGTGGGCGATATCTGCGATACCTACGGCACACCGGCCGAGTATACGGCGGCCCGGTCGTTTTTCGAGCGCTTGAACCATCCCCTGGCTCTGGTCACCGGCAACCACGACTACATCTACGCCACCCCGTCCCGGCCGGACTCTGGCGATTTCTACCCGGCATCGCCGGAAGAACAGGCAGACAAACTGGCCCGCTTCCACCAGACCTTCCGCCTGCCCGCCCTGTCCCACAGCCGGATGGTGGGCGGCTATCTCTTTCTGTTCGTTTCCGCCGACCACGATCGCTATGCGGTCGGAATCGCCGATCGACAGCTCGACTGGTTACGGACCGAACTGGCCCGAGCTGCCCGCACACCCACGATCATTGTTTTTCACGGCCCGCTCAAGGGAACCCAGCATCCTTTCAAGCGCTACATCAACAAGCCGCACTCGGTGGCCCAGCCGGTGGAAGCCGTCCAGGCCCTGCTCGCAGCCAACCCCCAGGTCTTCCTCTGGATTTCCGGCCATACCCACACTCCGGCCACCGAGGCCAGCTACGCCTCGCCGATCAACCTCTATGACGGCCGGGTCGCCAACATCCACAACACCGACATGAAACGCGAAACCATTTGGACCAATTCGTTGCTGCTCTATCCGGACAAGGTGGTGGTCAAAACCTACAACCACCGGCAAGGGGCGTGGCAACCGGAACTGGAGCGAGTCATCCGGCCGCCACGGTTTTGAAACAAGGCAGGGGCGTTATTTCCTGGCAGCGATCAGGAAAACCGAAAAGTTCCGAGTAGTGCCATCACCCGCCTGCTTGACGATTTCGGTGGCGGTCAGGTCGCGCACCTCGCTAAATCCGGCGGCCGCAAGCAGACCGCGCAACGCGGCCCGGTCGAAGCCGAAATGAAAGACGCCGGTGTTGTCGTCGTGAAATCGGCCGCCTTCGAGGTCGAGATCCACCAGCCCCACCATGCCGCCGGGGAGCAGCGCCCTGTGGAATTGGGCGAGCAGCGGCTCGATTTCCCGGACGTGGTGCAAAGTCATACTGCTGACAATGCGATGATATTTTCCCTTCAAGCTGTCGCCCTGCTCCAGATCGAGATTCATGGAACAGACATTGTCCCATCCGGCGGCCGCGATCTTGGCGTTGAGCACGTCGAGCATGCCGCGCGAACTGTCGGCACCGACAATGGTGCGGACCAGGGGGCGTAGCTGCAGGGTCAGTAGCCCGGTGCCGCAGCCGAAATCGAGCACATTCATGGTCCCGGCGATACCCAGATGGCGGACCAGGGCCTCGGCCACCTCCCGGGCCAGCCGCACCCGCTGCGGTTTTTCATCCCAGGTGGCGGCAGCGGTATCGAAATCTCTTCGTTGGCTGTTCATGGGTCCAAGGTTGGTCGAAGGTTGACGGAATTCAGGTAAAAAGCCGGGGCAGAAACACCAACAGGCCGATACCCACGGCGGCCAGGGCTGCGGCCAGGACGCCGAATGCAGCCACATCCTTGGCTTTTCCGAGCCGCGGCCGTCGTTCGAGCGACAGTTCGTCGGCCAGCAGCTCGATGGCGGTATTGACCGCCTCCATGGCCCAGACCATGCCGATGGCCAGCGCCACCAAGGCCCATTCCAGGGCTCGGAGGCGAAACACCAGGCCGGCGATCACCACCGCGACGGTCGCGGCGGCATGGATCCAGGCATTGTGCTGGCCCATAAGCAGCACCTGCCCGCCGGCCAGGGCATAACGGAAACTTTGCGCCCGCGCCCGCCAGGAAAAAGGAGTGGTCTCTTGGTCCGCCATCTCAGCTGGTGGCCATGAACGGGTAATCGGTGTATCCGGCCGGGCCCGGCTTGTAGAAGGTGGACGGATTCGGGGTGTTGAGCGGTGCCTTGGCCTTGATCCGCTCGGCCAGGTCGGGATTGGCGATGTAGGCGGTACCAAAGGCCACGGCATCGATCCGGCCGGCCTCGATGGCGGCCGAGGCCTCGGCGGCGGTGTAGCGCAGGTTGGCGATCAAAACGCCTTGGTACAGCCGCCTGAACGGGGTGAGGACATCGCCCTGCACCTCACCCAGCACATCGCCGCGAATCAGGTGGACATAGCCTAGGTTGAGCGGCGAAAGCCGCTCGGCCAGCCAGCAGGCCAGCCCGATGGGGTCGCTGTCGGCCATGGAGTTGAAGCTGGAAATGGGCGACAGCCGCAGACCGACCCGGCCGCTGCCCCATTCGGCGCAGACCGCGTCCAGTATTTCCAGTAACAGCCGAGCCCGATTGGCAATGGCGCCGCCATAGGGACCGGTGCGGTGGTTGCAGCCGTCGCGCAGGAACTGGTCGATGAGATAGCCGTTGGCACCGTGGATTTCGACGCCGTCGAACCCGGCGGCCCTGGCATGAGCAGCCGCTTGGCCGAAAAGGGCAACGATGCCGGGCAACTCCTCGTCGCGCAGGGCGCGCGGCACCACGTAGTCGGCCTTGCCTTGGGGGGTGTGGGTAACGTCGTTGGTGATGGCCAGGGCGCTGGCCGATACCGGCTCCACGCCGTTGTTGATCAGGGGATGGCAGGCCCGACCGCCGTGCCAGAGCTGCAGGAAAATGCGACCACCCTTGGCGTGGACCGCGTCGGTCACCCGCTGCCAGCCCTCGATCTGGGCCGTATTGTAGATGCCCGGCTCGGTCTGGAAGGCCGAATGGCCCTCCTGCACCATGGTGGCCTCGGCAACGATCAACCCGGCCGTGGCCCGTTGGCCGTAGTGTTCGGCCATCAGGAGGCTGGGCACATGGTCGCGGTCTGCCCGGCAGCGGGTGAGCGGCGCCATGCAGATACGGTTGGGCAGGGTCAGAGGGCCAAGGGCAAGAGGTTGAAAAAGCGTATCCATGTTATTCCTCCTGGCAATCGCGGGGTTGGGTAAACCGGCGGATCGATCTTGCTGCCGCAGGATGCGCACCGTCGAAACCCGAGCCGCTTCGCTTTATCTTTAGGTTGAACTTTTGCTCTCTTTACGTCGATTAATCGTCATATTTTTCGGCCGTCAATGTCCCGGCTCCGCGAACGGCCGTTTTTCTGGGCCAGCCCGATGCCCTGGATCGCCTGGACCGCAATCTCCTCGATGGAGCGTCCCTCGACATTGAGCACCTTGAGGTTGTGGCGCTGATAGAGCTGCTTGGCCTGTTGCAGCTCCTTGGTGCAGTTGGCCAGACTGGCGTAAGTGGAGCCGGCGTAGCGTTTTTCCCGGATATTGTGCAGATAGCCCGGCGAGCAGGTCAGGCCGATCACCTTTTTGCGGTTGCGGACGATCTCCTTGGGCAGTTCGTGCTTGTCGAGATGGTCGGAGGTCAGGGGAAAATTGGCGGACTTGAGTTCCATATGGGTGGCCAGATAGATGGAAACCGGGGTCTTGCCCGAACGCGACACCCCGATCAGGATAATCTCGGCCTCGTCGTATTCCGCCGGCTTGGTGCCGTCGTCGTGCTCAAGGGAAAAATGGATGGCATCGACCCGCTTGTCCATCTTGGAGATGGTGAAATGGCGGGAATAGCCGGGTTCGCGCAGGGCCTCGGTATCGAGCGCCTTTTCCAGCAACTCCAGGGTATTGAGAAAGATGTCGAAAAATTTCACGTCCGGACAGTTGAACACGTCCCGGGTTTCCTGATCCATGATGGTGCAAAAAATCAGGGGTTGGCCGCCTTCCGACTGCTGGAGAATATGGGCCAGGGCCTTGCGGGCGTCGTCCGGGGTGTGGACGAAGGGAATTTTCTCTTCGCGGAAGCGGATGCCCTGGAACTGGGCCAACAAGGCCTTGCCCATGTCCTCGGCGAGGATGGCGGTGGAGCCGGACACGTAGTAGACATCCTGGATAATCGATCCTTTCTCGTTCATTTGCGTTTATGGCAGAAGAGGCAGCGGTTGGGCGGCGGATGGTTGGCGGGAAGCGGTACTTGTTTGCCGGGGGCGTGGCATTGCTCGCAAAACCGCTCCGCCTCCTTCTTGTCCATGGCCATGAAGCGTTCGTGGTTCTGGTCGTGGGGCAGCGGCTTGGTGGTTTCGGGCGGCGCATCGAGCAGCACACCCAGAATGACGAGGCTGCCCGCGATGAACAGGCCGTTGGCAAGCAGTTTCTTTCGATTGCTGGTCATAGGTACGCCGGGCGGAGATTCACGGTAAAAGGACAAGGCCCTAGTCTGCCATTTCCAGCAGACGAAAATCAATGATTTTCGTGCGCAGCAGCAGCGCCATGCTCTCCAGCAGCAGCCGGCACAGCCGGGGATTGTCGATTGCCAGGGCGGTCATCCGGCGATGCTGGCGGTGCCGGATGGCGAGCCGGGCCAGATCCTGGTCGTGAAAATTGGGGTCGAGAATCATCCGGGCCACGGCCTGGCCCGAGACCAGGGCGGGATAGATACCCTCACCGGTGAGACCGGAGGCCAGCCCGGCCGCATCCCCGACCAGCCAGCCCCGGTCGAAACAAACGCCTTGGTAGTCGTAATTGACCAGACCGGCGCGGATGGCTTGAGGATCGAGCCGGAAGCCCTGGTCCGCCGCCCACCGCAGCAGTCGCACTTTCAACTCGCGGCCGGAAAACTGGCGATTGTCGCCATAAACACCGATGGAAACAGTGTGCCGATGGGGAAAGATCCAGCCGTAGCCGGCCCCGAATCGGCGGGGATCAAGGTGCCATTCCATTCGGGCGTGGGTGCCGGGGTGGGTACAGTTGAGGCCGATGCCCATGGCGGCCACCGGCAGCCCGAAAAAGCGGCGCACCAGGCTGGTGGAGCCGTCCGCACCCACCAGGTGCCTGAATGCGATGGCAGACCGGCCGCCGGTGGCGGTCTCCAAAATGGCGTGAGTGGGCTCTAAATCTGCGACTTTGGTGCCGGTGCGTACCGCGACCCCGGCGGCCAGGGCCTGTTCGGCCATCCATTGGCCCAGCCGCTGTCGGTTGACCGTGGCCACGATCGGGTCCGACTCGGCCACCATCACCCGTTGCCAGGGCGTCCGGACATCCTGCTCGGCAAAGGATCGTTCGATCAGCGACTCCGGCACATGCCGCAACAGGCCGTGCCAAGTCAAGCCGCCGGCACACACCTTGGGCCCGAGAACCGGCTTGCGCTCGGCCAGAACCACCCGGGCCCCTCCTTGCGCCAACAAAGTGGCACAGGCCAGGCCGCCCGGACCGCCGCCGACCACCAGCACATCGGCCTGTTCAGCCACGGCCGCCAGCCTCCCAGTCCGCGAATTGTCCTGCCTGTCTTCGGGCGCCGGAACAACAGGCCCATTGCCGCAGCCGCTTGATTGTGCGCCTTCTTCTTGCTTTCATCGGGTCTTTACGCTAGCCTTGCACGATCCATGGTGGCGGTGGGGGCGATGCCGTGCCGATCGACTCCGGTCCGGCGGTTTCAACACGCCACCATACCACAAAGAACACCACCCGGAAATCCGTAAACCATATCCGCCGTTATCCCGACATTCGGCAGCCGCGACGGGTACTCCGCCGTTGCGTTGCCCACGGCGGCACTTTTTCGCCCCAGCAGGAGGTTGCATCGTGACAGCCCAAAAAAAGGAAATATTTCTCAAGGATTACACTCCGCCCGCCTACCTGGTCGACCGTATCGACCTCCGGGTGGAGCTCGATCCCCAGGCCACCCGTGTCCGGGCCACCCTGTCCTGCCGGGCCAACGGCGAAACCGGTCAGCCATTGGTGCTCAACGGCAAGCGGCTGGAGCTGGTGCGGGTGGAACTGGACGAGACGGAACTCACCGGCGACCGATACAGCTTTGCCGATGACCTGCTGATCATTCTCGGCCTGCCCGGCCGCCCGTTTACGGTGACCGTTGAAACCCTGATCAACCCGGCCGGCAACACCGCCCTGGAGGGCCTGTACCTGTCCTCCGGCAACTACTGCACCCAATGCGAGGCCGAGGGCTTCCGCGCCATCACCTGCTTTCCCGACCGCCCCGACGTGATGAGCGTGTTCACTACCACGGTGGTCGGCGACAAAACCGCCTGCCCCGTTCTGCTCGCCAACGGCAACCTGGTCGATTCCGGCGACCTGGGCGACGGCCGCCACTATGCCACCTGGCACGATCCTTTTCCCAAGCCCTGCTACCTCTTTGCCCTGGTCGCCGGCAACCTGGTGCACATCCGCGACAGCTTCACCACCCGTTCCGGTCGCATCGTCGACCTGCGGATCTACGTCGAGGAACGCAACCGAGACAAATGCGGCCATGCCATGCGCGCCCTGCAAAAGGCCATGCGCTGGGACGAGGAGCGGTTTGGCCGCGAATACGACCTCGACACCTTCATGATCGTGGCGGTCGACGACTTCAACATGGGTGCCATGGAAAACAAGGGGCTGAACGTCTTCAATTCCAAATACGTGCTCGCCCTGCCCGAAACCGCCACCGATGTCGACTACGAGGGAATCGAGGGGGTCATTGCCCACGAATACTTTCACAACTGGACCGGCAACCGCATCACCTGCCGCGACTGGTTCCAGTTGAGCCTCAAGGAAGGGTTGACCGTGTTCCGCGACCAGGAATTCACCGCCGATATGGTCTCCCGCCCGGTCAAGCGCATCCAGGACGCCAACATCATCCGCTCCTTCCAGTTCCGCGAGGATGCGGGTCCCATGGCCCATCCGGTGCGGCCGCCCTCGTTCGTCGAGATCAACAATTTCTACACCCTCACGGTCTACAACAAGGGCGCCGAGGTGATCCGCATGCTCCATACCATGCTGGGCCCGCAGACTTTTCGCCTGGGCATGGACATCTATTTTGAACGCCACGACGGCCAGGCCGTGACCTGCGACGATTTTGTCGCGGCCATGGAGGCGGCCTGGGGCCGGAAGCTCGACCAATTCAAGCGGTGGTACAGCCAGGCCGGCACCCCGGAATTGACCGTCGAGGCGGCGTACGATCCGGCAGCCCGGCAACTGGTGCTGGAGGTGGCGCAAACTTGCCCGCCCACCAGGGAGGCTGCGGAAAAAGAGCCCTTTTATATGCCCCTGGCCGTTGGCTTGCTCGATGAGGCGGGCCGTTCGCTGCCCATCGGCGGCACTGTCGACTCGGCCACCAGGATGCTGATTCTCTCGGAACGCAGCCAACGGTTTATGTTGGACCAGATCCCCACCAAGCCGACCGTCTCCTTTCTCCGCAATTTCTCCGCCCCGGTCAAGGTGGTGTTTGCGCAAAGCGATGAGGAGTTGAGCCGCCTGATGGCCCATGACATCGATCCGTTCAACCGTTGGGACGCCGGGCAGCAATTGGGCCTGCGCTTCCTCCTGACCCAGATCGACCGTTTCCAAAACGGCAATGCCATTGAGCTCGACCAGCGGCTGGTGCACGGCCTGCGCAACCTGCTGGCCGATGACGATTCCGATCCGGCCTTTCTGGCCATGGCCCTGTTTCTGCCCACGGAAAATTGGATCGGCCAGCAGATGGCCACCATCGACCCGGTGGCTATTTTCTCGGTCCGCCAGCAGGTTCGCGCCCTGATCGGGCGGACCCTGCGCGCGGAATTGCTGGCCCGCTACCACAGCCTGAACAGCGACGCCCCTTACCGGTACACGGCCACCGATGCCGGCAGGCGGGCGCTGCGCAATGGATGCCTGGCCTATCTGCTGGCCCCCGATCTGGCTGGCTCGCTCGATCGCGAACTGCTGGCCTTGGGCGTGCAGCAGTATCGCACCGGCGACAATATGACCGATCGCCTCGCCGCCCTGACCTACGTGGTCAATGCCGACCTCGACACCGGCACCGAGTTGCTGGCCGATTTCCACGCTCAATGGCGCCACGATCCCCTGGTGGTCGACAAGTGGCTCATTCTCCATGCCGGCTGCACCCTGCCCGGCACCCTGGACCGGGTGCGGGGCTTGACGATCCACCCGAGCTTCACCCACAAAAACCCCAACAAGGTCCGCTCCCTGATCGCGACCTTCTGTGCCACCAACCACAGCCAGTTCCATGCGGCCGACGGCGCCGGCTATGTTTTCCTGGCCGACCAGGTCATCCTGCTCGACACGCTCAATCCGCAGATTGCCGCCCGCATGCTCGCCCCGCTCACCCAGTGGCGCCGCTACGATGCCGGCCGCCAGACCCTGATCCAGGAACAATTGACTCGAATCGGCAACCTGGCGTCTTTGTCGAACGATGTACGGGAAGTGGTGGAAAAATCGCTGGCCTAAACCAAGAATGCCGATGCACGGCACGACGGTCGATCCGCCTGCCTGATCATGAGAGAAACCAGACCGGGCAAGAGTCGGATCGGTCAACCGTGCCAGTTGATATGCTCCGGTTCTTCCCGGAGTTCTGTTTCGACGGTGGAGCCTAAAAAAACACGATAGAACACGGAACAACTGACCTTAAAAGGGCCGGAATTGATGCCCCCTAAGAAGGGATAAGTTGCTTGAATACATCTTGCACCACACAAGCAAGGATGCGAGGCTACATGCCCTGCCAACAACAGCCAACACGATGGACAACATGCCCGCTTCAAGGAGCATCCGACCACCTTCCCACGCAACCCCAGAGCCGCCGACAAAGTCGGTATATGTCGGTAAATAGTGTCCGCCTCTTCTTCCGTTAACAGCATAGCCCAGGCCCGCCATTATTTTCCTAAAAACCGGAACATACAACAGTGTAGAATTAAAAGAAAATAGTAAAAAATACTTATTCAAGCCATTGAGGAAGCCTCGTCCTACCTCCACCCTCCTCCGGAACAAATCCACGGCACCTGTCTTTAAAAATCAAACTAGACCAGTAGATAGATCATTATCAAACCGTGTTGCCTCCAAATGCCTACTGCCACAGACACCGTTCAACCCGCTCTGCTTTCCGAAATTTCGGAACGAATACATCAAGCAATACCATGAAATCACAAAAATAATTTTTTATTTTCCGCTTTTTGTATATAAGTAAAAATAACTATGTCCACTCCTTACTCATCAAGGCTTGTTTGAACGTCCTTGATGAGGCATTATCGCAGGTAAAACCCCTTTTGCTCCGAAAAACGGCAATCGCCCAAACGGCTAACTATCCGTATTAAAAAATATTTCATGATAACAGCCAAAACTGCCAGGAAAAAACAGCTAAACTGGCATGGATGATGAATTCTGGCAATGAAGCACCAAGGCCCCTCATCTTTATCAGCACATCACAACAACAGGAGGAAATCATGAGAAAAAAATTGTTGAAGAGCGCGTTGATTGCAATGGCATGGGTTGGGGTTTACTCTGGAAACGTAATGGCAACAACGGTTAACCTTTCAGGAGCAAACGGCGAGAGCATTTTGCACACAGTTTTTGCAAACAAAGGATGGGCAATCGATGCAAATCTGGATCAGATTACCGAAGACCGTTATTGGCAGGTTAGCGAAGGAACAGACTCTGGTGCATGGGCGACAATGATCATTGAGTTAGCTGGAAATTCAGCTGTCAATACCTTTGGAATTTTCGACCAATCAGGGAATGAACAAGAACTCATGAATGGAGGATCAACAATTCTCCATAAGGTTAGCATTACATGGAGTGCTATTACCGGGAAACTGTCATTTGCTCACCTGAATAACCTTGGTGACTTTGACACTGTTGGTAGTAATATTACCATGGATCAAATTTTCGGATTTTACATCGGAACCCCCAATGGAAAATTGTATTCTGATTACGCTAAAAATGGAGATGGCCAGGATCAAATGGTCTCTTTTGCGGGAACCGGTGCGAATGGCCTCTCTCTCAACCATTATATAATAGCTTTCGAAGATATTCTTGGCGGTGACAGAGACTTTAACGATATGGTGTTATTGGTTGAATCCATCAATCCTGTCCCCGAACCCACCACCATGCTGCTCTTCGGGGCCGGCCTGCTTGGCCTGGCCGGCGTAGCCCGCAGGAAAAGCACAAACTAAGCAACACTCCCCATCAGCTATTCTTTCCCCGGCCCGGCAGGATTTCTGCCGGGCTTTGTTTTGGGTTCATCCGGCAACCTCGTGCCTGGCCTCGAAAAAAGATGGAAAAGCGACATGAGGGAATCTTGAAATAGAGATCAGTACTTCCTGTCAGCATTCACCGGGAAATTTTATTGCATGACTCCATTAACCGCACGGGACACTAGCGCTACTGGTCAAAGGAGCACCCGGCCGGATCGATGTGCTGGTGGCCGACGTGATCATGCCGGAAATGAACGACCGGGAATTGGCCGAGGCGGGCAGCCGACTTCGTCCCGATATCGGGGTGCTGTACATCTCCGACTACACCGACGACATCGTTTCCAAACAGGGAATTCTTCAGGATGACGTCACTTTTTAGGAAAATCCCTTTTCCGCCCAAACTCCGTGCCAAAGGTCAGAGAGGTGATCGAACAGGAGATGAAGTGCGGGCCGGATCGGCAGGCATGGATAACTCAGACGAGATCTTGGCAACCGGAGTGTATCCGGAGAAAAGGACCTTTTTCTTGATCAATCGCGCCCAAATCGATTTTTCTTAAATGTATACCTGGTTATCTAATTTTATTCTCTGGATGTTCCGATTTTTTGATAGAGTTGATATCTTTTGAATCCTTTGTTTTTTTATTCTTTTTCGGGGCAAAAAAGAAAAAACTAAAAATAAAAACAAAAAGAATTAAGACGACTATGAGCTCTTCAATAAGAGATTCTTGACCAGACATTTTCGCTCCATATTTTTTATCTTGAACTTCAGAAAAAATAAATAGACAACTGCTTATTTTCAATAAGTAAAAAGGCCTATTTTGCCAAATAAAACAAGATTACCTCCACCTCCTCTACGCTCTTGACAGGAGCTTAATCGACCGACCATCCCCCCTTCCCTTATCGCGATCAGCCACCAAGAATGACACGAGGGCGTCGCCTGGTCCTTTTGTATGCCGAGAAGGCGCACCGAGGAAAATCCTTCAGTCAGTGGTTCGTTTTACAAGGATCTATTGCTGAAAAGAACGCTCCCGGTTTGTGTGTTGCAGACACGTAGATCACGCTCGTAATGCACTTGCAACGTAAGCGTTTTTGTATACTTCCCCTGCCTCCTTTTGCCATTTCCTCTCAGCACGAGTACCACTCGATGGTACAATACAAATAGTGATTTTTCAGCTTAACTTATTACCATTTTGAATTTATCCTATTCGTAAGGAATTTCTTTAATTATATCAAAATTTTGCCAGCTAAAACTCTTTTAGGGCTAACTGATACAGAGTTACGCATTTTTCTCTAGGTATGCCCGGTAGTTCCACCTATGATTTTCCTATCAAGTGCGCAGGAGAGCCATGGCAAACTCATCTTGAGCGATCGCAACACGAGCTGTATCGATGGACGAGAATCCCTTTGTGCGGCTCAACCATAGGTGTGAAGACCCTGTTGGGCGGCGAGAAAGAAACGCGTCTTCTCGCTCCGAAGCAAGATGTTGGTTAAAATGTGTTTTTGCCCCCTTAAATCCCTGACGGGAACGACCAAGCGGTAAAGCTGTCGGCAAGGTAACTCTGGAAAATACCGGACAGATGCTTTCGCAAAAGAATCTGTTTTTTTCTTCCTGCATGACCATGGGCAATGGGGGCGCACAAATGGTTGGGAAGATACTTGAGGGCATCCCTTTCCATTCTTTGCAGGACATGGGATGCCAACCGACAACAAAGCATGGCAACGATGCGCAAGGTAGTTCTTGTTGACGTTACGAGGTTAAACGTGATGCTAAAGCATTTGAAAATGAGCGTGAAATTAGGAATTTGCACAGGATTTCTTTTGGTTACCATGTTGGTGATCGGCATTTTGGGGTTGCATAACAGCAACACCATCAACAATATGCTAAACCAATTATATGATGATAATCTGCAGAGCATTCTTCGGGCAAGTAACGCTAATCTGATGGCAGTGAACCACAACAGGGAATTGTATAACCTGCTTACGCAAAAAGAACCTGTTGGATTGAAACGAGCGAAAGACCGGATCAATAATTTCGCTAAACAAACCAATGAATATCTGGAAAAATACCAGACGATAGAGATGACAAGTCATGAAAAAGAAATGATGGTTCGAGTAGAGCAATCATGGGACACATACATAACTATTGCCAATAAGGTTGTAGATCTTACCGATTCGAGTAACGCCAGTGATGCGTTGCATCTTATGAGCAATGAAGGAGTAAAGGCTTTTCAGGTTTGCGACGATCTTTTCACTGAACTGGTTCAATTCAATAACGATCAAGGCAAAGAAATGTACGTGGAAAGCGATGAAATCTATTTTCAAGGAAGAAATATCATCACCACTGTACTGATAACGGGTTTGCTTCTCGGCTTGACCGGTACCATTTTAATCGTTCGTGGCATTACCAAACCGATAGGGCTTGCTTTGGTGCAAATGCAGACAATGGCGCAGGGCGACTTTACAAAACAACTTGCCATCGATCAGCGGGATGAGATCGGCCAGATGGGTAAGGCGATCAATACCATGGTGCGCCAGTTGGGCGGCATGATTCAGGACGTGGTGCAGGGGGTGCAGAAACTGACCAACGAGGCCAACGATCTCTCCGCTGTTTCCCGGCAATTGACATCCGTTGCCCGAGGAACAGCGGACAAATCCGGCTCCGTGGCCTCGTCGGCGGAAGAAATGAATGTAACCGTGCAATCCGTTTCTTCGGCCATGGAGCAATCGTCAAATAATATCACGATTGTTTCGTCCTCTGTTGAGGAGATGACGGTCACGGTGAATGAAATTGCGCAAAATGCGGAAAAAGCCCGTGATATTTCGGAAAAGGCTGTTGCTCGGTCGCGGGAGACTTCCGAAAAAATGACGACCTTAGGCTCATCGGCCCGCAACATCGGCCGGATCACCGAGGCGATTACTGAAATTTCCGAGCAAACCAATCTCCTTGCGCTCAATGCCACCATTGAAGCGGCACGGGCTGGAGAAGCGGGCAAAGGGTTCGCCGTGGTGGCCAATGAAATCAAGGAATTGGCTCGTCAGACAGCGACAGCGACGGTGGATATCAAGAACCAGATTGACGAGATGCAAGACACCACCACCGCCACCATCGATGGGATAGAACAAATTTCAGCAATAATTACTGAAATATATCAGGTCATTAACGGAATCGCCTCCGCGGTCGAGGAACAGTCCATCGCATCCCGCGAGATCTCCGACAACCTGTCTCAAGCCGCTCTGGGGGTGAGCGAGGTCAATGAGAATGTCGCCCAGGCCGCAACGATTATTACCGGCATCACCCACGATGTCACCGGCATCAATCAGCAATCGTCCGAGGTGGGACAAGGGGCAGAGCAAGTGCAAACAAGTGCCCATAAACTCTCCGATTTGGCCGATCAGCTGCGACGGCTGGTCGAAGAATTCAGGGTGTGAGGTCCTGCGTCGGTTGTCTCTTCGGAGATAGACGGCAAGTCGATAGAAGCGTATCCTCCGATTCCGCGAGCCATTCGAGCGCGCGGAATCGGAGGCCAAAAGTAAATCAATTCTCGGTCGGGAATGCGTCTTTGCCCTGTTCCTGCATGGCCACCACAAATCGGCGTAGAGTGTGCTTTTCAGCCTGCCAGGCCGGGTAGTCGCGCGCCCGCAGCAGGGTGCCGTAGAAGGCCAGGCAGTTGTCCAGTCCCACCACTTCCCGGATCAACTCGGATGGGAACCGTTCATCCAACTCGGTGGGGAGCGGTTCCTGCTGGTAGAAGGCCAGGTGGCCGAAATACCGCACCAGTTTTTCGAGCAGGTCCCAGTACCCTTCCCGCCAAGCGCTCAAGGTTTCAGCCTGTTGGACCGCAATCAGGGTCGCCCGAAGCCCTTGGTCCGGGAAGGCGATTTGGGAGAAGCGGTAGCAGCCGTCAACGGGCGGCGCCTCGCCGTTGACCTCGTGCCAGGCGGCAAGGGCATGGGCACGGGTGGCGATCTTCATCGCCAAAAATTGAGACCAGAGCAGAAATTCGTAGTAATGATCGGCAATCGCCTGTTCGGGATTCAGCCGGTACACATTGCCGTGGTCGGCATTGTAGCGGCTGAGGTTGCCCAGATGCACCAGTTCGGTGGCCAGGGCATGGATAGAGGCAAGACCGTCGATGCCTTGCCGGTTCAGCAGGATCTTGTGGCCGCCGTCCTTGTCGGTGTTGAACACCAGGCGGGTGCCGGCACTTTCCAGGCCGAGGTGCGGATAGTATCGGGCCAGCTGCCGGCACTCGTTCTCGAAATCATCGCTCTTGATCACCGTGGTCCGTCCGGAGACGCGGGCGAGATCGATCTCCTTGTTGCCGATAAAGGTCAATGCCCGGTTGATCCGCCTGATCTCGTCTTCGGAAAAATTGCAGAATTCCATGCAGTTCCTCACCCATAAAAAAGAAAAAAGGCAGTCCTGCGACTGCCTTGTCCTTCCGCGCGGCAACGTGCCGCCGACGCTTATTTGCCTTGCTGTTCCGCCTGTTTGGCGGCCATCCGCTCGGCTTCCTGTTCCAGCAGTTCGCCCAAGGCCTTGGCGGTCTCGCCAACCACGGCCAGACAGTGTTGGCGGCGGCTGTCGGGATTGCCGTAAAAATCCTTGACCTGATCCCTATCCATCCAGTCGACCCGGGCGATCTGGCCGCAATCGATGCCGCCGAACGGCGCGGTCAATTCCTCGAAGTGCTTCATCACCGCCTTGGTTGCCGCCCACATCCGGGGATTTTCCTTTTCCTCCAGGCTGGCGCGGCTGTACAGGACGCCGATGACCGAGGTCGCACCCACCAGGGCGCCGCACACATGGCCGGTGCCGCCGATGCCGCCGCCGAAAGACCCCAGGGCCTTGATAACCGAGGGCTCGCTGACCCCCAGCTTTTCCAGGCCGATCATGGCCAGCACCTGGCTGCAGTGCATCCGTTGCTTGAACAGCTCGATCGCCTTTTCCCGCATTTCATCCGGCCGCATCATTTCCTCCATGCATTGAATGGGAAGGTGGATTAAAATGTTGATTTTTAAATGTACCCGATTCGCCTTTGATACGCACAACGATTTTTTTTGCGGCCCAGGTGTGGCGGGAACCGCCCCTCATCCATTCCACCCAACCGCGACCGCATGTTGCAATCCGCCGTTATTGTCCTTGATTTCGAAACCACCGGCCACTCCCCGGCCTTCGGCGACCGGCCGATCGAGGTGGGCGCGGTCCGGCTGGAAAACGGCACGATGGTCGACCGTTTCCAGGCTTTGATGAACCCCGGTTTCACCATCAGCTGGTTCATCGAATCCCTGACCGGAATCAGCAACGAACTGGTACGGGAAGCACCGGATTGCGAGGAAGTCATGACCCGGTTTGCCGACTGGATCGGCGACACCCCGCTGGCGGCGCACAACGCCGGATTCGACGGCAAGTTTCTCGACGCCGAACTGGCCCGGATCGGCCGGGAGCGGACCAATCCCATGGCCTGCACCGTGCTGGCATCGCGGCGACTGTTTCCCGAGGCTCCCAACCACAAACTCGCCACCCTGGTCCGCCACCTGGACATCTTCACCACCGGCACCTTTCACCGCGCCCTGGCCGACGCCGAAATGACCGGCCGGCTGTGGCTCGCCATGACCGACCTGTTGCGCGACCGCTATCAATTGGAAGAGGTGCCCTTTGCCCTGATGCAGGCCCTGACCCGAATCGCCCGCACCAAGGTCGACCGTTTCATTCGCACCTACATCGAGGGGCAAGGAATGGTGCCCTTCCCTCCGGCAAAGGCATGAACCGCCCGCCCGAGACCGACAACGCCTCCATCCGCCGCCGGATCATCGAGTTGCTGGAAATCGGGCCCCAGGACGCGCGGACGCTCTCCCAGCAGCTCCACCAGTCGGAGAAGGAAATCTACGCCCATCTGGACCATGTCGACCGGAGTCTCAAGGCCCGGGGCAGGCGGCTGGTCATCGAGCCGCCGGTTTGTTTGGGCTGCGGCTTTGTCTTCAAGGAGCGCAATCGGCCGAATCCGCCGGGCCATTGCCCGCGCTGCCACAAGACCCGCATCCAAAAGCCCTGCTATGTAATCGCCTGATTTGGACGTGGCCGTTTCGGGCCTGACGGACCAAGGAAAAAAGCCGGGGAACCCGGCGAAGAGATTGAAGAAGGGCCGGTTCGGCCCAGAAAAGAAGGGGTTAGCGCTCCAGGACCTCGATGACGGTCACGGCGGTGAACAGCCACTTGCCGTCGATCTTGGCCATCTTTGCCTTGAACTCCTGCACGTCGGCGATGGGATCGCCCGTGGCCTTGCCGCGCAGGCGGATCGTGCCGCGCACCGCAGCGTTTTTGTCCTCGATGCGTTCGATGACGGTGTCGTGCAAGGTTACCGCCACCTGGACAAACGAGGCCCGCACCAGGACGATGCGCTCCTGAATCTGTTTGCGGGTATAGGTGCCCTCATGCCGCGCCGCCTCCACCGTCAACCGGCAGGGATCGCTGAACAGGGCGGCAAGTTGGGTGGCCTTGACCAGTCCCTCCACCGGCGGCTCGTTCTCGACCTTGGCAGCCGCCTCTTCGATCACGGCCAGCTGTTTGCGGATCGCGCGTTCGTCGTCCGCCCACCACCACCAGGCCGCAACGCCCGCGGCCAGGGCAATAGCCACCGCGACCAGCAACGTTTTACCGTTCACCACAACACGCCTCCCACAATCCGTGCCCGTTCCACCTGGCCCATGCTCTGGCGGTCCAGGGGAACAATGCGGTTATCGCCCACCACGTAGACCTTGCCCGGCTCCACCCGGCGCGCCGCCAGATTCCAATCCGAAGGCGAGCGCAGGTGCGGCTCCTTGACCCAGGTATCGTTGACGAACAAGGCGCCGTTGCGGAATTCGACCGTGTCTCCGGCCAGGCCGACGATCCGCTTGAGCAGCATGATCCGCTGGCCGGCAAAGCGGATCGCCACCACATCGCCCCGCTCGGGCTCGGCAAACAGGTAGCGGGCCCGCCAACAGAAGTTGAAACCGCCGTCCCGGTAGGTCGGTTCCATGCTTTTTCCCTGGATGCGGAAGGGAATCAGCACCTGGGTGAATACCACTGCCGCCGCCACGGCCACCAGCACGAGCCGCAAGGCGAACGAGCGGTTCAGGTCGGGCAAGAGAAAGCGGCGCCACCGGGATTGCTTCATGGCGTTTGTCGGTCGTTGGCGGCAATCGACCGGAACAGGCCGACATTGGCCGCCAGGGCCGACCCTTCGAGCAGGTCGTCCATGGCCCGAAGCGAGTGCTCGGCCGCAACCTCGCCCACCAGGCCGAGCAGATGGAGATGGCCGAGCACCACGATATTCTGCATCCGGGGATCGGCCAGGTTGGGGCAGGTCATCCGGTGGACGGCAATACCGCGCGGGGCGCAGGCCCGGTCCACGTCGGCGTTGGTGATCTCGGCCTCGGTCCCGAGGCGGACGCCCAATGGTTGCAGCACCGTGTCGAAATAGACCAGGGCCCCGCCATCCCGCAGCATGGCCTGGGCGCCACGCAGGGCCTCGTGCCGTTCCAGCCCGACCACCAGATCGGCGCCGTAGGCGGAAATGAGCGGGGTATGCACGGTCTCGCCCAATCGAATATGGGAAACCACCACCCCGCCGCGTTGGGCCAGGCCATGGGTGTCCACGGCCTTGGCGACATAGCCGGCATAATCGGCCGCCCGCAGCAGGATTTCGCTGAGCAGGCCGATGCCCTGGCCGCCGACGCCGCACAGATAGATGGCAAAGGGTTTCATGGCGTTCCTCCTTCCTGGCCGGCACGGGCGATCGCCCCGGTCGGGCAGGTTTGGATGCAGGAGCCGTCGCCGATGCACAGCTCGGGATTGACGCTCACCGAACCGTCGGCGGCCCGCGAGAAGCTGGGGCAGGCAAAGGTCTGGACGCAGGTGTGGATCCGGGCGCAGGTCCCCTGGTCGATGTGGACATGGCGGGCTTGATACCCGCTTTTTCTCCGTTGGTTGCGGGTAAACAGCAGCATGCAGGGATGGCGGGCAATGACCACGCTGAAACCGTCTTGCGCCAAGGCCTGACGCATCAGTTCGGTCAGTTCCTTTTGCCGGTAGGTGTCGACCTCGAAAATGTTCCGCACCCCCAACCCCTCCAGCACCCGCCGGACCGGAATGGCCTCGACCGGGCCGTTGGCGTTGCGGCCCGAGGCGGCGTGCTCCTGATGGCCGGTCATGGCGGTGGTGCCGTTTTCCATGAGTACCAGGGTCAGGTTGTGCCGGTTGAACAGGGCATTGACGATGCCGGGAAGGCCGGCATGAAAAAAGGTGGAATCGCCGAGAAAGGCCACCACCGGTCGGCTGTGGTTGAACAGGGACAGGCCGGAGCCGATGCCGGTGGAGGCACCCATGCAGAGCAGGACCTCGCCCATCCGGTAGGGTTCCTGAAAGCCCAGGGTGTGGCAGCCGATATCGGCCACGGTGATGGCGCCGTCCGCGGGCAGGGCCTGCTTGATGGCGTGAAAGGCGCTGCGGTGGCCGCAACCCGGACACATCTGGGCCGGCCGGAGCGGGACCGGCATGGCCGTGGTTGCGACCCGGGGGACAGGCACCAGGTCGGGCCAGGTCCGATGCAGGATGGCACGAACCTTGTCCGGGGTATATTCCCCCACCCAGTCGTCCAGCTCGCTCTTGCCGATAATGCGGGTGGTCAGCCCCTGGTCGTAGGCCAGGGCCTTGATTTCCTTTTCCAGGTTGTCGTCGAGTTCTTCCAGGATCTTGACCTCGCGATGGGCGGCAAGAAATTCGGCAATCGCCCGCACCGGCAACGGATAGGGCATGGCCAGCTTGAGGATGGCCGGTTTTTCAAGCGTCTCGGGCACCTCGGCCAGCACCTCCCGGGCCGACAGGGCCACCATCCCCGAGGTGATGAGGCCGCGCTCGCCCCCGCTGCCGATCACCCGGTGCAGCCCCCGCTCGTCCACCCATCGTTCGACCCGACCCAAGGCTGCCAGGGCCTCGCGCTTGGGAGGAAAAACCCTGGCGGTGATGGGAATATAGGAGCCGCGCGTCGGATCGAACCGCGGTTGGTCGTCGTATGCAGCGGGCGGACTCCAGCCCTTGAACGCGACCCGCTCCTTGGCGTGGCACACATGGGTGGTCAGGCGGAGGATAATCGCCTTGGCGGTGGCCCGCGCCAGGTTTGCCGCCTCCAGGTAATACTCGTACACCTCGGTGGGATTGGCCGGCTCCAGCACCGGGGTGTAGCTCATTCGGGCGTAATGGCGGTTATCCTGTTCGTTTTGCGAGGAATTGGCGCCCGGATCGTCGCCCAACACGACCACCAGGCCGCCGAGGCAGTGCATCAGGCTGAACTGGACAAAAGAGTCCGCCGCCACGTTGAGCCCGACGCTCTTGAAAAAAACCGTGGCTAGGTGGCCGTTGATCGAGGCACCGAAGGCCACTTCGGCGGCCACCTTCTCGTTGGTGGAAAATTCGAAGTAAAAAGGCCGTTTGTCCGGCGGAATCGACTGGATGGCAGTGGCGATTTCCGGCGTGGGCGAGCCGGGATAGGAGGTCACCACCCTGGTGCCCGCCTCGACCATGGCCCGGACCAAGGCGGTGTTGCCCATGACGATTTCGGAAAAAGGCGTGGTGGTAAGCAGCATGCCGCCCATGTTCTTCATCGGTTTTCTCCTCCGGTTTGACGAGCGTGCATCGGGGCGCAACCGGCCATCAAACCCGGCGCGCGTTTTTTTGTCCCATGGCACCACAAATGTAGCACAAATTCCCCGGAAAACACCGAAAAAATCATCCTCGGCGGCTACGGGAAAAAGGGCCGACGCAGAGCGCCATCGGTCTTTTTCCGGCGTTCCTTTGGTTTTGTTTCCCGCCGCATTCTGGTATGGTGCTGAGTTCGGCGTCCCATTCGTTTTTTCCCCTGGCCCATCGTTTCGAGGAATGTCTATGCTGTTTGCCGAACTGATCAAGCACCGACAAAGTGTCCGCACCTATGCCGACCGCCCGGTCGAACAGGAAAAGCTGGAGCAACTGATCGAGGCGGTCCGCCTGGCGCCGTCGGCCTCCAACTCGCAGCCCTGGCGGCTGATCATGGTCACCGACTCGGCCCTCAAAGACCAGGTGGCGCTGGCCACCTACAGCGCCCTGGTCTCGTTCAACAAGTTCGTCCCCCAGGCCCCGGCGCTGGCGGTGCTGGTCGTCGAACGGCCCAGGGCGGTCACCCAGATCGGCGCCTGGTTGAAAAACCGGGATTTTCCCTTGATCGACATCGGCATCGCCGCCAGCCATTTCTGCCTGCAGGCCGCCGAACTGGGGCTGGGTACCTGCATGCTCGGCTGGTTCGACGAGACCGCGATCAAGCGGTTGTTACGCATCCCCGATTCCAAACGGATCGGGCTTTTGATCAGCGTTGGCTATGCCGCGCCGGACGATCCTCTCAGACCCAAGCACAGGAAATCCACCGAAACCATGAGCAGCCGCAACCGCTACTGAAGGCTCGCGGATACGCTTTTTTTCACAGAATCCGACCTCGGCCCCTTCGCCGGATTGCAGACATTTTTCCCCACGAAATTTTCCCGAAAAATCACCCCGGTTCAGTTTGAATTCGATCCTAAGTCGGGAATCTTCTATCGCCCTTTTCCGGCCTCTGGTATATTCCCGGCACCGATTGCCACCCCTCGATCGCGGGTGCTTTTTTCATTCATTTACTGGATTGGCTTCATGGGCATTGCCACCGATATCATTCTTGTAGTCCTTGCCGCTTTTTTCTGCGGCCTTCTCATGCAGCGGCTGCGCCAGCCGCTTATCCTCGGCTACATTCTGGCCGGGGTGATTCTCGGGCCGCACACCGGCGGGCTCACCATCAAGGAAATCCACGAAATCGAACTGTTGGCCGAGATCGGCGTGGGGCTTCTGCTGTTTGCCCTGGGGCTGGAATTCTCGCACAACGACCTGAAACCGGTCAAATGGGTCGCCTTGATCGGCACCGTGCTCCAACTGACGCTCACCATCGCCCTCGGCATCGGCATCGGTCGGCTGATGGGGTGGGACCACAAGACCTGTATTTGGTTCGGCGCCCTCATTTCCCTGTCCTCCACCATGGTGCTGCTCAAGACCCTGATGAACCAAGGCTGGCTCGGCACTTTGTCGAGCAAGGTGATGATCGGCATGCTGATCGTCCAAGACCTGGCGGTGGTGCCGATGATGATCATTCTGCCGCTGATGAACGACCCGGCGGCCGGCATGACCTCGCTCGGCCAGGCAGCGGTCAAGGCCGCCCTGTTTCTGACCTGCATGTTCGTGCTCGGCATCAAGCTGCTGCCGTGGTTGATGCGGCAGATCGCCAAGCTCGGTTCCCGCGAGTTGTTTCTTCTGGCCATCATCGCCATCGGCCTGGGCATCGGCTACATCACCTACCTGGTCGGCCTGTCCTTTGCCCTGGGCGCCTTTATCGCCGGCATGGTGCTCAACGAGTCCGACTACGGCCACCAGGCTCTAAGCGACATCATCCCCTTGCGCGATGTGTTCGGCCTGCTCTTTTTCGCCTCGGTGGGCATGCTGCTCGATCCCGGTTTCCTCTTCCGCAATCTCGGCACCGTCCTGCTGCTGGTGCTGCTGGTCAGCCTGGGCAAGGGGTGTATTTTCGCCTCGATCGCCTGGCTGTTCCGCTACGGCAACGTCATTCCCCTGGCCGTGGGCCTGGGCCTGTTCCAGGTGGGTGAATTCTCCTTTGTCCTTGCCCGGATCGGCCTGTCGACCGGCTCCATCAGCATGGATCTGTACAACATGGTCCTGACCACCGCCGTGGTCACCATGATCCTGACCCCCCTGGTTTCGGGCCAGACTTCCCGGCTGTACGCGATCAAAAAGAAATGGTTCCAGAAAGAGGCGCTGGAATCGATCAACTTCCCCGACGAGGGCTTCGAGCACCATGTGGTGATCGCCGGCGGTGGCCGGGTGGGCTTGCAGATCGCGACCAGCTTGCACCGGCTGGGCATCTCCTTCGTGATCGTCGAGCTCGACCAGCGCCGGATCGAACAGGCCAAGCTGGCCGGCTATGCGGTGATCTATGGCGACGCCAGCCACGAGATCGTACTCAACGCCGCCTCCATCGCCACCGCCTCGCTGCTGGTGGTGACCATTCCCGGCATGGTCGAATCGCAGGCCATTGTCGGCCATGCCCGCAAAATCAACAGCACCCTGCCGATGGTGGCCCGGCTTTCCGACCCGGATTTCCTCGATGTCTTCAACGAACTGGCGGTGACCGACCTGGTCTACCCCGAACTCGAGGCAGGGCTGGAAATGACCCGCCAGGCCCTGCTGGTCCTCAATGTGCCGGTGACCGAAATCCATCGCCAAACGGAAAGCCTGCGCCGTGAATACTATTCCAGCCGGATCAACCAGGAGAGCTCGTACCAGACCCTGGCCCAGTTTCGCGGGGCCGAGCAGCAATTCGACCTGGAATGGCTGGCACTGCCGGCGGACAGCTCCCTGCTCGACCGGACCATCGGCGAATCCGAGATTCGCAAGAGGACCGGAGCCTCGGTGGTCGGCGTGCTCCGCGGCGGCCGCCTGGAGCCCAATCCCGGACCGCAGTACCGCTTTCAGGAAAAGGACCAGGTGGCGCTGATCGGCTCCGGCAAGGCCAGGGATGCCTTCCGGACCCGCTTCGTCTTCCCCGAACCGGTTCCTGAACCCCGATCCGGCGAACAGGTCGCCCAGGTGGCGCTCGATTCCGCGTAAAACGCGCGGCCGGCCGTACCGGCACAACGCGAAGTATTTGCAGGGCTGCCTGCGGTGTGGTAGTTAAGAAGTTTTGGTCCGCATCTCGGTGCAAACCTTTTTTGGCGTATTCCCAGGCGCTTTTCGTTTTTTTCAGCTCATGGCGCCCAAGGCGCTTTTCGACATTACGCCGCTTTTTGCGCCTCAATGTCGATCCCAGCAGGCAACTCGTATGGACTCCATAAATTACCGCGAAATCCCGTATAATTTCACTTCGGCCGACGATCGGCTGATCATCAATCACCTCTTCGGTTCCGCCGTTTGGGACGATCTGGAGGAACTCCGCAGCCAACGCGCCACCGGCCGTTCGGCCCGGCTGGTCATGCGCTGCATCGGCGATCTGTTCATCCTTCAGCGCAATCCCTTCCTCTTTCAGGAATTGATCGATTCGCCCCACCGGCGCCGGTCGTTCTTCCGCACCATGAAGCAGGATCTCGACCTGATCGAGGAGACCGCCAAAAAGGTCAAGGTCGACCCGCGTCGGACCGACAAGGTGGTCAACCTGGTTCGCCTCTGCCGCGAGCGGATGCGCGGACTGCACCGGGAAATCGGCAGCGCCCCGAGAACCAGGAACGCGATCCGCAAACGGTTGGGCGCGATCATCGGCCCGGACAACGTCTGTTTCGATCCCTTCAGCCTGATCAGCCATGCCACCGACGCAACCGACTGGCGCCTGCATCTGCCGGTGGCGGTGGTCCGACCCGACCGGGAAGATCGAGTCCCTGCCCTGCTGGCCGCCATCGCCAGCCAGGGCCTGCACGCGATTCCCCGGGGCGGCGGTACCGGCCTGACCGGCGGCGCGGTGCCGGTCCACGCCGGCTGCGTCATGATCAACACCGAAAAGCTCAACCGCATCCATGGCATCGAGCAGCGTTCCCTGCCCCGCGAGGACGGCACCACCGACCACATGCCGGTGCTCCGGCTCGAATCCGGGGTCATCACCCAGGACGCGATGCATTACGCCGAGCAGCGCGGGTTGGTGTTCGCCACCGACCCGACCAGTGCCTGGGCCTCGACCATCGGCGGCAACATTTCCGAGAATGCCGGCGGCAAGACTGCGGTTCTATGGGGCACGGCCATCGACAACATCGTGGCCTACACCATTGCCATGCCCGGCACCGGTTTGCTGACTGTGCGGCGGGCGCGGCATCCCATGCGCAAGATCATGCCGGACGACCAGGTAGTGTTCGAGGTGTTCGACGGCCAGGGTGCCTTGGTGCGGACCGTGGAGCTGCGCGGCGATGAAATCCGCAAGAAAGGACTGTGGAAGGACATCACCAACAAGGCCCTGGGCGGGCTGCCCGGCGTACAGAAGGAGGGCACCGACGGGGTGATCACCTCCGCCGAATTCATTCTCTATCCCGCCTATGCCAAGAAGTTGACCTTCTGTCTCGAGTTTTTCGGGCCGGACATGGACGAGGCCAGTCGAGTGATCGTCGAGATTTCGGAACAGTTCGTCAACCGGGGCGAGGAGGCCCTGATGGCGCTTGAACATTTCGACGAGGAATACATTCGGGCGATCAACTACAAATTCAAGGCGGCCCGCAGCGAGGCGCCCAAGGCGGTGCTGCTGATCGACATGGTCGGCCACACCACCGAGCAGATCCTGCGGGGCAAGGCCGCCTTGCTCAGACTTTTGGAGCGCTACGCCAACACCGAGACCTTCGTGGCCAGCGACGCCGACGAGGCCAGCCGTTTCTGGCGCGACCGCAAACGGCTGGGTGCCATCGCCGCCCGCACCAATGCCTTCAAACTCAACGAAGACATCGTGCTGCCGCTGCCCACCCTGGCCGAATTCGCCCGCTTCGTCGATGCCGTCAACCTCGAGGAGGATCGCTACAACCAGCAAAACGCGGTACACGAACTCTTGGCCTACCTGCAGATCGCCGAACCGGTCGAGGACCCCGATTGGCTGGAGGCCAAGATTCCCAAAGCGGCGGAACTGTGTGCCGCTGCCCTGGCCGGCTTGGGTGAGGGTGGCATCGGAGCGGTTCGCGCCGAACTCCATCTTAAAAGGCTGATCGACGACCTGTTGCAGCTCTTTCGCGGCTATCCCCGGATCAGCGCCCAGATCGGCCGTATCGTCGAGGCGGGCCGGCAACGGCGGATCGTCATCGCCACCCACATGCACGCCGGCGACGGCAATGTCCATGTCAACATCCCGGTCTTTTCCAACGACCGGGCCATGATGCAGCGGGCGGCCGAAACCGCCGACGCGGTCATGGCCAAGGCCGTGGCCTTGGGCGGCGTGGTCAGCGGCGAGCATGGCATCGGCATCACCAAGATGAAGTTCCTCGACCGCCACCTGGTCGAGCGGTTGGACGCCTACCGCAGCCAGGTGGACCCGGCCGGGATAATGAACCCCGGCAAGCTGAACGATGCCGACATCATCGACAAGGTCTTCACCCCGTCCTTCAACCTGCTGGAGCTGGAAGCCCGCATCCTCCAGCACGGTTCCCTGGAAACCTTGGCTGCCAGGATCTCGAAATGTATCCGCTGCGGCAAATGCAAGGCCGACTGCTGCGTTTTCTATCCGGGCAGCACCCTGTTCTTCCATCCCCGCAACAAGAACCTGGCCATCGGCTCCTTGATCGAGGCCCTGCTCTACGACATGCAGCGCTCGCATTTCCCGCGCTTTGACCAGTTGAAGAACCTGGAACAGATCGCCGACCACTGCACCCTGTGCGGCAAATGCCTCAAACCGTGCCCGGTGGACATCGATACCGCCCAGGTGTCCATTCTCGAACGTGGAATTCTCAGCGAACGCGGCTACAAGCACACCCCCCTGCCCACTCGGATGTCGCTCCACTATCTCAAAACCAGGAACCGGGTCTACAACCTCATCTTCCGCAAAACCGTGGTCGAGTGGGGAGCCAGAATGCAGCGGTTCGGAGTCGAAATGCTGCAACGGGCGCCCGCCGGGATGGCCTCGCGGCCGTGGCGGCTGGTCAGCCTGCTCAAGGCCCCGATGATGCCGCCCTCGAAAAAAACGCTACGCAGCATTCTGCCGGCAACGTCGCTCAACCAAGCGCTGTTGCTCGCCCCGAAGGGTGCGGTCCGCAAGACTGTTTTTTATTTTCCCGGCTGCGGTTCGGAACGGTTGTACGGCATCATTGCCGAGGCCGCCATCTACAGCCTGCTCGCCACCGGGGTGCGGGTGGTGCTGCCGCCGGCCCACCTGTGCTGCGGCTTTCCGGCCAAGGCCAATGCCAAGGCCAGAATGCACAGCGACGTGACCTTGCGCGACACCATCGTGCTCAGCCAGATCCGGGAGATGCTCGGCTATATCAGTTTCGACGGAGTGATCGTCAGTTGCGGCACCTGCCGCGAGGCACTGCGCGAGTTGGGTGCCGAGGCGATTTTCGGTAGCAATCTGGTCGATGTCGCCTATTTCGTGCTTGAATTGGCGCCGGAACGATTTCCGGGCACGGGCACGGCCCCGATTCTCTATCACGCCCCCTGCCACGATTCCCTCCAGGGAGAGGGAGAGTTGATGCTGCGGCGGCTCGGGGCCGATGCCATCGCAGTGCCCGGTTGCTGTTCCGAGGCCGGCACCCTGGCCTTGTCCCGGCCGGATATCGCCGGAGCCATGCTGAAGCGCAAAAGCGACCATCTCCTGGCCGCCACCGCCGGCATCACCGCCGACAAGCCGGCTCGACGTATCGTTGCCACCAACTGCCCGTCATGCATCTCCGGCCTGGGCCGCAACCGCGATCTCGGTATCGAGCCCAGGCATCTGGCCGTGCTGCTGGCCGAGGCGCTCGGCGGGGTTACCTGGCGGCAGGAGTTGATCGCCTTGGCCAAGGGAGCCGAGGTGGTCACTTTTTAATCTTTCCGGACCGATGCGAGATGGTTGGAGTATTTCGTTTCGCGACAGAGAGAAATTCCGCCATGGCGACAGCTGCTTGCCGGCGGCCAATTTGACGATAAAAAACTGCCGGTCCCCTGCCCTAGCCAAAGCCTGTAGCTAAAGGCGGGCAGTCAAACGCGGTCGGTCAATAGAGGATCTTGTCGAGGACGGACGGACGGGGGGGCAGCACCGGGTGGATGGGATCCTCATCGGTGCCGTCTTTGAATTTGAGCCCGAGCAGGCGCAGGTTGTTGTCGTCTAGATAGATCTTGTCTTCATAGGCGCCGATGATCGCCTGGTTGCGCGGCGAAACCAGGCGGACGGAAAGGTACATCACCCGGTTGGCCAAGGCATAGGTGCCGACCACCACGGCCTGGGCCCGTTGGGTGCCGGCCATCTCCTGCAGGTTGCGGGTCAGCATGAACTCGCCCTCGTCCTTTTTCACCAGCAAATCGCGGCGGAGCTTGATTTCCTTGACCGAATAGGCCCGTTTGGCAAAACCGGCGGCAATGCTGTTCTGAAAGGTGCGGCCGAAACTCGAGGTGTCGTTGAGGTTGTCGTTGTTGACCAAGGTGGTGACCAGGATCGGCTGTTCGGGCTGGTTGGGCATGAGGGGCGGAACCGGCTGGCTGGCAAGGGTTGCCGCCACCTCGTCGCCCAGGGCGGCAAGATCGACGTCGCCGCCGAGCAGGGGCTCCAGGCGGGTGCCGTTGAACTGGCTGCATCCCGCCAGCGCGAAAAACGCTGCCAGCACCAGGCCGGGCAAACAAACGAATCGGTGGCTGCGGATCATAGCGGGGCCTTCCTGGTGGGACGGGAAGAGGGCGAGGCGCTGTTGCCGGTCAACTGGATTTCCTTGGCCGGGGTGGACGGCCGGAAGTGCCAGAGGTTGGAGTTGTTGAGGTAATAGATATCCGAGGAGCGCATCAGGTAGCGCTTTTTGTCGATAATCGAGGTGGTGATGATCACCTCGTAATGGCCGCCCGAGCCGCCATTGTTGCGATAGACTTCGGCGGCGGTGGCGGCGGTTATCAATTCCCACGGGGCGTCTTCGAGCACCACGATGCCGGCCGCCAAGGCGATCAACATTCCCGGTTTGGGCCAGTTCCAGGTGCCGAACCCCGACGAGTGATACACGGTCTGCACCTTGTATTCGAGGGTCAAGTTGGCGCGGTCCGGGGAGGCCGCGGTGGGAATGCCGAAATTGACCAGTTGGGTGGTCAGCAGGTCATTGAATCCCTCGTCAAAGGCAAAGGTGCCCTCGCCGCCGCATTTGCCCGGTGCGCCGCAGGCATGGCGCACATAGATCGAAGAATTGAGACGCTGCTGTTGTATCAGCTCCTTGCTGACCCGGTCGGCAACGTGGTTGGCCAGCACGTTCCACTGATCCACCGAATCGATTTCCTCCTGGCCGGCAAAAAAAGCCCCCGGCCCGCGCGTGCAACCTCCGGCCGCGCAGCCGACCGCCATCAGGAACAGGATCATCATCCATCCGCTTCGCATCGTTTCTCCCGAAAAAATAAACCGCGTGTTCTCCGACTCCCTTCTCTTCGGACGCATCTCGCCGAAACAATAGAAAAATGATCGCGATGGCCGGCCCAGGCCCCAGTCGTTCGGATTCGTTGCCCGCCGTTTTAGGTCAGCGCCGGTTGACATTGCAGGACTGGACATTCTCCACCACTGCGGCCAGCATCCGGAAAAAGGCCTCGGCCGCCGGGTCGTCCGGGCTCTGTTGCCGGCGCTGCTCGAAACGGGTGAACAGGTGGACCAGGACCTGGGTGGCCTGATCGTCCGCAAGCGAACCCAGCGCATCCCAGAGGTCACCGGTTTGCATTTCAGTCTTTTTGCTCATCCTTTTCAGCCTGTTGCCCAGGGGCGGCGATTCCCGGTTCATCATCAAGAACATAGCCTAGCCCGCAGCAGGCGGGGCATTCCTCGCGGGTGATGAAAAAGCGGCTCTCGCCTTGGAAATAGCCGATTTCACCGATGCCGCCGCAGGTGTTGCAGACTTTCTTGGCCTCTGGGCTCATGGTCGCGCGCTCACATCAGCCCAGCCGCCTGCTTGGCAGCCTGCAGGGTATTTTGCATCAACATGGTGATGGTCATCGGTCCGACCCCGCCGGGCACCGGAGTGATGGCACTGGCCTTGTCGAGCACGTCGTCGAAATCGACATCGCCGGCCAGCACAGCCTTACCGGTCGCGCTTTGGCCCACTCGGTTGACCCCGACATCGATAACCACCGCGCCTTGCTTGATCTGGTCCGCCTTGATCATCCTGGCAACGCCGGCAGCCACGATCAGGATATCGGCCCGGCGGGTATGCGCGGCCATGTCGCGGGTGCGGGTGTGGCAGATGGTCACGGTGGCGTTGCCGCCCGGCCGTTTCTGCAACATCAGGTTGGCGATCGGCTTGCCCACGATGTTGGACCGTCCGACCACCACCACCTCGGCACCCGAGGTTTCGACCCCGGTGCGCTGGAGCAGCTCGAGGATGCCGTTCGGGGTGCAGGGCAGGAAGCAGCGCTGGCCGAGCATCATCTTGCCGGCGTTGACCGGATGAAACCCGTCCACATCCTTGGCCGGATCGATGGCAAACAGCACCTTGGGCTCGTCGATGTGCCGAGGCAGGGGCAACTGCACCAAAATGCCGTGGATGGCTGGGTTGCGATTGCACTGCTCGACCAGCCGCAGCAAGTCCTCCTCACTGGTCGTTGCCGGCAGGGTCATTTGTTCGGAATGGATGCCAAGGGCGTGGGCGGTCTTGTTCTTGGCCGCCACATAGGATTGCGAGGCCGGGTCTTCGCCGACCAGAATGGTGGCCAGGCCGGGGATCAGGCCGTGCCGTTCTTTGATCGCGGCCACCTCGGCCGCGATTTCTTGGCGAATGGTCTTGGCAACGGCGGCGCCGTTGATGATGGTTGCTGGCATGGGGCTGCGTGTGCTGGAAGAGGAACGGGAAAAGGCTTGAACGATAGAAAGAGTCAGCGTAGCACACACCGACTGTTTTTTTCAAGCTGAGACTGCGGCCCTGCCAAGACCCGCCGATATTTCCTCCACCTTATAACCGGCCCTGCGCCCGCGTTTTTTACTTAACGATGAAGCGCTGGCCGGCCGTGTTGATATAATTGATCATTTTCTCCACGTCTTCCGTGGGTGCGCCCTTGGTGATCAGGGTGATGGGCCGGGCGATTTCCGGAATTTCCGGACCGTTGACCAGGTAATCGACCTGGGAAATGGTGCCGAGTCCAATGGCGCCGGCATTCCTGATGACCCGGCTCTTGATGTCTTCGGCGGTCGTCCCGACCATGGCCTCCTTGGTGAACGCGGCGTTGCCCATGATCTGCTTTTGAAACACCGACATCGTGCCGGGAATCCGGCTGCCCACAACCACCACGATCGGCTTGTCAGGCCCGCCGACCTGCGACCAGTTGGTGATCGCGCCGCTGAAAATCGCCACCAGTTGCTCCTTGGACAGCGACTTCACCGGCACATCGAGGTTGGTTAACACCTTGATCCTGTCCTGGCCGATGACCCAACTGCGATACACAGACGGATCGGCAACGACATAGCCATCCTTCTTCATCATTTCCATCCAATCGGCAAAGGCAACCCCGCCGACTGCGCAGTGCAGTTTGTCGGCATCGAGATCCTTCAGCGCCTGGACCGGGCCGCTGTCAATGATGTTCAACTTGATGTTCAAGGTTCTATTCAGGGAAAATTCGATTTTTTTGAAGATGTTCTCCGCAGCGGCCGCACCGGTGCCGATGGTCACTTCGCTTGCCCAAACAGAGGCGGCGGCGAGCCCGAGGAAACAGGCCGTTGCAAGCAGAACATGCGGAAGAAAGCGAGGGATCGAGGGAATCATCGGACATCCTCCAGGGTTCGGGTCAATGAGAGAACTGGTTGCCACTCAAGTTCAGCCGATTTCATCTTGGACGGTATTGCCCCGAAACAACTTGAAATTTCCCCTCTATGCCTTCGTCGAAAGACAGGCAGAAGCGTTCGGTACAATGACAGCCCCAACCGCATTGACAACGCTGGGCAGATTGTCATCTCGAACGCCGTGGGAGATCTCGTTTGCTCAACCGATGTCCGCAGTAAAGAACGCTGCCGGTTGCCAGCGAACGATCCTGGCTGAAGTCCAATGGGAATCAGAATGATATAACCATGGTGAATTATACGACAAAAAAGAAATATGCAAAATATTTGTTGTGCCGAAAAAACAGAGACTATCCCCTTCGCAGGGATGAACCGACGGACCGAGGCAGGGAATACAACAAAAACGCCCCGGCAAACAGACGGACAATTCGTCTGTTTGCCGGGGCGAAAAGGAACGAAAAAAAGATCGAAAAAAGATCAGAGTTTACTGAGAATACCCTGGGTTTCGGCGATTTCCTCGGCAGTGACGCCTTGGCGCAAGGTCTCCATCCGCTGCATGGTTTCGGCAAAGCGGATCCCCTCGGCGGCGCTGATCCACTCCAGCTGCAGCCGTTCGGGCCGCAGGCCGATCTTCTCCATCTTCTTGCGGATGCGGTCGACCCGTTTCTGGGTCCAGTGGTTGGCGTCGATATAGTGGCAGTCGCCGATGTGGCAGCCGCTGACCAGAATCACCGGCGCGCCCTGGCGGAACCCTTCCCAGATGAACTTCTCGTCCACCCGGCCCGAGCACATAACCCGGATGAGATGGACATTGGCTGGGTACTGCAGGCGGGAAACGCCGGCGTAATCGGCCCCGGCATAGGAACACCAGTTGCAAGCAAAGGCCAAAATTTTCGATTCCGGCGCGGTCTGGAGCATGGAATCCACCTGGCCCAGGATCTGGGTATCGGTGAAATGATTCATGCTGATGGCGTCGAAGTGGCATTCGGCCGAGCAGGTGCCGCAGCCGGCGCAGGCCGCCGAGTTGACCACCGCCGGCTTCTTGGCCTTGACGTCCACCGAAATCGCGTTGTAGGGGCAAACTTCGGCGCACTTGCCGCAGGCCTTGCACTTGTCGACAATGATGGTCGAGGTGATCGGCTCGGTGGTGATCTCGCCCTTGTGCATCAGGCGGATGGCGCGCATGGCCGCAGCCGAGGCTTGGGTCACCGCTTCCTTGATGTCCTTGGGCCCCTCGGCGCAGCCGGCGAAAAAGATACCGCGGGTGGCGGCATCCACCGGTTGGAGCTTGGGATGGGCTTCCAGGTAGAAGCCGTCCGAGGTCAGCTGCAAGCCCATGATTTCCTGCAACCGCTGAGTGGACGGTGCCGGTTTCATACCCTGGGCCAGGACCAGCATGTCGAGTTCGTGGAATTCGAGCGTGCCGGTAGCGCCGTTTTCGACCGCCACCCGCAGGCTGCCGCGTTCGGTCTCCTCGACCGAGCCGGGCAAACCCCGGATGTACTGGGCGCCCATACGACGGCTGCGGGTGTACAGGTCCTCGAACCCTTTGCCAAAGGCCCGAATATCGATATAGAACACCTTGACCTCGACATCGGGATAATGCTCCTTGATGATGAAGGTCGATTTGACGGTGTTCATGCAGCAGATATTGGAGCAGTAATGGCCGCCCTTGGTGGCCGAGCGCGAACCCACGCACTGGATGAATCCCACCGATTTCGGGTGGTTGCGGTCCGAAGGCCGGATCAGCGCCCCTTTGGTCGGGCCGCTGGCATTGACCAGGCGCTCGAACTCCAGGCTGGTGAGCACGTTGGCGAACCGGGTGTAGCCGTACTCGTCCATCTCGGTCGGATCGTAGGGCTGCAATCCGGTAGCGACGATGATCGTGCCGACCTCCTCGATGATTTCCTCGTCCGACATGTGGAAATTGATGCACCCCTTGGCACAGACCTCCACGCATTTGGAGCAGACCGCCGGATTGTGCCCCAGGCATTCCTTGGCATTGATCAGGTACGACGAAGGCACCGCCTGGGGAAAGGGGCTGTAGATCGCCTTACGCGACCCCAGGCCCATGTTGAACTCATCGGGCCGCACCACCGGACAGACCTTGGCGCAGTCACCGCAGGCCGTGCAGCTCGTCTCGTCGACATAGCGGGCCTTCTTGATGATTTTCACCTTGAAATTGCCGACATATCCCTTCACATCGACCACTTCGCTCAAACACAACAACTTTATCCGTGGATGTCGACCGACATCCGTCATCTTAGGACCTAAGATTCAAATCGAACAGTCCATGGTGGGAAACGTCTTGTCGAGCTGGGCCATGACGCCGCCGATGGAAGGGCTTTTTTCCACCAGGGTGACGTCATAGCCGCTGTCGGCCAAGTCAAGCGCCGCCTGGATGCCGGCCACCCCACCGCCGATGACCAGGGTCTTGGGGGTGAGCGGCAGGGTATCCTCGTGCAGAGGCTCGAGATGGCGCACCCGGGAGACGGCCATGTCGACCAGGGTTTCCGCCTTGGCGGTGGCCCCCTCGCGGTCGTTCATGTGCACCCAGGAGCACTGCTCGCGCAGATTGGCCATGTCGAGCAGATAGGGGTTAACCCCCACCGAATCGAGCATTTTTTTGAAGGTCGCTTCGTGCAGACGCGGCGAGCAGGAGGCGATCACCACCCGATTCAGGTCGTTATCGAGGATATCCTGCTTGATCTGCTGCTGTCCCGGCTCGGAACAGGCATAGACGATATCCTTCGACACCACCACGTCCGCGGCGTCGGCCGCCTCGGCGGCCACCTTGGCGCAGTCGACGGATTGGGCGATATTGAGCCCGCAATGGCAGACATACACCCCAATGCGGGGTTCCTGCTCAGCAGGTTTGACAGGGGAATTTTTGGACATACTCATTCTCCGATAAAGCGAATGTCGTTCAAGATGTTCGGTATATTTGATATTGATTTTCCGGTCCAATCCGGGGATCAACCTTCCCAATGAATGGTCTGGGCGATGACGCTGGTCAGATCCATCAGCTCGATCTGCAACTGCTCCCGCCGGAACGGATCTTCCATGGCGCACTTGAGGTGCACCTGGCACTTGGGACAGGCGGTCACCAACAGGTCGCTGCCGGTGGCATGGGCCTGCTCCAGGCGTTTGACCTGCAGGGCCTTGCTGTAGCTGTCGCAGCCGGTCCAGGCGCAGTTGCCGCAACAGATCGAGGCCCCGGCCGATTCCTTCATCTCCTCGAATTTGACCGGCTTGAGCCGCTTGAGCAGTTTCCGTGGCAAATCGGTCCGTCCTTCCAAGCGCCCCAGGCGGCAGGAGTCCTGGAAGGTGATGGAACGGTTGAGCGGCTTGAAGCCGACCGCGTTCTTGTCGATCTGCTCCTCGAGGAAATCGTAGAGATGGACCACGCGGAATCGGGGCGCCAGGCCCTGCTCGCCATAGGTGGTGTGCAGGGTCATGTAGCATTCGGGACAGGTGGTGATCACGGTTTCGATCCCCAGATCGTTCAATTGCTCGACATTGAGGCGGGCGATCCTGAGGAAATTTTCCCGGTCGCCGGACCACAGTAGGTCGTGGCCGCAGCAGCGCTCGTCGGTCAGCACCCTGGGCGCCACATCGAAAAAATTGAGCAGGCGCAGGCTGTCGAGCAGAATCCGATTGGTCTGGCTGTCGTTGTTCTTGCCGAAAAAAATGTCGTAATACGGGGCACAACCGCCGAAAAACACGGTAGTGCTCTGCGGATCGATGCGGATCTCCTCCGGCAGCCCGCCCCAGCGCCTCGGGGTGACGGCGCCAAAACTCATGGAGCGCATCAGCGAATGGAAGAAGCCGCCGTGCACCTCCTGCCCGGGCAGGTCGGTCTGGCGGTACAGATGGCGTAATTCCTTGATAAAAGCCGGAAAATTGACTGCCGAAGGACAGCGGTCGTAGCACAGACCGCAGGTCAGGCAGGACCAGGCGTTTTCCCGCACGCCAGGGGCGTGGATACCGCCGGTGATCACCGCCGCGGCAATGGCTCTGGGCGAGAACGGCTTGCCGATCAGGGCCAGGGGGCAGGCGGAGGAACATTTGCCGCAATCCTGGCAGGCATGGATATCGTAGGTGGCGACCAACTGCCGCAGGGAACGTTTGTGCTCCTCCATGCCCGGGGGCGGCGGGGGCGGTCCGGTCGCGATCCCAGCCGGACCGAGCGCCTTGATCTCGGCGGTGAACTCCTGCAAAAAGGCGAGCAAATCCCCGGATTGTTCGGGGAGAAAGCCGGCAAAACGCAGCCTCTCGCCGCCCAGGCCCATCAGGTCGAGAATCTGGCGCACGTCCTGGGTATTGCGGGTGGAGGTGGCGGTGCCCGAGCCGTAGCGGCAGGTGCCGGGCTCGCATCCGACCAGAGCCACGCCATCGGCGCCCTTGGCAAAGGCCTTGAGGATCATGGCCCGGTCGATGCGTCCGGTGCAGGGAGTCCGCACCATTCGGATCTCGTCGGGGATCGGCTGGCGCTGGTCCTGCAAGGTCAGGAAGGCGGCATGCGCCCCCCAGTTGCACAGAAACAAGAGAATGTTCAATGGACTGTTGGTGGCGTGATCATTCATGGACGCTGTCCTTGCAGAGCAATTCCTCAAGGGCCTGTTCCAGAAAGGCCCGGTTGCGGTAGGGGCTGTCGGCGGCGCCGGTGGGGCAGACCGAAAGGCAGTTGCCGCAGCCCTTGCACAGGGCCTCGTCGACATACGCATGCCAGCCGCCGACCTGGTTGGCCTGGAGGGTCACCGCATGATACTGGCAGATCTTGACGCAACGGCCGCAGCCCCGGCAGGTGGCCGGGTCGATGGTGGCGGTGACACCCTTTGATTGCCGCGGGCCGCGCGGCATGGCCGAGGCCACCATCACCGCCGCCGCCGTCCCTTTTTTCAGCTTGGAGACATTGATGCCCGGCGGCTCGGCCAGAAAAAGGCCGGGCACCGAGGTGGCGCAAGGGTAAGCAAAAGGCACGTTGACTACTCCGCGCTGCTGCACCAGCGGCTCGACCGTGGAACTGGGCAGGCCCTCCTGGTGGGTGTAGGCGATCCGGCGCCGGGCCTTTTCCCCGAGAATGACCGTGCCGGCCCGCAACGTCTGGCTGTGGCTGCCGGATTCGATCAGGATCTGGAAATCGCCCAGGGTGCCGCTGATCCCGATCACGTTCCATTCGGGAAAATTGTGGATATTGCGGTGTTCGATCAGATCCTTGAGCGGCTGCTCGACCGTGCCGAACCGGAACACCTCGTGGTTGCTGTCGGCCAGGGTCAGTGAGCTGGTGATGGTGGCCTGGGAATTGCCGATCACCGCCGCGGCGAAATTGTAGTTGCGGTCCACCGCCAGCAATTGCTTCAGGGTCGTAGTCCGCTTGATCGAGCGGCCCAACAGCCCCTTGAACCGTTCCAGGGCCAGCGCCGGCTTGGATTCGACCAGCCGCAGGATCTCGCCCCGCAAATTGCAGGTCTCGACCATGGAACGGCTGATGCCGGTACCGTGGAACAGGCTGTTTTTCAGGCGGCTGCGCTGATCGGTGCAGGCGCTGCACACGAAATTGAGCGGGCAGCAGACGCAAGAGCCGAGCACGATCCGAGTGATGCCCTTCTCGCGCACCGCCCGGATGATCGACTGCGTGCCCTCCGGCACGCAGGCTGCGGTCAGTACCTCGGTGTGCACGATGCCGGCATCGGTCTCGGCCAGGTGCGCCAGGTGCTCGTCCATGCCGTCCAGCCAGCCGAACGAATCGTTGCAGCGGCAGACAAAAACGCCGATCCGCACCTCGGGCGACAGGCCGGAGTCGGGAATGGAAAGCGACAGGCCGTGCCCCTTGGTGGTTTTGGCCGCGCCGCCCAACAGCAGCATGGCCCGGGCAGCGGCATCGAAACCGCGCACGATCATGTCGACCACATCCGGCCGGGCCGCCTTGGGTCCGTAGGCGCGGATGATGTCGTCGCCCTTGATGTTGGGGGCGATGTTGGGGTCGGCGACTATCACCGCGCCACACTGCTCGACGATCTCCTCCCGTGCCTGGCCGTGGTCGATGGCCTTGAGCGCGCCGCAGGCGGCCACGCATTGCAGGCATTCGGAGCACACCCCGCACTGCAGGCAGCGACTGGCCTCTGCTGCCAGCTGGATGGCATTGAAGCCCAGCGCCACCTCCTTGAAATCGCTCTTGCGCAGGTTCGCCTGCCGCTCCGGCATGGCCTCTCTTTGGCGCTTGGGCAGATCATCGGGAATGCAGCGAAAGTCTTTGATTTCAGGGCGGGTTTGCGCGCCCTGCTCTTCGATGCCGGTGAGGTCGAAATGGATGGCGCGGGCGGCCTGGCGGCCGGAGGCCATGGCCCTGACCACCGAGGAGGGGCCGGAAACCGTGTCGCCGGCCGCGTACACACCGGGCCGCGAGGTCCGGGTCCGGTCGTCGGTGGCGATGAAGCCGCGCTCGGTCACCGCGATCGTGCCGCCGAAGCTGTCGGCGTCAAACCCGCCCACCTGGCCGACGGCGACAAAAGCCAGGTCAAAGGCCAGGGGAAAGGGCTGCTCGCCGGCCACGATTTCGGGCCAGGCAATGCCGCGGGCATCCGGCTGGCCCGGCCGGGTGGGCATGCATTCCAGGTGGGTGAAACCGTTGTTTTGCCCCCGGAAGGCCACCACCTGAGTGGAACCGACGATGGTCACGCCTTCCTCCACCGCCTCGCGTACCTCGTCGGGATCGGCCGGGATGTGGTCGGACCCGAACCAGGAGATAATGCTCACCTTGGCGCCCATCCGGGCCAGGGTGCGGGCCAGGTCAAAGGCCGAGTTGCCGTCGCCGACCACTGCCACCCGCTTGTTCAGGCGGGTCAGATTGTCCCACTGGCGCCGGGCGAGAAAGGCCAGGCAGCCCTCGACCCCTTCCAGGTCCTCGCCCTCGACTCCGAGCCTTCGGTCGTGCCAGGTGCCGGTACCGATGACCACCCCCTGGTATTCGCGGCCGAGCCGGTCGAGATCGCGGCCTAGGTCGATGGTCTGGCCGGTGGCGAAGACCACGCCCATGTGCTCGATCAGCCGGATCTCCCGGTCAAGGATGCTCCGGGGCAGGCGATGGGCGCCAATGCCGTAGCGCAGCAACCCGCCCGCCTCCTTTTCTTTCTCGAACACCGTGACCCCGTAGCCCTTGCGCGCCAGGTCGGCGGCGGCGGCGATCCCGGCCGGACCGGAACCGACCACCGCGATCTTCTCGGGCCGGGCCGGTTCCACCCTGCCCCGCTCGATCGGGCCGGTTGCCTCTTGTCGGCTCAGTTCGGCGCCTTCGTAGTCGGCGAGAAACCGTTTGATCGAACGGATGGCAACCGGATCGTCCACCCCGCCTCGTCGGCAGGCATCCTCGCAGGGATGGGTGCAGATGCGGCCGCAGATGCCGGGCAGGACATTGTCGCGGCGGATCAGCTCCAGGGCCTCCTCGTATTTGCCCTGGGAAGCCAGGGCGATGTAGCCCTGGGCATTGACGCCCAGGGGACAATTTTCCTGGCAAAGCGGCTGCTTGCGTTTGTCGATGTAGGGCCGCCCCGGCAGACTGGTGCGGGCATGGTAGCGCAGGGCGCGGCCCTCGTCCGGATGCTCCACCGGACAGGCGGCAACGCACTTGCCGCACAGCGAACAGCGGTCGGGATCGATGAAGGTTTGCTCCTGGTCGATGCGGACGCTGAACCCCTGGGAGGTGTGCTTGATCGAACTGATCCTGGCCGGCAACAGGGCGCGGATCGAACTGTTGCGGACGATCCGGATCAGCCCGGGCCGATGGGCATGGCTGAAGGTCAAACCCGAGGGCAGGCGGTACTCGTCGGCCGCCAGCTTGCGGTCGAGATCGGGATCGCTGTCGACCAGGGTGACCGGAATGCCGAGCTCGCCCAGCTTGTTGGTGGCGGCGATGCCCTCCGGCGTGGCGCCGGCGACGATCACACGGTAGAGTCGTTCTTTCTGTCGTTTCATTGCAGCACGGCTCCTGTCTGGCCGGCGGCCCGTTTCTCCCGCCCCTTGAGGGTGGACAGGCCGTAGTCGAATCCCTTGTTGAAGGCCTCGATGTTGCGTTCCTCGGTCCCCTTGGGCACCGACCGGGCAATGGTCGCCTGGGCCGCTTCGCTCGACACCGCCTGGGTGATGGCGGTGCAGAAACCGAGCATGATGATGTTGGCCATCATTTTGTTACCTAGATTTTCGGCCATGCGGGTGGAGGGAATGGCGTAGTGGTCGCAAGCCGCGTTTTCCGGATTGACCAGGTCCTGGTCGACCAGCAGGATCGAATCCGGAGCCAGGGCCGGAGCGAACTTGTCGTAGCCGGCCTGGGACATGGCCACCAGGATCTTGGGGGTATTGACATAGGGATAGTGGATGGGACGATCGGAGATGATCACCTGGGCGTTGCAGGCCCCGCCCCTGGATTCCGGGCCGTAGGCCTGGACCAGGGTGGATTCCTTCTTGTCGCCGAGCGAGGCCGACATGCCGAGGATGCGGCCGGTCAGGATGATGCCCTGGCCGCCGAAACCGGTGATGATGATCTCGGTCTGGCTTGTTTGCGTTTTTTTGCTCATGTTGTCGTTGCTGCCGGGTGAAGGGAAAACGATCAATCGTCGCTGCAGGGGCGGGTGATTTCGCTGTAGCGGTCGTCGCAGGTCGAGCGGTCGACGTCGACAAACTTGCCGATGACCACGCCCTTGCCGAAATCGATGTCCGCCTTGACCGGATCGGCCCCGTTCTTGATGATGGTCCGGTCCTGGTAGAGCTTGAGGGTGTCGATCGGCTTTTCCTTGTTGCGGCGGCCGTAGTTGACCGGGCACGGCGACAGGACCTCGATGAACGAAAATCCCTTGCGCATGATGGCCTCGTTGATGGCGGTGGTCAGGTCGCGGGTGTGGAGGATGGTCCAACGGGCCACGTACGAGGCGCCGGAGGCGTAGGCCAAGAGCGGCAGGTTGAAGGGCGCGTCCGGATTGCCCAGGGGAGTGGTGGTGGATTTGGCCATGTTGGGCGTGGTCGCCGCCACCTGGCCGCCGGTCATGCCGTAGGTCAGGTTGTTGACGCAGATCACCACCAAATCCATGTTGCGCCGGGCCGCATGGATGAAATGGTTGCCGCCGATGGCGAACAGGTCGCCGTCGCCGGAAAAGACGATCACCTTCAGATCGGGCCGCGCCATCTTGATGCCGCTGGCAAAGGGAATGGCCCGCCCGTGGGTGGTGTGGAAGGAGTCGAGCTTGATGTAGCCGGCGCCGCGGGCCGAACAGCCGATGCCGGACACCATGGTGAAGCGGTTGTACGGCAAGCCAGTGGCCTTGATGGCGCTCAGGCAGGATGAAAAGGCGGTGCCGATACCGCAGCCCGGACACCAGATATGGGGGATGCGATCGGTGCGGATCAGGTCGTCCAGCGGGTGTTCGGGCTGTTTGGCCAGTTTTTTCGGATTGGCGGTCATGGGCGTTCAAACTCCTTCTGGATGCATTCCAGGACCTTGTCCGGATGGATGATCTTACCGCCGGCATGGCCGACGAGATGGGCTGCGGCCCGGCCGCCGGCACAACGCTCGACCTCGTAGTGCACCTGGCCGAGGTTGATTTCCACGGTGACAAAGCCCTGAACGCGGTCGGCGATTTCCCGGATCAGGGCCTCCGGAAACGGCCAGACCGTGACCAGCCGCAACAGGCCGGCCTTGTAGCCCATGGCTCGCGCCTGGTCGACCGCGGCCAGGCCGGTGCGCACCGAGATGCCGTAGGAGACGATCACGATGTCGGCATCGTCCATACGGTAGGATTCGGTCTCGACGATGTCGGCGAGGTTGTCGCGGATCTTGTTCTTGATCCGGCCAAGCATCTGCTCCTGGGCCTCGACGGTCATGGCGGGATAGCCGCGCTCGTCGTGGGTGAGGCCGGTGACATGGATGTTGTAGCCGTCACCGATGGCCGGCATGGGCGCCACCCCGTTGGGGCCTGGTTCGTAGAGCCTGAACCGGTCCTTGCGGCCGGTGGGTTTGAGCCGGTTGGCCAGCTTGATCTTGCCGGCGTCGGGAATAACCACCTTCTCGCTCATATGGCCGACAATCTCGTCGGCCATGATCAGCACCGGCACCCGGTACTTTTCACTCAGGTTGAAAGCGCGAATGGTCTGGTAGAAACAATCCTGCGGCGAGGAGGGCGCCAGGGCGATCAATTCGTAGTCGCCGTGCGATCCCCAACGGGCCTGCATCATGTCGGCCTGGCCGGTCATAGTGGGCAGGCCGGTGGAAGGCCCGGTCCGCTGCACGTTGACAATGACGCACGGGGTCTCGGTGCAGACCGCCAAGCCGAGGTTTTCCATCATCAGGCTGAAACCCGGACCCGAGGTGGCGGTCATGGTCTTGGCCCCGGTCCAGGCTGCGCCGATGATCGAGGCGATGGCCGCGATCTCGTCTTCCATCTGGATGAAGGTGCCGCCGACATCGGGCAGCCGTTCGGCCATGTGCTCGGCGATCTCGGTGGCCGGCGTGATCGGGTAGGCGCCGAAAAAGGTGCACCCTGCGGCAATGGCGCCCTCGGCGCAGGCAACGTCGCCGGTGATGTAATGCTCACCGGTCAAAACAGCGGATTTCATAACGCGGCTCTTGGGGATACGAAGAATTATCTCAGTGAAGCGGCGGCTTGAACTTCCACCGAGTAGATGGCGAATTCCGGACAGATGATTTCGCAGTAATGACAGTTGACGCATTCGTCGGGCCGGGTGACCACCGGGGGATGATAGCCCTTGCGATTGAAGCGGTCGGAGAATTGCAGGATATCCTTGGGGCAGAATTCGATGCAATAGCCGCAGCCCTTGCACCGGTCGTCGATGATGTGGACGTCGCCCCGGGTGACCTGGATCTCCTGGGCGTCGAGGGGGACTCGCCAAAATGCCATGTTGCCCGCCTTGTGGGAAAGAAATTGCAAGCGCAGGAGAAAGAGCCCGAGGGCACCGGCATACGCGGCCCGTGCCCGGGATCTTCCGCCGACAATGAACGATTCAAATAAACTGATAAACGAGCAAAAGTCAAGTTGCAATCACGAGCGAACCGCGAGACCAGGAGACACCGGCGCATTTTTCTCAACCCTGTCTCCTTTTTCAGCCGCATCGCCTTGCGAAAGAGGCCACTATCTCTTGCCGACCGATTTAACCCCTTCGCGGCTTCGGCAAAATCGAATCCGGAACGGGGCGGAGTGCAACAAAAATAGGCGGAAGCACCAGTCTGGATAGATCGACACAACACTCAATCCCATTTTCTGGCCAATCGCTCTGGCCTGCACTGTCCATTCTTCCCGCTTGACAGGGTGCGGCCCGCTTTCTATACTGACACGAAAATATATTTCATCGTGTCTATAAATGACCGGTCAGGTCAAGGGAGAACCGCCATGCTCTTTCCTATTTCCGGTGTTACCGTCGATCCTTGGATTCCGCCGCTGGTGGCCTTTGTCATCTCCTTTTTCACCTCCATGGGCGGTATTTCCGGAGCCTTCCTCCTCCTGCCGTTCCAAATGTCGGTGCTCGGCTACACTCATCCCTCGGTCAGTTCGACCAACCAGTTGTACAACATCGTTGCCATTCCCTCCGGGGTGTACCGCTACTGCAAGGAAGGTCGGATGGTCTGGCCGCTGACCTGGGCGGTGGTCCTGGGTACCTTGCCTGGAGTGCTGATCGGCGCCTTCGTCCGGGTGACCGGCCTGCGCGACCCCCGCAACTTCAAGCTGTTTGCCGCGGCGGTCATCTTTTACATTGCCGGCAAAATGGTCAAGGATCTGCTCAAACGCCAGGCCGCCACCAAAAGTGCCGCCAAAAGCGGTCCGGTGGATGCCACGGTCACGGTTACCCAACGCGATTTCAAGCGGATCGGCTATACCTTCCAGGGCACGCAATACGATGTCTCGGTAATGGGGATCATGATCCTGTGTTTCGTCGTCGGAATCATCGGCGGGATCTATGGGATCGGCGGCGGCGCGATCATCGCGCCCTTCCTGGTCACATTTTTCGGTCTGCCGGTCTATACCGTGGCCGGGGCGGCCCTGATGGGCACCTTTGTCACCTCGGTGGCCGGGGTGGCCTTCTATACCGCCATCTCCCCGCTCTATCCGCAGATGTCGGTGGCTCCGGACTGGCTGTTGGGCGTTCTCTTCGGCCTGGGCGGCATGGCCGGGATGTACCTGGGCGCCCGCTGCCAGAAATTCGTGCCGGCCAAGGCGATCAAATGGATGCTGGTGGTCATCATGTTTGGCACGGCCAGCAAGTACGTGGTCGAATTCTTCAAGTAAGCAGATCACCAAAAACAAAAAAGCCTGCCAGGAGCCTTCTCCTGGCAGGCCGGCGGCACTGTTTTCTCAATTGCCGCCTCCTTCAGCCGCAAGCAGCGGACCCGGTCGTGGCGTTCTCGCCCTCCCCTGCCCCTTCGCCTTGCCGTGAATCACGGCTCGGCAAACAGGGTCCCCACCGTTGCCGGGATGGGGCCCTTGGGCGTCAAGTTATGTTTTTTGTCCACACTGTACACCCCAAACCATTGCTCGGGGTCGTCCGGATCCTGGCGCAGCGCCTCCTCCGGTCCCTTGGCACTCTTCCACCATTCGTCCTGCAGTTCGAAAAAAACCAGGCCGCTGTATTTCTCCCGGCCCTTGGCAGTGCGGATATCCTTCCAAACCGACCTGTAGGTGGCCGGCACCTCCTCGATTTTGTGGCCGCCGAATCCGGGAATCCACGGTTTGGGCGCAATCGGCGAGGTCGACAGCCCAACCTGGGTCACCAGGATCGGCTGCTTCATTTCGGCTGCCAATTGCTCGAGATAGCCCTGATAACTCGTGCCGGTGACCGAACCCGGCGGCGAGGTCCGCACCCCGTTGGCATAGGTATAGATATTGAGGCAGATCAGATCGCCCATGTCCGGCACCAGCACGCTTTCCTGGCTGACCTCGATGTCCGGCCGGTCGCTGATCGGGCCGACATGGGTCCAGCTTGTGTGGCAATAGAGATGGCGCCGGCCGTAGCGCGTGAGTTCGTAGTCCATGGCCTCGTCGACCAATTTGGCCAGGGCCACCTCGGTGGGGGTCCGGTTGGTAACGGTGAGGTGTTTGCCCCGATAGTCGCGGACCTCGGGATGGCGGGCGTCGGTGGAGGTGATGCACTTGGCCTGCAGTTCGTCGCCGATGGAAAAGAGGACCAGCCGGTCCGGGCGGCCGACCTTGTAGGTATGATCGATCACCTCCTTGATATCGTTCAAGGTCTTGGCCTGAAAGGCGGGCGCCAGGAAATCGTCCTCATAGGCCCACACCCAGATGTCCTGGCTGTAGACCAGGTCGGTCTTGTCCAGGGCCTCGAAGAACTTGGGCGGCATCAGGCGAGGGAACACGTGGATATAGTTGGCGTTCATGTCCTTGATCAGGCGCAGATGACTCTGGTAGCGATTGTCGTTGCCGGGCTGCATCCCGCGCACCGGCGTTTCGCCGGGAAGAAAGGGCGAATAGCCCATGCCCCGGAAAAACACGGGCCGTTGCGGCGCGCGCAGATCGATGAGCGAGGTGCCCCGGACGACAAAGCGTTCGGGTTGGGGCGTGGCCGGGTTCAAGGCCATGGTTTTTTCCGCAGGCGCGGCGTCGGCAAAGGTTGCAAGGACAATCGTCGTCAGTACGGTCAACGGCAGAAACAGGAGTTTGGCGATCATGGGCAGGAGGAACGGTTCGAGGGCAGGGATGGCGTTTACCTGCCCGGCAGGGCGGCAAAGCCGGCTTCGTCATCCGACACGGCTTGCACCATATCTCAGTCGCACGACAAGATAAAGCAATAGCTGCGGCAATCGCCTGCCTTCGACGGCGGCATCCGTCCGCATCGTCGCAATGCCGCCCGGCGAAGAATGCCCTTTTCCCTTCTCCTTGCTTGGCGTTTTAGGGATCGAGACTTATAGTCATGCTGTGCCGTTCCCGTGCTGTGCCGTTGTTGCCCGTCTTGGCGGACAATCCACATCCATCATCATCCATGAGGAGGAAGCAATGCCTGATTTCGGTCAACCCTTCAGCGGCTTGAAACACGATCGCCTGTTAACCCATGAAGAACTGGTGCGCGCCATCCGCTTCATGGTCGCCGCTGAATACGAAGCCATTCAGCTCTATCAGCAACTTGCGGAATCGACCGATAATGTCCTGGCGCAGAACGTGCTGCAGGACATTGCCAACGAGGAAAAAGTGCATGCCGGCGAATTTCTTCGCCTGCTCAAAGAGCTCGATCCGGCCGAGGAAGGCTTCTATCGGCAAGGCGCCGCAGAGGTCGAAACGGAATTTCTCGGCGGAATCGGCGAAACCGCCGTCTCGCCGGCCGGGGAAACGCCCTCCCCCGTTGGCCAGGGGCTGGGAATCGGCAGTTTGAAAAAATAGTTATCTGAGACCAAGGAGATCGATATGGATATACTGCGAAGGGAACTGGCGCCCATCAGCCAGCAAGGATGGAGCGAAATCGACGCTATGGCCAGGGAAACCCTGGTCGCCAATCTGTCCGGCCGCAAGTTCATTGATGTCGACGGCCCGTACGGCATCGGCCATTCCTGTGTCACCCTGGGGCGCCTGTCGGTGCCGAAGGAACAGAAAGGCGGACGGGTCAAGTACGGCATCCATCAGGTGCTGCCGCTGATCGAGGCCCGGGTCAATTTCAAGCTGGAGACCTGGGAACTGGACAATATCGGCCGCGGCGCCAAGGACGTCCAGTTGGATGCCCTGGTGGCGGCCTGCCGGGAAATCGCCCTGTTTGAGGAAAAAACGCTCTTTGACGGCTTCAAGCCGGGCAATATCGATGGATTGCACGCCACGGTGAAAAACAGGACGCTGCCTGTAAAACTGGATATGGACATGATCGTCGATGCCGTGGCCGAAGGCCAGACCATGATGCTGAAGGACGGGGTCGAAGGCCCTGCCAATCTGGTGGTGTCGGCGTCGCTGTGGAAATTCCTGGCGCGAAGCGCGCCCGGCGGCACTCTGCGTTCCACGCTCGAAAGCCAGATCGGCGGCCAGGTAGTGTATTCGGAATGCGTCCGTGACGCCCTGCTGGTCTCGGCTCGTGGCGGCGACCTCGAGTTGACCGTGGGCCAGGATTTTGCCATCGGCTATCACAGCCATACGGTCAGCGATATCGACTTGTTCGTGACCGAATCGTTCACGTTCCGGGTCATAGCGCCTGAAGCCTTGGTGGGGTTCTCCTTGAGCGCCTGACCGGCATCGCAACAGCGGCCTTTTTTGCCCAAGCCCCGCACCGCCACGATCTGTCGCGGTTGCGGGGCTTTTTTTGTTTGTTCGGCCATTAAACAGTCGCGCCACATCGTGCTGGCGGTCGTGAACGCAAAAAAAAGCCCCCTTTGCCGCGCAAGGGGGTCGCAGCAAAGGGGTGCAAGGAGACAATCCATATGAAGGATTGTCTTCATATTAGCTGCCCGGGATACGAAAATCAACCTTAAAAAATAAATTTAATTTATTCATATCATCACTTTTGCTTAACAGCGGACAATTTTCACCGAAACTTCGTGGATTAGGTTGCACCACCACTTTTTCATTGTCGCTTCATCGTTGTTTCACAACACCGGGTTACAACGACTCTCCAGAAATATTGCGGTTTTTCTTTCACCCCAAATCATGGAGGTCGCCATGCCCAAAACTCGTTTCGTCCCCTGCGTTTTCGCCCTGTTGTTGCCCTTGGTCTTTTGGTGTGTACCGATTCCGGCATGGTCCACGGAAACGGACACCTCGCTGTCTCCCCATTTCTTCGTCGAATCGGAGAACGGCGCCGAAGAGAACGGGGAAAATTTTCCGCTTCTCGATACCCGGACCGAAGTGAACATCAGCGGGGTCATCGCCCAGGTGACGGTGCGACAGAAATATGCCAATCGCGGCGGCCAGCCCATCCACGCCCGCTACATTTTTCCCGGCTCGACCCGCGCCGCTGTCCATGGCCTGACCATGACCGTTGGCGAGCGGGTGATCCGGGCGCAGATCAAGGAACGGCAGGCCGCCCAGGCGGTATACGAACAGGCCAAACAGGAGGGAAAAAGCGCCGCGCTGTTAAGCCAAGAGCGACCCAATGTCTTTAGCATGGCGGTGGCCAATATCCTGCCCGGCGACGTCATCGACGTCGAACTGGTCTACACCGAACTGCTGCTGCCCGAAAACGGAGTCTACGAATTCGTCTATCCAACGGTGGTTGGCCCGCGTTACAGCGGTGCCCATGAAGATCCGGCAAAAAGCCAGTGGGTGAAAAATCCCTACCTAAAAAAAGACAGCGCCGCTAAAACCGGCTTTGCCATCCACACTCGGCTGGCCGCCGGAATGCCGGTCAAGGATATTTCCTGCCCGTCCCATGCGGTCCAGGTCGATTACGAGTCTCCGGACACCGCCAACATCAATTTGTCCGGCCAGGATTTCGGCGGCGACCGCGATTTTATCCTGCGTTACCGGTTGGATGGCGATGCCATTGCCACCGGCTTGATGCTGTTTGCCGGCAGAGACGAAAATTTCTTTCTGTTGATGGCGCAACCGCCGAGGCGGCCCGCAGTGAACCAGATTCCGCCGAGAGAATATATATTCGTGGTCGATGTTTCTGGGTCGATGGTCGGATTTCCGCTGGATACCGCGAAAACCCTGCTCACCGGCTTGATCAACTCCTTACGTCCGGAAGACCGTTTCAACATGGTCTTTTTCGCTGGCGGCAATCAGGTGATGGCGCCGGCGCCGGTGGCGGCGACAACGGATAATGTCCAGGCAGCGCTGGCCATGCTGAACAATTTCAAAGGCGGTGGCGGCACCGAGTTGTTGCCGGCCTTACGCACCGCCATGGCCATGCCTGCCGATGAAGGAGTTTCCCGCAGCGTTCTGGTGATCACCGACGGGTATGTTTCGGCGGAAAAGGAAGCGTTTTCCTTGATCCGGGAAAATCTCGGCCACAGCAACCTGTTCGCCTTCGGCATCGGTTCTGCCGTCAACCGCCACCTGATCGAGGGGCTGGCAATGGCCGGGAGCGGCGAACCTTTTATTCTCACCGATCCCGGCGAGGCACCCGCAATGACGAAGCGTTTTTGCGAGTATATCTCCGCGCCGGTGCTCACGGACATCAAGGTCGCCTATGAGGGATTCGACGCCTACGATGTCGAACCGACGCACATTCCCGATCTTTTTTCCCAGCGTCCATTGCTGGTTTTCGGCAAGTGGCGCGGCCCGCGCGACGGCAAGATTGTCATTTCCGGGGTGAATGGCGAGGGTGCCTACAGCCAGAGTTTTGCGCCGGGCGAGGTGCAGGCCGATGAGAAAAATGCCGGCTTGCGCACCCTGTGGGCCAGGAACCGGCTGGCGCGGCTCTCCGATTACGGCCAGGGCGAAAGCGTGGAGCAAAAAGCCGCCATCGTCAATCTGGGTCTCGCTTACAACCTGTTGACCGCCCACACCTCCTTTGTCGCCGTCGACGAAGTTGTCCGCAACGCGGGTGGCGCGGGCAAAGAGGTGAAACAGCCGCTGTCCCTGCCGAAAGGCGTCTCCGAGTTGGCAGTGCCGGGCCGCAGGGTACCGGAGCCGGAGTTCTGGTTGCTGACGCTTGCCGCCCTGGTGACGGTCTGGCGCCTGATACGGAAAAATGGGGCGTCTTGCCTGTCCTGACAATCGACTCACGGGAGCGTTCGATCATGGAAAACCAGCCCGCTGCGTCCTTTGCCGGCGCCCTAGCCATGGCCGCGATTATCGCCGGGGTTGTCTTGGTTAAATGGTGTTTCGCCGATGCCAGCGCCGCCAGCCTCAATTGGCTCCTGCGACCGGCCAGCGGGCTGGTAGCGCTTTGCTCGGGCCTGAACTTCACGTGGATGGAGGGTCTGGGCTACTATAACGCTGCCGAGGAAATCCTCATTGCCCCGGCCTGCTCCGGCCTCAATTTTTTTCTGGTTTTGCTCGCCATCGGCTGGTGCCTGGCAGTCCGTTACCCGCCGCCGGCGAGGCTGGGCTGGTGGATTCTGGGGATTGCCGCCAGCGCCTACGGTGTCGGCCTGGTTGTCAACACCTGCCGAATTCTGCTCGCCATTTTCCTGTATCGAGAGCAGATCGCCTTTAGCGTGTTCAGCCCGGAACGCCTGCACCGATTGGAAGGCGTGGTGGTTTATTACCTGTGCCTCTGCCTGTTCGCGATGCTGCTGTCGACCTTATTGCAACGATGCCGTCAGCTGACGACGGAGGTCCGCCCTTCCTCTCGTCCGGGTCATGGTTGGCTCGCCGCCGGCCTCTATCTGCTCTTTACCTTGGCCATCCCTCTGGTGAACGGCGCGGCGGATCGACACGGACGCTTTATCGAACATGGTTTGACCGTGTTGGCGCTGGTTGCGGGCGTGGCACTGGCGGCAAAAGTGTGGAAGAGGTGCAGGTAAATCCGGCAACGAACGGATATGTCGCGCTGGTTCGAGAACGAGTGTATATTCGTCCTCAGTCATATTCTGCACTTCCCCGCGATCGATTTGTATTTTTTTATCCTTGATACCGAACAGTTGAATAGCTTTTGACCGCAATTTGATGCAGTGCGATTGCACACACCCAACCCATGAAAATTCTTCGGGATCGCCTTTCATGAAAGCCAGTATTCTCATTATCGAAGACGAACCGGCGATTGTGGACGCCATGCAGTACGTCCTGGAAGATGAGGGCTTTGCCACGATCGTCCGTTCCACGGGCAGCGAGGTGCCAATGCTACTGGAACGGGAGGACATCAGCCTGATCGTCCTGGATATCGGCCTGCCGGATATCAGCGGCCTGGAGTTGATCAAACTCATCCGCCCGCGTTTCGATGTCCCGGTCATCTTTCTCACCGCCCGTTCCAGCGAAATCGACCGGGTTTTGGGTCTGGAGCTGGGCGGCGACGACTATGTGGTCAAACCCTTCAGCCCACGGGAACTGGCGGCGCGAGTCAAAGCGATTCTCCGCCGCACCGGTCAACGCGAAAAAGAGCTGCCGCCCGTTTCCGCCTCAGTTCCGGCGATTTGGCGGGTGGACGCCGACCGGCGCCAGATTTTCTACCATGGCGTCGGTTTGGAGCTTTCCCGTTACGAATACAACCTCTTGGGCGTTTTGTTGCACAGCCCGGGCCGGGTCTTCACCAGGGAACACCTGATGCGCCTGGCCTGGGAAGAACCGGACGCCAGCATGGAACGCACCGTGGATGCCCACATCAAAAATATCCGTGCCAAACTGAAGGCCATTGCCCCGGACGACGAGGCCATCGTCACCCACCGCGGCGTCGGCTACGCGCTGCACGAGCGGCCATGAGTATCGGCGGCCGGATCTTTATTGCTTGTTTGGCCGTTTCCTGCGCTTGTCTGCTCTATCCCCTGTACCGTCTTGCCGACACCGTTGCCACCCATTACCGCGAAGGCGTGGAAGACAGCCTGACCGATCAGGCCAATATCCTCGCCTCGTTGATCGAGGCGGAAATAGCGCGCCACCAATTTTCCCCACAGAACTGGCAGGCGCTTTTCGCCCGCGTCCACAACCGGGAGCTGGCCGCCCGCATCTATGACCTGGACAAGGAGCGGGTGGATTCCCACCTCACAATCACCGATAACAAGGGCATCGTGCTGTTCGACTCGGAAAATCCTGAAAATATCGGCAAGGATTTCAGCGCTTGGCGGGATGTCGCTCTGACCCTTGCCGGCCGATATGGGGCGCGCACCACCCGGATTGATCGGGCCGACGAGACGACTTCGCGGCTGCACGTAGCGGCGCCGATTGTCGTCGATGGCGCCATCTGGGGCGTTTTGACCGTGGTGAAACCAACCACCAATATCCGCTATTTTGTCAGCGGCGCCAAACTGGAGATTGCCGAAAGCGGCCTGATCGCCTTCATCATCGCCGGCCTCTTCAGCCTGGCCGCCACCACCTGGATCACCCGGCCCATCAAGACCCTCACCGGATATGCACGAGGCATCCGCGACGGTTTATCGCCAGCCTTCCCCCGGCTGGCCGACAACGAAATCGGCGAAATGGGCCGTGCTCTGGCCGAAATGCAACGTGCCCTGGAAGGACGGCGCTATGTCGAGCAGTATGTCCAGCACCTGACCCACGAACTGAAAAGTCCGCTGTCGGCCATCCGCGGCGCAGCGGAATTGCTGGCCGACGAGAGCGCCGGCAAGGCCATGCCCCCGGAGCGGCGGGCGCGCTTCATTGCCAATATCGACGGCCAATCGCGCCGGATTCAGGCCATTGTGGACCGGATGCTGGAACTGGCGGCTCTGGAAAACCGGTTCTGTCTGGAAAATCGCGAGCCGGTTTCGATAAGCGCCTTGATCCACACGGTCTGCGAGAGCTTCGAGCCACTTTTGACGGCCGGGGATTACTCCGTTGCCGTGGACCCCGGCGAGGGGCTTACTGTTTCCGGCGATGGCTTTCTCATGCATCAAGCCACGGTCAACCTGGTGCAAAACGCCCTCGATTTCAGCCCGCCGGGCGGATGTATCACCCTCAGGGCCTTTCGGCAAACCGTGCGGCAGGCCCATTGGAAAGGCACGGAAATCGTTTTGGAAGTTGCCGATCAAGGGCCGGGTATCCCCCCATACGCCAGCGAAAAAATCTTCGACAAATTTTTTTCTTTGCCGCGGACCTCAACCGGCCAGAAAAGTACGGGACTGGGGCTGAACTTTGTCCGTCAGGTGGCGATTATGCATGGCGGACGGGTAAGCCTCGAAAATCTTCCCGAGGGCGGAGCCTTGGCTCGGCTGATCTTGCCGGAATAGACAGTCGGGTTTTATACACAGTCCATTTTCAGGCTATGCCCCGCCTTGAGGCTATGGGCGCAATTTCTCGAAATGGAATTTTCATGAATTGGCCAATGTTTACATAAAACAACGATGAGCCTTCCTTTTTGCTTTACATATTGCCACGATCCTCAAAAAAGATGAGAATACACAGGAAGAAAACCACGCTGCAATCGTAGCAGATCGCACATAATTTCAGTTGGTTGGCGGCATCGCCAGTGAAGGAGAGCGTATCGTGTACCAGATTCTGAACAGGCCGATTGCCGAGCGTATCGAATGGATTTTTGAACTCGCCAGGCAACATGGCGAGAATTTCAGCAACCCCGAGGCATGGCTGGCGCGCCAACGCTATCTTGCCGAGCACCCCACCGCGATTGCAGTGTTGAAGTGCATGGATGGCCGCATCAACATCCCCGTGGCAACCAACACCCCCACCGGCATTCTGATGCCATTCCGCAACTTGGGCGGCATGTTCAACCTCGGCTGGCCCCACCTCGGCGAAGTGCTAGCCCACCATGTCATGCGTATGACCGGTTCGGGCAGGCGCGTGCTGATCCTTATCACTTATCACTGGTCCAAGGGCAATCCCAAGCGTGGTTGCGCTGGCTTCAACCACGATACCGAAGCGGCCTTTGCCCATACCCTTGAAATTCGTCGTCAGGTGGAACACATCTTCGGCCACAATCACGGTACGGTTTACCCGCTGGTCTGCGGCTTTGAGACCGATGAGGATGCTTTGATGATCCACGGGACGGACAAATGCGTACTCGATCTGGCCTCCCTTTCCGCCGCCGACGGAGCGACCCTGCCCAATCGGCTGGAATCGCTTCTGCCGGACATGCCTGCCCAGATGCGCGTCGATCTTCTGCCGCTGTTGCACGGCAATATTGAGCACATCGCCCAGGTGCGCGAGCAGGCTCGGCGACACGAGCGGACCCTTGATATCGAACACCGCGAGTGGATGATCTGCCTTGGCCGCGGTTTCGACTTCCTCCATACCAACCTGGCCCTGATCATTGGCCCCTACAGTCCGGATTTGGCCGATCCTTTGCGGAAAGCTGCTGCAATAATCGAAAATAACATGCGGGCAGGCCGCATCCCGGATGACGGATTCTTGCTTCTGGCCTCGGTTCCCTATGACGAGATCGGCGTCGACCGGGCGCGGGCGGAATTGAAATCGCGCTTTCTTTCCCGCTTCGCCGCAGAGGTCATTGGCAACGAATTCGGCGCATTGGCGCAAAAAATGAAAAAATGCACAGCCGTACTCGACTGGAATTCGCGAACTCTCGAACAAATCGACGATTGAACAAAAAATAGCCAGAAAAAAAGCTCTCTTGGAACGTAGACGCTCCGAGAGAGCTTCATGCGACTAATTATCAGAAAATATCTAATAATTTGAATGTGGTGACCCCAAGGGGACTCGAACCCCTGTTACCGGCGTGAGAGGCCGATGGCCTATCCTAAATACCACGCTTCATTCTGAAGCATGGTAGGATATGTAGCATAATTTGTGTATTTACTCAATACAAAAATATGCACGTACCATCATGTAGGAGTGGCCTATGAAAAAAGAACTAGAGTTAACTGATGTTTGGGCATTGTATCAGAGAGCAATTTTATCCTCGTCGAAAAGAAGAAGCCAAATAACCGAGCAAGGACGATGGAAAAATTATATTGCCCCAACCTTGGGCAAACGACTCGTCATGAGTTTAACAAATTTAGACTTGTTAATGTTGTGGAGAGACTTGGAGCAACAAAATCTAAGCCCTCAAACAGTTTATCACTGCTTATCTCTTTTGCGCAGGGTATTGATCAAGTCTTCAGAATGGATGAAATACGATAAAAGTTTGCCAAGCTTCAAAGGAGTCATGCCAAAATTCGACAACAGAAGACTACGTTTTCTTGATAGGAAAGAAATAAATATTCTCATCGACATCCTTTCCGATGAAATAACAAAAAATTGGTACGATATAACTTTATTTGCAGTAAGCACCGGTTTAAGGAGGAGCGAAATATTCAATTTAAAATTGAACGACATCAATTTCAGTGGAAGAATTGCCACTGTAATGGATACGAAATCTAATAAAAACCGTTCCGTTCCGCTCAACAATATTGCTTTCAAGATAGCATTAAAAAAAATCAGATCGCCTCCATGGGGATGACAATTTATTTCAGGACAAGGCACCAAAAATTTTCCGGAAAGCTGTTCAGGAATCAGGATTAAACGATGGCATCACAGATTCCCGCCAAAAAGTAGTATTTCACACCTTACGACACACATTTGCAAGCTGGCTGGTCCAGGCAGGATTTCCTATCGCCCTGGTGAGCCAATTGCTCGGCCATAGCAATATTAATGTGACCATGCGTTATGCCCACCTCGCCCCATCGCAAGCGAGAGAAGCGGTTAGCCTGATCGACCGTCAATGCACCCCTACGCAA